>NZ_CAXVJR010000001.1:0-500417 GCF_964259345.1 Paraclostridium bifermentans
GGATTAGGTACACAAAGCTGAAAATCTATACTTGTTTGCTTAAAATTAGTAGTATCTTGAAAGCTACATACATTATGTGTATATGAGTCTATGCCTGTATATTCGACTAATTCTCTTATAAATTTACTCATATATAGACCTCCTTCTATGAAATATCGACTTTCTATATTATTTTATTAAAATTTTAATTAAACGTTCCTATTTTTAAATAAAATTTATTTGATTATCAATAGCTTTTAAATTTTTTGAAATTTATAATAATGTATACAAAATAAGTGAGTATAGAATTGATCTGTGGAAATTTACTATTTTTATACAAGAAATATGAATGTTCAAATTTAAATTAAAATAAAATGTAACCCCCATTAACATTTAAGCGATAGCTTTATGCTTATGAGGGTTATTTTGTAAATTATTAAATTTTACATTAATATAACACTAGTGCTATTTTAATTTATTTTTTTATTAAATATCTATGAATTTTTTATTATATTTTTATATCCTGTATATGTTGCAAAGAAATATCCTGCATATATTATTAAGAATAATATAGCTGTCATTATTGATGAAGATGAAATATTAGGCTTATTAAACATAGTAACAAAATCATTTATTATTTTTATACCAACTATAGAATGTATTAAAGCAAGTCCTATAGGAAGTGTAAAGTATATTAAAGTCTGAATAAATATTGTTCTATTTATCATCTTATCATTTGCACCAATTCTTTTTAGTGATTTATATCTATCGATGCTATCACTAGCTTCAGATAATTGTTGTAATGATAAAACAGCCATACTTGAAATTAAAAATACTATACCTAAATATATACCTAAAAATAGCATACTTGTAGTTACACCTTTATTTTCAGCATAAACTCCGGCTTTTGTTACTCCATATACAAATCCAACTTTTTCAAAATCAACTTTTTCTGGTATATAGGAATCAAATATTTTATTAAATCTTTCTTCCGATTTTTCTTTCTCTTCCTTACTACCCGTAAAGTTTACATTTAAGTTATTAGATACAGCTTTTAGTCCTTTGACTGCATTATCTGGTACTACAACTGTAAATAAATTGCTTGCCATACCAGTAGTAGTAAGTGATTCTTCTACTGCTTTCTGATTCTTTATATTATACACTTTGTCATCTATCTTTAGAATTGAATTATCTTCTAAAAAGTCATTAACTATATTCACCATTTGATTATTATTAGACATTAATATAATCTCATTACCTAACAACTTTATATCATCTTGGTGGTTTAAATTTCTTATTTTGTTATAATCAGATAAGCTTATAAAATCAACATAAGTGTTGTACATTTTAGATATTAATTTCTCATTTGATTTATTTAGATTTTTATTTAAAGTATCTTTCATATCTAGTTTAGATTCATATATATTAAAAGCTATATAATCTTCATTTTTATTAAACTTAAATCCTAATTTGTTTAAAGATTCTTCTATGCTTTGAACTTTTGAATCTTCATCTATATACATACTAGCACTTGCATCAAATGGAGTAGTAGCTTTAAGCCCTGATTCTAAAGCAGATTTTAAGCTAAGCCCAGTAGATAAAATACCTATTGTTAAAAATAACATTAAACATATAACTGACATTGATACGAAGTTTGTATTCACCTTGCTATTGATTTGCTTAACTATAAATATATTAAGATTTTTTAAATATATATTTTTATTTTTAGTTATTAAAAATGTAAAAGCACCTGATAAGCTATAGAAAAATAACACTGTTCCTAGTATACCTAGTATTATTGAAACTACAAACTTAGGATCTTCAATTGCCATAAGACCTATATCTATTATAAGGTAATAAGCAATAGCTAAAGACAATATACATATTATAAATGTTATTACATATATAATAGGATTTTTAAACTTAATGTTTTCTATTTTTTTACTAGCATTTAACATATCTATTATCTTATACTTTGATATTATTAATGTATTAAATATCATAACTAATAAAAATATAATTCCAAAATATAATACTGTTTTAAATATAGCATCAGATGAAATTATAAACTTATATTCATTCATTCCAACTTCAAATAACTTAGCTGTAAATAATGATAACCCTTGACTTAATAGTAATCCAAGTAAAAGACCACTAACTAAAGATGCTAGTCCTACTATTAATGTTTCTATTACTAATATTTTAGATATTTTATATTTACTCATTCCTAGTGTCATATAAATACCTAGTTCTTTTTTACGTCTTTTTATTAAAAAATTATTCGCATATAAAATTAAACTTCCTAATATAACTGATACAAATATTGACAAGCCTCCTACTAATTGAATTAACGCTTCTATATATTCAACATTTGACTTGTCCATTTCAAGTATAGCTTTTTGACTTTCTATAGAGTTAAAACTATAAAATATACTTACTGCAAGAGTTAAGGTTAGAAAATATATACTATAATCTTTAAAACTCTTTTTTACATTTCCTAAAGCAATTTTAGAATACATTCTCATCACCTCCAAGTAAGGTGATTACATCTATTATTCTATTAAAAAATTCTTTTCTAGTATCACTACCTCTTACTAATTCATTGAATATCTTTCCATCCTTTATAAATAAAATTCTATGAGCATAACTTGCTGTAAAAGCATCATGTGTTACCATAAGTATAGTAGTTTTTAAATCTGTATTTAAACTTTCAAATCTTTCAAGTAATAATCTTGCAGATTTAGAATCAAGAGCACCTGTAGGTTCATCTGCTAATACTAATGATGGATTAGTAACTATAGCTCTAGCTGAAGCTACTCTTTGCTTTTGACCTCCAGATATTTGGTATGGATACTTATTAAGTATTTTTTCTATTTCAAGATACTTAGCAACTTCTTTTACTTTTGAATCTATTAAAGAAGGTTTCTCACCTTTTATAGTAAGTGCTAGAGCTATATTTTCATAAGCTGTTAAAGTATCTAATAAATTAAAATCTTGAAATATAAACCCTAATTCATTTTGTCTAAACTTATCTAAGTTTCTAGACTTAAGTCTTGTTATATCTTGATCATTAATTATAATGTTTCCACTAGATACATTATCTATTGTTGATATACAATTAAGCAATGTAGTTTTTCCGCTACCACTAGGTCCCATTATCCCTACAAACTCTCCTTCAATTACATTAAAGCTTATATTATCTATTGCTTTTGTTACATTATCTTTATTTCCATAATATTTTTCTATATTTTTTACATTTAATATATTCTTCATTTCTTCCTCCTGATTTTTTATTATAATCTTATTTTACACATTTTTCTAAAAAAAAGCCTTACAGTAATAAGGAACTAATCTTACAGTTTAGTAATCTTTTCTAATTTTATGTAAATTAAAAAATACCCAATAGGTGACAATTCAGTTAATAGAATCACTTATTAGGTATTTATATAAATATTTAAAAACTATTTATTTGTCTGTTGAAAAATTTTTACTAATCGTTCTTTTAATTTATCTCCTTGGTCTTTAGTTATTATATTATCATTAACTAAGTTATCTACTAAAGATTTTTGTCTATCGTTATTATATTTTTTTAGTTCGCCTGTTTTTTTACACTCTTTATTGCCTCTACAATAATTATGTTGATTTTTTTTAGATTTCATTTTTGTTAAGTAGTTATTTATGTTATCAATATCTTTTTGAGTAAATACACCTTCATTTTTAAGTTCTTCTAAAGATTTATTCAAACATTCTCGTCTTGAAGTTTTATTTCTTTCTATTTTGGGGTTAGAATCTTCTACTGGTAAACTATTTGCACTAACTGTACCTGTTGATAATATAGATAAAGTTAATAAACTTGTAGATATTACACTTATTGTTTTTTTAAATTTCATATATATACCTCCTAAGTTTTAATTAGTACTTAGTTTGTACTTAAACCTTAAATAAACCTTAAAATTCTTTAATTTATTTTTTAGGTATATATAGAGTAAATGTACTACCTTTTTTATATTCAGAATCAACCTCTATTTTACCATTTAAATTAGATATTAGCATATTTGCTATAGATAGACCTATTCCTGATCCTTCTTTATTAGTTTCTCTATGTGAACTTGCTCTATAAAATCTATTAAATATTAGTGGTAATTCTTCAGATTTTATTCCAACACCTGTATCTTTTATGGCTAATCTTAAACCTGATATTTCATCAGATAAAATTATATCTATGCAGTCATGTTCATTAGTGTATTTTATTGCATTGTCTATAAATATTATAAATATTTGTTTTAGTTTTTCTTTGTCAGTATAAATCATATTGTCTTTTAAATTACTATTAAAACTTAATTTTTTATTTTGCAACTCACATATATCTTCATATTGTTCAAGTATTTCATTTATCATAAAATACACATCGAATTTAGATTTATTTACAGATACTATTGCATCTTCTTTCGTAAGTTTTAATAAATCAGATACTAATTTTCTAAGCCGCCTTACCTCTTTCATAACTATTATCAAATTGGTCATTTCATCATCAACACTATTTTCAGGTCTTTTTATAATACTTTCTATCTTTGAAAATATTATAGTAAGTGGAGTTCGTAATTCATGGGAAGCATCTTGGACAAATAATGCTTGGTTTTTCCAAGACTCTTCTATAGGCTCTAATGACTTATGAGTTAAGAATCTACTTATAAAGTACACTGTTATCAGTGCTATTATTGCTGAAGTTATAAGTACAAACTTTAATTGACTCAAAAGAGTTTCTTCTGTATCTACAATCTTTATTATTTCTATTGTATACGGTCCACTTGATTGCTTTAGTTCTCTGAACTTATATCCTTCATACTCATAAGAAATAATACCTTCTTTAAAATCTTTACTTTTTTCATATGGTTTTATATAATTTGCAATTTCTTTAGGTTCAGACTTTACTAATTGATCTCCCCTCCATACATATACAAAACTCCCTTTAGTAATCATCCTCATACCCATATTATTTTGGAAGTTTGGTGGAGCCTCTCTATTTAAATCGTCCTCAACTTTTTGATATTGCATATACAATTCTTTATCAACTTTTTGATAAGTTAAATTATAAAAATACTTATATATAAATAGTGTAAATATTATAAATATGACGCCGACTACTAAAGTATTTAGAAGTATTAGATTTTTCCTAGTTTTTTTTAATATATTTTTATTCATCATCAAATATATAACCTATTCCTCTTTTTGTTTTTATGTACTTATTATATCCAGTAGAAGCTAAATTTTTTCTTAAACCACTAATATGTACTTCTACTATTTCTAGCGGAATATCACTTTCTATTCCCCATATTCTATCATAAATTTGTTCTTTTAATAATACTTGTCCCTTATTTACTAAAAAATACTCTAATATATCAAACTGTTTTTTATATAGATCTATCTCGCAATTATCTATATATACTTTTCTTGAGTCTAAATTTATCTTCAAGCCTTTAAACTCTAATATGTTTTCCGTAGATATATGTCCAGTAGTTCTAAGTATTGCATAAACCCTAGCTATTAATTCTTCCATATAAAAGGGTTTAGTTATATAATCATTTGCTCCTAAAGAGAAAGCTCCTACTTTGTCATCTAACTCTTCTTTAGCTGTAAGCATTATTACTGGAGTTTTAATGTTTTTACTCCTTAAAACCTTTAATATTTCAGTACCACTTAAATCTGGCAACATAATATCTAGTATTATAACATCATAAATATTTCTTTCTATATAATATAAAGCTTCTTCTCCATTATTGTATACTTCTACATTAAAGTTAGTATTATTTTCAAGTTCTTCTTTTATAGTATCCGCTAAAACTATGTTATCTTCTACAACTAAAATTTTCATTTTATTTTCTCCTATCGATTTATTTAATAACTTAATTATAAACATACTACCTTTAATTAAACTTAAATTTTAAATAGAACTAGTTTAAAATTTCAAAATAATATTTAAGATTTTTTTAAGGTAAGGATTATATCTTTATATCAAACGAACGAGGAAAGGATGAAAATATATGAATTTTATATTTAGAGCAATTAAATCTTTAAAAGAAAGGAAAGGCAAAACCTTAATAACATTTTCTATAATACTAACTATATGTTTAGTAATACTAACTAGTTTCAGTATACAGTCTGCAACAGAATTAGCTTCTATAAGTGCTAGACAAAAACTAGGAGCTCAAGTTACATTGAGTCAAGATATGGAAAAAATGATGGAAGAAAATAAATCTGAAAATGGAGAGCCTAAAAAATTTGAACCAACAAAGTTACCAGTACCACTTACATATATAAATGAACTTAAAGATTCAGACTATGTACTTGAATACGCTGTTAATAGTAATACCTCTGCAAACTTAAATAATTTAACAGCAGTAGGTTCAGACGATGAAAGTGAAAATTCTAATGACAATGAATTTGCTCCAATGAAAATGCCTAACAATGGAGATGTAACAATTTATGGATTAAATGATTTCAATGTTAGTGATAAAATAGAATCTCAAACTATTTCACTTCAATCTGGAAGAGATTTCACTGAAGACGATTTAAATAAGAATGTAGTATTAATAGAATCTACTTTTGCTGATCAAAATGATTTAGAAGTTGGAGATAAAATAACATTAAGCTCAACTGAAGATGAAGACACATCTGTAGAAGCTGAAATTATAGGTATATTTAAAGATAATAGCGAAATAGATGATAATGCTTATAGATTTACATCTATGTTACCTTATAATAGCATTTATGCTCCATATACATTAGCAAATGAATTAAAAGGTGATGATTATAAAAATGCAGTAGACTCAATAACATTTTATATAAATGATCCTTTAAATGTTGATTCTTTCATAGAGGAATCTCAAAATAATAAAAATATAGACTTTGACCAATTTAAGTTAGATGCTGGTGATAGAGCTTACGAATCTATGATGGGACCAATTGAAAATGTAGCTTCTTTTTCTAAAACAACATTAATCATAGTAACTATATTTGGTGCAGCTATACTTACGCTTATTACAATGTTATCTATAAAAGATAGAATGCATGAGATGGGAATATTAATGGCTCTAGGTGAAAAGAAATTTAAAATAATTGGTCAATTACTAGCTGAAATATTAATCATTTTAACAATTGCTTTAGGTGCATCTACACTATTTGGAAATCCTATAAGTAATATAGTTGGTAACAAACTTATTCAAAATGAAATTTCAGTTCAATCTGAACAATCAATGGATCAACCAGGTGCTAATAGAGGAGGCCCTATGGGTGGCGGAAAAGGTGGCTTTATGAATACAAATAAGCAGCTTAACGAAATAGACCCTATAGATGATTTAGACATACAAGTTAGTTCATCTGACTTTGCTAAAATGTCTTTATACTCAATTGTAGTCGCTATGATAGCAACTATAATACCTGCCTCATTTATAATGAGATTAAATCCAAAAAATATATTAAGCAAACATAACTAGGAGGTTATTATGGAAAGTATATTAACTTTTAAAAATATAGATTACTCATACAACTCAAATACGAATATTTTAGATGATATAAGTATAGATTTTGAAAGCGGTAAGTTTTATACGATTATAGGGCAATCTGGCTCAGGAAAAACTACTTTTATATCTTTAGCTTGCGGTTTAGACTCTCCAACAAGTGGTGAAATAAAATATAAAGGGAAAAGTTTAAAAAGTATATCTCTTGAAAAATATAGAAATAGGTATGTATCTATAATATTTCAAGGATATAATTTATTAAATTATATGAGTGCAATTGAAAATATAACTTCTGCTATGAGCATTAAAGGTATAAAAACTAATGATAATAAACAATTTGCAATAGATATGCTAGAAAGAGTTGGAATAAGTAAAGAACAAGGAATGCAAAAGACACTTACTTTAAGTGGAGGACAACAACAAAGAGTTGCAATTGCACGTGCACTTTGTTGCGATTGTGACTTGATAATAGCAGATGAACCTACTGGTAACTTAGATGAAAATACCTCTAATGAAATAATATCCTTATTTAAAGACATTGTTGAAAAAGAAAATAAAACAGTTATTATGGTTACTCATAATAAGGATATAGCAGCTGAATCTGATGAAACTTATTTAGTTAAAAATAAAAAGCTTATTAAAGTAGATTTAAATATGAATAACAATACAAAATAGATATAAAAAGGAACTAATTTAAGTTATATACAACTCTTAAATTAGTTCCTTTTTTATGCTTAAAGAAATTATGATTTCTGAATTTCTTATTATTAATTTATGCAAATAATGGTGCTATTAAACTGAATACTAAAATAAATATTGTTATCCCTAATATTAGCTTAGAAGTTTTATGAGCCATATTAAATGTCCAACCTGCTCCCAGCCTTTTATCTACCATAAATGATGGGTCCTCTTTGTTGTAGTATATAAATCCATATATCCATTTTTCATCATCACTTTCAGGTGTATATAAATCTTTAACCTTCGATTTTGTTGTTGATAGCATTATATATGAATATATTAAATATACAGATATAAATATTGGAGCTATTGTAATAACTAAAAATGAATAATTTGGTATGTTCCACCCATTAATAGAATATATCGGTATTAATGTTGTTCCTATTTGTATAGTTAAAGTCATAATCCAAAATGAATAACCTATTTTATCTAAGTATTTCAAAGCTTTTTTTCGATTGTTTTCTAAGTCTGTAGTATCTAACTGAATTCTATAGCTTACTGTAGCTATACCAGTACATGAAAATATTATTACTAAAGCTAAATCTATTATATTTATTAAAAACGCATTTACAAAATTCTTAGGTCCAAATGCATCAGGTTTGCCACTTGCTCCATAATGAGTAGGTATCATGTCTGGCAAATTATTATAATTTAAAGCCGTATATAAAAATGAAATAATAGAAAGTCCTAAACAAATTCCAAATAATATCTTAAACTTTCTTTTTAACTTAAGCTTTCCTTTCATAAATTCAGTGTCTACTGATATTTTTCCACTTTGCTTAACAGGTACTTCTCCTTCTGGTTCTTTAATTAAAAATTGGCTTTTTAAAACCTTTGATTCTTGAAAACTATCTTTTAAATAATAAAAACTTAATACACTGTACATAATTAATGATATTGAAATTAATATACCTTCATTTACATTAGAAAATTTATATAAAATTATAGGTAAAATTAATAATACTAAAAATGTATAATTTATCTTTTTTTTATAACTTTTATCTATTCTCTTTTTCTCCCCTTCATCTAATTGCAAGTTCTTTACATATACTCCATAGAAATAATTTTTTGAACTTATCATCTGTATATTAGCTATAAATAAGTGTGTGAATATTAAAATCGGTGCTAAAATCATAATTCCTACCATATTTTCCATTATCTTTTCACCTCATAATTATTAAAATAATTTTTACATAAATCCATAAACTCATCTTCTTTTATACCTTTTAGATAACTTTCCGCTACTAATAGTTCTATTTGACCTTTAATATTCTCGAAGTTTTCTTTTGTTTTATCTATAGGAAGTTCATTTACTATAGCGCCTTTTCTTCTGTCTATATTTATATATCCTTCATCTTTTAATAAGTTATATGCTTTACTGACAGTGTGAAGATTTATCCCTATTTCTTCTGCCATTGCTCTTACTGATGGTAGAGATTCATTTATTTCTAACTCTCCATTTGCAATAGATTTAATTATCTCTTCTCTCATTTGTATATATATAGGTTTCTCACTATTAAAATCTAAATTTAAAATCAACTTTATCACCTCTCTTATATATTATATTCAATAATACTTGTTATATATATAATATAACAAATGCTATTATAGTATCAACTAAAACTTATAATAAAATAAATAAAAATAGAGTTATGAAATTTCACAACCCTACATTTATTTACCTTAATATGCTTTTGTATAAAGGAAATACTAAAATAACCGTAGTTCCTTTATTTTCTTTTGATTCAAGAGTAATACCCAGACCTAATTTTTCACAAAGATTTTTACATAAATATAATCCTATTCCTGTAGATTTAGAATATTTTCTTCCATTCTCTCCTGTAAATCCTTTATCAAAGACTCGAAATACATCTTTTTCACATATACCAACTCCATTATCAGAAATACTTAGAGTTATGTTATGTTTATTTATATTAGTATCTATAGAGATACAAGCATTCTTTTCTTTAGAATATTTTATAGCATTTACAAATATTTGATTAATTATAAACTCAACCCATTTAGGATCACTATAAACATTTGTATCTATATCTTTTATATCTATAGCAATTTTTTTACTTATGCAGTCACGAGCATTTTTCCTAATTACTTTTCTAACTATTTTTTCTAAATTAAATTCTTTAATTATATAATCTTTATTTACATCATTACTCTTTGAATAATATAATACTTGTTCTACATAGTCTTCTATCTTTTGTATTTCTGACTTTATATGAGGTGGAACTACTTCACTATTATTTTCAATAAATAGCATTGTAGATGCTATAGGTGTTTTTATTTCATGTACCCAAGTTTCTATATATTCTTTGTAATCATTTTGCATGGTTTTGTAATAATTTATATTCTCTCTCATAGATCTATTTGTATCCTTTAATAAATCATATATAATCATTTCATGAGTATATTTAGGTTTATTTATAACCTCTGATAACAAATACTTTTTATCTAAATTATCACAAATAGATAATATTTCATCAAAGTAAATTTTTTGCTTTATAAAATCTACTATCATAAATGATATTAAAGGCCCAAACCATAGTATTATTATTAAAAACACTAGTTGTGAGCCTGCTTGTGCGACTACTAACCCAAATAATATAAATAGAAATATTAAAGTATTTACAGTTAAAAATAGACTTTTATCTTTTATGTAATCTAATAGCTTCATTTCATTATATAACCTAATCCTCTTCTAGTCTCTATATAATCTTTTAAATTAATTTCTTCTAGTTTTTTTCTTATTCTAGTTATATTAACTGATAAAGTATTATCATCTATATAGACATCTGAATTCCACATATAATTCATCAACTCATCTCTAGATACTATTTTCTCTTTATTTTTCATAAGATATGCAAGTATCTTTATCTCGTTTTTGCTAAGTTCAATGTTATTATCAAATGCAGATATCATACCCTGTGATAAGTCTAAACTTAAATCTTTATAAGTTAATATGTCTGAACTTTTATTATCAGAATATGTTCTTTTAAGAACTGCACTTATACGTGCAAGTAATATTTGTGTGTTATAAGGTTTAGTTATAAAATCATCTGCCCCTAAATTCATACTCATAAGTTCATCTATTTCACTATCTCTACTAGTTACTATTATTATAGGAATGTTTAAATTTTTTCTAATTTCTCTACATATATGAAATCCATCATAAACTGGTAAGTTTATATCTAGTAATATAAGATTTGGCTTTTCCTTCTTTACATCTTCAAATACATTTTCAAAATTTTCAATAACCGTCACTTCATAACCATATCTTAAAAGTAGTGATTTAAGTTCATCTCTTATGACTTGAGAATCTTCTATTATCATTAATTTCTTCATAATATTTCTCCTTTAGGTAATTCTTGTATATAAGTTTAACATTTTTATATTTATTATTAAAGTAGTATATTGTTATTATGTCTATAGGATTATAATAATATTTAAGTATTATAATAAATAAAACTCACTTACATTAGTTAACATAAGTGAGTTCTGTTTATAACTTATTCAGTTATATCTGGTTCTACATTCAATATTAAAAAGTTTATAGCTGCATCCATACTAGTATTAAATTCTGGACTATCTTTGTAATTATCTACAGTTTCTGAGGATAACAATACTCTATCTATTTCTCCTGTTTCGTATAAATTCAAATCAGTATGAGGATCTTTTGTTATTTTAGTATTTATTTCTTTAAGATTAACCGAGTTAGAATCCCAATAATTAGGATTTTTGCTCATAGAGTATTGGTCTGATAGCCTCCAATCACTTAGCACAAAAGGACCATTAAAAACGGTATTTTCTATAGAATAGCCATATTCCTCTCCTTTTAATTCTACAAATTTTTGATTTTGGGGTGAAAACATCTGCATACTTACTAACTTATCAAAGTAAGGTACTGGTCTGTTTAACTTCACTTCAAAAGTATAAGCATCTATTGCTTTTATACCTACGCTATCAGAGTCTTTTACTTTGCCCATATTAAAATCTTCTGCTCCAACTATATCATAAAATACACTTGCATTTTGATATGCAGTTGATGGAGTTAATATTTTCTTCCAAGCATATTCAAAATCATGTGCAGTTACATTATCTCCATTTGACCAAGTGGCATCTTCTCTTAAGTTAAAAGTCCATGTTAGTTTATCTTCTGAAATATCCCAAGATTTTGCCATGCCTGGAGTTACCTCTTGATTTTCTCCTATTCTAGTTAAACCTTCAAACACATGAGTTGCTATATCTCCTGAAAGTAAATCTACTAACTTGCAAGTATCTAGTGTTGTTATGTCTGAATAGCTAGTCATTCTTAATGATTTATTTTCCTTATCAACATCTGCCCATTTATAATGATATTTTGTTCCATAAGTTGATACTATTATATTTTTCACATAATCTTTTTGTAAATAAGCTGAAGCTCTTTGATACATAGGAATAACATATACATCCTTTAAAAGTGTATTTTCAGCTTCAGCAAATATCTCAAAACTGTTATCTGTATCTTTTGCCTTTTTACCTTCTTGAACTAAATCATTGTACTCTTTGCTATTATAATGTGTTTCTACAGCATAAGTTTGACCTTCTAAAAAGTTAGCAAGATATGCTAATGGATCTGGATAATCTGGTGCCCATCCACTAAAAGCTATGTCATACTCTCCTTTAGCTAGACAATCACTTCTTTGTTTTGCAGGCATTTGTCTAAGTTCAATATTTAATCCATCTAACTGTTCAAGTTGTGATTTTAAATATTCTCCTAACTTTCTATTAAACTCTGTGTCTGATAAAATTACTTCTAGAGTTACTTCTTTAAATCCAAGTTCATCTTTTGATTGTTCCCATAAGTCTTTTGCTTTCTCCAAATTATATACATATCCCATATCTTTAACTGTATCTCTATAATCAATACCTTCTTTGTTTATTGCTAAATGCCTAGGAACATAATAATTAACAGGTATAGATCCATTATTTAAAATAACATCTACAAATGTTTGTTTATCTATAGCCATAGCTATAGCACTTCTTGCACATTCACTATTTAAAACAACCTTAGGATCAGCAAATCGAACTTTTTCTTTAGAGCATCCAACAAGAAAACCTGTACTAAGCATGCTTATAACAGTTATGCTTGACAATATTTTTTTGAAAATCATAAATTCTACACCCCTAAATATATATTTGTACAGTATATTCATATTTTATAAAACAAGTTCTAAAAAAAGGAAGTTTCTAAAATTAGAAACTTCCTTTAAATTCTATTTACTATTTTTTCCCTCCATTTACTAAGAAGAAGTATGTTGATGCATCATTTCTAGTTTTAAACTCTGGGGAATCTTTGTACTTATCAACATTTTCAGAAGTTAATCCTGTTTTATCTATTTCTCCAGTTTCATATAAGTTAAGTGCTGCATTTCCATCTTTAACTATTTTTGTATTTATTTTGTCTAACTTAACTACATTAGCTTCCCAGTAAGTAGGATTTTTACTCATAGTGTGTTGATCTTCTAATTTCCACTCACTCATAGTAAATGGTCCATTATAAACTATCTTATCGTGAGTTGTTCCATATTCTTCTCCAAATTGTTCAACTACTTTTTGACTTTGAGGGAAGAATACTGGGAAGGCCATTAATTTATCAAAATATGTTACAGGTCTTACAAGTTCAACTTGTAGTGTATTATCATCTAATGCTTTTACTCCTACATTGTCTGGACTATCTGTTTTTCCTGTATTGTAATCTTCTGCTCCAGCTACATCATACATTATGTATGAATATTCTGAAGCTGTTTCAGGATTTAAAGTTCTATGCCATGAATATACAAAATCATGTGCAGTTACATTATCTCCATTTGACCATTTTACTCCAGGTCTTAGTTTGAAAGTCCATGTTTTGCCATCTTCTGATATCTCCCAGCTTTCAGCCATAGCTGGTAGTGCCTTATCTCCTTCACCCATTCTAACAAGACCTTCCATTGTATTTGTCATTATAAAGAATGACTCTGCATCTGTAGCTTTACTTGGATCAAGTGTTGGTATATCTGATGTACTAGATAAATTTATTTCCTTAACATCTTTATCTACATCTGCCCACTTATAAGTTTCTTGTATAGTAGGTGACACCACTATTCCCTTAACAAAATCTTTTTGAAGATATGCAACTCCTTTTTGGAATAAAGGAGATAAGTATCCGTCTTTTAACATTATATTTTCAGCTTCTCCATACTTTTTCCAACTTTCATTTTTATCTGGAGTAGCTTTAGCTTCATCTATTAATTTATCATACTCAGTATTACCATAGCCAACTTTACTAGAGTATTGTCCGTTGCTAACCATTGTTTCTAAGAATGTTAATGGGTCTGGATAATCTGCTCCCCAACCAGCATAAGCTAAGTGAAACTCTCCTTTAGCTTCTAATTCTAGTTTTTGTTTAAATGGTTGTTGTTTTATTTTTATAGTAAGACCAGGTAGTGCCTCTTGAAGTTCTGCTTGCATAAATTCACCTTGTCTTTTACTAGTATCACTATCAAAAGTTAATAACTCTAATTCAACTGTATCAAATCCTACTTCTTCTTTAGCTTTCTCCCACATAGCTTTAGCTTCTTCATCGTTATGAGAATAACCTTTTACATTAGCTACTTCCTGATATTCTTTGCCATCATCGTTAACCCCAAGACCTGCTGATGTAAAATAATCTATAGGTGCAGATCCATTATTTAATATTGTGTTACACATTGTTTCTTTATCTACAGCCATACCTATAGCAGCTCTTGCATTTTGATTTGCTAGTACAGCATAAGGTTCTCCCACTTTACCTCCTTGTGATTGTCCCCCTGTTGATTCATCCGGTCCTGTCGAAGTACATCCAGATAAAGCTACAACGCTTAATGATGATACTGCAAATAATATAGCCAACCTTTTTCTTAAAACCATAACTATTCCCCCTTAATATATTTATAAAGTAGTTCATTTATATTATGGTAGCATAACTTTTCTGAATTTTCTATTTATTTTTAAATTTAAGTTATTTTTTAAAAAAGTTATTTTTTTAATGTTAAATTAATATTTTGTAGTATTTTTTATTATTTTTTAAATTTAATAAAAATACTGTAAAAAAATATTTACTAAAATTGAACTTAATCATAAAACAAGTTTTTATGTAACTATAGGTATATAAATATATAGGGTTTAATTTTTGTATAATTATGCTTTTAACAATTTAATTTATATAATAATATAAAGGAGGAGATAGAATGTATTTGCTTAGCATAATATTTACTGTATTAATTATATTTTTATTATTATTTTCTATATTGTTATTTTATAAAAATGGTAGCTTTATAAAAACTAAATTTGGAATAACTTCTGTAACTATATTCATATTACTTATTACATTTATAACATATACATCATTTCCAAGTAATTTCCACTTACAAATAATCTCAAGTATAGTTTTTGGAATAATAGGAGTAATTGGCGTTATTTTAACTAAATATAATAAAAGCAGCTATAATTTAGGTCGTATGTTAATATTAATATCAATGTTTTTAAATTTTTTTATATTAATTAAATAACAGTAAAAAGGACGAATCATAAATTTCACTTTATAATTCGTCCTTTTAAGCTTTAATACACTTTATAATTTAGTAATTTAAATGTGTTATTATTTTATGTGATTTATTAATTAAAATTTTTAAGCAAATTAGCCATTTCTATAGCACTAACAGCTGCATCATAACCTTTGTTACCAGCTTTAGTTCCAGCTCTTTCTATAGCCTGTTCTATTGTGTCAGTAGTTAATACTCCAAAGATAACTGGAATCTCTTCATTTAATGATACTGAAGCAATTCCTTTAGAAGCTTCTGCACATACATAATCAAAATGAGGTGTAGAACCTTTTATAACAGCTCCTAGGCATATAACTGCATCGTACTTTTTAGATTTAGCCATTTTCTTCGCCACTAGAGGTATTTCAAATGCTCCAGGAACCCATGAAACTTCTATATTATCTTCATTTACACCATGTCTTTTTAATCCATCTAATGCTCCACCTAATAACTTTGAAACTATAAACTCATTAAATCTTCCTACTACTATCCCTACTTTAATATCCTCTGCTACTAAATTTCCTTCTATTATTCTCATATCAATCTCTCCTTAAAATTTATTCACACAATTTTTATATTAAGCTAATAAATGTCCTAGCTTTTCTTTTTTAGTTCTTAGATAAAATTCATTTACTTCATTATGATTCATTTGAATAGGAACTCGATCTACAATTTCTATTCCATGTTCACTTAAATCGTTTATTTTTCTTGGATTGTTAGTCATAAGTCTTAATTTTTTAGCTCCTAAGTCTCTAAGAATTTGTGCTCCTATAAAATACTCTCTCATATCAGCTTTAAACCCTAGTTTAATATTTGCTTCTACTGTATCTAGACCTTGATCTTGAAGTGCATAAACTCTTAACTTATTTATTAGCCCTATACCTCTACCCTCTTGTCTCATATATAAAAGAATTCCTTTACCTTCTTTAGCTATTTTTTTCATAGCAGCATCATATTGTTCTCCACAATCACATCTTTTAGACCCTAAAGCGTCTCCTGTTAAACACTCTGAATGTACTCTTGTAAGAATAGCTTCATCCTCTGATATATCTCCCATAACCAAAGCTACATGATGTTCTCCATTTAACTTATTTACAAATCCATACATTTTAAAATCGCCATATTTAGTTGGCATTTTAGTTTCAACAACTCTTTCAATATGTTTTTCACTATTTTTCCTATACTCAACTAAGTCTTTTATAGTTATAATCTTAAGATTATGTAAGTTTGCAAACTCTATCAATTCTGGTGTTCTTGCCATAGTTCCATCATCACTCATTATTTCGCATATAACCCCACCTGGTTTTAATCCTGCTAGTTTAGATAAATCAACAGCCGCTTCAGTATGTCCATTTCTTACCAATACCCCACCACTCTTTGATTTAAGAGGGAATATGTGTCCTGGTCTTCTAAATTCATGTGGTTTAGAGTTTTTATCTATAACTTTTTGTATAGTTAAAGCTCTTTCATAAGCTGATATACCTGTTGTTGTATCTATATGGTCTATACTCACAGTAAATGCAGTTTCATGGTTATCTGTGTTATTCGTTACCATTTGAGGTATATCTAATCTATCTAAAGTATCTGCTTCTATTGGCATACATATAAGCCCTTTTCCATAAGTAGCCATAAAGTTTATAGCTTCTGGAGTTACTTTTTCTGCTGCCATTAATAAGTCACCTTCATTTTCTCTATCTTCATCATCTATTACTACAATAATTTTACCTATCTTTATATCTTCTATTGCTTCTTCAATACTATTAAATTTAAACATTTTTATCCCTCCAATAATTGATTTTATTTTAGAAAAATCCATTTACTTTTAGAAAATCTTCATTTATAGAAGACTCCTTTTCTTTACTAGAATTATTTAACCCTAATAATTTTTCTACATATTTTCCTATTAAATCACATTCTAAGTTTACAGTATCCCCTATTGTCTTATTAGAAAGTATTGTTTTATCTAAGGTATGGGGTATTATAGATACTTTAAAGCTTTTATCGTCTATGTAAGCTACTGTCAAACTTATTCCATCTATTGCCACTGATCCTTTGTAAACTATATATTTAAGTATTTCTGGTGAAGTATTTATATTTACCCATATAGCATTATCCTCTTTAGTCATAGATGTTATTTTTCCGATACCATCTATATGTCCACTTACTAAGTGACCTCCTAAACGAGTTTTAAGATTTAATGCTCTTTCTAAGTTTACTTTGCTACCTATATTTAAATTTTCTAAATTGCTTTTTCTAAGAGTTTCTGCCATCACATCAGCATCAAAGCCATTTGAACTAATATTGGTTACTGTTAAACATACACCATTAGTACAAATACTATCTCCTATTTTTGTGTCTTCTAAAACTGTACTTGCCTTAATAGTAAGTACAGATGATTTAGTTCCTTTTTTTATAGATTTTATAATACCGATTTCCTCGACTATTCCTGTAAACATTTAATCCTCCCTTTCTTTTAAATATCCTTCAATTAAAATATCTTCTCCTACTAATTTATAGGTCATATTTTTTATATTAAGAGAATCATTTATGTTAGATATACCTTCTCCTTCAATTGGTGTTTTAGCATTTTTACCACCTATTAACTTCAGGGCTACATAAACTTGAATTTTATCTACTAGGTTATCTTTTATAAAAGAATAATTTAAAGTAGCTCCTCCTTCTAACAAAATACTATCTATATTTAACTTACCTAATTTACTTAACATATCTTTTAAATCTACTTTATTATCGCGTACATTAGCTATAACTATTTCTACACCTTTATCTCTAAATTTATTTACATCATCTTTATTAGCTTGTTGAGTTGTTACTATTATAGTTCTAGCAACATCTACCGTAGTTACAACTTTTGAACTTATTGGTGTTTTAAGATGTGTATCGACCAATATTCTTATTGGATTTTTACCATTTTCCAATCTACAAGTTAACATAGGATCATCTTTTATAACTGTGTTTACTCCAACTAAAATTCCCATAACCTCATCTCTTAATTTATGTACATTTTTTCTAGACTCCTCACAACTTATCCATTTAGAATCACCTGTTTTAGTTGCTATTTTTCCATCTAAACTCATAGCTACTTTCATAACTACAAATGGTTCTTTTTTTATTATATATTTCATAAAAACTTCATTTAATTTTCTATTTTCTTTATCCAAAACTCCAGTAACTACCTTAATCCCTGCTTGCCTTAGCTTTTCAACTCCACGACCTTTTACAAGTGGATTTGGATCAGTTGATGCTATAACTACTTTACTTATTTTACTTTCTATAATTTTATCTACACACGGTGGAGTTTTTCCAAAGTGTGAACATGGCTCTAACGTTACATACATAGTGGCTCCTTTAGGGTTTTCATTTAAACTTAAAAGTGCATTTATTTCTGCATGATTTTCTCCATATTTCATATGGTAACCTTGACCTATTATTTTGTTGTTTTTTACAATAACTGCTCCTACCATTGGATTTGGAGTGACTCTTCCTTTCCCACATTTTGCAAGTTCTAAAGCTTTTTTCATATAAAACTCATCCATATAAAAACTTCCTTTCTAAAACTTAATTATGAAAGAAAATATAAATAGCCCTGAGTGAAATTACCCAGGGCTTATATGTACACAAACTAAATACACTTATACTATTTAAATTAAAAAAGCTCTGAAATATATTATATTCCAGAGCGTATTAACCAAATAAATATAGCAGTATAAAGCTACTATTATACCTATATATTATCTTCTTTCATCCAGACTTTACTGTCGGCTTCGGAGTTTCACCGAATCATGCCAATTTTGGCTCGCGGGCTATACCGCCGGTAGGGAATTTCACCCTGCCCTGAAGATTATTTAATTTATAATTAGATAATAATTCTTAAATTTATTATTGTCAATGTTTTTTTGTAAAACTTTATTTAATATCCTTTATTTTAACATGAATATATATATTACTATCATATACTTTTTTATTTTTTATTAAAGATTCTAAGTGGCTCTCTAAAGAGTTTATATTTTTCTTCTTTATAATTTTAATTTCTTTTTTATAAGTATTATTTAATACACTCAACATATTGAAACTAAAGCTTTCTATATTTGTTTTTCTCAATAAATCTATTATTTGTTTTTGACTTTTATTGGAACAAATTTCCCCAGGATTAACCAATACTATATACTTACCTCTGCACTCTTTTAATCCAATTTTAAAACATTTACTTTCATCTTTAGAATATATTATTTGAACTCCTATATTTTTTAATTCTTCTATATTTAAATCCTTATTATTAGTTACTATAACAAAATTAGATACTATTTCATTATAACTTTTTATACTTTCTACTAGGTCATTTTTATTTTTATGTTCACATTCATTTATTATCATTAACCCACTTAGTAAGCTATCATTTTGACCTGTACTAGCACTTAAAAGCCTTTCTTTCATTTCATTTATATCGTATACATTTTCGAATCTATTATTAGGATATTCATATATTTTATTTATAGGACATTTTATATAATTTTCTAATGACTCTAATGCCTTTGTAACCTTTCCACACTCTATATAAGCTAGACATTCCATAAAGTATAAATCTTTAAAATCAGGTGTTGTTGACTTTATACTATCTATAAATTTTAATTCTTTATAGAATTGTTTAGTGTTTGAATAAGCTTTTACAGTATTTAATATTAAATATGGATAAAATATATAGTTATACTTCATATCTAGTTTTTTGATAGCTTTTTCATAATAGTATATAGATTTTTCATAATCAGTTATTCTTGAGTATTCATTTCCTAAGACATAGTAATAATAAGCATCTTTCTCTTCTTCTTTATAAGTGTTTAATATATTTATATTTCTCTTATACTTTTTTTGAATATCTACAGTATTTGGATCATATCCATAGTGAAAAATTCTTAAATCTAAAGTTTCAATACACTTTTTGTTATTAAGTTGTTGTATAGAATTAGCTATTTGTTCATGTATTTTTCCTGTAAATCTATACTTAGGATTATTTTTAAATAATCTAAATACAACATAATCTCCAACACTATTTTCGTTGATTATATTTACTAATCTTAAGAAGTATCCTTCAGCTAAAGTTTTATTGTTTAATAAGCTTTTTATCTTATTAATATCTTCTTTAGGTATTTCTTCATCTGCATCTAAAAATAATATATAATCTTTTGTTGCATAATCTAAAGATATGTTTCTAGCTTCACTAAAATCATTATTCCACAATTTATTTATTATTTTCGCATTATAAGACTTACATATATCAATGGTATTATCCGTTGACCCTGTATCAACTATCACTATTTCATCTGCAATATCTTTTATACTATTTAAACATCTATCAATATTGCTTTCTTCATTTTTAACTATCATACAGATGCTTAATGATTTCAAAAAAATCCCCCCAATAACTCCTAATCTAAGATAAAATAGGTCTACCATAATTTATATGATAGACCTAAAATGTATCTATAAATCTTTACTTTTAAAATCTTTGCTTGCGCTAGTTAAAAATCCTATAGATGAAAAAAGTAAATTTTTAATTAATATAAGTGATGGATTATTAACATCTATATCTATAATATATGCTCCAATAATTACAATTAATGCAACTATAGAAAAAGTTCCTACTAGTAAAATTTTATTTTTTAATAGTTTTGGATTTGAACTGCAAGTTTTTGTAGACTTTTCTAGTATATAACCTGCAATAGAAGAAAATGCAGTTCTTATTGTAACTAAGTTTCCTGTTGCATCTAACTGTGGATGAAATATAGATATACATACAACTGCAAATGAAATAATTCCTAATACTATTAAATATTTACAAACTATGCCTAAGTCATTAAAAAACTCTTTAAATTCATTTATAGCTAGTTTTATATACTTTTTAATCATACTATCACCATTGTAACTTTAATAAAAACATAGTTACAATTTATAATATGAATGCACTCGAAAGTTGTTACTTTTTAGAAACGTTTTTATTTGGTATTTTTGGGTAATTACATATTATACAAATTTCATAAAAAAGGAAGCGAGTTTAATGTTTGATTTACTTAAAAACCTAGTTGAAGATAATAAAAAATACATAAAAGATGGTCATGTTGCAACGTATATACCTGCACTTGCCAATGTAGATGAAAACCAATTAGGTGTAGCAGTTGTTGATTTAAGAGATGGTAATTATAAAGAGTATTTTGCAGGTGATTATAAAAATACATTTGCAATAGAAAGTACTTCTAAAGTTATTACACTTATAATGGCAATGTTGGATAATTCTCCAGAGTATGTATCTAGCAAAGTTGGATCAGAGCCTAGTGGTTTTGCTTTTAACTCTATACTAAATATGGAGATAAATAATAAATCTGTACCTTCAAACCCTTTTATAAATGCTGGTGCAATAGTTACTAACTCATTAGTAAAAGGAAAAAACAGTGATGAGAAAATACAAAGAATATTAGAGTTTACTAGAAAGTTAGCTAATAATCCCAATATAGAAGTAATTGAAGATATTTACTTATCAGAAAAAAGAACTGGAGATATAAATAGATCTTTAGCTTATCATATGAAAGCTAATAACTTAATTGACGGTGATGTTGATGATGTCCTAGATTGTTATTTTAGACAATGCTCTATGTCTGTTAGTGCATTAGATTTAGCTAGAATAGGTTCTGTTTTAGCTAATAAAGGAGTTTGTCCTTGGAATAATGAAAGACTAATACCTATGGATATTTGTACAATTGTTAAATCATTAATGGTTACTTGTGGTGTATATGATGAATCCGGAAGGTTTGCCGTTCATATAGGTATACCTGCTAAGTCAGGCGTTGGTGGAGGTATTTTAGCTTCTGTTCCTAATAAAATGGGGATAGGAGTATTTGGTCCATCACTTGACTCTATGGGTAATAGCGTAGCTGGAGTTAGAATATTACAACAGATATCTAAAAAATTAGATTTAGATATTTTTGAATAAAAAAGTGAGCATAATTATGCTCACTTTTTGCTTGTTTATAAGTTATTATAAATTAACTTATATTATTAAATTTGTTATTAATAATGCTTATAGCATATATTTATTGTATTTTCATTTTCATCTTTTATTAAACTACAATCAACTTCATATACTTCATTTATTAATTTTTCAGTTAAGATTTCATTTGGAGTTCCATAACCTAATATTTTGCCATCTTTTAAAACATATATCTTATCGCAATACATTAAAGCTATATTTAAGTCATGTATAGCTGCTATTACCTCTATATTGAGCCCTTTTACTAAACTCATTAATTGCAACTGATATTTTATATCTAAATGATTTGTTGGCTCATCTAATATTAAACAGTCTGTTTGTTGAGCTAATGCTCTAGCTAATATTATACGTTGTTGTTCTCCCCCTGATAAAGTATTAAAACTTCTATTTTTAAAATCTAACATTCCTACTTTTTCCAATGATTCATTTACTATTTCATAATCTTTTTTAGAATCTCTTTCCATAAGTTTTTTATGAGGGGATCTTCCCATAAGAACAATATCTTCTACTTTAAAATCAAAATCATAATGATTGTGTTGAGAAAGTACAGCAACTTTCTTTGCAGTTTCTTTCATAGGCATACTATCTATATTTATATCATCTAATTTAACTACTCCACTTGAAGGCTTTAAAGTTCTATACATACATTTTAGAAGTGTTGATTTTCCACTTCCATTAGGTCCTATTACGCCTATGAATTCTTTATTAGATACATTAATATCTATCCCTTTTAATATATCTTTATCCCCTATATTTACATTAATGTTTTCAGTGTATAAATTCATTATTTATTTCCTCCAAAACCATACGATTTAGTAATCATAAGCCAGACAAAGCAAGGTGCTCCTATCATAGATATTAGTATACCTATAGGTATTTCAGTCCCTTTTATTACACTTCTAGATAATACATCCGCCCATATTATAAATATTGCGCCTAGGATAGCTGCTATTGGAATTAGTTTTTTGTGATCTGTTCCAAATACCATTCTCACTATATGAGGAATAATTAAACCTACAAATCCAATAACTCCGGAAGAGTACACTAGTAATCCTACCATAAGTGATGTAATTACTAAGTATATATGTCTATATTTATGTAAATCAGTACCTAATGTTGTTGCAACTTCATCTCCTAATAACATTAAGTTTAATATTCTATATTGACTAAAAAAGAATATAGATCCTAATATTATAATTGGTAGTATAATTACAATTTGTTCCCATTTTACACCTGCTAAACTTCCCATAAGCCAAAATGTTATTTGTTGCATACCTTGTGCATCATTTGAAATATATACTATAAAACTTGAAAATGCACTACATACTGAACCTAGTGCCATTCCTGCAAGTAGCAATTTAACAGAATTAGCTCTACCTCCAATATTAGATATAAAAACTACTAGTATAGATATTAAAAAAGCACCTGTAGATGCAGCTACTCCCACAGAATTAGTTCCAAATGATGCTCCAATACCTAGCATTATAGCTAGTGTAGCTCCTAAAGATGCTCCTGATGATACCCCTAAGACATATGGGTCTGCTAACGGATTTTTAACAATTGATTGCATTACTATTCCTACAACAGATAACCCAATCCCAACCGCAACTGCTAATATAATTCTTGGAAGTCTTATAAGCATTACTACGTCAATTACTGCTGGATTTATTGTTGTTGTATCTATATTTAATTTAAAAATTTTGCTTAAAATAATACTATATACATCACTTACACTTATATCTACAGAACCAATAGTAACCGCTAATCCAATAGATAAAATTAACAGTACTATCAACACTAAAGAAACACCTATATATATAGGTGTTCCTTCGAATTTATTTAAAATTTCTTTAGATGTTTTAGCTTGACTTATCATATATCTTACCTACTTATCTAAATTAGGATATAATCCATCGATAAATGTATTTAAACCATCTATAGTTCTAACTCCACTACAATACATTTCACCTAATGCTATTGAATTTACTCTATTGTCTTTTACAGTTTTTAAACTCTTAAGTGCTGGATTATTTAATACCTTATTAACTTCTTCTTTAGCTACTTTTTCATCAGTTCTATCCATATATACAACAAATATAGAATCAGGATTTAAGTTTATTAAATCTTCCTCACTGATATTTCCACCTTTAGGATTTGAAACTTCACCACCTAGTTTAGTTACCATATCTCCACCTAATGTATCAGCGCCATATGTGTATATTTTTCCGTCCATATACTCCATTATTAAAGCAGTTTGTTTTTCTTGGCCTTCAACTTTCTTTTTAACATTATCTATATTATTATTTATTTCATTAACTATAGCTTCAGCCTTATCTTCAACATTAAATATTTTTCCTAAGTTTAAGATATCTGTTGTTTCATTTTCTATAGTTTTACTTTCAACAGCTCCACTATTTAATGACATATATGTGTTAGCATTATTTTCATGCCAGTAGTCAACTTCTCCTAATCTTTTATCATCAAATATAGACCACCAAGACAATATTAAATCTGGTTGTTCCATTATTACAGTTTCTTTATCTGGTGTAAACTGCTCTGAATAGTTTATCTTTTCAAAAGCTTCTTTGTACTCATCTTTAACAGCATGATCAAGTCCAGAAGCTAATTTAATTTTGTCTTCTAATCCTAGTGCAAGCATTGTTTCTATAGAATTTTGATATACAGCTATAACATTTTCTGGAGCTTTTTCAAAAGTTACTTCAACAGGCTCCTTTTTATAGTTGTAAGTAGTTATAGTCACTGGATAATGTGAATTAGTGTCATGACTTGATGCAACCTCTTGTTTAGGCTTTTCAGTTGTAGCTTCTTTATCATTTTTACTACATGCTGTAAGTCCTAAAATCAACACTGAACTTAAAAGCAATGCTATACTCTTTTTTATTCGTCTCATTTATATAATCCCCCATAAATTAACCCATTTTACAATTTTAAAACTTATTAATTATTTTTATAATAGCTTTGTTGCTTAAAAAAGAGTATATACAAGTATATACTCTTTTTTTATTTTAAATTACTTGTTACAAGCTTCACAAGTTCCTGCTCCATCGCAAGTACAACTAGCTTTTTTACAAGCTTCACAAGTCCCTTGATTATTACAAGTACACTCTACTCCACAATTACAAGTTTTACACATATTATTATGTCCCCCTTTTGTTATGTTTTTTACTACTTCTTTAGTATAATGTATGATTGTGTCTTTTTTGTGTCAAAACATAGTCAAATTTGGTACATTTTAAATTTTTATTAATTATAGTGAATTGTAAATATAAATTTAGATCCTAGTCCTATTTCTGATTCTACACATATAGTTTCATTTAAATGAGCTATTATTTCTGATGCTATAGACAGTCCTATACCTGTTCCATTAGACTTTCTAGATTTATCAACTTTGTAAAATCTATCAAATACAAAAGGTAAATCTTCTTTATCTATACCTATACCTGTATCACTTATTACTATATTTATAAATTCATTATTATCTTCTACATCTATATAAATTCGTCCTTCTTCCCCTGTAAATTTAAAGGCATTGTCTAGTAATATAATCATTACTTGTACTATTCTATTGTAATTTGTAAATACATCTATAGATTTTAAATCGCTTTTAGGTATGTTAAATTCTATATCTAGATCTTGAGCAATAACTTCAAATTTCAAATATACATCTTGAATTAAATTGTATAAATTTACAATTTCTTTTTCTATCGGTAAATTTGAAGATTGCAAACTAGATAGTTCTAATATATCTTTTATCAAAATTTGCATTCTAATTGACTCTCTAAGTATCATACTATAGTATTTTTTCTTATCTAAAGCGTCTTCTATTTCTTCATCATTTAAAATTTCTGCTACAGCTCTAATAGAAGTAATAGGAGTCTTTAATTCATGAGATACATTTGCTACATAGTCTTTTCTCATTTGTTCTAGTTTTTTTGCTTCTTCTTCATTTTGTTCTAATTTAGAAGATAAATAATTGAATGCTTTTGCTAGTTCTCCAACTTCATCATTTTGATTTTCTTCTATTTTTGTTGAAAAATCTCCTTTAGACATTTTTATAGTTGCTTTTGTCATATCCTCTAAAGGTTTAAATAGTTTTTTAGTTACTATATAAATAGGTATTGATGTTGATAAAAGTACAATAATTAAACTAAATACTAATACTACATAAAAACCAAGTAATATCTTATCAAATTCTTTAACTGGTTTAACTATTAATATAGCACTTGAAACCTTTTTATTTTCTATAATAGGCTCCCCTATTACTATAGACTTTCCATTTATTCCTTCAACATTTTCTATTCCATATATTTTTTTGCCTTTTAGGATTTGTTGTGAATATGAATCTAGTGATTTATTAGTCTGTTCATAATTTACTTTAATTTTAAGATTGTCTACTGTGTAATATCTAAAAGTATTATTACCTTCACTATCATATCCTTTTATTAATACACCTTTTCCTAAAGAAATTTTAAGCCTTTCTCCTAACTTATTATTCCCTAAGTCATATTTTGAAATAGTATTATCTATTTTTTGCTTTATTTGACTTAATTCAATACTTAAAACATATTCTTTTATTATGAAACTAAAAAATAGTACAGTTATGATTATAGAAACTATACTTGAAATCCCAATGGTTTTTAGTATTTTCTTAAATAACGACTTATTCATTACAATACCTCAAACTTATATCCAACACCATATACGGCTTTAATTTCCCAATCTAAATCAAAACTGCTTACCTTTTTTCTAAGTCTTTTTAGTTGAGTATCTACAACCCTTGTATCTCCAAAGTAATCATATCCCCATATTTCTGATAGTAAATACTCTCTAGTTAAAGTTTTACCTTTGTTACTAGCCAGCATATATAATAATTTCATTTCTTTTGGAGTAATACTTATTTGTTCATTATTTATAAATACTTCATGTGCATCAATATCTATTTTTAAATTTTTTATTTCTAAGGTATTGCTTTTTCTTTTATTACTACTTCCCATTCTTCTTAATACTGTCTTAATTCTAGTAACTACTTCTTTAGGTGAAAATGGTTTTGTTATGTAATCATCAGCACCTATTTCTAAACCTATTATTTTATCAATAGTTTCTCCTTTAGCGGTAAGCATAATAATAGGTACATCACTTATCTTTCTTATTCCTTTACATAAATCAGTCCCAAACATTTTTGGCATCATTATATCAAGAAGTATTAAGTCTGGATTGTATTCTTTAGCTTTATATAATCCATCTAATCCATCATATGCAGATATATATTCCATACCTTCTAATTTTAAATATTCTCCTACTGTTTCATGTATTGATTCTTGGTCATCACATATTAAAATCAGCTTTCTTTTCAATATAATTCACTCCCTTACAAATATAAACCCTGTAATTTATCCCTGTAACATTATAACCTATAAAAGAATTTTTTTGTAAAAATTTGGTTTTTTAGTTGAAGTGAGAAGATTCAAATGTGCGAAATGATTTTAAAATTAAAATAAGAAGTGAACAAGTGATTATATCAATATACTCACTTGTTCACTTCTTATTTTATATTTTTCTATATCTTTTTAAGACAAATATATTTAAAATTGATAGTACTAAAGCAAATAATAATAATACACTTAACTCCCCAGATATATCACTTATAGAATATCCTTTTAAAATAACATTGTTAAGCGCATTAGCTCCATAATATAGAGGTGTTATTTTACCTAAGGCCTGTAACCAACTAGCCATTGAATCTATAGGTATAATTCCTGTGAAAAATATTTGAGGAACTATTACTATAGGTATAAATTGCATCATTTGAAATTCTGAATTTGCAAATGTAGATAATAATATTCCTAAAGATAAGGCAACTAAAGCTATTAGTATATTTATGCCTATTACTAAAAATACATCTCCTACTATTTTTATATCTAATACATATATAGAAAACAATACTAATACTATAGTTTGTATTACTGAAAACAGACCATATCCTAATAAATAACCTATTACTATTTCACTTCTTTTTATTGGTGTTGATAATAGTTTATCTAAAGTACCTGTAGTTCTTTCTTTTAAAAGTGATATCCCTGATACTAAGAATACAAAGAAAAATACGAAAAATCCAATTAACATAGGGTTTAAAGTATCAAAGAAAGTTAAATCTTTATCTCCATACACATAGCTACTATTTATCGATATTTTATTATTATCTATATTATTTCCTAGCATATTGGTTTGTTGTATAGCTTTATTTAAATTCATCATTTCATCTTTTGCTAATGTAGCATTTATCTTTGCTTCAATTTGTTTAGTATCTTGTGGAGCACTATTTTCATAAGTTACATTTAAGTCGTTGTTATCCATGTATATAAATGCACTTAAATTATCATTTTTTATTTTGTCCTCTATATTATCTTTATTTGAATACTTTTCGATATTCAAATCAGTATCTTTTAAATTATCATTAAATGCTTCACTAGTATTATAAACGCCTACATTTAATGTAACCTCTTCACTAGAGTTAAATAAGAAGTAAACTAAAGACATAACTACAAGAGGTGCTATCATCATAAGTGCTAGAGTTCTTTTGTCATGTATAGTTTGTTTTATAATTCTTCTTGCTAAGGCTTTTATTCTCATTTTACGTCACTTCCTAATTTTAAAAATATATCTTCTATAGTATTAACTTCAAAATCTTTAGTTAACTGTGAAGGTGTTCCTGTAGCTATTATTTTTCCATCTCTTATTAACGCTAATCTATCGCACTTTACTGCCTCATCCATAACATGAGTTGTCACTATTATAGATTTGCCTGTATTTTTTAAGCTATGAAGCTCATTCCATATGTCAAATCTTAATTTTGGGTCTATTCCTACTGTAGGTTCATCTAGTATAAGAAGTTTAGGATCTTGTATTAAAGATATAGCTAAAGATAATCTTCTTTTCATACCTCCAGAATAGTTTTTTACCTTTTTAGAAAGACTATTTTCTATATTTACAAGCTTAGATGTATAATTTATTCTTTCTTTTATTTGAGACTTGTTTAATTTAAATATTTGCCCGAAAAACTCTAGATTTTCTTTTGCTGTTAAGTCTTCATATAATGCATCTGATTGTGCCATATAACCTATTTCTTGAAGAATATCAATATTAGGTATATCTTTTCCAAATACTTTTATAGATCCCTTATCTATCTTTTCCATACCTATTATTGATTTAACAAATGTTGTTTTACCTGCTCCTGAAGGCCCTATTAGACCAACAATTTCTCCTTCATCTATATCTAAACTTAAATCATTTAATATAGTAGCTTTAGATATCTTTTTAGAAATATTTTTAACCTCAACTATTTTCATGTCATACTCCTCTCTCATTAATAGACATCGTGTTGATTATTCTTTATATTATTATTATAATAAACTCATAATATATAACAATAATTAAAATTTTCAAATGTGTTTATTACTAAACACATTTATTAAAAGTGTCAATTATAAGGAGATTTTTATGAATAAAAATTTAGATAAAAGAATAATTAAGACTAGAAAACTTATACAAAGTGCATTAACACAATTAATGAAAGAAAAAGGATTTGATAAAATAACAGTTAAAGATATAACTGAAAAAGCATTCATAAACAGAGCTACTTTTTATCTTCATTATAAAGATAAATATGATTTATTAGAACAAAGTGAAAATAGTATGTTGGAAGAAATAGAACTTTTAAAACAAGGAATTAGAAAAACTTATCATGGAAACTTTATTCCCATTGCTAATCCAAATAATATAATCCCTTTTTTAACTAAATTATATGAATATATAAGTGATAACTCTGAATTTATGAAAGTTATACTTGGGCCAAATGGAGATTTGAGCTTTCAGCTTAAATTAAAGTCTAGCATAGAAAACTTTATATTAGAAAATGCTGAATCTAATAAAAATATAAATGATTCCAACCTTCCTATAAAATATCTTACTGTAATGGCATCTTCTTGTCAGCTTGGAGTAATCCAAAAATGGCTTGAGGATGGAATGAAAGAAAGTCCCAAAGAACTAGCTTGTATAGTATCTAAATTTATATTTAGTGTATCTGAAGGTGCTTTTAAGCATAAAAAAAGGGATATTAAATAATATCCCTTTTAGTGTCCAGCTACTACATCTAAACCACCTGGTTTATCATGTATTGCCATTCTTTCTATTAAATCAGAACAATTTTCACTTAATCCAATTAAGTTTACATTGACTCCATTTTTATAAAATTTTATAACTACTTTATCGATAGCATCTACTGCAGATTCATCCCATATTTTAACGTTAGAAAAATCTATATCTATATTGCTTGAACTTTCATTATAATCAAAGCTATTTACAAACTTTAAAGTCGATGCAAAGAATAATTGACCTGTAACAATATACTTTATATGACCATTTATATCTTGTTTTTTTATACATATTTCAGATATTTTAGCTGCAAATGATATAGCACTTAATATTATTCCAACTACTACTCCATAAGCTAAGTTGTGAGTAAATAATACTACAATAACTGTACATATCATTACAACACTATCTGATTTTGGAACCTTTATCATTCTATTTAACGAGTTCCAGTTAAATGTAGTTATAGATACCACTACCATAACTGATGCTAGTGCTACAACAGGTATAATTACTACAAACTTATTTAAAACTATTATAGATATAAGCATTGCACATCCTGCTGTAAGTGTTGAAAGTCTTCCTCTTCCTCCATAACTATTATTGATAATTGTTTGTCCTATCATACCACATCCTGCTATTCCACCAAAGAATCCAGCAGTAATGTTAGCAAGTCCTTGACCTACACATTCTCTATTTTTATCACTCGTAGTATCTGTCAAATCATCTACTAATTGTGCTGTAAGTAAAGATTCTACAATTCCAACAAGTGCTACTGATATAGAATATGGTAATACTATTTTTAAAGTTTCCATATTAAATGGAACACTTGGTATTAAAAACTTTGGTAATTCACTAGTTATTTCGCCCATATCTCCTAGTGTTTTTACATCTATATTAAATACAGATACTATTACAGTTATAGTTATTATAGCTATTATTGGTGATGGTATAGTTTTGTTTAGCTTTGGGAATAAGTATATAATTGCTACGCCTATAGCTCCAAGTACTAATAATTCTACACCACCTTTAAAGTGAGTTATTTGAGATTGAAGCATTAATATTCCTAGTGCATTAACAAATCCTACCATAACGGGTTTTGGTATAAACTTCATTAAGTTTCCTATCTTTAAGTATCCAAGTATAACTTGTATAATACCTGTTAATATTGTTGCAGCTAGCATATATTCTATTCCATGAGTTCTAACTAATCCAGCTAATACTAATGCTGTAGCTCCTGCTGCTGCCGATATAAGTCCCGGTCTTCCTCCAAATATTGATGTTATTAAAGATATACAAAATGATGCATATACCCCCATCATAGGATCTACACCTGCTACTATAGAAAATCCTATAGCTTCTGGTATAAGTGCCATACAAACAACTATTCCTGCCAGTAAATCTCCTTTTATATTTCCAAACCATTCTTGTTTATTACGCCTCATACAATTCCTTCCTTCTATTTAATTTTTTTGATGTATTTTGCATTGAATGTATATTGTATAGTCTTTTGAATATTTTGTCAAATTTTCTGATAAATAATATTTAGCATGAAAAAATCAGAAAGTATTTGTTTAACAACTATACTTTCTGATTATATAAATTATACAAATATATTAATAACTACACCTATGTCTAAGTTTCCTTCAACAAAAATAAAATCTAATGGATTTATTAATACTTTTTCATTTATGTATTCTTCTGATTCTATATGTTTTTTTATAATTTTCTCTTTAGTTTCATACTCTTTCTTAGTTCTATTTACATACTTTTCTATATCTAGTAATTTTGATTTATACTCAGATAGTTTGTATTTTATATTTTGTATGTTTCTTAAAGCTTCACCTATAGTATCAATAGTACATTCTTCATGTGAAGAATGTAATTCTGCATTATATTCATGCCCTAAATCATTTGTTTCTTTTAATATTTTTTTTATCTTAATTTTTTCTTTTATTTGTTCTTGTTTACCTTCTTTTACAGCTTGTTGGTATGCAGATTGTATTTCCTTTAAAGTAGCTTCCATTTCGTTTACTTTATCTTCATGAACTTGAACCTGAGCTAACTTTTCTTTTATATTTTTTTGACTTTTGTTTACAATACTAATCTTACTTTTTAAATCTCTATAAATATTATTATCTGGATTTTTTCCTTTTTTACGTTTAACTTTTTTGCTATCTTTACTTTGAGTTTCTACGTTTATATTTTTATTTAAATCTTCTTGAACTGCTATTTCATAATTCCTAAGATATGTTCTATCTACTAAAACCATTTTTTCACCTCCTTTTCATTTGATTTTACAATTTAGTATTGAGCTCAATACAATATATCGGTAAATTTTGGTTAAACGTAAGTTAAAAATCTAATTATTAATATTTTCACATACTTTAAACCAAAAAAAAGAAGGTGTAAGTATACACCTTCTTTCTAATTATATAAACGATCCTACACAAAGGATAGCTATTGATAATGCCATTATTATACCTACTAGTGGCATAACAAATTTTAACCATTTATCATAAGTTACATTAACCATAGCAAGAGATGCTAAGATTAATCCTGTTGGAGTTATAATTCCTATTAAACCTTGTCCAAACATATATGCAGTTACTATTATATCTCTATTAACACCTACAACATCTGCAAGTGGTGCCATTATTGGCATAGATAAAACTGCAAGTCCTGAAGAAGAGTTTATAAAGAATCCTAAAATTATATAAATAAAATACATTACTACTGAGAATACTACGCCTCCCATATGAGATACTACTCCACTTAATGAATGTAGTAACGTATCACTTATTAATCCTCCATCCATTATTATAGTAACCCCTCTAGCTAAAGCTATGATAAGAGCTACTCCTAATAACTCAGATGCACCTTGTATAAAGTTTGAAACATAATCACTTTCTTTTTGATTAGCTAAAGGAACCATTATAAATGTTACTGCAAAGAATAAAGCTGTCATATCAATGAATCCCCAGCCAAGCTCTTTTACCCCATATATCATTACTACAAATGATAATGCAAATATTAATAACATTAATTTTTTTCTTAGAGTAAACTCTAATACATCATCATCATGAGTTTCTGATAAAAACTTCTTCTCTATCTCTTCCTTTTGAGAGTATATTAAAGACTTTGTAGGATCTTTCTTTACTTTCTCTCCATATCTTATTATGTAGATTAAAGTAATAGTAAGTGCTAGTAATAATGCAACTATTCTAAGTGGCATACCTTCTGCAATACTTATTCCTGCAATATTAGAAGCAATTACTGTAGAAAATGGATTTATTGTAGATACCATAGTACCTATACATGAACCTAAGAATATTGTAGCGATGGCAACTATAGCATCATAACCAGCAGCTATAAATATTGGTACAACTATTGGGTAAAAAGCTATAGTTTCTTCAGCCAGCCCAAATGTAGTTCCTCCTAAAGCTACTAGTGATGATATTATAACTATCATCCATAACTCTTTTCCTTTTAATGCTTTAGATAATGCATTTATACCTGCATTGAAAGCTCCTGTACTATTTATTACACCAACTAATCCTCCTATTACTAATACGAAAGCTATTATATCAATAGAATCATATAGTCCTTGGATTGGAGCTTTTAAAAATGTTGTTATTGCACCAAATACTGTTGTTTTTTCTTTTGCTAACTGTTCATATGTATTTGGTATAGCAACAGGTTTTGATATTGCTCCACTTGTAAATTGTTTTAACTCAACATTTACACCTAATTCATTTAAAGTTTCCTGAGTAGCTTTATACTCCTTAGTATTCCCATTAGGTAATTCAACTATAAAATCAGAATTTGTAGTATCATAGCTTAGCTTTGCATACTTACCTGATGGAATAATATAAGTTAGCCCCATAACAACAAGCATAACTATTAATATTACAGTATATGCAGTTGGGAATGAAAACTTTTTCTTATTGCTCATATAGACCCCTCCTATAAGTTTATTAATAAAATAATACCACGGTTTACTATATTTGGTAACTATGTCAAATAATTTCGAAATCTTAAAAATATTCATCATTTTGAAGAAAATACATAAAAAAAGAACTGTTAATTTAAAACAGCTCTTTTTATTTTAAAGTAAGTTTTTAAACAATATTCACTTTTTGGATATAATCATATTCATTATTGATTAAGGACTTTTCTAAATTATTAGAGATTTCAAAAATTGTCTGAGTTTTATCTTGTTTTAGATAATCCTCTCTTATTTTGTTTGACTTCTCTACATTTTCTATATCTCCATAATTTATATCTGATTTAGTTATAGAGTTTATTATCCTTATAGCTCCAACTAAATAATCTTTACTTATTTGTTTTGCTTTAGCATCTTCTATATTTGTTGGCATATTAAATTCACATATGTTTTGAGCTTGTTTTGTATTTACTTTAGGAATTTTAGTGTTTACAACTATATATGTAGAAAAATCATTATCACCTTCAACTCCAAAAGATGTTAAATCAGTATTATTAGTGTTTTCTTCATATACCACTGGTTGTAAATTGTTAGTTTTTGCAAACTCCTTAGAATACTGAGTCAATTCATTTTTTAAATCTTCTCTTTGTTTTTTATACTTTTCATATGTGTATTTAACTTCAGGATGATTTATAGCATCTCTTTTATAAGTCTTGTCTAACATAAAGTTTATACCATCGTATGTATAGTCAAAACTTATATTATCAAATGCATCTAAAGAATTAGTTAATTGCAATTTATCTGTATCATCAGAATTTATTAATTTTATAAACTCAGAAACTTTCATATTATCAATACTTTTAGTTGCATTTAATAAATCATACAAAGCTCTTACTGAAGCATCATTCTTAGCTACAAGTTCACCTCTATCTTTGAATATATTACCTTTTACTTCTATTTTGTAATTGTTTTTTTGTGCATTCATATTTATAACTATATATTCTTTTTCTAATTGGTTATTGACCTCTCTAGTAGCTAAATTTAAAATTATAGTTTGTTTATCTGGTGTTAATTGAGGTTTAAATTCAGTTAACTGAGAGTTTATTTTTTCCATTAGCTCTTGAGCTTGCTCATAAGTTAATTTTACTTCTTCTTTATTGCTATTATCTATATTATTTAACTGTTTGCTAACTCCATTCATAGTGTCTTTCATTTCTTTATTTCTTTGCGATGAACAGCCTACTACTGTTAATGTCATTACTGTTATTAGACCTAAGACTGCTATTTTTCTTTTCAACTTAATTCACTCCAAATCTATGCTGAGTATAACCATAGTTGGTCAACCCACTTAATTGTTATACTATTATTTTTTAAATTTTTAGATAGTAATAATATTACCTTATTATCTTCCGTGAATAGCTCATATATAATTTCATTAGGTTTATGTCTATCATATATTTTATCAACTGCCTCTATTCTTTCTCTAAAAAGTTTCGGCAGTGTGTATTTTATGTTTAGTAATTGCTCTGATAAAGTTATTATATTTTGCTTTTCTATCTCGCCTACTTTTATATGTTCAGGAATATAACTTTTATATATTCTAAACACCTTATCCATTATTAAATCTTTAGTTTTTATAAATATATTACTCAAAACAACATTCGCCCCCTGTGTTTTATAAACTTGCTATTCTAGTATATACACCATTTTGAAAAACTTCAATCATATATAGTTCTAAAGTGATATTTATTTTTTACCTCTACTTTTAAGTCTATTATTTTTCAAATGATCTGTGTATAATTTTACAAAAAAAAATGACCTAATCTTAGATCACTTTCTTATTTCTTCCTTTTATTACATTAAAATAAATTAAATTATATATAATTATATATACTATAGATCCACGACCTTTCACAATGCCCAGAAGGGAAAGTAGCCCTAATAATGTAAAAATTATTAGTTGTAATAAATCAAATATATATGTACTTCTTTCTAATTTTCGTATGTAACTACTAGTTCGTCCTATAATATATACATTTTTATTTTCGTTATACTCTTTCACTGTTCGTGAAATTATATATAACTCTAGCAATATTAAAATTAAACTCAGTAATTTTTCAAGCATTCATATACCTCTTTCTTATATAGTAATTTACATATACTCTAACAGTAAGCTTCATAAATTTCCATATAAGTGGACTAACATGGTATTTTTTTGCACTAAGATAGTATTAATGCTTCCAATTTATCTTTAGCTTTATCTAATCCATTGTTATATGCCTTTTCATACCAGATTGCTGCTTGTTTGTGATCTGCTTCTAATCCCAAACCTTTTTCATAAATTATTCCTATGTTATATTCAGCCTCTGAACATCCTTGTTCTGCTGATTTTAGAAATAAATCTAAAGCTTTTTCATAGTCAATTTCTACACCTATTCCATCTCTATATGCTTCTCCTAGGTTGTTTTGGCCAACTTCATCACCTTGTAGCGCAGATTTTTCATACCATAATACTGCTTTTTTTAAGTCAACTTCTATACCTAAGCCTTTTTCATACATATAGCCTAGATTACATTGTCCTATTGGATCTCCTTGTAACGCCGATTTTTTATAAAATTCCACTGCCTTTTTATAATCAATTTCTACACCTAAGCCTTGCTCATATATATATCCTAAAGTGTATTGTGCTTTTGAACTACCTTTTTTTGAAGCCATATCAAACCAGTATAAAGATTTTTCTAAGTCGATTTTACCGTACTTTTCATGCTTAGGCATATCCACTCCAAAATACCCCTCTAGGCCTTCTATACCTGATTGATATAGTAGCCCTAATATAAACTGTGCTTCTACATTGCCTTGTAACGCAGATTTTTTACATAGTATTAGAAAATCCTTAAAATCTTTTTCTTCGTTTTTTTCATATATATATTCCACTGCTAACTTTAAATTATTCTCTGCATCTTTTTGATTATATTCATTTAAACTACCTTCTAAATAATTCATAACTGTATCTCCTTAAGTTTCTTAAGTAAAAGTAATATATTATATTACTACTTTGTCATGATTTAATTGAATTGTAAAGTAAATTTTCTATCAATTTTAAAATTTATTTTAATTAATTTTAAGTAGTGTAACGTTAACTTATAAATTAGTTATAATTGGTGTTTTATATTAATAAAAAGAGATCTATATAGACCTCTTTAATAATCTTTCAATTTATCTATTTTTCGTTTTATTACAGTGCTTATTACTAAAAATATTAATACTATAAATAGCATATGCTTACAATCTACTATCTTAAAAGCTGATAAAAATCCTATAACTGAATACAAACAAGCTTCAAATAAATCAAATATATATTGATATCTTATATATTTATCTAATTCATTTCTATATTGAATACTTCTATTAAGTCTTTTAGGTTTTTCTTTTATAGTAAAGTAAACTAAAATCATGCCTGTCACGCTTAAAACTATAGATAAAACTTTTGTAAGCATTACGTTCCCCCCATTCTCATTGATATTCAATCTTGATTTTATCATAACAATAAAAATATTATGTAAATTTGGACTAAGATAGTGTTTTTTTGCACTAAAATATAAAAGACCCTAAAAATAGGGTCTTTTATATTAAAACTTTTTTGATTTCAGGGTTTTTATATAAATACTTTATAAGCATAGGAATAAATATTAATTGTATTAACATGCCAGGTATAGCCATTGATATATTTCCAAATACAAACATTAAAGGACTTACCTTTGGTGCTACTGTTATAGATACTAAATATGCACCTACTACTGCAAATAATCTTCCTCCTATCATTGCTCCTATAAGTGATATGTATATTTTTTCAGTTTTATTAAATATAAAGCCTGTTAAAAATCCATATGCACACAATTCAAATGCCATTATAGGCATCATAGGTACTAGTGGTGGCATTCCAGTCATCACGCTACTTAGTATAGGAGTTATTATACCTATTAGAGCCCCACAATAAGGTCCTAATAAAAATCCTGCTATAAGTACTGGTATATGCATTGGTAAAAATATTTGACCTGCTAAATTTATTGTATGAAATATCATAGGTAATATAATTCCGAAAGCTATAAATATGGCTGATAAAGTAATTTTTTTACTTTTCATGTGTTCTCCCCCTAATATTAATTATTTTTTAAAAGTAAATAATACATTTCATTATCTTCAAAAGCTTCTATTACATTTAGTCCTTGCTCTGTAAATAAATTCTTTTGCATATGTACAGGTATAAGTCTATCTTCACTTACCGACTCATCTTTTTCTTTATGCATATTATTTAAAAATTCTCTGCTATTTGAATGTGCTATCATAAGCTTTCCACCCTTGATTAAATTATTTTCAACTAAAGATTTAATTGTTTTCGTTTTGTCTTTTAAGTGTGGAAACATAGAGTAAAGAATTATTTTATCGTATTTATCTTTTATTTTATGATTTTCAACATCTAATAGCTCAAAGTCTAAGTCTGTTATGTTTTTGTACTTATTTTTCGCAACATCTAACATTCCTGAAGATATATCTATTCCTTTTATATAACCACTACTATTTAACTTTTTTAAAAAAGGAATTAATACACCTGTCCCAGTTCCTACATCTAGTATTCTTTCATCTGATTTAATGTCTAATTTAGATAATAACTTGCTAATTTTAAACTCATTCACTTCAATAATATTGTCCCAATCATTGGCTATGCTATCAAAAAACTCTTTTTGACTCATAATATATCCCCCTTTTTATACAAAAAAGCCATGAAGGATTAAAACCTTCATGGCTTTGATTAAAATAATTTATCTAAGAAAATTATAGTTAGTTTGTATATAATTTGTCAACTAAAATTAAAAATTCATATTGTTATGTTTTAATCTACTAATTTTAGTAGTTTTTTAATACAACTTGCTTTAATTCTTTTTCTTTATCCTTTAATATATCAGAATATCTAAAAGATAAAGATACATCTGTTGTCATATTACCTGTTTTTAAAGAATCTTTAAAACTGTTAAATGCAACATTTGCTTCCCCTAAATCATCTTCGCTATCTAATGTTTTTAAACATTCATTTAGATTAGCTAATTCTTGTTCAACTTTTTCTGCTGAAATTTGTACATGTGTTTTTTCTTTTAAATCAGACGTACTATTTGTTTCTAAAAGTGCATATCCTTTTACTCCTAATATTGATATTGATAGACATGTTATGGCTAATATGCTTACACTCTTCATTTTTACTTTCATTTTAAAAATCTCCCGTTTTATAAAATATAATAAAATTGAAATTAGCCGGTTGCACTACTAGCTCCATACACTCCAAGTGCCCATATACAGAATGTATTTCCTTGCTTCTATGTCTATTGTTTATGCAAACTTAATCTCTAATATGCGAAAACATTTTCTCTCATAGTATGTTATTTTGCATAAAAATAGACTAATCAAAAGTTATATAAAGATATAACTTAAAATTAGCCGGTTGCACTACTAACTCGATACACTCCAAGTGCCCATATACAGAATGTACGTCTAAGTTTCTAATATTTTCCATTTGTCGATTTTATTTTAACAAATATTAAGTTTTTTTTCAAGATTATATATTTAAAATATACTACTATTTAGATAATTCCTTAAAATAGGTTATTGATTCTATTTTATCTTTATTTATATTAGTTGATTCATCTTTATCATTAAATATATGTTCATTTCTAAGTAGTACTATAAAGTTGCCTTTTTTAGATGTGTAATATATGTAATTTTCATCCTTATACTCTTTTGTCTTAATTTCTTTTATATCATCTGGAAGTATACTAGAAGCTATTTCTATTGCTTCTTCATTTGTAAAAGCTTTTTTTACTTTAGAATAACTATAACCTTGAAGTATCATTGCATATTGTTTTTCACTTATAGCTTTTAAATGGTTATTAGCTTCAGTATTATAAGCTAATCCATTTTCAAATTCAAAGAAATAGTCATTTAAATTTTTCATATTTGGTTCATAAGTTAAATCTTTTTTATTAACTTCTTTGTATCTTTTATTTACCTCATCTTCATCAAATACAGTTATATCATCATATATAGGCTCATTATTATTATCTGTTAAATCTTGTTTGTCTTGTGGATTTGTAGTTTTTGTCGGAATGTTGTGTTCTATATTTATTGACTCTTTTTGTTTATTTGTTTTATAACTTATAAAAATTATGGATATTACTACCACTAATACAAGAGTTCCACTTAAAACAATCCATTTGTTTTTTCTTTCTTTTTTCATGAAATCCCCCTTTTTAACTTTATATTAGAGTATTTCTATAAATTATATAATACTCCTTTTACTTTTTATCTATTTTTCTTTCTATTTCTTCTATTCTTTCTTCTAGTTCATATATTTTATTTTTTCTGCTACTCTTCCCACTTAATTTTTTAAATAATAGATATAAACCATATACTATAAATATAAATATTATAGATATAAGTATAGTGTTAATAATTTGAAATATTAGTTCATGAGAAACTCCTATCAATGGTTTTATCTCAAACATTATTATTCCCCCCTTTTTATTATGTTGTCCTTTATATACTCATAACCCCTATATAGTACACTATAACATATTTTATCTAAATTTTCCGACAAATAACTTTATTAACTTTAAAAAGCTATCCCAGAATATAAATACTTAATACAGTAAATATTTTGAGATAGCTCTTTGTTTTTTAAGATACAGCCTCTGATAATCCATCGTAAGGATTCGGGCTGCCTTTTTTCATTCCTATAGTTGCTGCAATTATAGTAAGTATGCTCATTGCTATAAATAGCATAAATCCAGTTTTGTATCCTATTACTCCAGCTCCGTTTATCTGTATCATAAATCCTATAAATAAGTTTATAATTCCACTTCCCATAAATTCCGCTGTATTTATTATACTAGTTGATAGTCCTGAGTACTCATCTCTGTTTTTGTATTTAACGTCATTAAACGCTTGTAAGTGTGCCATATTAACACATCCTATTATAAAGAAAGCTATAGGTAAAAATACTATTGGAGGCTTAACGTCATTAGCTAATACTATAAATACCCATATAAATAAGTTTATAGCCCCACCTACTCTTACTATATTAAATTTATTACCTTTGTATCTACTAAATAATACATTCATTACTATGGCTCCAAATACAAGACCATAAGTTAAAAATGAAACTATAAATGCTGATACACTTTTGCTAACTCCATAAACATCTACTATATAAGTAATTCCCCATAAACTACTGAATGCTGTAGTAACCCCTACCAATGAAAACATTATAAGTGAGTTATACCAAGTAGCTTTTGTAGACATTACCGATCTCAAACCTTCTTTTATATTTACTTTTACATTGGTACTATTAACCTCTACATCAAATCCATATTCTTTAGGTGTATTTCTAACTATTAAATATATACTAACTCCTGATATTATACTTATGATACCGATTAATATAAATGAATTTCTCCATCCTAATACATCAGTTAAAAATACTAATGGAAATGTTGCAAATACAGTTCCTAAATTTCCTATAAGTGAAAACTTAGCTGATACAGACGCAAATTCTTCTTTTTTAAACCAATTACCTTGAACTTTAAACATTGCAAGTAATATCACAGATGTTCCTGCTCCAACCATTATACGTGATAAGTATGCTATTTCTATGCTTTTCATAAGTCCAAATATTATAGAGCCTATTCCTGATATTATCATTCCTAAACTACTAATTTTTCTTGATCCATACTTATCTATAATTATGCCTGCTGGTATTTGCATAATTGCGTAAGCATATAGGGTAAATGATGCTATATTTGATATTTCTATAGAATTAAAACCTAGCTCATTTGCTAAATTATCAGATATTACTGCTGTTGACATTCTAAGAAATAAAACTAATACAAATGAAAGTGTAAGTACCCACCATACACTCCATTTAACTTTTGAGTATGATTTTATGCTATTTTCCATAACCCCTCCAACCACCTTTTTTTATGATAATATTTAATTCCATATAGATATTATCATCTTGGTGAAATAATTTCAATATTATGAAATAATTTCATATATTAAATATTTTATTCACAATTATGAAATTTATTATATTTTATTACTTATGCTTTTTTGATATATAAATTAAGTTAGTTTAACTTTATATAGATTAATTTTAAGATGTAATATACAATTGTTAAAAAGTGGTGTTTAGAAAGGATTGATATTATGAAATTTACTATTTTAGGAAGTGGTGGTTGTGTTTCTTTACCTAAACCACTTTGTAAGTGCAGAATTTGTGAAGAAGCTAGAGTTAAAGGTGCTCCTTATTCTAGATTTGGGTGTAGTTTATTTTTAGAAGATATTAATTTATTAATTGATACTCCTGAGGATATAGTTCATGCCATAAATAATTCTAATATAGAAAATATTGATAATGTACTTTTTAGTCATGTTGACCCTGACCATACTCTTGGTATGAGAGTTTTTGAACAACTTAGACTTAATTGGTTTGATGTTTCAGAAGGAATAGAGTGTGATAATCCTATAGAGGTTTTTGCTATGGAACATGTCATGGATGATTTAAATTCTATAAGATTTAAGTTTGGGTGTTATTTTGATTATTATGATAATGTTAGAAACTTAATAAAAAGAAATGTTGTAAAAGATAGTATTTTTATTAAGGGTATAAAAATAACTTTTGTTAAGGTTAATCATGCTACGATATTTGTATTTGAAAAAAATAATAAAAAGGTTATATATGCTCCTTGTGATGTTAAACCATTCCCTGAAAATGATATATTTAAAGATGCTGATCTTTTAATAACTGGAAATACTATTATAGGTGATGTACTTAAAGATGGTATTGTTTTAAGTGATGATAATCTTTTAAAAAGAGATTTATTTAGTATGGATGAAGTTATTTCTTTGAAGAACAAATACAATATAGATAAGGTTATTTTCACTCATTTAGAAGAGGATTGGGGTAAGTCTTATGATGATTATTTAGATTTAGAAAAGAATTATGATAATGTTAAGTTTGCATATGATGGTATGAAGGTTTTGGTTTAGCGAGGTTGGTCGCTCCAGATAGAAGTATAAGTTTTGCTCCATACAAGCGATAGTACATGCTTGTAAATGTCGCTAAAACTTATACTTCTATCTTCCGCTGGCGACTTTCGCTATAACCTTTTTAAGCATAGAGTTTAAGAATTGTTTTTTATGTAAATCTTTAAAGCTTTTATAAGTAATAGTAGTGCATAAAATGCTGTTCCTAAAAATCCTACTATTACAGCTATATATATTAAAAACATGGGTACTGCGATTAGTTGAAAGTCCATTGTATTTCTCCTCTCTTTGGATCATTATCGATATTTATCCTAATTTTAATTATAAAATTCTATTATACCAAATCTATGTAAATATATAGCAATAAAATTATAGATAATAGTCTCATTATAAATCCTTTTACAGTAAAAAAGGACCTCTTTTAAGATAGCCCTTCTTGCTTATATTATTGAAAGAACTCCCAGTATTATTGGTATGAATACTGCTGGAAGCAAGTTCGCAACCTTAATTTTAGTTGCACCAACCATATTAAGTCCTAATGCCATTATAAGTAAGCTTCCTACTACATTCATACTATTTACAACCGAGTCACTTAATACTCCTGATAAAATCCCTGCTCCTATAGTTATTATTCCTTGATATATAAATACAGCTATTGACGAGAATATTACTCCTATCCCAAGACTTGCCGTAAATATTATAGATGATATTCCGTCTAGTATAGATTTTGTGAATAGTATTTCATGATTGTTTTGAAGACCACTTTCTAAAGACCCTACTATTGCCATTGCTCCTACACAAAATATTAAACTAGATGATACAAATCCTTGAGCTATTGATACTTTTTCGGAATCATTGTTTTTTAATCTTTTATTTAACTTATTTTCAATAAATTCTCCTATACCATTTAGCCTTTTATCTAGGTCTAACAACTCCCCTATAAGACCTCCTATTGCAATGCAAATTATAGTTATAATAGTGTTGTTATTTTCTAACGACCCGCTTATACCTATATATATTACACAAAGGCCTATTCCTTTAAGAATTGTGTCATTTACCTTTTCTGATATTCCCCCCTTTATAAAAAGTCCGATTATACTTCCAACTATAATGGCTAAGCTATTTACTATTGTTCCTAACATAAATGTTTTACTCCTTTTAGATGTTTTATTTATATAACTATTCAATAGTATTGTATTTTAATCCTTTTTATTATTTTATAAAACAAAAAGAGGAGAACTTGGTTCTCCTCTTTTTCTATCTAAATTTAGAATCCTACTGGTATTCCAAATGACATCCATACTATAAACATTATAGTCCATGCTATTAAGAAAGTCATTGAGTATGGTAACATTAATGATATAACTGTACCAATTCCTGTGTCTTTTTTGTATGCTTGCATGAATACTATAACCATTGCAAAGTAACTCATTAGTGGTGATATTATATTAGTAGAACTATCTGCTATTCTATATGCAGTTTGTACTACATCTGCTCCCATTCCAAGTTCTAAGAACATTGGTATGAATACTGGTGCCATTATTGCCCACTTTGCTGATGCAGATCCCATGAATAAGTTTATGAAACCTGTTATTATTATAAATCCTACAAGTAGTGGTATTGTTCCTATGTTTATAGACTTTAAGAAGTCTGCTCCACTTACAGCTATTATAGTACCTAAGTTTGTGTAGTTAAAGTATGCTATAAATTGAGCTGCTACGAATGCTAAACATAAGTATCCACCCATTGAACTCATTGCTTTTGTCATATGAGCTGCAACTTCTTTTTCATTCTTAACTGTCTTTGCTATTTTACCATAAACTACTGATGGTACAAAGAACATTAATGCTATTATTGGTATAAGACCATTCATAAAAGTAGATCCGTTAACTAAAGAATCTAAGAATGTTGGTTGTTCTAAGTTTCTTAAGAATGAATTTGGCATAGCTATTAATACTATTAATCCTATTACCATAAATAATAAAGTGAAGTTTGCTGCTTTCATAGCTTTTGCTTCATCTTTAGTTATATTTTGTAAATCACTTCCTGCATTTTGGTTAGGTCCACCTTCGTATTTACCAAGCTTAGGCTCTATAACTTTAGTAGTTATTAAAGTACCTAATATAGTTATTAAAAATGTTGATGCAAACATGAAGAAGTAGTTTGCAGTTGCACTTATGTTTATTGTTGGGTCTATTATGTGTGCTGCTTCGTTAGTTATACCAGCAAGCATTGGATCTACTGTTCCTATTAATAAGTTTGCACTAAATCCTCCAGATACCCCAGCAAAGGCTGCTGCTATACCTGCTAATGGATGTCTTCCATAAGCCATGAAAACTAATGCTCCTAGTGGTACTAATATAACGTAACCTGCATCAGATGCTATGTTTGATGCTATTCCTAAGAAAACTATTGTTGGAACTATTAATTTAGCAGGTGTTACACTAACTATCTTCTTTAGTAATGTACCTATATATCCTGAACTTTCTGCTATTCCTATACCTAACATACCTACTAACACTACTCCTAGTGGAGCAAATGATGTAAAGTTAGTTACGGCACTTTCTAGCATATATTTAAAGCCTTCACCATTTAGTAAGCTTACAGCTTTTATAGTTTGTTCTTCAACTTCCATTGTTTGTCTATTTATAAGGTCTGCTGTTACACTTAAATCCATTTTTGCTGCTACTGCAGATATAATTGCGATTCCCACACAAAGCATTGCGAATAATGTTACTGGGTGTGGCAACTTATTTCCTATGTACTCAATCGAATCCAAAGATCTCATTAATAAACTTTTCTTTTTAACTTCCGTCTTCCCCATTTTGTATTCCTCCTTTGTTGTTTTTTGTATGTTTTTCCCTTTTCTTGTTTTTATAATACCATAATATTCTAGCCATAACAATATTGTTTTTTAAATTTTCTAATTTTTTTAAAAAATAATATTATAATAAATAATTTATTCAATACGTTAAATTATTATTTTTTAAAAAAATAAAGAGATATCGTTATCCCTTTATTTTTTTACTAAAATAGCTATTTATAAACGTTTTCAGTTAGTTTTATAATATTATCTTTACTAATCTTTTACATTTAAAACAATTTTCAATTGAATACTAAAAAACATTTTATTCATATTAGTCTTTTTTTATTTTTTTCTGTTTATTTTATACAATTTCAAGTTTATTATAAATTAATAACACATTCAAATGCTAATAACATAAGTTTCTCTCTATGGGATAAATCATAATTTATAAGTCCACCTGGCTCCCACTCAGTCCCTCCTAGGTTGTCTGCTGCATAGAAAAATGTTGCAAATTTTATATCCCTAAACTTAGCAACACTAGCTAAAGCTGAACACTCCATTTCTACACATACGCACCCCATATCTTTCCTTTTTGCCGCTTTATCTCTAGTTTCTCTATAAGGTGCATCTGTTGTCCAAGTTTTACCTAGCGTATAAGTATATCCTTTATCTTTAATAGTATTTTCAATCGACTCTACACATTCCGTATTTAACTCTATCTCATCAGAAGCTTCTATATAATGATAACTTGTTCCTTCATCTCTTACCGCTGAGGTTGGTATTATTATTTGGCTCTCTCCAATATTCACATCTAACACGCCACAAGAACCTATGACTACTATTTTTTCAATTCCCATAGATATCATATCTTCTAGAGCCATAGAACTAGCAGGAGCACCAATCGGAGACAAATACATAGCAAGTTCTGTATTGTTATATTTAACCTTATATACAGGAATGGGCCCATTACCTGATCCTAAATAACTTATTTCCTCTGCCCCTATTGTATTTACGATTTTATCTACTATTTTTTTAGAAAAACAAGTTACTGCTATTTTAGGAAATCCATTTATCTTAGGTGCTATCATATGTGGTTCTATTATTGCGTCTTTACTTTTATCAAATTTAGTTATTATCATATATTGTCCCCCTTTGAGTTTATAAAAATTTATTCATTATTAATTCTATAATTTATTTAAAATCCCTTTCACATATATGTTCTTATACAATTAAAAAGGGTATAATTTACAATATAGGGATATAGTTATTAATTATAGGAGGGTTGTTTATGGATGTATTAGTTGATGTATGTATATCTATTGCTTACAACATATTAAGTCTATTTGGAGATGCTTCTTATGAAAAAGCATCTACTTATGTTGATAAAAGAAACAGTTAGTACAAGGGGGTATCTATATAAGAAAGTTATACACAAAAGTTGATAGTCTATTAAGTACTATCAACTTTAATAGTTTATGGATAGGATTTAGCAAATCTGACTTTGCTTTATATGATGAAAATTATGTTTATTTAAAAAACATTACTATACCCTATGATAATAGATTTATAGGTAATACTAGAATAACTTATGAAGAACAAGAATTAGCTATATGGTATATAGATGATATTAATAATATAGATATTATTTATTTAGCTTCTAATATAATACATGAAATGTTTCATTCACATCAAATCTTAAATGGTGAAACTAGATTTCCTAATGACATCAAAGCTTTGGCATATCCTAATGATTTAAGCAATTATGAACTTAAGTATAATGAAAGCTTACTTTTAGTCGATGCTCTTAATTCCATTGATAAAATTACAAAACTTGATATTTTAAAGCAAATAATATCTTCTAGGCTATATAGGTTACATGAGTTTGGAGAACTTATTAGATATGAGTTTTTGATAGAAACTCTTGAAGGTTGTGCTGAGTATTGTGGTACAAAGGCTTTAAAACAGTTATCTAAGGATTTATATTTAAAAAGGATAGAAAGTTATAAAAATAGTATTATGCATGATACTACTCTCTTATTTGATATTCGTAGATCTTGTTATTTTACTGGTACATTGTTTTTACTTCTATTAGATGAAGTCAATTTTGACTTTTCTAAGGATTTAAACGATAAAAAGCTTACTATATTTGAAGAAGTTTCAAAAGCTGTTGATATAAGTTGTGTAAATATAAAAAAATATGATTTATCAATCATTAAAAATTTTTATGATAATGAACAATTTAAAGTAAATTCTCTATTTAACGATTTTTTTAATCAGGACTTCATAACTAATAATGGCGAATTTTATATATGTGGATATGACCCTATGAATATGTCTATATTAGAAAACAAAGTTTTATGTAGTCACTTTATAATGCTTTTTGATACGGATAATAATACTAAAAACTTTATAAAAGGGCCTGTTGTAATAGAATTAGATAGTGATTTTGAAAAAGTTATTAGGTATTATACGCTTAATAATTAAGTTAAATACAATAATAAAGATGGGTATAATAACAATGTAGCTTGTTAGCATATCCATCTCTATTGGTTTTAATACATAATTTTCGCAATTAATGTTAATGCTAAAAAATTGTATATCATATGCATAAGAATATTATATTTTATATCTTTAGTTTTTACATAAATATATGTCAGTGAACAACTTATTACTAATCTTGGAAGAGAAGCTACAATTAAAGATAATACAAATGCATGACCTGTAAAATTAAAAGGAACATAATGCATGCTCAAAAACATAAGAATGTTAACTACAATAGCAATATTTCTTACAACCTTATTTTTCATATCAAGAAAATCATAAGCTATATTGAAAAAAACGCCTCTCATTAATAATTCTTCTACAAACGGAACTATCATAAAAGTTAAAAATGGATTATAACTAAAATCTATTGTTGGATAATGATTACCAACTATATATCTATAAACAAATACATCCATTCCAACCGCAGCTATCAAAGATATACCTGTAAGAATTAAAGTTAGTTTCAAGTCTTTTTTATCATAGCTTGTAAAACTTTTTAGTGTAAGTTTATCAAAAGGTGTTCTCCCTACTTCATCATTATAGGCTTTAGCTAATAAAAAAACTACCAAACTTCCAACTGCAAGAAGAATTACTGTCTTAATTAATCCATTTGTAAAAAACGCTCCTATTAATTCATAGCATGAAACAACTTGAAAAATCAAAAATATCGCTATAGATATTAAAAGCGCTCCAAAGAAATTTAAAAAATATTTTTTAAAATTAAAAGTATGCATACGCCCTCCTTATATAATATAGTTTTTTATTATCTGTACTTAATATATATTTAATAGAACAATTTCATAATTTATGGTTACCATGAATAAACTATATTTGTTTAGTAGCTGTTTATATGAATTTCTATTAAAGAATATACTTTTAATATACAGATTTTATTTTATAAGACTATACTTATAAATATAGTCTTATAAACTTATTAATGGATACTGTTATACAATAGATCTTCTGTGATTAATTAATAATTTTGATATAGATTTAATGTAAATATTTAATTTTATATACATAATTCTACATATTACTCCTAATCCCTTTATTTTTAGCTAATCATTGAAAATTATTTTAATATATCTATGTATCCTTTATTAAAATTTTATTAAGGAGGTATTTTTATGAAGGTTATTTTTACGAGAAAAGATGAATTTGATGATTATAGTGCTATTGCTGATTTTTTCGCTGATAATGAAATAGATAGAGTTCAAACTTATATTGCTACTACTTTAAACTTAGACTTACACTATTTAAATAAATTAGATTTTGATGGAAAGGTAATTTATATTTCTAATAAGTTGCAAAAAGAATATATTAATGCATCTAATATTATAGATAATAAGATAAATGAGATTAATATTTTATGGGACTTAGTTTGTGAAGATGTGTTTTCAATACTTTCTAAAGAGTTTGATTTAAAACTTCCAAGTAATAAGCCTATAAATGCCGAGTTTACGCTTAATGTTGTATGCCCTAGATATTTAGATAGATGGGCTTTTGATATTAACTATAGAAAGAATAACAACGAAATAATTTTAATTTGTATCCATGAGATTATTCATTTTATATGGTTCGAAAAATGGAGATATAGTTTTCCAAATGTTAAGGATTACGAGTGTAACACTCCTAGTTTGAGTTGGCTATTTTCTGAGATCGCTATAGATGCAATAATGAAGGAATCTGATTTATATAAATATTGCTGCGTAGATAAACCTTCTTATAAACACTTTTATGGTAAGTGTATAGATGATATAGATATTATGGAGTTTTTTAGAAAATTATATAGAGATAATAATATGAGTGAATTTATGATTAAAGGTTATAATTTTATGCTTGATAATAAAGGCTTTTTTGATAAGTTGAAACAGGATAGGTGTTAACTATTGTAAAAATTACAAAGATGTATTAAAATATAGTTAACAAAGTAAACTAAATTGAATATTATATAATATGTTATTTGGTTTATAAACTTGGAAAGCGGTGAAAAAAATATGACGGATTTAGAATGGGTTTATATGACAAATAAATTACAGGATATTGCTTTATTTAGTAGATTAGTTGTAAGAAGAGCTAATAAGGACGATAAATTACCTTCACAACATCTAGAACTTTTATCTGCTCTTGCTATAAAAAAAGAAAAAGTAACACCTATGTCCTTAAGTAAAATAATGGGTGTTAATAAAACTATAATAAGTAGAATTATAGATAAATTAGTTAAACAGGGCTATTTAGTTAAAGAAATAGATGAAAGTGATAAAAGAAGCTATTTTGTGTATATGACAGAAGAAGGTGAAAAGGTGTTAGATGAAATCTATAAGCATTACTTACAGCCTATTTATGACCTTCGTAAAGCTTTAGGTGAAGATGATTTTTTAAAGCTTATAGAATTGATAGAAAAAGCAAATATAAAAATGAATAAATTTGATTAGTAAAGATGGGAGATATTTAAATGACGTTTTATCAAGCAATGCAATTAGGCGCTAATGCATTAAAGCCTATGATTAAAGACACCACAGATGAAAAATTAAAAAGAAAGTATATAACTGCATTAATAGTTAAAGACTTTTTATGTTTATTCTTTTGTATGGCTGTTGTTATAGCCTTTAGTACTGTATTTGGAACTGAAAACAGTATAGTTGGGGTTGTTACAGTTATATTATTGTTAACTTTTAGATTTTCAAATCTAGATTTTGAAGTTAAACAATCTGCATTTACTTTGCTAGGTATATTTGGAATATATATGATAGGTCCATTTATAGCTTCAGCATCAAGTCCGATTGTGGCAAGTATTATAAACTTTATTTTTATAATGATAATAGTTGTTTTATCTTGTCATAATGTTGTATTGTGTAATCAATCAACGCTAGTATTATGTTATCTGCTTTTATATGGATATGAGGTAACTAGTATAGATGCATATATCAATCGTGTAATAGGACTTTTAATAGGTGGGTTAATTGTTTCAGTTATATTTTATTGTAAACAAAGAAAAGTTAAATTTGAAAATAACCTAATTGATATAATACAAGACTTTACATTAACTAATGAACGTAGTAGATGGCAATTAAAACTTTCACTTGGAATATGCACAGGTATGTTAATAGGAGAACTTATTGGTCTACCTCGTTCTATGTGGATTGGATTTTCTTGTATGTCAATAATTCAACCAACTCAAAATAGACTAGAGTTTAGATGTAAAACTAGACCGAAATATCTAATTTTAGGATGTTTGATGTTTGGATTGTTTTATGTAATTCTTCCTACAAGTTTAAAAGGAAATATAGGTATACTTGGAGGATTATTAGTTGGACTTTCTGCAACTTATGAGTGGCAGACTGTATTTAACTGCTTTGGAGCTTTAGGGGCTGCTATCCCTGTTTTAGGATTTGAACTTGCTATAATAATGCGTATTGTAAACAATGTATTTGGAGCTTTATATAGTAAAGTGTTCAATAACGTATTTATTAAGCTTGAGGAATCTATAGCATCTATAAGTGTAGTTGATGAAATGAAAGCTACTAATGTAGTTGATGGAATGATAGATGAAATGGCATCTACAAATGTAATTGATGAGGCTGTAGAAAATTAAAAAAAGTAAGCTAGTAAAATTTTTCTAGCTTACTTTTTTTATGTAACTTTATATCAATTTAGTTTTAGTAGTTCATACATAGTTTTTACCTGCTTTAAGTTTACTATATATATTTCAAATCTATAGCTTTATCTATAGCCCACACTTGATGTTCTAAATATAACTTTTCATGATATTCATCTCTTCTGATCCATTTTAATTGATGATTTTTTTCTATAGGTTCAGAGATTTCACCTTTAACTTCAGCTGTATAAAAATTGCCTATAGCATGTATATAAGATTTTAAACTGTCAATAAAAGTGTATTTACTAGCTTTACAAATAAACTCTTTAACTTCTACCTCTAGTCCAGCTTCTTCTATACATTCTCTTTTAATACAGTCTTTATAATTTTCATTACTTTCAATTTTTCCACCAAGCAAGAAATAACCTCTATCTGTTTTTACAGTTAAAAGATTATTATCTTCATTTAATATAATTGCATATGCACCTACTCTATCTTTATATTCTACTTCTTTCAATTTTTCACCAAATACCTTCTCTATACTATCCCCTCCAAACACCTAATATTTACTTAATCTATTCTATTATAATTACTGCTTTCCTTTATATAATTAAATATTCACTATTGTTACAATAAAAAAACACCTAGAATTAGGTGTTTTCATAGAATTACTTATTAGCCATTTTTTTACATTCTTCAGAACACATTTTGCATGTATTTGCACATTTTTTACAATGATCATCTTTAAACATTGCACATTCTTGTTCGCACTTTTCACAAACCGTAGCACATAGTTGACAATGTTGTTTAGAAAACTCACTGCTCATAGACATCATAGATACTGACATTTGACACATCATAGCACATTCAACTAACATGCTTAAACAATTTTTTCTTTCTTTTATGTCTTCCTCGTTTAAACATTCATTGAAACACTCATAACATGCTTGAGCACATTTTTGGCATGCATCTATACATGTTTGATGCATGTCTGTTTTATTTGTTACTATTCCCATTTGTAAGCCTCCTAAAAGTAGTTTTGTTATCAGGAATAGTGTCTGTAATTTATTTAATTTTATTCTTTATATTCATTTTGTTCCTATATATAACCCATGCTTGCTATATCCTATTAAGCTAGGATTCTCACAAGTCTTAAAATGATAATTAATCCATAATTCAAATTCTTCATGTGTAAACTCATTTATTTTACCTCTAATCATATCGCCTATTCCATCAGTTGCTATATGATTAGATTTTTCTATTTTATTGGCTTTCATAAGGTTTTCTATATAATCATAAGTTGTAAAGTAAAAGCAATCCCTATACTCTCCCGATTCTAATATGTGATGAAGTTCTGGATCATTTATATCATCTTTATTCCTATTTATCATATCTGCAAAATGTGCAAATTTACTTATATACGATACTGCTATAACTCCACCTGGTTTTAAGACTCTTAGAGCTTCTTTTATACATTGTATTCTATCTTCTTCCTTCGTTAAGTGGTACATAGGACCTAAACAAAGCACTATGTCATAACTATTATTTTCTAGTATGCTTAAATCTAGGGCATTACCTTGAAGTATATTTATATTATCTGTATAGTTTTTAGCTTTTTCTTTCATTATATTTACATGTTTTTCTGAAATATCTAATGCAGTAACATTACATCCTTTTTCAAGATAATAAAATGAATATCTTCCCGTTGCAGCACCTATTTCTAGTATCTTAGCTTCTTCTGTTATGTGCTTATCTATGTATTTAGTTGTAGTTAAAAATTCGATGCTGTGTGAATTATCCTTTATAAGACGATTATCTTCATCATAGTTTTGATAATAGTTTTCTATTTGATCTTTTAGTAAATTCATAAAATCCCCCCATACAATATAATTATTCATTTAAAGCTTTAGTCATCATTATGTTTGTAGTATTGTAGCCTAGACTTTCATATAAGCTAATAGCTACCTTATTATGTGCAAAAACATGAAGTTCTAGCTTCTTTATACCAATTCGTCTAGCAAATAATTCTATTTCATTCATAGCTTGTTTGCCATAGCCTTTACCTTGATATTTATCAAGTATGTTTATGTCATAAATAAATCCATGTTTGTTAGTTTGTTTATTTAGCCATATCATTCCAATAACTTCTACAACTTCATATATAGAGAAAAAGTAATGATTTTTAGTTTTCTCTTTATCTGGAAGTAGTCTGTTAAACTCTTCTTTAGCTTTATCAAAAGCTTCTTCTTCACTCCAATTACCAGCTTTTATTTTTTCCTTAGCATAGTTATATATAGCTTTATCTATATAATTATTAAATTCTTCACTAGACATAGTTTTTATCATAAAAATCCCCCCTATTTTATAAGTAACACTCAATATCTATTGCTTTAAATATTATAATTTAAAAAAGCTTTCATTATTTAATTTCTGCTACCTATTTCCTTAATATAACTTCTAAATTGTTCACCACTCTTCATAAGTTCATTCATAACTCTATCTATTCCTTTTTCTAAGGTAAACCAGTTGTCTTTTCTAATTCCTTGAACTTCTGAGGAACAAACTAATAATTCTGTTTCTGGGTATGCCCATTGATAATACATTAAGCATCGTCTTGAATGGAAGTTTTTACAACATATTATAGCTGTATCTATCTTTAACCCTAACTTATCTGTAAGCTCACGTGATTTAAATGCATTTTGGTATGTATTTTCTGCCTTATCTTCTTTTAATATAGCCTCTTTGTTTACATCATGCTTGGTTAAAACATCTACGAAAAAATCGCACTCTGTTTCATATACATTTGTATATATATCTGCCTTTGATGATGGTTTTAGAAATCTATTATTTAAGGGACTATATTTCCCTGAAGGTAAAATTAGAGGTGCATAGTTATTATGCCAAAGCTTAGCAGCTTTTTCTCCAAGCTCTGAATATGATCCCCCTGGTATAAATATAATATCTACTTTTTTAGGTTCATCTTCTATAAAAATAAAGTCTGATATGTCAGTTATAGTTTTCATATATTCTCCAACTTTCTAACTTATAAATTTTTCATTAATTTAGTACAATAATCTACCCATAGTTTCTTATGATCTTTATTCTCAACGATTCTATCTTTTAGTTTTTCTATAGATGTTAATCCTTTATATTTAGCTTCTTCATGAATTTTCAAATATAATTTAGTAGGTCCTTCTATATCTTCTATTGAAACTACATCTGCTAGTATAGTTTTATTATTATTTTCAAAGGCTGCCATTGTTCTTGAATGTCCATCTATTAAGGCGTATTCATTGTTTATAATAGCTACTGTAACAGGTGGCAAATCTCCTTCTTTTTTATTTTTATATACTTCTCTTATTTTATTTAGCTTATCTTCATTTATATAAAAGTTATTAGGAATTAAGTCTAATATTAAAATTTCCTTTAACATGTTTATCACATCCTTAGTACATATTATTTAGTTATAACTATCTTTACTTTATATATATATACTCTGTAGATATCGCCCCTCATCTTCTTTGAATATCGGACTTTCTACAAAGTTAGTTTCAACAAGGTATTCATTTATTGCCCCAAATACTTGATGCCACAACTCGTTAGATATTTCTTTTATATCTACTTTATGACTTATTGAAGTTATTTCATTTAAGTTAGCTTCTATATCCTTAAAAAACTCAATAACAATAGGTTCTATAGCTGGTAATATAATTTCACCTATATTTTCTATTACATGATTGTATTTCTTATCAAATACAGGAACTTTAATGTTTATAAGATCTTTATCAATATCAATACTTATATAATTAAACTCTTTTAAAAGGTTTAACATTGACTTATCTTCTATATAATCACTATATTTGTTATTTTCTTTTGATATTTTTAAAATTAAATCCCCACATTTATTCATAAGTTGTTTGTTCATACTATCATTTAGCTTTGTATATGAAGTATTTAAAGAGTTATATGAACTGGTATTTTCTAAGCTTTTATCTACCTGCCTAAAAAATCTGTATACATCTTTTCTATTTCCATCGCAATCTCCAAAACTATTGAATATGTACTTATCAGTTTTATAGTTATTGCTACTACATAGTAATTTATCACTATATTTTTCTAACTCTTCGCTATTTTCATAGCCTACTATTATATAATTTCTATTATTTGGTTGTGATTTTGAGGTGCAAAATATATTTCTTTTTGAAAAGTAATCCATTGCAATACCATCAAATACGTTGTCACAAATTATGTGATATAGTTGTCTTTCAATTGTTATAGTTGTGTATATAGGAATATTTTTTACTATATCATTTTTTAAGCTAACTATTTTATCCCCTATTATTTTTCCTACTTGTTTAAATTTGCAATCTAATGTATTCATATCACTTTCTAAAAAGATTGGAAACTCTAATTTATAAGTGTTATTGGTTTCTTTTAGTGCGTTTATTTGTTTTAAACTATCTATTGCATTATTAAATTCTTTTTCTGATATTTTTAGTTTTTTTATTATGTTGCTTTTATTAATGTGAAATGGTTTATCTTTTGCTATTAGATATAATATGTCTGAAATGTATTTTTCACTTAATACATAGTATGGGTTGTAGTTGTCGTATTCCCCTGCTTCCCCAAATACATAAAAGTTAATCTTCTCCATACTTCTCCCCTCTTCCGTACTGTTTTATTTGACTATATCTTTCTCAGCTACTTCTCTGTTTTTAAAACTTAAATCACTTTGCCTGTGATAAAACTCTTGAGCTTGTTCATTTGATGCAGTAAATAAAAAGTAGTATTCTACACACTGACTCTTAAAATATTTCTCTGCTCCTTTTAATAATTTCTTACCTATTCCCAATCCCCTATAAGCTTTTAATGTATATATCCAATCTACATATCCAGTTTTACTACATTCTACTAAACTAGTAATTATAGCTATATCGCATCTACCGATTATTTTGTTATCTAACTTAGCTACTATAATTTTAGAGTTATCTAGCTTATTTATATTTAATGATTTTAGCTTTTCCTTATATTCACTTTCTACAAACTCCCATCCCCATATATCTGGCTCTGTTGTGCGAGCCTCTTTTTCAAATTCACATAGACTTTCAATATCATTATTATTAACACAGCTTATAGTTATATTTTTAGTATCTATCATATATAATTCTCCTAGCATAATTTTCTTCTAAAAATTAATATCTCTTTATCTAAATCTGAATATATATTAAATCCTAATTTTTCTACTAATTTAACAGATGCTATATTTTCTCTATGAATTGATGCTTTTAGTTCTTTGATATTTGTATTATTTTTTAGATATTCAATCATATAAGGTAAAACACCACTCATTATCCCTTTATTCCAGTATTGTTGCTTTAAATTATATCCTATTTGTACTTTTTGATTTTCAAAATCAAAATGATGAAGTGCAATGCTCCCAATTATATTATTGGTAGATTTATCTACTATAACAAATCTTACAAACCATCTATTTTTCATACCTTTTTTTATTAATTCAAGAGTTTCTTCTCTTGAATTTAATATATTTTTACTATCATATTTCATAATTTCTTTATCTGAATAAATTTCAAAAATATCTTTTAAATCATTTGAACTTATACTTCTTATTATATATCTACAACTTTCTATTTCTTTAAATTCGGTAAATATCCTCTCCATACAACTCCCCCATTATAATTATTTAATTAGTATAATTATAGATTTAATACTATTTATAATCTACAAATACTTAACTTTTTATATGAAATTTGATATATACTAAATCTTAGTACCTAAAAAGCCTATCTTAATCCAAATTTAATAAATCTCATTCTTAAAATGGTATATTAAAATAAAGGAATTTAAAGGAGGTTTTTTATGGATTATTCTAAAAATAAAGTATCGTTTCTAAATGTAATTTCTAATATTGCATGTATAATTATAATTTCAATATATTCATTTAAGGATAGCTCTGAAATAGGTGTATTTGGTAAGATAGCTGTAGTATTTGCAGCTTTCGGAATTTTAATAAACACTTCATCACTTATAAAAAATATTGGCGATAATATAGGGGCATCTAAAAAATTATTAAAGACAATTGACTTAGCTGTATTTTCAGTAGTCGGTTTCCTTATTGGAAGGTTTTTAATATAAAAATTAATTGTAATGGGGAGTATTTCATGGAAAACATAAAAAGTAAAATAAAACTAAACTGGCCATACATATTTTCTCTTATTGTATTCATAGTTATAATTCCAACATATGCTTTCAAAGATAATATAAATGCCTTTGGAAAAATAGCTATATTTTGTGCTATGATTGGAATGGCTCTTAACATAATATCTCTTATATCAAGAGCTTGTGATTCAAAGGGAGTATCTAAGACTTTACTAAAATTTATAAACTTAACTGTATTTGCAGTATTTTCATACTTTACTGGAATAATTTTAATATAAATAATAGTAATTTAAAAATTATATCTTATTTACACAAAGAGAAGGGGTAACATATAAGTTGCAGCGACATTTACAAGCATGATTTTTAGCTTGTATAAAGCAAAACTTATATATCACCCCCTTCTATCAAAAAAGAGGATATCTACGATATTAAGCCCAGAATAAGCATATAAATTTATCTTAGCAATCCCAAATTTGCCAAATAAAACTTACACACTTACTCCGAAAGCCTCCTATCAGATACCCTCTTAAAAATCTATATTATCCTATATTAAAGAAAACTTATTATAATCTATCAAGACCTTGTTTTAAATCTGCTATTATATCTTCTGCATCCTCAAGACCAACAGATATTCTTATTAATCCATCTGATATACCTGCTTCAGCTCTTTCCTCAGCAGTATATGGAGAATGAGTCATTGATGCTGGATGTTGTATTAAAGTCTCACAGTCACCTAAACTAACTGCAAGAGCACATAACTCTAAAGAGTTTAATAATTTCTTACCAGCTTCTAATCCACCTTTAACCTCAAATGCTATCATACCACCAGGTTGATCCATTTGTTTCTTAGCTAATTCATATTGTGGGAAACTTTCAAGTCCTGGATAATTAACTTGAACTACATTCTCATGTCCTTCTAAGAACTTAGCAACTTCCATTGCATTCTTACAATGTCTATCCATTCTTATTTGTAAAGTTTTCATACCTCTTAATATTAAATATGCATCGAATGGTCCAAGTACAGAACCAGTCATATCTTTAACACCAAATAATCTTACTTGGTTTATAAAGTCTTGGTTACCAACAACAAATCCTGCTATAACATCTCCATGTCCATTTAAATACTTAGTAGCAGAATGAACAACTACATCTGCACCTAACTCTAATGGTCTTTGTAAGTATGGAGTACAGAATGTATTATCCACCATTACTATACAATTTTTATTATATTCATGAGCTATATTAGATATAGCCTCTATATCTATTAACTTTAAGTCTGGGTTAGCTGGAGTTTCAAGGTATACAACCTTTGTATTTTTCTTCATAGCATCTTTTACTTCTTCTAAATCAGATGCATCTACGAAAGTTACTTCTACTCCGTATCTAGTTAAACCATGATTTAAAAGTGCAAATGTACAACCATATAATGTTTTAGATGCAACAACATGATCCCCTGCTTTTAATGCAGTCCATAATGCTGAAGATATAGCACCTATACCAGATGCAGTAGACATACAAGCTTCTGCTCCTTCAAGTAATGCTAATTTTTCTTCTACTTGTGAATTCGTAGGATTGCCTAATCTTGAATATATGTATCCACCTTCTTCTAGTGCGAATCTTCTTCCCCCTTGTTCAGCACTATCAAATACGAAAGTTGATGTTTGATATATTGGAGTACTTAAAGCTCCAGATAATGGATCTTTATGATGTCCCCCATGTATAGCTTTTGTAGCAAATTTCTTGTTTGTTAAGTTTTCCATAGCAAATTCCCCCTGAATATTATGTAATATATTAATTATTCTCTCACTTTAGAAAACGTTTAACCCCGTCTTCACTATAAATATAGCACTACAAAACATCCTTGTAAATAAATTAACAATAAGTAGTAAAACTTAGATTATTTTTAATATTTAGTTAAATTTCCAATACAAACTCATATGTAATTACCTTGAATTTATGGTATATTTATATGTGTGATTTAAGGAGGAATTATTGTATGAAAGATTCTTATAATAGGTTTATACAAAGAAACCCAAGACTTGTAAATATATTTTCAATTGCTGTTTCTATTTTAATTTTAAAAATTTATGCTTTTCACAAGTTTGCAGAATTACAACCTGTTGGAAAGTTATCTATATTATGTGCAATTCTAGCTCTTGCACTTAGTATTACTAGTTTTGTATGTAATTTATTTTTTGAAGATAGCTTATCTAAATTCACATTAAGTTTTATAGGAATTTTTTCTGCCTTAGGATTTTTCGTAGGTAGATTCTTGCTATTATAAATACATAAAAAAGTCGCTCAAAAAATTACTTGAGCGTAAAAAAAATGCCAGTATAATATTTACTGGCATTTTTAATAAATATGACTATATAATTTAAAATAAAATCACGACATGGAATTTTTTATTACTATATATATTATGCTATTTAATATATATAATATGACTATATAAATCATTTAGGACAATCGCTGGATAAGTTTTTTTAAAAGTTTAAAGGATGGTTCTATAGAGTCTATTTCTAAATACTCTTTTTTATTGTGTACAAGTCCCCCTGTAGGACCTATCGCATCTACTACTACAGCTCCTACACTTGCAACTATATTACCATCACTTCCTCCTCCTGCATCTGTCCAATGAACATCTATACCTACTTCTTCTCCAACCTCTTCTACTATATGTTGAAGTTCTTCTCTTTCTTCATTCATAGGCATAGGTGGTCTTTTTAATCCACCTTCTATATCTACTGTTACACCTTCTGTTGATACATGATTTTTTAAATCTTTTATAGCATTATCTATTTTTTTAGCTTCTTCTATTGAAGTTACTCTAACATCTACATCACAGCTAGCTTTTGGACATACAACATTTGAAGATACTCCACCTTCTACAATACCTACATTTACTGTAGTTCCTTTATTATAATCAGTTAATTCATGTAATTCTAAAATCCAATGAGCTAATTCTTGAATAGCACTTTTACCTTCTTGATGTTTGTTCCCTGAGTGTGATGCTACTCCATTAAAACCTATATGATATTTCATAACACCTTTTCTAGTTGCTACAAAATCACCATTAGATCTAGCTGGTTCTAGTATTAGTGCATATCGACTCTTTTTACCTAGCTCTTCTAATAGATTTCTTGAATATATAGAACTTATTTCTTCATCTGAATTAAATACTATACATATAGCTGCATCTAGTCTATTTTCTTTAACTAAAGCTTTCATAACATAGTAAATTAAAAGCAATGAGGATTTCATATCTACTATACCTAGCCCATAGGCTCGATTGTCTTTTATTTTAAAAGGTACTTTTTTAGTTTCTCCTTTTCCAAACACAGTATCCATATGCCCTAATATCAGTATATCAATATGATCTGATTCTTTATTTCTTATTTCTAAACAAGGTCCTGCTTTTTCATCTATTAGATGCTTTTTTACTATAAGATTTAAATTTTCAAATTTTTCATAAAATATTTCACAAATTTCTTCTATTCCTGCAATATTCTTGCTACCACTATCTATATTAACTAACTCCTCTAATTCCTCTAAATACTTTTCGAGATTGATAATACCACTCCTTAAACTTTTATATTACATTTTACTTTTTATAACTGAGTAAATTTTATTTGCTATATAGTCTATGCTATCAAGTTCATTGTAGGTAAAGTTAACTCTAACTTTCTTTTCATCCATACCTAGTTCTTCTAAGAAAAATCCACCTAACCCTCTTGCTTTTCTATCTACTTCCATATATATATCTACAGATGCATTTGAAGATATTAAGAATAGTTCTAATTCATCTAGTCTACCTCGGAATTCTCCACTATGTGGTATAAATTCAAATTCTTGTATAAATCGTAATGGACTTGTTCTATTTTTAAAATATTCATTTTCTACTTCATATAATATAAATCCTAGTTTTTGTACAGCTTCAATTATATTTGAAATGTAGTTTGGAGGTAGCACTTTTATATAATCTCTATCACCTGAATCTATGGCGTTTTCTATTTCTAAAGAAGTAGTTACCCAAACTTGACTTTTATGCAGTGATACAGGTGTATTTTTGTTTAAATCAAATTTAAAAGGTACTTCTATTTTCTCATCTTCTTTTATAGTTTTATTAACCATTATCTTTTCAGTTTGTAAAACAGTTTCTACAATATCTATTTTATCGTCATTTTCTTTTTTATAAGACGTTTTTATATATAACATTATGTGACTAATATCTTGTTCAACTTTGCCACCTTTTACCTCACATACACCCTCTATAGCTTCTCCTGGGTATATTGCATAAGTTTTAATTACAGTATTTATTTTGGCTCCACCTATTCCAAGTGTATTAGCCATTACTTTTTTTAGAAAGCTCATAAAATTTCCTCCCTGTTTGTTCTTTAGTTATATTTTACCATAATGTACTTATGAAATATTTTGTTTTTATTTCTTTTTTCATAACTAAACAAGGAAGGTCTTCTCCCCATATGGTTTTAGATTCTTCTAGTTGATAAAAACCAGCACTTCGGTAAAAAGCTCTTGTACTTTTATAATATTCATCTGGGTGAGATTCTCCTAAAGTTTTTACAACAATATACTTTATATTTTGTTGGCTAAGTTCTTTTTCTGCTTCTTCTATTAGTTTTTTGCCTATACCTTGATTATGAAATTCTTTCATTACTCCTATTAGGTATATTTCTGATGTGATTTTATCGATTGTCTTCATACTTATAAATCCAATTAGCTTTTGATAGCTATATGCAGCATATACTTTAGTGTCTTTTACTCCTTCTACATACTCTACTATAGAATCTTCTCTTGCAAACCATTCAGGTAAGCTTCTAAGTATGTTATTTGCTACGTAGGATTTGTCTTTGTAGTTTAATATTTTTCTAATAGTAATCAAATCAATCACCCCACTAAATTTGTATATATAGTTTTTAATAGTTGTTATTATAAATTTTATTCTTTTGTCATTACAGTAATACATAAATACTTTTGATAAAGAGACATATTAATTTGAAATAATTGTATTTGGATATGATATTAAATTATTAAAGAGGGGGTATAATCCCCCTCTTTTTGTATGTAGTGTTATTTATGTGTATTATTTTTTATTGTTTTTAGATTTATATTGTCTTATTAAAAAATAAGCAACTACAAGGATTACTATAAATATAAAATAAATCCATGGAAAAGTTGTAATTCCCACATTATTTCCCCCCTTATATATATTATAGTTATTGTAGAATTAACAATATATAATAATTATACTAAAATTCATTCAAGTATATAACAATTTTATATGTATTTATCGCTATTCAGTGTGTACCACTTAGGTATCAATGATTTGAAGTTATCATAATCATAAAAAGCATCAGTACAACGTTTTTTCATTCCATTTATATCATCTTTTCCGAATTTTTCAGCCCACACTATTGAATTTAATGAGTTACAAGCTACATATATAGATAGAGTATTCCAAAAATCTAATGGCGGATTACCCTTGAAGTATCCATGAATTTTACCAATTGAAAAAGGAATGCTAACTTCAACATCAAAACTTTGTATTCTTTGAAATTCTTCATATCTATCTCCATATCCACATCTATTAAAGTCAATAACTCCAATTGTATTTAAAGGAGTCAACACTAAATTACCTACATGATAATCACCATGTTTATGTACCAAAGATAGTGAATTTATTTTTTCAATATTCTTTTTAACAAAATCTATAACTGGTTGATCTTCTTTTACACGATTTTTGCTATTTTCATACTTAATAAGCTTGTTCATCATTTTATCTTTTTTATCATAGGCTATTAGATCATCAATGTTGTCCATTTTCAAAGAATGAATTTCATTTAATATTTTTCCTGCCTGTAATCCAAGTTCATATTGTTCACTATCATTAAAATCACCAATTACTTTATTGAGAGAACTCCCTTCTACCCATGTTAAAAGCATATATACATTTTTTTCATTATTACAGATCCCCATCTCTATTACTTGTGACATTGTAAAATCTAATGTATTACATTTTTTAATAAAGTTAAATTCTTTTAATTTATTACTGTACTCAGATATATCACAAATACGTAATAACAACTTATTTCCTTCAACATCTTCTATGTAAAACTTTGAATCATCTGACCAACCTTCATTTATTTTTCTTATTACGCTCCAGTTTTTGGTATTAGGAATATCTTGCAATTCTATATCCATTTATTCCCCCCCTTTTTAATTACTATTTCTCATATACCCTTATATATTTATTATGTATTATCAGTTTCTTCTTTATTATCCCAATCACCTTCATTTATTTTTTGTATTTTTATAAAAAGTAACATGATAGTCTACTTGCTTTACTGCTAATACTAAAAAAAGCACTGATTTGATAGCTTAAGCTTTCAAATTCAGTGCTTTTTCAAGGAGTAATATTAATTACATCCTTATCCTCTTTTGACTTTTATTAAATATAGTTTGCAATTTAGCTATAACTCTAAGCTTTGGGTATTAGACTAGGGCTAATCGCACTCTAGTAGAGCGAGGAAATCTAGTAGATTCATTATATTTAATATGATATTTTTTAAAATATCTAGCCACCATCACTTCCAAAGGTACTACCAAAAGGTTAGATATAATCTAGCTTTTGCATAGTAAGTGTTGGCTGATAGTTAACCTTAATTAACTATCTGATTATATATTAACCATTCTTTAAAAGAATATGCATCTTATTAAAAATTTTTATATTTTTAACTTAATAATTAGTCTATAAGTTTCCAATACCCAGTTCTAGGACTTACAAATAATTCGGTTCCATCAAATTCTTTGAATTCCGTACATCCTCTTTTTAAAATTTTTTGTACTATAAAACTAGAATCCGCCATACCTGAGTGAATAATTATCTTAGCTAATTTTCCAAATCTCATTTCACCATGTTCATCTAGCGTATATACAATTTTAGCTTGAATTTCTTTTAATTGTGCTTTAGTGTATTCCATGATCTTTCTCCTTTTAATCAATATATATCTATATTAACAAAATCACCATATAAATTAAAGTCTATACTTATCTAAATTAAATTAGTTACAAATTATTAAATTTTATAAATATAAAAACGCCGTAACAAACAAGCAATTTTGTTTACTACGGCACTTTTATATTTATATCTCATCATGTAATAAATCCCAATACCATACTAATGATACTGACATGGTATTTATACAAATAACAATTTTAAAAAACAAAAATATAAACCATATAGGACTTTTATACACTATCGAATGTATATAGTACTGCATTATACACAACACTACTAGTAAATAAAGTACTATAAGTATCTCTATTTTAGTCTTGTGATTACCCAATCAAATCATCACCTTTTTGAAATATCTACCCTATAAAATAAGCTAATGGTGCTATAGCTGTTATAATAAAAGCTAATATTATCATAAATATTGCAATTCTCTTTGCTCCTAAATTTTTAGATTTTTTCTCTTGTTTAATCATATTAATCCATTCCTTTCATTTTATAATGATAATTTTTCATAAAGACATATTTACATACATAAATATTATACAACTTGTATCTAAATTAATCAAAAAAAGTTACTATTATCTAATATTTTACATATCTCCAACGATTTTGTCTGTTGATTAATTGCATACTTCCTTAAACGCAAAAATGAACTCTATTATTCAGAGTTCATTTCTTATTTTTCTATCTTTTATAAGCTTTAGCCTTTCTTTCCTTACTTTTTCTTCTTTTCTCGGCATATATAAGTTCTCTTTGTAGCTTTTCATAGCTTTTAAATCTTTCTTTTGAAATCATACCATCTTCAATAGATTTTTTAACTGCACAACCTGGTTCGCTTTTATGTTTACAATCTGAAAATCTACATTCTCTAGCTATTTCTTCTATATCCTTAAAAGTACTTTCTAAATCACCTTGACTTAGCTGTAACTCTCTCATTCCAGGAGTATCTATTATAACCCCTCCACTTTCTAATACAAATAGTTCTCTATGAGTGGTTGTATGTCTTCCTTTGTCATTTTCACCAATATCCTTTGTTAGCTGGATCTCTTTATTTAATAGCTTATTGATAAGCGTAGATTTTCCTACTCCAGAAGAGCCTATAAATACAACAGTATCACTACTACATATATAATCTTTAACACTATTTATTCCTTCTCCACTCACTGAACTTACAACAATTACATCCATTCCAATACAAACACTTTCAATGTCTTCTAATTTGTCTTCTAAATCTTTACATAAATCTGCTTTGGTAAGTATTATTACAGGCGTTGCCCCACTATCCCAAGCTATATTTATATATCTTTCTAATCTTCTTAAATTAAAGTCATTATTTAATGACATAGTTATAAATATTTTATCTACATTAGTTGCTAGTATTTGCTCATCACTTTTAGCTCCTGCAACTTTTCTGCATATTTTAGTTTTTCTTTTTAATATTTTATATATTATTGCATTGCTATTATCTTCACTTTTAAAAACAACCCAATCACCTACTGCTGGATAATCTTCTTTGTTATCTAACTCATACTTTAACTTACCGCATACCGTAGCTAACATTTCACCAGAGTTAGTTTCTATTTTATATATGTTCCTATATTGAACAGATACTCTTGCCAAAGAGTATCCTTCATAATTATTAAATTCCTTTTCTAATTCTTGATTTAATCCTAATTTGTATAAGTTTTCTAAATTATTCATATTGTACGCTCCTAATTTTTAATTTTGGGCATAAATATAGCCCTGAAAATAGATAATTAATAACTACTCCAAGGCACTTTTAACTTATACAATTATATAAGATTAGTTTTTATAATTATATTGGAGTAGTTGTATGAAATTTATTGATTTTAAAGTTTTAGTTTTCATCATAATACAACACTCCTTTCAAAATTTAATCTTAATTACATTATATACTATATTATAAAATAAATACTTATTTAAATAAATTTAGATATATAATTTTTTTAATATGTCACTATATTAATCTTTTTTTATCTCAAATTTACATTCATCAGAATTAATATCATTTATACTTATAGTAAAGCTACCCATATATGCTTTAGGTATTTCTTCTTTTATTAAGAACTCTTTTTCTAAGCCATCTACAACCATTCTTAAGTTTTTCACCTCATCCAACGTACTAATTCCTGTTTGTTTATTCTCATTAGGTTTTATATTTTTAACACTAATAATTGATTGATCTACATTATAAATAAACTTCACTTCATTTATAACTTTATCTGTATTATTTCTTACCTTTAAAACTGTTGTCCATGAAAACCCCATAATAACCATATTTATCACCTTATATCCCTTTATATTAGTTTTTTATAATTTTATTTCATTTAAAAGTTGTAGTAGTTTTTCATTAACTTTAAAGCTATCTAAGTATAATGTAAAATCTCTTTCAAACTCTTCTAAGCTAATCCCAAATACCTTATTGAAACAGCCTTTAAAGTCTTCATTCAAACTTTTATAAAATAGCTTGTATTTTCCTATTCCATATATAGTTATAAGATATTCAGTAAAAGCACCTGCTATGGGATAAGTTAAGCTCCAACTATATTTATAAAAACTATCTTTATCTATAAGTTTACTGATACTTATATACCTATTAGCGCTTATAAAATACTTCGCCCAAACTAAATTACTTATACCAAAATGTTGCTTATCAAAGTACATTGCCAATCCTTCTCTTATAAATACTTGAGATGGTGTGTTAATTGAATAAGATATTATATGTGAATCCTCATGATATCCTATACACTGAACATCTTCATTTACAACTGCATAAATTTCATTTGGGTTTCTTGCAAAAGCATTGCAATCTTCATTGTCCCCATACAAAATACCTACCTCTTTTGGTGAGTTACATAAGTAATACTTTATTTTGTTATTAAACTTAACATCTAAAACTTTGCATATATGCTTAAAACATAATTCTTGAGTATTTACAATATCATATATCATATTTTGTGCTACTGAATTTTTATGATAATGAAATATGTAGTTCTCACTTTCTTTTATTATCCAATTATTCATTAAACACCTTCCCATTTATAAATACTTTAATTTAATTTTCAATATGTATCTTCAAAATCCCTCTTTTTAATTGGATAAATAATAAAGCTATCTTTAATATAATAAGAAATCTTTATACTTTTAGCTTTTCATATATTAAAAATAGCTTTATTTATTATTTTTTAATTTTATCTAACTTATTTTTATTTATTTTATTCATAATAAAAACAATCATAAACAAAATAGCTAATCCAAGTGGAAGGAATATCATAGGAGGTATTTTAAATATTCCTACTAAAAGTAATATTAAAAATACAACACTAGCTACAGTTATACCGTATGGTATCTGACTTTTAACATGGTCTATGTGGTCTGCTCCTGCAAATATAGATGCCATAACTGTAGTATCTGATATAGGAGAACAGTGATCTCCAAATACTGAGCCTGAAAGTGCCATACCTGGAACTGCCATAGCAAGAGCTGCATCTCCTGTTACTTTATATACCAAAGGAATAGCTATAGGTGTAACAATTGCCATAGTACCCCAAGAAGTACCTGTTGCAAAAGAAACTACCATTCCTAATACAAATATAGTTATTGGTAATATCCATGCTGGTATACTATCGCCTAAAACTTGTATCAAGAAGTTTGCAAGTCCCATATCCTTTGTTACTTGACCTAATGACCATGCCATTAAAAGTATAGCCGCTGTTAAAGTCATAAGTTTCATACCATCTATAAAGGTATCCATACTTTCTTTAAAAGACATAATCTTATAGCCTATAGATAATATAACTCCACTCATAGCCATTGCAAATGCTCCCCAAAGTAGTGCAGTTACTGCATCTGCATTTTCAAGTATTCCCATAAATCCAACGCCTTCTCTACCTGTGTAAACAAATCCAAATATTGTAGTAACTATCATTGCAATAAATGGAACTATAAATGTTATAAGTCTTGGGGTAACATCTTTTGGATCTCCTAATTCATTTGCAACATCAAGCATTGGTTGAGCTTCATCAGAACAGAATTTACCAGTGTTTATAGCTCTTCTTTCTGCTTTTAGCATTGGTCCATAGTCAAGTCCAGTTATAACTATCATTCCAACAAAAGCTAATGTGAATATACTATATAAATTATAAGGAATACTACTTATATATGCTGACATTGGACTTACATTTATAAGTCCTGCTGCTAATAAACCTTGACTTATCATACCTATTTGAAATGCTATCCAGTCAGATATAAAAAGAGATGCTGATGGTGCTGCTGTTGAATCAAGTATATATGAGAATTTTTCTGAGGATATTCTTTGTTCTTTTGCTATATCTCTAAAAACATTACCATCTATAGCTGCTATTAAACAGTCATTTACACTTATACACATACCTAATAGCCATGCACCTATTCCTACTGCTTTTCTATTTTTTATCTTTTTCCTTGCCCATATTGAAAGAGCTTTACTTCCTGACATTTTCCATATAAACGATATACCCACACCCATAAACATTGTAAATAATATAAGTTTTGCATTACCTGGGTCGCTTAATTGTCCTACTATTGTTTCTAAAGAAAAAGATACTGCTTGAAATATATTTCCTTTTGATACTATAACCCCTGCTATAAAAACTCCTGCAAATAATGACGGTATTACTTGTTTAGTTTTAAAGCACATAAATATTGCAACTATAGCGGGAAGTAATGCCCACAATCCATAATTAACTTCCATAAACACACCACCTAATATTTTATAGCTTTTAAAATTTGCTATCTTTAGTGTTTATTAAGTTTTTTCAATAATTAGGTTTAAGTTATATTATGAGTATGCACCTCCTTTATATAACAGTTTATTAAAGCTATATATATATTTATTACGCTAAATTTTCATAAATATAAAATCTTTTAATTATATATAAAAAAATAACCTGAAGCTCAAATTTAGATACTAAATCTTTACTTAGGTTATTTTTATTATTTTATATTAAGTTTTAAAATTTATTTTCCACTAGCATAGTCCATATACCAATTTCTTTAAACCCTAACTTATGATATACTTTTCCTGCCTTTGGGTTATCGTAGAATAGACATAAAGACTTACCTCTATTTAATAGATCCTTACATAACTTTGATAAACACTTACTCATATACCCTTGTTCTCTATATTCTTTTCTAGTAGCTACCCCTATTATCATAGCTGATTTACTATTTTCTGCAGTTACTTGCGATACACTTATCATTTCTTTTTCTTCATTTTCTATATAATAAACGGTCTTACTATTATCCTTGATTCTACTTCTTGTTGTTTCAACGCTATCTCTTATTGTAAACTCATCTATTGTAAGTAATAAATCTTGCATCCTAGAAGCATCTTCCTCTGTTGCAATCTTTATACTATCATCATAATTCACAAGTTTTTTATCATCTCTTAACTCACAAAAATAAGTTGCCTTTTCATTATAATCATTAAGTACATCTTTAAATTTTTCTATAATATTACCTTTCCCTGATATAATCTTTTCACCTTCATATGATTTTATAATTTGTTTAAATTCTTCTACGTCTGTATCTACATTATCTATATAAGGTACAAAATTGTTCATATATCTTAGCAAAATCCCATTTACATTATTATCTTCATCAAAACTTGCCCATATATCTTGAAAGTCCTTATCAAATCCATATTGTTCTATATCACCAATTATAAATAAATTTATACTTGGTTCTTTTCCTACATAGTTTAAAATCATAGATTTATGTGTATCATTTAGTTTTAAAATCATATAAAGCACTTCCCTTCTTAAAATATATAGGTTATATATATTCTTTATAGTGCTTAAATATCCTTTAAATTAATTTGATAGAAAAATAGCCTTCGTTTTCACGAAGGCTATTTCCCACTTGTCGTATTGTCGTAATTCAAAAAACATTGCATCTTTATTTGGATAAAATTGTTGGTAAGTAATTACCTAACCTAGGAATAACCATAGTATACAACCTCAAAGTTTTAGAATCAATATACTTTGCTAAACCTTCATGTAGTTATCAATTTAATTTCATATTTATTAATATTTCTTCATAGTAAATACATAAATTACAAAATACAACCTTGTATAAACAAAAAAACTGAATCAGATATACTTTCAAAGAAAAAGACTCTCTATATAGAGAGTCTTTTTACAGGAATACATTGCTTTCGCAATTAACAAGAACTGTTTTTTTAACTTTTTAGCAAATTAAATACTTTAAGGAATAAATTAATTATATATTTTTAAAAATTCAGAATCAATATTCTTTACTAAATCTTCATTTATTGTTCATAAATTTTTCATATTGTAAGCAAAAAAATACTACCATAAGATAATTATGGTAGCACTTAATAAAGAGTAGTTATAATAATATTTTATGTAGATTTCATTTACCCATTAATTTCACTTTCAAAATTTAATAGATTTTTTATTATAGCATAATTAGCATATTTATACAATTATGTTTTTAAAATTTAGTAAATTTTTTATTTTATTTTACAATTTTTCTAATTTGGACATCACTAATTCCAAATTTTTTCGAAAGTTCCTTATAGTTTCCTCCATCAAACGAGTCTTTTATAACTCTATTTCTAGCTTTTTTTACTACTGAACTAAGTGTTGGTAAATATAAACAACTTCCACCACAATACTCAACAAGGTCAATAAATATATCCATACCAAATACCTCGACCAAATCCCTACATCCTTCTGGAATATCTTTTGTCTCAACTAACTTCAAAAACTTTTCCATATTTTATCCCCCTCTAATATTATTAATTTCTAAACTTGTTTAATATTTAGTTATTTTAAAAACCTCTAAACTTTAATTAGAAGGTGCAACTTCAATAAATTTAATTTAAAAAGGAGATTTTAAAATGCCAGTATTAGAAACTAAAAAACCATCATCACTAAAGATAAAATATGACTGTGGATTAGACAATGACGGAAAGACAATAGTTAAAAACCGTACTTACTCTAATTTATCACCTATTGCTACTTCTCAAGATATTCTTGATATAGCAAATGCATTAAATAACCTTCAACAACATGCATCAATTTAAATCTTTAAATAAATTTTTTCTATTAGGATTTACACCTAATACCAAAGGCCAAAATCTTCTATTACCTGTTTTATCTTTTAAGAACTCCATTTCATTTGTAGTTCCAAATAAAATACATTGCCTTTTATAAGTTTCCTTTGTGTAATTTGTTTGTTTTATTATTTCTATAAACTGAGAATATTTAATAGTTTTATTTATCCAATTGGTTTCTTTTCTACTTCTTCCTAATGCTATGTTAATATCCTTGTCGTAAATCATATCCTATATCCTTTCTAGTATTTCATAAGTAGAGTCTATTTTTTATAATATTTAGATTCTATTGTATCTGCTTTTATATTTAAGTTTTTTAAGTATGGTATTTCTTGTTCCATTACTTTATTTATATCTTTTATATTAGTATTTATAGGTACTTCAAGTACTACTTCATCGTGTATATGCATTACTATGTTATATCCATGTTTATCTAGGTTTGTCATTGCATATGCTAATACATCTCTAGCTATTGCTTGAACTATGTTTTCTACTAACTTACCTCCATAAGTTTTAAGCCTTGTTAATTTCTTTGTTGTGCTGTCTATTCCTTCATAGGTTATTATGTATTTATTAAATATATAATCATATTCTAGTCTTGGTCTTATGTAGGCTAGTTTTCGCTTTGATGGTAGTTTTATAAATAATATGTTTCTTTCATATATAAAGCTTATTCCTTTTCCTATATGTACTATTGTTTTATCTTTTACTGCTTTTATAAAAGCTTTTTCTACTTCTTTCCATAGTTTTACTATGTTAGGGTTTGATAATCTAAAGGCCTTTACTATATTTTCAAGCTCTTCTTCTTTTATTCCCATCTTTGTTGCACCCATTTTTATAAGTGCATTTTTACCCCCTTGGTATCCTAGTGCTACTTCTGACATTTTTCCTTTTTGCCTTAGTTCACTTTCTTTAGTTATTTTCTCTATATCTACCTTAAACATCTTTGCTGCACTTGCTTCATATATTTTCCCATGGCTGTTAAATACATCTATTCTCCATTTTTCATTTGATATATATGCTATTATTCTGGCTTCTATTGCACTAAAGTCTGATATTATAAGTTTATGATTTTGTTTTGGTATAAAAGTTGTTCTTATACATTTTGACAAATTTTGTATCGTTTTATCGACATTATTTCTATTATATTTATTTCTACTAGGTAATTTTAGTTCATTATACTTTTTTATAACTTTCCTTGCTTCATCTAAATTTTCAATTTTATTTTGAGGTAGATTTTGGACTTGTACTAATCTACCTGACCATCTTCCTGTTTTACTCGCCCCATAAAATTGAAATAACCCTCTTATTCTATTGTCTTTCCCTAAACATCTTTGCATTGCTTCATACTTCTTTATAGAGGTTTTACTTAGTATTAACTTTAGCTCTACTGCCTCTTTTACTTCTTCATAAAATTCGCTTTTAATAACATACTCTTTTTCTAGTAGTTTTTCCATGTTTTCTTTGCTTATAGAGTTCACTACCATCCCTTTATTGTTTAGATAATCTTTAAATTGTTTTGTACTATTTGGATTTTTTAGTTTTGTTATATCTCTAACCTTTTCTGTTATAACTTCTTTTATTTCTTTATCTATTATAATAGCAGCATCTACTAACTCCTTATCTACAAGTACTCCCCTATCATTTATAGTTTGGTCTAATTCCCATAGCTTTTGTTCACTTTCTATTAACTCAATTTTACTTAAAGCCTTTTTTATACTTCTTTCTACCTCAACATCTTTTTTACAGTAGTATTTAAACTTTTCATACTCTTTGATTACGTTTCTTTTAGCTTCTGATTCTTCCTTTGAAGTAAGCAGTTTTATATTTTCTTCTTTCATAAAGAATCTTATTAGACTTTTTCCTTCTTCAAGTTTTTGATCTTTTAATTTTAAACTTTTAGCTACTTTTTCTAGGCTATGTGGCAAACCTAAACTTATAGCTTGAACTTGCGTGCATCTAAACATATTTGGTGATAGTAGTTTGTTAAAGTATTTTGATAAACATATCCTTTCAAAGTTTGCATTAAAAGCAGTTTTTATTATGTTTTCATCTAGTATATCTTTTATTAGATGTTTTGGTAGGTCTTCATTTTTCAAGTCTATTATATTTACATCTTCATCATTGTAAGCGTAGGCAAGTAATAGTATTTCAAAGCTATCGTCTTGAGTGTATGCATAGACTCCACTAGCTGTAAAATCTTTTTATAAAGGCGACCTTATAGATTTAATTTTGGTCGTAAAGAAGGTATTTACCACATAAAGCGCATATACAAATATATAATTTATAAAAGATTTCAAATTAATAAAGCCACAGTTTATATATACAGTAATAAATAAGTCAATATAATACTATAATAAAATCAAGTAAACAATTGGTATATAATGTGAAATAAAGATGTTTTTGATACTGTATAAATATAATAAATAAAAGGGGTGATTAAATGGTGTTTATAATATGGCTACTATTAGGAATATTCTTTATTTGGGAAGGAATTTACTGTATTAGATCTAAAAAAGACGTAGCTATTGGGTTTTGGACAAATGGGAAAAAACCTCTAATAGAAGAAAAAAACATAAAAGCCTACAATAAAGCCTTAGGAAAATTGTGGTGTGTATACGGTGTCTTATTTATATTGTTAGGAATACCTGTAGCATTGTGTGAACAAAACTCTCCCTTTATTATACTTTCATCAGTAGGTATTATTTTAGAGGTTATTGCATTGATAGTTATCTATGTCAAAAAAATTGAAGGAAAATATAAAAAGAAATAAAACAATTCTATTAAAGTATGAATTATGAACTATTTACATTGTTATGTAAATACTGAAGGAGGTGGAATAAATTAATATGATTGATTCAGATATATTGCTAATATATTTATACCCAGTACTATTCTTAATATTGGGTATTATTTTTAAAATAATAAAGCCTAAGTATCCACCAACGGGTAAAAATCCTTTAAATTCTGGAATATGTTTAAGTAGTGCTCTAAAATCTGAAGATCATTGGGACTATGCACAGCATGTTGGTTCAAATATGCTTATACTAGGGAGTTTAATTACTTTTACTATAGGTACAGTAGAAAATATTTTATACTTAAAAGATATAATCAGTCCTATGGTATATAAAATTTTGTCTGTTTCAAGTAATAGTTTAATACTTGTATTTGGATTATTATTATTAAACAATAAGGTGAAAAATTTACCAACAACTAGAAACGGTAGTGAGGATAATTAACTAATATGAAGGTAATTTAAAATTATTTAACTTTCTTAATAAATATTAATAATATATCTTGGTAATCTGTAAATTTATTAAGTAGGTATACTCATTGAAATTATAACCATCAGGCTATTTTACCTCTTGTTTATCATATAATAATATAGCTATAAATTAAAATATGTACCACTGTAAAATTAAATAAATAGCAATTCTTTTATAATGGTTATTAGTATATTATAATTAAATTAAGCTACATAATTTAGTAACTATATATTAACTAGGAGGTACTCCAAAATGGAGATTAATAAAATCTGCCCCAAATGTGGTAGTTGTGAAATAGCTTATGGTAAGCAAAATGGTTATGCAAAAATGTTTCCCTTAAAAGATATACTTAATTTTTCTGGTTCAAATGTAATAGCTGAAATATGTACTGATTGTGGTTATATCCTAGAAATGCGAGTTGAAAAACCTGAGAAATTTAAATAAACAAAAGGCTACCTCTTTACTTAGTAGCCTTTTGTGTTCTAACATTTTATTTTTTTATCTTATTTTTATATAAATCAAACTTTTCACTACCAAAATACTTAATCATAGCTTGTTCAGTTATAAGCCATGTTTTACCAAACTTCTTTACCTCAACTTCATTTACAAACTTATTTTTAACAATTCTTTTTCTTAAAGTTGAATTATCAATTCCATAAATATTTGCTACTTCCTGAAATGTATATAAACCTTCGAAACTTCCATCTGCCATTTTTCAAATCCTCCCAAATAATATTCTTATATACACCAAAACTACAATTAACAATATTATTTCTATTACAAGGCTAAAGTAATAAATTGCTAATCATTTGGTTAATTTTATTAATTTCCTCAATCACTTTTTTATTATCCTATCCTCATTAAAAAGGAAAAACATACTCTACATTTTTATACTTCTTCTTGAATTTATTAAATACATAATTATGTCCTTAATACTTAAACTATTAAAATACTTTTTATTAACATTTTGTCCCATAAATCAATATTCCTTAAAAAAATTATAATTCTCTATATACTGAATTGTAGCTGAATAATCTTTAAATTTCATCATAAACGAAAATTCTCTAAAATTAATTACTTATTTCAATTAATAAAATTTTTTACCTATCATTTATTTTCAAAAGCTAATTTTAAAATTAGATACTAATTTACTAAAAAAACAAAGTTAGTTTAACAATATGGTTAAAAAGTTCATAGTTAAACAAAACTTTTAAAACTAAAGTTTTATTTAGAATAACTAAAAATAAAACTAGTGAACCTAATGAAATATATTAATTTCAGTAGATACACTAGTTTTCCATTCGAATTATTCCCTAAATCTGAATTTTAAGACTTATTACATAAGTTGATACATATAACTAAAACAACTACAATTAATAATAAGAATATTCAGAATCAATATAAAGGAGAGTAATAATGGGAACTAATGAGCAAATAAAACATAAAACAACAAAAACTAAAAGTATATGTACCTTAATTTTAACTATAGCCATCTTAGCTTTAAGTGGATTACTGTATAAAAACTCAATTCAAGATACTATGTTTAATAATATTTCTTATCACATATTTCAAATAGTGTTTATATTTTTTATAGTAATCAAAGTCGATAAAAGACCTCTATCAAACATTGATTTACGTTTAGATAATGTGTTTAAACAATTAGCATTAGGTAGTGGTTTATTTTTTATTATGAGCCTTTTAACACTTATACCTTTTATATTTACACTAGATTACAATATGTTTAGTTTCAATGCTCCTACGTTGAAAAGTCTTTTATACGAATTTTTATACTGTATTTTTATAATTGGATTTACAGAGGAGTTAATTTTTAGAGGTTACTTACTTGAAAGGCTTAAATGGGTATTTAATTCAAATGCTTTAGGCATAATTATATCGTCATTTTTATTTGGTTTAGTACATTACGATTCAGGAGGAGTTTCAAAAATTTTTATATGTACCATGGTTGGAATTATAATTTGTATTTATAAAAATAAGTTTAAAGCTACTGGTTTAATTGGTGTAGCTTTTGCACATGGTATGAATGATTTTTATTTATCTGCATTAGGATATATAGCTCTTAAATTCTTTATGTAATATTTCTTACTAAGTGCTATATTAAATATATAACTTAAATAATGGGGGAACTTATGAAAAATAAACTTATTTTTTCGCTTGTAGGGGTATTACTTTGTATTGGGATATTCTATATAAATCTAGAAATTTTAAAGTTAGATAAAATAACAGGATATATTACTTCAGGTTTAATATATGGGTTAGTTTCACAAATTTTATATAAAAAGATTAAAGATAAGTAAATTTTAACTAGTTCCTAAAAACTTGTTTAAAGAGTACTAGTTAATGCCCTTAAAATCCATTTGTTTGGATTTTAAGGGCATTAACTTCATCTTAAATATATAATTACGTTTTTATGAACATATGTTAATTTTCGTTTTTTATATCCATTCCAAGAATCATATTTGAATTTATAAATATACTGTTTTGACTTATCTAATTCTCTATTTTTAAACATTTCTTCAAGAACTGAACACCATTGCTCTGTTTCTCCACTGAATTCAAATCCATTAATATTGTCTTTAATTAACCTTGGTTCAATCTCATTATCAATATAATAATTAATATAATTATTGAATTTTGGATTATCCATATCCCCACCCTTCAATTCCTTGAGAATAAACCATAGCATTTCGTAGTGATTCTACTGAGTCTACAAAAACCCACCCCGGATTAGTCCCTTTTATTACCGCTTTAACTTCAAATTAACTTTATCTCAAATACATAACTAGTCCTTAAACGGAAATTTTAAGACTTTTTATAAATAAATATAAAATAATAAAAATTTATTTAGCTAAATCTGTTGCATAGATACGAGATTCATCTCCCCAAGGGTGATACCCCGTACCTATGTGATTGAAATCATAGTGCTCGTAATACCCTATATGGTCAGTACATAAATATAGTTTATCAAAGCCAGCATTGAGTGCGTCTTTCTTTGCTTCATCAAGCAATATACTTCCGTAAGAGTTTCCACGATATTTTTCTTCAATGTATAATGCACACACCCAGGGATATAAGTCCATTCTACTGATAAAATCATTAGTAATTAAACCTGTACACCCAACAATTTCATCATTGTTGAAAAGCAAATACCACTGAGGAAGTGGTCTATTTGATGTTATGCAGTTATTGATGCAATCTTCATATACTTTTAGGCTATCTTTACTTGCCCATTTTTCTTGAAAATATTTTATTGCAATAGAAGCATATTCAGGTTGTTTTTTAATAGATATAATATTCATTTTTTCTCACCCCTATTATATAAATTTCTAATTTAAGTATAGCAGAGTTGAAACTTATTAATAAATTACTATTCCCTAAAAACACACTTAAAGATATCTAGTAAAAATGTCCTTTAAATCCATTTATTTGGATTGTAAGGACATAATTTATATTATCTACATACATAGCATTTTTTCACATATCAAGCTTTTAATATTTTAGCTAAAACTTATCTAATGTAACATACCATGTGTTTATCTGCTATTTTTTTAAAGTTAAAAGATTGATAAAACTTATTGTCTACTTTGTCTTCTATATCAGTTATAACTATAAAGCTTCTTATATCTTCATATTTTTTCATTATAGTCTTAAAAAGATATGTTCCAATACCTTGCTGTTGATAATCAGGATCAACAATTAAATCTTGAACTAACAACATATGCTCTCCATCTCCAACACATCTAATAAATCCAATTAATTTATCATTATCAAAAGCCCCTAGTGTATATAAGGAGTTATCAAAAGCTCTTATTAGTTTTGCATCATCGGTTAAATAAGCAATCCAATCTTCTTTTTTATAAATTCTTTTTACTTCTTCAATACTTGATGAATCTATTTTTTCATATGTAAACATAAAATCCCACTCCCCTTCTTAATATATTATATCAGATAAAAATACACTATTTTACTTTCTACCTAAATACTCTATTATGTGATGATAATGATTGCCTATCTCTTTATCTATATCAAGTATCATACCTGTATTTAAGGAGATAGTTTCTAAGTCTTTAAACAATTCTAAAACCTCATCTGAATCAGTGTAGTAATATCTATAACAGTTATGTTCTTGTAAATACAACGTATTTTTTTCATCACAAGATTTATCTAAGTTTTTTATATAGTAATCGTCTAATATAGAAAATGCAGCAAAATAAACTACTCCATTAGGTTTTAATCCTTTTTTTATCTTTGAAATAATTAAATCTATTTCATCTTTTTTAAAGAAATTTAACACCCAAGAAACTATTATTAAAGAGTATTCATTTTCAACTATATCAAAATCTCTAATATCTATAACACTAGCTTTTACATCTAAATTTAGTGTTTTAGCTTTAGCCAAATAATTACTTATATTTTTATCTGAAATGTCTATTGCTTCTACATCAAACCCTAACTCTGATAAAAATAATGAGTTTCTGCCGCATCCTACTCCTAAATCTAATATCTTTCCTTTTTCAATAAAGTCAATGTACTCTATAAGTTTATGTTCTGGTTCATCTCCATAACGTTCTTTTATAGATCTATATAAATCAAACCAATTACTCATAAAATTCACCCTTTCTCCAATCATATTTACTTATAAGTTCCATATTTATAATAAATCTCCTTTTATTTCAGTACCCTCTAGATTTTTTAATTATTTATGTAAAACATTATATTTTAAAGTAATTTTATATTAATCAATTAACTTAATGTGTTTTTTGTAGAATAATGTTTTTCATTCATAATATATCAATAAATTATATTTTTTTATTGATAAACGATATATAACCTGCTAATATTATATTAAATCGATATTAAAAGGGGTGCAATTTAGATGTCAAATAGTTTAACAAAAAGGGTTTTATCTACTTCATTAGCTATATTAGCATTTATGTTAGGTACGATGCTTATAGTCGGTATTTTTATTTTTATTCCATATGTTTTAGAAAATATAAAAGATATTAAAAGCTTATCTTTTGCAATAAGTTTATTAATTTTATTAAGTTCCTATTTAGCACTTACTATTTTGTTACTTAATATAGTTAGCCATTCAAAAGTTAGTATATTTGTAAATGAAACAGTGAAAAATTTTAAATTAATGGGAGTTATACTGTTATTAGATTTAATAGTTGAGTATATTTCAACTATAATTATAGGTGTAAGAGGAATGAGGTTTATTGATTTAGCACCAGGCATTTTTATTACTCCTAGTATGGCAATCTATTTCATATCTAGTCTTATATGTTTTGTTATAGCAGATTCCTTTACAAGTGCCATAAAAATTAAAAATGATAATGACTTAACTATATAAGTCATATAATAATATTCATTAAGCATAGTTTCCTTAAGCGTAAAAAATAGTATCTTAGTAATTTATAATCTCTATTACTAAGATACTATTTTTTTATAACTCTTACTTAAATCCAAAATCAATGCCTACAGTTTTCTTTAAGTCATATTCATCAATACCATTACCATCTTCTTTATATGGATGCATATATCTTACTTCAAAGTTCAATCCATCTACTGCATATGTAACTTTCGTTACTCCAACTTCACTTTCATAGCTTCTCTCAATTTCTTTTATTCCTTCTGGCAATGTTTGTTTTACATATTCTAATGCTTCTTCAATCGTACGATTTGTAGGGTTTTCTTCACTACTGTAAGATGCTCTCATCATTTTAAGCTTTAAATCTTCTACATCTATTTTTTCATTTTGAGAGTCATCTAATTGATTATCAACAATTTCATTTTCTGATTTTTGTAATTTATTATTGTTATCTTTATTACTACATCCGAACATAAATAAAGATAAACAAATTAAACAACCTAAACTTATTACCCTTAACTTCATAAAAAATGTACTCCCTTATGTAAATATACTTAATTATACCATTTAATTCCTTAAAAATCTTACTATTACAGGTATCTTTTAGCATATTATACGTATTTGTACAAAATTTCACTTAGAATTTAACTTGTAATTTCTATAGTGGTACCTCTATTAATGTAGTCTCCTTTACATTCGGAAGAATATCATATATAGAACAATTCATTTGTTGTTCAAAGTATTTTTTTATTTCAAATGTCGTATTCCAGCGTTCCACAGTAAATGGAAATGCACCATAACGTCTTGTTGTATTTACAAACCTCTTTTCTAAGATACAAAAGCCTTGATCATCTGCAATTGAATCACAAAGAATTATCAGTCTATCGTAATCGTCATAAGTTATATTATTTAAATATTTCCTTACAAATTCACTTTCTTCGTAGTTCATATCATTTTTGCCTATTTGTTTATCAAAATCAGGAACAGGATATGAATGTGTCAAACAAATTCTAGCTACTTCATACCACCCTTTTTCCATCATAAATTTATATCCATCAATTATATGTTTTCTTCCACTTACACCTCATCGTCTTCCTATATCATGAAGAAGTCCTAGTACATATGCTTTATCTGGATTAATATTTATGCATTTTTCAGCGATTATTTTGGCTGCTAATCCCACATTAATAGAATGCTGTGTCCATGGCCCTTTATTTAATTGTCCTGCTATTTCTAATTCCTTTTCAGCTATTTCTATACTTGGATACATATTTACCTTTTCAGTTTTGAAATCAACATCTCCATGTATAGTTCCTAAAATACCTACAGTATCCATATCTATCCCCTCACCTAAAATTAAACTTAATACTTTACTATTTCTATTGGTTATTTAAATCACCTTTATATAGTTCATTATTATTAACTATTTGTTATTTCCATCTAAGTCTTTTATATACTCATAGCAAGTATCTACTCCATTTATATAATCTTCATAAGTTTGAATTACTTCAAAATCAGGTACAACTCCACCAATATGGTCTTTGTCATATATACTTTCTTTAAAAGAGTGATATATATTTAATCCTGAATTAGGTAATACTATACTTTGATTATGGGTACTAAAAAGATTAACATTACCCCCAGTAGTTTCGCCTACTACGTTAGCATCTAGCTTACTTTGTAGCTCCCATGCCAAGGTAACAGATGCTGAACCAGATTGTTTACCAGTTATTACATATATATCTTCGCCCTTTAAATCAGTTCGAATTTTGAACATCTCCATCATGGCATTACGTATATTAACATCTCCTCCTCCATTTTCCCTTAAATCTATAATAAACTTACTATAGTCGTGTTTATTAATTACATCTATAAGTCTTTCTTGAACTTCTCTAAAGTCGGGAATCAGCTCACCTATTTCATTATCTTTAAAAATAGAGTAATTAGTTCCAAATGAATTATATCTAAAATATAAAATATTATCTTCTTCAAAGTTTTTATACCAATAGTAAGGATTTTCAATGCCTTCAATTATGTTAGTTTTCATTTCTTTTTTATGTGGAGATATATAGTTTATTTTATTTTTTTCTACTGCCTTTAAATTTAGAATTATTTCTTCGCCATTATCATTTTCAAATGTAAATTCAGCATTTGTGCTATCTATTACGTTAAAAAATTTTAAAACATCATAAGAATTTATAAAGAACTTAGCATAAGCTAATGAGCATTGGTTATTTTTATAATCACCTGGAATCAATGTTGCTACATCATTTAGTATTGTATTAATATCTATATTGTTTATAGCTACTAACCTTGATCCTAGAATTTTTTGATAATTTGATCCACACTCTACTATTCTAAATCCATCATTAAAATAGTCACCTTTTATAGGAAATTCAACTATGGTTTCTGGATTTAACTTTTTTTCATCAATTGGTTTTAATAAATCTATTGGATGAATAAAAGTATGTGCATCTCCTACTGTATTTACAATTTGTGATATTCGTAAAATTATGTCTGTGTCTGAAAGGTTATCTACATCTTTTTTAAGACTTTCTATACTTTTATTCCATTCCTCTTCTGATATATATTTAAATATGTTTGGGTGTTCTTCTTTTAATTCTTTATCTAAAGTTTGTATGTCTTCTAGCCACTGCTCATTACTCAGTACTCTCTTTTCAGTTAATGACAAGCTACATCCTGATAAAAGTATAATTGTTAGTAAAAAAATAATTATATATCTTCTTTTTTTCATAGGCATTTCCCCTTAACATAAATTTACTTACTAGTTTTCATTCTCTATTTCCATAAAAATAACTACTACAATTATATTTAATATATTGATAAACTATCTCCAATTAATAATCATTTTTTATATCTTGTAAATATTTATTAAAAATCTGGTTATAATTCAAATAAAAGCATTATGTAAGACTTTAAGTCTTACTTTTAATTTATCTAGATAGGGTGATACAATGACAAAATTTATAAAGGAATTAGCTTTAGTGATATGTGTATTTTCACTTTCAGTGGGTGTGTTTAAAATAGCTAGTTTTGATTTTTCAACCTTAGAAGGTAATGAATCTCCAATTATAGACGATGGAGATAGTTTTGATGAGGCTCAACAGATACTAAAAGAATATGGATATAATCTAAAGGAAGTTATTGATATTGGAGAAATCCAAGATACTATGCCTGATTTAAAAACCTACAATTATGAAGGTGAAAATGGAATTATATCTTTTAGTACAGATAATACATACCTTTACAGCGTAAACTATTATGAATAGTTACTAAAGCTTAATAAGTATTAAAGATAATGACTGTATCTTAATGTATATAATCTATTAATTCTATACATTAAGATACAGTCATTGTTTATTCTATAATTACTTATTTATTTGATCTAAATAATCCTCTTTTGAAATATTGTAATAAACTGTAGTTACTTCTTTATTGTCTAAAGCTGTAAGTGTTGTATCTTTCTCAAATTTATATTTAAACCCACACTTTTCAATTACCCTTTTAGATTTATTATTAAAATCAAAATGACTACACCATATTAAATCTAAATTCATTTCATTAAAACCATACTCAATTAAAGCTTTTACTGCTTCAGGAACATATTCATTTCCCCAGTATTTTGGATTTAATACATATCCAATATCTTTTTGTTTTAAATGCTTTAAATTTTCCTCTGTCTTTCTATCATGCAATCCAATTCCACCTATTACTTTAGCTTCTGACTTTAGAACAATTGCATAAGTATCATTATTTTTTATAAATATATGTATTATGTCTTTACTTTCTTCTTCAGATTTATGAGGTTTCCACCCTGCATTAGGTCCTACTAATTCGCTTTTTGCATATTCATATAAATCTTTACTATCGCTAAGTTTCCATGGTCTTATTTCTAGTCTATCCGTAGTTATATGCATTATCTCACTCCCCCTTTTAAATTTACTTATTTTAATACATTTTAATATTTGACTTAAAAAATCTCTCTTGAAATTCTACCAATGCTTTTACTTGTTCTTTATTGTACTTATTTAGTTCCTTACATACAACGAGTTTATCCTCATTATCATTTTCTCGTTTTATAATGGCAATTACATATCCTTCATACGTGTTTACAGGAACAAACTCTCCAATAATATAAGCATCTATTTCTTCATTATCTCCTGATATAGTGTTTGGTATATATCCATAGTTTATAGGATATATAAGATTATGATTTGGATGCTTAGAGCCTAATGGTCTATCAATTTTAACATTTACAATTTTTCCTAGATATTTTTCCATTATAAATCCCCTTTTCTTTTATTGTAATGTACTTATAGATAAAACTCTATCTAATAAACTATACTTACTGAATATTATTGTTGATATATCTACTCAAAGTTAATACCATATAGTATATATATTATTTTATAGATAGGTGGTATTTATTATCTCAAATGAAGAAAAGCGAACTAAAATGAAAACTAAACAAGAGTATCATTTTGTTGCAACAACATTTTTATTGATATCAATATTACTCGCAGTTTCAGGAATAGGAGAAATCGTCTGTAAAAATATCAGTTAGTAAATAAATATAAGGATATAGTCTTCATATCATAAAAAGTAAGTACGTAATTGTTATATAATGCGTACTACAGATTATTTATATTAGGAGATGTTAAATTGAGCGAAAAAAAGGTTATGGTAAGAAACAATTACTGCTGGTTTTAGAAGTTGCAAAAAACATAAAAATCCCAAAAGTAATGATTATCTGCGATAAAGACAATATTGCTTCAAGCTATACTGCAATAAGTTGCGGTGGTATATTATCAGACGAAAATTTCTATGAAGGTAAAGAACAACAAATCTATTGGATTAGTCTCTACTAATAATACTACTATACAGTAATCCCCCCCCCCTTTATTGAAGTTTTAATTTTAATCGTATATAATTACCATATAATGTCTAAGGGGGTATTATTTTGAAAGAATTTTTTTCAATTAAAAGTTCCAATAAAATAAATATATTTTCTATTATAGGTTTATTAATCCTTATATACAGTGTTTTTAATTCATATGCTGGAATTCCTCTTTTAGGACTTTTAGTTATGTATATTCCTGATGTTTATGTATCAATTATAAATTTTAAAGAATCTAGAGAAATAAATATAATATTATTTGGTTATGCTACTGCTCTTTTAATAATATTTTTAACTTTTTTATTTGATTTTTTTATTCATTAATTAAGATTTAAACTTCTCATATTATGGTATAAGTAAAATATTACATAATTTAAGGAAGGTGAATTTAATGAATGAATTAGAATCAAGTAAAATAAAAGATATTATAGCTAGTGTTATGCAAAATAATCAAAAAGAATCAATACATATAAAACTATTAGATGAGATACCTTCACTATTTGATAGTAAGTTTGGTGGTATCCCATATATCCCAAAAGATACTGGATGTCCTACAAATCAAGAAGGTGAACAGTTAAAACTTTTAGCTCAGATAAATTTATCTGAACTAAAAGAAAATGGTATATTACCTGATAAAGGTATTTTACAATTTTTTATATATCCTGATGATTTATATGGAGTAGATTTTGATAATCCTACTAAACAAGATGGTTTTAAGGTAGTTTATTATGATGATATAGATACTTCTGTAACTCTTTCAGATGTAGAACCTAAAATTATAAATTACAATATAGATGGATATAATTACTTATTCCCTCTTACAGGACAATGTAAATTAGATTTTAAATACGGATATGAGCCTATTTCTATAGGAGATTATTCTTTTGAAAGTAAATTTATTGAAGAATATAATGCTAATTTCCCAGATGCTAGAATAAATGATTTGTATGATGATTTAGGAGATGATGTATTCGATATTATAGACAAAGAAAAAGGTACTACAGACTGTGGTCATAAGATTGGTGGATATCCATTCTTTACACAACAAGACCCTAGATCATGTATGGATTATGATGAATTTGATACTTTATTACTTCAAATAGATACTGATTCTGCTAAAGAATTTGAAATCATGTGGGGAGATAGTGGAGTTTGTAACTTCTTTATAAATTCTGAGGATTTAAAAAATCTAGACTTTAGCAATGTTTTATACAATTGGGATTGTTGTTAATCTTATATAATATAGTTTCAATAATTAGATGATTGTGCTAGTTTATCGTATAAATTGGTGCAATCATTTTATTTTCGAGGAAATATTTGGTATAATCTCTACTAAGTTCAATAAACAATACAAAGGAGATATACATATGAAAAGATTTCTATTTATTTTTAGCATAATTGTAATAACTTTTTCTTTAGTTGCTTGTGAGAAAACCAATAATGTTAACGTTTCTATCGAAAAATCTGAAAGTTTTAGTGAAGAAGAAATAAATAATGCAGTTGAAACAGTTAAAACTCACTTCAAAAGTTTTAATGGATGTACACTTACTGATATATGGTATGATGAATCTGATTCTAATAAATTAGTTGATGATTATCTAAAATATGGTGGTGGTTTAGAAAATAACTCTACTATTGAAAATTCAATAGGACTAAGGTCTAACTTTGATGTAGGTTCTTCAGGTGGAGATGGAAGTCTTGAACCTAATTCAACATATACGGATTGGACCTGGGTTCTTATAAGAGATAATAAAAATTCAAATTGGAAAGTTCAAGAATCTGGTTATTAGTTTTTGAGTCCATAATCTTAAAAGTACCTCTTCAGTTTGAAGGGGTACTTTTAATAAAATAACTAATTATGTATTTACTAAATCCATTTTATGAATTATATAGTATTAAATATTCTTCTAGTATCTTATCCGCTGAAAGATTAGTTAATTGTTTAAGGGAATACTTCTTAGTACTATGTACTTTTTGAATAATCCTAAAACCTATAAAATATCCGCTGTATAGTGGTTTATCTGCTAACATATCTTCAGCTGTATATGCAAAATACTTTCTCATCATATCAAAATTTAATATCTCATCTATTTGTTCTAAAACCTCTTTTTCTAATAACTTTTCTTGCTTAATAAGAGTTTCTATATTCTTTGCTGGAATACCTATCACCTTGGATAAGTCCTCTGTATTATCTTCTAACTCTAATAATCTAAAAGGTGTAAATACCCCTAAGCCTTCTGATATTAATCTTTCTTTAAAACTATTCATTTGTTCTATATTAAAATCATTATCCTTATTTAAATCTAAGTCCCTTATAAAATGATTTATCTCATGTAAAACCAAAAACTTTAAATCTTCTATATTTTTAATAGTTTCAATGCCAAAATAAACAACTATCCCCCCCTCTACAGGCAATACACAAGCTCCAATATTATCTATCTCACAACCTATATATAAAGTAAGTTCATTTTTACTACCAAAGTAATCTAAACCTGTTTCAACCAGTTTAATTATTTCCTCTATGCATCCTTTTTTTGCATTTTCTTTAGCCTTTATATATATTGCTTTAAAGTTTACGCTTTCTATTACAGGTTTTAAATCCTCTAAATCTAGCATATATAAACCTTTTAATATCCCTGAAAATAAAGCTTCGTACTTTGATACATAATTTTTCCATGCTTCAAAGTTACCTTGTATATCACTTTCTATACACAACTGTTCATAATCATCTAACATATTAATTACCCTCATAAATTCCCCCTTCTTAGTATCTAAGTTTATATCTATTATCTTAATAAAACCTATTTCTTAACTTTAATTTATCATAATTATGATTATTTTCTTTTTAATATATTATTATATATACATAGATTTCATTTTATATTAATTAAAGTTAATAATAATTTACTATTTAAAAGTTGCATAATCCTTTTATTTTTCAAGAAATATTTGATATAATCTCTACTAGGTATAAATTATATAAATACTTATAAAAGCTACTATATTAAATTTAAATAATAACTTAATATATAACACGAGGTGATATAAATGAAAAAAACTGTAAAAGTTGTTGGCGCTATTATAGAAAATGAATATGGCGAGATATTATGTGCTTTAAGGTCTCCTAAGATGATACTTCCAAATAAATGGGAATTTCCTGGTGGAAAAGTTGAAAAAGGTGAATCACTACAAGCTGCTATTGAACGTGAAATACTTGAAGAACTAGATTGTACTATCGAGGCTGGAGAAATTTTTAATACTACTACTCATGAGTATGATAATATTATCGTCAACCTTACTTGTATAAAGTGTAAAATTATAGACGGACTTCCTATGTCTAATGAACATTCTGAGCTTATATGGTTTAGAAGAGAAAATCTAGATTCTTTAAAGTGGGCTAATGCTGATATACCTGCGGTTAATAAGTTAATAAATGAAAAATAAAAATCCTCTACTTAAAGAGGATTTTTATTTTTCTATTCTATTTAGGTTAACCTACTATTGTTTAATTTTTTCAAGTTCTAATACTTTATTAATGCACTCATCTAATGTAACTGTACCATCTGGTGAATCACTTTCAATAACTATATCGGGGGTAGTTTTTTCTTCTTCATTACATATTCCACTGTCAGTCAAATACATGTTTGATGACATTCTAACAATAAGTCCACTATTGTCTAACTTAAATAGCACAGGATCATATATGTATCCATCTCCCGAAGTCTTAGACCCAACTATAGTGGCAAAGTTCTGTTCTTTGCAGAATATAGAAAAAGACTCTGCTCCCGAAAATACCATATCGTCAACTAATAAATATATCTTTCCTTTAAATGGAGTTTTACTTTTGCCTTCAATTCTATTTTCATTATATTCAAAATGAGTAAACATGCTCCTAACTTCTTTTGGTGCATTCTTTAATATATCTTCTGGTAGCATGCTAATATCATTAAGCTCTACCCCTCTAGCTTTAGTATAATTATTAATAATATCTGATTTATTTCTAAATAATCTATATCCTCCACATTTATAATATTTATCTGTAAGTAATGAAACTAGCTTAATCCAGTATTCATCACTCCCTCCTGTATTTCCTCTTATATTAATAACCAAAGATTTATAATCTTTGATTTTCTTCAAATACGATTCAATCCTTTTCATATCATCATCAATACTTCCATTTGCTGAATTCATTTGAGGAATATACATATATCCAATTTCTCCCTTTACTAAATCCTTTAACTCTATATCATTATAAGTTTCCTGACTATATACTCTTGACTCATTTAAAGAACTATACATATTATTTACATCTTCATCATCTAGAAAATCGTACCATTCAAGTGGTTCATAGAGTTTTTTTATATCCTCAAACCCGGTCTTACTATTAATTACTTGAGTATGTCCATTATGCAAATCCATTAATATAGCATTTAACTTATCAGCAAAATCTTGATCTGAAGATGTATTTTTAATAATAGCTTCATAATGCTCTTTATTAGCTAACCAATCTTCTTTATTTTGCCTTTTATTAACTTCTAAAAAAGGATATCCTTTTTTAACTTCGTTGTACATTTGTTCAAAATCTGCTAACTTTTCTTCCTCTGTCAAAGTACTAACCCCTGAGCATCCAACGGTCATTATGCTTATAATTAAAATCATTATTACATTTTTAAACTTCACAAAAATCCCTCCAACAGTAAATATCAGCTTACATAAGCTTCGTCTAATAGACATGATTAATTTTTATAACTATAATATAAGTATAGTATAAGTGTATTTGTTATATATAAATAAGGGGTCTTTATAATGAAAAAAAGTAAAAATTTAATTATTTTAGTAATAATTTTGTTAATAGTTACAATATGCATTTTTAAAATAGTAAATATTATGTTCAACTCTTCAACTTTAGAAGATAGTCATTCTCCTGTTATAGAAAGTGGAGATAGGCTTAGTGATGCTGAAAAAATATTAAAAGATTATGGATATACTCTAAAGAGTATTTATGATGATGAGGAAGAAGATCCTAATGCTCCCGATATAAAAACCTATAATTATGAAAGCAAGAATGGACTAATTTCCATTAGTACCCATAATGATTATGTTCAGATTGTTAAATATTATGAGTAATAAAATAATTAAAAAGGACTATGAATTTCAATTCACAGTCCTTTAAGTACATAATTATCGTTCTTCAATTTTATTTAAGAATACACAATTTAATTTACATCCTTGTACTCTATTCTAGTCTAAAGTTTTTATCATTTCTATAAAATTATCACTTTGACTTTTCTTAACAACTCTTAAATTGGTTAATATTGTGATAAATGTCAAACTTAATAATATTACAAACATAGCTATTATAAATTTAATATTTATCAAACTTATATTTTCAAAGTCTTTTATTATAATACTTCTTACTATAAGTGTAGGAACTAACGAAACAATAAAACTAACAACTATATATATCAAAACTTCTAGCTTCACAATCTTATTAATTTCATTCTTACCTATTCCAATACCTCTAAACAATGCAAACTCCCTATTTCTACTATTTATATTAGTCACAATAGTATTTAAAATATTAAATACAGATAATATAACTATAACAGAAATAACCATCACCATAATTAGTAACTTTTGATTATCACTTTTTTCAATATCTTGTGATTCCATTTTATATGGAATTAATACTCCCTTTCCATATTTAGGTATATTATTATCTAGTATCTTATTTAATTCACTTTCCACATATTCATCATCAGCAAGCTTACTTGTCCATATGTCAAATCTTTCATAAGTATCAATTCCCGTAAACTTATTCATTTGATTTACAGACATAACTCCACCAAAACTAGTACTAGCTGCTTGTGAAGTAAGGGGGATGATCTCTATTATACCTGCTATAGTAAAATTTTTTGATATACTCCCTTTATAATTTCCTGTTTTATCATCTTTTATATTAAGATGAACTTTTATTTTATCTCCTTTTTTCAACTTAAGTGTATCACTTGAATACTTATCTATATAAATATATGGCTTATTATTTATTTTATCTAAGTTTTCACGTCCATCTATTATAAACTCATCCAACATAGAGCCATCTTCTATACCCATAACTTCAAAACCAGCTCTATACGCTTTTTTACCCTCAGTATACTTTATAGCCTCAGCATTCATTTCAATATTATCCTTTGATTCTTTCCAATAACTTGAATTTTTATCTATTTTATTTATATCAATATCAATATCTAAGTTCTTAAGCCTTGTTGCATTTACTTCTTTTATACCCTCTATATTTTTTATATCATTTAATACCTTTTTATCATAAGCTTTTTTATTATCATTTGCAGAGTTCATATCTATATTATGTAATAAGTAATCTCCTGGTATCCACCATCTTAACCCTCCATCAGTTAAAAAGTTACTGGTAGCTTTAGTATAAACTGTAGCTAATAAGAAAAATACTATAGTCATAGATGCAAGCATAATTCTTGTACGCTTTTTATTTCTTTGAATGTTTTTAGATGCTATGTTTCCATAATCACCAAAAAACTTCTTCATAAACTTACTTACAATTGAATTTTGATTTATAACTATCTTTTCATCACTTCTTTTTATACAAGTCATAGGGTCTACTTTATAACTCATTATTATTGGCTTTATAACCGATATAATTATAGTTATACTACTTAATAATATAGTAAATATATATGCACTTAGGTAACTATCACTTTTAATAATGTTTACATAATTAACATTATAAATTACTCCTATAACATAGCTTCTACATAAATTTGATATAATATATCCTAAAATAAGTCCTATGGGTATACTTATAATTGAATACATCAAAACTTCTAAAGTCATTATTTTACCTATATCTTTTGGAATAAACCCAATTGCTCTTAATATTCCAAAGTCCTTTGTTCTACTAGTTACAAGTATATAAAAGATGTTGTAGATTAATAGTATTGTAGCTAAAGCAAGTACCATATTAGTTATCATATATGGAATTTTTAAACTCATACTATCTGCTATAGCATTAACTATAACTTTATTTACCCATATATTATCTTTATTTAAGTTACAGTCTTCTATAAGTTTATTTACTTGCTTTTCTATATTTCTTTCTTTTTTGAAAGTAAACATAACTTGATCAACTTTATTTTTAATCGGTATATTATTTATAGCACATTCTTTACTTATTGCACCTATACTAACACCCTGTGCTTTTAAAATTGAATTACTTTTTAATATTCCAACTATCTTAAATTCTTTTTTACCTTTGTATAAAACATTTTCACCATCTCTAGTATATCTTGAATAATCTAATACTACAGTTTTTCCTATTGGATTCTTTATTTTCTTTTGTTTTATATACCAAGTATCTAAAGCTATTTCATTTTCTTTAGTTGGCATTTTTCCTTCTTCTAATCTATACGAATTGTTAATTTTCATTGCTACTTTATCATCATATACAATTTGTAAAGTCTGTCCTTTATCTACATCAGCTATTCCAAGCAACATATCTGTTCCAACTTCATCTATACTATTATGATTTTTAATATTTTCTATATCTTTATAGTTTGCTTCACAATATGAACCATTTTGTGATCCTAATTCTTTTTTAGCTTGATCTATGACTATATTTCTAGCATCCTCACTTATTATATTCATAACTAAAAACAAAGTCGTTGAAAGTATTATACTTATAATTATTAATATTGTATTTTTCTTATTTGCAAATATGTATTTTTTTACTAAATCATTTAATCTCATAACTTCACCTACTATCTAAGATATCCATCTTCAATTTTTATAACTCTGTCTGCATAGCTTAAAATGTCTTTATTATGAGTTATCATGACAATGGTTTGATTGTACTTTTTCTGAGATTCTTTTAATAAATTTAGTACCTCAGCTTCAGTTTTTGTATCTAGATTTCCAGTAGGCTCATCTGCAAATATTATTGATGGTTTATTTACAAGTGCTCTTGCTATTGCTACTCTTTGTTGTTGCCCTCCCGATAGTTGATTTGGTAGATGTGTTTTCCTATTTTTTATATTAAGTAGTTCCATCAATTCATATATGTATTTATCATCTTTATTGTTAGTGTTTATCGTCGGAAGTTTTATATTTTCTTCAACGGTTAAAACAGGTATTAAGTTATAGGATTGAAATATTAGTCCTATTTTTTCTTTTCTAAGAAGTGCCCTTTTACTTTCATCCAGTGAAGATATGTTTATATTTTCTATCACTACATCTCCACTACTTGCTGTTTCTAGACCTGCCATTATATGTAGTAGTGTACTTTTACCACTTCCACTTTTTCCTACTATAGCTACAAACTCTCCTTTGCTTATTTCTAAACTAATATTATTCAAGGCATTTACTTTAGTTTCTGCTTTTCCATATACCTTAGTTAAATTTTTCACTTCTAAAATACTCATATCTCTAACTCCTTTATTAATTATTTACAATAAAAAAATACTACCTCCTAAGCATTTAAATAGTTTTTATCTATTTACTATGCTTAAAAGATAGCATTTTGAAATTTTCACATCAATATTATTAATACAAGTGGGTATTTTAGGAACATAAGTGGGATTTATTTTTAACAATAGGTATATATATACATATTATAAATTCATTATCAGTATAATCTATTTCTACATTTCCATCGTATTTTTCAACCGAACTTTTTATACTGCTTATCCCAATTCCATGTAACAATTTATTGCATTTATCAGTTATTATTGATGTTTTGTTTGTACTAATTTTATTCATTTTACTATTCTCACATTTTATAAAGTATAAACTGTTAACAATAGTCCCTTTTAATTTTATATATTTTTGTTTATCATCATTTATTTTCTCACAAGCTTCAATTGCATTATCTAACATATTAGAAAATATACTACAAACATCAGCTATATCAATAAACTCACACTTTTTAAAATTAACATCCACAAGTAATTTTATTCCTAGTTTATCACAAGTACCTTTTTTATCACTAAGTATTATATCTAAAATCATGTTACCAGTATTAAATATATTATCATACTTAGCTAATTGTTTATTTATATTTTCTATGTAATCATTACTTCCATACATATTTTCAATACAAATCATGTGATTTTTCATATCATGATATAACTTTCTAATGTCTTCTTGAGATTTTTGCATATTAGCATAATAACTATACTGCATATCAATATTTTTCTTTACTGCTTCATTTTGTAATATAATTTCTCTATCATTTATTATACGACTTATAAGGTTTATAGAATAAATATTTAAAAGAATAACTATGCAAGTTAAAACCGTTGTAAATATATCTAAACTTAAGAAGAGTATCTCGTATGCTTCCATATAAAAAATAGCAATTATGAGCAATATGTATAATATATTTCCACTTAATAACACTCCTATATATCTCAATTCTTTTCTTGTAACATTATATCGTAGCTTAATAAATTTGATTATTGGTATTAAAGATATCATAATTAATTTGGAGAAAATTCCACTTTGTAGATTTATAAATTCACTATACATATTAAAGTAAAAAGTATTAATTGTCATTACTCCTCCATTTCTGGATATATAGTTTAATATGAAAGATATTCCTTTTTCACTGATTAAGTTTATACATAAATATATCATACAAATTAACGTGGTTTTTAATAAGTTTACTTCATAGTTATAATACGCAAAGGCAATTAAAATCACTACATACATAATTGAATTTAATATACTATTTTTTATTAAAAAGTTAACTAAAATACTACTAAAAATACAAGTTAAAAGTGATATATTAAAAACAGTTTTATTTCTTTTATTTGCATATAGCTCATTTAATATAGTTTTTATAACAATTATTTCTACAATTGTAAGAAGCATAGATGTTACTATCCAAAATTCCCTACCTTTAAATAAAAAATCAAAATCTAGCACACGACTGATGCCAATACTTTCGTTAATTTTGTTTTTAAATTACTAATTCTATGTTTACTAACAGGAATTTCTTCATCATTTATAGTAACCATATCTTTTTTTATAAATTCTATATGCTTCATGTTAATCAAGTAACTTTTATGACATCTAAAAAAGTCATATATCAAAAGATCTTTTTCTAAGTTTTTTATTCTTCCCTTAGTGTAATAAGTTTTATTTTTAGTATGAATTGTTATGTCATTTTTAATAACTTCTATATAAGTTATATCTTTTATAACTATGTTTTCTATTAACCCTTTACTTTCTATAACTAAAAAGTTTTCTTTCTTTTTTATAATATCATATACACAACTTAATAAATTTTCTTTCAAACCTTCGTAGCTTACAGGTTTTATAAGATATCTATAAGCTCTTACCGTATAGCCTTCTTGTATGTATCCTATATATGAAGTTATAAATATTATTTCACAATTATTGTTTGTTTCCCTAATTTTTTTTGCCAAATCCATTCCATTTATTTCATTCATCTGTATGTCTAAAAAGAATATATCAATATTATCTACTTGTGCTTTTAAAAATTCTTCTCCCGAACTAAAAGTATAAATTTCTACTTCACTACATATTTCATTTAAAATATTTGTGATATTATTTTTTAAGTTCTGTCTTTGTAAATCATCATCTTCGCAAATTACAACCCTATACAAAATCCTCACTCCTTGTATGTATTAAACATTCTTTCTTATAGATACCTTATAACCTAAATTGACTATCAAATTATAAATTATATTTGCTTTTGACTTTTTAATTCTTGTACATATTGATTTTAATGAATAAAAGTTTCTTCTAAACCACATATATCCTTCAAATAATTCTTCTGAACTCATATTTTTAGGTTTAAAAGCTACTCTCGTTTTTCCATTATAATACGACCAATCGGTTGTTAATAATCTACCTTCTTCTTTTAACTGATAATATAGTGGCGTTTTAGGCAATGGCGTTAATATACTAACTGTAACTCCGTCTATACCTAAGTAATTACACATATCCAAAGTATGTTTAAAAACATCCTTTTTATCAGTATCAAATCCAAAAATTATACCTGCTTGAATACAAATACCATGTTTATGTACAGAGTCAATTAACTCTTTATATTTATCTACATTATTTAATCCCTTATTTACACTTTCTAGAGTTTTCTTAGAAAAGGATTCTAATCCAACAAAAAAATAAATACACCCTGCTTTTTTAGCAAGTTTTAATAATTCTTTATCTTTTAACCTTTCTAAAGTAACTTGAGCAGCCCATTTTTTGTTTAACTTACTTAACTCTTTTAATAACTCTTTCGAATATTCTATATCTCCAAAAAAATTATCATCCCAGAAAACGAAAAATTTACTTTTTATGCTCTTAATATCTTTTATAACTTCATCTATCGGTCTTTTTCTAAATGAATCTTGATATATTTGCTTTAAATTGCAATATGAACAACTATAGGGACACCCTCTTGTCGCAAAAACTGCTCCTTTTGTAAATTTTCTTCCTTTTATTAAATCTCGTCTTGGTATAGGTATGTTTTCTAAAGTGGGAGTATTTATACATCTATATTCACGCTCATGCACTCCATTGTAAAAATCATTTAGGAATTGTTTCCAACTATCTTCAGCTTCACCTATAATTACTACATCACAGTGATTTTTTACTTCTTCTGGTAAAAGTGTTGCATGTGGCCCTCCAAATACAACTTGGCTTCCTTTATCTCTAAAAGTTTTTGAAATATTATAGCAGTGCGGTGCATTTGAAGTGTTTACTGTAATTACTACTACATCATAAAATTTTTGAAAAGGAATTTTTTGATTGTATTCATCTACCAACGTGATATTATATTTACTTTCATCAATAAATGCTGCTAGATAAGGCATTGTTATCTGTATAAAATTATTTGCTTGCCTTTTTCTAAATCTGTTAATCTCCCTATTTTCTGGTGTTATCATTAATATGCTTTTTCTCATTATTTCTCCCTATTTACATTTTTTTCCAAATTAATCTTATCATAATGTATATTATCTTTCAAATTTAATAGTATGTAAAATATCAAAAGGGTTACCTCTTTTAAAAGTAACCCTTTTTTAATATATAGATTCTAATAAATATCTAAATTCTTTTTCATTCATTTTTATTAAACTTCTTTTTCCATCTTCAAACTCAATAGAAACTAATCTATAAGCTTCATATGTATTACTCGCAGTAAATCCTGCTAACAATCCTATAATACCTACTAAACAAACCCCTATTATTATTCTAATTATTATATCTATACTACTTTTTTTATACTCTATATGTACAGTATCATATTTCTTAATATTATCCCTAGAAAGTTCTTTAACTTCACTATATCCTTCTAAAAATAAGTTTTCACATTTTTTGTGATTTACAACTCTCCAATGTTTATAGTCACCTTGTATAACTAAGCTATTCACTAAATAATATACCTCCAGTATCTAACTTCTAATGCCCCATCAAGATCACTTATTCTCTCTACTCCATCTGATTTAAATCCACATTTTTCATAAAACTTTCTTGCTCTATAATTATCTTTAAACACCCATAAATACGCCTTGTATTTTCCGCTTTTTAATATATCTTGTAATGTTCTATCCATCATAGCCTTACCAACACCTTTTCCCCATGTTTCTTTAAGCGAGTGAAAAGCCACTACTTCTACACAATCTAAATTATCTTCTTCATCTGAATCGCACCAAAATACTTCTCCACAAGGTTTTTCATCTAAATATGCAATATAAAAAGTTCCTTTCTTAGAGTCAAAAACTGATTCGAAAAAATTTGTAAACTCCTCAACGTCTTGGTACTTTTCCAAAGTCTCTTTTGAAAGAATATCTTTAAAAGCAACACTCCAAGAATCCACTTGTATCTTTGCCAATGCTCTCATATCACTTCTATTTGCTAATTTAACTTCTATTTTATTCAATTTTACCTCCCATATATAACATACAATTAATTATGTTCTTTTTTATTTATTATCATAGTTAAAGTATCTCAATTTTACTTACTAAAGTCCATAGCAACTTTAATTATATAACTCTAACTATCTAATTAATTTTCTTATATGCTCATAACAAGTATCTATTCCATTTACATAATCCTCATAACTTTGTATTATTTCTATATCTGGTTTAACTCCACCTATATATCCTTTTTTACTTATAATTGGACTATTAGAATAAGCTACCTTAAATTTAGAGTTGGGTAATTCTATTTGTACAGAGCGACTTCCAAATAAATTGATATTACCACCAGTCGTTTCTCCAACTATATTTGCGTCTCTCTTGCTTTGTAAATCCCACGCTAATAAAGTAGATGCAGAGTTAGATTGTTTTCCTGTTATAACGTATATATCTTCCCCACTTAAATCAGTTCTATATTTTATCATATCTGTCATAGCATCTAAAACCTTACCATTACCACCTTTATTATTTCTTAAATCTATAACAAACTTATCGTAGTCTTTCTCGTTAATTTCTTCTATCATACCCTCTTGAAACTCATAAAAATTAGGATATATATCTCCATTAGTATGAGTAGCAAACTTATTGAATTTAAAATATAAAATATTATCTTCTTTAAAATTTTTATACCAGAAAAACTCACTTTCTCCTTCTGGTATTTTATTTGTTTTCATTTCTTTAACATCTGCTTTTATGTAATCTATATCTTTATTTTTTAATGGCTTTAATTTCAAATTTATCTTTTCTTTATTATCATTTTCAAATATGTATTCCGCTTTTTTACCATCTACTATTTCAAAAAACTTCAAAAATTCATATGTATTCATATACTCTTTTGCATAAAATAACTGACCTTGTTTGTTTTTATAGTCATGTGCTATTATAGTTGCTATTTTATCTAAAACTTCTCTTATATCAACATTATTTATAGATATTAGCTTAGAACCTAAGATGTCTTTATACTTTGAGTCACTCTGAACTACTCTTAACCCATCATCAAAGTATTCAGCTTTTACTGGAAACTCCCATATCTCATCTGTAGTTATTTGCTTTTCTCCAATTGGAGTAAGTATATCTATAGGAGCTACTGCTGTATGAGCATCACCTAATGTAGCTACTATTTGTGCTATTCTCATCTTTATATCTATATCTGAAAGTTTTGGAACTTCTGATTTTAATTTGTCTATACTATCATCCCATTTTTCTTTTGGTCGGTACTTAAAGATATCTGGATGTTGCTTAGTTAACTCTGTACCTAAGTAATTTATATCTTCTATCCACTGTTCATTACTCAAAACCCTTTTGTCATTAAAGCTAATGCCACATCCTAATAAAGTAATTATTGATAAAATACAAACTATCGTAATTAATATTTTTTTCATACCCCCACTTACACCCTCCCATAATATAAATTTATATATTATATCAGTATTAAACTTTTATTAATTAAATACCTCCATTAAAATCAATATATAATTACATAAATAAAGCTACATTCAAATACATACAATGCCTTTTAATTGCATATCTATAATGTAACTACCAATGAAACGTATATAACAAGAATAACCATTCAAAATAGATTAATTGAACTAATTTAAATCAATCTATTTAGTTGAGGTATGCCTAAGACCATTTGATAATTGAAATATGATTAAATGTTATTTATGCTATAATTAATTAGAAGGTTTTTATGCAATATATAATATATAATATATAAAAATGGGGGATATAACATGCTTGATGTTACAAATAAATCTTTGTCAAATAGTCTAAAAAGGGATATAGACGACGCATTAAACTCTGGAAAGGTAATCGTTTCAGTTTCTATAAATGGTAATGATTATCCAGGCAAAATGTATTCAAGAAGCCCATGGATTTTATTAATAGGTGGTGCTGAAATCAAAATATATAACAATAGAGATAAAAAGGTTCTGAAAAATATATCAACTTTAGATATTACTGAAATTAACTTAAGAGTAGCAAAAGGTTTTAACAATGCACCTGGTATATTTATGACTCAATCACTTTGCTTAGAGATGGATGTAAGAAAAAATAATAAAAATTACTGCTTGATTTGTGAAGATTTAAGGCCAATTCCAGAAATATTAAAATGGTTAAAAGAAAATAATATATTCTATATAGATTCATATAATTTAGAACAATTATACAATGAAAATGATGTAAAAGAAGTTGTTAATATTTTATATAGTAAAATTCAAGAAATTCAAGAAAGATAATATTAACAATTGAACTGAATTATGAATTGATTGATATTCAATTTAATATAAGACTGTGCCTTGTAATTCAACATTTTAGAATTACTAAGGTACAGTCTTTTTTTATTAATATATCACAAACTTATCTAACATAGCCAAACTTTTTAATTAGCAATAAATATACCTAATACGATAACATTCCCAAATAAAAGCTCTCGGATATAGGCTCAAGAAATGAGTTTATACTCTTATCTTGAGTCTATATCCTACTTATTATCTATAATCTCACATGCCATTTTAACTAATTCATCTTTAGATATGTCATTATTCATAGCCAATAATGAATAAGTAACACCATCTTTTTCAAAGCTTAAGAACTTAACCTCAGTAACTTCTACTTCCTTAGACCCAACACTAAAAACATATTTCCCCTCTGCTTCATCTTTCTTATCTTGTTCTGTCATCTCATAATCTGCTGGAACCGACTTACTTGCATATTGATTATAGTATATATCTACTCCCTTATAATTTTCAACTTTTTCTGTATTTTCATCCTTTTCCCCAAACTGCTTATTTGTCATATAAAGGCTTAATTCATTCTTACTATTCCTATAAGTAAAATCCAGTTCCTTTGATTTTCCTAATGAATTTCCCTCTTCATCAAAACCTTCTTTATTAACAGTATATCCTTTATCAAAAATATATCCATTGCTAAATTCTTTAACTATTTTAGGTTCAAACCCAAAATCCTTACTTACTTGAGATATACTTGGAATACTCTTATAAGTTGGAATATTACTTGAGTTTCCAATTATAGAAAATACATTTCCTGCTGCAAATACTCCTGTTCCTAATATCATAGTAACTGCTAAAGTAACTAATACTCTTTTTCTAAACCCTATATTAAAACGCTTTTTATTTTTATTTTTATCCTTAACCATTACTATATTCTCCTCTTTATCTGGTAAGTTATTTAGTGTTGACCTTACCCTATTTTTAAACCCTTGTGGTACATCTTCAAAAGTATCTTTAAAATCTTTTCTATTCATAAATTTCCTCCATGTTCTTTAGCTCAATTTTTAATAGCTTTCTACCTCTTGATAATCTGCTTTTTACAGTTCCTGATGGTACTTTCAAGATTTGTTTAATCTCATCTATGCAATATCCTTCTACATAATATAAAACGATGGTTACACGAATTCTTGGTGGAAGGTTAACTATAGCTTGATATAGCTCGTTATAATCCTTTTTATCATCCGCTTTAACAGATTCAAAAGCTTCTTCATAGGGAATGTTTTTTACAGCTTTACGTTTTAAGCTATAACATTCATTTATAAGTATACGTATTAACCAAGTTTTAAAATATTTTTCTTCTTTTAAAGTATGTAGCTTGTCATAAGCTTTAAGTATTGCATTTTGAACTGCATCTTCACAATCTTGTTCATGTATTAAAATTGATTTTGATACATGGTATAAAGTAACTTCAGCTTCAAGTACCTTATCTATAAATTTATTTTTATCCAATTATATTTCCTACCTTTCTTAACAAATCATAGCGCTATTTCTTTGCTTTCACTAATTAGATGTATCTATACCATAAAAGGTTCATTTATTTTTAAATTTTTTAATAGTCTAATATGATAATAGCAGTAATTATATTTTTTTACTAAAACTACCATAAAAATAAACCAACAATACTTATGTTGGTTTACTCTTACATCTTATTTATCTAAATATAAAACTTCATCAAAAACTACATCTCTTCTAACTTCTTCATACGTTCCTTTTTGAGATTTCAACTCCTTATATACAGATTTCTCTATAACAATTCTTATACTTTTGCTATTTCCTGTAGCTTCTAAAGATGCCGATATTTCTTTATCATTATCTTCTGACACACTAGTTTGGTCACAGTATAACTTTTTATTATTTTCATCTAACACCTTAATATCATAATCATCCCAATTGCCTTTTTTATATTCTACTTTCACAATACTCTTAAATGGTGTTATAACTACTGATTTAACCTTTACTATATCATTTTCCAAGTTATCAGTGATAATTTCTTTTTTTAGACTTTTATTAACCTTAACTGGAACATTAAATGCCCAAGTCCCTTTTTTAACGTAATCTTTACTGTTCTCTTCTGTAGCATAATTTTCTATAGATACAAGTTTAGTTTTAAATATGAATTCATCTGGAATATCTTCTTCTATGTTAGATAAGTCGTATGTTTCTACTCCAACAAAAGTATTCTCATCAATAAATTCACCTTCTAGCCCTGAAAATCCTGATACGTCAGGTTCTTCATTTGTAAAATCTAATTGGTTGTATTCAGCTTCTACCTCTAGTTGATTCATATCTAACTCTTTCCCATTTCCCCATGATGTATTTTTAAATGGCTCATCATTTTCAACAATATATGTAGCATATAATGTCTGTCCATCACATACTAATTCTGAAAGTGTAATTCCTATTCCATTTGAATAAGCAGTTTCATTTATAGAAGTTGCGTACTGAGAATAGTTTCCTGGAAAGTAAATATTCTTTTCAATAACTTCAAATACATTTCCTACAAAAGGTATTTTAGATGCTAATGCAGGGTTAACAATTCCAACAATTATTAAGCCAATAAAACTTGCAGCTAACACCTTATATAGCTTTCTATATTTGTTATCAGTATTACACTTTTTATGTATTAATGCTTTTTCAACACCTTTTTCTATTACACTATCTATATTTGTAGGTATAATTATTTCATCATATTTTTTATTTCCCATTACAAGTCACCGTCCTTTAAAATTTGTTTAATTTTTTCTTTAGCTCTTCTGAGATGACTTTTTACAGTGTTTATTGGGATATCCATATTTTTAGCAATTTGTTCATCTGTCATATCATTAAAATATTTAAGTATAATAACCATTTTATAATTATCGCTTAACATATCTATTGCATCATATAAATCTAATTTATCCTCAATTGAAATATTTTTATGATCTTCTGATAAGATTGTTTCTTCTATGTAAACTATTTTTTCTTCTTTTTTAGAATAATCTATTGATGTATTAATTAATATCTTTGTTATCCATGTTTTAAAATATTTTGCTTCTTTTAGCTTTTCTATATTTATTAACCCTTTATATACCGTTTCTTGTAATATATCTAATGCTTTTTGTTCATCCTTTACATAGCTATAAGCTATTTTATAAAGTGATGCTTTATGAATTTTTATCAATTCTGAAAATGCATCAGAATCTCCCCTTATTGCTGCCTTTGCTAAGTCTTGTTCTGAATTTTTCCTTATTTTTTGCAAAGGTATTTTTAATATATTTAACATACAATCTCCCTTCGTTTTACTTTACCCACCTAACATTATAATGTATTTTTAGAAGTTAATTAACTTTTACATCAATTAGACTTACAATGATTTTAAAAAGTTGCAAAAATTATAATTAATTTTTAATATCTTACATCAAATACTTAATAAATAACATTAAGCATTCAGTTAATCCTGTTTATCATATTTAAGTTAGGGTAGAAAAATAATATAAAAAATACAATAACTTAATAGGAGATGATTTCATTGTGTACACATGTTCATATTTTAAGCAATAAAAATAATTCTTACTGGGGAAGAACTTTAGATACTTCTTTTAATCCATTTGACATGAATTCAAAAGTAACTATCGTCCCTAAAAATTTCACTTTAGATACACAAAGTAATCCTTGGAAAACAAAATATGCTTTTTTAGGTATTAGTTTATCAGGATCTACTTTATTTTTTGATGGAGTAAATGAAAAAGGACTTGCTGGAGGACTTTTATTTTTAGATTCATGTACATGGGATACGAAAGATAATATAGAAAAAGAAGGTCTTACAGCTATCAATAGTGGTGAAATAATACCTTGGATTTTAAGTAACTTTGAAACTGTTAGTGATATAAAGAAAAATATATCAAAAGTTGCAGTTACTGGTGATGATCTTCCTGCTCTAGGAGAATTAGATAAAGGACATCCTATCACTGCTCATTATACTTTTACAGACAAAATGGGTGACTCAGTAGTACTAGAGCCCACAAACAATGGACGTTTTAGAGTTTTTGATAATACTATAGGTGTAATGACTAATGCTCCTACATTCGATTGGCATATAACTAATTTATCAAATTATATACAAGTTCAAGGGTTTAATAAACAACAAAATCATATAAATAGTAAAACAGTAATTCCACCTAGTTCAAATGGTTCTGGAATGCTTGGATTACCAGGTGATTATACTTCACCATCAAGATTTGTGCGTGTAGCATATTTAAGAAACTTTTTAGGCGAGATTAATGATGAAGAGGCTCCAACTCAACTATTCAGTATTTTAAATTCAGCTTGGGTGCCAAAAGGAGTTGTACGTTTTGTTAAAGATAAAGATGATTCAGATTTTTCAAGTTATATGTGCGCCTATGACCAAACTTTAGGAAAATTATATTTACGTATTTTTAATCATATAAATACAATGGAATTCTCTTTAGAAAATGTTAAAGAAAATGAATTAGTAACTTATTCAATTAACTAAAATTTATGGTTTTAGTGTATATGATAATAATATAAACTATTGTTATATACGCTCAAATCAAACAAAAAGAGTATATATATTGAATAAAAAAAATTCCAATATATATACTCTTTTTTGTTCATATTTTATTTTTACTTAGAACTATATTGCACCGGCTTCTATATTAATAAGTTCTTTCATATTTAAAATATCAACTCCGTCAAACTCCGCACAAACTATCCAGGGCATAACTCCCTTTATTCTATCAAAGGCTTCATATCCAAAATCTTTATCATAAAAATTTATTATAGTGCTTAATGCAGTACCATGAGTTCCTATAACTATATTTTCATTAGCATTTTCTTTTAAAATTCTATGTAATTGAACTATATTTCTATCCTGAACTTCCTTTAAAGATTCTCCTCCATCCATTTTGTAGTCAAAATCTTTCCACTGATTTTTAGAAAATTCATTAAAATTTTCTATCCAACAATCGCTTATCTTTCTTTCTCTAAAATCATCTACCATCTCAATTTTTAAATTAAAATCTTTAGCTACTTCGTTTATTGTGTCTATAGATCTTTTATATGGACTTGAATACATTTTAGTTATATTCTTATCTTTAAAAAACTCTACAAGTTCCTTACTAGATTTTATCCCTTCTTCTGTTAGTGGTCTAGTTAAATCATCATGAACTGAAAAATCAGGTTTTGCATGTCTTACAAAATATACTTTATTCATATTTACATCTCCCATTCCCCTGTTTAAACTGCAATCTAATTAATAGAAAATACCACACTATCAATACTTTTTACATAACCTTCATTTTTAAAATTCAATTTCTCTAATAACTTAATACTAGGCTCATTGTTTGGATGTACTAAACATGCAATTTCATAGTTTGAAAAATTATCAAAGATATAAGCCATTACCCCTTTAAGTATTTCATAGGCATAACCATTTCTTTGATGTTTAGTTGCAATAGTGTACCCCAGTGTAATTGTATTATCTTTAAAAGCAATGAACATATCTCCAATAAGTTCATTACTACTTTTAAGTCCAATCGCTACTTGCATTGTTTTCTTATCTAATATTCTAGCAGTATTATTTTTTTCAATTAAACCTTTTAAGTAGTCCAAAGATGTATTATCCCATCTTTGATATTTAGCACAATGTGGATCATTTCTATATTCAAATAAAGTGTTTAAATCTTCATATTTTAGGCTTCTTAAAACTAATCGTTTGGTTTCTAAAAATACCATATTAAATTTTCCCTTCTTTATTTATCATACTATCTATAGCTATAATCATTTCAACTTTTTCCAAATACATTTTTACTTAGCATACATAATAAATTAATACTTTATAATAAATTAGTTACTAAGCACTGAATTTTATCAAGTATAATTACATCTTGAATACAACCCTTCAATGTAAAATACAAGCTCTTTAAAAAATTAGTAATATTAACATTTTGATGATACCATTCTATTGATGATTCTTTAATATAGTTATACTTTTTAAAACTTTCTAACCATGACAATATATCACATTCACCAATTTCATCTCTCATAAAAATACTCTTCACAGCAATGCTTATTCGATCAGGCTCTCCATCAATGTATACATATTTCCCCTGACATATTTTTGACTGCAATGTCATAAGCAGCTTTTGTAAATCTTCTTTACAAAGAACACTACATTTTCCTAGTTCATCAATTACATCAGCTCCATGTGCTACTGAGTGAGCCCACCCCTTATTATCTACGTACCCTCTTAAATCAACCTCTTTAGTATAGTACTCAATTATTGTGTTTGTCGTCTTGTTAATTTCATTATTAGATAAAAAGTTATTTTGATTATTAGAGTATAATATCAAGGCTATAATCAGTGCAGAAAACGTACGGCTAAAAACTGTATCATCATTTTCAATCCCCACACATTTCATTAAATGCTGATTATCTATACAAATTTCTAAGAAAGTTTGAAGTTGCTGAATAGAAAATTTATTTTGATTAATCCATTTTGAAAAAATATCATAAATCAAATCATCTCTCAAAGTTGGATCAATTGTTCCTATATGTTTAAGCATATCAAGTGCATAAGAATAATATAAATTCTCACAGTTAATTTCATTAATCAAATAATTATCTTCTTTAACTTGTATTAATTTAGTTTTTAATATCTCCTCTGTCATTCTATTCCCCCTCCCTAACAACTATTTAAGAAGTAATTTTAATATATTTAAATTACTTTCTTTATCTCCAATATTTATTGTTGTTGATTTTACATGTTGATACCCTGCTAATTTCCAAAACTTTATACCTTTAGTGTTTTGCTCTAACACACCTATTCTAAATGTATCAGCCCCTTGAGTTAAAGCATATTTCTTTATTTCTTCATGAATTATTTTTCCTAAGTTTTTATTTCTTTCATTTGGTGAAAGTAACAATAATCCTATCATCCAAGTTCCATTTTCAGGATAGTTTTTAAATATATCTACCATACCGATTAACAATCCACATTTATTGTATACTCCAAGTGTTAAAGAGTCTTCTAATGTCTTTCTTTCACTATATTTAAAAATACTATCTACATCCTCATCAGTTGCATTTCTTCCACTACTCATGATATGGTAATCAGAACATAAATCATATAAATGTTTTATTTCATTATGATTCGAAGACGTTATAGGCTTAATTGAATACTCATTCTCTAATATAATATTCATCATCATCCCTCCCCCTATAATTAACTTTAATAGGTAATCTTAATTTAATTATAGCAGAAGTTGTATTTTCAAAATCTACATCAAAATACATATTTTTAATATTTATATTTACTTTAATTAAATATTATCTTTACATGTAAAGCCCATATAATCTTTCATATCAAATAATAGTTCTATAAAACTTTTGTGATATGGTATAAATTCTTTACTATCAATCATACCTAAGATTTTATTTTTATCAGCCCACATAACATTTTGAACTTCTTCATATTGCAATTTAAGCTTATCAATATCAACATCTTCTTTTATTATATAAATATCATCAAATCCTACTTCAAAATTAATTGTCAATGAAGGTCTTTTATCTTTAAGATTTATCTTATAACCTATTTCTTCAAAAACTTCCCTCTCTGCAGCTGACTGACTACAATCACCCGATACAGCACTTCCTCCAACCGTAATATCCCACATGTTTGGCCAGCCTTCTTTAAACGTTTGTCTTTGTTGAATTAACATTTTTCCTTCTAAATTAAAAATACACACATGCACTACCATATGATAAGTATTTTCTTTAAATTCACTCCCTCTTATCATAGTTTCTCCAATTTTGATTCTATCTTTATCATATAAATCCCATATTTCCATATTTTCACCCTTTCTAAATATATTGTTTAACTACTATATTACTAAAAAAAGGAGCATACGCTCCTTTTATATATAATCATATTATTAATTTCATAGATGTCAATTATCATTTTCTATATTATAATCAAACTTAAAATTCAAATATAAATAACTTATCTATTGGTGTGTCAAGTTCTTTAGCTATTCTAAAAGCTAGTTCAAGTGAAGGATTGTATTTAGCATTTTCTAAACGGGCTATAGTTTCTCTTCTAACATTAACCTTATTAGCTAATTCTTCTTGGGTTAGACCATTAAACTGTCGATATTTTTTTAAATTGCTAATGAAATTTGTCATAGTTTTTAATTTCCTAAATCAAATCTGTATGTTAAAAACGCCCATAAGTTCATTGCTATTGCAAAAGTAAGTGATAATATCAATACTTGTGCTCTATAAAGAGTTAATATGTCTACTGTAACTAATCTAACTAATACACTTGCTACAACCGATAATACAAATCCTGTATAAAGCGCTATAGAACCTGCTCTATTTTTATTGTAAATTAAACGTTCATCTTTACAAGTTCCTAGTTTGTTCCACCAGTAATGAGAGAAATATGCAAACCATGAAAAAGCTAATAGTCCTAATGGATCACTTTTTAATTCTGTAAATCCAAAGAAACCTAAAAACCCTAGAAGGAATAAATGCTGATTTAAATCTTTTATAAATAAACATCCAATCCATGCAAAAGTCAATATTTCTAATGGGTCATTTTTTAATGTTTCAATCCCTTTAACTTTTAAAAAAATTAAAAATGCTACAATCAATAAATACTTATTCATACCTTTTTTCATAAATAATCCCCCCACCAATGTGATATATTTGTATCTCTATATTACATATATATCACATTGGTGGGGGGATTATTACTAAAATAAAAAATAAAATTTAGAACTTAATTTGCATAATTGATTTACAAATTAATTTTGTCATATGCTATATTATCCGATATCATAGTAGCTAATTTAATCATCTTAGGTGCTAAATCTATATCTGCTCCCCTTATAGCTACTATACATTCTCCATTAGTACCTTTTTGTTTAGCTGCTTTTTCATAATTATCTCTAGTAATATTTCTTGCTTTATCTATTTCATCATAAACTATATTAAATTGTTTATTTATATTATCTAATTCCAGATTATCTGCAAAGTTTTCATTTATAGTCTTTTGTATTTTCTCTAATCTCTTTATTGCAACTATATAGTCCTCATCTCTTAAAGATTCATCTACTAATGATATAGAACCCATATAATCTCTTATAGAGTAAATTTCTTGTTCTATTTGAAAATTTATTGAATCAAATTTTTCTGGTTTGTAATTAAAATCATCATATAGTGAGTATCCTAGTATAACGCCATTAGAGCATGTACTTATTAATGTTTGTAAAGTTAATCTAGCTCTTCCTTTATAATCTAAATACTCAGCATATTCTTTTATATCTAAGTTATTTTTTAACTCTGTCATGGCATCTATTGTAGCATTAAAGTATGGATTTAATTTTGCAACCTTTTCTTTATAATCAGATTTTTTTCCTATTTCCTGCAATGTAATTAACTTATTTATAATCATTTCTATAAACTCTTTTTCTAATTTAGTTTCTTCTATCTGATATTGAGAAGTATATGTATATATAAATTTCCCAAATATAGCGTCTAGCGTTTCTGAATATTTCTCTAGTGATAAACTACTATTTTCATTTAGATTTTCGAGCAAATCATAATTATATTCTCCTTCATAAGACCTTTTCGTCTTCTCAATACCCTTCTCCATATATTCATTTTTAGAAATATGATATATAGGCTCATAACCTATTCCACTATACCCTTTATAATTTTGAGTTACCTCTTTCTTAACAGTTGATGCAGATTTATTATTTACGTTATTACACCCTGTAATTCCTATTGATATTACAGTACAAATACCTAATACAAATATATTTCTTTTAATAATTTTCATATAATGTCCCCTATTCAGTAAGTATGTTTTAATAATATAGTTTTTTGTACCTATATTCAATAAGTTATCCATAATTTCTAAGTAACTAAATTTACTTATGTTTATAAAAGTTACTCTTTTCTAAAACAAAATGATAAAACTTCTAATATATTTTATTTAACTCTTTTGGGATAGTATTTTTTGAAATTAGCTACTTATATCCATTATTTAATTTTTTGAGATACAATAATAAAATGAGGACTCATTCCCATTAACTCTATTTCATTTTCTGTAATCTCTAAAATATTTAATAGTCTTTTTCTTATACTAATATCTTTCCACTTTTCATTTAAATCTGGTGTAAACCAAATCGTACCTTCTATTGCATGTTTATTTATAGTTTCGAACCCAACATTCTCAATTTCACCTTGCAACTGTAGAGGTGTATGAAAATAGGCTTGTGTAAGTAAATTGGGATATTCTTTTGGTCTTTCGTGTACTCCTTCTTTTAACTCTTTTTCTATCATATCTGTAAATACATCTTCATTTAATAAGTTATTTTTACTTCCAAATGTTGATAATGCCCATGTAGTTGTACTAAATTTAGATATCCCAACAGAAAATAAAATTCCTCCCTTTTTCAATACTCTATAACATTCTTTTAAAACTTTTAATCTCTCCTCTAAGCTTTGAAGGTGATACAATGGTCCCATAAGTAATACAATATCTGCACTTTCATCACTTCTGTTTATACTTCTAGCATCACAAACTTCTGCAGTAAATGAATTGTTATAGTTTGACTTTGCATACTCTACAGCATTTGGGCAAAGTTCTAACAAGTGAACTTGATTACCTTTAGCTGCTAACCACTGTGAATAAATCCCTACTCCTCCACCAATGTCATATATAACATTCTTACTGGTATTTATGTACTTACTCAAAATTTGTTTGGTTCTATAAAGCTCGATAATACCTAATCCTCTTTCTAATCTTCCTTTTTCCGATACAGTGTTATAAAATTCAAAAACTTTTTCTATATTCTCATTGTCCATTCCTATCTCCCCCCAAACATTTTATATATATACAACTTCAAACTCTTCAAATACAACTTTCATATCTTCATTGAATTCCTTATCGATATTAGATAATTCTCTTTTAAAAAACTCTATATGTACTTTTCTCCAATATTCTAATGATTTATCTCCCTCTCCTTCTATATATGCTAATGTAGAGTCTACATCCTTGAATGGAAGTATATATACTTTTTTATTTTTTATAATACATTTAGCAATTCCATCCCAATTTGTAACTATGCTATATGATCCTTCTTCAGGTATATCTTCATTTTCTAACTCGTATAATTCATAAAGTGATGTAGTTCCTCTCTTTATACCAAGACAAACTAAATCTGCTAATTTATCAGCACTTTCTTTATTATCACAAAAACACCATGAATCATATGTCTTATTTGTAGTTTCAATACTTTCACCTATAGAGTTTAAATATTTTCCCCACACATTTTTTACAGATTTATCTTCTAATCTCAATTTGATTTCTCCCTTATTTTTAATTTTTAATATATCTTAATCTTTTAAATTTTTATTTTGGCTAACTTTTAAAGATGTAAATCCATTAAAAGTTCATCATAATAGTTACCATCAGTTTGAATATTATTTTTATGAGTTCCTACTTTAACAATTCCCCATTTTCATGTAAGTTTTCTCCATACATATGTATATACTTCATAATTAAATCTTCTTCAGTATAAATACTTATCCCATCTAAGTTTCCACATTCTTTCGCAAGTTTTGATATAGGTACTTCATACATAAGCTTTAATCCTAATGAAGCATTATTTATATAGTTATCCATAATTTTTTCTACACTATCGTAATTTAAATTACCTAAACTCCACCATGGCACAACTTCACCTGCATTACAGTAAACCTCTAAATCTGAAGTTATCATAAATGACAATATAAAAGGATACTCACTTAAACTATCATTGTTTTCCAACAACTTTGGTAACAACTCTTTTTCCTCATATCCAAGTATTGCTTTAATATCTTTAGAATTAAAGTATTTCAAAGTTTTCTCTTTTAAATATGTAGGTATAGAGTCTAATATATTAGCTTTAGGTCTTATATTTTCCAAGTTAAATGCTTCTCCATATGGAGCTGGTAGGTATACAAAAACTTCAAATTCTTTACCTATAGCTTTTACTCTATCTTCAAGTTTTAAATCTTCTATTAACTTAGTAAAAGCCTGTAATTCACCTTTATTTTCTTCATTTAAAAACAACTGCCATCTAGGAACAATACCTTCTTCTATTAGCCTGTCTGTAGCTATTAAATTATCTTTAAAAGTTCCCTTTCGTCCTGCAAAATAATCTGTGTTTTCTTCTAATCCAAAGAATGTTATTTGACATTTTTGTGTACCTATATCTTTTGCCCACTTAACATAATCTTTATCTCTGGCTATCCTCCAAACACTCATAAGTTCAAATCTTTTTACTTCATCTGAAAGTTCTTCTTCTAAATCATATAGTTCTTTATAATTAGGTAGATAGTCTGGCTCTCTAAACCAAGTACTCACAAAAACCTTATTAAAATATGTACTGTCATCTTCATTTATTTTATAATTTCTAAACTCATTTACAATCTCTTTTATTTTTTCAATATCTATTTTTTTATTTTTCAAATGACCTATCCAACAATGTTTACATCTATTTGGACACCCCCCCATATCAAAAGCTATGGATATTTCATTATTTCTTAATTTAGGCATAACTTTGCTCCTTCTATTTTCATTATTAAGAGTTTATATTCTTTATGTATTTGCTATAACCTTTAAATTTGAACAACTTAACTTATATTTACTTTGAAAGCTTCTTTATTAAACAAAAAAACCATGACTTATTAGCCATAGCTTTTATTTATATAATTAACTTTAATCTTCCATTACTATTTTAGAGCGTTCACTATCTCTTATTAATATTAAATATTGAAAATAATTAGTTATAGGATTGCCTTTATAATCAATTGCCTCTGTCTCATATGGATTAATAGTGTTTTCTTTAAATGGAGATTTGCTATTATTTAGTTTAAATATGGTTGCGTTTGAATCTGAATTTAAATAATCCTTGAATAATTCATCATCTATATATGAGTAATTATAGCTTTTTGCAGTTTTATAAGGATAATATCCATAATTTATTGATAATATCTTTCCTTTATAATCTTTATCTTTATTTAATAATGCTGCAAAATAATTTATATCTAAAGAATAATCATTATGATACAATGTATCTTGAAATACATGATAACTTCCCCACTGCCCAAAATATACTGGATTTTCTAACTTTGAATCTATTAATTTAAAGTTTTCATATATATGACTATCCCTTTTAATACGGTACTCTCCAGAGTCACTAGAATTTAGATAACTATTCATAAAATTGTATAAGTTCTTTATTACAAGTTTGAATCCATAAAAGTATTCTTTAAATATACTTTTATACTTTTCTTCATTATTTTTTATATCTTCAATAAGTTCATTTATACTAGTTGATATATTTTCATAGCTAGTTTTTGAATTGTAATTAAAATCTTTTAATTTAGATAGTACAGTTTTTAACTCATCAGTTAAACTATCTTTATCCTTTACAACCTCAAGTATGTATTCGTAAGTAGCTTGTGATTCTATATCTGCACCTACTATTTTTATCTTTTCATCATCTGGAAGAGTTTGATTAAATCTATAAACATCTATAAAATGATCGTATCTTTCCTCTGTATAATACTTTTGATTTTTATAAATATCAAAATAATCTTTTAAAATAGTTTCATCCCCACTTTCTAGGTATTTATTTATAAAATGTGCATCTGCATGACCTATTTCTTCTAAGTAATAATTAACCCCTGCTTCCTTTTGAAAATATTTTAAAAGTTTTAGCTCCACAATTTGATTTTGATCTAAATTATGATATTCCCCTGCAAAAATAATTTTCTTATCTTTTAAATCTTTATCTAATAACTCCAATCCTGAAAAATTCTCTTCCTCTTGTAAATTTAAATCTGCATAATTCTTTTTTAAGTACTCATCTGTACTTTTATATGGTTTATTTAAATAAATCATATATACTACACTTAAAATTATAATTATGCCAATTAACACCTTACTCTTTCTCAATACTTCACCTCCTTATATTATTAGTACATTATATTCTATGTCTATTAGTCCTAACCTCTAAATTTAAACTTAAATATAAATAAAAGCACTCTCAAAATCCATTTGCTTAGATTCTAAGAGTGTTATTTTTATTTTAATCATTATATTATTTTACACAATCGCCATACATAGGAGTAAATTTACCAAAAGCTCCTGCTACTTCCATAATTTCTCCTGTAACATACGAAGATTCATCAGAAGCAAAGAATAGTACGGCATTAGCTATATCATCAGGTTTACCTGGTCTATTCATCGGAACATGTTTTAAGAATGTATTTAAAAATTCCTCACTCATATTTTGAAGTGCAGCTTTAGTTGTTATAAATCCAGGTAACACAGCATTACATCTTATATTATATTTAGCACATTGTACTGCAATATTTTGAGTTAATGAGTTAATGGCAGCTTTAGATGTACAATAACCTATTCTTGATAAATCAGGAACTACTGAACCAATTGTAGAAATATTAATAATACTTCCGCCTCCACTTTTCATCATACTTTTAATTGCAGTTTGACTTGTAATAAATACACTTTGTAAATTTGATATAACTGTATTAAAATAATCTTCGCTATTTGTATCTATTATGGTTTTATCAATTTTTACATCATTTCCACCATAGTTATTTACTAAAATATCAATTTTACCTTCATTTTTAATTACTTCTTCAACCATATCAACGTAAGTTTTTCCGTCTTTTGCATTAAAATAAGCAAATTTTGCAATTCCTCCAGAGCTCTCAATGTCTTTTATAACTTCATTTGCTAATTCCTCATTTCTTGCTCCTATGTAAACAATAGCACCATTTTCAGCTAATTTTTTAGCACTTGCTAGTCCTATTCCTTTTGTTGCAGCCGTTACTAACGCTATCTTATTTTTTAATTTCATAGTTTCCCCTCCTAAAAATGTCTATAATCTTTTAATTTAATTCTATAATTATCCTCTATGAGTAAACATCTTTCCTAATTCTTCTATTATCTCATCTCTTTCTTTTGTCTCTATTCTCTTTTTATGATTTTTTCTATTTCTTTCACCTACTAAATATGAGAACTTAACACCTAATTGATCTAACCCTTCTTTAGCTACATCTTCTGGATACATTGCTGCTGCAACAGCATCTTCATCTGCTGGTTTATTTTGCAACCATGTAGGTGTAATCGTAGATCCTGCAACCATTAATAACACATCTACATTAGTATCTTTGCATTCATATGCTACTCCTTCTGTAAGTGTCATCATGTAAGATTTTTGAGCTGCATATTCTGCACAAAATGGTAAAGAAGTCCATCCAGATAAAGAACCTATAGTTACAAAAGCTCCTCTGTTTCTTTCTTTGAATTCTCCTATAAAATGGTGTAATAACTTAGAGAAAGTTCTTATATTTACTCTATACATTTGCTCATATTTAGAGTAATCAACTTTATCATATTGTCCCATTGAGTGTAAGCATGCAACATAATTTATTAATCCCATATCTAAATCTTTAGTGTAATCTATAATCTTTTCAGCTGCATCATACTCAGATAAATCCTGTTGTAATACTCTTATTTCTCTTCCTGTTTCGTTATTTATATCTTTAGCTAAAGCTTCTAACGCCTCTTTTCTTCTTCCAACTAAAATTACATCCATTCCTCTTCTAGCTAGTTCATAAGCATTTGCTTTACCTATTCCTTCTGTAGCTCCAAGTACAATTCCCCATTGTCCATATTTTTCTCTAAAATTCATTTTGAACTCCTCCAGTACTTTATTGTTTTACAAAATTCCACCTCAATATTATGTTGATATAAATAGATATTACTCTTTTAAAAATGTCAATTCAAAGGTTTGTTTGTGGCAATTTTATAATTGTTAATACCGCTATTGTGATATAATTTTTAGTATATTATTTTATTGCTTACGTATTACTTAGGAGGAGATATACTTGGAGAAATGTATTTATATTGCAAATAAAGATATTCTAGAGTGTGAATATGTGAAATCATTTTTAATTCATGAAGGTTTCTCTGTAAAAACATATACATCTGGTAATATTATGATTAATGAATTTTATTCTAATCCATGTGATTTAGTTGTTCTAGATACAAATATTGATGGGTTAGATGTGATGACAGTTTGTTCTATACTTAGAAGCATTAGTCCTGTGCCTATAATTTTATTATCTTCAAGTACTAGTGATTTAGATAAAATTACTGCACTTAACTTAGGATGTGATGATTGCATGTGTAAGCCACTTTCTTATCTTGAGTTTTTAGCTCGTATAAAAGCTATATTTAGAAGAATTGATTTAGATACTAATGTTAATAATTTAGATAGAAGTATAGTTTATTTCGGAGATATTATAATAAATAAAAAACAATTTAATGTTAAAATAAAAAATTCAGATGTAAAGCTAACAAAGAACGAATTTGAGTTGGTTTTGTATTTAATAGAAAATAAAGATAGGGCTGTAAGTAGACATGAGCTATTACGAAAAATTTGGGATTTTAAAAATAATCCAATTGATAGTAGAGCTACCGATGATACTATAAAAAGATTGAGAAAAAAGCTTTCTACATATAAGTCGACTGTATCTATAAAAACAATTCGTGGGTTTGGTTTCAGAATTATTACCTCAGAATAGATATAAATAAAGCAACTGGATTTTAAAAGTTTCTTCCAGTTGCTAGTAGCATATCTTGATTCTAATATACACTTATTTTGTGTCTTTATCATCTCTAGCTTGTATATATGATATTCCATAAAATAATACAAATGCAATTGTCATAGATACTAAAACTATAGTTTTCCCAGGTTGCTCAGTGGCTGAGAAATTTATAGATTTTAATCTAGTTAATATCCCTAGAGTGCAAGCTACTATAATAATGGGTATAAATGAATAAAATAATTTTTCTCTTAAGCTATATACTAGTCCTAATCCCCCACCTATTACAATTATCCCGATTCCTAAGCTTCCTTCTAGTTTAACTTCAAAAGTATTAGGCATAAACTTTTCCATCAATACTATTAAAATTATATATACAACAAACAAACCAATCATACTTAAAGTTGTCTTTTTGGAATTACTTGAATAAATACTGTCCCCCAAAATATTCATAATAACATTTATAACTATAAGTGTAACAACTAATCCAATTAAAAACTTAACTACATCTATTCCTTCACTAGGATTTATTAGTTTAGGAAATATAGTAACTAATACATATATTCCACTAACACTAAAAAATAATTTAGCTCTTTCTTTAAAAGAACTTTTATTTGTATTTTTTAATATTTCATCACTAATCTCTTTAGGATTTTTTCCAAAATAATCTGCAGTTTTAATACCTTGATTTTGCGCCTCTATAATATCTGTTAAAATTTCAAGCAATGATTCTTCAAGTTGCAATTCATCTTTTAAAAAGCTTTTAGCTCTTATATAAACTAATATATCTTCATAAAATTCTTTATTTTCCTCATTTAATTGTTCTCTATATGTATTATTTATTTCTACAAGTTCTTTTGCATTTTGCACATTTTTTCACTCCCCTATTTTATACTTAAAATGTTGTTTACACTATTTGATAATTCTTCCCATTGTTTTTCAAACATTTCTAATTGTAGTTTTCCTTTATCAGTAAGCTTATAGTATTTCCGCATAGGGCCTTCCTCTGATGCTCTCATTTCCCCCTCTATTAATTCTTGCTTTTGAAGTTTTAATAATAATGGATATATAGTCCCATCTGATACAGTCGAAATTCCATATTCCTTTAACTTTAAGTTCATTTCATATCCATAAACTTCTTTTTGTCCGATAATTTTCAAAATACATCCTTCTAATATACCTTTTAGCATTTGTGAAGATATAGTATTTTTCAAATTTATCACCACCTTTATATAGCTATCTTGTTTTACAATATAGCTATATATTATCACTATAGAACTATATTGTAAAGCAAGATAGCTTTTTATTTAATTAGAAATTAAACCTTTCAAACTATTTTATTTTTTAATATAATAGTAAATACAAACTACTTCAAGAGGGGGATTTTTTGTGACAATAAAAACAGAGATTTTAGATGTTAGAAATTTAGATAACAATTACGATAATATCATAAAAGGGGCAAAATATTTAAAAGAAGGTAATGTTGTTGCCATTCCAACAGAAACAGTATATGGATTAGCAGCCGATGCTTTTAATGAAGATGCAATTAAAAAAGTATTTGAAGTAAAAGGTAGACCTCAAGACAATCCATTATTAGTACATATCTATAAACTAGACCAAGTCTATGATATATGTACCAATATGCCAGAAGAAGTTGAAAAGGTATTTGAATCTTTCTGGCCAGGTTCAGTAACTTTAATTTTCGATAAAAAGGATTGTATTTCAGATACTGTTACAGCTGGTATGAAAACTGTAGCTGTTCGTTTCCCAAAAAGCGATATAGCAAGGGCTATAATTAAAGAAAGTGGCACTTTATTAGTAGCCCCATCTGCAAATTTATCAGGAAAACCATCAACAACTAGTGCAAGTCATTGTTTTAATGACTTAAATGAAAAAATTCCTTGTATTCTAGATGGAGGTTCATGTTCAATCGGTTTAGAATCAACAATTATAGATATGTCTACTGAAAATCCTGTTCTTTTAAGACCAGGTGCAATAAGCTTAGATGAAATACAAAATGTTATTCCAAATCTTGTGTATGAGAAGAAGTTATTAGGAGTTAAAGAAGATGAAATTCCAAAAGCTCCAGGAATGAAATACAGACACTATGCCCCAGATGTTCCAGTAACTTTAGTTGAAGGTGATTATTCAAAAACAGCTAATTATATTAAGGTGAATATTAAAAATAATGACGTTGTAATTTGTTTTGATGAGTTTTTAAATTATTTTAAATACCATAAACATACATATAGATTAGGAAGTTATAAAACTTTAAATACAGCTGCAAATAGAATATTTGATTTACTTAGAGAATGTGATAAATTAGACATAGATCACATATACATACAAGCTCCTATTAATATAGGATTAGGAAATTCTATATTAAATAGGTTAGAAAAAGCAAGTGCAGGAGATATAATTCACATATAAATATACATAGTAAAAAGTCCTATATAGGGCTTTTTACTATGTATATCTCAAAACTAATATTAATATATTATTTATCCTGTAAATTCTTTTTCAAATAATATCGTTTATGATCTATTGGGCAATCATCTAATACCCCAAAAACCTCATATCCATGTTTAATATAAAAATCTTTTGCCTGAAAATCAAATGTATCTAAATGAATTAATTTACACCCTTTTTCTTTTGCAATATTCTCTACTTCTTTTAAAAGAATAGATCCATATCCTTCTTTTCTATATTCATCTTTAACCCATAAAACATCTACATATAAACAGTTCCAACAGTATAATATGCTATTTATCCCTGCTAATACTTCCCCATTTAATCCTTTTATAACTCTATTAATTGGAATAAATGATTCTTCCTTGTTGAATGGAACTTTAGATAAATTATATTCAACTATTCCATCATCAACCACTTTACACTCTTGACTTGTACTTTCTTCAATAGTATAATTTTTCATATTTAATCCCCCCTTAGTCTTATAATTTTTGTATCATTATCAAGCAAGGAACGCTTTCACTCCATATTTCTTTTATTTCTTCTAGTGGGTAAAATCCATTACTTTTATAAAAACTTCTAGTTTTTTTATAATTTTTATCTGGATGAGAATCTCCTAGTGTTTTAACCATAAGAAACTTATAATTATTATTTAATAAATCATTCTTAACTTTATCAATTAGCATAGTTCCTATTTTTTTATTATGATAATCTTTTAATACTCCTATTACATATATTTCAGCAGTATATTCATTATTAAACTTTATACTTATTAATCCAACTGGTTTTTCTAAATCATAAGCTACATAAAAATCTGTACTTCTTGCACCTTCTGAGTACTCTATAATTGATTCTTCAGGTGAAAACCATTCAGGTAAATTTCTTAATACATCATTAGTTACTTTTTCCTTATTAGCTTCATCAAATATTTTACAAACCTTAATCATAATCCTCATTCTCCCCCTATTAATTTTAGCATTCTCTAAAATTTACATTAAAAATGCCCTTAAAATTATTTAGTTAAATTCCAAAGGCATTAAATTAAAATTAAACTATTATATGAGTTTTTTCAGATTTTTTCAATCCACATTTTTCAAGTAATTTATCCCATATATCTCCAACACTACATCCTAGTGCCAATTCAACAACAACAATATATAAAATATAGATAGGTACTATAATTAAGTATTTTTGAAAATTATTTAAAACCCTAATCATGCTATCACCACCAAGTTTTAGTTTATATCACACAATTTTAAAATACTTCTTACTTTTAATTATATCACAATATCTACTTATACATTTTTATTCTTATTTATACATTTAGTTTATATCATCTATATTTTCAAATAAAATTACATCTCCAATTTTAGTAATCTTACCATCCTTTACTATTATTCCTCCATTATCTTTTATTGCATAAACCTTTTACAACTTCTTAATTATTTTTTCTATTATCTCTTTTGACCTTATTATATCTTTATCTTCATTAACAATCTCTAGTATAATTTTCCCTTTGTAGTTGCTTAATACATTTTCAAATATATATTCAAAATCTATATCTCCATAACCGATTGGTAAATGCTCATGAATTACACTAAATCTACTATCAGTTATATGCAATAACCTAGGCATCTTAATATCAACCATAGCCTTTAAATGTTCATAATTGTCTATATGAGCTATATCTAGTAAAAACTCTAGATTTTCATTAGCTTTAAAAATAAACTCTATTTCACTGGGATCTGTAAATATAGGATCTAGCTTACTATTATTTTCTAAGTATAATGTAATATCTTCTGGTTCAAGTAATTTAAGTGCAAATTTTATACTTTTATCTAACTTATATAGTGTATTTTCATCAATAGGTTCATTTTTACATACTGGATGTATTATCAATTCTTTATGTTCTAGCTTCTTCAATATGTCCACTAATTTTGGTATATGCTCATAAAATTCATTTATATCTAGTACAGCATGAATTATAGTTGGAAACTTGTATTTATTTATAGTTTTAATAAAATCCTCATCATATGGATGCATAGACATCCCCCTATTGTCATACCATAATTGCATTAATTTAAAGCCATTGTCTTTTGCAAATTCAACCTCATCTTCATATCTATTGAAAAATCGTGCAAGACAGCCAATCTCAACCATTTCCACTCCACCTCTTTAATTATTAATTTAACTATTATATCTGTTTCAACATATATAATGCTTCTAATTTTTTTCCCGACCAATCAAGTTCAATAGTCTTTACTTCTATAAAACCTCTATCCTTCCAAAACTTTAAAACCTTATTATTATAATTTTTTAATACATCAATTCTTATATTCTTGCATCCTAAAGATTTTAAATATAATTCAAATGCGTCGTAAATACTTTTTCCTATGCCTTTTGATTTATAGTCCTTATGTATAATCATCAATGACAAATAATATAACTCGTCATCACTAAAATCTATTAAACCTACTATCCTATTTTCTTTTTTACTTACTATCTTACAACATTTAAAATTGTATTTATTCATTTGTTCTATTTCATTAGTTATCCACATCTTATCTATTTCTAAAAAATTTGTATGATTATTTAAAAACTCTGTATTAGTATTATAAATGCTTATTAAATACTCTAAGTCTTTTTCTTTATTAATATAATCAACACAATATTCATCAGTTTCAAATAACAATTTTTTCCCCTACTTTCATAAAATGTGCTTTGTCTTTAATAAATTACTTATTGATTAGTTTCATACATATAAAAGTAACTGAGTTACAAAAAGACTTAGTATGTTCTGTATCAAATGCAACAAATCCTAATTTTTTATATAAATTTATAGCTCTCTTGTTCCAATCCACAACTCTTAAACATATATCTCCCTTAAATGAAATTTCATTTCTAACAAAGTTTATACAATCTCTTACAAACTCTTCACCTAGACCTTTACCCGTATCTTCTGGTCTTATTCCAAGTCCAATCTCAACTTTATCTAATTTAAATATATACGAATATACTCCAAACAACTTTCCTTCATCATCAAGTACAGCAAAATAATGAGTGCTATCATCTTCAAAAATTTCTTCTAGGGTTTCTTCTATTGCATACTCAGGTATATTATAAAATTCGTAAGGATAATCATATTTCCAATTTATATATGAATCTGCTTGCTCTTTATTCATCTCAACTATTTTTCTCATGCTCTCCTCCTAAATAAAAATATAACCTCGCTAAATTATTTATACCCTTATTAATTGCATAATAATTAAAGGTTATATTCTATAATAGCTAGAATATAACCTTTATATTACAATAATTTTTATCTTTACTTTGTATCTACTATATATTTAATTGCTAAGTCATCTAGTTCTATTTTCAGCTTTAGCATATTAAGCTTTTTAGCTATAGGTGAAAAAATCTCTATTGTTTCTCTCGATTTTTCCTTATATGAATCTTCATTCATATACTTTATTGTCCTCATATTGTGAAGTCTATCCGCTAATTTTATTACAAAAGCTCTTCCATCTAAGATGTTCGTATCATCTAGTAACTTTTCAAAATCTTCTTTATTAAATTTATAAAAATTTATAACTTTCTCTAACAAATTTCTTATTTCTTTTGAAAATATTTCTTCAATTCCCTCTAAAGTTATATCTGTATCTTCTTCAAAAATATCATGTAAAATTCCTACTATTATCATTTCTTTATCTGATTCTAATTCAGATAAAATTAAAGCAACATTCAATGGATGGGTTATATATGGTTCATTAGATTTGCGATAACTATAACAATGTACTTTTAAAGCTATATTATATGCTTTGTCTATCATATCTAAATCTATTTGTGAAAATCTATCTTTTATGTTGTTTTTTAATTGATTATACAATACATTATAATCTGTAAAGTCAACTGGTGATGTTATAAATACATTTGCATTTTCAAGTTTATTATCCATACCTGCATCAGCTCCATTTTCATTTTTTAAATATTCTAATATACTAATTGCATAAGCTATATGATCAGAAGGAGTGAATCCAAACTTTTTCTTAAATGCCTTTGAAAACCCACTATGAGTTTCATATCCATAATCCATAGATACATCTGTTATTTTTCTACCATTTAATAACTCTTTTGATGCTAATATAAGTCTTCGTTCTTTTACATAATCCATTATAGATAATCCCATTTTTTGTTTAAAAATTCTTGAAAAATGAAACTCTGAATATCCTATTTCATTAGCTATATTTTTTATTGATAATTCCTTTTTAATATTCAATTCTATATATTCAATGCACTTTAAAATAATATCTTCATATTCCAATTTGAATTCCCCCCTTCTTTTAGAATCTTATTTTATATTATTATATTTAAATTTAAATTAAATGGCTGTTCCTATCTTGCTTAATTAACTTGTTATTCTAAATAATTTCTAAATTTTATGTATGCGATGTGTCTGCTTCTAATATAAATTTAAAATTCCCCTCATTATAATCTAATATGGTCAAACAAGTATTCTTTATATATGGAGGGTTCCAAAAATCTTTTACTTCATATTTCTTTAAAATTGCATAAATAGCTTTTATAACTATAGTATGAGTAACTAATAGTATATTTTCACCGTTGTTTTTACTTATAATATCATTTAAAGTATTTTCCGTTCTTTTTATAAGTTCATCAAAAGTTTCTCCACCATTTGGCTGGTATAAATGTGGTTCATTCCAAAATCTATGATGTTCATCCTTATAATCATTTATAACCTCCGCACGGTGCATTCCTTCCCATGTACCAAAGTTCATTTCCTTTAAATTCTCATATACTTCTATAGGTATATTTCTATCCCCATTTATAAGTAAAGCTGTATCATAAGCTCTTGTTAGTGGACTAGTATAGATATAATCTATTTTAGTATCTTTTAAGCTGCTTCCTAATTTTACTGCATCTAATTTACCTCGTTCTGTTAAATCAGAATTTTTAGCACCTTGCATTCTACCCTCTACATTCCACTTTGTTTGACCATGTCTTGTTATATATATTTTCAATCTTAATTTGCTCCTTCATCTTATATATTTTAATTTATCTTAATTTAATTCTATTTTTATCTTTATTGTCCTTTACAATGTTTTTATTATTTATTAAATCTAAAAAATAGCTATCTAAATCATCTAGATAGCTATTTTTATACAGTTTATTTAATTTTTTGCAATAGAATATATTAAAGCAATATATACAATATACTCAAATACTACATTTACCCCATAACCTATAAATCTTGATGATATTAGTAATATTACTATAGCAGCAATTGCAAGTATAAGTTTTCTATTATTATAAACTTTAGCTTCTACTTTATCTTCTTCCGCCCAGCTTCTTTGCTCTACTAATTTCTTTATGTTATTATTAATACTTATAAGCACACATATTAACAATATCATTAGAGTTGAATTAAAGTTATTATTTGTATTTTCTATAGCCCATGTAATATTATCTATTGAATTAGCAATTTGACTTAATTGAAGTTCAATGTTTTGAATTATTTGTTCCATTAAGCCCTCCTAATATTCCATAATATAAAACTCACCCTTTCCTAAGCAAGTTTCTTGTTCTTTTATACCAACAATGTTAAATCCTTGTGACTTGTAACAATTAACTGCTCTTTTATTCCAAGTTCTAACCTCTAAAACAATCTTTTTATTAGGATATTTTTCTTTACATTTTTCTATAGATAATTTAGTAATAATCTTGCCAAATCCATTACTACAATATATTGGATTAACTCCTATACCAAAAAACACCTGTTTTCCTTCATCCAATAAGTTTGTAAAACCAACTATATCATTTTCTTCATTAGTATATGCTGTAAATCTACTTCGTTTTGTATCATCACATAAAGAGTATTTTTCTTTAACCATTGTATCCCAATCCGGTAAATTATAAATACTATATTCCCCTTCATATTTCCAAGTGGATATTTCTCTAGCTTGAATTTCTGTTAATGTATTAGATTTTAATATCATTTTTTCATCCCCATTTTATATATTAAATACACCATCATTATAATAACTATAGCTTTATTGCTCTTGTTGCAATATATGTGTCTATATATGGATCTAACAATCCTCCACCTAGTTTATCTTCATAAAACCCAACTATTGCAAATCCCGCTTCAATCTGTCCACCTATCTGAGTTTGTAACGAATGCCCAAACTCCAATGTATCCTTGGCTTTTATTCTTTCTTCTAATTGTTCTTTTGAAAGTTGTTCTAAGTCTGAATAAGGTATACTCTTATTCACTACTAAGTTTTTATTTTTCTCCCACTCTTCTAAATCAAATATATATACTAATGGATTAACAAACCCTGCTATAAGTATTCCATTAGGCTTTAACACTCTATAACACTCTTTCCATACTTTTTCTACATTATCTATAAAACAATTAGATACAGGATGATATATTAAGTCAAAACTTTCATCTTCAAACCTTGATAAATCTCTCATATCACCCTTTTCAGTTCTTAAATCTAAATTATCTCTTTTAGCTACCATCTCATCTTTTGATAATTGAGCTTTACTATTATCAAATACAACGACACTTGCTCCTAATGCTGCAAATATAGGTCCTTGCTGTCCCCCTCCTGATGCAAGACATAACACTTTCTTTCCTCTTACATCTCCAATCCATTCTTTAGGTGCAAACTTAGTTGGCCCTATATGGATTTTATAATCACCTTGTCTAGCTTTTTCTATTTCCTTTGAAGTTACAGGTATTGTCCACTTATTGCCCATCTTAACTTCATTATCCCATGCCTTTTCATTATGAGCTCTTATATCCATAAAATATCCCCCCATCTTACATTTCTACTTATAATTAATTGTAGCTATGTAGCTTATCATTTACACTAATATTCACAATATTTTTAATTTATACCTAAAAAAGACTATATTAAAATATCTAGAAAATAATAAATATATTTTCTTAAAATACTTTAAAATAGTCTTTTTAAATAAATTATATATCTTTTACATCTATAGCTCTTTTTAGTAATCCTTTAAAATTTTCAACATCATGGCTATATATATTTATAGTCTTAACTTTATCATCTTTATAAGTTAAAACTAAATCTTTATAGTTATATCCTTTATAAGATGGTTTAACTTCATATAAAGTAAAATTTCCAAACTTATATAAATTTCCATCTTCTAAAATTATCCCTTCTTTATATAAAATACCTTTTTTCTCATCTCTAATAACCTTTATTACTCTCCAAAAATAAGCAATACAGCATATAACTGTACTTATAAACATTAAAGTAATAACTTTATATTCAAAACTAGCATCGCTAAAATTCAATAAAGTAGCTATGTAATCTTTATGATTTAATTTAGTTCCATCAGCAAATAGTAATAGCAACATATAACAAAAAGAGTAATCACAATTAATTTGTTTACAATATAAATCGATTTTATTAGTAACAACTTTTTTAAGCTTTCCTCTTTTGATTAATTTAGTTATATTTTCATATGTTAACCATAATGTAAATCCAGTAATTGCAATACATGCTAATACTCCTCTTCCAGTCAAAATCCCTAAAATTAAAACTATTGTAAAAACTACTATACAATTTGTTTTTAATTTTAATTTTTTCATTGCTCCCACTTCCTTAATTCCTTATTGTACTCAATATATTACCATATATTGGACTATTTTATTAAAAAATGGACTAAGATATAAAATTTATGGAGTAAAATAAATATGAACTTAAAATTTTTATTTATACTTTTTACAAAAAACAACAAGAATCTTTATTATGCTATGTTACAATTTACTCATAAAATAGAATTAGGAGAGATTTTCACATGTTTAATAATTGGAATTTTAAAAAACATACTATTATGTCAATTTTAATTTCACTTGGTATTGGAATGTACATAGCTATAGGTTCTGTAAGTAGTGTTGGTTCTATAGAAGGAATTGATGGTGGTCCAAGTGCAATGTATATCAGCTATAACCTTTCTACAGCAGTATTAATCGCTACATTGACTCTAGTATTATCACTTGCTAGTTATAATTTAATTAAAAAATAATCTACTAAAAATAATAAAAGGTTGGAAAATCCAACCTTTTAATTTTATGTTATTTAATTGTATATATAAACATACTTTCTCCATTGCTTGGATCTATTTCATTCATATCTTCGAATCCAACACTTGTATAAAGATTATATGCTACTTTATTGCCTCCAATTATACTCAAATATATAGTATCTACTTCATATTCTTTAGAAACTACTTCTACAAGTTTTTTCATTGAAGTTTTTCCTATTCCTTTTCCCTGATGCTTTTCATCTATAAGTAATCTATCTATCCAAGTTCTCCAATTTCCATAATCAAAATGGCCATACATCGCAAACCCAACAACTTCATCTTCATTGTATATTGCTACTGGATGCCACTCTTTATATTCTCTAGCTTCTTCTAAACAATCCTCTATCGTCTCTATAAAACCTTCTTGTCCTGGTTTTAATTTTAGATTTTTAACTTTTTCTATATTTTTTTCGTCAATATCCTTAAAGTGAATTTTCATTTTATCCCTCATTTTCTTTTTATAATTTATAATTGTAAACCCTTTAAAATTAAAATTTCTAACTCCCACCTTCTATTCAATTACATTAATAAAATATATCTTTTTATTATAATCTAAATACTTGATAAAATGTAGTTCTTTTATTTGTTTTCATACAAAAAACTACCTTAACTATAGGTAGCTTTTGTAAAGTTTAATTTATTTATTGTTGTTCATACTTAACTTTGGATATACAAGACTTAAGATTATAGATATAATTATACCTATTATTAGCCCAAAGTACATCATAGAGAAAAAAGCAATTGTAGTAAGCATACAAAAGCTATCTAGTTCATTTTCTAATATAGCTCTTTTATTTTCATAATCACCACTAACTATTAACTTATCCTCTTGCTTTTTTAATTCTTTTACTTTATATGTTTTTTTCATAATAAAATAGAATATAGCAGATACAACAATTACATAAATAAATCTAGCCAATTCAACCACCCCATTGCCACATTTTATTTAGTATAAAGCTAATAAATATATTCTTTGTTATAACTCCTAACCCTTTTTATTTTCTAAACATTTTTTAGGATCAATATATATAAGTTCCCATTTTCCTTCTTTATTTTTCTTATAATCAGCTATTTTTATATCATATCCATTAGTTAACTGATAAAATAATACATAGTATTCATTTTTATCTTTATCTTTAAAATATGCTTTTTTCTCGTATCCATCTTGTTTAATTTCAATACTTCCATCTACTAATGAACACCAATCTTTATATTTAATATCTAAAATAAGCTTAGCATCATAATGCCATCCATGATAAGGTGCGCATAAGTAGTCTTCAGGTGAATATGCCATATTACTTATTTTGTAAGCTCCATTTTCTTCTGTTAAATAAACATAACCATAATAATAAGCAAATACACCTTTATTTTCATCCGTACCTTCAATTACTTCTAGCTCTACAAAGTATTTTAATCCATCTAAATCTTTCTTATCTTTTGGTACTTCATTTAATTTTATTAGATTTATATGAAGTTTATTTTTAAAAGAATTTACATACTCATTATAACTATATTTTTCTTTGTATTCGTTAGATAAAAAATTATATGCAACAGGATAAGGTCCTCTCATATCTCCTAATGTTCCACACCCTGTTTTTGTTTGATTCGTTGGATTAGCAGCTTCTCTTAAAACACTAAAATAATTTATTATAGTATCTTTTGGAGTTTTTAAAAACTTATCAGGTATAGTTAAATTATTATTTTCACTTCCAAACATATCATATAAAGAGTTTTCTATTCTATCATTTAATACAGGTAAATTAGATGGCCTAAAAAATCTCTCTAAAGTATTTTTCTGATTATATTCTTCATTTCTTTTTTCATGTTTTGAATCACATATATTTAAATAATTACCACCTAATATTAATTCTTGCTTAAGTTTTTCACTTGCGTTTATTATCGTTGTTGTTCCTAACAATGCAACTATAAATAATGTCATTATCTTTTTTCTCATATTGTCAATTCTCCTTTTGCTTTTGATATATTTATTATTTGTATTATTTTCGTAAAAACACTTTATTTTAAATATCCATTTAATTACAATTATATGTATAAGGTTTAAAAGGGGGAAATATGAGAAAATTTTATTTTTTAATTTTATTAATATTACTTTTTTCAGTTGGGTGTAGTAAATCTTCTTCAAGCAATATAACTACTTATGGATATGTAAATAAAGATAAATACATTAATCCTGAGTTTAATTTTTCTATGGAAGTTCCTGAAAATTGGACAGTAAATGAAAATATAGAAAAGCTAAATACAACAGCTTTAAAAGATATGCCTACTAATATTATAGGTACAATTAGTTCTAAAGATGATCTTAGCAGAATAGGTGTTATTTCACTTAGTCACTATACGCATGCACAAGATTATGCAAATGAACAATTTGAGTTTGAATTTGGAAATGAAAAGTTAAATGCTAAAAGTATATCTAAAGAAAATATAAATGGTAAGGAGTTTATAATTGTAAATTATAATAATTCTAAAAAATATATAACTGATTCTAATGATAAGATTTTACTTTTTGAAACTTTATTCTCTAATGAGTCTAAAGGAGAAATTGATTCAGCTATAAAGTCAATTAAATTCAATTAAAACTTCAATAAAACTATTTATAATTCTTAAATAAAAAAACTGTAGGAATAATTCCTACAGCTTTTTCTTTTCACAGACTATTTTTAAATTTTTTAGACTTCATTAAAATCTATACTTGTTCTTGGATATAATGTAGTTCCCCATATACAAACGTTTATATTATTTGATAAAGGAACATTTTTTTCATCAATTATAGTTCTCCACCACTCCCAAGCAAGTCCTGTACACTCTCTTGATAATATCTTAATATTTCTTGCATTAGCTTCAAGAGGTATTACAGTAGAGAAGTGAGCTGTTCTATCACTATTATTTCCAGCCCATGTTTTATGAGTTAATATCTCATTTCCATGTTCATCATAAGATACTTCATCCCATGACACATCAAATTGTGCAACATATGCACCACTATGGTCTAAGTTTATTTTTCCTTTTGAATACTCTGTAGATGTAGTTTCTACATAATCAGTTTTATTATGTACTGCAGCTATTGAGTTATCCTTTACAAAAACACTTGTATAAGATATTGGATATGCAGGATTTTTTAAACTAAATGTTGCATTATCCTTTATTACATTTCTTATTTCATCGAAATCTTTAGTTATTATCTTGTTGTGCTCTTGTGCATCTCCACCTAATACTACAGCTGTAAATGAACTATCATCATAGATATCTTTATACTGAGTATTAGTGCTTACACTTTGACCTTTTATTAGAGCCTTAAATGCAGCTTGAACATCCTTACTCTTAGATGAAGTTTCTAACTTAACATATATAGTTCTACCATATGCTACATTTGATACCATAAGAGGTGGAGCATCTTTACTTATACCTTTTCTAGTTAATTCTTTAAAAGTAACACTATCAGCAAATAAATCTGATGGATTATTTGGTAATTGTGCACTTACAGTGTAGAAAATTTGCTTATATGCTGCTATCATAATTTTTTTCTCACCATTTGATACAGCATTAAAATCTATTCCTAGTGAATTATTAAGTACCTTAGCATTAACGTTTAACGCATTTGCTATTTGAGACTTACTATATACCATAGATTCTACATACTGAGTTCTAGCAGGTAAGGTATGTGTTTGTGAATTTTTTTCACTCCAGTTAGATACTAATTCGTCTACAGCTCCAGATATACTTCCATAATTAGGATTTTCTACTGTTACTGTGTTATCTTTTTTTAGACCTGGTAAGTCTATAGTTATATCTAGAGGCTTTCTTTTGCACATTAATATTGTTGGTCTATTGTCAACAAAATTATCATCTGCAAGTTGAAGCGCTCCTGGATATGTACGATCTGTTACAGAATCGATTATTGAGATATCCACAGGTGATGTTGTAAGTGTTTTCTTTTTGCGTTCTACAACCACAAACTTATCATTAGTTTTTAACCCTTCTCTTGGAACAACACTTTCAACTTTATCACCCTTTGAAGCTAAGACTTCATTTCTGTTATAGCTTAAATTAGCTATTCCTTCGTCTATAGCTTCTTGATTGCTATTAGCAGGAGTTTGTGCAAAACTTGTAAATGACTGTACACCCATAAATACAGTAATTCCAAGACATGCTAATAGCTTTGCTACTTTAGATTTTTTTATATGTTTCATAAATATACCTCCCTCCTAGTATAATAATACGACCAACTTGAAAAAACTTTAGTTTAGTTTGTAAATTTTAAAAATTACATAAAAAAAGATAAGAATTTATAAGTATAAATCCTTATCCTTTTTATTTAATAAAGTTTATTTAAAATATATTCCTATTTTTACCTTATTTAAAATACTTTCCATATGGTCTAAACTGCTTTAGTTCATATATGGTTTCGTCTAGAGGGTTATGATCCTTTTCTAGATTTTCTCCCATAAGACTTAAAAGGTATTTGTATAATTTTTCGCCACTCCCTTGCATAGTAAATCCCGATAAGTTGCTATTATCTTCACTTTCTAAAGTTACAATAATTAATTTACCTGTGCTTATGTCATTCATAAAGTTATAACACTCTTCATTAGCTCTTTCTTGTCCTAATCCGTTTTTCTTTAAATAATCTATAGTGACATTTATCTCTTCTTTTTCACTTTCACTAAGTAAATTTTCTATAATCTCTTTATCATCAATTTTAAAAACTTTAACTGTGTTTTTTGATATATCAGAATATATACATCCACTATATTCTATAAGCTCTTCTATTGTAATTTCAATAGCATTGTAATCATTGATTATGTAGCTACTAATTATATTTATACTAGTCTCCCTATTGTCCATATAGACACCCCTTATCAATTTTAATAATAAACACATTTTTCCTGTTACTATAATTGTAGCATCTATAAATCTAATAAATCTAGTTTTTATAAAATTGTAACTACTTTATATATATTATCTATGTGCTAATTTTTCATTACTTTGTAGACTATCAATAGATATACCTCTCATAGCTTCTCCTAATCCTTTAGATATCTCTGCCAGTGTATTTGCATCATTGTAGTTTTTAACTGCTTGTACTATTGCATTAGCTCTTTTTTGTGGATCACTTGATTTAAATATACCAGAGCCTACAAATACTCCATCACATCCTAGTTGCATCATTAAAGCTGCATCAGCTGGAGTTGCAACACCACCTGCTGCAAAGTTAACCACAGGCAACTTTTTATTATCATGAACATATTTAACTAAATCATAAGGTGCTCCAAGTTCTTTTGATATATTCATAAGTTCTTCGTCATCTGCACCTACAACTCTTTTTATGTCATTTATCATTGTTCGCATGTGCTTTACTGCTTCAACTACATCTCCAGTACCAGCTTCACCTTTAGTTCTAATCATCATTGCACCTTCACCTATTCTTCTTAATGCTTCACCTAAGTTTCTAGCTCCACATACAAAAGGTGCATTAAATTTATTCTTATCTATATGATATACATTATCTGCTGGTGTTAAAACTTCACTTTCATCTATAAAATCTATATTAAGTGCTTCTAGTATTTGTGCTTCAACAAAATGTCCTATTCTAACTTTAGCCATAACTGGTATATTTACTGCTTCTTGTATTTCTTTTATCATTTTAGGGTCAGACATTCTAGAAACCCCACCTTCTTTTCTTATGTCTGATGGAACTCTTTCAAGTGCCATAACTGCACATGCCCCAGCATTTTGTGCAATAATTGCTTCTTGTGGATTTGTTACATCCATTATTACTCCACCTTTTAATTCTTGTCCTAAGTTTTTATTAAATACCCCATTATTACTCATAAAATCTCCTCCTATGTGAAATTGTTTGTTTTTACAATTCAAATAGTAGTACAATTTTTTCATAAAATCCATATTTTACATATAAATTCTATTTTTAGATTAATTGTATCCATACACTTCAATCTAAATATTTTTAAAATTATTATTAGAACATTTTTTTACTAAGCGTAAAAAAGACTAGCTATTTTTAGCTAGTCTTAATCTTATTTGCTAAATACTCTTATTTTCCACTTACTGTATGCATATTCTTTTATTGGTGCATTTCTTAAAAGTAAATACGCTAAAAATAAACTTATCAATATAGTTACAACTTCTAATGAATAAAATATTAATGGTTTCGCGCATAAATACATGCCTATATTTGTTATATAGTCTGCAAATTTTAAAATTAGTGAAGAATGTGAGAATGCTAACTTTACTATATAAAAAGTAATTATTATAGGTAATCCTATAAATAAAATTACACTAGTCTTTATATCAAGATTGTAAAATATAGCTCCAAACATAAATCCTAATGAACAAAATACTAATTGAAGAGAAAATATACTTAATAAATTTACAATAACTCCATTATTGCCTATAAAGTTATTTAAAACTATAAGATAGCTTCCTATATCTGCGTACTGTTCTTCGTATCCTCCAACCATAAGATTTATTCCAAATTTAACTACATAAGCAAATGCTAAAGATGATAAGCTAATCATTATTATATATATAATAGATGCCTTTATAAAAGACATTCTATCCCCTCTTATACTCATAGCTCCACCAAACTCTCTTGTAGATATAGTTATCATAGAAACTGTTGGTAAAAATATTGCAAATGTATCTATTTGTTGTTTATACATTGCTAAAGTTTTAAAATGTTCTTCTCCCATTGTATATGCCTGAACAATAGTTAAAGCTACTTGTATTCCTATAAAAATAGCTATAAATAACATCCATTGTTTATAACTATGCATTAAAAAATTCAAATGTGGTTTGACACTATTCATATAAATTTACCTCCTTTTTATTAACATTTATAAATAAATCCTGAAGAGTCATACTATCTAGTTCAATACCACATTCATTTATAATGTTCATATCATTTTCCTTAATATCTCCATAATATGAATATGTTTGTGTACTTCCAAAAGAATTAACTTTTTTACAATCCTTAAATATTCTTAACTTTTTAATATCCTCTTTATTTCCAGTTATATAATAAGATTTTGTATTTATATTTTCTACATAATCATTTACTAATGCATTTCCATCTTTTAAAATTATAGCTTTTTCTAAAAGTTCTCCTATTTCATCTATTAGATGCGTAGATATTATTATTGTTCTATTGTTTTTTATATAGCTTTCTAACAAAATATCATAGAAAACTCTTCTATTTACAGGGTCAAGCCCTATAGTTGGTTCGTCAAATATAACTATTTTAGAATTAGAGCACAAACCTACTATATTTGATATAGAAGTCTTCATACCTCTTGATAATTTTTTATAAACTGCTTTTGTGTTTATATCAAATACTTCACAAAGCTTTTTTTCCAATTTTTCATCGTAATTACTATAATAGCCTGAATACATACTGAATATAGTTTTTACTTTAAGTTCTTGATTATAAAATTCTTTTTCTCTAACTACGCATATATCTTCTAAAACGCTTGGATTAGTTCTTGGATCTTCTCCTAAAACCTTTATTTCTCCACTTTTACTAATCAACTGATTAGTTATTATGTTTATTAAGGTAGTTTTACCTGCACCATTTTTACCAAGTAATCCATATATTTTATTTTCTTCAAAATCTATACTCAAGTTTTTAAGTACTTCTTTATCTTTAAAACTATAATTTAAATCTTTTATCTCTATTACCTTATCCAATATAATCACCCTTTACATAGATTTACTTATTATTTCTATTAACTCATTTTTATCTATACCAAGTTTTTTAGCTTCTTTTAACAATTCTTTAATATAAATATTTTTAAAATTGTCTTTTCTACTATTTCTTATAATCTTTTTCGCACCTTCACACACAAACATTCCTATCCCCCTTCTTTTATATAAAATATTTTGTTCTACTAATAAATTTACTCCTTTAAGTATTGTTGCTGGGTTTATTTTATACAGCTTTGATAGCTCTGTAGTTGATGGTATTTGTTCATTCTCTTTAATTTCATCGCATATTATTTCATCCTCTATTGCTTTTGCTATCTGTAAAAATATAGGCTCACTATCATTTAATATTAACTTCAATTTATCACCTCACCTATTTGGTTAGTTACTTAAGTAATCAACTATATATCTTAAGTATATACAACTTTCTCAAAAAAGGTAACTGTTTTTTAAATTTTTCTAATTAAAAATAAAAAGGTAACCTTTAACAGTTACCTTTTACGCTCTTTTTTAAATAAATCATATCTATAAGCTGCTTCCCACATTCATAAATTGGTTTGTCATAGTTGTTTATAAAGAAATTTTCTATTCGATGAGATACTTCGAATCCACATTTTTTATAAAATGGAATAGTTAGAGGACTATCCCCTGTACCTACAAACATGGTATCACAATCAGCTTTATAATAATTTAAAATATACTCTATTAACTTTTTACCGTATCCCCTACCCTGATACTGTTCATATGTTGCAATGTTTTTTATTTCATAAACACCTTCATCTTCTTTGGTTACAACACAAATAGATTTCAAATCACCGTCATACAAAGCAAACATTTCTCCTTTTTCTAAATACCTATCTATCATATTTTCTTGTTCATCTGCTAATAAAAGTAGATTCATATATTGTTTTTTATCATGATTTATCTTTTTTATTTCTAGCATCTTTATCTCCTATTTATAATTTATCTAAATACACCCTGTCTATTTTCTAAAAAATCCTTTACCATATCTTCATGTTGATTTGTAAATAATTTTGGAATGTCATCTTTTTTAAAGAACTTTAAATCAAATGTTTCCTTGTTGTCAATATGTAGTTCTCCTCCTATTATATTTCCCTTAAATAAATAACATATAGTTTGAGCCTTATCCTTGTTTTTGTACTCTGTGAAATATTTAGAGTAAACTCCTAGCAAATACTCTACTCTAATGTCTAAGCCTGTTTCTTCCTTGACTTCTCTTATAGCAGCTTCTTCAATAGACTCGCCTATTTCAACTGCCCCACCTGGCAAACCCCATAAATTCTCTTCACTACTTCTTTTTTGCAACAATATATCTCCGCTATCATTAGTAATACATACTCCTGAAAAATTTAAAATTATGGTATCATGCCCAACTTTGCTTCTAATCCATCTTATGTAGTCCATCATTTATCCCCCCCATATAAATTTATAGGGTGCTTATGCACCCTAATTTTATAATTTACTTAATTTTATTTTTACAATTTGGACAAAATCTCCAATCATCTTCTACCCATGAATTACAATTACTACATCTTTTCTTTATCTCATATCCACACTCTGGACACGAATTAAACTCTTTTTTAATACTAACTCCACAATTAGGGCAATTTTTGTATATCCCCCTAGTTATTATAAGATATATTATTATTGGAAGTGGTAAAAAAACTTGTGTAAACATTGCAATTAAAGATACTATTCCCCAAACTAAAGCTAAGTTATCTTTTCTTTTTTTGCTATCTTTGTATATCCATACAGCTTGACCTATACCAAATATAATTGTTCCTATCCATATTAAAAATATAATTCCAAACATAGGTGTAACAAATAAATCCAACTTTATCACCTCAACTTAATATTGCTTTATTTATAATATCTATAAAATATATAATTGCGACCTATTTAATTAATTTTTCCACTATTTTTTTATGTTTATTTAAGTCATCACTATTATTCCAAACTTGAATATTGGGAGTATAATCTTTGTAGTAACACATAGAAACATAGTTTTCATCATAGCTTTCAACTAAAACATCTTTAAATTTTTCACTTTCTTTATCATAAGTTATAAATAATTTCAATTTATCCTGTTCAAGTGTATAAATATATCTTTCTGCATTCTTAGAATCTTTAACTTCTGAAACTTCAAAGTTTTTATTTTCTAAAAATTTATTTATGTTATTTTTTTCAATGCGTATATTATCCTCTATACTTTTTGCAACTTTGTAGTAAATCTCGTACATCTCATTTTTTCTATTTTCATTATTCAATAATTCAAAAACATTTTTTTGTTCATCCAATGATTGTAATGACATTCCTACATTTAAGTTGAATTTTTCATTTTTCAATTTAGAATAATACATATTTAAATATTGTTCATTTTTAGAATTAATTTTTAAGTCATAAGATATAGACTCTATATCTTGTAGTGATTTGCTATCATTTCCTAGACATGATATAGTTAATACTTCGCTTCCATTTTCAAGTTGATAGTTATTAGTTTTATACGATAAGTCCTTATTAGATTCTCCATCTACAAAACTAGAAAATCCTTCTATATTTTTAAGTTTCGAACCTGATATAGATTTTTTTATGCTATTTATATCTATAGATTTTTTCTTTATATCATCTTTTATAGCTTCAAAATAGGCATGTTGAGTCTGTGATAATCTTTTTTCTTCAATTTTTGCCCAAGTATATCCTCCAATTGCCACAATAAAACTAACCCCTAAAACTATGCCTAAAACTTTTTTTCTATTCATCATACATCCCCAATCCATTTATAAGTTCTAATATATAGCTTTACCTGTAATATGTTCTATGTTTATTTTTATAACATTAGTTGCATCTTTTGCCTTAGATATATAGATTTTTCCTTCTTCTATAAAATCTGGAGAATACTTTTCAACAAGTTTAAGTAAAACTAATTCTTTTTCATTATTGTCTATTTCATAAGCCGTTCCAAATACTACAACGCTTTCATATTTAGTACTAAATTTCTCCTGTAAAACTTGTGTGTTTCCTACTACACTAAAGCATACTTTATTGTTATTTCTAATATTATCAATTTTATGACCTTCTTTTGCACTATGAAAGTATATACAATCTTTATAATATACATAGCTAAGAGTTATATTGTATGGATAACCATTATCACTTATAGTAGATAATGTCCCATATTCACATTTTTTTAATATATCTTTTGCTAAACTTATATCCAGTTCTCTTTTTTGCCTTCTCATTTGTTTAAACATATTTTATCCCCCCAATTTCAGTATAATTTTCTTTGTAAATATATAATATCATAGATATAAATATATCTACTATGATTATGTTTAAATAATATAAATTACTATTTAAAATCATCTCTATCTTATATATAATTTACTCTCTTTTTAAATATTAGTTAAATTTAGTTACAATTTAGTTATTATAACTCATTATTTATATTTTTTTATTTAATTACAAATATTTTTATCCATATATTGCTTCTTATTTATACATAAAACTGCTAATAGTTTAAAATAAATTTATTTTAAAGTTCTAAAAGCTTTCTTAAAATAGATTTATTTAACATATTTAATTATATAAACTTTTATTTATATTTTCATATGCTAATTTCTATTTTTAGAAAGCTTTTTAATTTGCTATTTATCAGTTCTATTTGAATTTAATTTTTTTGTTTATTTGAATGTTCATTAGTTTGATTATCTAATTTTTTCTCTTTATTATTTTCTTTATTTTCATTTTGTAATTTATTTTTATTTTCATATATTTTATCTTCTTTATTTTTATTTTCTTTATTGTTATTTTTGTTATCTATATTATCGCTATTATCTATTTGACTATTCTCTTTTTTGTCATTAACATTATCTATATTACTTGCATTATGACCTTCATTTTTTTCACTTTGATTGTTATTGTCACTTTTCTTTTCATTTGCTTCTATTGATTTTTCTTTTACTGTATTTTTGTGTGTATCTTTTGATTTTTCTAGCTCTTCATATGAATTATTGTAATTATCTAAAGACTTTTCATATTCTTCTTCTGATTTTTCTATAAGATCTTTATCTTCTGATTTTGTTGCTGATTTTAATTCTACCTTAGCCTTATTTAATTCTTTTTTATTTTCATTAAATTCATGTCTTTTTTCTACTAAGTCATTAACAGCATCTTTTTTAGCTACTTGCATTTTTAAAACTTCTTCTAGTTTTTCTTTAGACTTTCCATTACAATTGTCTTTTAGTTTAGATAAAATTGTTATTGATTTTTCTTGTTTGTTAACTACAGATTTCTTTAGTTTATCAATTTCTGATTTCTTATCATTAATTTCTTTTGAATCAGTATTTTTTTCAATACTTTCTATATTAGACTCAATAACATCAATAGCTTCATCCATATTTAATTCATATTCTTTTATTGATATTTCAGCTAAATCTTCTTTTCCATCTTCAACCATAACTTCACTTTCCCCAAGTCTTTCTTGTGCAATTTCAGTTAATTTATCTATCTTTTCCTTTTCACTTGTTTTAAATTTCACTGATAAATTATCCATTAATTTATCTATCGGATAGAATATATTGTCTGGAGTAATCCCTGCTATATCTTTGTATGATATCGTTTTTTCATTTGCTAAAGCTATATTCGTCGTACCAACTGTTAAAAATACGGTAGCTAAAAGAACCTCTATTTTTTTTATGTTTTTCATATGATCTCCTTAATTTTTTTTATGTTTTATTTTTTGTTTAGTTAAATATATTGATATAATACGGAATAAATCTGTTTTACTGAATAAAAATATAACAATATTATTTTTCCAGTTTTTACCTAGTATTTAGCGGAAGCTACTTCCTTCCCCAACTAATTTGTATGATGATTCAAATTTATATCTAAATATTTATTAAACATAAAAATAACACCTATAAATATAGGTGTTATAACTTAAATATTAACTTTCTAGAAACATGATAAAGCAAAGTATAAATAATAATACAAATCATATACAAAACAAACACTATATTGCTTTCTCTAAAAAAAATATATATTAATACAAACCCTAATCCTCCAAATATGTTTAATACCCCTTCAAATATACAAAACTTGTCTTCATCTATTTCTTTATTAAATTTTTTATTTAAATTTTCTACTTTATATTTTTTATCTATAACCCATCTTAATTGAATATTTATAAATCCAAGTAATATGAGTGCTAATCCAACCACATTCAAAAAATCACTTCCTTTAGTGTTTCTATTTATCTCTTTTAATTTTATAATAAATTTGTATAAATTTGGTAAAAATTTAGTTACAGAAATTCACAGTGGAGTTGGATTTATTATTGAATTAATATTTTAAATAAAAATAGTTATTTTTATAATACAAAAATCTAAATACATAAGTTAAAATTATATTTATAATAACAGCTTATATATTTAGCTTTTGTATTGTTTTATATTTGTTTTATCTAAATGGTTTCTACATAAGTTGTTTTATTATCTTTTCCAAGTAACTTCACACATATAATAGCAGTGCAAAATTCTGCAAATGGAACACTCATCCAAACTCCGTTTATGCTAAATACCATAGGAAGCACAACTATTCCTATAACTATAAAAATAAGCCCTCTACTTGCAGCTACTATTACAGATTCCTTAGCTCTTCCTATAGCTGTAAAATAACCTGAATTTATTATATTAAATCCATTCATAAAGAAAGCAAATGCATATATTTTAGCTCCATTAGTAGCTAAGCTTAATATATCTGGATTGTTTTTTATAAATATCATAACTAAGTTTTTTCCGAAGAAAAATAAAGTTGCAAATATTATAATTCCTACAACTAACCCAACTTTATATGATAGTTTCAAAATTTTTTCTACTCTGTCATTTAGTTTACTTCCATAGTTATAGCTAACAATAGGTCCTATACCATCAGATATTCCAAACATCAAGAAAGTACCAAACTGTGCTACATAGTTTATAGCAGTAAATGCAGCTACCCCACCTTCACCTGCTATTTTCATAAATGCCATATTAAATAAATAAGCACTGGTAGCAGTAGCTATTGAGTTTATACCTTCTGATGATCCATTGTATAAAACAGGATATATACAGGTTTTATCAAATTTTCCTGAAAATATATTTATAATATTTTTCTTATTAACCATAGGCCAAACTACTATTAAAAATGCTGATGAATAAGATAATCCAGTAGCAGTAGCAGCTCCAACCATTCCTAATCCTAATTTTGCTATTAATACATAGTTTAAAGTTATATTAGCAAACAAGCTAAGTACCATACCTTTAAAATATAGCTCTGGTTTTTCTATTATTCTATTTGAAAATCCAAATAAAAACATCAATGCCATAGGTATAGTGAATATAGAAATTGTTTTTATATATAATGAAACATCTTTTATTAATACATCATTTGCTCCTAAAGCATTTGCTATTTGATTATTAAATACAAATCCAAATATAGTTATAATAACTCCTACACCAATTACAAATATAGTAAAAGTTTTAAAAACATTTTGAGCTTTTTCTACTTTACCTTCTCCTAAGTTAAGCCCCATAAAACTTTGGCTTCCTATACTAACTATCATACTAAGTCCTATTATAAGTTGCATAAATGGTGTTGCTATATTTACACTAGCCATAGCATTTGGCCCTAATATATTTCCAACAAACATACCATCTATCATCGTCTGCATACCAGCTATAAGCATTGAAACTATTGCAGGTATAGAGAACTTTAAAAATACATTTGAAATTTTACCATTAAGTATTATGTTGTCTTGCATTTTATCCCCTCCATGACTTTTATTTTATCTACTAGATAATAATAAAGTCTAGAGTAACTCAAGAGTCAATTGTTTTTTTAATTTTTTGGTATGTATATTTTTACGAAATATAGATTTTCTTTATTCTTTCTAGTTATAGAAAACATAGATTCTATTAGGATTTCTTTATGTTCATTACTTTTATTTTCCATTTTATTCAAAGCTTTTTTTATAAACTCATCTATATGTGAAATAGTTCCTTTTCTAGTTATAACTAGATAATCACCATTAAAATCTTTTTCTATATAATCAGTGTAACTATCATAATCAAAAGTTTCATCTTTAAAAACTTCAACTCCTATTAAACTTTCATCTATTATTAATTCATCCTTATTATCTTTATTTATAATCATCATCAAACTTTTTTCTTTATCTATAGTTCCTATGTATGAATTTCCATTTTGATTAAAAAATATAATTTTTTTATTTATTTGCTCATACTTTAACTCTATTTCATCATTATTTATAAAATGGTCCATTTGTCTAGCTATATTTTTAGAGTTTTTAACTTGATTTTTTAATTTAATCATTTTTTTAATTTTTTCTTCTAGAAACTTTTCATGTCTTTCAAATAATTTTTCATATTCTTTTATATCTTCTTTATCTATAATTGCTTTTATATCTTTAATAGGGATTTCTAACTGCTTTGCTATTAGTATAATCTCTAAAAGTTCTATTTCCCTAATAGTATAGTATCTATATCCATTTTCTTTTTTTATGCTCGGTTTTAACAAATTTATTTTATCATAATATCTAAGAGTGTCATGGCTTATGTCATACATCTTAGTTACCTGTCCTATAGTAAATAACAATTTTGAATCCTCCTAACGCTTTATCTTAACCATTATTATAACTAATAACTTAATCTGTGCAAAATATATATTTTTATTTAAGTATAAAAAAAGAGCTATTAACTAGCTCTTTTATAAATTATTTTCCTTGTTTTTCATAATCACTTAAAAACTTAGCTATACCTATATCAGTTAACGGATGTTTTGCCATTTGCTCTAAAACCTTAAATGGTATAGTTGATATATCAGCTCCTGCCATAGCACACTCTGATGCATGTATTGGATTTCTTATACTAGCTGCTATTATTTCAGTTTTTATATCATGAACTTCAAATATTGTAGCTATATCACTTATAAGGTTTGTTCCTATAGTACCTATATCATCAAGTCTTCCAACAAATGGACTAACATAAGTTGCTCCAGCTTTTGCAGCAAGTAATGCTTGTTGTGATGAGAATATTAAAGTTACATTAGTTTTTATACCTTTTTCAGTTAATATCTTTACTGCTTTTAATCCTTCTATACACATAGGTATTTTTATAACTATATTTTTGTGTAACTTAACTAACTCCATAGCTTCTTCTACCATTTTATCACACTCTAAGCTTATAACTTCTGCACTTATAGGTCCATCAACTATAGAACATATTTCATTTATTACTTCTTGTAAGTCTCTACCTTCCTTAGCTATAAGAGATGGATTAGTTGTAACCCCATCTATTATCCCCCAAGTATTAGCCTCTTTAATTTCATTTATGTTTGCAGTATCTATAAATATTTTCATGACTCAATCTCCTTATATATCTTATAAATTTTCTTTTATTAAGTTAACAATATTTTCTGATGTTAATCCATGCTTTTCAAGTAAATCTTGTGGTGTACCTGATTCTCCAAATACGTCATTTATACCAAGTTTAACAACTTTTGTAGGAACTGTTTCAGAAGTAACACTAGAAACAATTTGTCCAAGTCCACCTATAACAGAGTGCTCTTCACAAGTTAATATAAACTTAGTTTCTTTAGCTGCTTTTTCTATTATTTCTCTATCTATTGGCTTTATAGTTGGCATATGTATAAGTCTTACATTTACACCTTCTTCTTTTAACATTTCACAAGCCTTTTTAGCTGTAGCTGTCATAAGTCCAGTAGATACTATAGTAGCATCAGTTCCTTCTTTTAAAGTTACTCCCTTACCATACTCAAATTTATAGTCCTCACCAAATATATCTTCACTATTTAATCTTCCAAGTCTTATATATACAGGTCCAATATGTTTTGCTGCATATTTTACTATTTCATTAGTTTCTTTTGCATCTGCTGGCACTAATACACTCATGTTAGGTAGTGAGTTCATTATAGCTATATCTTCTATAGATTGATGTGATCCACCATCTTCTCCTACTGTTATACCAGCATGAGTTGCTGCTATCTTAACATTTGCTTTTGGATAACATATTGAGTTTCTTATTATTTCAAAAGCTCTACCTGTAGCAAATACTGCAAATGTACTTGCAAAAGGAATTTTTCCATATACAGAAAGTCCTGCACTCATACCTAAAAGATTTTGTTCTGCTATTCCGGCATTTATAAATCTCTCTGGATAAGTTTTAGCAAAATCTGCTGTTTTAGTAGATTTTGAAAGATCCGCATCTAATACTACTATATCCTCGTTTTCTTTTCCTAACTCTACTAATGCTTTTCCGTAAGCTTCACGTGTTGCTAATCCCATTATAAGCACTCCTTTCTCATAGCTTCTATTTCTTCTATAGCTTGATCTCTTTGTTGTGCATTTGGTGCACTTCCATGCCACCCTGCATTATTTTCCATAAAAGAAACCCCTTTACCTTTTACAGTATTAGCTATTATTACTGTTGGCTTATCTTTAGTTTCTCTTGCATTTTTTAATGATTTTTCTAAATCTTTAAAACTATGTCCATCTATTATTAATACATTCCATCCAAACCCTTCAAACTTCTTATCTAAAGGTTTTATATTCATAACATCTTCATTTTTACCATCTATTTGTAAGTTATTATAATCTATAAATGCTACTAAATTATCTAGTTTATAGTGTGCTGCACTCATAGCTGCTTCCCAAACTAAACCTTCCTGTAATTCTCCATCTCCTAAAAGTGTATATACTCTAGTATTTGAATTATCTATTTTAGCACCTATCGCTATTCCTACAGCATTTGATATACCTTGTCCTAATGAACCTGTTGATACATCTACAGCTTTTATCCTTTTGCTATCTGGATGTCCTTGTAAATTAGATCCTAATGTTCTTAAAGTCATAAGTTCTTCTTTAGGTATAAATCCAGCTTCACTTAAAGTAGAATACAATACAGGTGCTGCGTGACCTTTACTAAGTACGAAATAGTCTCTTTCTTTGCTATCTAAATTATCTTTATTTATATTCATTTCTTTAAAATATAAATAAGTTAGTATTTCAACAGAAGATAAAGATCCTCCTGGATGTCCTGATTTTGATTTAGCTATCATTTCAACTATATTTTTTCTTATATTAATAGCGTGGTTCTTTAATTCTTTACACATAATATTTCTCCTTTACTTTTTATAAAGCAACTATTGCTCCTACTATTAAAGCACTTAATACACTTACACAAAATCCACCAATCATTCCTCTAAAAGCAAGTTCTGCTAATTGGCTTCTTTTTTCTGGGCAAAATACTGATATACCTGATATACATATTCCCATACTAGATATATTAGCAAATCCTGTTAATGATATTGCCATCATTAACCCAGTTCTATAATCTAGAGTTTTTAACATCGGACCTAATTCTCCAAAAGCAACAAATTCATTTAAAGCTAATTTACTTCCAAGTAATTGCCCTGCTGTTAGTATTTGATCTTTTGGTATTCCCATGAAAAATCCTATAGGTGCAAATACATAAGATAATATTCCCTCTAGAGATAATCCCAGCATACCTAGTCCACCGTTAACTAATGCAACTAAAGCTATTATGGCTACTAATGATGCACCTATTCCTAGTGCCATATTAAGCCCATCACCAGCTCCTTGTGCTATAGCTTCCATTATGTTACTATTATTTCCTTTGTTATCTATAGTTACTTCATCACTATTTACTATAGTTGCTGCACATTCTAATTGTGCCAAAGTTTCACTATTATCTCCATTATCTACTGTTATAGTTTCTACATTAACTACTTCTTGTATTCTATCTGGAAGTATTATTTTTGAAACTATTATACTTCCAAGTGGAACTAATGCTCCTCCTATTAAAAGATATTGCATAGGTATTCCAAGACCTGCATATCCTCCAAGAACTGTAGCTGACATACTTCCCATACCTGATATTAAAACTAACATTATTTCACTTTCACTCATACCTGCTAAATATTTACTAACAAGTATTGGAGACTCTGTTTGTCCAAGGAACATATTAGCAACTGCAACGAAACTTTCAACTTTACTTGTTCCTAATACTTTTTCTATTGCTCCTCCAATGATTTTAACAACAAACCCTATAACTCCAATATAGTAAAGTGCTGCTACTAATGCTGATATAAAAATTATATTTCCTAATACTTGAATACCAAATATCATTCCTGTTGGAGCACCTGCATCTGCTAATGGTCCAAACATAAATCCAAGTCCTTCTTTTCCATAACTTAATACATTAGTTACAAAATCAGAAACTTTCTCTATTGCAATTCTTCCAAGAGGAAATTTTACTAATAAAAATGCTAGTACTATTTGAATTGCTAAAGCTTTTAATATCATTTTTTTATTAACATCTTTTTTATGTGGTGATATGATATATAATCCACCTAGTAAAAGTATTATGCCTATTATGTTTAATATTATTGCCATCTTTTCGCCCTCATTTTCTATATGATAAATTCCTAAAAATTGACATCTTAATTAGTTGTACCAGTAACTAAACTAGTACAACTAATTTATTTTTTGTTTTGATTCTCTAACTATATACTCTTTACTATACTTTTTACTAAGTTTAAGAATTGTTGTTTAACTCTTTGAGTAGTTTCTATTACTTCTTCATGATTTAAAGGTTGATCTAATATTCCTGCTGCCATATTAGTTATACATGATATACCTACAACATCTAAACTGCTATGAGATGCAACTATTACTTCTGGTACTGTTGACATTCCAACTGCATCAGCTCCTAATATTTGAGCCATTCTTACTTCAGCAGGTGTTTCATAAGTAGGTCCTGTAAAGAAAGCGTATACTCCTTCTTTTATATCTATATTTAAGTTTTTAGCACATTCTTTTGCAAGATTTATATACTTTGGAGTATATGCTGTTGACATATCTGGGAATCTTGTTCCTAGTCTATCATCATTTTTGCCTATTAAAGGATTATTTCCTCCTAGATTTAAGTGATCTTTTATTATCATTAAATCTCCTGGCTTGTACTCTTTATTTGCTCCTCCAGCAGCATTAGTTACAAATATAGTTTCTACTCCTAATTCCTTCATAACTCTTACAGGGAACGTTGCCTCTTGCATTTTATATCCTTCATAAAAATGGAATCTTCCTTGCATAGCAACAACATTTTTTCCTTCTAATTGCCCTATAACCAACTGACCTTTGTGTCCTTCAACTGTTGATACTGGAAAGTTTGGTATTTCATCGTATTTTATTGTTACTGGATTTTCTATTTCATCTCCTAAAACTCCAAGCCCTGAACCTAATATAAGTCCTATTGTTGGCTTTATTTCTGTTTTAGATTTTATGTAGTTTGCACTTTCTATTATTTGATCGTATAAATTTTTCATGATAGTTACCTCTCTTAGTTAGTTTTATTTTAAAAACGATTTCCTGTTGTTTAAATTAAAATTTAATACCCTGTTACTTTTTCATTATTTATTATTTTTATTATTGAACTTGTCCCAAGTCGTTTAGCTCCATTTTCTATAAAATCTTTGGCTGTTTCAAGGTCTTTTATACCTCCAGCTGCTTTTATCAAAACTTCTTTTCCTATATTTTCTCTAAATAAAACTATATCTTTTAATGTAGCTCCACTAGTACTAAATCCTGTTGAAGTTTTTATAAAGTCTGCCTTAGCATCCGTTACACACTTGCACATTTGTATTTTTTCTTCTTCATTTAAAAGGCAAGTCTCTATTATTACCTTTAATATCTTATCTTTACATGCTTTTTTTATAACTCTTATTTCCTCTGTAACTTGATCATATTTCTTTTCTTTTACCCAGCCTAAGTTAATTACCATATCAATTTCATCTGCACCATTTTTTATAGCATCTTCTGTTTCAAATACTTTAACCTTAGTTGTATTATATCCATTAGGAAACCCTATAACTGTACAAACCTTCATTTTATTTCCTACAAACTCTTTAGCTTGCTTTACAAATGATGGTGGTATACAAACAGATGCTAAATTGTATTTTATTGCATCTTCGCAAATTACTTTTATATCATCCCATGTAGCAGTTTGCTTTAATAAAGTGTGATCTACTGTACTTAAAATTACTTTTTTATCCATTTCAAATATCTCCTTTTTAATATCACTCTACACGCTTTTGTTATACTTATTATGTTCTAACCAATCATTTAATTCTTCAGATGTTTTTGGTATTTCTAATTTTTTTTCTATTATAGATTTTTTTATTTTCTCTACGTTGTAAGTTAAATCTGAATCTAAGTTCACATTCGAACCTTCTCTTTCATACCCAACAACGTTTTCTTCAATCCCAAACTTATGTACTCCACAAGTCCAAGTATTATTTTTTATCGAATTTATTTCTTTGTATATAATGTCATTAGCATTTCTCTTAGCTGTTGACACTATATTATCTGGCGCAAAAGAATTTTGATTTCCATCTACTCCAAATGCATATTTATCTACTTGTTTAGCTGCTATAAATACTCCAAGTCCTGATTGTCCTGCTAATTGTTGTATATAATCAGCTCCTTTATTATACATTGAAAGTGCAATTTCTTTTGCCTTTGAAGGATCTGAAAAATCATCAACTACAACCTTCATAACTTTAATATCTGGATTTATATACTTTACTCCAGCTTCAAAACCAATAGCACCCTCATTTAAATGGTCTAAATTTTTACCTAGTATAATACCTACAGTCTTTTCACTATTAACTGTATCTTCTGATAAAGCTAATCCCGCTATAACGCCATTTAAAAAAGTTTGTTGAGCCCAATTAGTATATATGGAACTTACATTAGGTAAGTCTAACTTAGAGTCCATAATAGTGAACTTTTGATTTTCAAACTCTTTAGATACTTTAGTTATAGCTTCTTCTTGCTCTGCTCCAACTGAAATTATAAGGTCATAATTTTTTGATTGTGCATATTGTCTTACTAATTTTTCATAATCCTCTTTATTTTTAGCTTCAGAGTAATCAAATTCAATACCTAAATTTTCTTGTGCTCTCAATATTCCATCATAACACAAATCATTGAATGCTTTATCTCCTAGGCCTGCATCATTAAATATTATCCCAATATTAATGACTTTGTCAGTTTTAATATCTGTTTTAATTTGATTATCTTCTTTTACATAAGCAATTATCATAATTAATACTAAAACAATTAGTACGTATAGTTTTTTGTAGTTAAGTTTCATTTATTAATTATTCCCTTCTGCTTTAACTATATTATATTCAACAAAACGTTTTCTTTCTATAAACTCTCTTGATATATATTTAAACAATATTGATATATTTAATATTAAAATTCTACCCAATGTGTAATATTTTGATTTTAAGTGTAATATTTTGACATTGAGTAGATATTTACTTATCTATCTTCTTCTGGAGAAATTCCTTTAAATTTTTTGTAGCTTTTAGAAAAATAACTCGCATTTGAATACCCTATTTCCATAGATATTTGTGATATTTTCATATCAGTATTTTTCAAAAGATACTCCGCTTTTTTCATTCTAAAATTTGTAAGATATGTAGTAAAGTTCATTCCAACTTCTTCTTTAAATAGCCTTGAAAAATATTCATGTGATAAATAAACATAACTTGCTATATCACTTAAAGATATATGTTCTTTATAGTTTTTATTTATATAATCTAAAGCTTTATTTATAGCTTTAGAGTAATTTTTCTCTGTAATACCATTTATATTCTCTTCATCTTCTTTATTATTATCTTCAACTTCTTTTTCATTATTTTTAATACATGTATGAATTTTCTCTAATACTTCCTTTAATTCTTTAGGCCTTATATCTGACTTTATTAAATACTCATAAACTCCACAGCTTATAGCTTCTTTTGCATATGAAAATTCTGCATAATTAGTAAGTAGTACTATATAAATGTCTTGATTTATTTTTTTTATTTCTTTAGTAAGTTCAATCCCGTCCATTATAGGCATTTTTATATCACTTATAATAACATGTGGATTTAAATTTATTGCAAGTTCATATGCTTCTTTACCATTTGACGCACTTGCAACTACCTTAAAATCTTCACATATATTTGAAATAGTATATGCTATCCAATCTCTTATAGGTGCCTCATCTTCTACTACTAATATATCTAACATGTTTTCCTCCTATCCAGGTAATATAAAGGTTATATTAGTCCCCTTACCTTCAATACTGTCTATTTTTAATCCATATTCTTGTCCATAGTTTAGTTGAATTCTTTCATGTACATTTATAACTCCTACTCTATTTATACTAGCTTCTTTATTCAATACATTTTCAAGTTTATCTTTAGACATTCCAATTCCATTATCTCTTATAACTATTCTTGTACCCAATGTATCTTTATAACCTTTTAAGCTTATTACTCCTTTATTATTTTCCTTTTCCATACTATATAAAATAGCATTTTCTACAATAGGCTGTAGTATAAAAGAAGGAACTTTAAAATCATTTATACATTCATCTACTTCATAAGTTATTTCAAAGCAATCTGGATATCTCATTTTTTGTAGTTCTACATAGTTTTTAATATTTTCAATTTCTTCTTCTAAGCTAATCATTTCACTAGCTTTTGGTAATATACTTCTAAGTAATTTTGTAAATCTATATAGCATTTCTTCTGCTACTTCAGTTTTATTCATAGATACCAAAAATCTTATACCACTTAATGTATTGTATAAGAAATGCGGATTTATTTGAGCTTGTAAAAAACTCAGCTCTGCTACTCTTTTTTGCTTTTCATATTTTTTAATATTTTCAATAGAAGAATCTAGCCAACTTACCATACTATTAAAAGAATTTTGTAATTGTCCTATTTCATCATCTCTATCTATTTCTACCTTTGTTTTTAAATTTCCATTCATAACTTCATTCATTTTATCTTTTATATTTAATATTGGCTTTGTTATCCATTCTGAAATCTTATAGGTAATTATTAATGCTGGAATACTTATTAATGCTATTATAAAGAATGTCCTTTGTGCTATTTTATGTGACACTTGCTCCATTATATTAGATGGTATATCTTGAATTATACTCCACCCATATTCATCTATATCTGCAACTATTTTTATGTTGTTATAGTGATTATTCGAACTTATTTCTTTTTCATTTTCTTTATATGTAGTTCCTATCAACCTTTTATCCTTACTTGATATTATTTTTCCATTAGAATCAATTATATAAATCTCAGTTCCATTATCTAAAAGATCTGAGTATCTATCATATAACATAGTTTCACTTATATCCATTATTAACACACCTAAAGTTTCATTAGTTATTAAGTCTTTTATCAATCTCCCCATTTTAAATATATTTTTATATGGTCCTACTCCATTTTCATCTTTGTAGGTGTTTATAAGAACTGTTTTGCCTTCTGCTTTTACAATTTTTTCATACCATTTTTCTTTTTTAATGTTATTTAAATCATATTTATTTTTAGAATATGTACTATAAGTTAACCCATTTTCACCTATTATATATAGTTCCGGTTTCATATTAAATTTGCCATATTTAAAAACTTGATCCATTAATAGTCCCTCTACATAAGAGTTACTTTCTTTAAGTTTTTTTTCATCACTGTAAAGCTTTTCTTTTGGTGTAGATAATATGTCTATTAATTTACTATCAACCGCTATATTATTTCCTATGCTTTCTACATTTGATAATAATATAGAAATATTATTAGAAACTTCATTTAGTACCTGAGCTCTCATACTCTGTAACTCTTCTTGTACTATTTTATTGCTATCATTTATAACCCAAGCACTTATTATCCCTGTTATTAATACTATTAACACAAATATTAGTAAGAATAGTTTAAAAGTGATACTATTTGTTTTTATTTCTATCATCCTTCCTTACTTAGATTTCCAACTAATAAGTTTATCTTATATATTATACTAAATCAATATATTTATCTAAAACGATTTCTTTTAACTTAATCATAAGTATTCTATCCTCAATTTTTAATGAAAAATAAAACTGTATTACCATGTAGCAATACAGTTTTTACATTTACTTAAATGTTTTTTCTTCTCTTTTTACATATTTTAATATTGTGATTCCTTTATCTATAACATATTCGTCTAAATGTAAGTCTATTTTAGGATTATCTCCTAAAAATAAAGGTCTTCCTTTACCTAAGATAGTTGGTATTATACCTATTATATATTCATCTATCATATCAGCTTTTATAAAGCTATCTATAGTAATACCTCCACCAAATAGGTATATGTTTTTACCCTTTTCTTGTCTCTCTTCTTCTATTGCCTTGCATATATCACCATTTATGAATTGAATATTGTCATGATCTTTTAAGCTCTTTGATGTTGCTACATATATTTTTTTATTTGGATAGTCTTTATGTAAGTTTTGCTCATAACATTTACTACCCATAACAATTACATCAACGTTGTCTAAAAACTCATTAAAATCCCATTTTTTATGAGTATCTAACTTATTGTGACCATCTCCAGTAATCCAATCAAATCCACCATCCTCTGATGCTATAAATCCATCAATGCTCATCGCCAAGTTTAATATTATTTTTCTCTTCATACTGTATTTCCTTTCATCCGCTATTTATTTTAACTTTATCTATATACTAACATATTTTTCACTATATATTATACTATCGGCAAAATGTTTTACATATAAATAATTTATTTTTAATTATATAAATAAAAATAAACTTAAAGCCATAACTGCCATACCTGATACTAATCCATAAATAGCTAGATGACCTTCTCCATATTCTTTTGCTAAAGGTAATAATTCATCCAATGATATAAATACCATAATACCTGCAACTGATGCAAATAGAATACCTAGAACAGTGTCATTTAAAAATGGCATCAATACTAAATACCCTATTAAAGCCCCTATAGGTTCAGCAAGTCCTGATGCAAAAGAATACATAAATGCTTTCTTCTTATCACCTGTAGCATAATAAATTGGAACAGATACTGAAATACCTTCAGGAATATTATGTATAGCTATTGCTACAACTATAGGTATAGCTATTTTAGGATCTTGAAGTGCTGATACAAAGGTAGCTAATCCTTCTGGAAAATTGTGTATTCCTATTGCAAGAGCTGTAAAAACACCCGTTCTCATTAGTTTTTTCTTTTTAGATTCAACATCTTCATCAATTTGAGATATATCATGTATTTCATGTGGGTTACTTTCATGTGGTATCAATTTATCTATTATCAATATAATGCATATTCCAACGAAAAAACTTAATATAGTAAATCCAGTTCCTATCTTTTCTCCGTAAATACCTATAAGTGTATCTTTTGACTCTGCAAAGATTTCTATCATAGATACATAAATCATAACACCTGCTGAAAAACCCAGGCTAACTGATAAAAATTTATAATTTGTTTTCTTTGAAAAAAATGCGATACAACTACCTATACCAGTTGATAATCCTGCTATCAAGGTTAATACAAAAGCAAAAAATATATTTTCCATATTATCTCTCCTTTTGATAATTCTAATTTATATTTATATATGCTAAATATCTTTTTATTGTTTCTATAATATCACATTTATTTTCATTTGACAAAGATTATCACTTTCATTTTTGTGATTATAAAAAAATAAGCATAGTAAACTCTTAAAAGGTTACTATGCTTATCATTTTATTTTTTCATAGAAAGTTCTAATTTAATTGAATCCTTAGGGCATTTGTATACGCACTTTTGACAGAATATACAATCAGAATCTTGAACTTTACCTTCTTTATATTCTTTTGGTGATATCCCCATAGGACAAGCTTTTGCACATAACCCACAACTTACACAGCTACTATCAACTTCTAAATTAATTTTTCTTCCTTTTATTTTAGCTACAAGAGCCGACAAAGTCCCCATTGGACAGAAATTACACCATGTACGTTGATTATAAAATAAACCTAAAACTATACCAACTATAGATGTTATTACTATAATTTTATAAAATACAAATCCTATTCCATATAAATTTCCCCAATTTTTATAAACACCCATAGTAAAGTTAAATATTATTAAAAACACCATAAATGCTCTAAACCCTGTACTTTTCAAAAACTTAGGCACTTTCTTTTTAGGCGAAAACCTAGCTAGTACATTTTCATAAAAGTTCCCTCTTGGACAATAGTTTCCACACCAATACCTTCCTCTCCCCGATATTGCTAAAATAACAGGTGCTACCATACATATTATAGCTATAACTGCAAATCTCATATCAAATAATGATAATACCAAGAAAAATAAAAATATTAAGTATCCATACTTTTTATACATATCTTTTAGCATTTCTTCTCCTCCTATTTATATAATTTTTTCTGCTATGAATACATTATATAAATTTATATAATTTTTTTATGTGACTTTGTAACATTTCTTTAATTAATTAGTTTTTTTAATAAATACAATTTATTTATCCATAAAATATTCGTTAAGTATAGTCTACTTAAACGTAAAAAAGTACCTACATCATATTTTTATGATGTAGGTACTTTTTCTTTAATTATGGTCTTCTAGCACCTCTATAATGTGTTTCATAATATCCAGTTAATTTAGATTTTTTTATTCCATCTTTCGAGTTTGCTGCATGTACAAATTCGTTATTTCCTACATACATACCAACATGACTTACTCTTCCTTTTCCCATAGTATCGAAAAATACTAAGTCTCCAACTTGTAAATTTTTCTTATCTACAGCTTGTCCAAATTTACTTTGTTCATATGATGTCCTAGGTATATCTTTACCTAAAGCATTTTTATATACATACTGAACTAATCCTGAACAATCAAATGTATTTGGCCCCGTAGCTCCCCATACATATCTATTTCCAACTTTACTTTCTATTAACCTTACTGCATCATCCATTTTATTATTACTGCTACTTACATTATTAATACTATTTATATTGTTAGCTACAGTATTATTCTCTTCTTTAATAGTATTATTTTTTATAATATTTGTATTATTATTTTCAGCTTTATTTATGTTTTTGTTGTTTTCATAAGTATTAACTCTATTATTATTAACAGTACTTAACAATGTATCTAAAGTTTCTAGGCCACCCTGGCTAGAGTTGTTACATGCTCAGTTTCCACTAGAACTAGCTAGTCCCCCTAATGTATTTTGTAATATAAAATCAAACATATTTGGTTGACTGCTTGAATTAGTTTTATTATTTGAATTAGCTTGACTTATTGCATTTAAAAGCTTAATTGTAACCATTTGATTAACATCCATAGTGAATCTCCCTTATGTCTTTTATCTATTATTTAAGTTTATAATTAAAAAACCATATAATTTAATAATACGGTTATATATAAAATATATTTAGCTTTTTATTTTGTATTTTTATTGTAAATATTTTTTTGTAGAAATTTGTTATTATTATAATAAGCAATATACAAAAAATTCAATCATTGAGAGGAGATGGTAACATGAAATTAAAGATAGCTTTACTAGCATTAATTATGAGTACTACATTGGTAGGTTGTTCAAACTTTAAAGAAGAAAATAATAATGAATTGTCAAAGGATACATCTAATGTTGTAGATAATAATTTAAATAAAACAAATACCTCTGATAACATTTCAGATTCTCAAAACGTAACTCCTCAAGAGAATAATACTATAGAAACTGAACTTAAAAGTAATGATAATCAATCAGAAGATACTCAACCTAAATTCGAAAGTAATATTAAGCAAGATAACATAGAAACAGATTCTAACAAGCCTTCTTATGAGAATTTCAAATTATATACTTTAGATGTAAATGATACTGATAAAATAGTAGAGTATGAAAATATAAGTTTAGATAAAAATCTTTCTGTAAATGATAAAATAACAAAGTTGTTGTTAGCTTTGAAAAAAGATTATTTCCAAGATGATAAGGCTAATATATACCTTGAGTCAATAGATAACAATGGTATTGCAACTATAAACTTAGTTGATGAAGCTTCTTGGAGACCTCATTTCCAAGGTTCTACAGGTGGACAAGTTAGTCAAAAAACAATAATTGAAACTATACTACAAAGGGATTATACTGGAGATTGGATAAATGGTGTAAATGTAATTATAGATGGAAAAAAACAAGAAGTCTTTGACCATGCATCTTTTAATGCAACTTTCTATAGATAGTATACAAAAACTTAATTTAATATAATTATATATGTAAAAAGTTGTCTCAAACCCTATTATTAAGATTAAGTTTTGAGACAACTTTTTTATTTACTTATTATTATTTTCTTCAACTTGCTCATAAGCCTTTACTTTATTTTCTAACAGTGATTCATATATAGGTGGACAGTTTAATAAATTAGCAACTAAATATGCAACTCCACATACAACTATCATAGGCCCTAATTGTGTAAGTGCTCCACTCATCTCAAATACCAATATAAAACCAGTAATAGGAGCTCTAACAACTGACGAAAACATACCTGCCATTGCTAACAATATAAAATTATTTAAGTACATACTATTTGCAAGCCCAGCAAATACAGTAACCTTTGTAAATATTAATCCAACTAACCCTCCTAAGGTTAAAATAGGAAATAATATTCCTCCAGGTGTTCCTGGCGCAAAACTTATAAATGAAAAGATATACTTTCCTACTAATAATATTATAGCTATCTTAAATCCAAGACCACTTCCTAAAATACTATTCATTAGCTTATCTCCCCCACCTAAAACTTGTGGTAAAAACATGCCAAATACTATAGCTAACATAAAAGGTATTATCATTTTATATCTTAGCTTAATATTTATTTTTGAGTATAAATCTATAGTTTTAAGTAGTCCTTTATTATAAATAACTCCGCATAATCCAACTACTATTCCAAGCATTATTAATATAATATAATAATTTGCTGGTATATCTAAAACTTTATCAACAATTAAAGTGTGTGTTTCTCCAAAGAATAACCATGTTACTAAATCGGAGCTTACACATGACGCAATTGCTGTTACTAATAGTATTGGAGCAAAACTCTTATGTATTTCTTCTAGTACAAACATTACACCTGCAAATGGTGCATTAAATGCTGCTGCTAATCCTGCTCCTGCTCCACTTGAATATAAATACATTTGTTCTTTTTTATCCAGTCTAAATTTTCTAGATATTCCATGCGCAAAGCTTGCTCCTAATTGAATAGATGGACCTTCTATTCCAAGTGATAATCCTGCTCCCATAGATAAAACACCATTTATAAATTTACTAAATAAAATTTTAAATGAATGAAGAATTTTTAAGCGACCTTTTAAACACCCCTCAATTTGTGGAATACCACTACCTGATATCATAGGATTTTTTTCAACTGAATACCCAACAATATATCCAATAATAACAAACACTAGTATTCCTAAAATTATATATGCATAATGGTTACTCATAAATTTATATATATTTAAACTTATTTGACCTGCATAGCTAGAACACCACCTATATAAAGAAACTATAAACCCTGCAGCTGCCCCAATTATAATACTTTCAAAAACAATTTTTATTTTAAAAGTATCTGAACAGTTTTCTTCATTAACTAAGCAATCTTCTTCTGTATTATTCATTGTATCACCTCTTAGATACTATTACCCCAATTTAATAATTACTTAACTTTTAAATAAGTTTTTTTAATATTATAAAAAACACTTCAAAATATACGTTAATATCTTGAAGTGTTAAATCACTCTAATCTTTATAAAAAATATTGCTTATTTTATCATAGCTTTCATATATTTTTTTATCGCAATTAACCATAATAGACTCTATATAGTCATTTAAAATAAATGTTATACCTTCTATAACATTGTCTTTATTACACTTATGTGTGTATAATATCGTTAACTTATTAAAAACTTTAATTATATTTTCAATATTTAACTTAGCTATATACTCGTATTGTAATAAAAAACAAATTATAGATTCTTTATTTTCAAAATTTTTTAATTCATTAATTGTATATTTTAAAGAGTTATCATTTTTACAATCAATATTTTTTAATAAATTTATTATATCTATTAAAAAATCTTTCAATATTCTATATTCATCACAGCCATCATAATCTATATAAAATTCAATAGCTACTATTCTTTCTATTGGTATATATACATTTGTGTTCTCATATTTCCCTGTACCTATTAATTCTAATACATTATTTTTTATGCAAATAATATATCCTTCATAGTATATTTCTTTTATAGCTACTCCAACTCTAGAATCTTTAATTATAGGATCTTTGAGCATATTTTTTAATATGGAATTTATCATATTATCACCTCATAAATCCCCCATTATATATTATATTAATTTTATAATTTATGTTACATCAACTATAAAATTAATTTTTAAGTACTAGCTAAAATATTCCCAATAATATATAACACTAAATATCCCAGATATTATTTGCTCTTTTATATTTTTTAAAATATTAATATTATATCCTAATATTTCTTATTTATATTTTCAATAGAATAAATTAAATGTTTCATTTCTTTACCTTCATATATTTTTATATATTCTCCTTCTTCTTTCATGTTTAATCTCTTTGCTACATTTAGTGAAGCTTTATTTTCTGGTCTTATTTGTGCTATAACCTTATTTGTATTCAGAGTTCTAAATGCATAATCTATACATGCTCTTATACCTTCTGTAGCATATCCTTTATTCCAATATTTTTTATTTAATATATATGCTACTCCTATGTATTCTTTTTCCTCTATATTCTCTACAAGTGGTCCCATAACTCCAACCACATCATTGCTTAATTTGTTTACTGCTAAATAATAGCTAAATCCGTCCTTAGCATACCTATTTATATTTTTTTCTATCCAAGATCTAACTTCTACATCTGAAAATGCCTTTTCCCAAGCATACATAATTTCAATGTCTTGTAGTATGTTAGCTATTTCTTCATAATCATTTTCTGTTATTTCCCTTAGTATTAATCTTTCTGTTTGTATAACTTCATTTATCATAATATACCCTCCACGATGTTTACCTTTTACTTTTTATAATTTAGTCTATTCTAACTATATAGTCTCTTACATAATTAAAAAGTTCAAGTCCAATTTCTATACTAGGAGCTTCCCATACAGCCTTTTGTTCATCAAAACTGCCTTTCCAACTTATATTTTCAGGTATTTTATATATAAATTCATCTGTTAGTGATAAAGTAAATTCATATGGCCCTTCTACATTTATAACTTCCATATTTTCACTATCCTTAAGAGCTTTTAAGACTTCACATTTTATCATATCATAATTATCTTTTGCACTTGGTTCCCACTTCTTAGATTTATCTTTTACTGGAATTGCATGTACTTTTTTATTTAATTCTCTAGCTTCATGCATTGATACACTGCATCCAATATTTGCTATATATCTTGTTCCTTGAAAACTTAATACTCCCATAGACATTTCAGATATATGCATTTTATTTAATGTCCACTCTTTTATTGGAGGACTTTTTATTGTATGGGCAAAATAAGCATGCTCTTCTCCATATCTTGCATGTTGACCTACTGTAATTACTCCATATGGATTAATGTCTGCTTGTCCTCTAATTCTCCTATAGTCAAAGCACCTATCTTCTGTATCAAAAAATTTAACATTATTAGGAAGTTTATCTATTAAAATATTATATTCTTTATCTCCTGCACAGTGCCCATCATATATTAATATTTCATCAATTCCAAATTCATTACATGCATCACATACTGCTAAAACATCTGATGTTATATAGCTTCTCCCCAACTCTATCCACTCTTTTGATGAATGTTCTTTAGCCATGTAGTTTTCTTCAAAAATTCCGGATGCACCTTCCATATCACATATAAGTATTATTTGTTTTTTCATAAAACCCATCCCCCTACCTATAATAAGCAAATTTTAAAACTTAATCTCAATTATATATCCAACTAATTCATTAAGTTTTAATAAAATATAAAAAGGCAAAAGTAAAATTTTACTTTTGCCTTAACTAAATAAATGTCTAATTATTATAAGTATATCATACCATAAGATTAAAATAGTATTATTTTTAGTTGCATGTAAATTTAATTTAAATGTGTGTTAAGACCTGCAAAATTAAACAATACAGAGACTCAACAGAACACACCCATTTCATAGTTTCTAAGTGATTACCATAATTTTACATAAACTGTTTATTTAAATTTCTATTGACATATAATTTTAATAGTTTTATTATTAATAACAACAAACCAATAAACTTTATTAAATGCGATGATAAGAAATAGTAAAAGTAATTATTATTTAACAGAGAGTTACCGGAGGGTGAGAGGTGCAATTGAGATTACTTTGAACACATCTTTGAGCAGAACACCGAAAAGTTATACTTAGTAGGCTGTTTCCGGATACCCTGCACCCGTTATAGTGCTAGAGTATAAGCAATTTATTTATTGCCGTACTCAAAGAGGTTAGAGTCGTGAGATTCTAATAAAAAGAGGTGGAACCACGTGAGTTAGCTCCCGTCCTCTAGCTATTGCTAGAGGCGGGAGCTTTTTTAGTTTATTTCCTTATGCGCGCAAAGAAATATACTTATACAAATTTAATTTATTATAAGGAGATATTATATGAAAAATATATTTAAAATATTTAGTCTGATATTAATAGTTGTCATTTCTATGTCATTACTTTTTGGCTGTAATGATAAAAAACAAAATACTAAACATGATAGTAACACTATAGTTGTAGGTTATGACAACACATTTGTTCCTATGGGATATTTAGATGGAAATGGTAAACCTTCGGGCTTTGATATAGAACTTACACAAGAAGTATTTTCTAGATTAAATATGAATGTAGAGTTTCAAAATATAGATTGGGCTATGAAAGATACAGAATTGAATTCAGGTAATATAGATCTTTTATGGAATGGATATACCCTTACTGCTGATAGAAAGAAAAAGGTAGATTATTCTGATCCTTATTTAACTAATAGACAAGTTATAGTTACTTTAAAAAACTCAGGTATCCATAACAAATCTGACTTAAAAAATAAAACCGTAGGCACTCAACAAAATAGTTCAGGATTCGATGCTATAGAAAAAGATGCTAAGCTTATTGATAGTTTAAAAAATAAATCTCCTATACTTTATGATAGTTTTGATAATGCATTTAGAGATTTAGAATATGGACGTGTTGATGCAGTTGTAGCTGATGAGGTTTTAGCTAATTACTATATAAAAAATTCTAATAAAACTAATTTTACTATTTTAGATGATAACTTTGGTGAAGAAAGTTTTGTTGTAGGATTTAAAAAAGGTAATACTAAGCTGCGTGATAGCGTCAACGACACATTAAAAGAAGTAACGTCAGATGGAACTTTCAATAAAATTTATAATAAATGGTTTAATTAAATTTAGGAGGATAGATTATGTTACAAGGATTACAAATAGTTTTTTCTGTATTTTTCTTAACACTTATAGTTTCAATACCTTTAGGAGTTATTATTTGTGCATTACAATTATCTAAAAATAAAATTTCAAATTATATCGCAAAGACTTATATACTACTTTTTAGAGGTACACCACTTCTATTGCAACTAATATTTATATTTTATGGTCTACCTCTTATAGGCGTAGTATTTAATAGATTCACAGTTGCAATACTTGCATTTACATTGAACTATAGTGCATACTTTGCAGAAATATTTAGAGGTGGGATAGAGTCTATAGATAAAGGTCAATATGAAGCTTGTTTAGTTCTAGGTCTTGATAAAATATCAATTTATAAAAATATATTCATCCCTCAAGTAATAAAAAGAATATTAGCTCCTATGTCAAACGAAGTCATAACGCTAATAAAAGACACTTCTTTAGTTTATATATTGGGGCTTAATGATATATTAAGAGTGGCTCAAATAGCTTCAAATAGAACTTTAAGTTTACTTCCTTTGATTGAAGTAGGTTTTATATATTTAGGACTAGTATTAATATTAAGTAATATTTTTAAAACATTAGAACGTAAGTATTCATACTATAGATAGGAGTGATGATAATATGTTAGAAATTAAAAATTTAAATAAATCATTTAATAATCAAGAACTTTTAAACGATATATCTTTTTCTTTAAACAAAGGTGAAATAGGTGTATTACTTGGTAAGTCTGGTGCCGGAAAAACAACTCTTCTTAGATGTATATGCGGACTTGAAGAATTTGATAGTGGCCAAATTATATTTAATGATAAAGTTTTTAGAACTTCAAAAGATATATTAAAATTAAAAGGTATTATAGGAATGGTTTTTCAAAATTTCAATTTATTCCCTCACTTATCAGTAATTGAAAATATAACAACTGCACCTATAAAGGTTTTAAACCAAGATATACAAAAAGCTGAACAAATTGCAATTAACCTTTTAAAACTATTTGATTTAGAAGATAAGATAAATGCTTATCCATTTGAATTGTCTGGTGGACAAAAACAGAGAGTTGCAATTGCTAGAGCCTGCGCTCTATCTCCTGATATAATTTGTTTTGATGAACCAACTTCTGCTTTAGATTCAAATAGTATAGAGAACGTAGTTAATATTATAAAAAAATTAAAAGAGCAAAATGTAACAGTTCTTATAGTAACTCACGATATTAAATTTGCAAATATGATTTCTGATAAAACAATCTGTATAAAAGACGGATCTATTGAAAATATAATTTATTAATTTCTTAATATATAAAGGATTTTTTAATAGTTAATCTAATATTAATATTATATTAGGTTTTGGGGGGATTATTTAATGTTATATATTTCATTAATTTTAATGTTATTACTTTGTTTTTATTTTTATGCTGCTGTAAATGAAAATCTAATATTTCAATACGAATTAGATGATGCTAATTACTAATTAAAAAGACTATATTTTAAAATATAGTCTTTTTATACTAAGTATTTTTTTATAATAGGTATTTTTATGTTAAATTCGGTTTCCATATCATCACTGTATACATTTATTGTACATTGGTAACTCTCTAATAATTCTTTTATAGAATACAGACCATATCCTCTATTTTCACCCTTTGATGAATATCCCTTTTCAAATATTTTTTTAGTATTCTCTATTTTTAATCCATTATTACTTATTGATACATAATGATAATCTTCTTCTTTGTACGTGTCAACATGCACATATTTATATTCTTTTGTACTTTTTTTCAATTCATCTATAGCATTATCTATAATATTTAAAAATACAGAGCTAATTTCAGAATCTGAAAGTTCAATATTTTCTAAACTACTATCTATACATGCAGTTAAATCGATATTATACTTCATAGCTCTTACTTTTTTAGTATTTAATATAGCATCTATATAATGATTTCCAGTTATAAAATCTTTAGTTATATTATTATCACAATCTGCCATTCCCAATATATACTTCTTTGCATCTTCTACTTTTCCATTAGACATTTGCATTAATATTATTTGAAGATGATTCATATAATCATGTCTTTGAACTCTCAGTGCATCTACACTGTCTTCCATTTGTTTCATATTTTTCTCCATCAAGTTTATTTCTAGTTCATCTAATGCTTTTCTCTTATCATAATTTATAATTGTGAATAACAGTAAAATTAATATTGTAACTAAAGATATAACAATAAATATATTTAGCATACCTTCAAAATTATATACAATACTATCAGCACTAGTCATAAAAAGGATTAAAATTCCAGCTATAGTCATGATTAATACGCTTATATATAAAATTGTATGTTTTAAATATTTATTTTTTTCTGAAATATTTTTTATATCTACAGTATCTATAAAATATTTATATCTAACTAACTTCATAAAAATAATCATTAATATTAATGATGCATAGCATGACAAAATACGTAATAAATAATTATCCAGTATACTTTGTAAATTTATTCCCAAAATATTTATAAAAAGGATAGTCATAACTTCTGTCATTAATTTTATAACTACAATTGTTGCTGTTGTAATAAAACATTTAATTATGTTAACTTTAGAATATTTCCAAACTATTATAGCCGTTGATATGTATAATAATAAACTATTTATACCTATAGGGAAATAATTTTTCAAAATATATATTGCTACCAAATATGCTAATATCATTCGAATTATATTTTTTTTATTTAAATATTTTAATATTACTCCTATTGAGCAAAATATAACTATAGCTTCAGGTATAGCCATAAAAATCAAATCTTCTATACTTATTTTAATCGTCTCCTCTAATCTATAATTATAAATATTATTATCTATTTGTGTTTTTAATGATAACACATTAACCTATTTTTTTCCATAAAATTACATAAAATTTAAATTTTATACATTTTTTTCATAACATATCGTCTTTTATTTTTATTTATTCCAAAAAAATAAAAGATTTGAGGATAACCTCAAATCTTTCTTGTATTATTAGAATAGTAATACTAATCCTACTATCATAGCTGATAATGTACTAACTAAAAATCCACCTAACATTCCTTTGAATGCTATGTTTGATATTTCCGCTCTTCTCTCTGGACAGAATACAGATATTCCTGATATACATATACCTATACTTGATATATTAGCAAATCCAGCTAAAGATACTGACATAACTAATGCAGTTCTAGGATCAAGAGACTTTATTATTGTTCCTAAATCTCCAAATGCTATGAATTCATTAAGTACCATCTTAGTACCTAGTAATTCCCCTGCAGTTAATATCTGAGATGGGTCTAATCCCATTAATAATGCAAGTGGTGAGAATAAATAAGCTAATATTTGCTGTAATGATAAACCTATTACTCCTAATCCACCATTAACTAATGCAACTAAGCCTGTTATAGCTATTAATGCCGCTCCTATACCAAATGCCATTTGCATTCCGTTAGTAGCTCCTTCAGATATAGCAGACATTATATTTGTATGTCCACCTTTTCTATCCATAACAACATTCTCAACAACTTCTTCCTGTTGAGTTTCAGGTATTAATAACTTTGATACCATTATACTACTTAATGGAACCAACGCTCCTGCTATAAGTAAATATTCCATTGGTATTCCCATTTCAACGTATCCCATTAAAACTGTAGCTGACATACTTCCCATACCAGATATTAAAACTAGCATAAGTTCACTCTTAGTCATTACATGTAAATACTTACTTACAAGTATTGGAGATTCCGTTTGTCCTAAGAACATGTTAGCAACTGCAACAAAACTTTCTACATTACTAGTTCCTAAAACTTTTTGTATTGCACCACCGATTACTTTAACCACAAAGTTTATAACTCCTAAATAGTAAAGTGCTGATACTAATGCAGCTATAAATACGATGTTTCCAAGAACTGATATTGCAAATATAAATCCTTGACTTCCATCCGCTAATGGTCCAAATACGAAAGTTAAACCTTCTTTTCCGTAACTTAAAACATTAGTTACAAAGTCTGACACTGACATTACGATATTTCTTCCTAAAGGGAATTTAACTAGGAAAAAGGCAAGTAAAAACTGTATTAGTAAAGCCTTTCCTATAAGTTTCTTATTAACCGACGCTTTGTCAGAAGATACTAGGTAAAGCACACCTAATAATACTATGATTCCTAAAATATTTAATATTATCGCCATAGTTCGCTCCTTTTTCTTTAGTTTTATGTATTACATATATTATACACTATTTTCGACATTTTTCTACTACTTTTTATTCTTTTTTATAATTTAATTTGTATATATCGTTATAAATAATTATTTATGCTATATATTCTTTACATTTTTAGCATTTTTATTTATTTTTTATGTAAAAATGGGATAATTGTATCCCATTTATTTTATAAAGCTTCTCGCTTTATTATCTTGAACCTCAATGATTTTTCTTATCTATTTTTAATTTATTTGCTATAAATAAATCCATATTAGAAAATGCATTTGCACTTTTATCAGGTTTATATATTATAATATCTCTACATGATATATATTTATGATGATGTATAACATTTACACTTGATATTAACCTAGTTACATTATTATCAATTAAAAATTGAACCATAGTTCCTAAATTCATTTTTGAAGTATCTTTTATAATATAGTCTCTAGTTACTGTATCAAATATAATTATGTTTGGAGCATTATTTATATCATTGCATAATTGATATTGATTTTGATCTTTGACAGGTATGCAAACTTTCAATATAATTCCTCCTTATTTTACTTTCTTCTTAATAATATATGTATTATTTTTCACAAATGTGTTACTTTTTTCTACAAATTACTTTTTTAATTTCCAAATAAAAAAAGAAAGCACATGCTTTCTTTTATTTTTCTAGATATTCTTCAGGTGAAATTTCTTTTGTATATTCTTCTTCTTTAATTTTAAATAATTTATTTTTTATAAGTCTAATGTCCTCTATAACATATCTATGTTTAACTTTTTTAACATCAAACTTACAAATTTCAAATGCATACTGAATAAATATTCCAAATACGAAAGTAGTTATAATAGTTCCTACCCCAATACTACCTCCAAGAACATATCCAAATACTAACGCAAAAGCTTCTATACACATTTTAACAACCTTTATAGGTTTATTCGTCTTTTTTTGAATAGCTATCATTAATCCATCTCTAGGTCCACTACCATATCCAGCACCTATATACAATACACAACCTAATCCTATTATAAACATACCAATAAATAACATCCCAAGTCCACTTATTAGGCTTTTAGATACAGGAATAATGTTGTTTAGCATAAAAAAATCCATAAATATACCAATTAACAACATATTTAATATAGTCCCTATCCCAAAATTCTCACCTAATATTATATCTAATATAATAATTATTATTCCTACAGTTATACTTGCTTGCCCCATGGTTATATTTAAATTTTTAGATAATCCATGATGAAAAGCTTCCCATGGAGATAATCCTAAATTTGAATTTATGGTTAATACAATTCCTATTGCACAAATAAATAATCCTATTATTAATCTAGTTATATTTTTCAAACTATATATCATTTTTATATACCCCTAATTTATTTTATATTATTACAAATCCTCCATTAGGACTTATCACTTGACCTGTTATAAAATCAGACTTATCACTTGCTAAATACAATGCACAATGAGCTATATCTTCTGGAGTTCCCAATCTCATAAGAGGTGTTTCTTCTCTTAACATATCTATAGTTTCTTCACCTATATTGCTTAACATATCAGTTTGTATCACTCCTGGCGCTATACAATTAACTTGTATATTTGACGGTCCCAATTCTTTAGCCAAAGCTTTTGTCATACCTATTATAGCTGCTTTACTCGTTGAGTAGTGAACCTCATAAGATCCTCCTACCATCCCCCATATAGATGATATATTTATTATCTTTCCACCCATTTGAGGAATCATATATTGTAATGCTTTTTTAGTAGTATAAAAAACACTATTTAAATTTGTACTAATAACTTCATCCCACTCTTCATAGCTAATATCTGTAAATAAGTTATTTCTGCTAATACCTGCATTATTAATTAAAACGTCTATTTTTTCAAATTGACCTATACAATAATTTATCATGAAATTCACTTCTTCTTTTTTTGATACATCTGCTTTATATGTATCAACCGAAAAACCTCTACCTTTTAACTGATTATATAGTTCTAAAGCTTCTTGTTCTGAATTATTATAATTTATAAGTACATTATAGCCATTCTCTGCAAACAAAATTGCCATAGCTTTTCCTATTCCCCTCGATGCACCTGTTATTAATACTGTTTTTTTATTCATTTACTTTTTCCTTTCTATAAATATTAATAATCACTATTATATATTAATACTTAGCTTAAGAAAAGAGATATCAAACGATATCTCTCTTATTCATATAAATTTAGTATATTTAAATTACTACTTTATTTTTTCCATTTGTTTTTGCTATATATAAATTTTCATCTGCTTTTTTTAAAGTTTTTTCTTTATGTTCTTCTGAATACGCTACCCCTATACTAATAGTAATATTTATATCTTTATTCCATTCTATATTTTCTATAGCTCTCCTTATTAACTCTGCAATAAGATATACTTCTTCTTTAAATTCATAAGTATTTATTATTACGAATTCTTCCCCTCCATATCTACAAATTTTAGAGTTTTCATTTAGCAAGCTTTTTATTCTATTTGTAATAGACTTTAATACTTCATCTCCAAATTGATGTCCAAATGTGTCATTGGCATTCTTAAAGTTATCTATATCTATCATTAATATAGCAAATGCACGATTACTATCAGCAAATTTTTTATATTCATTGTCAAAGTATACTCTATTATACACACCTGTCAACTTATCATGTAATGCAATATATCTCATTTTATTTAATCTTTTTTTATTTAATCTGTATGTATAAATAATAAATACAGTTCCTACCAATATAATAGCCATTAATATTTTTATAGAATCTCGCTCTTGTTGAACCATATATTTTTCTTCAGCTTGTTCAATTATATAATTTGAATAATCTCTATACCTAATATTTTCTTCATTTTTTATTTCTTTTAACAATTCATTCATATAATTATTTTCCAGCTCATTTTGCTTAGTTTTATCATATAATCTAACTAGCCTTTCTAGAACTTCTTTTTTATATAATTCTTTATTCCCCTTAGTATTTTCTAATACGAGCATTTCTTTATATATTTGTATAGCTTCTTCGTTTTTTTCTAAAAATTCATAATACTTAGCTTTTGAAAAAAGATAATTTTCCTTTATATCTATAATATATTCACTATCATTATTTTTTAATAATTCTTTAGATAGGTCTAAATGTTTCTTTGCAGACTTTGCATCACCTTTATGTATATATATATTGCATTTTATAGTGTTTATCAAAATTCTTAAATCTTTATATTTTTCATTTTGTATAAAATCTTCATTTGCTTCAACTTGTTTTATACATCTTTCACAGTTTTTATAATCCTTCATCATTAAATATATTTCTGCTAAATTAGTATTTGCATACATTTGTATAAATTCATATTCATCTTTGTTATTAAGTTTTACATTTAAAGCTTTCTTTATAACTTTAACCCCCATCTCATATCCATCAATATGAGAAAATAAAATTCCTAAATCTATTAAACTTTTTGCCTCCTCATACTTATAATTCATATCTTTTGCTAATATTAATGTGTTCAATATATATTCAGATGACTTTGCATAATTTTTATCAATTAAATACATAGTTCCTAAATTGCTACATATTTTAAATCTATTATCTTTAGAAATTAATTTACTTTTTTCAATCGAAATTAATACATCCATTACATGATGAGTTCCTTTTGGTATGTTCATAATTTCATTAGACATTCTTATAAGTTCATCATAAAATTTATTATATTTATATTTCGGTACTTCTGTAATAGTTTTTTTATAAATATCTATAGCACGATTATACTCTTGTTTTTTTATATCTATATGTATTGTATTAATTGCATTTTTTATATCAGCTTCAATTGATTTATTAATAGTAGAATTTACAAAAAGTATTATAATACATGTGGTTATAGTCAAAATTATCCATAAGTTATATTTTTTGATAATATTCACCCCCAATTTATTATAATACTTTAATTTATTTTTTTCCATTTATATCCATAAATATTGTTAAATAAAAAACCTATTAATAGTAATGTATTACTATTAATAGGTTTTTTACTCATAAATCATCTTTTTACTCATTCCACCATCAACAATTATATTACATCCATTTATAAAGTCATTTTCTTCCATGGTTAGAAACATACATGTATTAGCTATATCTTTCGGCTTTCCAACCCTTCCTGATGGATGTTTTTTATGATCTACTTCTTTTAATTTTTCATAATCTTCAGTTTCTATCCATCCTGGACTTATTGCATTTACTGTTATAGGCGTATCTGATAATGATATAGCCATAGTATTTGTTAAAGATACAAGCCCTCCTTTAGATGCTCCATAACTTTCCCAACCTGGTTCATTTTGATTAAATCTTGTAGATGCTATATTTATAATTCTTCCATAATTTTGTCCTTTGTTAGCTTTTATAAATTCCTTACAACATATGAAACTACCCCTTAAATTAACACCTATGACTTTATCAAACTCACTTAAAGATATTTCATATATAGATTTATTAAATTTGCTTATAGCTCCATTATTTATTAATACATGGACTGCTCCATACTTTTTTGTAATATCTTTAAATACAGCTTGGATCGCTTTTTCATCACTTAAATCAGCTTTATAAAAGTCTATATTTCCATAATTAGAATTTGGATCTTCTATATCTATTCCAATAACTACTGCATTCTTTTTTGAATATTTAAAAGATATAGCTTTACCTATACCATTACTAGAACCAGTAACTACAACTACTTTATTACTATACATCCTTATAAACCCCTTTCACAAAGTTTACATAATAATATTATATTAATCTTCTTGCTTAGTCTTAGCTATGACTATCTCTCTTATACACACATCTTGTGGCTGATTATATGCAAACTCTACACAACTTGCAATTTTTTCTGGATTAAGCCCTGCCTCTATAGTCTTTTTCCATTCATTGTAATTTTCTTTTATATTTTCATCTGTAGTATGTGATAATAAAGGTGTTTCTACAACTCCTGGAGCTATAGTTATAACTCTTACATTTGATTTTGCAACTTCTTTTCTCATATTTTCTGTTATCGCATGAACTGCAAACTTTGTACCACAGTAAACCGCATGATTATCAAAAGTTTTTCTTCCCGCTATAGAACTTATATTAATAATTGTTCCTTCATTTCTCTTAACCATATCATCAAGTACTATATTAGTTCCTGTAAGTATCCCTTTAATATTAACATCTATCATGTTACTCCATTCTTCATAACTTTGTACATTCGGCTCCCCTAATAACATTATACCTGCACAGTTCACTAAACAATCAACTTTTCCAAATTTATCTTCTGCCTCTTTTATAGCCTCTTTCATTTTATTTAAATCCGTAACATCTACTGACTTACATAATGAATTAGGTAAATTTAGCTCCTCCATTTTATCTAATCGTCTTGATAATAATAATACTGGATGTCCATTATCCGATAACTTTTTAGCTATTTCTTTTCCTATACCTGAGCTTGCTCCTGTTATTGCTACTAATTTTTTCATAATTAATCCTCCAAATCATTTCTTTTTTATTATGGATTAATTATATATTCTCTGATAATATATTATAAGTACGCACATAATTGTTATCTAGTGAACTAAAGGTAACTTTTATGTAGTTTCAATAGGTTCACCGGAGGAATTTTATGAAAAAGACTAAATTAACTTGTGAAATAGAAATAACTTTAAGTGTAATTGGTGGTAAATGGAAACCACTAATACTTTATTATTTAATAGAAGAAGGAACTAAACGCTTTGGAGAAATACGTTCATTTATATGCAATACATCTCATAAAACTTTAACTAATCAGTTAAGAGAGTTAGAAGATGATGGTTTGATATACAGAACTGTCTACCCTGAAGTTCCACCTAAAGTGGAGTATACAATAACAGAAAAAGGTATGAGTTTATACCCTATACTTGAAGCTATGTGCGAATGGGGAGAACAAAATTTATCAGATAAATACGAACTTATAAATCCTCAATGCAAATAAAATAATTTTAAAGGGCTTTTAAGCCCTTTATTATAAAATCTCAATATAAACTCCTTTTTTTATCTTATTCATTGCATTTTCGTTTACTTGTTTTATATCTGCATCTACCTCAGATAAAGCAAGTACTTTATCATTAATATAAATACTTGGATCTATTAATCTTACTTTTCCTTTTATATGTATATCATATTTTTCTTCATTTATTCTTAAATTAACATTACTATTTAATGAATCAATTAATTTTAAAATTCTGTTATCATTTGAATTTTTTAATATATTCATAACTTCTTCATCAGTCTTTAAAATATCTTCCATAGTTAATTCATTATTTTCCATTGCAATCTTAATAGCTTTTGATAGCTTATTATATGAATATCCATTCATTGGCTCCATAAAAAAGTCTACTACTTCTTTATAATATAAATCTAAAAACCATTTCGCTCTATCTACACTTTTAACAACAATTTCACCGTTTACTACATATAACTCATTTGTAAATAAATCAATTTCAGATTTGTTAGTATATCCATATCTATACATATCTCTTAATGTATAATCAATTCTGTCTGCACATAACTTAGGAGCATCCTTTTCTAAGATAGTCCATTTTGTCTCATCGTCTAATATATCTTTATAGTTATATTCATATTTTTTTAATATTTTAGGTATTTGAGAATTCGAAATAACTTCATCGTATATCATTTCATGATAATCTTCATTTTTATTATTTAATGCAAAATCTATTACATGTGAAAATGCTGTATGAGATATATCATGAAGCAATCCTGCAATTTGCTCTTCTAAGCTCCCCCCCAACAGTCTAATCAATAACATAACACCTATAGAATGTTCATATCTTGTTACATTTAGCTTTGGATCAATTAGGTACGTTGCACCTACTTGATGTATACCTTTTAATCTTTGAACTGCATTGCTATTTATAAGCTCAACTAAAACTTCATCAATTTCAAATTCCCCATATATACAATCTTTTATTTTATTCCCCATTGTTTTCCTCCTTATTATGTCATTATTACTATTATATATTAATGAATAAAAAAATGTTAGGAATTTAATCCTAACATTTTAAAATTTAAATACTGCTTATAATTTTATGTTTTAACAATTTAAATTCACTTTCATCTATTATATTTAGGTCTAATAAATTTTTTAAATTCAGTAAATTTTCTACTACATTATTATTTTCTTTTTTAACTTCTATTTCTTGACCATAGTCAATTCCATCTTCTAAATCCATAACAGTTTTTACATTTTTTTCACTACTTATTTTATTTTTATTACAATCTAAACTATCTACTGTATTTTTATATATAAATTCAACTTTGCTTTTTATGATATCAGTTTTTTCTATAGTATTTATATCTTTTGAAGCCACTGAGTCATCATAAATTCTGGCACTTTGAACCCTTATTAAATTATCTAAATAGCTTTTTATCATAAGAGCATTTTTTATGATAATATTTTTATTTCTATATAATTCATTTAAAGTTTCTTTTAATGTATCATAGCTATCGTTATTAATTACAAATCCTTTTCTATTTAGTATATCTAAGGATATATCATATATTTCTTTTTCATTGTAATCATTAAAATCAAGGTATAATGGGAAGCGATAGTTTAATGGTTGATTTTGTAAAACTACTTTCTCCATGCCTTTTTTAGATCCAGATAATACTATTATTATTTTATTTTTATTCTTATCAATAAATTTAATTAACATAGATATCATTTCATTGTAATTATATTCATTAATAAGTAAATCAAACTTGTCTATTAATACTAACTTACCTATAGATTTATTTAATATATCATCTATATCTAATCCACTATTTATATTAGCTACAATTTCATCCTTGTCTATTTCTACAATCCCTTTTGACTTTAATATACCTTTGCTATAATACATTTCAGATAGTATGTTAAGTACTGTTTTTTTACCCGTACCTACATCTCCTGTAAATATTATATTTTTATATTTATTTATGTTGCTTCTCTTTCCTATCTTATCTCTTTTTTCCTGTATTCTAATAAACTTATATTGATTTATTAGAAATTCTTTAGCTTCTTCATTTCCTTTTAAAGATTCTAATTTCTCTTTTAAATCAAATGTACTTTCATATTCTAATACATTTATCTTTTCTATATCTTTAACCGTTATTAAGTTCATTTCATATACACTTATATCTTCTTCAGCAATTCTTATACTCTGATTTCTAATTAGATTTTCAACATAATTTCTAACCATTCTTCCGTTTCCAGATTGAGAATCTGCTTCCTCATAAATTGCTTCAAAACTTTTCTTAAGTGATAAATATGCATTTTTAGATAACTTAAATCCTTTATATTCAATTAGCTTTATAGCCATTTCCAGTAATTCATTCGGATTATAATCTTTAAATACTGTCCAAATAGGAAATCTTGATTTCAATCCAATATTAACATCAAAGAAATCTTCCATTTCATCTTCATATCCAGCAAGTATTACTACAACATCTTTCCCGTAATCTTCTATTAATTTTAACAATGTTTCAATAGCTTCTCTACCAAGTGAGTCATTAGCTAGTGTGTATGCTTCATCTATAAATAATACTCCACCTATTGCTTCTTTAAATTTTTCCTCCGTCTTTCTTGAGGTTTGTCCAGGTATTTCTGATACAAAGCTAGATCTATCAGTCTCAACTAACTGACCAACTTTTAAAAGTCCCATACTATTTAACATTTCTGCTACTAATCTAGCTATACTAGTTTTCCCAGTTCCTGGATTTCCTGCAAACACCATATTAAGATTTTGTTCAATCTTAGTATTAACTCCTGCAGATTTTCTTTTTTCTTGTGCTATAATTAATTTATATTGACTTCTAAGTAAATTTTTAACTTCATTTAGTCCTACTATCTCACTTAATTTTTCTTCTAAGTCGAATTTAGTTTTTGCTTTAAAGTTAAAATTATCTCTTTCTAATAAATCGATTTGTTTTGATTTATTAGTTAAGTATTTCTTAGATGCATCAAGAATTGCATTTTCAACTATATTTCTAACAAACCTAGCATTTCCTAAGTCATTCTTTCCACTTATTTGATTTTTTGCGAATAAATCAATTAAATCATTTTTTACATTTTTAGCTATTCTATATCCTTTTGATTTTGCAATATTCACCGCTATTTCATACATTTGTGTAGGTGTATAATCTTTAAAATTTATAACATTAGGAAATCTTGATTTAAGTCCTGGGTTAAATGTTAAAAATTCTTCCATGTCTTTTTCATAACCTGCAAGTATTACAATCAAATCGTCTCTGTTATCTTCTACACCTTTAAGTAGTGCATCTACTATTTCCTTCCCAACCTTATCATTATCACTTTCACATAATGAATATGCTTCATCTATAAATAGTACTCCTCCTATTGCCGAATTTATAATATCTATAGTTCTTTTAGCTGTATCTGCTGGATTTTCGGTTACAAAATCTGCTTTACTTACTTCTTTATAAATTCCTTTTGATAAAACTCCTAATGCATTTAAATATTCAAATGTAACTCTAGCTGCATTTGTCTTTCCAGTACCTGCATTACCTGCAAATATCATATTTAAAGATATATTAGAAGTTTTAAGACCTAGCCTTTCTCTTATTTTTTGAACTTTATAATTATTTTTCACATTATTTAAAAAGTTCTTTAAATCTTCAATTCCAATTATAGAGTTTAACTTATATTTAGCTTCATCTAGAGTAGGCATAGAATACAAACTTAGGTTAAATTCTTCTTTATCCAATTTGCAATATATATCATTATCTTTAACATAAATTATGATATTTTCTCCTGATTTTATGTTTTCTTCTCTTATAAAATTAGTTAGAGGTTTACATAACTTATATGATACATACTCACTTATCCCAAAATTCGAATCTTTTTTATACGTTTCCTGTAAGAACTTACAAATGCCAAAGTAATCATCACTTTTATCATTTTCATTTATATCTAATATTATTTCTATATGATTTTCATTTTCTTTGTTTCTAATTGTTTTTAATACTTCTTTTTTTACAATCTTATTTCTTTCTAATTTGCTAAGTGGTTTTGTATGTAGTATCTTATCTATATTAGATTTAAATTCCTTATTGAAATGCATATCTACATCAAAATCTTCATCATTGCTAGTATATACTAAAAATTTATTATGACAAACTATCTTATCTATTATATCTTTATCTCCATAACTAGCTTCTACCAAAAATTTATTCTTTATAGTGTATTCATCATTTAAGTTTAAACAAGTATTTGGGTATACATTAGATAATATAGATAATATTTCGCTACTTGCATTTTCTATATTCTTAAACATTACACATGCAGAGTTAGAATTAAGCTTTTCATACAAGTCTGTTAAAAAAGCATTATATCCTAAGTTAAAATTGTATGACCCTAAATTTATTTCATCTACATGTGTGCTTTCAACCATTTTAGTATCTTTAAGATATTCAAAAATACGTCTTATACTAGTTTTTTTAGCAGTTTCTTTTTCTCCTACTAAAATTAAAATTCCTTTTTCATTTTTTTCAAATTTATCCTTAAAATAAGTACATAACTCATTTACAAACTCTTTTTGCCCTATTAGCTCTGTATCTAATTTTTTTTGTATTTCTATAAATTTTTTATTTATATCAGTCATCTTTATCCCCTTTTCTAAAAGTTTTATAAATACAACTTTGTATCTAATTTTCTATCATAATCAGACCATCCTTCGCCTTGTGCATTATCTTTTATCTGAACTATTTTATTCATAGTTGCATCTATACCATCTGCAAAATTAATTATAAAAGATTCTTCCATATTACATTCTCTTGGTGATCCATATTCAAGTTTTCCATGATGTTGAACTATACAAGCTTTTATTCGTCTTATAAAGTCTTCATCAAAATCATAATCAATACTATTTATAGCTCTATCAATAAGTTGAACTCCAATAACTATATGACCTTCCAATTCTCCTTGCAATGTATATTTAAATGGTCCATTAAAATCTAGTTCGTATAATTTTCCTATATCATGCAACTTTGCTCCTAATATAGCTATCTCTTTATGATTGCAATCATATCTATCACAAAGTACTTTAGTTATATACATAACACCTAGTGTATGTTCTGCAAGTCCACCTATATAGTTATGGTGCATTGATACCCCACCTATACCCTTTTTAAACTTATCTATAAATTCTTCATTTTTAAAAAAGTAATCATTTAACACTTTCCCATCTTCTGATTTAATATACTCATTACTTATATTCTCTATATCTTTCATTATTTCATTTATCGATCTTTTTACCGTTGGAAGATAGTCATCTAGTTCATAATTAGTTTCTATTATTTTTACGCTTTTAACTTCGTCCATAGTTGGCTCTTTCTTACTATCTACTTCTATAACTTGTCCTGGTTTTAATTTAAACTTATTCGGTATTCTTGCTTTTATTTGTTCGCTACTATCTGTAAGTATATAAGTTGTCATATTGCTATCTCTATGTATCCTTTTCATAACCATAAGAGTTGTTTTAAATTGTTTATCCATTTCTATATCTTTTAAAAATATTTTTTTATGAGTCATGTTAATATCTCCTTATTTTTAATTTAATAAATTTTATACCTATAAACTTAATAAAATATCTTTAACTACTTCTGATGCCATAATTAAACCACCACTAGATGACATAAAGGATATACTTCCAGGTAAAATTCTATGCCCATTTGATATTTTCTCTTTTAGTTCTATTGGATTTTCTGTAGAGAAAACTACCTTTAAATTGTTTATACCTCTACATCTAAGCTCTTTTCTCATTACTTTAGCAAGTGGACAAGTATGTGTTTTAGATATATCACTTATCTCAATTTTTGTTGGATCTAATTTGTTCCCCATTCCCATAGAACTAATAATAGGTATTTTTCGTTTTTTACACTCTTGGATTAAATGTATTTTAGATGAAACCATATCTATTGCATCAACTACATAGTCAAATTTATTATCTTTAAATATAGTTTTACTAGTATCTTCATTAAATATTTCTTTTATAGCTTTTATATTTAAATCTTTGTTTATATCTATTAACCTTTCGTTTACTACTGTAACTTTATCTTTTCCTAAGTTTGAATTGAGACCTGGAATTTGCCTATTCATATCACATTCTTCAACTTCTGAATAATCTACTATAGTTAAGTTTCCAACTCCAGCTCTAACCAATGCTTCTACACAAAAACTTCCAACACCGCCAACTCCAACAACTAATATATGTGATTTTTTTAATTTATATATTCCTTCTTTTCCAATTATCAGTTCTGTTCTTGTTGTAAATTTTCTCTCCATTTGTTTGCTCCTTATCTATCATCTAATAATTATTATTTGCAAAATATATAGAATATATAAAAATTTCATTCTCAAATAAAAACTCTTGATATATCTAATCTTTATAAGTTATATATAAATATTCATTAAAAGTAAAAAAGTGCCTTAAATTTAAGGCACTTTTTTATATCTATCTTTATTTATATTAAATACTCTTATTTAAAATTTAATTCTATATTTCCTAAACTACAGTCTAACTTTATATTATTTTTACTATTATTATTAACTTCCTTAACTTTATTGTCTCCATCTACTTCTCCATTTCCTAAATCACAATCAACTTTATAATTATATAATTTTTTATTTTCATTTATAGTTAATTCTATATTTCCTAAATTATTTTTTAAATCTATATCTCCATAAATCTTTCCATTTACTTCAATGTTTCCCATATCATTTTCTATATTTAGACTATCTGAAATATCATTTTCATTCATAACAATATTTCCTAAATTACTATATGCCCCAATATTTAATGCGTTTATATTATATAGCTCTATGTTTCCTGCATCAGCCACCACTTCTCCATTTTTAATTTTACAATCTCTTACTAATATATCTCCTAGGTTACTCAATATATCTAAAGAATCTATATCCATGCCTTCAATTTCTATATTTGATGCATCACATTTTATATTTAAATTATTCACTTTATCATTTGTCGGTATATATATTTTTATATTATTTCTATTTTCATTTTTCAATAGTTCTAAATCATGATTCTTCATTTTAGTTCTAGGTTTTTGAGTTACTACAAGTGTTTCTTTATTTACTTTATAATTAATTTTCCCATAAGAATTATCATATTTTAATTCTATTTTATATTTATTTGATGGTATAATTTCAATATTATTAAATTCCGTATCAATATCTATATTTTTAAATTGTTTAAGTTCTTTTGTTTCATTTATTAATTCTATACTTTTTTCTTCTTTATTATTAAGATTTCCTAAATCATTTAAACGTAATCCTCCATTCATAGCATATCCAACCCCTGTAAATATAACTCCGACTATCATAAGTGCTATAGAAACTTTAAATATACTTTTTACTTTCATTTATATCACTCCCAATTATATTTTATTTATTTTCTATTAAGCTTCTCGCTTGAAATTTTCACTATGAACTTAGATAATTTACCTACTATTAAAACAAAAGTTGTAAATATTAAAACACTAAATCCAATTATTAAAAATCCTATTCCTAAAGAGCTCAGTGTCATCCCTAAATCACTAAATGCATAACTAAAGCCATCAACTAAAATTGTAAAACCCGCTGTTATCAATGACATACAAACTACTACAAATACAAATCCTAAAATAAAAGTTACAAATATAGAAACTAATATTGTTATCAATATTGGAAATGCCAATGGGAATGCCAGTGGAGAAACTGCTATGGCCAGTATTATAAACCATATAGACGATATATTGTTTTTTATAGATTTATTTTTTGAATCCACTCCTTTTATAGCATGTTCAGCTAAAATTTGTGATGCTATCTCCGAAGGCTTGGAAAGTTCATATAAAACGTCAGTATCATCTTCTATTTGTGCATCATCAAAATACTCTTCATAATACCTTATAGCATCATCTCTTTCACTTTTAGGTAGGCTTTTTAACTTTCTTTTTAATTCTTTTAAAAACTCATTCTTATTCACCTTTGCATCCTCCTAGTAAAATCTTATCAATACTTTTTTTATAATCTTTCCACATTATTAAATATTCTTTATACTGGGATTTTCCTTTGTCTGTTATTCGATAATATCTTCTATTTCTACCTTGAAATGCTTTATCATATGTAATTAGAAATTCATTTTTTTGAAGTCTTCTTAGTACTGGGTATAGAGTTGATTCCGATATTTCCACAACTTCTTTTACCTGTTGTGTCAGTATATATCCATAAGTATCTTCTTTACTTAATATAGCTAAAACACAGGCATCTAAAATTGCTGATCCTAATTGAAAAGACATATTTTTCCTCCATATATATTATTATATCTTTTTATATATTATATGCCGTATAGTATGTTTTGATACTAATATTATACGATATATAATATTAGTATCCCTTTATTTTTTGTAAATTTAAATTTTATAAATATATTTTTAGAACAAAAAAATGCCTTGTAAAGGCATTTTTTTATTCTATTAAATATTTATTTACATTGATATACACCACTTAATTAAATTTGGTATTCCAATCATTATAAAAATAAGAGCTATTATAATTTCCATTATTAAGACAAACTTATCTTCATTAGTCAATTTTGCCTTTGTTATTGCTTTTATGCCTGTAACTTTTTCTACATTTGATACAAACCTAACCGTACTCTCCTTATACCTATATTTCAAATGATTTAAATATATAGTATTTTTATCATAAGTTTCTATGAATGAAGTATAGCCACTAGTTGTATTTACGCCCCAAGCTAAACCTCTTGACCAGCTTCTATTTTTAACAGCTTTACCTATAGTCTTTATATTTTTTACATCTATAATTTTTTTATTGGTTATTTTAAATCTATCAGATATACAGTAATATATCAATTTATCTTTTGTTAAATAAAGTTTGAAGAAAAATGTTGCATCATAGTTTATATAAGATGTGTTTACCTCTGGCATAGATATAAAACTTGGCACAAATAATTCATCTATTATTTCATCTTTTAATGGTTCCATATCTATTTTTATTGTTTTTAAAATTATATATTTTAATATATTAGCATTTTTTATTCCATGTTCAACTTTATCTCCACTTGTACCTAAACTTTCTTTTAAACTCATTATTTCATTTAAAGATATATCTATATTATATTTATCATTAGCTTCTTTTAATTCTTTTAGTAATACTTTCATTTTCTTCTTAGCTTTTTCTAATTGTTGTTTATCTAGTATATCCTTTGATAAATTATCTTCTGTAAATTCTTCTATTTCAAATTTAAAATCATCACTTTTATAACTATCACTCACTATATTTCCCCCCTAATTATACCTTTTTAATTTATTTTTTATTCTCATTATTCTAAGGCTTATTGCCTTTGGAGTTTTTCCTATATCTTTTGCTATATCACTCACTTTTTTATCATTTTCATATCTATCTATAAATATCTTTTTATCTATATCGTTCAAATTTTTAATACTTATCTTAATATTTTCTATAATTTCTTTTGTTAATATAATATCTTCAACACTTGTGTTTTCTTTTAAATCTTTTTTGATCTCAAAATTGTTTTTTATATATTTTTCTTCTTTTCTCATAATATCTATAGCTGTATATTTAGATAATGTATATATCCAGTTTTTAAATAAGCCTTTATCTTTATTGTAAAATTCAATTCCTTCCCAAATTTTCATTAAAACTATATTTAAGCATTCTTCGCTAAGTTCTTTATTATTTAAAACTTTATTAGAAGCTCTATAAATCAAGTTTCCATATAAATCAATCAATTCACTCAATGCAGCTTCATCTCTATTTATAAGCCCCTCAATTATATCTTTATCATGCATACATGCCCCTCCAAATTATCTTCTCATTAATATAATCGTAAATTTTTTAATAATACTTCAATAAATTTTATTCCTAAAAACAAAAAAGACCTATTTAATAGGTCTTTTTATAATTCAATTAATACCTTAATTATAAATTTTTTTACTCTCTAAATTTTGTTGTTTATTTAAATAAGTAAAAATTCCAAATGCTCCTATTCCTAATACTAAAAAGCAAAACATAAAAGTATATTTCAAATATATATCTGCTAAAAAACCAATTCCTATATTTATAAAAGCTGAAAATATACTTCCAACCATTGAGTAAAAAGATAAAATAGTTGCTCTATTTTTACTTATCGATTTATTTTGTATATCTAATACTATAGGATTTATCATAGATACAAAACCACTTATAAACGCTATAGACACAATGCTTAAAATTATGCTATTTGTTAATATTAAAACTCCTACACATAAAATTATACCTATAGTTAATCCTTTTAGTGTATTTCTTTGACCATACTTCTTACTAAGTATATACGTTTTACTAGATAGCATAGACATTATTTCAGATAATGCAGTTATATATCCCAATAATCTAATATCAAATCCTATACTTTCAAAATGTAACTGCCCTAGCGTTATGCTTATTCCATATCCAATTTCTGAAATAATAGCTGTAGATATTACAAATAAAATTATAAATTTAATTGATTTTATATCTCTAAAACTATCTTTTATTTTTATATTTTCTTTTATATTTTTATATTCTTTTTCTGCCTCTTCTGTAAAACACATGAAAATTATACTCATTCCATATGCAATAGCAGTCATAAAAACTGTTAACTCCATTGATACTTTCAATATAAATATAGATAATATTGATGATATAAAAAAACCTATACTGCCATATGTTCTATATCTCCCAAATACCTTTTCATTATCACTTTCATCACAGTTTTTGTATAAAAATGCTATATCACACCCTGATATACCTGATACTCCAAGTGCTATTAATTCTGTTTGTATAAAAAAATCTATAAAACTATCACAAAATAATAAACTCAATCTTCCTAAGAAAAACAATGTAAATCCAATTATTAGAGTTATTTTATATCCATATTTGTCAGCAAAATATCCCCATAAAACTTCAGTTATTACAGTCGTAAGTAATAGTACAAATTCCAAAAAGAAAAACTCACTTACAGAAAGTCCTCTTTCTATTCTATATATTAAACTTACTGGTGCATAAAATACCAACCCTTGAAGAAATGCTATTATATACATCAGTTTTAAATTTTTGTTCATATTTATCACCCCTGGCATAATTAATTTAATTATTCAGGGGGTTAATCATGCAGCATCAATTTTAATCCCTCCAATTTGATAATTCTTTAATATATATTCAATAATTCATGTGTTATTCCTTTAAATTTATATATAAAAATAACTGCCTTAGTTATTTTTAAGGCAGCTATTTTTACTTTAACATTTCTTCTATTGTTTCTTCATTTAATATACTTTTTAAAGTTTCTTTATTTATATCATAATAATTCCACTTACCATGTGAAGTTTTTATTATAAGATTATTATCTAGTAACAACTTAAGATGATATGATAATTTAGATTGAGATAGATCAAATTCATCTACTAATTTACATACACACGTGCTACCTTTTTTATTTAAAGTCTTAAGTATATCTATTCTCTTTTTATCACCTAGTGCTTTAAATATTTCTTCGTAATTCATATGTTCCTCCAAAAAATTGTAATATATATTTACTATTATACCACTTTATATCTACAAAATTATAATAAATATATATTAAACTAATAGTTATTTATTCTTTTAACATAAAAATCGCTCATAAAATATAACAATAATTTATATTTTATGAGCGATTTTTTATTTATATAAGTTCTTTATTAACTATGTTTATCATATTTTCTAAAGCTTCATTTACTATTAATTCACCTTTTTCTTTAGAACTAGTTCTACCTATTGCAAGTAATCCTGACTTAGGAACTAAATCTTTTGGTATAGGATAAACATGGTATGTTGGAACTTGTTCTATTTTCTCATCTATTAGTCTATCCATATGAACTAAATTTGGAGCAAACTTAAGTATCAATGAAGTCTCTGTTATTGCTGCATGTTCTAATGCCCAACCAGGAAATTCTATTTCATCAAATATCTTATCTATAGTTTTTTGAGTTATTAAATCCCACCAACTCATCATTATTATTTTAGTATCTTTAGGCATTCTTTTACTTACTATATCTATTGCTTCTAATAAAAATGCTTGATTTTCAAAATGTGAATTAACTATAGCTATCTTCTTTACTCCATCTCTTATTAATTCATCTAATATATCCATAACTAAGCTTATTAAGGTATTTCCATTTAAGTCTATTGTCCCTGGAAATAGTGGTCCTCCTCCAGAAGCAGGCTGTGACTTATATCCATAGTTTATAGCTGGCATTACTATACCATTAACTTTCTCTCCTAACAATTTAGCAAATCCTTCTGATATTATAGTATCTGTAAAAAGAGGCAAATGTGGTCCATGTTGCTCTACTGATCCCACAGGTAATATCACTACATCTTTATCTTTTCTTTCATTAAATTCATACCATGTCATTTCTGCCATTAGTGTCATATATATATTCCTCCTATATTATTTATTTTCTAAATATCTTATATAATCATCTATCATAATTGCATTTATAAGTTCATTTTTGCTTAAAGCACTATCTAAGTTTATATCTAAAATATTCTTTATCTTATTTATCCTATATATTAGTGTATTTCTATGTATGAATAGCTTATTTGATGTTTTTATTAAATTACAATCATTGTATAAATATACCTTCAACGTTTTTAGCATATTAGAATTTTTATCTTTATCATATTCTAATAGTTTTCCTATTGCTTCATTTCTATATAATTTTAGTTGATCTATATCTTTTATGTAAAATAATAATTTATAAAATCCAATTTTATCATAATCTATAATTTGATCATCATATTCTTGATATCTATAGTAATCAAGTATATTAATACATTCTTCATAACTAATTTTAATGTCAAATATATTTGAATAGCTTCTGCCTATACTTAATATAGATGCATTACACTCATTTAAATTATTATTTATTTCATTTAATACTTGTTTTATTTTAAATTCTTTATCTAAAATATTATTTATAATACATATGATATTATTTTCAAATATATCTAGTAAAAACTTAATATTAATATTTCTTAGTTTAACTTTTACATAATCTATAATATATTCAATATGATTTTTATCTATATCTTCTATATTAAATACAGCTGCAAAGTATAAATCCTTAGTTTTAAATTTACAACTTTTACATAGCTTATATATTCTTTCTTTATCCAGTGAATATGAAAATAATAATTCTTTCAATAGCTCTTTTTCTTTATTTTCAATAAAACTTCTTTCAATTATATAATTAGATATTTCCTTTGTTGCATCTATAAGCTTTATGTCCCATGCCATATTAAATAGTGGTAAGTTTAAATTATTAGCCAATTCAATACAACTGGTTGGTATTTCCTTTATGTACTCACTATTAGTTAATATAACAACCCCTGATATATCTTTTTCTCCACATTCTAGTAAAAATTTCTTCATAGATCTTTCATCTAAATCCATTCCCATTCCTGTAATAAAGATTAACTCGCCTCCATTTACCCATTTACTAAATTCTATTGTTTCACATATATAAGTCCATGTTACTGTCTTATATATACCATTTTTTCCTGCTATTAATTTAATATATTTAAAAATATTAAGATTAAGTAAATCTTTACAAGTTACCATACCTTATAAGTATCCTTTCATAGTATCTATTATTGTATAATTATACCATATATAGATATCATGAAATTCATCTCTATACTAGAAGTAGATTATCAGATTTTATTACCTCTGGAATTCTCTCAAAAAGTATATTTCCATTTCTAATAGAATATATAACACTTACTCTTTCTTGTATAGCTTCAAATTCGCTTGTGGCATTTAATACTATAAAATTAGCTTTATTACCAACTTTAACTCCATATTCATTCTGGATGTTTAAAGTCTTAGCTCCATTTATTGTTATTAAATCTAGCGAATTATTTATTTCTTCAAAACTCATCATCTGACATATATGTAATCCTGCATCTAATATATTCATAAGGTTTCCAGTTCCTAGCGGATACCATGGATCAGATATAGAATCTTGTGCAAAACACACATTTATTCCCTCTTGAACCATTTCTTTAACTCTAGTTACCCCTCTTCTCTTAGGATATGAATCAAACCTACCCTGCAAATGTATATTTTCAGTTGGACATGCTATAAAATTCAACTTTGATTCTTTTAAAAGTTTAAATAATTTATATGTATATGCATTGTTATAAGAGTGCATTGCACAAGTGTGACTTGCCGTTACTTTTTCTCCTATTCCTTCTAGATAAGCATGTGCCGCTAAAACTTCTAAAAATCTTGATTGCTCATCATCTGTTTCATCACAATGTATATCTACTAATTTATTGTATTTTAAAGCTAATTCTATAGTTTTTTTGACTGATTTTTCTCCAAATTCTCTTGTATATTCAAAGTGAGGTATAGCTCCAACTACATCTGCTCCCATTTTTAATGCTTCTTCAACTAGTTCCTCTCCACCTTTGAATGCATACATACCTTCTTGTGGGAATGCTATTATTTGTAAACTTACAATATCTTTAAATTCTTCTTTTAGTTCTAACATAGCTTTTAATGCAGTTAGGTTTTTGTCAGTTACATCTACATGAGTTCTTATATGTTGTATACCTGTAGTTATCTGTTTTCTTAAAGCTATTTTAGCCCTTTCTTTAACATCCTCTTTATTTAGATTATTTTTAGATTCTGACCATCTTTGTATCCCTTCAAATAAAGTTCCTGTTGAATTTTTAGCTGTTGGATTATGTGCCGTATAAACATAATCTAAGTGAATATGCGGTTCTACATATGGTGGTATAGTTAGTCTACCTTTTATATCTATAACCTTTGTATTATTGTAATCTATATTTAACTTATTTAAATCAGTTTCTATTTCTTTTATTATCCCATCTTGAACTAGTATATTACAATTCTCTTTATAATCTCTTAGTTTGGTATTTTTAAAAAGTATATTACTCATTATTTCCCCCTTAAAATCTTTACTTTTTAAAAATATTATCATTTTAATATTTCTTAGTCATTGTACTTACAGTATAATTTTTCTTATATTTATATGTATTTTTAGTACATAAAATAAGCCTGCTTTAAAGCAGACTTATTATTTCTTTTTTAAGATTTATATAATTTTTACTTCCAAACTCATAATTAGATTCTTTTAAGTTAAATTCTTTTTTTACTATAGCTGGCTTATCTGACAATAAATATATTCTATCTGATAATGTTATAGCCTCTTCAATATCATGTGTTATCAAAACTATTGTTGAATTAAATTTTTCTCTAACACTTAATAACCACTTTTGCATATTAGCTTTTGTAATAGAATCAAGAGCTCCAAAGGGTTCATCTAAAAGCATTAAGTCATTACTATTTATAAATGTTCTTAAAAAGTTAGCTCTTTGCTTCATTCCTCCTGATAGCTCGCTTGGATACTTGTATTCATATCCTTCTAACCCAAACTCTTTAAAATATGCTTTTACTTTTTTTGCAGCTATATTTTTATTTTCTTTTTTTAGTATTAATGGTAAGGTAACATTATCTATAATAGTTTTGTAAGGAAGAAGTAAATCCTTTTGTTGCATATAGCTTATATCTCCATTTATATTAACTTCTCCATCATCTTCTTCTATAAGATTAGTTATTATATTAAATATCGTACTTTTTCCACTTCCACTTGGTCCTAATATAGAAACTAATTCTCCTTCATTTACGTTTATACTTATATTTTTTAATATAATTTTATCATCATATTTTTTTACTACGTTTTTAAGTACTAACTTTTCTTTATTGTGGTAAGAATTCATTTGTATATGCATCACTTGCCTTTAAATCCTTATCTATTAAGTTATATTCTTTTAAAAACGAAGTATAATTATTCCATACACTATCTTTCATTTCTCCCCATCTACTAGCGTCTGCTATATACTCATTAGCTAAATATTTTTGACTTTCAATAGCTAAGTTTTCATCTATTTCTGGAGCATACTTTACAAGTATCTTTGCAGCCTCTTCTGGGTGTTCAATTGCATATTCATATCCTTTAGTTGTCGCACTTAAAAACTTTTTAGCAATTTCTGGATTATCATTTAATAAAGTTTCATTAGATATTATAACAGGTGTGTAATAATCTAATCTTTCATCTAAGTCTTTTAGTGGTATATAATTTAATTCTACTCCTTTTTGTTTAGCTTCTATTCCTGTCCAACCTTCAAATATCCACATCATGTCTATGTTTTTATTTACAGCTGTAAAAAAGTCATCTTCTCCAACATTCACAACTTCTAGTTTAGAAAAGTCTTTATTATTTTTTTTCATAACTGCATCAAGTATTGCGTCTTCAGATGGTGATCCCCAACCTCCATAAACTTTTCCTTCAAAGTCTTTCGGTGATGTTATATTCTTATCTTTAGGTGATGCAAATCCAGATGTATTATGTTGTATAATAGTAGCTATAGCTTTAATAGGAAGTGGGTCTTCACTAGTTTTTGCAAATGTAACTTCTTCTTGGTAGCTTATTCCAAAATCAGCTTTTCCTGTAGCTACTAACGTTGGTGCTCCTCCTTCTGATGGTTGCTCTATTTTTACATTTAATCCTTCATCTTTATAGTATCCTTTGTCAAGTGCTACATATAAACCTGTATGATTAGTATTTGGAGTCCAATCAAGAACTACATTTACATCTTTTGACCCATCATTATTTTCACTTTCATTTTTATCAGATGTACATCCTGTTAGTATTCCTATGCTCAGTATTCCTACAAGACCTAATGCTGTAAGTTTTTTTAATTTCATTTATTCTCCTCCAAGCTTTATTTGTGTTTTATTATTAATTTTTTAGCTATTTGTGTAATTCCTACAAATATCAAACTAAATATTACAACTATAATTGTAGATGCAAAAACCTTATCTAGTGCATATGCACTTTTGGCTTTTACCATATATACACCTAACCCCTTGGTTCCTCCTAGCCATTCTGCTACAGTAGCTGCAACTACCATATATGTTGCAGATATTTTTATTCCTGAAAATAAATTCTCCATAGACATAGGTAACTTTAAATGTATAAAAGTTTGAAGTTTACTACTTTTCATAGTCTTAAATAAATTTAAGTAATCCTTATCTATATTCTCAAGTCCATCAACAAAACTTATAAGAATTGGAAAAAAACAAGTTAAGCTTACCATTAATATTTTGGGTAATGTACCAAACCCAAACCAAATTATTAAAAGTGGAGCTATTGTTATAGTTGGTATAGTTTGAGACACTAATAATATTGGATAAAAACATTTTTTTAAAATAGGTAAAAAGTCCATTAATATTCCTATAATTATTGCAATAGTTAATGCCAATATAAATCCCAAAATAGTTTCATATAATGTAACTATTGTATTTAAAAATAAATTTTTATAATCTTGTATGAATACCTCTACTATATCTGTTGGAGTTGGTAATATGTATTGTGGAATATCTTTTACCTCAACAATAATTTGCCAAATTATAATTATAGATAAAAATGTTATAACTGAATAAAAGTAGTTTTTTGCGCTATCTGTGATTTTTAAGCTTTTCATTAATAGTTATGCCCCCACATTTTTCATCTATTCTCACAGTAGTTATAACTCTTTCACAACCTAGCTCAAATGGAAGTTTATGTGCTTTTTTTATAATCTCAAAAACCTTATCAAATTCTCCTTCTATAGTTGTAGAATTTGCACCTATTTCATACTTAAGTCCACTGTTTTGTATAACTTCAATACATTTATCTACAACTTTATACATTTCCTTTTCTCCTTCATACGGTCTTAAAGGTACAACCGCTATATCTGCTATTACCATTTTAAATCACCCTTTCTAAATAGTTTTTTTATTAAAATTTATTAAATTAAAAAAGCCTTATCCGTCTGGATAAGGCTTTCCTTTAAATAGTTTTATAATATGTCTATAAATTATCTATACAGAAGTTTCCCTACGTTGGCATTATCCAAATCAGGTCCAGGGTCGAGATAGTATCTCCTCTCAGCAAATTTAGCTCCCCTATTTATTATATTTTACATTTCTAATTATACTATATTTTTTACTTTTTAAAACATTTTTTTATCTTATTTTTCAAAATATTTTTTAGATTAATATCAAATATATTCTTTGATCATTTTTGTCAAAGTGTTTTTACAATTTAATTTATATTCATTTATATCTATATTTTTTATTTCACATATATGTTTATATACATTTATTATTTCACTAGGCATACCATATTCGCCATTAATCCACTCTAGTGCTGTAGGCCCATCAGTTTCTCCTAGCAATTTTGATATAGGTATGGATTTTGCTATTTCTCTAGATTTTTCAGAATAAGGAAGATCTACACTTGCTGTAAAATAACACTTAGCATCAATTAATTTATTAAGCGTATTTTTATCACCACTATACCAGTGAATTATAGATTGCTCACTTAAATTATATTTTTTTATTAATTCTAATACTAATTCCTCAGCACCTTTAGTATGTATATTTATATACTTATTATATTTATTAGCATATTTTAAAAACGTTTCAAATATTTGTATTTGACTTTTATATGTATTTTTATCTTCTACCCAATAAAAATCTAATCCTACTTCGCCTATTATAGGTGTTTGCTTTACAAACTCTTCTAATTCATCTATTTTATCTATAAATTCAAAAGCTCTTGACGGATGTACTCCAAATGTAGGAATTATAAATTTACTATCTTTAACTAATTCAATATTTTTATTATAGCTATTTAAGTCCATGGAACATGCTACTGTTTTTATATTATTTTTATTTATATCGTTAATAGCTTCATATATAAAATCTTTTTTATAAAAATCTAAATGATTATGAAAATCTATATACAATATTCTCAACTCCTTATTCTACTTTTATTAAATACTAGTATATATTCTATAATCTATAAGTTCAAATTTTTATCATTTGTACAATTTTTATGTTATTATTAATATAGCGAATTTTAAGAAGGAGGATATTTATGAGAATATTATTCACAGAATGGGCTATGAATATAGCTGAACAAACTAAAGTTAGAAGTACTTGTGTGTCTAGACAAGTGGGTGCAGTTATATGTATGGATAAACAGATAATAAGTACCGGTTACAACGGAGCTCCTTCTGGTGCTATACATTGCACAGATATAGGTTATTGTGAGAGAAGAAAAAGAAATATCCCATCAGGTCAAGGTCTAGAACTTTGTAGAGCTGGTCATGCTGAGGCTAATGCAATAATACAATGTGCTAAAAATGGAACAAGCTGCAATGGAGCTGTTTTATACGTAACTACTCAACCATGTGTATTTTGTTGTATATCAATCATACAAGCAGGTATTAAAAAAGTAGTTTTTAAAGGTGAATATCCAACTGGACTAGGTCTTCAATTATTAGAAGAATCTGGTGTTGAGTATATAAAATATGAAGATGAACTTAAAAACGAACAAATAGCTACTGATTTAAAAAAGCAAGCAGAAGCTAAAAGAATAGAAGAATTTCTAGCTACTCCAAAAAAATATTAATATATTAGGTATATAATTCGCGACTTTTAATATAATTGTACAAAGACTTAAAAGGACGTGATATATATGAATGAAAGAAGTGTTAGAGATATATTAAAAGATCTAACGGTTATTATAAATAAAAATTTCAAAGGTGTTGTAATAATAGATGAGGTAGATCATAAAACAGGCAAAAGTTATGGTATAAAAGAGTCTATTATGAAACTTTTATGTAATGAAGTAGAAAAAATTATAAGAGATGGAGACTTTGTTTGCTCATCAGAAGATATACGACTTTCTACTCCTTGTAATCTAGAAAAAGTTATAAAAATCGGTATAACTAAAAAGGTTATTAAAAAAACGGAGCTAGCTCTAGATAAAACCTTGCTTAATAAACAGGAAATACTTAATATAGAATTTACTATAGATGATGAGTATGATGAATATCTGGACTTAAAACTTAATGAATTTAAGTCAACTATAAGAGGAATTATAGTCTCTAAGAAAATTTCTGAAATGGATAAAAAAATGAGAGATATGGAAGTTGAAAAACAACGACTTCTTTCATTAATTTAAATAAGATAGACTGTATCATAATATTTAATGCGAATAAATTTATAATTCGCTATATACTTTGATACAGCCTATCTTATTTTTATAGATTTATAGAGTTTAATACTTCTATTTTTTTAAAGTTAGTCATATCTATGTTTACAGGAGTTACAGATATATATCCATTTTCTGTTGCATATATATCGCTATCTTTATCTTGTTCGAGTTCTTTTACTTTTCCTCCAATCCAAACATAACGCTTACCATATGGACTTTGTCTTTCTTCTACATCATTTTCATATTGTCTTATGCCTAACTTAGTTATTTTTGTTCCTTTTATTTCGATATCAGGTATATTAACATTTAATATACAATCATTAAATATATCCATGTCATTACTAATATTCTTTATAAGGTTTACAACATAAGTGGCAGCTTCTTTATATTTATCCTTAGATATTTTATATGAATCATAAGATACTGCTATTGATGGCTTTTTTTGGATAAGCCCCTCTATAGCAGCTGATACAGTTCCTGAATAAATAACATCTGTACCTAAGTTTGGACCATTATTTATTCCGCTTAAAACTAAATCTATATCTATATCTTTAAATATAGCTTCTATCCCAACTTTTACACAGTCTGCTGGTGTTCCACTTATAGAATAAGCATTTATACCTTCTCCTATGTTCTCTTCTTTAATCATTATAGGATCGTGTATAGTTATTGCATGCCCAGTTGCACTTCTTTGAGTATCAGGTGCAACAACATAAACATTAGCTATTGTCTTTATAGAATTGGCTAACTCAATAATTCCATCAGCTTGAATTCCATCATCATTAGTTATTAATATATTCATAGATATTCTCCTAATTATTTATTTCCCCTATTCGTATACTGAATATTTTTCCCATATTTGTTCTAAATCATCAAAATATGATTTTATATCTTCTTTTTCTTTCATTCCAATTGATACAATAAGAGCATTACAAAGACTAAGAGCTGGAACTAATGAGTCTACAAATGATGCCATATTACTTTTTACTAAAAGAGTAGTATCAGCTATAGTAGCTATAGGAGCAAATAAGCTATCTGTTATTGATATAACATGTGCTCCTTTTTCTTTAGCATATTCCACAACTTGATAACTTTTCTTTGAATATCTTGGAAAGCTTATAGCAACAACTACGTCTTCGTCTGTAACTCTTACTACTTGTTCAAAAGCATCTCCCATATCCATTCTTATAATGTGAACATTATCTAGTATTATATCTAAATAAAACCCTAAATATTGAGCTATACTAAATGAACTTCTCATACCTAATATATAGATTTTTCTTGCTTTTAAAAGTTTATCTGATGCATTTTGAAAAATTGCTTCATCTAAGTCTTCTAGTGTGTGTTTTATATTATCTATATCACTTTTTAATACTTTATTTAGTATTTTGCAGTCATCTGAATATTCTTGATTCATTTCAACTCTTTGCACTGTTGTTAATTTATTTTTTATAAGCTCTTGAAGTGCATCCTGAAGTTTTGGGTAACCTGAAAAGCCTAAAGCGTTTGCAAATCTAACTACTGTAGATTCACTTACTCCCACTTCTTCTCCAAGTTTTGAAGCTGTCATAAATGCAACTTTATCATAATTTGATATTAAATACTGAGCTATAAGTTTTTGACCTTTACTAAGTCTTGGATATTGTTTTTGAATATCATCTATTAGCTGTTTGCTATCTTTAAAATCTTTAGTTTCGTTCATATTTATCTCCTCATAATTACTAATGATTTATATTATATATTAAGTATTTTATTTGCTTTTATATACAATTACATTATATCACTTTTTACTATGTTTTTTAAACAAGATATTGCTTTTTATTTCAATAAATTTATGAAAGTGGTTATAACTCCTGAATTAAAAAACTCAATGAACAATGCACCTACTAATGGTAATATAAAAAATGCAGTTTGCGATGGTCCATATTTACTAGTTACAGATTCCATATTAGCAATTCCATTAGGTGTAGCTCCCATTCCAAATCCGCAATGTCCCGCTGCAAGAACTGCTGCTGTATAGTCTTTTCCCATCATTCTGAATGTTATAAAATATGCAAATAAAGCCATTAATAGTGTTTGTATTGTAAGTAATATTATTATAGGTATAGCTAAATCTACAAGTTCCCATAATTTCAAACTGCACATAGCCATTGATAAAAATAATGATAAACAAATAGAACCTATGCTTGACAGTTCTACCTCATAAGTTTCCCATGTACCTTTAATATCTGATATATTCCTCATTATTGCTGCAACTATCATAGCTCCTATATAAGCTGGCATAGTAATACCAGTTGCCGAGAACATAGATGAAACAATCGTTCCTAGTCCCATTGCTATAATTATTTGTTTTACTGAGCTTACTAGTTTACTATCATATAATTTTATATCAACTTCGCAACAGCTTCCACCTGATTCTATATTTAGTGCTTCACTTTCTTTTATTTCATCATACTTTAAATTGTTTTTTTCAATTAGTTTTTTTGCTAATGGACCTCCAATAATACTTCCTGCAACTAATCCAAAGGTTGCACAAGCCATTGCAATGCTAAGCCCACCTGCTAAACCATTAGATTCTACTAAAGGTCCAAATGCCCCTGATGCTCCATGCCCTCCAGTCATAGATACAGATCCTGCAATTACTCCAAGTAATGGGTCAACCCCTATCGATATAGCAGATAAAACTCCTATTACATTTTGAGATAAAACAAGTAAAACTGCTACAATTAAAAACTTAATAACATCTTTTCCACCTTTTTTTAAAACTTTTATACTAGCTGTAAATCCAACGGTTGTAAAAAATCCCGTCATTAATATACTCTGAAGTGTCGTATCAAAAGTTATAGCAATTATATTAAATTGTCTTAATAAAAATGAAATAATTGCAAATGAAAAACCACCTACAACTGGAGCTGGTATACAATATTTTTTTAGTAACCTTACTCTACTTTTTATAAAAGATCCTATTATTAATACTACAGTTGTAAATGCAATAGTCTGAATCATATCCATTCTCATTTCAAACATACCTAATTCTTTAGAAAATTCAAACATAAATTACCCCCTTTGTTTTTGATATTATAAAAATATTTTCTTCTTTTATTTTTATTTTCTGAAAATTATCTATAAATTTTTTTCATACCCTAACTTTTATTAAATGAATTATTAGAGTATGAAATTCATGTAAAACTAAGAAAGAAAGGATTCTCTCCTTTCTTTTTTAGATTAATATGCATAATTTATTAAATCATGACCAAGCTCGAATGCACTTTGATTTAATTTTTCAGTTCCTTTTGGAACTCTTGCTAATATAGCATCTCTTAATTTTTCTTTATTTAATTCATCAAGCACTTCACTTATAACACCTAATGCTACTATGTTTGAAACCATTTCTTTTCCTAATTTATTTTTAGCACTATCTATGATTGGAACTTTTATAATTTCAACTCCTTCTATATTAAGCATACTTTCATCAACAGTTGAATCTATTATGATAGTGCCTCCAGCTTTTACACTTTGTGAGTATTCGTCAAATGATTTTTGAGTTAATGAAAGCATTAAATCCGCTTTATTAACCTTAGGAAAGTTTATCTCTCCATCACTTATAATTACTTCAGCTTTACTAGCTCCACCTCTTGCTTCAGGTCCATAAGATTGAGTTTGCACAGAATTTAAATTTGATAATATAGCCCCTTCTGCTAGTATTATTCCTGCTAAAATAAGTCCTTGCCCACCAGATCCACTAAGTCTTATTTCTTTTCTCATATTCATATCTCCTTATTTGTTACTCGAATTTATTTATTATTTTTTCATATTCTTCTGTGTATTCTGGCATAACGTCATCTTTAAATATTCCATAAAACGCCTTATTTTCTATTTTTTCTTTAGGTAGTTTATCTTTAACAGATATATCTATATAACTATCTTTTAAAAGATTCATTAATGATACAGCGGACCCTTTTTTGTTTTTTCTACCATAATAAGTAGGACAGATACTAATTCCTTCAACTATAGAAAATCCTTTATGATTGATACCTTTCTTTATATAATCTATCATTTGTTTTGCATGATAAGCAGTTCCCCTCGCTACAAATGTAGCTCCTGCCCCTTTTGATAGTTCACATATATCAAATGGCTTGTCTATATTTCCGTAAGGTGCTGTTGTTGCAAGATCATTAGTATTTGTAGTTGGCGAGAACTGACCTCCTGTCATTCCATATATATTATTATTAAATACTATAGTAGTTATATCAATATTTCTTCTGCATGCATGTATAAGGTGATTTCCTCCTATTGCTGTACAATCGCCATCTCCAGTTACTACTATTACATGCATATCAGGATTTGCAAATTTCACACCAGTAGCAAAAGGTATCGCCCTTCCATGAGTAGTATGTAAAGTGTTAAAATCCAAGTATCCAGAAGCTCTAGATGAACAGCCTATTCCCGAAACTACACATACTTTATCTTTATCAAGATTTAATTCTTCTATAGCTACAGCTATAGCTCTCATAAGTATTCCATGACCACACCCTGGGCACCATATATGTGGTAACCTTTCTGATCTAAAATTATTTTCTATAACGCTACTTGGCATTTTACCACCTCCATAACTTTATCTACTATTTCTTCTGGTGTTATAATTTCTCCATTATATTTATTAATTCCTACTATATTACATAAATTGTTACATACTCTTTGAACTTCTAATATCATTTGTCCATAATTTAATTCTGGAACATATATATTTTGAACATTTTTACTTAATTCTTTGACCTTTTCTTCTGGGAATGGCCATACTGTTTTTATAGTAAATAATCCTGCTTTAATACCTTTTTCTCTTAACATGTCAACTGCATCTTTTGTACATCTACTCATACATCCAAAAGTAATAAATAGTTCTTCGCAATCTTCTACTTTATATTCATCATAAATTAATATATCATCTAAGTTTTCATTTATTTTATTCATTAATCTATCCATTAATATTTTAGTTTCATCTGTGCTATTAGTCGGGAATCCTGTTTCATCATGCATAAGACCTGTTACATGATATCTATATCCATCTGAAAAGTTTGCCATTGGAGGCACTAGAGTTGATTTATCATATGCTTTGTAGTCATTTTTATCTATATTAACTTTACATCTATTAAATACTTCAAGTTCATTTTCTTCTGGTATTTCTACCTTTTCTCTCATATGTCCTATAACTTCATCTAGTAGTAAAATTACAGGTGTTCTATATTTTTCTGAAAAATTAAATGCTTTTACAGTTAAATCAAAAGTATCTCTTACAGTAGTTGGTGATAATGCTATTACAGGATGGTCTCCATGAGTTCCCCATTTAGCCTGCATTAAATCTCCTTGAGCTGGTGATGTTGGTAATCCTGTACTTGGTCCACATCTTTGAACATTTACTATGACACATGGTATCTCTGCAAGCGATGCATATCCTATATTTTCTTGCTTTAATGAAAATCCTGGTCCACTTGTAGCTGTCATTGACTTAAGCCCTGTTAATGATGCTCCTATTGTAGCTGCCATAGATGCTATTTCATCTTCCATTTGTATAAATTTTCCGCCTATTCTCGGAAGCATAAAAGAAGATATTTCAGCTACTTCTGTCGAAGGTGTTATCGGGTAACCTGCAAAAAATCTCATCCCCGCATATAAAGCTCCATGTACACAAGCCTCATTCCCTTGTAATAATTTTACTCTTTTTCGCATATATTTCCCCCCATATTATTTTATGCATTTTTAGATATATAAATTGCATAATCTGGACATCTTAATTCACATAATCCGCAAAGTATGCATTTTTCTATATCTTCTACAGCTATTGTATTATTTTCTAACTTTAATACTTTTTTAGGGCAGTACTCTATGCAAATACCGCACCCTTTGCACCAATTATTGTCTATTATAAGTTTTCCCTTTTCCAAAATTATCCCCCCACAACTTTTTCTTTCACTATAATAGTAGCTACTTTAAGGTAAAAATGCAATTATTAATTCATTTTTTTAAATATTTATATAATTTTGCAATTTTACTTTCTTACATTTCATATCAATAGATTTTTATTATTATATTTATTCAAATAATATTTTAAATCTATATATAAACTACTGAATTCACTTCTTTTTAGAATATATTTTTATTTTTCCATTTTAATGTACTTATTACTAATCAATTGTTCAAAAAGAAATTTTCAAGTAGTAAACTTTCAAGTTTATCTGTATTTTTATGTATATATACATATTTTTCATAAAAATATATTGTATACACAAAAATAATATCAGACCATATTTACGATCTGATATTATTTAACTAATGTTTTTTAGGCTTTCTATATACTTTTTCATGCCTTAACTCTTTTATGAGTGATACTATCATTAATACCAAAATTAAGCTAAACGGAAGCGCTGTTACTATAGACATAGTTTGCAATCCTTCTAATCCTCCGCTCAATAATAATGATGCTGCAACTAAAGATTGTAATATCCCCCATGTAAATTTAACTTTATTAGTTGGATGCATTGATCCATTAGAACTAAACATTCCTAGAACAAATGTAGCTGAATCTGCTGAAGATACAAAAAATGTTATTATAAGTAATACAGCTACGACACTAGCTATAAACCCTAATGGTAAACTATTTAAGGTAATAAATAAAGTAGATGACATATCAGCTTTTAATGCTTCCAATAAACTTAAATTTGTATTTATCTCTAAATTAAGTGCTGTTCCTCCAAATACTGAAAACCATATATAGCTAAATAATGATGGTACTAACAATACTCCTACTATAAATTCTCTTATTGTTCTTCCCTTTGATACTCTAGCTATAAATACTCCTACAAAAGGTGACCACGCTATCCACCAAGCCCAGTAAAATAATGTCCAATCAGCTATCCATGTTGATTCTTTAAATGGTGTTAACCTTAAGCTCATAGATACTATATTTTGTAAATACGTACCTAAGCTATTTGTAAATATTTCTAATATTTTTGATGTAGGTCCTAATATGAATACAAAAACTAATAATAATATTGCTATGCCTACATTTATATTACTAAGTATTTTTATTCCTTTTTCAAGTCCTGTAGAAGCTGATAATAAAAATAATATTGTTGCTATAACTATTATAATAAATTGATTTAAATAATTAATATCAACTCCAAATAATTGATTTAATCCTCCATTTATTTGCATAGCACCTAACCCTAATGATGTTGCAACTCCAAATGCTGTAGCTATTATTGCCAAAGTATCTATAGTCTTTGCCTTTGCTGATTGAATATTATCTCCTATAATTGGAGATAAAGTCTGACTAATAAGTAATTTTTTACCTTTCCTAAATCTAAAATATGCAATAGTTAGTCCTACCAAAGAGTATATAGCCCATGCATGAAGTCCCCAATGAAAAAAAGAAAATACTATAGCACTATTAGCAGCCTGAGGTGTTAATGGCTCGATTCCCATTGGTGGGTATATGTAATGGTCTAATGGTTCTGCTACTCCCCAAAACACCAATCCTATTCCCATACCTGCACTAAATAACATCCCAAACCAAGTAAGATTATTAAATTCCGGTTTATCATCTTCCTTTCCTAGTTTCAATTTTCCATACTTACTAAAAGCTAAAAATATCATAAATACTAATACTAAAAAAGTTATTATGAGAAACATCCATCCAAAATTCGTTGTTGTGAATTTAAGTGCTTCATTTGCACTATTCCCCAACGATGTAGGTGATATAAGTCCCCATAACACAAATAATCCTATTAAAACTACAGATATATAAAATACCATAAAAAAACTCCTTATCCTTAGTATTCTCCTCTTAGCTTTCCATAAATTCACTAATTATATACTCTTTTATATAACTTTAATATGTAAAAAGAGCATAGGCTACAGTAATTAATTACTGTAGCCTATGCTCTTTTTATTAATATTCTTTTTTCTTTTCTATAAGTACTAGTCTTGGTGGATGATTTACTTGATTTATAAAGTTGCAATTTAAAACATTAAATTCACTTTGATTTAAAGAACTAACAAAATCAAAAACTGCATCACATTCATCCATTCCGCCTTCATGCCCTGTATATATAGCTATACTAATTACGCCATGGGCCTTTAAAAGCTTTAAACTCTTTTTTATAGCCTCAAGAGTTGTATTTGGTTTAGTTATCACTTGATGCTTAGCTCTTGGTAAATATCCTAAATTAAATAAAACACAACTTACTTCACAATTCACATACATATCTATGTTTTCGTGTCCATCTAATATTAAATTTGTCCTATCTAATAAATCTTCTTTTTCTAATCTTTTCTTAGTGCTTTTTATAGCTTCTTCTTGTACATCAAAGCTATATACCTTTCCACTTTCCCCTACTTTTTGAGCAAGATATTTAGTATCATATCCATTTCCCATTGTAGCATCTATAACTGTATCACCTTCATTAATTACATCTTCAAGTAATACTTTATTTAAATCTGTAACTTTTGTTAAATACTTAGCCTTAATCATTATTACCATTCCTTCTTATTTAAGTTTTTTTAGGTATTCAACCTCATCTTTTGTCAAATGTCTGTACTTTCCTATTTCAACATCTCTTAAAATTATTTTTCCCATAGCTTTTCTTCTTAAATTCATAACTGGATGATTTATTGCTTTGCACATTTTCCTTACTTGTCTATTTCTGCCTTCATGTATTTTAATTTCACATACTGCATAATTTTTTTCAATGTTCTTTTTTACTATCTTTATTTTCGCTGGAGATGTTTTGTAATCTTCTATATATAGCCCTTTTTCAAAGTTTTCAATCTCACTTTTGTTAGGAATTCCTTTAACTGTAGCTACATATGTTTTATCAACTTCGTGTTTTGGGTGAGTTAATTTATAAGTCAAGTCTCCATCATTGGTTAAAAGTAATAAACCACTAGTTTCATAATCCAATCTTCCTATTGGATATACACGAACTTTTACATCTTTTACTAAATCCACTACACTTTTTCTATCAAATTGATCTTTAACTGTTGTTACATAACCTTCTGGCTTATTTAACATTATATATACAAGTTCTTCTTCTAATCCTATAATATTCCCATCAACTTCCACTTTATCTTTTTTTTCATCTATTTTTAATGATAATTCATTTATAACTTTACCATTTACTTTAACTCTATTTTCAAGTATTAATTCTTCCGCTTTTCTTCTTGAAGCTATTCCACAAGATGCTATATATTTATTGATTCTCATATAATTCTCCTTATATTTTTATTTCTTCACATTAGATTATTATACTATAATTTTAAAATTATTTTAAATTAATTTGTGTTTTTATATTATTTTATTAATAAATTTTGGCTAAATTAATATTACTATGTTTTATTAAATCTAAAGGAGGTGCTTTTTTTGATTTCAAAAGATAATATAAAATACTATATATTTATTATTTTTATATCTCTCTTAATGTTCAAAGCAATAGATAGTCCTTATATTTTTTTGTCTGAAATCAATAGCCTATTTAGATTTTTAAGGCCATTTTTATTATCAATATTTATGTGTTTACTTATAAATCCTTTTGTTATGTATATAGAACGTTTAACTAATATACCTAGAGTTTTTAATATTTTAATATCTTATACTTTATTTTTTTTATTATTTGGATGTGGTTTGTATTTACTAATACCATCATTGACACATACTTTAAATATTATAATTAATGAAATCCCTAATTATATAATTGATTTCGATTTATTATTAAATAAATATATATCTAAAACTGATTTATTTAATAATATAACTCCTAGCTTACAAAAAAATTTAGACTCTATTTTAAATAATTTAATGGAAATTGTTAATAAAACTGCTTCAGATGTTTTAATTTATATTTTGAGTTTAACTTCTTTGTTGTTTAATCTAATAATAGGAATAATATTATCAATATATATATTATATGATAAAGAAAAAATAATAACTAAGCTTAAAAATTTACTTTATGCTACTTTTTCAATAAAAAAATCAAATGAAATAATCGATTTTTTTAATATAATTAATAAAATATTTTATCATTATGTTGTTGGTAAATTTATAGATTCTTTAATTATAGGAGTCATCACCTTCATAGGATTTGAATTTATACTTAATATAAAAAGTAGCTTATTTTTATCATTCATAATATTTTTAACCAATATGATCCCTTATTTTGGACCTTTTGTAGGCGCAGTTTTCCCTATACTTATGACCTTGATTTACAACCCTATAAAAGCCTTTTGGGTTTCTATATTTTTATTAATAATTCAACAAATCGATGGAAATATAATTGGACCTAAGGTAATGGGTGACTATGTAGGACTAAGTCCACTTTGGATTATAAGTGCAGTTTTGGTAGGAGGGTCTTTATTCGGATTTATAGGAGTATTTTTATCTGTTCCCATAGCAGCCATCTTAAAAATTTATATAGATAAGTATATCGATAAAAATATAAATGTAAAAGATTCAAAATAACATTTATAAATATAAGACCCTGTGGTCTTATATTTATAAATGTTTTGTTAAGTTATCTAAATTTATATTAACTATCTTTACATTTGAATTAATGCATTTTAGTCTATGTTGATCTATTGATTTTTCTTGAGTTATTATTATAACTTCAGGTATCTCAAAAAACGGTATTGTCGAATTCATAATTTTGTATGGCAAATTTTTATATTTACTAGCTTTAAAAATATCACTTAGTCTAATATCTATAAGCTTTTGTTTTAGATTTTTATCCTTATCTAAATATTCAATATATATATCATATTTATCTTTATCTATAGATACATTACGATAAAATCTTCTTATCTCATATCCTGAAGCTTCCATCTTAAGTGCTATATCTGATCCTATTATAACCTTTAAAAGTTCTTTACCTTTATATGTTTTTCCTCCATTCAGGTAATATATACCTGAACTATCTTTATATTCTCCATAAGTTACATTACATGGATACTTTCTTAGTGTAAACTCTCTACACATCCTCCTTAATGTCTTTTTATAAGGAGATTTAACTATTTTTCTTTTTTTAGAAAAAAACTTATTAAATTGTTGTTCTGTTGCACATCTAACTTGGCTCATTAAAACTAATATTTCTTTTTCCATACCTATCATTTTTTCTATCTCCTTGATGTATATTATAGCGAGTCTTAGTTTCATTATATTAAATTTATATTATAAAATTTACACTTTAATAAAAATTTGCTTTACCTATATCACTAAATACTTTTTTTAAGCGTATAATTTGTATACTTTTATCTTGTTTTATTCAAAAAAAAGCATAGTCATAAGACTATGCTTTTTACTTATTTATGCTGTTACTTCTTGATCTTTTACTTTAACTTTTTTATAACTTTTTAACTCTTTGTATAATATAATAGATGTTATAACAGTTGCTATAAAATCTGAAACTGGCTGAGCATACCAAACCCCATCTAATCCAAATATTCTTGGCAATACTATTATCATAGGTATTAATAATATAACTTGTCTAAGTAAACTTAAAAACATAGCAATTTTAGCTTTACCAATTGATTGTATATAATTAGATCCTGTTATAGATATACCTATTATAGGCAACATTAATAAGTATATTTTAGCTCCATTTACTGATATACTCATAAGTTTTGGATCTTTATTAAACATACCTACTATAACTTCTGGAATAGTTTGTACTAAAATCCATCCAGTAGTCATTATAACTATCGCTACTAATGCAGATAATTTAAATGTTTTATTAGCTCTGTCATATTGCTTTGCCCCAAAGTTGAATCCTATTATTGGTTGAGCCCCTTGATTTAATCCAAAGATAGGCATTAAACACATCATTGATATAGATGATATTGTAGCCATAGCACCTATAGCTAGATCTCCACCATACATTTTCAATGCATTATTTGAAATCACTTGAACTAAACTAGTAGCTAACTGCATAGCAAAAGGTGCTGATCCTATAGCAAAAATTATTTTAACTAAATTCTTGTCAAGTTTCAAACTAGACTTTTCAAACTTTAAGTTAGATTTTCCTTTTATATAATAACTTAATCCCCATATAGCCGTTACTATCTGAGAAGCAACTGTTGCTATAGCAGCTCCTTGTATTCCTAATTTAAGTACAAATATCAGTAATGCATCTAATACTATATTAGTTAAACACCCAGTAATCATTATCATAGCTGCTAATTTAGGATTCCCATCCCCTCTAATAGTATTGTTAAGTGTATACCCTAACATACTAAATATACTACCACCTAAAATTATATATATATAATCTTTAGCATATTGTATAGTTAAGTCACTGGCTCCAAATAATTTTAATATTGTATCTCCAAATATTATACCAATTACACTTATTATAAGTCCTATTATTATAGATAAAGATATACTATTTCCTATAATTCTTTCAGCGTCTTCTCTTTTTCCTTGCCCTAATTTTATAGATATATTCGTTGTAGCTCCAATCCCTATAAGCATAGAGAAAGCCAATATTATAGTCATTATAGGTAAACAAATTCCAACTCCAGTTATAGCAAGTGGCCCTACATCAGGTATATTTCCTATGAAAATTCTATCTACTACATTATATAATGCATTTACCATCATACCAATTATTGCAGGAACAGAATACTTAAGTAACAACCTTGGTATTGATTCTGTGCCTAGTATTTGTTCATTTTTCATACATATTCCTCCTTTACATAGTTGTACATATTTTCATCAGAAGATTTACTACATTTTCACTTTCTTCTTTATTTAAATTAGAGGTTATTTTTTCCTCCCACTTCATCATTATTTCATATACCTCTTCTTTTATATCCTTACCTTTTTCAGTTAAGTATACTTTATAAGCTCTTTTATCTACTAAATCTCTTTCTCTAGTTAAAAAACCTGCTTCTTCTAATTTTTTTATTGCTCTTGCAGTTGTACCTTTGTCTATATTAAGCCTTTCAGCAAGTTCTTCTTGACTTTTACCATCACCTCTATATAGTTCTAGTAAAAACATTACTTGTCCTGAACCTATACCTAAACTATTAAGTTCTTTTGATATAAATATACTTCCCTTCCTATGTATTTGGGATATATATCTACCTATACATTTACCTTCTTTTCTCATGGTGTTCCCCCTATCCAAATACGAAATAAATTATTTAATATTAAAATAGTTGTCATTGCAACTATATTAGTATACATTAATTTAGTTGTTATTGCAACTATTTATTTAAAATCAAATTTAAAAATAAAAAAGCTGCATAAAATGCAGCTTTTTACATTATTCTTTTTTATCAGAATTAATACTCAAGTTATCAAAATCCATAATATCTATTGCTCCTTTTTGATCTTTTTCATATGAAATTTTGACACTATCTCCTTCTTTAGTTATAGGTACTTCAGTTGAAACTTTAGATGATACTACAAATATAGAATCCTTTATACTATCTATTGTAAAATAATATGATGTGTTCCCATCTATTACATCTGAATTGATTCTTTGTATAATCCCTGTGTTACTTATCTTTGTTGTATCATTTTCTATATTTACATTATTTCCTTTTGATTTTAATTGTTCTCTATAACTTCTTAAAGCTTCTTCTTTAGTATCTCCAATCCCTACTATATTAAAATCTTCAACAGATACAAAGGCAACCATCTTAACTAGTCCAGCTTTATCCTTTAGCGACATTACATATGTAGGTTTTCCTAATATATTATACATAACAGGGAATGTTGCTTCGTAATTTTTCTCCTGAACTTTACCAGTAGCAGATACCATAGCTGCTGTTTCTGTTGCTCCAGGTTGTTTATACAATCTAGCTTCTTTTGTTCTAGTATCTACTAGCATAAATCCTATAGTAGAATCATCTGCTCCTGCTGATGTTATACCAGTATACCAATATGATTTTCCATCATCTCCATAAACTAGAGATGTACCTTCTGTTGCTACTAATACTCCTTTTTCTGATATAACAGCATTTAAAAATCCATTTACATATGTTCCCCAATCATTTATTTGTTGTGTTACAAATTCTTGAGGCTGTATTCTATCTATCCATTTAGGCGCATTTTTTATATCATAACTTTTAACTTCACCAGTTTGTGTATCTACAGTAGCAATACCTGTAGCATTCTTACCATTGTATCCAACAGCATTTTCATAAAGTGTAACTACCCAATAAGGTTTTCCTTCATCATTTATTTCTAATGTAAAATCTGTCATTCCTACATCTACATATCCTTTTAAATACATATGTCTTCTTAAATCTTGATGTAAGTATGCATCTGGTTGATAAACTATTTTTATAGGCTTACCATTTACTTCTTGTACTAATCTTACATCTTGAGGATTACTTGCTGATACCATAACGTATCCATTTGTCCCACTCATATTTGTTACCCACTTTATTATATCTCTATGTACTAAAGGTGCTACCCAATACAATTCTCCATCTACATTTTGTATATGAAATTTACCTAGTTTAGATACACTTCCTATAGCTGGGACCTCACCTAGTTTTTTATCTCCTAATTTCATAGCCATATCTTCATCAACTAATCTAATATCATTTACACTAACAGGACTTACATCTTTTGCAAAATTACTTTCTTTAACTTCTCCAAGTAAATTTCTATATGCCTTTGAATGCAATATAGGTGATGAAGTTATGAATGGAACAATAATAATATAAGCAATTAAAACTATAGCTATAGAAAAATTTCTTTTAGCTAATTTAGATGTACTCTCTCCTTTATCCAGCATCATGTCTAATATTCCAGCAATTATAAAAAATATTGTTAATGTAGAAAATAACGATGTGAAATCTAATCTAAGTACAGGTAATTGAATAATTGCATATATAGAAACAATTATTAATGCAGTACCATAAATCTTTATAAGTTTTTTCATTTATTACTCCTTCCTATTTTTTTAATTTTTGTAATTATTTGTTAATATTAATTATATCCATTTTTTACAAAAAAATAAATACTCCCTGTAAATTATAGGAAGTATTTATTTTAATTTATACACTACTTAAGCTATACTCAAATATTTTTTCCTTTGCTCTGTATTCACTTAATAATCCTTCATATTCTAAAGTAAGTCCTTCATGATTGAAAAAGTCATTTGGTCTTATTGCATATGATGGCTTATCAAATAAGTTTATTCTACTTTCTTCTAGCATATCTGCTACAAAGTGAGAACACACATATTTATATTCTGCTTCTCTAGGTTTATTTCTAGATAAGTATATAAGAGCCAAAACATCATAATCATATTTGTTTCTATTTGCACTTACATTTAATATGTTTTTATATAAATTATTATATTGTTCATTCGTTACGTATAAGGAATATACTCTACATCTTGTATTTGTTTTTATAGCATACAACCCTTCATTTATGTTTTCTTCTACAAAACCTGCAAATAAAGGTGTTTTAGGATTTAATCTACCAAATGAATACATCGGTCTTAAATCTTGATTAAGAGCTATTGATACATGAGCATAAGGAGTTTTGCTTATTCTCCTTATTAGGTAAGAAAGAGCAGTTCCTGTATATGTTGTTATTATATATATCTTCTGCATTTTATTACCCCCAACATTTAGGTTTATAATTTTTTATGATAACTACTCTATTCTACCACCATTTTATTAAAACTTCAAATATTCTTTTTGTTATTATTTTAATTATTAAAGCTATTATTAATAAAACTTTCTTTTTTTAAATATTATAGAAAATTTTTAAATTTAGTGTTTATATTAAACAATTATATTTAAATTTACTTAATATTATTGTTATTAGTATTATTTTACTTAGCTTTCTTAGGACTTTGTCTAAAAGTGTCTCAATTTTCATTTTTTTTAATATAATAAAGTATATATAATTTTTTCGATTTTTTTTTATATTTTTTAAAATAATATTAAATATAACTTTATTTTTTAAAGACAATTTAGGAGGTATATACTATGAAGCTTAGCCAAGAGCAATTAATATTAAAAAGAGATAATAGATGTATAGAGTGTGGATGTAAACTTAACGGTCTATCTTATTCTACTGATTTTGAAATGAATACCAACATAAATAAATTTAAATCAGATTTTTGTCCAAACTGCCTATCCAGTAAAAAATAGACTATACTTTATGTATAGTCTTTTTTTATCCATTTATTCTTTTATTTACCTTATTCCCTAATACCCAGAATATTACAATTATTATTAATAAAGAAGCTACTTTAATAGGATCTTTTATAAAATTTGTAAAATCATTACCTATATAGCTTATTCCTAAAAACATTATAAATTTTCCTAATATCATCCCTGGTATAAAATTAGCAAGTTTCATCTGAGACATCCCTGATGTTATTGTTATTAAAAAGTCAGGTATAAATGGACATAGATAAGTTATAAATATCATACTAAATCCTTGTTTTTTTACCCAATCTTTAAACTTATAAATTTTATCATTATTTATTCTGTTTATAATTTTAGCATTTGAAATTTTACTACTTATTAAAAATAAACCAATAGACCCTACTACCGAACCTACCCAAGATATAAAAAAACCAAGCCATATTCCAAGTACAAAAGCATTAGCACCTACTATAGCCACCAATGGAAGTGCTGGTATAAAAGTTTCTACTACTATTATTATAAATCCAATCAAAGCTACTAATAATTTATATTCTTGTAAATTATATATTATTTGCTCCATCAATTTTCACTCCATTATCACCTACAAATTTTATTAAATCATTAATAGAAATATTTGCAGTTATATATATATTATTTTTATTTACATTTATATCTTTTAAGCTTAGTGGAGTTATAATATCTTCATTTATCACTATAATATTTTTTTCAGCTTTTAAATTTGGGCTACTTATATTGTCTTTTATAATTTTACTTACTATATTATCATTTATATTTATTTTTCCTAACTTAGCATCGTCTATAGTTATGTAAAATTTATTTTTATCTACTTTTGGTATAGCTTTAAACTCTATTTGTGTATCAATTAAATTAATAATTTCATATGGTATATATACATACAAGTTATTTTCATTTAAATTTACATATATACTTTCTATATTACTATTACTTTTATCTAACATTGAGTTTAATACGCTGTTAAATTTATTTTCTTCTACAACTAGCTTTATACTTGCTTCTAAACCTTCTGGATATATTTCAAAATCTTTTAAGTATATCTCTTCTAAATCCTGTTTATTTTTTATTTTTTCATCTTTACCTTCTATATAAGCATAGTTATCTGGTGTAAGAAAATAATATACAGTGCCTACTAATATCATAATACATATAAATACTATTATTATAACTTTATATTTTCTTTGCATTTTTTATCTCCTGTTGAATATATTCTATACTCATTATTATATTCAATAGTTATTTATATATTTATATAATTGTTAAATACACAAAAAGCTTTGTTCATTAAAATGAACAAAGCTTTTTTGTGTTCTATATATTCTTCGAATTAAATATTTCTTTATCTAATTTGCCTAATGAATTACCTACCGCTATAGAAGATGTTGTTGCTCCATTTACATTTATCATTGTTCTTCCCATATCAAGTATTGGATCTATTGCAAGTATTCCTCCTGCTAATGGGAAATATGCTCCTAGTCCAACTCCTGATACAACCACTGACACAGCCATTGTTGCAGTTCCAGGAAGTCCCGCTATACCAAGTGAAGATATAGTTATAACAACTAATAACATTACATAGAAACTTATATCTTTATCAATTCCTGCCATATTAGCTATAGTTATAGCCATTAATGCAGGATATATTCCAGCACATCCATTCATCCCCATGTTAGCTCCTAAACTAGCAGTAAAACTCGCTACACCTTCATCAACTCCTTGTTTTTCAACAAGAGCTTCTATAGTTACAGGAAGCGTTCCTAAACTTGATCTAGAAGTAAATGCTAATAATAGAGGTTCTGCTGCATTCTTTATATAAGTTACTGGGTTTAATCCATTTAAAGTTATTATTACTAAATGAACTATAAAAAGTATAGCTGTTGCTACATATAATGCAACTACAAATTCAACAACCGATATCATAGATGCTATACCTCGTGCAGTTATAGTATTTGCAAGTAATGCTACTACAGCATAAGGCATGAATTTTATAACTGTCATTGCGACACTAACAATTATTTTATAAAACGCTTCTACTAAATCTATAAAAGGTTTTACAACATCCATATATTTTTTCTTCATTCTATTAGTTGCAAGTCCTAAAAATGTCGCAAATATTATTATAGCAACTATATTACCTTCAGCCATAGCCCCTACAGGATTTGCCGGAAGTAACCCTCTTAATGTATCTACTAATGGTGTTATTTCTCTCATTTCAGGAGCTTCAATACCAGCTACTTCTGCTCCTACACCTAATTGCATAATATTTCCAACTACTATTCCTATTACTGCAGCTAATGCTGTAGTACCAAGTAACATCCCAATTGATCTAAATGTTAATGCTTGTAAGTTGTCTCCTTCTTTCATATTAATTATAACTCTTATAATTGATACAAATACCATAGGTACAACTAACATTTTTAATAAATCCATAAATCCATATCCAAATAATCCATACCATTTAGTAACTTCTTGTAACCAAACAACTTGTGATGGATCTTCTGGAAGCCCTGCCACTACTTGAATTATAATTCCTAATAAAAGACCTATTATTGTTGCATAAATTGTTCTCGTTGAGAACTTGACCTTCTTCTTTTCAAACTGTTTTACTATGAAAAATGTCCCTAATAAAACCCCCATGAAAAGTACAGTTTTAATGTCTGTTACCATTAAAAATTGTGATAAAAACGAACTTTCTCCCATTATTGGTTTCCTCCAAGATGTATTATATTATATAATTGCTTCGATTAGTTATTTTTTTAACTAATCCCCCTTTGCTTACTTATATTATATTATTCTTTTATCAATGTCAATATTTTCCCATTCAATTTTTAATATTTTTACAAAATAATACTTATTTTTTATTTTCTCTATTCATTCATTATTGTAAATAATCTTAAAATTACCAAAATAGGAAATCATATTCCCAACATATGTATTTATTTGTTATACTATAGCTTGTGTAATTATAATATATATTGCGAGGTGTTATATGAAAAAAAACGTTTTTAAAAGTTTAGCTTTCGAATCCATTGGATTAATTTTTGGATGTATCTTCATGAGTATCGGTATTAACATGTTCCTTAAACCTTATACTATAGCACCCGGGGGCCTTAGTGGTTTATCTGTAGTTATAGGAAAGTTAACAGGTTTACCGATATCAGTAGTAATGATGGGAATAGGTATTCCTCTAGTTATTTTTTCAGTAAAAATATTAGGAATAAAAGATTCTATAAAAACATTAATAGGTATGACAGTATTTTCTTTAATATTAAGCATTACATCACCACTATCTAATGCTCATGTTACTGAGGACGTACTATTATGTGCTATATCTGGAGCTCTTTGCTTAGGAGTCGGACTTGGTATAGTACTTAAAATGGACGCTTCTACAGGCGGAACAGATCTTATCGCTCTTATGTTAAATAAAGTTTTCCCTAGTGTACCGATTTCAAAGTTTATGGTTATGCTAGACGGAATGGTAGTTATATCGGCAGGTATTGCTAGTAAAAACTTGGAAACAGCACTATATTCGGGAGTTGCTCTTTATATAATAGTAAAATTAGTAGATGCTATAGTATCTGATTTTGACTATTCTAAAGCATTCATGATTATATCTAATCAACCTGATAATCTAAGAGATGGTATCACTAAAGAAGTTAAAAGAGGTGTTACATTCCTTCAAGGTAAAGGCGGCTACACTAATGAAGATAAAAATGTATTATTAGTAGTAGTTTCTAAAAATGAAGAAGTTCATCTTAAAAAAGTTATAAAAAGTATAGATCCTTGTGCTTTTATAATTGTAAGTGATGTTCACGAAGTTTTAGGAGAAGGTTTCAAAACTATGGCGTAGTAACATTATCCTTCTAAAATCATAATTTATTATATATGATTTTAGGAGGATTTTTTATGCCCAAAGCTAATTATGGAGACTTAATATTTGTAGATCATGGACTGTATAAGCATTTTGGCATATATATAAATGATGATTGCGTTATACATTACGATGGAAAAATTGATGATAGATTTTTAAGGGAAATGTGCATAAGACAAACTACTCTGGATAGATTCTTAGCTAGTAAAGATAGTTTTTCAATATATAATTTTAATTGTAGTGATATAGATGCTTGTGAAGTTGTAAGTAGAGCAAAATCTCGTATTGGCGAAGAGAATTTTAATTTAATATTCAATAATTGTGAGCATTTTGGACTTTGGTGTAAGACTGGTGTAAGCAAGTCTAACCAAGTAAACTTAATAGTAAATTTAATATTATTTACTATTTTTTTTGATTTTATTTTAAATAAAAAATGCTAGTTAATAGTATTGTTAACTAGCATTTTAATGTCCTAATAGATTTCTCCCTAAATATATACCACTAGCTGCAGCTTGTGATAAAGAATATGTAGTCCCTGAACAATCACCTATAATATATAGTCCTTTTTCCTTAGTTTCAAAATACTTATTAGTGCTTACCTCTGGCTCATATAATTTTACATCTACTCCATAGAGTAATGTATCTTCCTCAATAGATTTCCCTGTCATCTTTTCTATACACTTAAAAATACTTAATATTCCATCTATATAAATTTTAGGTATCTCATTATATAAATTACATCCATCAGCTTTTAATGTAGGCTTTACAGTATTTTTATTTAATATATCCATAGTTGTAACTTTATTATTTAGTAAATCTTTAAGTCTTTGAACTATTATTCTATCCTTATTCTTATTTATAGAACTTAACATAGTTTTTACATATATAATTGATTCTTCCTTTGAATTAAAATACCTCGGTACAAAAACTGTAAAGTTCAAATTAGAAGTTGGGTTATCTACTTCATTGCAATTCTGTCCATCCGCCATGACCATATTGTTTTGATACTTTTTAATCACTCTACCATTTGGGTTCATACAATATGTAAAAGCCTCGTAATCTTTACATTTATAGTGTATTTTAGTTTCTTTTGAATATTTTAATATATCATCAAGTTGTTTTCTCTTCATTTCTACCCTTATACCAATATCTACTCTAGCTTTTCCATAATCTATTTTAAACTCTTCACAATAATTTTTAAATTTATCTTTTCCACTTGTCCCCATTGCTAAAACTACATTTTTCGATTTAATACATATATCATTATTAGACAGTATAAAAATATCCTTACTTTTAGTTATTCTATTAATTTCCGTTTCACATATTATATCTATCTTATCCTTAAGATGAGTATACATTTTTTGTACAATTTCATAAGATAGCTTTGTTCCTAAGTGCCTAGTCTTTGTAGTCAGTATTTCAAAACCATTTTCTTTAGCTATATTTTTTAATTTTTCATTTTCAGTGTTATATAAGTCAATTTTATCTGCTCCAAATTTACATAAAATTTCATCTACCATATTCATTAGCTTTAACGATAATTCATCTCCTATTTTTTCATTCAAGCTACCTCCGAAATCATTAGTATAATTGAACTTTCCCTCTGATCTTCCTAATCCTCCAAATCCTTGTATCCTACTACAAATTTTACAATTTATGCATTTATTATTAATTTTATATTCTATAGGACATACTCTTTCTTCAAATTTTTTACCCTTTTCTATCATTAATATTTTTCTATTATTACCTTGTGCTAAAGTATATGCTAAAAATATGCCACTAATTCCCGAACCTAGTATACAAATATCATATATGGTTCTATTTGATATTTTTGATAACATAATTCATAAACTCCCTAGACTTTTTATTTTAATTTAGCTTTTTTATTATATATTAATTATACTATATTCACATAAAATAAGTAAACCAACTATATTTTTAGGTTTACATTTTTTTAAAATAGATAAAAATACTGTAAAATAAAAAACACTCATTAGTGCTAGGTAGAATTTTTTACTTAACATATAAGTTTAATTTCTATCTAACACAAATTGAGTGTTTCTAATTAATATAAAGACTTATTATTTTGCTTCTTTATACATTTCTTTTAATTGCTTTTGTATATCTTTATTTTCTAAGTACTCTTCAAGAGTAGTTTTTCTATCCATTATTCCATTTGGAGTTATTTCTATTATTCTATTTGCAAGAGTTTGTATCATCTCTTGGTCATGAGAGTTAAATACTAATACTCCTGAGAACTTCTCTAAACCTTTATTTACAGAAGTTATACTCTCTAAGTCTAAGTGATTAGTTGGGTCATCTAAAACTAATACGTTAGCATTAGATAACATTAACTTAGATAACATACATCTAACTTTTTCTCCTCCAGATAAAACTTGAGCTTGTTTTAAAGCTTCTTCTCCAGAGAATAACATTCTACCTAAGAATCCTCTTATGAAACTCTCGCTTTTTTCTTCAGAGTACTGTCTTAACCAGTCAACTAATGAGTATTCTACACCATCAAAGTATTTATTGTGGTTTTTAGGAAGGTAACTTTGAGAAGTTGTTACTCCCCACTTGAAATCTCCACTATCAGCTGTATCTTCTCCCATTATTATGTTAAATAATGTAGTTATAGCTATCTCATCACCTAAGAACGCTACTTTATCATCTCTTTCTAATCTAAAAGATACATTATCTAAAACCTTAACACCATCTATAGTTTTAGTTAAGTTATTTACTTCTAAAACTTCATTTCCTATTTCTCTTTCAGGAGTGAATCCTACATATGGATATCTTCTTCTTGATGGTTGTATATCTTCTACTTCTAACTTCTCTAATTGTTTCTTTCTAGAAGTTGCTTGCTTAGCTTTAGAAGCATTTGAACTGAATCTTGCGATGAACTCTTTTAATTGAGCTATTTTTTCTTCAGCTTTTTTATTTTGGTCTTTAGCTAATTGTAATGCTAATTGACTTGACTCATACCAGAAGTCGTAGTTACCAACATACATTTGTATTTTACCAAAGTCAACGTCAACTATATTTGTACATATTTGATTTAAGAAGTGTCTATCATGTGATACAACTATAACAATAGAATCTTCTAAATCCATTATGAAATTATTTAACCAGTTTATTGATTGAAAATCTAAGTGGTTTGTAGGTTCGTCCATTATTAGTATTTCTGGCTTACCAAATAAAGCTTGAGCTAATAATACCTTAACTTTATCTCCACCTGTTAATTCCTTCATTTGCTTGTAATGTACGTCTTTAGTTATACCTAGACCCATTAATAATTTTTCTGCATTTGTTTCTGCATCCCATCCATCAAGTTCAGCAAACTCACCTTCAAGTTCAGCAGCTTTTATACCATCTTCTTCAGAAAAATCTGGCTTCATATATAACTCATCTTTCTCTTTCATTATTTGGTATAATCTAGCATGTCCCATTATAACAACATCTAAAACTGTATCTTCTTCATATTTGAAGTGGTCCTGTCTAAGAACTGACATTCTTTCCTTTTCAGTTATAGACACACTTCCAGTATTTGCTTCTATATCACCAGCTAATATTTTTAGGAAAGTTGATTTTCCTGCACCATTAGCTCCTATTATCCCGTAACAATTTCCTTTAGTGAATTTTAAGTTAACATCTTTGAATAACTCTTTATCACCAAATCTAAGTCCTACATTAGTAACTTGTAACATTCGCACTTTTCCTTTCTAACACTAAAATTTATAAAATTTTACAACTCTTCTAATGATATAACAAATTTGTAACTTAGTCAATGTGTAGCAAGAATAAAGTTCGTATATTTTATACTTTATTCTTTTATTTTATCAATTGATATATAAAAGAATAAAGTATTTTTAATTTATATTATAGTTTTTTCATTTTTTCTATAATATCCATATATAGCTTTTCTCTGTCATTTTCTACTATTTCTTCAGCTATAATACCATCTTTTAGCCATATTACCCTATTACAATAACTTGCAATAAATGGATCATGAGTTACCATTATTAAAGTCTTATTGAGTTCTGTATTTGTATTCACTAAGATGTCTATTATTAGTCTACCTGTTTTTGAATCTAAATTTCCAGTGGGCTCATCTGCATATATAATACTAGGATTATTTATTAAAGCTCTACAAATAGCTGTTCTTTGTTTTTCTCCACCAGAAATTTTAGATGGTTTCTTATTTAATAAATGTTTTATACCTACTTTTTCAGAATAATAGTTACATTTTTCTAGCATATATTTTTCTTCTTCTCTATTTATTATCATAGGTAACATAATATTTTCCTGAACTGTTAAGCTTTCTAATAATCTAAAATCTTGAAACACAAAACCTATATCATTTAGTCTTATTTCTGAAATTTGATCTTCAGTTAAGCTTTCTTTGCTTTTTCCTTTGTAGTAAATATCTCCTTCAGTTGAATTTTCTATTAGTCCTAGTATTTTTAACAATGTAGTTTTTCCACAACCAGAGTTCCCCATAATTGCGATTCGTTCACCCTCTTTAATTTGAAAGCTTAGTCCTTTTAAAACCTCCGTTTTTCCAAATGATTTTTTTAAATTAACTAATTTTATAATTGGCACAATCACTTACCCCCAATCTCTTTTATTAAAAAACGAGATATTATAAAAATTGACACAGCATATATAAATAAAAAAACTAACATTATACTTATATAAACTTTAGAACTTGAAATTAATTCAAAATAATTAAATCCACGTATTTTTACAGTTATTACAATAAATATAAATGAAGTGATTATAGCTAATATACATGGTATTAGAGAAAATAGCCTTATTTCTTTTCTTATTATATTATTAGAATTTTTTCTTTTTTCACCTAGGTAACTAAGTATTTCATAACGATTTTTATAATATGAAATATTACCAAAAACATATACTAGAATAGTCATTATGCCTGCAATTGTAAAAATAATACAAATCGAGATGTTTATAATTAACTTAAATATTTTTTCTCCTTGAAAAGCTTCCTTCAAATTCTTTGATTCATAAACAGATTGAATATTACCATCAACTGTTTGTTCTTCAGTGTGTGTATTTTTATAGTTTTCTAAATAAGTATCTAAGTTTTTATTATTTTTTATCTTACTATTTATAGTACTTAACCATTTAATACCATCTGTTTTTTCATGTTCTATTTCAAAATATTCATCTGAAAAAACTACTATGTTTTCATACATTATATTTGATAGTCTACCAAAAACTATTTCTCTTTTTTCTCCAACTAAGTTATAGTCATTACTAAAAAAAGACTTCCTATATCCTGGGTTATAGCTTTGTGGCTGACCTATTCTAATAAGTGGCTTTGACCTTATGACATAAAAATCTAATGGATGAGCTTTATTTGATTTATCTTCTTGATATAAAATATAAATTTCTTTATCTTTTAAATCAAGTTTTTTTCCTGTTAATAATTTGTAAGTACTTTCTGAAATTCCAAGATGATGTCCTATAGGTAATGTTTTGAAAAAGTCCCCATAACCACCATCCTCTCCACCTGGCACTGTTACCCTTACAACAGGATATAGTTTACTTTCAGCCTCAAAGTTATTTCCTATACTCTGAAGTTCTGTTTTATCTTTGTCATATCCCAAACATACATAATCATATGGATAAAGTGTATCCGTGTTCAAAGGAATTAAAGTTGATATCTGAAAAAAATATACATAAAACATTATAAATAATAAAGAATATAATATCAGAGAGTTTTTTAAATAACTTCTTGACTTATAAATTATAAGATTCCAAGTTAAAAATTTTTTAAAATAATATTTCTTTTTAGATTTATACTTCCGTAATATATCTCCAATAAAAAAATAAATAAATACTGTAAATATTATAAGAAACATATAGATTATATATTGTTTTTCAGCTATATGTGGATTAGAGTAAAGTACGGTCAATATAATAATAAAAATTGGCAATGCATAAATTAATTTTCTATGTCTCGGGAGTTTCTCTTCTAGGTCTGAATCTATTCCATTTAATATACTTGATTCAATAGCAATTTCCTGTACTATTGCCATAATAAAACCTAATACTAATACACATATAATAAACGACCACATCATTACGGATATTACATTCACACTAGGAATACTATCAGTTTGTAAGTAAAAACCATATATTTTTCTAAAGATAAATATCATCATGTTCCCTAAAATAACACCTATTAAATAAGAAGTAGCTAAACTTATAGTTATTAAAAAAACTATGATTTGATTTACTTTTTTCTTTTTCATTCCTAATAGTATCAATGTTTTAAAATCATACATTCTATTTTGAATGTAGCTTTTTAATGCGTAAAATTGAATTAGTATATTTATAATTGTAATAATAACAAGTGCACTTACTACTATCGAGGTAATTCCTTCACCAAGATACATAGTACGGGTTTGTTGTATCCTATGTATAATGAAAAGATTTCCTAAAAAACCATATACACATGTAACTGTTAAAATAGAACTTATTATAAAGGCAATATAGTTTTTAATATTAACTTTAAAATCTTCTAATAAAATTTTATAAACCCACTTATTACTTTTTTTAATCACTGCTTTTTCTTTGCTTTTGTTATCTTTAATGTATAGCTTTTCTTTTAACTTTATTTTTTTTAATATTTTTTCATTCGAGTCTATATACATATTTCTAGAAGCAATTATAAAAATGATAAATATTAATCTAAAAATAAGTACTAATGGAATTATTTTAATATCCGATTCTTGCCCCTTAATAAATAAAGCTGCATATGTTATAGCATGTACTGCTATACTTCCTTCTATTGATAAATACTTTAATATGTTTTCATATCGGATATTCCTTTTCTCTCTAATAGCACTTAAAAATAAATATAAATATAACATAGCCATAATAAAATGGAATCCATAATAAAATAGTACTATCTTTTTATCTGCTTCATGAAATATAGCTGATGGAATTATCCATAATAAAATCCCACAAAAAATTATTGCATTAAATAAATTTTTCTTGTTCATCCTTTTTTCTACCCTCTTTAATATAAATTTAGTAAAGTTGATAAAGCTATCAAGTTTTATGAATAAAATGTAAGAAATATTGTTGATAATATATTAATTTAATTGTAGCAGAATGCATACATGTATGTGTATTAACGTAAAAAAGAAGGTAGATTTATATTAATAAATCTACCTTCTAAAATTAAAAACTACTTAGCAAAATTACATGCTGGATAAGTACAATTTTCGCAGTTCATACACAATCCTCCATGCCCGTATCTTGCTATATCCTCTTTAGTTAACTTTTCATCTATTAAAATTCTAGGAAGAACAACATCTAAAACGGTAGTTTTAGAATACATAGCACATCCTGGTATTCCAAGTATAGGTATATCTTTATTGTAAGCTAGTAAAAACATAGCTCCTGGAAGTATCGGTGATCCATAAGTAATAATATCAGCTCCAGACTGCTTTATTGCTGCTGGAGTTAAATCATCTGGATCTACACTCATCCCTCCTGTGCAAAGAATTAATTCTGCTCCTTTATTTAAAAATTCATTTATTGCATTTTTAATCATTTCTGTATCGTCTGGACATATAGTTTGCCCTAATATTTCACAGTCATATGCTTTCATTTTATCTTTCATAACAGGTCCAAATTTATCGACTATTCTTTTGTGATACACTTCATTCCCTGTAGTTACTATTCCAACTTTCTTTTTCTTAAATGGTACAATATTTATTATTTTTTCTTCTCCTATAACCTCTTTAGCTTTATCAAGTTTTAATTGTTCAACCATTAATGGAATAACTCTTGTTCCTGCTACTTTAAGCCCCTTTTTAACTATGTAGTTATTATGAAGTGTTGCCATCATAATATCATCAATACAGTTTAATTTAAACAACTTATCTACATCTATTTTTAAAAGTCCATCTACTGTTGATATAAAATCTATCTTACCTTCTTTTATTTCACTAAATTCTAAATTTTCGCCGGCTGTAATATCTTTTAAAAATATAGCTCCATCATTTTCATGCACCATACCTTCAATATTTTCAAAAACATATAAGTTATCTTTACCAAGTGATAAAAGTTTTTCTATATCTTCTTCTCTTACTATATGTCCTTTTTTAAATGCTCTACCTTTAAATTCTCCTGGTATAATTTGTGTTATATCATGACATAGCACATGTCCTACAGCATCTATTGTTTTTATCTTTTTCATAATACCTCCCCTGATGATTATATATTTATTAAATCATCATAATCCTTTTTAGTATCTATATCCATTAAAGTTTCTTTATTTACTTTCACATATTTTATTTTATCATATTCATTTATTACTTTTTTTCCTTTTTCATCATTTTTTAGCATAAGTAAGCTATCCTTTAAAGAACTCGGAAATATAACTGGATTGCCTTTTGTCTCTTTATACGTAGGTATAATTATATACTCCTTATTATTTTCAAAACATTTTATAATATTTTTCACATCTGATATATTTAATAGAGGTTGATCTCCTACAAAAAACATATATCCCTCACATTCTTGACTATTCATTATCCCTAATTTTATAGACTCACTTTGTCCTAAAATTGCATTCTGATTTAATATAGCTTTAAACCCATATGTATTAGCAATTTTTAAAATTTCTTGATATTGACTAACCACTATAACTTCTTTAAAATCATACTTATTTAATATATCTAATGTATTTTCAATTATAGTTTTATCATTATATTGCATCAACAATTTGTTTTTTCCCATTCTAGTTGAAAATCCAGATGCCATTACTATTGCACTTATCATACTTATCCTTTCCTATAGTAGCTTCTTATTAGACTTCCATATAATATATCTATAGTATCATTTTCTTTTCTTATTAATTTAATTAAATCTTTAGCCAGTTTTTCTCTGTATACATTTTCCACTTTATTTATAAATAAAATTTTCTGTCCTCTAGAATTTTTGAATAACCCTTGTTCTTTTAATACTATGTTTTTCAAATTTTCTAAAGTAATCTTATTATTGTATAATCCACATATATTAAGAAATTTATCTAACCTATGTATGTTTTTATCATTTATATACATATCATATGAAGTTATATCTAATACTCCTATAGTTTTTGTTGTCTTTTTATATACTAAAGGCTCATTATCCTTCCATCCTTTTAACTTCTTTTTTTTAGATCCATCACCTTCTATAAAACTTATATCAAACTCACTTACTAATTTATCTAGTTCATCAAAGGTTAATCCTACTACTTTATTTTCATCATTTAAATACCTACCACAAAGAGTGATACCTTTATTAATAATAAAGGTATCACTCTTTTTAGTTAACATAATTTTATTATCATAATCACTACTTTTAGGTAAATATATTTTTGTAGTTGTAGTTAATAGTACTTTATACTCACTAGAAAACTGTTTAGTTAAGTAAGTTATTAAAGAAGTTTTGCCGCCTGCTCCAACAACGGTTATAATATCATTTTTATCGATCTCTAATAACTCTTTTAACATATCTCCTCCATTAATTATATGTCTTTTGATGCATTTTTTATTCTATTTAAAGCTTCTTTAAGAGTATCTAAAGGACAGCCTATATTCATCCTCATAAATCCACTTCCACCATTTCCAAATGCAGTTCCACTACTTAATATTACTCCTGCTTTGTCTATAAAGAATCTTGATAGCTGTTCATCTTCTAAGCATAATTCTCTGCAATCTAGCCATACTAAAAAAGTTCCTTCTTGTTTTGTAACTTTAATTTTAGGTAAGTTTTCATTTACATATTTAACAATATAATTATAATTATTTTCAATATATTCAAGAAGCTCTTCTAACCAATATTCGCACTTGTTGTATGCAGCTATTAATGCAGTTGCTCCTAATACATTAGGATCTGTTGAAAATAAGTTTTTATAATCACTTCTTATTTTTTCATTAGTTATTATAGCATTAGATGTGTATAATCCTGCTAAATTAAACGTTTTACTAGGTGCTGTCAATGTAACTATATTATCTTTATAATAAGGAGTAACTTTAGTCAATGAATTATGTTTATTTCCTTTAAATACTAGGTCTGAATGTATTTCATCACTTATTATAAAAACTTTATAGCTTTCGCATATTTCTACAATTCTTTCAAGTTCTTCCTTAGCCCATACTCTTCCAACTGGGTTATGCGGGTTACATAATATAAATACCTTAACTCCTGTTGATATTTTCTTTTCAAACTCATCAAAATCTATTTCATATCTATTATTGTTTATTACCAATTCACTTTGAACTATATCACATTTATTTTCATTTAACACTCTAAAAAATGAATGATATACAGGTGACTGTACCATAACCTTATCATTTTCTTTTACAAGTATTTTAAGTAAGAAATTAATAGCAGTTACAACTCCCGGTGTATATACTATCTCTTCTATATTTATATTTAAATCATGTCTTTTTTTCATCCAGTTTGCTACAGCTTCGTAATATCCATTTACTGTATCATACCCTAGATTTCCAATTGTTAACTTGTTTTGTAGCGCATTTGTTATTTCATCACATGTTTTAAAATCCATATCTGCAATCCACATAGGAATTACATCATCTTTATCTGTGTTAAAATTTTCTTTATACTTATCATATTTAATAGCATTTGTGTTTAATCTATTTACCCCTTCATCAAATATCTTTTTAGACATATGAATCACTCCCCCAAAGCGTATTTTATATACTTCTGATTTTATATTAATAATTCAAATTTATCAATTAAAAATCTACCTACATTTTTTATAAGAAATTCTATAAATTAAGTATATATATAGTATATCAAATATTTGTATCAAAAATATTATAAATAACTCTGTTATTGTATATGGCAAAATACCACTAAACTTTAAAATAGCTATCATTAAAGTTCCAATCCATTTAAATAGACCTATATAAATAGACTGTCCTTTTAGGTTTCCTCTTCTTAAAATCATATTTACGAACAATATAGACATTATTAAATTTTGTAGATTTGCTATAAATCCAGCCGCCTGATAAATACTATTTTCATATAAAATCGAAAAATCATTTGATGCTAATATCATAAATACTATTGAAAAGCTTATTAAAATTAATATACTTACAATATATATCTGCTTATTAATTATATTTTTACAATATATATCTCTATATCCGTATCTTAATACCGTATATAAAATAACAAAATCTAAAGTTAGCCATGTCATAAATATAACTTTAGCGAGTAAAAAATTTTCTGGTGGATATATAAAACTAAATGTAAATTCCCATGCCAAATTTAGAACTAATGCAACGATAGGCATGCCATATGTATTATCTTTAAAACTTTTTAAAATTATCATTATATAAGTTATAATCCAAAATACACCACATAATAATTCTAGTAACAACTCTATATTCAAAAAAACACCCCATATTAAATCTATTCATAAAATTTACACACATACATATTATTAGAAAATAAAAAAAGACCTATACAAAATATGTATAAGTCTTTCAGCATTTATCTATTAATTAATTCAATTTTAAGTAAGCTTCCAATCCTTCTTTTAAGATTTTAGCTGCTTTAGCTAAATCTTCTTTATTTAATATATAAGCAAGTCTTATCTCATCTACTCCTAATCCTTCAGTCTTGTAGAATCCTTCTGCTGGACAAGGCATTACTGTTTCTCCATCTACTTCAAAATCACTTAACATCCACTTAACAAAGTCATCTGCACTCTTAACTGGAAGTTTTGCAACTATATAAAATGCTCCTGTTGGTTTTTTACATATAACTCCAGGTACCTTTACAAGCTCATCATATAATACATCTCTTCTCTCTCTATACTCTTCGTTTACTTCTTGTAAGTAAGAGTTTGGAGTTTTATAAAGTTCTACTGCTCCTACTTGCTCTAATGTAGGAACTGATAATCTAGCTTGACAAAGTTTTAGTATTTCACCCATAAATTCTTTATTTTTAGATGCTAAAGAACCTATTCTAGCTCCACATGCACTATATCTCTTAGATACACTATCTACTATTATAACTCTATCTTCTACTTCTTTTACATTACCTAAGCTAGTGTAGTCTCCTTCATATACAAATTCTCTGTAAACTTCATCTGCTATTATCCATAAATCGTTTTCTTTAGCTATATCAGAAATCATCTTTATTTCTTCCTTAGTGTAAACAACTCCAGTTGGGTTTCCTGGATTAGAGAATAATATAGCACGAGTTTTATCATCTATTTTAGCTACTATTTCCTCTTTACTCGGTAAATGGAATCCATTTTCTGCAAGTGTAGTTATAGGTTTTATTTCAACACCTACTGCATTTGCAAAGCTGTTGTAGTTTGAATAAAATGGTTCTGGTACTAATATGTTTTCACCTTCATTACATATTGTTAACATAGTGAAAAATAAAGCTTCACTACCTCCATTTAATATTAATATATCTTCTAGGTCAAAGTTTATATCATACTCTCTATAGTATTTTTGTATAGCTTCTCTAAGTTCTGTTAAACCTTCTGATAAAGCATATTCTAATACGTTTTCCCTGTCATTAGAAATTGCTTCAAAAAAGTTTTCTGGTGTTTTTATGTCTGGTTGACCTATATTTAAATGGTATACTTTTTTACCTTTTTTCTTAGCTTCGGCTGCATAAGTTAGTAACTCCATTATAGTTGAAGCTTCTACTGATTTTATTCTTGAAGAAAATTTCATATCTCATCCTCCTATTGTCTTTATATCCCTGTATCTAGTATACAATATTTTCTTTATAGCCATATTCTAACATAATATTCCCAATTAGTTAAACGTTTTTTTGCTTTTCTCAAAAAGTTGTTATTTTCTGTATTTTAAGTAAATTTTCAAATGTATTGAAATTTCTTCAATGTAAGTATATATTAATTAAATAGAGGTATGAAAACAATTACCTATCATTTTTAAATTTAGGAGGAAAATTTATGACAAACTTAGTTAGTGCTCAATGGTTAAAGGAAAATTTAAATAATGAAAACTTAGTCATAGTTGATTGTAGATTTGATTTAATGAACAAAGAATATGGAAAAGAAAGCTATGAAAATAATCATATAAAAGGTGCGGTTAGAGTTGATATAGAAACAGAATTATCAAGTAAAGTTGAAGAACACGGCGGAAGACATCCACTTCCTAGTATTGAATCACTTAAATCAACTTTTGAAAGCTTAGGAATTAATAACGATTCTTTAGTTGTATGCTATGATGAAGGCGACCTAGCTGGTCCATCTAGATTATGGTGGATATTAAAGTATTTAGGTCATGATAATGCATATGTATTAGATGGTGGAATAAATGAATTTACAAAAATAGGTGGTGAAACAACTTCAGAGGTACCTACTATTTTAAAAGGAACTTTTGTTGTTAATGTAAATGATTCAATTAGAGTTGATATGGATTATGTAAAACAAAGATTGTATAAGGATAAAATAGCTATAATAGATTCTAGAGATCCTAAAAGATACATAGGTGAATTTGAGCCCGTTGATAGAAAGGCTGGACATATACCTAGTGCTATGAACTACTTCTGGATGGATATTCTTGATAAAAAAGATAACTCTGTAAATATAAAATCAAAAAAAGAGTTAGATGAACATTTTTCTAAATTAAAAGATTATGATGAAGTTATAGTTTATTGCGGTTCTGGTATAACTGCATGCCCTAATAGTCTAGCTCTTACTGAAGTTGGTATAGATCATAAAGTTTATTCAGGAAGCTTTAGCGACTGGGTAAGTTATGATGATAATAAAGTAAACACTACTGAAATATAATAAATAAAAGCTATGTAAAACATCTTTACATAGCTTTTTTATTATTCTTTAGAAATACTTACTTCTGGATAATTTATGTATATATAATCAGTTTCATCTATATTAAATATATCCATATAATCTTTTAATATTCTTTTTTGATTATCATAAATTATTTCATTCATATTATATAAGTTTACTAGCCACTTAAAAAAGCTTAATCTTTCTATATTGTAGTTATAACCATAATACTTTTTTAAACTTTTATTAAATTTATTTATTACTTCACTCGTATATTTTTCACTTGTAGTTTCTTTAAATATTATGGCACACCATTTTATCTTATTTAAATCTAGTTTTACCTCTTCTTTTACTATATGGTATATGTAATCTAATTTCTCATTTGATATAAATCCATCAACATTGCTCATATGAGTTATTAGCTTTATAAAATAATACAAAATATCATTTATAGTTTCTTCATCTTTATATACTTTATCATTATAAATTCTATAATTGTTTTTACAGTTTACACAGGTATTATATCCTATAAGTTCTTTTATATTATATTCACAATATGGGCAAGTGTATTTTGAATAGGTTTCATTTAATAAGTCATTGTCATTGCCTTTATTTATTTTATTATCTATGTTTATCTTAATATTTTCCTTCAGTTTATTAAATACCATCTTCTATCTCCTTATATTAGTTTATAATATATGATATTTAAGTTTTAATTATAGTATTACAACTATTGTAAAAAAATAAGACGTATTATAACGTCTTATTTTTAAATATTTTGAGCTAATTCTCTTTCAGCATCTTTTCTATCCATATATTCATTTAATTTTTTCTCAGCTATTTCTTTTATATCATCATGACACATATTGTTTTCTTTATTTTTTACAATTTCCATTCCTATTTCAAGTAATTCTTTATCTGTAAATTTATTTTGTATATATTCTTCTATTCGAGGTATATCTTTTTCTTCTATTTTTTCATATACCTTAGTCATAGCTATTAGGCTATTAACTAAGTTAAAGTCTGTAACTATACTCAATTTACTTAAATCTATATTTTTCATTATAATCCCCCACTTCCCCTGTATTATTATAAGTATATCATATATTTATATGGTTTTTATATTGTATTTTTATAATTTTCATAATATTTCAATACTATATGTAACCTATTTGAAACTATTATTGCATATATATATTGTATCATTATATTAAATTTTATTATTTGGGGTGAATTTTTATGAACTGTTTAAGGTGTAATACAGAACTAAAATTTTTAAAAGAATTTAGGTTTGATAGTCAAGATGCCAATAGAGGTTTATTCAAAGCAATTTTCGACGTTGAAGAACATCTAATATTTAAAATATATGTATGTCCTGATTGTAAGCATACAGAGTTTATATATTCAGGGTCAGATACTTGGATTGATTTTTAAATAAAAAAGTTAGGATAAATTATCCTAACTTTTTGCTATTACTTATTCATGCCTAAAAATACTTTTTCCGGTGTTATAGGTAAAGTGTTTACTCTAATTCCTGATGCATTATATACTGCTTCTTGTATAGCCGGTAATGGAGTATTTATAACAACTTCTCCTACCGATTTGGCTCCAAATGGTCCTGTTGGTTCATGAGTTTGAACAAAATCTACAATTACATTTCCAACATCACATCTAGCAGGTATTTTATATTGCATAAATGTATTAGTATCCATATGACCATCCTCTGTATATCTAACTTCCTCAAACATGGCCATACCTATACCTTGAACTATTCCGCCTTCAACTTGTATTTTAGCTAAGTTTTTATTTATAACAGTACCACAATCTACAACTGCAACATAGTCGATAACTTCATATTTACCTGTTTCTACATCAATTTCAGTTTCAACGAATCCAGCTATAAATGGAGGTGGTGATACATCACTACCGTGAGATGCATATCCTATTAGTTGTTCTTTTTCTGGTCCAACAGTAAAATCTAGAGCTATATCAAATACAGATACTTTGTTGCATTCACTGTGTACATATTCTCCATCAAATTCTGCATATTCATTATCTATTCCAAGCTTCTTAGCTCCTACTTCTATTATTTTGTCTCTAAGTATATTACAAGCCTTTACTACTGCCATACCTGTTACATACGTTGTAGATGAAGCATATGAACCTGGATCATATGGTACTACATCTGTATCAGCTGATATAACATTTATTCTTTCCATATTAGTTTCAAGTATCTCACAAGCCATTTGTGAAAGTATTGTGTCACTTCCAGTACCCATATCAGTAGATCCTATTAGTAACGTATAGTTTCCATCATCATTTAACCTTATTTCTGCACTTGCTGTATCTATACCCGCTATACCAGAACCTTGCATAGTAAGAGCCATTCCAACACTTCTTACTTTTCCGTTTTCCATCTTTGTAGTTGGATATTTTTCATCCCATTTTATAAGCTCTTTTCCTCTATTTATGCATTTTGCTAAATCAACACTATTTAATGTCTTATTATAAGCAAAACTAGTTTCTCCTTCTTTTACTATGTTCTTAAGTCTAATTTCAGTAGGATCTATATTAAGCTTATGTGCTAACATATTTATAGTTGATTCCACGGCAAAACATCCTTGAGTTGCACCATATCCTCTAAGAGCCCCAGCTGGCATTTTATTAGTGTAAACTACATCACCTTTAAATCTTGATGCTGTTAGTTTATTATACATTGGCATAGTTTTTTCTCCAACTAATCCAAATGTTGTTGAAGCATGTTCTCCATAAGCACCTGTATCTGATAATGCATCAATATCTATAACTTTTATAATTCCATCTTTTGTAGAACCTATTCTTACATTTAATTTCATTGCGTGTCGACTTGTTGAACAGTTAAAAGTTTCTTTTCTATCATATATTATTTTTGCAGGTTTACCAGTTTTTAATGTTACAATAGCTGAAAATATTTCAACACATGCAGTCTGCTTACCTCCAAAACCTCCCCCAATTCTAGGTTTTATTACTCTAATTTTGCTTGAAGGTATATTTAAAGCTCTAGATAGATGTCTTCTTACATGAAATGGTATTTGAGTAGAACTAACTACTACTAACCTTCCATTATGATCTAAGTAATTATATGCTCTATATGTTTCCATCATTGCATGAGCTTGAGCTTGTGTATAATAAGTTTCTTCAACTACAATGTCACATTTGTTTAATTCTTCTTCTACATTTCCTTTTTCGTATAGATGTTTAGATACTATGTTTCTTTCTCTTTCCATCCCTATATCAAAGTTACAATGACGGTCAGTGTCATGAACTATAGTTTCACTATCTATAGCTTCTTCCATGTCTATAATAGGCTTTAAAACTTCATAATCAACCTTTATCATTTTCATAGCTTTTACCGCAGTTTTTTCATCTACTGCAGCAATTATAGCAACTTCATCACCAACATATCTAACAGTATCTTCAAGTATTAATCTATCATATGGTGATGGTTCTGGATATGACTGACCAGCTAATGTAAATCTATTATTAGGTACATCCTTGTAAGTTAAAACACATTCAACTCCATCTATGTTTATAGCTCTAGATACATCTATATTTTTTATTCTTGCATGGGCATGTGGGCTTCTTAGTATTTTAACTACTAAGGCTTCTTTTGCTGCTAGATCGTCTGTATATACTGGTTTTCCAGTAGCAATTGACATACCATCTATTTTTTTTATGCCTTTTCCAACTAACTTCATCATCTATTTTACCCCCAGATAAGTTTTAATCGCTCTTAATTGTCCCATATATCCTGTACATCTACATAAATTACCTGTTAAATAGTGTATTATATCTTCTTCTGTAGGATTATTTAATTCATCTTTCATAGCTAAAACTGTCATTATAAATCCTGGTGAACAGAATCCACATTGTTCTGCACCCTCACTTACTAATATTTCTGCAAATTCACTAGCTTCTTTTTGCAGACCTTCTATAGTTGTAATCTCTTTATTTAAAGCTCTAACTGTAAGCATTGAGCATGATAATGTTGGTTTTTTATCTATCCATACAGAACAAAGTCCACAACATCCTGTATCACACCCTCTTTTTACACTTAGGTTTCCTAATTTTCTTAAACTATCTACTAAATATTCTTCTGGCTCTATTTCAACTTTTCTTTTTTTTCCATTCACTGTAAGTTCTACTAGCATTTTGTAACCTCCATGATTGCTCTTTTTACTAATACTTTACTTATTTGTAATCTATATTCTTTAGATGCTCTCATATTAGATCCAAACTCTATCTCATCTACCATTATGTTCATAGCTAAATCTATATTTTTTTCATTTATTTCATTATTTGATAAAAATTCACTTGTTTTCTTTGCTATTTTAGCCCTTTGAGGTCTAGCTCCTACACATATAGTAAAGTTTTTATCTAATTTAGACACCGCTACATTAAGTATTGGGTAGTCACTTTTAGCATTTCTCATGGAATTATATACTGCTTTTTTGTTGTTTTTCTTTATATAAATCTTAGTTAATATATCTTTTTCATAACTTTTATTTAGAAATTCTTCTAGAGATATTCTTCCACCTTTATAAGTTTCGACTTCAGTATCTAAAGAAAGTAGCGCTACTATCAAATCTGAAAATCCAAACTTTGAAAAAACACTTCCCCCAACAGTCACAACATTTCTAAATTGAACTCCTATTATATCTCTAACTGAATCTTTTAATATACTAAAATTCTTTTTTATAATGCTACTTGTTTCTAAACTTCTTAGAGTAGTCATAGATCCTATTTCTATAAAATCATCATCTTCTTTGATATAATCTAAGTTTAGATTTGAAAGCTCTATACCTGTTCCAATTCTCTTATTCCCCATTCTTAAAAAAGCTGTTCCTCCAAGAATTTGATTATTCTTTCTTTTAATTAATGTTGAGTATGCTTCTTCTAATGTATTTGGCTGAACTATCTCAGTAAGTGTAAACATACTTTTCCTCCCTTTTTATTACTTATAAATTATTTATATAATTTCTTTTATGAGATTATATCACACTTTATCAAAAATTTAGACATAAACTTGGTATTACTGATTATTTTTTCTTTTGTAAACTTTCTAAATAATTTAATCATTTTAAAATATATTGCGCGTAAAAATAGGCTATTGCAAAATATTACTAATATAATATATGAGTTTAATATCTTATATATTTTGTATTTTTATTAAACTACTTTATTATTTTAGTATTATATTTTGAAATAGCCTCCTCATGTTACATTTATAAATATATTTATTTAAACTTATGAAGCTTGACTTGTTTTATTTATAGCTTGCATACTTTCTTCTTTAGGTAATACTAAATTTAAAACTATTGCAATAATTGCAACTAATATAAGTCCTGAGTCTCCAAATATAAGTTGTATAGACTCAGGCATTTGAGATAATACACCTGGAACTAATGATAATCCAACTCCCAGACCTAAAGCAACTGCAACTATTGTACTATTTCTATTATTTAAAGGCTCTGATGTTATAAGTTTTATACCACTTACTGCAATCATAGCAAACATCATAACACTTGCTCCTCCTAATACACTTGGTGGCATTAATGATATTAAAGCTCCAAATTTAGGAAATATAGCTGCTAATATTAAAAATCCAGCTCCAATTGCTACTACATTTCTATTTATAACTTTAGTCATAGCAATAAGCCCTACATTTTGCCCAAATGATGTAGTTGGCATAGAGTTAAAAAATGCCGCTATCATGCTTCCAAATCCATCTGCCATTACCCCACCTGATATTTCTTCATCTTTAGCATCTCGACCTATACCTGAATGCGCTATTGCCGTTATATCTCCAACAGTTTCTACTCCCGACACTATAAACATACATATAAATGCAAATATTGCATCTATATGAAATTCAAATCCAAATTGTAGTGGTGTTGGTATAGCTACTAAAGCCATCTCCGAAATCTGAAAAAAATCTATTTTTCCCATAGGTATTGCTACTATATAACCTACTACAAGTCCGATAAGTATAGATGCTATACTAGTTATACCCTTTGTATATTGCTTACAAAACAATACCGTAACTAATACTATGCTCCCTAAAAATAAGTTAGATATAGATCCAAAATCACTAGCTCCAATGCCTCCAGCAAAATAATTAATACCTGTTGGTAGCAATGATATTCCTATTGCTAAAACTACAGTCCCCGTTACAACTGGTGGGAAAAACTTTCTTATCTTTTTTACATATGTACCAAATAATATTTCAACTAAACTTCCTACTAAGCAAGCCCCTAGTATTCCCTCATATCCATATTTAACACCTACCGCTGTTGCAACTGACACAAAACCAAAACTAGTTCCCATAACTATAGGTAGTTTGGCTCCAAATGGTCCTAAGCTATAACACTGTACTAAAGTTACAAGTCCTGATACAAGCATTGCACATTGTACTAACATAGTTTTATCTTCTAAACTAAGTCCAAGTGCTCCTGATATTATTATTAGTGGTGTAACATTCCCTACAAACATAGCAAGTACATGCTGTAATCCTAGTGGTATAGCTTCCTTTAATCTCGGTTTACCATCTAATTGATATATAACGGAATTCTTTTCATTCATAAATTGTTTTTCTCCCCTTTTGCCGTACATTATTTTATTATTCCAAATCAATATTCGTATTTATAAGTAAATTATAACAGTTTTGAATTTTTTATCAATATTTTTTCCGAATTTTTTTTATTTCCTTATTAAAAATGTACGTATTAATATTTTGTAATAAATAGTTATTAATATAATAAAAATTAGAAAAAAGCCCTTACATCAATGTAAGAGCTTTTTTCTAATTTTTATTAACTTCTATTTCTTTTAATTGTTCACTATTTTTCTCATTTATATTGTTTTTATTTATCAATTCAATTACAGAGTTACTATTACTTAAAATATCCTTTGCGTATTGTAAAGCATTTTCATATTGTCCCTTTTTAAATCTATTTTCTGTCATATGCTTCACTCCTTAAGATTATTTTAGCATGGAGGAAAGAAATTTTTATTAGCCAATCTATTTCCTAATATATCAGCAATTTTTTTATTGCTTGATATTTCAGATGCAATTTCTTCTTTATTTTTATTTTCTTTTAATAACTTCTTTACATCTTTGTTATTATCTAAATTATCATTGCTAATAGGTTTCTTTTTATTTTCCATATGATTACCTTCCTTTTTTGTATCGTTTAATAATAGAATGTCCATATGATATTTATTTTAAACTTATAATTTTTTTCTATTTATCTAAAAAAAAGAAAGTATAAAAATACTTTCTTTTTTAAGCAATCAATATAAATCTTCTTTATCTCGTTTTTTATCTCTTCTGTTCTCATAAATAGTATAAATACTCAAACCTACTATACAAATTGCAATAGTCCACAATATAGCTGATATAAACATATATTTCACCTCTGGTTTTATGGTTTAGTATTTATATATAATATTTGTAATAATGTAAAAAAGTTCCTATTTTTGTTAAAGATGCTTATTTTTTTTCATTTTATAATGACTTGTGATTGTAAAAATACCACAAAATACTAATATAAAATAATATATGTATATTCCATATAAAAATACAGAATATCCTATTAGTTCTTTTGGAATTATGTTTTCAAAAATTGTAAAAAATGCAATTTCATTTGCACCTACATTTCCTGGAGTAGGTACAGGTGATACTGCCATATATAAAAAACCTTGTAAAGTAAGCATGTGCCCATAACTCACTCCATTTAGGCCTAATGCTCTATATATACAATATGCTACACTAAAATATAAGCTCAATTGTATAAAAGTATAAAATAGAGCTTTTATTAGCATTTTTTTATCTTTTAAAAATAACATTACTGAGTAATAATATTCTTCTATAAAATCATTTATATTCATTCTTTTTTTCTCTAAAGACTTAAATATTTTTAACTTTTTTAATACATCAAACATAAAATTTATTATTACTTTAGTTTTTTTAGGACTGTATATTATTAAAAATCCAAAACTTAACATTACAGTATTCATAATCATTCCTGTCGTTACTAGTAGTATCACAGGGTTCATTTCATTTTTTAAATATCCGTAATGAGTAAACAGCAATATTCCACAATACAAAGTTACTACAGTTTGAAATACCACAGTTTTATTTACTACAACCGCTACAGATTTACTCATAGGTATCTTGGATTTTCTCATTACATAAATTTGTATAGGCTGACTTCCTGATGCTAGTGGTGTTACTAAGTTATAATATAACCCCATAGTAGCTAGTTTGAATCCCAAAAACTTTATTTTATTCATATATATTGAATCTATTATTATCTTTATTATCCGAGCCTCTAGTAATATATACATTAATATGCATATAAATCCTAATAATATATATTTAAAATTTATTATTTTAATAAGTTCTGGTAATATACTTATATCTAGTGTTGTGGATACTAAGTATATTGTTAAAATTATTAAAAATAATAAAAAACTATATTGTAATAGATCCTTTTGTTTTTTGTTTAGTATTCCCATATTATTTCTCCTAATCAAATTAGATGCTCTTCTATAATATACTATATACTCACCTTATTTCAATAGTTTTTAAGTTGTAGCAAAATTCAAATAAAATAAGAGCATTAAAAAATGCTCTTATTTTCAACTTTATTTTATTTTTTCTGCTGGTTTATAATCCACACCTTTTGTATCAACCCTTATACTTTCTATAACGATATTTTTTACCGGTTTATCATTCTTCCCAACTTCTACATTATTTATTTTATCCACTATATCCATTCCTTTTATTACTTTGCCAAATGCTGCATATTCTTTGTCTAAGTTTTTAGATTCTTTTGTCACTATAAAAAATTGACTTCCTGCAGAGTCTGGATGTTGACTTCTAGCCATAGATAAAACTCCTTTTTCATGACTTATATCATTTTTGAATCCATTGTTTTCAAATTCTCCACTTATAGAGTATCCTGGTCCACCCATTCCAGTTCCTTCTGGATCGCCACCTTGAATAACAAAATTTTTTACAACACGATGAAAAATTAATCCATCATAAAACCCTTTGTTTGAAAGTTCTATAAAGTTATTTACAGTATTTGGAGCTAAATGAGGATATAATTCAGCTTCTATAGTCCCATAATCTTTTACCTTAATAGTAGCTATCGGTAATTCTTTTGGTGGGTCTAAAGGTTTATTTACAAATTCTTTTTTTTCACCTGACTCTTTACTACAACCAATCACAAAAACAGATGATAATATAATGACACTTAATACAGTCCTAAACAAAATCTTTTTCATATAGTTCCCCTTTTCATAAATTTATCTATGTTTTGAATATTATACCATCTTTACTTGTCCTGTTCTACAATTTTGCATTTACTTTTAATAATTGTTAAAAACTATTAAATAACCGCTTACTTGTATCTACAAAAACATCAAATAGTTTATCTAAAGGGGTAAATATAAATCTATATATGTAATTTACAAAATTTAAAGATAAAATAATCATTATTAAAAATGGACTTACAATTATTATAATATTTTTAATAATACTTATATCCCAAGTTGGTATAATAGATAAAATAACAATTATTAAGTAAATATGAAATAAATACACATTCATAGTATTTTTTCCGTATTTACTATAAAAAACTTTATTATTTGGTACTAGATTTATTATACCTATACTAAGAATAATAGAGAAAATATATAAAATACTTCTAAATAAAATCCCATCTATTGTTCCTAAATTATTAGTATAATATGCATGAGAGTTATATAAAAATTTATAGTTTATTATTTCATGCTTAGATAAACTTATAGCTATTACTATAAATATAATACTAATACTTAATCCAACTAATTTATTTAGTTTATTTATTTTGTATAAAGTTTCCTCATTAGTATAATAACCTATAAGGAAAAATGGTAAAAATACTATTGTTCTTGATAATGATAAAAAATTTTCTCCAATATTATCTAATCCAATTAATAAGCCAAATATAAAACTAATAGGAATTATATATTTTATCTTAGTTATATATTTAAGAGATATTCTCCAAAAAAATAAACTTACAAGATACCATAATGTCCATCCAGGATATAACAATGAAAACATATTTTCACCAGTTACTATATATACACCTATATACCATACAGTATTAAAAAACACATATGGTATTAAAAGTTTTTTTATTATTATTTTGCTAGACTTTATTCCCTTCTTTGATAAATATCCTGATATAAAAATGAATAGCGGCATATGAAATATATATATGTATATATATGCACCTTTTAAAATATCACTTTGATTTATGTAATATTCTATTGTATGCCCAAATACAACTGTAAATATTAAGATAACCTTAAGATTATCAACCAAATAATCTCTCTTATCTAAATTCTTTTGTTTTTTCAATTCTATTCCTCTTTTCTTTAGTTTAAAAAATCTAAAATTATTTTAGACTCCCTTGTTTCATCTTCTCTTATTATTTTCAATATATTATTATGATACATATTATCTAAAAGAACTAATTTTGCTAATTTTGTTTTGTTAAATTTATTTACAAAACTTCTTGAACATTGAAAATCAATAACTCCATCGTTCTTTCCATGTATACATAGTACAGGTATATTTTCATCTCCATTTATTAAATTTATAGGATTAGTTCTATTTATATCTTTTTTATTTATATATTTTTTTATAATTGCTTTTGCATATGATTGTGTACATTTTTCAAAATCTAATACTCCTGAAATAGATACAAATTTCTTTATAGTATTTGTTTTAATATTATACTTTTCATGGAAATATCTATTAAACACTAAATTACTTGCTAACTCTCCACCTGCTGAAAACCCCATAACATAAATTTTTTCTCTATCACCCTTTATTTCTTTATTAGTTAAAGAATGTTTAAATCCTTTAAAAACATCATCTATCTGAGATGGATAAGTAAAATATGGAACAAGTCTATATGCTATAAGTATTACGCTATATCCTTTTTTGTTAAAAAATTTACCTATATATGAGTATATTTTAGGACTTCCATGCCACCAGCTTCCTCCATGTACAAAAAATATTATAGGGCTATCCTCTTTACAATTGAAAACTCTATAATATTGTCTTTTGTTAATATCATAGTTAATATCCATATATTTTATATTATTATCTTTTAAATTTGCTCTTACTATATTATATATTAAAGGAATTTTTAATATATTTTCTTTTAATTTATTTTTATTCATTATTTATCTCCTCAATCCTAAATAAAATAGAAATGTCTCTTAAATCGAGACATTCCATTTTATTTATTTGTGTAAGTAGTTACATCTAATGACTGTATAATGTCAATAGTATTTCCATCCCCAACTACATATATTGTATATATCTTTTTATCTTTTAATTGTACATTTTTATTTTTCCTAAATTTCACTTTATTTCCTTGTATATCTATATCACTTTGTTCTACTAAAAAATCATATATTCCGATAGGTATCTGAGCATAATTAGTACTTTTTCCAAAAGGAAGTTCATCTACCATTTTGACTCCATTTATACTTAAGTCTATTGGAGGTGCCGTTGGTGATAAATGAGCTAACCTAAACTTAGAAGTTTTATTTTCTATAGATTCATTAGGGTCTTCTGATACAGCAAGAACCATTAATTTAGGATATACACCCGTTATTACTACTGTACCTACATTTCCACCAGCTATATTTAATTCTTGATCTAATATTATATTATCATTATTGCCATTTTCATAAACTTTGATATTGTATTTCCCTGGAATCATAGGTGAATATGGCGTAAAGTTCTTATACAACACATTTGAAAAAGCTAATACATCATTAATATATATATCAAACTTTTCACTATTTACAGCTGTATTTAAAATCCTTATATATGAATAATCACTATTTACTCTTATATTCATATATATCCCCCCTTTTATTTATAACATATTTCATTATATGTATATAATAAATTATCTGCTACTCCAAAGATTCAAAGTATATCATTATTACCTGGGCAATTAAAACCATTGAAATAACTATATTTACAGGCATTTTTTTGTATACTTCTATTAGATATACCATTTTTTTACATTTATAATTATCTCTTGACAGCAATTATTCTTTTAAATATATTTATAATTTCCCAAATATAAAAAGCTCCTACAAATTGAAATTCGCAGAAGCTTAAAGTTATTCAAATTTTAATATTATTTAACCTCTTTATTTATAGAAATTACTTTACTTTTTTTATTATCATCATGTTTTTGTGAAGTAGTCTCTTCTATCTTTCTATTTTTCACTTTTTTTACTACATTACTTACCATTTCTACTATGTTATATTTATTCGCTAGTTCAAATTTTTTGCAATATTTGCCTTTAAAAAAAATCTCATCTGGTATTCCTGATTTGTACATTTCACATATAGGTTTTCCATCTTTTAATTGAACAAAATTTTTACTTTTTAATGTATATTTACATTTATGGCATTTTCTAGTTCTCAATTTTCCCATTTCCCCCCAAAAAAGTGTAATTATAAAACTACTTCCATGTATATATTTTAACATAAAAAAGTATTTTTTAATATATAGACTATAAATTATATATAACTTATTTTATAAAAAAAGCAATTGAAGATATAATAATTATATATTCCTTCAATTGCTTTATAATTTTATATTGAGTAGTATTCAAATCCATATCGTTTTATATCTTCTTTATTTATAAAATTTCTAGTATCTAAAATAGCATTATTATTCATAACTTTTTTTAATATGGAAAAATTTATATATTTAAATATATCATGGTCTACACCTATTATAATTAAATCACTATTTTCACAAGCATTTACCAACTCTTTATATAAATATTCACAATTTCTAACATTCGGATCATATACCCTTACATTATATAAATTACATTTTAATATATCAATAAGCTTGACTATAGGACTTTCTCTTATATCATCTATATTTGCTTTATATGTCATCCCTAATATAGTTACTATTTTATTATTTTGTTTATTTTTTAATATATCTTCTATTCTTTTAAAAATATAACTAGGCATACAATCATTTATATTTCTTGAAGTCTTTATTAAATTAGCTTTATCAGGAACTTTCTCTACTACAAACCATGGGTCAACTGCTAAACAATGTCCTCCAACACCAGGTCCTGGATAATGTATATTTACTCTAGGATGTTTATTGCAAAATTTTATTACATCCCATACATTCACTCCTACCTCATTGCAAATTATAGCCAATTCATTAGCTAGAGCTATATTTACATCTCGATAAGTATTTTCCATAAGTTTACATATTTCTGCAGTCTTTGTATCCGTTATATAAATATTTCCTTTAACAAGATGTGAATATAAATCTTTTATCTTTTTAGCACTAATTTTATTTATCCCTCCAACCAATCTATCATTACTTTCTAATTCATTTAATATATCTCCAGGTATTACCCTTTCTGGACAATAGCCTAAATATATATCTTCACCAACTATAAAACCTGCATTTTCTAACATAGGTTTTATAATTTCACTAGTTGTTCCTATAGGGGACGTAGATTCTAAAACTAATAAATTTCCTTTTCTAAGATATGGAATTATTGAATGTAAAGCATTCATTACATAGCTTAAATCTGATTTTTTTGACTTGTCTATAGGTGTTGGAACTGCAACTATAAACACATCTGCTTCACAAGGTGACATGCTTCCCCTTAGCTGTTTTTTTATAACCATATCTTTTATAAGTTCTTTTAAATTTGGTTCTTCAATAATTATATTTCCTTTGTTTAACTCATCTACTACTTCTTGTTTTATATCTACGCCTATAACTTCATGTCCACTTTTAGCGAACAGTGCTGCTGTGGGTAATCCTATATATCCAATTCCTAATATGCATATTTTACTAATCAAAGCTTATCTCCCTACCTATACCATTATTTTTCAGTTATAAAAAGGCAGCCTTTTGGCTACCTTTGGAAAATCTATACACCTACTATATCAACTGTTCCACTTACTTTAAATATATAAAAATCTAAATTTTCATCATCAATAACATCAACTTTAGTCAGTTTAGCTGGAGTAAATTTTGCTGTTACATTTTTTGGTCTTACATCTTCTTCAAATTTAACTATATCATATACAGAATAAGCTGTTACAGAATCTTGCATTCCATCATATACAATTTCATTAGTTATAGTATCATATAATATCCATGAATAGCTAACCGCTCCTACAAGTACCACTGCCTTTAATAAAGCCTCACCTAATACTGTTCCTTCTCCACATGGGTTTTGTATTTCATGATTATATTTAAATGCTACATCTAGAACTTCATAATTATCTATATGACCTAGGTTTACAATAATACCTATTCTTTCTAATTGTTCTTTATTTATTAATTTTTTCTCAACTTTTAATATAGCTTGTTTTAAATTATTAGTTATATCGCATGGAGATTGCCCTATATTTTTTATACCAATCATATTACTAGTCACCCTCTCAAAATTTAAATTGTCACCATGACTATCTACTTTATATAACTCTTCTAAATTTTCAAGTTCGTTAATTTCATCTTCATCATTTTCTTCTTGTATATAATTATTTTCAATTAAATCACTTTGTGTTATTTCATTTTCTATAGTGTCTTTTAAATCTAATACCTCTATACTTTGTATTTCTATACTTTCATCTAGTTTTTTATCTATATCAGTACTTTCATCTTCCATACTACTTTTCATTTCTTTTTTTATAAGTTTTTTTAAAAACTTCAATATACCTCTTTTTTCTTCCATTAAAGCATCTCTCCTTATGCCTTTATGGCATGTAAACTAATTTGAATTTCCCATCAATCCTAACTGTTTTGTTATCTGACTGGGGATCTTTACTCTCATTTCCTAATTCAATATCTTGTAAATAAACTTTTATTGGCATAGGTGTTAACTCTTGATCTACAGGTATATAAGCTATAGTCATATAGTTATTTCCATCTACATCTTTAACAGATACTAATCCATCTGCACTAGACCATGCAGTTTGAATTGTAACATTAGGTATACTTGGATCTATTATTAATTCATCTGATTGTAGTCCATCCACAGCAACTCTAAAATAAATGTATCCTGAAACATTTACTTGAGCTATTTTTAACTTCAAATCAGTTATAGTTTTACCACAAATTACATCTGCACTTGGTATTGTTTCTTCAACGATATTTTTATAAACCATTAAATTTTCTGTAGATATAGCTATTGAAAAATTATTTCCATCTATATATTCAAATTCCTTTGGTACAGTAAATGTAGCCGAAAAATCCAACTCAGCCATTTGGTTGCATGTTAAAGCCATATATACTCCTCCTATATCCTTTTATTAATACAAGGGGTATTTTCCCCTTATTCATATGTATGCATTAGAACAGTTTTTTGTTTACAATATTTGTGTTTTTTTATAAATAAAAAGAGATTGTAATATTACAATCTCTTTTTATTTGACATATAACGATTAATTCAACTTTTAAATTCTGTCATATTCTAATGCTTTTATAGATTTTTTATTCATCCATTTCAACGTATCTTTCATTACTTCTTGATTATTAATTTCATTTAGCATTTCATGCCTTCCATCTCTGTAAAGCTTAAACTCTACATCTTTTATACCCACTTTTTTATAATTTTCATATAATTTTTTTATACCTTTACCAAATTTTCCAACTGGGTCTTTATCCCCTGCAAAAATATATATAGGCAAGTTTTTGTCTACCTTCTCTATATTATTTATATTACGTATTTCTTTGAATAAATTAAATAAATCATAAAAATACCCATTACTAAAAACAACTCCGCATTTTTCATTATCTACATACTTTTTCACTTCTTTTTCATCTCTACTTAGCCAGTCAAATTCTGTTTTATTTGGTTTAAACTTTTTGTTAAATCCACCAAATACTAACTTATCAATTAAGTATGCTTTTTTATCTCTTCCCTTTAATTTGCACATAAACTTAGCTACTATTAACCCTAAATCAATTTCTATCCCATGCATTCCATTAGTACCAGATAGAATCACTCCATCTATTTCACTACCATATTCCATAATATACTTTTGAGATGCAAAAGATCCCATACTATGACTAAATAAAATTATCGGTAAATCTTTATTTTCTTCTTTTATTATACATGTTAATTTATATAAATCTTTTACTATACAGTTAATACTATCTTTGTTTGCTAATTTACCTATATGATCAATTGATTTCGCACTATTCCCATGCCCTCTATGATCATTTATATAAACTATATATCCATTATTATTTAAAAATGTCGCAAACCTTTCATATCTATTTGCTTCTTCAGACATACCATGTGAAATTTGAACGATTCCTACTATATTATTTTTATTTTCAGGTTCATATTTATATACATGTATTGTATGTTGTTCCTCTCCTTCAAACACAAAATTAGTTTTTATCATAACTCCTCCATTAAAATCATCTAACATTTCAAATTTTATATATTTTAAGATTATTATATCATTTATATATTTTATAAGCTAACTTACTTTAGTATAAAAATAAGAACTGTATAATTAATTATACAGTTCTTATTTTTATACTAAATATCCATTCTACCTCTATAGTTTTCTTTTCCATTTTTTATATGGCTTTTTCTATTCATAGTTTTTTTACTGTATTTTGATTCACCTTGAGATGCCATTTTAGCATTTATTTCAGTATTTTCACATCCATTTATTCCTAACTCAGTTGCTATTTCCTCTTTTGTTTGATTATAAATTTCAACTTTTCTAAGATTTTGTTTTTTCTTATTTGTCATTATAGTTCTTCCTTTCCTAAATATATTCTTTACTATTATGCTTAATTTAAATAAATTAAATTCTTATAAATTACTAAATAGTTTTTATGGCATAAAAATAAGGAGTTTAAAACTCCTTATTTAAAACTAAAATCCAATTTTTAATCCGATTATTAAAAAAGTTATTCCTGTTAAAACTAATATAGCTAACAACGGAGCTATAAATCTAACCCATTTGTCCCAAGGAATTCTAGCTACAGTTAATGCCCCCATTAAAACTCCAGATGTAGGAGTAATAAAATTTGTAAACCCTGATCCAAATTGGAATGAAGTTACAATTTCTTGAGCTGAAACATTAACTAGATCTCCAAGTGGTGCTAGCACTGGTATTGTAAGTGATGCTAGCCCAGATGATGATGGTATTAAAAATGTTAATAAACTTTCAAGTAAGAAAGTAAGAGTTATAAATATACTCTTAGGAAGACCACTTAAAGATTGTGCTGCTGAATTTAAAATACTGTCAATTATATGTCCATTTTGCGCAATTATAACTATCCCACGTGCTAGCGCTATCGCTAATCCTGCTGCTATTAAATCTTTAGCTCCTTCTATGAAAGATTCTACAATTTCATCTTGTTTTAATCCACCAAAAATACCTGAGAATATACCTATTATACAAAATATCATACATATTTCAGGTATATACCAACCTTTAACTACTACTCCATATACCATCGTTGCCATACCAACTACAAATACAATTAAAACTAACATTTCTCTTACTGTAAATTTTTTTATTCCTGAGTCATCCATAACAAAATGTTCTCTATTTTTTTTATCTAACTCATATACTATAGATTTTTCTGGATTTTTCTTAATCTTATTTGCATATAACATTACAAATGTTATAGATATAGTCATCAATACTAAAAATATTATACTTCTATATCCTATCCCTGATCCTGGAGCAATATTAGCTAATGCTTGTGCTATCCCAACTGAAAATGGATTTATAGTTGACGCCGCTGTTCCTGTTGCTGCTCCAACAAAAACAACTGCCATTCCAGTTAAAGAATCATACCCTATACTTACCATAAGAGGTATAAATATCATATAAAATGGAAGTGTCTCCTCACTCATCCCAAAGGTTGTTCCTCCAAGTCCAAATAAAATCATACATATTGGTATAATTAAAAACTGCAGACTTTTCATTTTTGATATAGTATGACCTATACCAGCTTCTATTGCCCCTGTTTTATTTACTATTCCAAATGCTCCTCCAACTAAAATTACAAATCCAACTACTTCAGCTGCATCTATAAAACCATTAATCGGTGCTTTGAATATATCATCTATTCCTTGAGGATTCGCATCTACCTGCTGATACGTTCCTGGTATAACTACACTTCTTCCATCAATTTCTTCTCTTTGGAATTCACCACTAGGTATTATCCACGTTAACCCTGCCATAACAATTATAAGAGAAAATATTATCGTGAATGTGTGTGGTATTTTAATTTTCTTCTTACTCTTTTTTTCTAAAGCATTTGCTCTACTCATAATTCATCTCCCTATAATACCTAATATTTTAAATAATTTTGGTTTAGTAGATTGATAAATTTATGTCATTACATTGCGTCATATTCTTTTCTATCAATACTTGTTCCCACTAAAATTATAGCAGATTATGTTTAATTATATTATAATTTTTTTAACTAATTAATAATTCCACTATTTTTATAACTATAATAGCTTTATTATAGTTATAAAAATTAAAAAACATAGATATATTTATATCTATGTTTTTACTTAATTATATATTTAAAAGATTTTCTAAAGCTTTAGCAACTCCATTTTCTGTATTTTTACAAGTTATATAATTTGAATTTTCTTTAACTATATCTTCTGCATTTCCCATAGCAACGCCCATTCCTGCATAGGTTATCATAGTTAAATCATTGTGATTATCTCCAAAGGTTATTATTTCGCTTTTATCTATTCCTAGGTATTTTCCTAAACTTTCTACTGCACTACCTTTATTTATCCCTTTTTTCATAATCTCGATATTATTAAAAAAAGATTTAGTTAATTCTATATCTTCTATAAGCTTTAATTCTTTTCTTAATTCTTCTAGCAAATCTAAGTTTTCTTCTATTATCAAAAACTTAAGTATATTTTTTCCTTTTATTTGATTTTTAATATCCTTGCTTTCTATTATTGTTATATTCAAATCTTCTTGCATTTGATATTTTTTAAGCCACTCATTTATGTATGGAGTGAATATTGTATTGTCAGTAAAGCATTGATAGTATATTTTATGCTTTTCTAATATACTTATTATTTCTTCACATTGTTTATGATTTATTGGTTCTTCATATATTATATTTCCGTTTTCTTCTTTTATTAATGCACCATTACAGCATATCATAGGTGTGTTTATCCCTAATTCTCTTGCATATTTAATAGCCGATTCATATATTCTTCCAGTTGCTATCGCTATTTCAATTCCTTTATCAGCTGCTTTTTTTAATGTGAGTTTATTAAAACTACTTATCTCATGTTCTTCATTTAATAATGTTCCATCCATGTCTGTTACTATTAATTTATAAGCCATAATTCCTCCTAATAGTCGTCAATTTATTATTTTATATTACATATTCTACATTAAGTTATTATACCCTTTTTCTTTCCATATAAATTAATAGCTTTTATATTCTTTCTAAACAACAGCTTTTATATGTTCTAGTGTGTTAAGTTCTATCATATATCTCATTTTTTCTCTATGCTCTAAAAATTTATTATATACCTTATCTGAAATATCTGTATCTCCATAAATTTTCCAGTATTTTATCTTACTTAATGTATAGTTTCCATACCCCATAAATCCTAATACATCTTTTAGAGGGTATCCTAAAAATATCCCTATCTCATGAGGAAAATCTTTAGTTTGTAATTTCTCTATAAGCTTTTTTATATAAACATCTAGTTCATATTCTTTTGGATACCCTAGATATTTTAAAAAGTTAATACATTTTTTATTATCTAATGTTTGCTTTAATGCTTCTTCATTTATAAATAATACTCTTGTAGATCCATCGTCTAGTTTTATAATTTCATATGACAATTTAGAACATCCATTAAAAAAATCTTTTATATCCTTTATCTTTTTATGTCTATTTGAGTCCTTCGATGATATATTTAATATCTCACATGGCTTTGATCCTAAAATAACCGGCCCTAAAGCTTCCAATAGCCACTTTATATATGATGAATTTATATTATTTTTACATGAATAATTACATTTTTTCATTTTAAAGATCCTCCTTGAATTTGAAAATGAATTTCATTTATATTCATTTTATGTTATTATATCAATTTTGATAATGATTTTCAATATCTTTTACAATTAATTTATACTTAATAAAAAAAGCAAATTTTTTACGTTTTTGATAAATTTCTATTTATTTTTAGTTTCACTAAAATATATTACATTTTCTGTCACTTTATGTTAAAATTGACTTAAATATATTATGAAATTAAAAGGGAGATGAAATTATGAAAATAGAAAGACTAAATACAGTTCTTGATAAGATGAGATCAGATAACATAGATCAAATGTTAGTTAGTGATCCTTATGCAATATTCTATTTAACAGGTAAAATGATACATCCAGGGGAAAGATTATTGGCTTTATACTTAAATGTAAATGGAAATCATAAAATGTTTATAAACGAACTATTCCCTGTAACTGAAGATCTAGGTGTTGAAATGGTTTGGTTTAACGATACTCAAAACTCTGTTGAAATCGTTTCTAATAATATAGAAAAAACTGGAACTATAGGTGTTGATAAAAACTGGCCAGCTAAATTCTTATTAGCTTTAATGGATTTATGTAAAGAATGTAAATTTGTTAATTCATCTTATATAGTAGATACTCTAAGATCTTCTAAGGATGAAGAGGAAAAGGATTTAATGAGAAAAGCTTCTGCTTTAAATGATGAAGCTATGAACAGACTAAAAAAATTAGTATCTGCTGAGTTAACAGAAAAGCAACTTGCTAATAAATTATCTGGTATATACGAAGATTTAGGAGCTGATGGTTTCTCATTCTCTCCAATAATAGGATTTGGGCCTACTGGTGCAGACCCTCATGGAACTCCTGGAGATAGAAAAGTTAATGTTGGAGATGCATTAATTCTTGATATAGGTTGTGTAAAAGATCACTACTGCTCTGATATGACTAGAACAGTATTCTATAAAGAAGCTCCAGAGAAAGCTAAAGAAGTATTTGAAATAGTACTTGAAGCTAACAAGAGAGCTATAGCTTTAGTTAAGCCAGGCGTTAGATTCTGCGATATAGATGCAGCTGCTAGAGATTATATAACTGAAAAAGGTTATGGTAAATATTTCACTCATAGAACAGGGCACTCTATAGGTCTTGAGTGTCATGATATGGGAGATGTTTCTTCTGTTAATACTGATTGTGTTGAAGAAGGAATGATATTCTCAGTTGAACCAGGTATATATTTACCAGGTGAGTTTGGAGTTAGAATAGAAGACTTAGTTTTAGTAACTAAAGATGGACATGAAGTTTTAAATAAACATGATAAAGAACTTTGTATAGTAGGATAAATACAAGAAAAAGATGGTAATTTTAAATTACCATCTTTTTATATTTTTATACTAATTATTCCACCTCTTAAAACTTTCGCATCTATTCCAAGCATCTTAGCATAAATCCACATTGTAGGACTTCTTAATCTTCCCTTTGAGCACCCTATAACCACAGGTCGTTCTTTATTGACAGATAAATTAATCAACTGACTTTTTATATATTTTAAATTTTTAATCATTCCATATAATATAACTACCTCTGCCCAAAATAAATGTTTATGTAAAAACTCATGCTCTCTTTTAGTTATTATTTCTATATTGTAATCTAACCTACCATTTTTAAGATATTCTTCTTTAGTCCTAACATCTATGGTTACTTCATTAGATATATCCTTGAAGTCAATTAAATATTTTTTAAATAACAAATTCATAAATTTATCTAGTGTAAATATAAATAATTCCTCCTCTTACTAAAATTAATTTATATTATACCTTCATTTTATACATAGTTAAACTTTATTTATACATTAATGTAAAAAAAGACTAGAATATACATCTAGTCTTTTATATATAATTCAAACTATGCATTTACAAGTTCTACATCCATTGCTCTTGTTAATATATCTTTTACATCTTGGTGTGTTGCTTTTATAGGATTTGTAAGTCCACAAGCATCTTTAAGTGCATTATCAGCTAGTGTATCAAAATCTTTTTCTTTTACACCTAGCTCTTTAAGTCCTGCTGGTATACCTATATCAGAAGATAATTTTCTTATAGCATCTATACAAGCTTTAGCCCCTTCTTCATCACTCATATTTTTAGTATCTACACCCATAAACTTAGCTATATCTTTTAACTTATTGCTACATACCTTAGAGTTAAATACTTGTACCTCTGGAAGAAGTATAGCATTACATACTCCATGTGGTAAATCATAGAAGCCTCCAAGTTGATGAGCTATAGCATGAACATATCCAAGTGAAGCTGAGTTAAATGCCATACCAGCTAAATACTCAGCATAGGCCATCATATCTCTTGCTTCCATATTATTACCATCTTCTACAGCATCTCTTAAGCTATCATTTATAAGTTCTATAGCTTTTTGTGCACATGCATCAGTAACTGGTGTAGCAGCTGTAGATACATAAGCTTCTACTGCATGAGTTAATGCGTCCATTCCAGTTGCTGCAGTTAAAGATTTTGGCATACTAACCATTAATTCTGGATCATTTACTGCAAGTATAGGTGTTACATTTTTATCAACTATAGCCATCTTAACATGTCTTTCTTCATCTGTTATTATAGAGAAGATTGTCATCTCAGATGCTGTTCCAGCTGTTGTATTTATTGATATTAAAGGTAGTTGAGGTTTTGAAGATTTATTTATTCCTTCATAATCCTTTATATTTCCACCATTTGTTGCAACTAAAGCTATTCCTTTTGCACAGTCATGTGGAGACCCTCCTCCATATGATATAACAAAATCACATTCATTTTCTTTTAATATCTCTACCCCATCCATAACATTTGTTACAGTTGGATTTGGTTGAGATCCTGCATAAACTATAAATTCTATATTATTTTCTTCTAAAAGATCTGTTACCCCTTTAAATTCTTCACTTTTAGAAGATCTTTTTCCACAAACTATTAAAGCTTTTTTTAGTCCTCTAGACTTTATTTCCTCTGCTATATTTTTAACACATCCTGGTCCCATTAAACTTATATTTGGCATAAAAAATGCGTAACTCATATAAATTACCCCCTTGATATTATGTATTAATAGTCAAATTTTTGTTTGTTTTTTATTTAACATACCTTTATTATATACCAATTTATCCCACATGTATATACAATTTTATAAATTTCATAATAAAAAAGATACAGTGTAAAAACTTATACACCGTATCCTTTTTTATTCTTCAATTTTATAATCTCCTGATTTTCCACCTGTTTTTTCTAGTAATCTTATATCACCTATAATCATTGACTTGTCAATAGCCTTACACATATCATATATAGTCAACGCTGCTATTGATACACTACTTAGCGCTTCCATCTCTACTCCAGTTTTTCCTATACACTTAGTAGTTGAATATATTTGTATGTAGTTTTCCACTTCATTTATATCAAACTCTAAATCGCATCCAACTAAGTTTATTTGATGACACATGGGTATATTCATAGATGTGTTTTTAGCTCCCATAATTCCAGCCACTTGTGCTACAGACAAAACATCTCCTTTTTTTATACCACCATTTTTAATCCTGTTTATAGTTTCACTACTTAAGTATATTTTACATGTTGCTATAGCTTTTCTAGTTGTATCTATCTTGTCACTTATGTCAACCATCTTAGCATAACCCTTATCATTTATATGTGTAAGCATATTATCCTCCTATTTGGTACATTTTTCTTGTCGTATCACTTTTTTTATTTTCAATCAGTTTATGTTTTTCTGGTTTTACATATATATGTTTTTTCATTACTTCTAAAAATTCATCTTTGTCATTTAAATACGGCTTTATGTTTAACTCCTCCCTTGAGTGTAAACAAAGTTTTAAATTTCCATTTGATGTAATTCTTATCCTATTACAATTACTACAAAAAGAGCAACTCATAGGAGTTATCATACCTACTCTACCTTTATAATTATCTATCTTATAATATGCTGCTACACTTTTATCTTCATTTTTTATAGATTTTAGTCCATGTATTTGCTTCAAATTTTCTTGTACATTAATGTATCCTTTTTCAAATATATCAAGACCTTCTCCCAGAGGCATTAATTCTATAAACCTTACATCTATAGAATTTTCTTTAGTTAATTCTATAAAGTCGTATATTTCATTATCATTTAACCCTTTTATTAAAACGCAATTTATTTTAACTTTAATTCCTATATCTATACATTTGTTAATTGATTTTATTACTTGCTCTAAGTCTCCACATCTAGTTATTTTTTTATATTTATACTTATCTAAAGAATCTATACTGATATTAACTTTTTTTAACCCTTTTTCCTTTAAATTTTCGATTCTATCCATCAGCCCTATTGCATTAGTCGTAATACATATATCACTTATTTCACATTCATTTTTTGTATATTCTATAATATCATCTAAATACGGTGATATCAGTGGCTCTCCACCTGTAAACCTTACTTTTTTTATTCCTAATTTTGAAAGTTGTTTTATGATAAACTTATAGTTATTTAGTGTTAAATTATCATTAATATAATTATTATCTACTGTATTATTCGGCATACAATAAATACATTTTAAATTACATTTATCTGTAAGAGAAATCCTTAAATAATCTATTTCTCTATTATACTTATCTATCATTTGCACACTCCATTGCTTCACCTTTTAATATATCTATACCATGACCTATTGTATCTATAACAAACTCTATACTTTCTACCGCTCCCTTAGGACTTCCTGGTAAATTTATTATCACAGTATTTTTTCTTATTCCACTAACCCCTCTACTTAATATAGCTCTTTTTGTTATATCACAAGATTGCATCCTTATATACTCACTAATCCCTGGAATCTCTCTTTCTATAACTTCTTTTGTAGCTTCTGGTGTTATATCTCTTTTTGAAAATCCTGTACCTCCATTAGTAAGTACCAAATCAATACCACCATTGCAAAGTTTTACAAGCTCTTCTTTTAATATATCTTTATCATCAGGAATCATATTGTAGTATTTAACTCCATATTCGTCTTTATTATTTATAAAATCTGTTAATTTTTGTCCTGTAATATCTTTTCTTAATCCATTAGCCCCTTTATCACTTAAAGTTACTATTGCCACATTATACATACGTTCACCCCTCAAACAATATCTTTGTCTAATTCTATCATATTTCAATGCTATTAGATAGTAATATCACGATTATTATATCAAAAAAACATCCATATATAATACTTTTCTATCATTAAATACGAATGTTTTTTTATTTTAATATTATTTTGTTAGCATTATTTTTTTATTAGTAGCGTCAAGTTTACATAGTACGCCTAGAGGAATGCTTATCATAGGTTTACAATGCCCCGATTGAAGATTGTATAAGCAAGGTTTTTTATATTTTTCAACTCTATCTAGTAATAAATCATATAACTCATAATCATCTTCTTTTTCTTTGTTACAATCTTCAAAATCTCCAAATATAATTCCTTTACAATCTTTAAATTTACCTGCTAATTCAAGTTGCGTTAACATCCTATCCAGTCTATATATATTTTCCCCTACTTCTTCTATAAATAAAATTTTATTTTTCACATCTATCTCATAATCTGTTCCTATAGTGCTTGCTATTAATGACAAGTTCCCACCTATTAGCTTCCCTTCTGCGTAACCTTCAACCAATGTGTACAATTCTTCATTAGTTGGATTTTCTATTATTAATTTTTCATCCATATCTATCATATCCATAAAAGACCTATAAGTAAATTCATCCCAATATGGTGATGTCGAAGCCATAATACCATGATAAGTTACCAAATTGCAATATTGATTAAACGCAATGTGTAGTGCTGTTATATCTGAATATCCTATAAATACCTTAGGATTATCTTTTATAATATTATAATTAATTTTATCAAGTATTCGTGGCGTTCCATATCCTCCTCTTAAGCATAAAATTCCATCTACTTCTTTATCTTTAAACATTAATTCTATATCTTTTGCTCTAATTTCATCTTCACCTGCTAAATATCCTTTATGACTTAAGTAACAAGTTTCTCCCATTTTTACTTTGTATCCAAAACTTTCAATTGTTTTTTTTACATTTTCAAGTTCATCTTTCAAAGATTCCTTGCTTTTAGGTTTATACGGACTAGATGGTGCAATTATCCCTATCGTATCACCCTTATTTAATTTTTTCGGAAATATCATATCTCATTCCCTCCCATTATATAGTTTAAAGATTTAATTACTTTACTATTTTTTATATATACTCTATCTAATCTTCTTGATACTGAACTTAATATCTCATTTCTATTAGTATCACACAAGCTTGCAACCTCTAAAATATTAGGACCTTTTTCTCCATATAAGATAACATCCTTTTCATAATCTTCCTTTTGTAAATTACTTATATCAATCACCATTTGATCCATGCATATTTTTCCAATGATATTACATCTTTTATTATCTATAAAAGCATATCCTCTATTTGATAATATCCTTGGAATCCCATCTGCATATCCACAAGGTAAAATACCTATAGTCATATCATTTAAAGCAACATATGAGTAGTCATATCCTATACCTTCTCCTTTTAGGATATTCTTAACCTGTATAATTTTAGACTTGAATGTTATAGCTTCTTTTAATTTTAAATTTGATGGTCTACTATTATAACCATATATGCTAGCACCTACTCTAACCATATCTAAATGAAAATTTTTATAAGCTACCATACCTATACTATCGCATATATGTTTAATCTGTATTTTTTTAAACTTCTCTATTTCTTCAACTATTGTTTTAAACTTATTAAATTGCTCATAATCAGATTTTTCATTTTTAAGTGCTAAGTGTGAAAAAATACCTTCTATATATAAATTTTTTAAGTTTATTATGTATTTTAGTTTATCTATTGTTTCATTATCTACCTTAAATCCAATTCTATTCATTCCTGTATCTACCTTTATATGAACTTTACCTATAATTTTTAACTCTTTAGAAATATCATCTATTATTTGCGCCTGTTTTATAGAAAATATAGTTATAGTTATATTATTTTTTATAGCAATTTTTAAGTGTTGATCAGGTATGTACCCCATAACTAGAATAGGTATATCTATATCGTTATTTCTAATCTCTAATGCTTCACTTAATGTAGCTACACATATATAGTTTACAATATTTTTATTTATATTTTTGCATATTTCAACAGCTCCATGCCCATATGCATCCCCTTTAACTACTATAGCTAATTTTGTTTTGTCTGATATAAACTTTTTTATCTCTTTTATATTATAATTTATATTATCTAAATTCACCTCAATATAGGTAGGTCTTAATAAATTCATATACTTCTCCTTTTGTATTTATTTATTACTATTTATCTTTATAGTAATTAGTATGTATATTTTAAAATTTAAATAACTATATCTATATATATGAAGATATATAAATTTAGTTAACTTTATATGTTAATTAATATAATCTACTATATTATGGAGGTATATAATGAAAGTATATATAAGTGCTGATATCGAAGGTACATGCGGAATTGTTAATTGGGATGAAACTAATCTAGAATCAACTTGTGGACAATATCATAGAAATCAAATGTCTAAAGAAGTATGTTCAGCTTGCGAAGGTTCTAATGATTGTAATTGTGAATATATATTGGTCAAAGATTCTCATGATAGTGCTAGAAATATTAATCCATCTTTACTTCCTGAAAATACGCATTTATTAAGAGGTTGGACTAATAACCCACTAATAATGATGTCTGGATTAACAGAAAATTTTGATGCAACACTCTTTGTAGGCTACCATAGTGGAAGTTCTGAATCCGGAAATCCATTGTCACATACTATGAGTACGAAGTATGATTATATTAAAATAAATGAAGAAATTGCAACTGAATTTTTAATAAATGCTTATACTAGTGCTTATTATAACGTACCTGTAGCATTTTTAAGTGGCGATGAAATGCTTTGTGAAAATGCTAAAAAATTAAACCCTAATATAGTAGCTGTACCAGTATCTAAAGGTATAGGAGATGCTTCTATATCTATACATCCAAATACAGCTATAAAAAATATAAGAAATGGAGTTAAGCAAGCACTATCAGGAGATATTTCAAGGCATCTAATTAAACTTCCTAATTCATTCAATATAGAAATCAAATTCAAAAACCACAAAGATGCTTATAAAGCTTATTTTTATCCTAATGTCAAACTTATAAACAATCAAACAATCTTCTTTAAAACCAATGACTACTATGAGTTTTTGAGAATGTTTTTATTTATATAACTAAGTTATTAAGGATAATATTTTTAATATTATCCTTAATAACTCTTTTCTCTAATTATATCATCTATCATCTCTTTTATAGATTTTTTATCAGATAAATCTACCTTTTCTTCAAAACCTTTTAATATATTTATATCCTCTTGTGTAAAATCTGATTTATTCTTATTTTCTATATATTTTTTAAGTGTTTTCATCATAATTTTATCAACCAGATTAAGTGATTTATATTCAAACTCACCCTGTAAGTTGTATATTTTAAAATTGTTTTTTTCTAATTCATAAAAGTTATTTTTTATTAAATTAATCCTTCTTTCTTCATTTATAGCTTCCATTCCTACAGTAAAAATATATAATTCTTTATCTTTAATTTTTTCATAATTATCTATTATGAATTTTATTCCATTAATTTTACCTCTATATATTCCTCCCCCAAATATTATAGTGTCATATTCAAGTAAATGCTTTGGTCTTATATCTGTTACTTCATATAAATCAGCATCTAATTTTAAAGTTATCCATCCTGCATATTTTTTTGTACAACCATACTTGGTTTTATATATAACTGCAATTTTTTTACTCATCTAAACACCTCTATAATAAAAATTATTTTTATTTATACTATATATTTATATGACTTATCTCTTAATTTTCCTTTATTTTAACTCTGATTTAATATAAAATAAAAGGAAAAGGACTATCTCTTTATAATAGTCCTTTTCCTTTTATTTTTATTTTGAGTATTTTATTACTATATCTTTCATTTCATCCATTTTTTCTTCCATATCTCTAACTAATTTAAATTGATTTCTAGCCCTATCTAAATTATGATTTTCTCTTTGTATTTTGAAGTATACATCCCCATTTATATAATCCATTAAAAATCTCATTCCACACTCAAAAGTCATAAGTTTAGCTCCAAATGCAAGATTATCAATTTCAATTTTATTTAAAGAATCTTTAGTTTCTTCTAAAAATCCTTTTACAAAGTTTTCATATAAATTAATATCAAATCTAACCTTACTTAAATCAGTTTCATCTTCTAAAGCTGTAGTAGCTCCCGAACGTATAGAGTCTCCAAAATCATATGCTGTTAACCCTGGCATAACTGTATCTAAATCAATTACAGCTATAGCTTCATCAGTTTCTTCATCTATCATTATATTATTAAACTTCGTATCATTATGAGTAACTCTCAAAGGTATATCTCCAGAGTAAATAAGATTAACTAAAACCTCACAATCATTTTTTCTTTTTAGAACAAAATCAATGTCTTCTTTAACTGCATCTACTCTTTTATGCGGATCTTCTTCTATCACACCTAAAAAATCTTCATATCTTTTCTTAGTATTATGAAAATCCTTTATTGTTTCATATAGTTTCTTAACTTCAAAATCTGCTAATTGTTTTTGGAATTTTCCTAATGCTTTACCACACTTGTACATGTGTATAGGTTCTTCAACCATTTGATACGTTTTAGCATTTGTTATATATATAAATGCTCTAAAACAATCATTATCTTTGGTTCTATAGTAATTTTTATTGTCTTTAGTTTTTATTATATTTAAAGTTTCTCTAAATATATCTCCATCTTCACTTTTAACTTTTACTTTTATATGATTAGTTACATTTTCTATATTATCCATAAGTTCATCAGGATTTTGAAAAATATTTGTATTTATTTTTTGTAATATATACTTAATTTCTTCTTTATTTTCTTTTTTAAAAGTTAATATATATGTGTCATTTATATGACCACATATATGACTTTGAGCCTCTATAAATTCCCCTTCAAAATTAAATTTATCAACTATATTTTTAAAATCATAGACCTTAGACATATTATTCCTCCCACAATTTATCTGGATAAAACCTTCCCATTAAATTACTTATATTTTTACATACATTTTCTTTGTCTTCTTTGTATGTAACTCCATACCATTGCTCATTAGATACTAATACTTTAACATTTGCCTTATTTTTCTTTATCATATTATCAACAACCGATGGTATGTAAAATTCTGATTTTAAAGCATCTTTATCTATATTGTTTAAAAATAACTTAAATTCATTTTCTAATTCTTCAAATATAGTTGGTTTAAATCCCCATATATTCATCGATACAATACTATCTTTTTTTATATTCACCCATAAATTGTCATCTTCTGTATATTTAGTTGTACTTCCAATTTTTTTAATTTTTGTTCTTTCTGTTATAGATACTAAGTTTCTATTCTTATCTATTTCACATATTCCTCTTGCAACAGTTCCATTTTCTGTCAATGTGTTTTCAAGTACAAATCCTACCATTGTGTAATCATATTCATTTGTATTACTCATTAGATAATCATAAATTAATTTATAAGTGCTTTGTCCATAAAAATCATCAGCATTTATAACGGCAAAAGGTCCATCTATAATATTTTTACAGCAATATATTGCATGTCCAGTTCCCCAAGGTTTCACTCTATCTTTAGGTATGCAAAAGTTTTTTGGTATTCCAAAATTTATATCTTGAAACACATATTCAGTTTCTATTACTTTTTCTATTTTTTTACCAATTTTTTCTCGGAATATTTCTTTAAGTTCTTCCTTAATTACAAATACTACTTTAGAAAATCCTGCTTTAATTGCATCATATACAGAATACTCTATTATAATTTCACCATTTGGTCCTATTGGATCTATTTGTTTTAATCCCCCATATCTACTACCCATTCCTGCAGCCATAACTACTAACGCGGGTTTTGTCATAATACTTCCCCTCTCTATAAAAACGTTGTCCACATATAAGTTATTATATTATATGCTAGCGAAATAATCTATAATATTATATTAATATTCTCTATTTTCTGTTACCTATATTTTATATATCTCTTATTTTAATTTCGTAATATTTAAATTTATCTAAAAATAAAATAAGTCATATCAAAATATTCAATATGACTTATTTATATAAAAATTTATTCAACTTCATTAAGTTCAAGTATTTCTTTTGATTTAAATAAAAATGATAGTTTTGTTTCTGCACATATTATTGCCATAAATATCAATATACTTCCTAAAATCATTCTTAATGTTATTACTTCTTTAGCTATTATAACTGAAAACATCATACCAAATATAGCTTCTGTTGATAATAATATAGCTGTTTTAGTTCCATCAACCTTTGTTTGACATATAGTCTGGCCTAGGAAACAAATTGTAGTATTAAATACACCTAAAAATATTATAGATGTAACTGTTGAATTATTTATTGGTGTATTAGTTTCTCCAACTAATATTTGAAGTATCACCGATAGTATAAAAGCTGTAGTCATTTGAATACATGTAAGTATTACTGGATCATGCTTTTTAGTAAATTCACTTGTAAAAAATATATGCATAGCAAACCCTATAGCACAAACTAAAGTTAAACTATCTCCAAAACTTATACTAAAATCCGATTTCAAAGATATAATTCCAATACCTATAAGTGCAATCAAACTACTTATAATTCCTATTTTATCTATTTTTCTTTTATATAAAATACATCCTACAAATGGAACCATAACCACATTGGCCGCTGTTAAAAATGCGCTTTTTGATGATGTTGTATACTTTAATCCAAATGTTTGAAAAGAAAATGCAATAAATAAAAATATACCTAAAATCACCCCTGCAATAATATCTTCCTTATTTACATTTTTAACTTTTTTAAAAAATATAGTATTTAGTAAAAAAGCTCCTATAAAAAATCTACCTGTCATCAATTGAAATGGTGTAAGTCCATGTGATAATCCTAATTGAGTAGCTACAAATCCACTCCCCCAGATTAATGAAACTAAAATTAACCCTATTTCTCCACTATACTTTTTTATAGCAATCCCCTCCCCCTTTTATTTATTCAATCATATTATATTCTTTATTATCTCTTTTTTCTACACTTTATGTAATGTTTATTTTCCTAAATTTTCACAAAAATATAAATATTCATTCTTAAGTATATTTATATTTTTACTGTTCATGTTTTTGACCTATCTAATATTTTAAAAAATATAAAAAATTCTACGAAAAAGCAAATATATTTACAAGCTTTTTGAGTGGTGATAATATCTACTTATTAAATAATATACATATTTTAGGGAGATGTTTACAATGAAATTTAAAGAAGAAGTAAAACATATAGAAGATGAGTTAAAAAAAGACTTAGAAGGTTTAAAATATGAACATGAAAGTAGAAAAGAGTATAAGAAAGAAGAACATGAAGAACATAAATTTGCTAAAGAATTAAAACACCAAATGAAGGAAGAAGATAAAGAATTAAAAAAAGAAAGCAAAGAAGACGCTAAAGAAATAGATAAAGAAATAAGAAAAGAAGAATCTGAAGAACATAAATTTGCTAAAGAATTAAAGCATCAAATGAAAAAAGAAGATAGAGAGTTAGAAAAAGAAAGTAAAGAAGAGTCTAAAGAAATAGATAAAGAAATAAGAAAAGAAGAATCTGAAGAACATAAATTCGCTAAAGAATTGAAGCATCAAATGAAAAAAGAAGATAAAGAATTAGAAAAAGAAGAAAAAAAAATAATAAAAGAAACTGAAAAAGAAATAAAAGCAATGGATAAAGAAATAAAAAAAGAACTAAAAGACTTAAATAAATAATATTAAAAGTGCATGTATATAATATATGCACTTTTTGTAGTTTGAAAAAACTTTTTAGTCTAATTACCTATATATTGAATGTTTTCATACTAATTTGTTTTATATTATAAAATATATTAAAAAGGAAATACCTTTTCTCTCCTAGAATTATTTTATCCAAGGTCTTATCAGGAGGATAAATATAATGAAAATAAATATTGTTATTATTTTACTTATTTCTTGTACTTTAGTTGTTGGATGCAATACTATTAACCCTAAAATACAAGAAGTTAAACAAAGTTCTAAAGTTGAGGAATCTAAAATTCATAAAAAAGTACTACCGTTAGAAGTAGCCTACCTAGACAATTCATTATTTCCTAGTTTATCTTTAATAAACTCAGATATAAAAAACATACTATTTCAAAATAATTACACAACACTAGAAGGAATTACTACTTTTAGAGGTAATCACCTTAGAAACTCACCTTCATTTGGAAAAACCTCATTAAAATCAAAAAAATTATCAAATTCATGGGAGTTTATTACATCTAGCAGCTCTTGGGGTGGCGGCGCCGGCTGGACAGGTCAACCTGCTATAATAAAATGGCCAAAACAACTTAGGGAAAATATGAATATAAAAGATTCATTTAAATACAAAGATAATTTTACAGAAGTTATATATGCATCACTTGATGGTAATATATATTTTATAGATCTTGAAACAGGTCAAGAAAGTAGAGAAAAAATAAATGTCGGAAATCCTATTAAAGGTAGTGTCAGTGTAGACCCAAGAGGAATTCCCCTTTTATATGTAGGTGAAGGAATAAATGAAAATTCTGCTGTTGGTTTTAATATTTATAGTTTAATAGATGGGAAAAAATTATATGAACTGGATGGCAAAGATTCTTTTGCGGATAGAGGTTGGCCTGCTTTTGATTCTTGTGCTATTGTAAACCCCGAAAGCGATAGTATTATAATTGGTGGAGAAAATGGAGTTTTATATATAATTAAATTAAATTCTAAATATGATATTAATTCAAATATAATTTCTATAAATCCTGAAATCAATAAATATAAGTATACCTCTCCTAATTCTAACGGACGTTTAGGTATAGAAAATTCCATCGCTACCTATGGTAACCTTGCTTATTTCGCAGATAACAACGGAATAATTCAATGTATAGATTTAAACACATTAAAACCTGTTTGGTATCTTGATGGTTTAGATGATATAGATGCTACACTTACAATAGATGTTGTTGATGATATTCCTTATATTTATTGTGGAAATGAAGTTGATCACCAAGGTAGTTCTGGTCTTGTTAAAATCAAAAAAATTAATGGGGTAACTGGAGAATTAGTTTGGGAAAACGAATTTGCCTGTGAGTCATTATTAGGTAAAAAACCTGTTAATGGAGGTCTCATGTCAACCAACATTATAGGTAAAAATAAGTTAAGTGATACAGTTATATTTTCGCTAGCTAGGTATAAGGGTTTTAATAAAGGAGGTATTTTAGCTCTTGATAAAAATACAGGTAATGTTAAATGGGAACTAATTTTAGATAATTATATGTGGTCTTCTCCTGTTGATATATACGATGAAAATGGTAATGGATATATACTTCAAGGCGACTCTGCTGGGAATCTTCATTTAATAGATGCCTCTAATGGTTCTATTTTAGATACAATAACATTAAACGGAAATATAGAAAGTTCTCCCGCTGTATTTAATAATAAGTTGGTAGTTGCAACTAGAAATAACACTATATATTCAATAGATATAAATTAAATCAATTTTTAACTTAAAACTTGTACTAATTCTCCTTTATATTATATATATATTAATATTGAAATTTTTCTATTTCTATTAACATGGAGGATTTATATGAATTTAACTTTTATACTTATGACTTCTTTTGCATTAGCTATGGATGCATTTACTGTTTCTCTTTCTAAAGGTATGAGCATACGTAAAATAGACCTAAAGCTAGCATTTAAAATCAGCTTTTCTTTTGGTCTATTTCAGGGATTAATGCCTCTTATTGGTTGGAGTGCTGGTATTAATTTTTCTGATTATATAAAATCTATAGATCATATTGTAGCATTAGTAATTTTATGTTTTTTAGGTTTACAAATGATTTTTTCAAAAGATACTGACTCTAAAAACTCAAATCTAAATAACTTAGATATTTTTATTTTGTCAATAGCTACTAGTGTAGACGCACTTGCTGTTGGGGTAAGTTTTGCTTTTTTAAATATTCCTATAATTCCTATTGTTACATCCATAAGTATTGTAACTTTTTTACTTTGTTTTTTAGGAGTATCATTAGGTAATAAGATAAGCTTATTCTTTGGGGATTTAGCTAAATTTATAGGTGGAGTTTTACTTATATTAATCGGATTTAATATTTTTAATCAACATACAGGATTCATAAACTATTTTTTTTGATTCAGTAAATTAAAAGCTATTTAAATAAATTTATTTAAATAGCTTTTAATTATTGTCTCCTATATTTAAACTTTTTATACTTTTATAGTATATTCCTTTGTTTTTTATTAAATCTTCATGTGTTCCATACTCTACTACTTTTCCTTTATCTATAACCATTATATTGTCACAATACCTTATAGTACTAAGCCTATGTGCTATTATTATACTAGTTCTACCCTTCATCACAACTTTTATGGCCTCTTGAACTCTCTTTTCTGTATGAGTATCTATACTACTAGTAGCTTCATCTAATATTAAAATTGATGGGTTTTTCAATATAGCTCTAGCTATACTAATCAATTGTTTTTGCCCTTCACTTAAACTATTTCCACACTCGTATATATAAGTATCATATTTATTTTTCAATTTAATTATAGAACCATGTATATTTACCAATTTGCAACACTCTATAACTTCTTTATCACTCGCATCTAGTTTAGAGTATCTTATGTTATCCATTATACTTCCATTAAATAAGTATATATCTTGAGACACTACTGATATATATTCATTTAAATTTTTTTTATCATATTTTTTAATATCTTCACCATCTATCAATATCTTCCCACTATACGTATCATATAGGCTATTTATTAAGTTTATAATAGTTGTTTTTCCACTTCCGGTAGTTCCTACTATAGCATTGCTAGTACCTTCTTTTATTTTAAAGTTTATCCCGTTTAATACATACTTATCATTTTCATCGTATTTAAAATATACATTTTCAAATTCTATATTTCCATTTATATCTATTGGTTTTATTGATTTTATTGAAGTATTTTCTTTTATATTTTCATCTATAACTTCAAATACTCTTTCACACCCTGCTATAGATAATTGAAATGTATTAAATAGATTTGCAAGTTCATTAAGAGGTCTTGTAAATTGTTTTGTATAACTTAAGAATGTTGTTATTGTTCCTACCGTTATAATATTTTCAATTGCCAGATAAGATCCTAATATAGATATTAATATGAATGCAATATTACTAATTACATTCATCATTGGCATAAGTAAAGAACTATATATTTGAGCTTTTAATGAACTATCTAATAGTTTATCATTTATTTTATAAAATTTTTCAATACATTCATCCTCATAATTAAATGATTTTATTATATTTATATTATTTATACTTTCTTCTATATGTGTATTTAAAATTCCCAAGTTAATTTGCTGCTTTTTAAAATACCCTTTACTTCTATTGGCAATGTACTTACTTAGCAAAATAACTAAAGGCATTGTTATTATGCTAACTATAGTTAGTTCTAGACTTAATATACTCATCATTGTTATAGTCCCAACAATGGTTATTATAGCACTTATTATCTGTATCATAGAACTTGATACTCCACTGCTTATACTATCTATATCATTAGTCATCCTGCTCATTAAATCTCCTTTATGATGAGTATCAAAATAATACATAGGTAATAATTGTAATTTCTTAAATATATCTATTCTTATATTTTTTATAACTCTTTGAGATATATTAATCACTACAAATTCCTTACATATATTAACTAGACCATCTATAATATATAAGCTTAATAAAATTATTATTATAATATTTAATTGAGACAGGTTGCTACTTGATGAGTCTATTATATCTATGCTTTTACCAATTAATATAGGTATAAATACTATTATTAAGCTATTAATTAAAATCATTATACTTAATAAAATTAGTATTTTTTTTTCTTCTTTAAAATAGCGTATTAATCTTAATACAGTTTTCTTTAAATTTTTTGGTTTTTTCTTAGGCCCAAATCTAGATTCTAATTTACTTTTCATTTAAATGCAACTCCTTAATATGTATTCATCTGAGATTCATATATCTCTTTATATAAATCACAAGATTTTATTAAGTTTTTATGCTTATCAAACCCAACTATTCGTCCGTTGTCTATTACCATAATTTTATCCATATTTATAATTGAATTTATTTTTTGAGATATTAGTATGTAAGTTGTATCTTTTATATGGTTAGTTATGTTTTCTCTTATTTTATTTTCAGTTTTTACATCCATTGCGCTAAATGAATCATCTAATATAATTATCTTCGGTTTTTTTATTAATGCTCTGGCTATACACAACCTTTGCTTTTGACCTCCTGATAAATTTTTTCCATTTTCTCCTATAATATGATTGTATTGTTTTTCAAACTGATTTATAAATTCGTCACATTCACATATACTGCAAATATTCATAATTTCTTCTATTGTTGCATTTTTATTTCCAATTTTTATATTATTTATTATAGTATCATTAAATAGTATGCTTTTTTGAGGAACAAGCCCTATATACTCTCTTAAATTTTTAGAATTTAGTTTATTTATATCAATATTATCTATTTTTACAATACCTTCATTAATATTATAAAATTTAGATATTAAATTTATTAAAGTAGTTTTTCCACTTGCAGTTGATCCTATTATTCCTATACTTTCTCCTTTGTTTATCTTAAAACTTACATTTTTTAAAACAATGTCATTTGTATTGTACGAAAAATTAACATCTGCAAACTCTATATTACCTTTAATATTTAAATTTATATTTGATTTAATTTCTTTATTTTCTTTATTTAAAACCTCTCTTATTCTATCACTTGAAGCTTTAGCTCTTATAAAAACATTAAATATATGAGATATCATTAATAAAGATGTTAATATTCTGCCTATATAGTTTATATATGCTACTATAATACCTATTTCAATTTCTCCATTAAAAAACATTCTAGAACCTACATATATAACGATTATAATTATTATATTTGCTATTAATGTTATTGTAGGCCTAAATAACGAGCTTATTTTCATAGCTTTCGCTGTAGAAATAAGCAATTTATCGTTAATATTTTCAAATTTATCATACTCGTAGTCATATCGATTAAATAATTTAACTATGCGTATATTTTCTAAATACTCTTTTATACTTGAGTTTAAATCATCTAAAGATTTCTGTACTTTTCTAAAAAATGGAGTCCCTATTTTAAAATTTATAATTATTATTAAAAATATAGTTATTATCCCTATTAATAAAACTACAGAAAGCTTTAAGTTAAGCCTCATTGCTAATATAAAACTTCCTATACATAAAATAGGAGCTTTTATTATTATACGCATAAGCCCATTTACAAATTGTTGTATTTGAGTAACATCATTTGTAATTCTTGTTATAAGTGATGCTCTTGTTATTTCATCTATATCTTCAAAACAATATGTATTTATATGCTTAAATAAATCATTTCTTAAATCTCTTGCAAATCGTTGAGATACATTGGTTGATATTATACATCTTAATATAGCAAATATAGCTCCAATAACAGCTACTCCTATCATTAAACCTGCTTTTTCAATTAAAAAGTTTATATCTTTATATTTTATTCCAACATCTATTATCTGAGATAATATAGTAGGCTGTAGTAGGTCACAAATAGATTCTACTGAAACTAAAATAATTCCTATAATAAATAGTTTTAAATATTTTATTATATATTTTTTAAAATATATCAATTTATCACCTCCTAATTATATTTATATTAAACATATCATACTTTTTATTATATCCAACTTATATATTCTAATAATTTTAATGTAAAACGCCTTTAATTTATTAGTTTTAGGCATAAAAATAAAGTTACCTCATTTACAACGAGATAACTTTATTTTTTATTGTTAGATATATAATGTCCAATCCATATTCCAAGAGCTAATGTAAGAATAATAGTAAAATTTATTTTAGTAAATAGTATTCCTGCTAATACTCCTATTGCTATTCCAACAATCATAGAATTATTTTTCATACATCCCCTCCTAATAGCCTATATTATAGAGTATGTATAAATTTAATAATAAGTTAATATTTTATTTTAAATATTATAAAAAATATATTATTATTCCAACCAAAATAGCTGGTATAGTAGTTATTATTGTAGCCCACATAGCTGATTTTTTATCCATTGCAAGCAATGGGAATAATGCATCTCCATCTTGAGATATAGTATTTGCTACTAAAGCTGCAAATGGAAGACTTCCTTTTAAGTAAAATGACATTACTACAATTTGTATACCACATCCTGGTACTATTCCTAAAGCCGCCCCTGCAAATACACTTAAAACACCTGCTCCAAGTACTAATTTTACTAAAGCTTCTTCTCCTCCAACAAAGTATATTACAATATCATAGAATATATAAGCTATAAATATCCATACAATTACAAAAGAAATTTCACTTACAGAATGTATAATAGTTTCTTTTAATGACATTAGTTTATGTTCATTTTCTTCAAAGTTCTCATTTTCTAAAACTTTTTTAGTCATTATCATGTATACAAATGAGCATACAATACCTACTATCGCTATAACTTCTTCAAATGAATGCATAGCTTCTATAAATCCAAACTCTAACCCTGAGTGAGCTAATACCATAAATATAAATCCACTTATAAGTAAAAATAAATATATTTTATATCCTACCCCATGAACTATTTCATGAGATATATGATAAAACTTATTATGAACCTTTATGTCACATGCATTAGCACTGCTTGATCTTAAGCCTACAGCTTTTTCTTTAGTATTTACTCTTTTTTTATGTTTATGTAATTCTAGCCTTTGCTCTACTTTAAAACCATCCACTAAGTATCCAGTTATTATCCCTACTATAAAACTTATTACTGTTATAACTATATATGCTTTAAAATCGCTAGTCATCATTAAAAATGCACTATCTCCCATACTAGCTATTAAACTTGCTATTATAGTTCCAAAAGTAACTTTATTGCTCATAAATAGAGGCATTAAAACTATACTACCTCCACATCCTGGAAGAGCTCCTAATAACGCTCCTAATATAGGCTGTATGTTTTTATTCCTACTTATTACGTCTATAAAACTACCGCTCGTTTTATAGTTTATATATCCAAATAGTAATATCGATATACTAACTAAAGATCCCACATGTAAAAAGGTTTCTTCTGCACTATTGATCAATATGTCCATATGCATTCCTCCTTAAATTTTGTATTTAGATTATACCATCACATTTTTCATTTGTAAATGATTTTCTTTTTCATTTGTTTTCATTTAATCTAATTTAATTTATGTCCAATAAATACTACATTAATTCTTAATTAGTTAATTTATATTACTTATCAAAGTATGATGTTTATATTATATATGTTACTATTTATATGTTTTAATCAAAAAAATAAAATAGCCTAGGCTATTTTATTTTTTACGATCTATTATAGTTTTAGTAGTATCTATATCTTTAGCTAAGCATCTTTGTGTATTTAATCTTTCTCCTACTAACATAGTTGACATTAGAGTTTTTAATTCTTCTATTAATTTATTAAATTCTTCTGTATTTTCTAAATTTTTCTCTTCGTCTATTATAGTTTTAGTTGTATCCATACCGTTTGTTATGTTAGTTTCTGTGTTTAATGACTCCTCAGCTATCATTGTGTCTACTAATCCTTTAGCTTCTTTAGCTAATTTTTCTATTTCATTTATTCCAACATTTTCATGCTCTTTTTGATCTATTATAGTTTTAGTAGTATCTATATCTTTAGCTAGACATCTTTGTGTATTTAATCTTTCACTTACTAATAATTCTCCAGCTATACCTTTTAAATCTTCTACTAATTTACTTAACTCTTTATGTATCTTGTTCATCTCACCTTGAGTTAATTCTCTTTTTTCATGCTCTTTTTGATCTATTATAGTTTTAGTTGTGTCTATATCTTTAGCTAGACATCTTTGTGAATTAATTCTTTCACTTACTAACATAGTATCCATAATTCCTTTTAATTCATCTTTAAAAGATTTTAAAACATCATTTATTCTTTTCATATGTACCACCCCGTAATATATTTTTATATTTATATTTTACCCTATTTTACCACAATAAAACAATATTTTATTTTAAATTTTATTATATTTATTTATTGTCGATTAATGAAGGTTATTTTCCATCAATTTAATCTGTTTTTCCTTTATATTGTCCATTGTGTTTAAAAATTCACTAGAATCTTTATTATTTATATATATCAAACAAGAATTTTCATCTTTATCATTGCATATTTTAGTTGCAATCCTAATATGATCTTCTAATTGTTTAGTATCATATTTATAACTTAAATCAAGTCTATTTTTATTTCCATCTATAATTACATAGTCATGTTCTTTATCTATAGTCATATATATATTTTTTTTCGTTTCTCCTTTTACTATATTGTTATATTTACTATATTTATATGTATATCCTTTATAATCTAATCTATTACATTCATTTATTTTATCTATTATATATCCAGAATCTTCTTCTTCTTTTTTAAATTCTTCTATAGTGTAAAAATAATATTTTGAAAAATAATCTATTTTAAATGTTTTATCTTCATTTACCATAAAGCAATCCTCCTATAAATCAATATATTATTTAGTATCCCATTAACTATTTATATTTATTTATAAATTTAGTGCTTGTTTCATAAATATCTATTTAAATCATATAATTTTCAAAGGAGGTGATATATTGTTAACTATAAATTTAAATTTAACTTCAACTTTATGCTTTGGGATAGCATTTTTTATAATTGGTGTTTGGCTAAAAAATAATATTAGTTTTTTTAATAAGTTTTGCATTCCATCTCCAGTTATAGGTGGATTATTATTTACTTTTATATCCTTAATATTAAGAATTTCAAATACTATTAACATTAATGTTTTAGATACTATTATTCCTTTTTTTATGAACGTATTTTTCACAATCTTAGGTCTCAATGCTAGTTTCAAATTTATAAGAAAAGGAGGTAAACTTCTTTTTAAATACTGGATACTATGTGGTGGTTTAGCATTATCTCAAAATATAATTTCTATTATAATGGCAAAAATAACTGGTGTTCATCCATTAATAGGTCTTATGTGCGGTACTATATCCATGGAGGGCGGTCATGGTAATGCAGCTGCTTTTGGAAGCACTGTAGAAAGTCTTGGAGTAGATGGTGCTGTAACTATAGGTCTTGCAGCTGCTACTCTTGGAATTATATTAGGAGGAGTACTTGGAGCTCCTGTATCTAGATTTCTAATAACAAAAAATAACTTAAAACCATCTTTTAATTACAACTTATCAAAGTATAATAATAGATACAATTTATTTAAAAAGCTAGGATTAACTAAAGAAAATAGCAAATCCATTAATATAATCAATTTTTTCGAACAAATTTTAATCATACTTTTATGTATGAATTTTGGAGAGTTAATTACAAATATTTTCTATTTAAAAACTTCTATCATAATTCCAAATGTAGTTGGTTGTATGGTAATTGCTTGTATATTTAGAAATATAAGTGAGCCATTTGATATTTTAAATCTAAATTTTTCTCTTTTAGATTTTTTGAGTGAAGTTTCTCTTTCAATGTTTTTAATTATAGCTCTTATGAGTATTAATTTATTAGATTTATTACATATTGCAGGACCTATGCTTATAATAATATTTACTCAGGTTTTATTTGTTTTATCTTATGCATATTTTATTTGTTTTAAAGTTCTCGGTAGAAATTTTGATGCAGCGGTAATGGTATCTGGCCTTATTGGTCATGGTCTTGGAAATACTCCAAATGCCTTAGCCAATATGAACTCTATCACTTCTAAATACGGTCCATCTGAAAAAGCACTTTTAATAGTTCCTCTAGTTGGAGCTTTCTTACTTGATATATTTACATTACCTTGTATTTTAATTTTTATAAATTTATTTAAATAATTAATTGAATGTAACATACGTTACAGACTTATTAATACTTATACTATATAATAAGTAAGTATTTTAAATTTTGGAGGTATATATATGTCTTGTGGATGTGCTAATACAGATAAAAATGATGGTAAACAAGTAGTTGATTTAGTAAGAAGTAAAGATAAAGGAGACTTTCCTTTAAGAAGTCCTCATAATCTAACTTGCATTAATTGCAATGAAAACTTTACTATGACAACTCATGTTGATAAATGTCCAAATTGTAATATGACTTACGGAGTTACTCCATGTAGCTCTATGAATAAAGAAAATATAAAAGCTGCAGGAATAAATTATTAAAAAAACTCCCATAGGGGAGTTTTTTTAGTTTAATTCTGATGAATCAGTTTTATTTATAAATTTATTCATCTCTTCATTAGATGGATGTTGTTCATTATCATAACTCAATCTGTTACTATTGAATTCTTCAACTTTTTCTTGTAGTTCATAATTTTCATCTTCATTGTTATAGCTTTCTAAATTATACATATATTCATCATACTCTTCATTTTGTTTTGATTTATTTTTCTTGTATATCATAGTGGCTCCTACTGCTGCCCCTATACCTACTGCTGTAAGTGTAGTTACTTTTATAGCTTTGTTTCTTTGTTCCTTAATCTTTTTATTTTTTCTTTCCTCTTTTACAGCTTTATACATTTTAGTAGCTAACATATAATAAGCTCCCTTCTTTTTGTATTATATCTCATTCACTATTAGTATTTGATTTTATTAACAAAAAACACAATTAATTATTGTTATATAAGGAATTTTTATACTATACATAATAATATTTTTAGGTTAATATACTATTTAACAAACATAAATATATAAGGAGTGTTGCATTTGTTATTTTCAGAAAAAAAAGTTCCTCAATATTTAGATATTACCTTAAATGTTTTTATTGCATTTTACACTTTATCTTTGATTTATTTTATTTTTTATGGTCAAATGTATCAAATAACACCTTGTTTTTGTTCTCTTTTGACAACTTTATTTATAAAACTAATTTATAAAAGGTTTATAGATATATTTTCTCCAATTTTAATTTTATTTATAATTGTATTTACATTTGCAGCATCTTATTTAGGATCTAGCTTAGACTTTTACGGAATACACCATTATGATGATCTAATGCATTTCTCATCTGGTATATTAACAACATTATTCGCTTATGATTTATTTCACTTATTGAATGTTAATCCCGTTAGTACATCTTTTAGTAGAAGACTTATTATAGCCTTTGTATTTTTCTTTAGCATGGCAGTAGCCGGTTTATGGGAAATATCAGAGTTTTTAATAGATGATTTTTTTACAGCGAATATGCAAGCTGGTGGGCTTACAGATACTATGATGGATATGATAAATGCATTTTTCGCTTCTATTATTACAATTTTATTCTATGAGTTAGTTTATAAAAAAAGATTCAAATAAAAACAAGACCTCATGTATTTGAGGTCTCTATTTTTTAACTATTCAAATTTTCCTTCTGAGTAATTTTTTACAATGTCTACAAACCCTAGCATTTCTAAATTTGCATCTGTCCCATTTAAAACTTGGTTGTAATACCAGTTGGCGAATTCAGGGTTTGCTAAAGTTTCATTAAGCTTTAAAAAATCTAATTCATTTAAATTTTGATTTTTATTTTCTTCTGTCATCAGTATCATCTCCTTAAATAGTAATATTATTACTGATAAACAAATTATGTATTCATTTATTTTATTATATTCATATTTTTTAGATTATTGCCTATTTAGAGCAAAATAAAAGCCTAAAACCTTAAAGATTTTAGACTTTTTAATATCCATTTATTTCATTAATATCGATTCATTTAGTTTTAAGTTAACTTCCACTGTACTATTATTACTTACATCATCATATATATATCCAATTACCTCTAATTTTTTTGCATCATCAGAGTGTACAGAATTTAGTTGTATCTCTTGAGATTTTTTTATTACATCATATGAATCTAAATAAGATACATTAGTATATTCATTTTTATCATTAAGTTCTGCAATTTCTAAAATTACACTTCCTATATCTTTATCTGACATATTCTTTATTGTTATTTGTGCATGGTACCCTCCATCAACTTTATTTGTTATTTTGGGCTCAGATATTCCTAATATATTATATTTCTTATCGTTAACTATTTTTTCTTTTGTATCTACTATATTTACCTCGTTTGTTGATAAATTTACATTAACTAATTTATCACTAACATTATAAGCGTAACTTGTAACTTCTGCACTTTGTGCATATTTTTTATGAGCTGATTGTATATATGCGCTTTCTCCAGGTAATAAAGTTATTTTTGATAAAGCTTCTGTTTTTGATAACGCATTGTTATCTTTATCAAACTCTCTAAATGTTAACTCTATGTTTCTTATATTATAATCACTAATATTTTTAACCTTAGTTTTAGTTTCTATTAAATTGTCACCTACATTTTCATCTAAAACTTCTGGTTTGCTTATTTCTAGTACTTTTGCTTTATTTTTATTTATATCAATATTAGAATTTTCAGCTACTACATTATCACTTACTTTTTTCACATCTTCACTTTCACTTAATGTGCAACCTGAAAGCATGCTAACCGCAACTATTAACATAATGGATATTATTGATGTCTTTTTTAAATGGTTGTTCATATATTAGCACCTCAGTTCTATATCTTTATTATTATAATATACTATATATGAACTAAGTTAAATGTTTTTTTTATTTTTTTATTATTTTAGTGGAAATTTTTAATCCCCTACTCCAAAATCAGTATTGTTATAAAGCACCTCTATTTTTTCATTTTCTTCTAAAAATTTATACTCTTTTTTGAACCATTTAACCAATTCTTCATCTCTTTTTACATCAGTTGTATTATTTACAAATACATTTACAGTAGCATGTTCAAAATGCTTTAATATTATGTCCATATCTTTTTTTATCATTTCTTTTGTTTGCCCTTTTATACCTACCATCATACAAGGAGAATCAAAATAAGTTTTCAGTTCATCTATTGATTTAAATTTTGCGTTTTTATTTAAAAAATCATTTCTAAAATTATAATCAAAACTTTCTACTCCTATTTTGAATATTATAGGAATATTAAAAAACTCTTTCATATCATCTAGTCTATTTCTATAACACCAATGACTTTCTAAAAACAATTTTTCTATTTTATTATTTTCTATTACTTCTTTTATCTTTTCTAAAGTTTTTTTAGGAAGTTCAAAGCAGCTTCCTGAATTTATAACTTCTAAAACTTTATATTTACCTGTTACTTGTTCTAAAACTTCAAAGTTTAAATTATTTATTTCTTCTTCATTAATATCATTGTCTAGTGTATAGTCACAAAATGAACATTTACCCCATACACATGGAAATCCTTTTAATAACACTATTTCCCTTTTATTTTTATTAGTAATTTCACTATATCTATCCATTTTATATCTCCATATAACTATCATATTTTAATTTTTTTATAAAACTTATCGGGACTACAGATACTATACTATTAACAATGATTACTGCTATAAATTTATCTATATAATCCGTAAAAAATTGTGTTACAAAAACACCCACTACTTTATTTACTCCAATACCAGATAATATCTGTACTATATAAGACGATCCTGATGATGTTATTCCTCCAAACACAAATGCTGCTATTATAGAACTTAAGATTGATGTTGGAAGTGCAAACCCTAAAACGCCTAAAAAAGTCCTTTTTCCTTTTAAAAAACCTTTTTCAAACATTATTCCCGCTAAGTATCCTGTTGATATTTGAACAGGCATAAAAAAGAAAGAATATATATCAAAGGTCATTCCACTTACCGCGCTTCCTAAAAGTCCTGTTAGCACACCATATTTAGGTCCTAATATACATGCTATAAATATTGTTCCTATTGAATCTAAATATATAGGTAGCCTTAAGTTTAATGCTATAAATGCACCTATTACATTTAAAGCAACTCCTAGTGCTATTATAGTTACTTGTGATGTAGTTAATTTTTTACTCATATTAGATTATTCCTCCTACCATATCTATTTTTTCTTTATGATTTGGAAATAATCTTTTTAAGAACATATTCATAAATTTTTTATCATCTACTTCAGTAAGTATGATACTATTTGAATCTTTTTTATAAAAATTAAATGAGTCTACTACGCTTTGTCCCATAGCAACTCCATCTTCCACCACTTCAGTATAAGATGCAAATCCACTGCAAATACTTCTATCGATAAAGTATGCTACTGCTAATGGATCATTTATTACACACCCTATTATGCCTTCTTGTTCCCAATGAAAATCAATATAAAATCTAGTTATTTCTGTTATATATTTAGCTAAATCTTTATCTAGTCTATTTATAAATTCAATTATATTAGGTGTTAATACTATTTTTCTCGTTACATCTAAACCTATCATATGAATTTTTTTAGGTAAGTTCTTATAAACATAATCAGCTGCATGTGGATCCACCCAATAGTTAAATTCAGCAACAGGAGAACAGTTCCCATGAATTCTAAAAGCTCCACCCATAGATACAAATTCGTCTAAGTTATCAAAAGCTTTTTTATCTTTCATAAGAGCTTTTGCTATATTAGTCAATGGTCCTAAAGCTATAATAGATACATCTTTATTTTCTCTAAGTGTATCAATTATAAAGTCTACACCATTGTAGTTTATTAAACTATTATCGACTTTTTCATAATAGTTTTCTCCAACTCCATCGTTTCCATGAGTATCTTGTGCTGTTACCAGTTCTCTTTCTAATGGATTTTCTTCTCCTACATATACATTTATGTTTTGTTTTGAAAATCTTTGAAGTGTATATAGAGCATTTTCTGCTCCCATTTTAGCGGGTACATTCCCACTACAAGTAGTTATTCCCAGTATTTCTAGCTCTGGTGAGTTTATTGCAAGCAATAGAGCTAAAGAGTCGTCTATACCTGGGTCACAATCAATTATTACTTTTCTTTTTTGCATAACAAATCTCCTCCTAAAAAATTATTAAAGGAGAACCTTACAACTTTTAACTTAAAAGTCATAGCTAAGGATATTTTTTATATACTGCCACTATATAATTACCTTAGTTTTTTATACTTGGAGGTTCTCGAACAAGTCCTAGTTAGTTTCAAACTATCTAGTATTTTCATCATTTTAACTGTGTTTGTCTAGTTTTTTATCTAGTCTCTAATAAGTCATACACAAGTTTAGTTACTTTTATTCTTGTTAATTATACTATTAATTCTTATCTCCTTCAAGAGTATTTACTATAACTCAAACATCTGAATAATTAATTATTTTTTAAATTTTTTCAAATATAAAAGACTAGAATTTCTTCTAGTCTTTATATTAACTATTTTATAAAATTTTATATAATTGCAATTTTCGTCTATTAATATTATTGTATTACTCCAAATTATCTACAGCATATTGTGCTTCTTCTGGTGTAAATTTTTCTCCATATTCTGATATTAATTGGTCATAAATAGCACTTGGTGACATTGCCATATCATTTTGGTATGTCTGTGCTTTTTTCAATGCATTTTCTTTCCAATCTGCTTCTACATTATCTATCGCATATTGTGCTGCTTCTGGTGTGAATTTTTCTCCATATTCTGATGTTAACTGTTCATATAGTCCATCCTTAGACATATGCATAGTATCGCTATATGTTTTTGCTTTTCTTAATGCAGACTTATATTCTGTTGGAACATCTTCTTCTATTTTTTCTTCAGCTGAAGTATCTTCCTTTTTTTCCTCAACAGGAGCATTACTTCCATCTTCTGATTTATCTGTTTCTGGCTCTGAACATCCAACCATAGATAACGTTAAAGCTACCCCTAATATTAACCCTAATTTCTTTTTTAATTTCATAATTTCCCTCCAAGTAATTTAAGTCATTAACATTATACAATATTGCCTGTGTCGTTTTATGTAATTTATTGCTATTTTGAAATTATTTTAACTTTATTTTCTATTTTTTTACTATTTTCGTTAAATTTCTAATTATTTTAACTTTTTGCAACTTCATTTTGTTACAATTTAATTAGGATATTACCTAAATTAATTGAAAGGTTGTGTTTTTATGAATAAAAACGATTTACTAGTTTTGACTTTTTTAAAAAGCCACTTTTCCAAAAGTGACAAACCTATTGTTGATTTAGATATTTCAATACCCGGATTAGATATACTAGATATATCTGAGTCTATTGACTATCTTAATTCAAAAGGTTACATTAATGTTCTAAAAAAACATATACTTAACGCTGTTGTATCTATAAACTAAATTCTATATAAGTTTATATTTCAAACTCGTTTTTGTGTAACTTTTTGTAATTCATTTTTGATATAATTTAATTAGGGTGAAACCTAAAAATATTTAAAAGGTGGGGTTTTTATGAAGCATTATTACTTCGGAAACATTCCAGACAAAAAAGGGTCATATATAGTTCATTCTGAATATTGTGATCACTTACCAAGATTCAAAACTTATATTGGTTATTTTTCAGATTGTCATGAAGCAATAGTTAAAGCTAAAACTCAACACCCCTTTAAAAAATTTGATGGATGCAGTTGGTGTTACGAAAACTTCCATAATTAGGTATTAGATGGTAGGGAAGTTCCCTACTGTCTTTTCCCCTTTTATAAGACCATATCTTAACTTATCTAAATTTAATTTAAGATATGGTCTTATTTAAATTCAATAAAAATTCACTCGTTCATAAAAATAAAAACTAGGATACAATTCATAATCCTAGTTTAAAATACTAATTAATTTTCCTTTTCGTAAGTACACCACCATCCTGTTAATTCAATTAGTGCTGCCATTTCACGCTTAACTCTATCTTCACCAGTAAATCCACCTGTTCTTATTCTCCAGTCATTTGGTTTAAATTCTTGTAAAGTTAAATACCAGCCTGTAAGTCCTTTTAAATTTTCTAATTTTTCTTGTGCCTTTTCTTTACTTCCAAAGCCTCCAGTAATTATATTATACACATTTAGATTTTGTACAGGAGAATTGCTAGTAAACTTAACTCCCAAAAACTCACATATGCCATCAGCTATTGCAAGTGCATATTCATCTTGTTTATTTAAAAGTAATTTTATATCTTCAATATTAGATACAAACCCTAATTCTACTAAACAAGCTGACATTTTACTCTCTCTCAGCATGTGTAAATTTCCGTCTTTGACTCCACGGTTTATAGTATAAAGCTTGTCTTTAATTAGTTCACTTTGAATACAGTTTGCTAATTTAGAGTATTTACCTAAATCAAAGCAGTAGGTTTCTAGTCCTTTAGCGTCTTTGTTTGTAAAACTATTGCAGTGAACAGAAACTAAACAATCAGCACCCCACTTATTAGCTTCAGTGGTCCTATAATCTAGGGATTTAAATACATCTGTATCCCTTGACATCTTTACATCTATTTTACGACTTTGTAAAATAGTCTTTATCTTTAAGCAAATAGCTAGTACTACGTCTTTCTCAAAGATATTTTCTACACCTACTGCTCCACTATCTTTTCCTCCATGTCCTGGATCTAAATAAACTTTTTTCATAAAATCACTCCTTCCATTTATTATATTTTTTATATAAAAAATAGTTACACAATTACATTTTTCATTTACTCTTTTCGACACTAGGTGTAGCTCTTTTCCTCTATATTTTTTCAAAATAATGAAAATTTTTACATAGTGTGTTAAAATATCTGTACTAATTTTTTAAAAAGGAGGTTTTATTTTGCAAAACAAAAGATTTTCTAAACTTATCTTAATTGTATTGTTTTGTTTTATATTTATTGTTGGGTGTTCTGATAATACTCAAAATAAAGTTGAACATTCTAACACTGCGATTGCAAGTCAGTCATCAGACTCAAATAATAATACAGAAATTACATCTACCAAAGAAACTGAACTTCATTTTATAAATACAGGAAATTCAGATTCCATACTTATTATCCAAGGTGATAAGGCTGCCATTATAGATGCTGGAGATAACGATGATGAACAAAGAGTAGTTTCTTACATAAAAAAACAAGGGGTAACAGAGTTAGAGTATGTATTCGCTACTCATCTTCATTCTGACCATATAGGTGGACTTGATGCTGTTGTTAATTCCATTCCTATAAAAAATATATTTGTTAGTAATGGAGATGCAAATACAAAAACTTATTCCGACTTTATAAATGCAATGGCTAATAAAGGACTTTATCCAAGTGTTCCTTTATTAGGAAGTGAATTTAAATTAGGATCTGCTACTTTAAAAGTTTTATCTGTAGCTAATGTTGATGACCCTAATAATAATTCTATCGTTTTAGAATTTATAAATGGTAATGACAAGGCATTGTTAATGGGAGATGCAGAAAAAGAAATAGAAATTAATTTAAATCCTGGAGATGTGGATTTAATAAAAGTAGGTCATCACGGTTCTCATAGTAGCTCTACTTTAGATTTTTTAAACAAAGTTAATCCTGAGTATGCAGTTATAACTTGTGGAGAAGGTAATAAATATGGACATCCACATAAGGAAACTATGGATACTCTAAAAAAGATGAATGTAGAAGTTCATAGAAGTGATGAGTGTGGAGATATAGTATTTAAATCTACTGGTAATGGTTTTGTTGTGAATTGTCCACAAGGAAGTTATAATTCAGGAAGTCAACAAAATTCATCACTATCTGATATTAATACAAAAGTTAATGATAATATAACTCAAGAGCCAGATATTAAAACCAATCAGAACTCAGAAATAGTTTATTGGACTCCTAATGGTAAATCTTATCACACAACAAATTCTTGTCCAACACTTAGTAGAAGTAAAACTATACTTTCTGGAACTCAATCTGAATCTGGCAAAAGTGATTCTTGTGACAAATGCCATTAAAATATTTAACAAAAAAAATAGCTAGGACCTCTCCTAGCTATTACAAACAAGGTATCTAAACCTTTGAGTTAAGTGTATGTAGTTGTATTATAAAATTATTTTGAATGTATATTCAAGTACTTTCACAGCATTTTCATTTTACCCTTGTATAAATTCAATTTAATTTCATATATAACAATCTTAATTTGCTATTTTCCTGCAACTGATAAAGATTTTACTACAACCGATGGAGATCCTACACTACTTAATGGAAATTCTAAATCATCACCTATTAATTCTATATCTTTAATGACATCAAAGAAGTTTCCTGCTACAGTTATTTGTTCTATAGGATGAGATTTTTCACCATTTTTTATATAATATCCTTTAGCTGCCAGTGAAAAATCGCCTGTAACAGAGTTAGCCCCGGAATGTAATCCTGCAAAATCAGTAACTATAATTCCTTCTCCTACTACTTTTAAAAGTTTTTCAAATGTATTGTCACATTTTTCTATATAAAAATTAGTAGGTTCTACACTAACTACAGATGAGTAACTAGCTTTAAATCCATTTCCAGTTGTTTTTGTTTTTGCTTTATTTGCAGTTTTTAAATTATGAAGTAACGTATTTAAAACACCATTTTCAACTATATTTTTTTTGTAAGTTGCGACACCTTCATCATCAAATGGAGAAGACGCTAATCCATTATCAAGCAAAGGATTATCAATTATTGTTACTATATTAGATGCAATTTTTTCGCCTTCTTTTCCTTTTAGTAATGACATTCCTCTTTGCGCATTTTCTGCACTAAATATATCACTAAAAGTCTCAAGTAAAGATGACATAGCTTCATTATTTATTATAGTTTTATATTTTCCTGAAGGTATAGTTGTAGCCCCTATTTTGGATAAGGCTTCTTCACATGCATCTTTCGCTATTTTTTTAGTATCTATATCTTCTATAGCTTCTACTATTTGATATCCCATTCCATCTTGTTTTTGATTATTAACCTTTATAACTGGTATAACATATGCCATAAGTAGATTACTCTTATTATTTAAATCTAAACCTTTTGTATTTGTAATTGTACTTTTAGATGAACTATATGAAACTTTACATCCACTTAAATTAACAACTTTGTCACTATATTCTTTAGTTTGTTTTTCTAAATCTATAGCTATGTCAATTAGTCTTTTTGCATCTATATTATCTAATTTTTCGGAATAAGTTTTAACCTCACTATAGTCTTTATCTCCTTCATATATAAATTGTATATCCTTATTTTCTATAGATAAAGCTCCTTCTTTAGCATTTTTTATTAGCATATCTATTGCTTGTTCATCTAATATTTCTGTATATGAATATCCCATTTTATTATTCATTAATCCTCTAAATGAAAGTCCTATATATTTATCTATATTATACTTTTCAAGTTCATAATCATATACAGATATACTTATATTTTCCCCTTGATTATAATATATTTCACACTCACTAAACCCTTGGTTCATAGCTTTTTCAAATAATCTATTTTTAAAATCATTAAACTTCATAATTATTCCTCCGATCTACCACCTACAGTAATTTCTTTAACTCTTATCATAGGTTGCCCTACATTCGTTGGTATACTTCCTGATGATGATCCACACATTCCTTGAGCTTGTTTTAAGTTGTCTGAAACCATATCTATATTCATCAGTACTTCGCTTCCTTTTCCTATTAAGCTAGCCCCTCTTACTGGCTCTTGAATTTCACCATTTTTTACTAGATATCCTTCAGCAACTGCAAAGTTAAATTCTCCTGTTACTGGGTTTACAGATCCTCCCCCCATTTTTTTTGCATACAATCCATTATCTATAGATTTTATTATATCCTCTGCCTTATCCTCTCCTGCTGCTATATAAGTATTTGTCATTCTTGATGTTGGTGCATACTTATAACTTTGTCTACGGGAACTTCCTGTTGGGATCATATTCATTCTTCTTCCATTTAATTTATCTATCATATAAGATTTTAATATTCCATTTTCTATTAAAATATTTTTTTGAGTAGGATTTCCTTCATCATCTATGTTACTAGAACCCCAATGATTAGATAATGTTCCATCATCTATAGCCGTTACCTTAGTTGATGCTATTTGCTCACCTAATCTTCCTGAAAATACTGAGTTTCCTTTTGCCACAGATGTAGCTTCTAATGAATGTCCGCATGCTTCATGGAATATTACTCCTCCAAAACCATTATCTATTGCAACAGTCATTTTCCCTGCTGGACAATTTTTAGCGTGTAACATAGTATGTGCAGTTCTTGCAGCCTCTTTTCCATAATATACTGGGTCAACTTCTTCAAACATTTCAAATCCCATGGCTCTTCCTGGTGCTTCAAATCCAGTTTGATTTTCATTATCTTTAGATGCTACAGCACTAACTCCAAGTCTAGTTCTAACTCTTTCATCTTCTATGTATAACCCTTCTGTATTCGCTATCAGTATCTTTTGGTCTTTATCTAGGTAAGTTACATTAACTTGAGATATATCTTTACTATAATCTTTTGCACTTTTATATGCATCCTTCATTACTTTTATTTTTTTTTCATAATCGATTGAATTTGGATACAATTTTATAGGATGCATGTTTTTATATTTAATACTATTATCTAAAACAATTGTTTTTTCTTCTTTTAAGTTTCCTAATGCTAAAGCTGCTTTATAAGCTGTATCTAACAATGATGCTATTGAGTTGTCATTAGTATAGGCATATACACTTTTAAACCCTTTAAATATTCTTATTCCTATCCCGTAACTTCTTCCTCCAAGTGCATTTTCAACTTTACTATCTATTAAACCTATAGAGTTACTTATAGTATCCTCTTCAAATATCTCCGCAAAATCTCCTCCAGTTATCAAACATTTTGATAACACTTGAGAAGCTATTTCTCTTGAAATCATATTATTCCTCCCATATTTTTACTATTACTTTAATGATATCACAATACACATTAAGTTCTCATATAAAATTTTTATGTAATAAAAATCTATTCTTATGCTAATTTCTTTTATATAATTTAATATTTATAAAAAAAATTACTGAAGTTTAACTCCAGTAATTTTTTTTGCAAAATCCAGCTTCTTTAACATCCATAATTTTATTGCTTAAGCACATGGGACACTGTACTGATTCTTCTTTACCAGTTAGTTTATATATAGTTCCACATACTGCACATCTAAAGAAAATATATAAAGTATCATCTGTAGGCTGCTCTTTTTCTTCAATTATATTTATAATATTTTTATCATACATTTCTTTTGCAATTTTGTATCTTGCACTTTTTAATAGTTTTTCAAAGTCATCTACACTTAAATTCATCTTTTTAGCACAGTTTTTTATCTTTAAATTATCTATATCCACCAACTTAATTGCTTCTATTTCATTTTTAGTAAGTCTTATCTCTGATTTACATGTTGTGTTATCATTTTTCATAGACTCATCCCCTATTTACTTAAATTAGTTTAGCGAATATAAATTATTATATGTATATAAGTTAAATATAGTGATTAGCAATCTATGCGTATACTAAATCTTCATTATAGAATTTACACTTTTCCTTTAAACATTCTTTATTTAAGTTCATAAATTCACAAAGTATATTTTCATTCTTATCAAGCTCTACATTTAGGTACTCTTCTGTAAAATCTATAGCACTTTTTATAGCAACAAAAGAGTCTCTCTTGCAACATCTAGGTCCACCAAAAGAGCTTATATTTTCTAAAGATTTTGATGTCATTAAATTACAAATTCCCCAACTCTCTTTTGATAGTGGTGTAGCTTCTAATATTAAGCTCATGTATATTCCACATCCAACACCAGCTCCACAAGCTCCATAAAATCCACAAAATCCACCTAATACATTTTTAGATCTTTTTTTACCCTCATTTAATAATCTTTCTTTGTCTTCTATTTTCCCAACCTTATTTAAGTAAGCACTAATCAGAACTGCTGGTACTAAAAAATGATGTTCTGGTCCATGCATTTTAATTGCAGGATGCTTCATCAAATCTATAGCCATATTAATAGGATTAGTACTTATACTTTTGTTACAGTATTCATTTATAACCGTTAAAGCATCTTTACTATGACAGTTATCACATACATAATGTCCATTTTTACATACCATAGATGATTCATATTCATTTTTACAGTAATAACAAGTTAATTTTTCACTTTTTGACAAATATAAAACTTCTTCATTACATATTAAGCAATTATTCTTATTCACTATTGTCCCCTCTTCCCCAAATTTCTTATTAACTCTATAATAATTATACATGTATTTTAATTTATTGTTAATTGTTTACAAAAAATTTAGCATCGTTATATAAATATAACGATGCTTTTTATTTTAAATATACTTTTAATTAATCTCTATAATTTTGCATAGCATTATTTGCTACTGTTGAAGCGCTTTCAATAGCACTTAAAGCCTTTTGTATTTCTTGTTTATTTTGTTGTTTTTCAACAGTATCCATTGCTTGGTTTAGCTCGTTTTTGGCACATTGTAATTGACAACATGCTTCTCTTAATTGTTCTTTTGCATTCTTTTGCATTTATATATCCTCCTAAGTATTTGTTGTAATCTATTTGACTACAAACTTATTATGTATAAATACCTACAGATATATTCTTTAATTTATATTAATTATCAAACCTATCAACTTTAAATAAGTCTATATCTTTAGACTTTTTACCATTATATAAGTCACTTAAAATAAGTCCACCAAGTATAGCAAATAATATACCATTTGCTCCATACCCAAGACAATACCATAGATTTTTATGCTTAGGGTCCGGTCCTATAAATCCTAAATTATCCTTAGTACTTGCAAAACATCCGCAGTACTTATACTCTATTTCCATGTCTTTTAAATGATTAAACATATGTTTCAATCTTTGTTCTAATATATCATATTTTTTCATTGCTAATTTTTCATTTTCAATTTCTGTAAAATCCACATCTTCTCCTCCGATTATAATCCTGTTATCTTTTGTTGTTCTTAGATAATTATATGGATCTTCATTATCTCTTATAAGTATATTATTTTTTAATCCAATGTCATCTTTTATTGGCTTTGTAGCTATATTAAATGTATTAGATTTCGTTGCAAACTTTCTATGTGTAAATAAATCTGTATTATATCCAGTAGCAACTATTACCTTCTTAGCCTTTACTTTATAACCATATGTAGTTTCAACTTCAACAAATTCATCATTATATTGTATTTTTATAGCTTCTGTGTTCTCATATACCTTTAACCCCTTCTCTGTTCCTACTCTTAGTAGTTCATGTGTAAATTTATATGGATCTATTTCTGCTCCACCACTTTTAGATAGTACTCCCGCTTTCAAACTAAAACTGTATGGATTAATATCACCATCTATATACTCTACATCAAATCCATTTTCTTTTCTTATTTCAAACTCATTTTTCATAGCTTTTTTTTCTGTATCTTTATTAGTATATAATAATGTATCTCTTTTTATATAATCAAAATTATTTCCATATTTCATTGTAAATTTTTCTATTTCATCTAATGCATATAATCCTAATTCATACGCTCTTATAACTTTCTCTAACTCCATAACTTCTTTTAGTTCTAATGCATTATCATCTAACTCATACTGAAGTAAGGAAGTGGTTACACTAGTACTTAAGTGCCCCACTCTACTTTTTTCCATTAAAACTGTCTTTATATTGTTTTTTGTAAAATAATAAGAACATATAGCTCCGGTTACTCCTCCTCCCACTATTAAAACATCTGTTTGTATATTATTAGTTAAATAAGGGTATTGCTTAATAACTTTATTTATATTAGTGAATATAGGTTTACCTTTTACATACTCTTGCATAATTTCACTCCTGAACCTAATTTATTTTATATAAAATAGTTTGTCCTTATGAATAATTTAAATACAAGTATTTTATATTTATAATTCTTTGTTTTTATGTTTAATTCTCTATTTTAAATCGCAAAATATTTTTGTCGATTTTTGTCACATTATGCCCGAATAATCATATAATAAATTATCTACAGTAAATCGTTATAATATTGTAGATACAAATTTTATTAATTGAGGTGAAATTATGGGATATTTAAAAAAAGAATCTTATAAAGGACACAATCATTATAAAAAAACAAATTCATATAGTAAAACTTATAGTGAATCTTATCATTATAGCTATAGTGATCCTTATAGCAAATCTTATGACTATAGCTACAGTAAACCATTTAGCGAGTCTTATGATTATAGCTACAGTAGACCATTTAGTGAGTCTTATGATTATAGCTACAGTAAACCTCATAGCGATTCTTATGACTATAGTTACAGTAAACATTACAGTAAATCTTCTCATTACAGCCACAGTAAATAATGTTAATAATAAGTAGCTGTTATCATTATGGATAAATATTATAATCCTGGAGAAATAATAAGTGGATATTCAATTATAAAAATAATTGGTCAAGGAAGATATGGAATAGTATATTTAGTAGAAAACAAAAATTTTGAAAGATATATACTAAAACAACTTAAAAATAATATGTTAGAAGAAACTAAAGAAAAGTTATTTTACGAACAGGAAATATTAAATAAACTAAATGACTCTAGATTTCCTAAATTTATATCTTTAATTGAAGAAGAGATAACAGGATATGTACTAGAATATATAGAAGGTATAGTATTTGAAGATTTATTAATAAGAAAAAATTATAATTTTAGTAAAAAAGAAATTTATAATTTCGCTGACCAACTTTTAGATATTATAGAATTATTGCATAAAAATAATGTAGTCCATAGAGATATTAGACTGCCCAATGTGATATTGAAAAAAAATAAAGAGTTGGTTTTAATAGATTTTGGTCTAGCTAGGTATATAGATAATAAAAAATATGTAAGAGAAATGGATTATTGGTATTTAGGTGATTTCTTAATTCATTTATTTTACACATCCTATTATGAAGAATCAAATGATGAGGAAAAACCTTGGTATGATGAACTAAATTTAGATGAACATGAAAAACTGTTTTTAAAAAAACTTATGGGCATAGAACCTAGCTATATAGATATTGAGTCAATAAGAAACGATCTAAATATTTTAAAAAGCATAACCTAACTTTTAAATATAGACTATATGATTATTATATAATAATCATATAGTCTATACAATTTAAAGCTAAATATGTCAATTTTAGGCGGTGTATATAATGATAAATTCTAATCATATATTGAAAATACACAAAGATACCTTTAGTGCTAACATATATACTATTAAACCATTTAGAATGATTGGTTTAATTGATGTAGATATTGAGTATTATTATGGAATAGAAAAAGTAACATTAGCTTTTTATAGTTCATCTGGAAGTAATAGTGGAAAAATTAAAGGATTATGGTATCCCATAGTTGGAATAAAAACTCAAACCGGAGAATTTAGTGAGTTTACACCATATTTAAATTTTATATTAAAAAATACAACTAAAAATTCTTATGCAAGAAAAGGATGGCTCGCAAAATCCTTGTTTTTTAATAGTAAGTATATAAATAGTTCTAAAATTAGAGGTTTTTCAAATGGAAAATACTATGAATCACTTTTAGAAATAGGAACTACATTAAGAAGTTTATATGAACAAGATAGCTTTAATAATTTAAAATCTTTAGATGCTTATAATTTAAATAAATTGTTAACATCTAATTTGACTTATCCTGGAAATATTTCTACTCAGAGAGAAAATTTCGAAAGGTTTATTCAAGATATATTTAATCAAGTTTAACAACAGAATATTTCTAATCTTATTTTTTACTTATATGATATCACTAGTAGATACATATTACACTTATATATATCTACTAATGGTATTTTTATATATTATACACATTTAAAGACATAAAACTATACTCTATTTATATATATTATTATAAGGAGGTAGTTTATGGATATTAATCAATTAATAGCTATTTTAATATTTTTACTAGTAATGTTAGCTATAATTTCAGAAAAAGCTAACAGAGCTGTTGTAAGTATGGCTGGTGGATTGCTTATGATTTTATTTGGCATATTACCTGCCAAAACAGCACTTAGTCATATTGATTTTAACACTATTGGTGTTCTAATAGGTATGATGCTATTTGTTTCTATTGTCAAAAACTCAGGTCTATTTGAATATATAGCTATTCTTTGCGCAAAAAAATCAGGTGGTAATCCTATAAAAATTATGATTTTATTTATGGTACTAACTGCATTTTTATCAGGGGTTTTAGATAATGTAACTACGGTTTTATTAATAGGACCTATGACAATAGTTATAACACAAATTCTAAAGATTAATCCTACACCATTTTTAATAACTCAAATTTTAGCTTCTAACATTGGAGGAACTGCTACACTAATCGGAGATCCTCCTAATATAATGATAGGTAGTGCTTTTGACCTTAGTTTTTCTGATTTTTTAGTAAATTTAGGTCCAATTGTTATAGTAATACTTATTGTAACTATACTAGCTTTTAAATTTATATATAAAGATGTTCTAGTTTCTTCTAATGATTTGAGTTCTAATATTTCCAATTTAGATGAATCTAGAGCAATAAAGGATAAACCTTTACTTATAAAAAGCTTAATCATGATGTTTTTTATATTATTAGGTTTTATATTCCATAAGGCTATAAATCTTGAATCTAGTGTAGTTGCTCTTACAGGAGCTACTATAATGCTTTTTATCGGCAAGCAAGATGTAGATGAAATTTTATCTAGTATTGAATGGTCTACTATAGCATTTTTCGGAGGACTATTCGTTGTTGTTGGAGGTCTTAGTGAAATTGGGGTAATAGATTTTATTGCAAAATTCTTAATTGATAAAACAGAAGGGAATTTAGCTATAACAATGCTTGCAATCTTATGGTTATCAGCTATAATTTCTGCATTTTTAGATAATATACCATTTGTAGCTACATTAATACCTTTAATATTAACAATGCAGTCTCAAGGAATAGAGGTAACTCCTATAATATGGGCAACTTCCTTAGGTGCTTGCTTAGGTGGCAATGGATCTTTAATAGGTGCTTCTGCAAATATAGTTTTAGCTAATGTAGGAAGTAAAAATGGATATCCTATATCGTTTAAAGATTACTTCAAAATAGGTTTTCCTCTTATGATTTTATCTGTGTTAATTTCTACTTTTTATTTAATAATTATATTTTAATATATTGGAGGTTATTTAATGAGTGCATTAAATAAAGCATATGGAGATACTTTAGAAGCCAGACTTAGATACATTGGGGCTACAAATATAAAAAAAATAAACGGAATACTATATTTTATAGAGTTTGAAATAGCTGATAATCTTCAAGTATCTTATAGCTACAATATAAACTCTAAAAATAAATACTTCTTACAACGAATAAAGCCTTACCCTATACCTGAAGGTATTTTTGAAAAAGAGTTAGAGGTTGTTAGTTTTATTGAAAAAGATATAGAAAAATTCACAAATGCAAAAAACAGTCATAATTTCGACTTATTCTTGTCTCTAACTAAAGAACTTAATACAATATGTTATGATGTTGAAAAGTTATTTTTAAATTACAATATAGATAAAATAGAACTGGATTTATTAAAATTTAAATTAGATGATATTTTATCCTTATTTGAAAAAACAAAAAATAAGTCTCCAAGGATAAAACTATAATATAAAAGGATGTTTTAGGGTTAAATACACGCTCCAAAACATCCTTTTATATTTATTAATTAGATATTTTACTTAAAAATATCCTTTTAAAGCTTTTCATACATAAATCTAAAGTTATAGATATTATAAACCTTGTAGTTGTAAACATAGTTATAGATAATATAACTGATTTTATCAAATAAGCAAAACTAAATGCATTAATTATGCTTAATAATAATATATCAAAACAAGTTGTTATTAGTAGTATATTTATACTCAAATTTAAACTTTTAAGCTTATTTTGATTGCTCATTATAGCCATGTAAACAACAGGAATTATTATCATTGATGTTGACGATATTAAAATAAAAATAAAATCACTTAATCCCATAGCACTTTCTTTTATAGTTTGTAAATATACGTAATAAAAAATTACATTTGCAATCCCTAAATACTTAAAATATATTTGAATAGATTTTTTTAATGTATTTATCATACTATCACCTCTATACAATATATTTTTATATTTTTAATTTATGAAATATAATTTTTTATATTTTCTAAGTATGCTTTTTTAGCATTTGGGTTCTCATTAGCTAAATTATTATTTAGCCACTTGATATTTGACATGCCAACTACGTTTAATGTACCCTTTATTATGGCATTTTCAATAGGGTTTCCTAGTTCATTTTTAATAAAATCTGTGTCAGTCTCCGATGTAGTTATAACCATTCCCGATTTTATATTTATAAGCAATCCTTTTGGTCTTTTGTTTTCTTCTATGAATGCAAATTCTTTCACAAATACTTTATCAAAAAATCCTTTTAATATAGCGGGTACATTATTATGCCATATAGGGAATATAAAAATAATCTCATCACTTTCTTTTAATATAGCTTGATATTTTTTAACTAATGTATCTTTGGTTTCACCTTTAGAATACAAATTCACTTCTTCTTTTGTCATAACAGGATTAAATTTATCTTCATATAAATCTATTACATCATAAATTTTATTCTTACTACTTAGTCCATCAATTACAGAGTTTAATACTTCTTCACTAAAAGAATTTTTTGATGGATTCGATACTATTATTGTAGTACTCATATTAATCATATCCTTTCATTTATAATAATCACTTTTTATTATAAATATTTATATGGTTTTATATTCATATCCTACAATACTTCTACTAAATTATTTCTTGTATTATATAAATCTTTCTTTTTATAAATTATATATCCTATAACCCATCTAATACAAACATCAAATCCCATAGCTACCCAAACCCATTGTATATCTAACCTTGTAAAATATACTATTAATACAGTAAAAGGTACCCTTATTCCCCATATACCTATAGCTGATATTATCATTGGTAATTTGGTATATCCAGAACCTCTAAGAGCTCCATTTATTACACCACCTAAATTTCCTGCTAATTGTATAAGTCCCATAACTATTAAATATTTTGAAGCAATATTTATAAGTTCAATATCATTAGTTAATACAAGCATAAGTTGTTTTGGAAAAAATATTAAAGGTATAGAAGTTATAATCGTAATTATAATCGTTGATTTAAATAATTCTTTCATATATTTTTTACCTAACTCTTCATTCTTAGCCCCTACACATTGACCAACAAATGCAGTCGCTGCTATTGCAAAAGCATTAGACGGCATAAAAGATATAGATTCAGCTTGAAGCCCTAATTGATATGCTGCAAGTGTTGATTCTCCATAATTTAATATTGCTCGAGTTAATATTATAGTTGATAATTGCCAGAAAGAATTTTCTAATGATATAGGTATGCCTATTTTATATATGTTTTTGATTTGATTTATATCTGGCTTTAAGCTTTCCATAAATGATATTAGACTGAATTTAGTTTTTTCTATTTTTTCTCCAAAATAAATATACCCTTTCTTTTTGTTAAACATTAGATATAATCCATAAAAACACGCAATGAAATATCCACTAAAGGTTCCTATTGCAGCCCCTTGAACTCCTAAATTAGGCATATCAAAGTTTCCAAATATAAATAAATACCCTATAACTATGCTAGTTATATTCATAGCCATAACTATTTGCATAGATATTTTAGCTCTATTCATAGATTGCAAAGATGATGTACATATAAGCATTATGCTCATAAAATATAGTGACCAAGATGATGTTTTAAGACATTTAGACGCAATAGTCATTAACTCATTGCTTGGATTAAATATAGATAAAACGAGTTCTGTGTTTAAAAATATAAATTGTTGAATAAAAAAAATTAATATACTAAGACCGAGTATTGTCTGTTTTATTATTTGCTTTATTTCTTTTGTATTTTTAGAGCCATATGCTTGTGCTACAAATACTGCACTACCCATAGTTATACCCCTTAATATTGCCCAGGTTATGTTTATTATTCTGTTACTTAAACTAAATGCACTTATCGATGTTGCATCTAATCTTCCCATCATACCTGTTAAACAAAATCCAGAGGTCATCTGGAGTATACTTTCTATAACTATAGGTAATACCATGATCTGTATAGCTTTTTTTATTTCTTGTTGACTTAAATTAGTCTTAGCTTCCATACTACGACCTCCAATATTCAATTTTACTTTCATTTTATATTATAGCAACATTTAATATTTATGTACTTATACCAATTAATTTATATTTATAATTTTATTATTATACAAAAAAATATAGATATACTAAAAGTAATCTTTAAAATATTATTAATACTTAAATTACTTTTAGTATATCTTAAATTTTTCAACTTATTTTATCTTTATTTTTAGATTTTCTTATGTGTCTTCTATAATTCATCATATCTATAGCTACAAAACTCAACCCTATACCTATTAGTATAGCTCCTAGCATTTCTCCTGTGATAATTCCAACTACTATTCCTATTAGTATACCTGCTGCTATATATATTAGTGATTTGACTTTTTTATTAAACTTTAACTGTAAGTATACTCCCATTCTTGTGTATAAAAAAGCTCCGACAATAAGTCCAACTAAGGATAGTATTATGGTCTCTTGTATATTCCCTAAAGTTAATCCAACTCCAAAACCTATTAATATACATCCAAGTGTTACCATTTACAAGTCTCCTTTATTTGCTTTTATATATTATATGCCTGTACTTTAAGAAAGTTGTTAATTATTATATGTTTAAGAAGTATTTTACATTGGTATTTATTATGTTATACTATTTTTTATGATAGCTTAATTTAAGGAGGTTATTATGTCATTTTTAATTTTAATAATTGGGTTTATTCTGCTTATAAAGGGCGCAGATATATTTGTTGAGGGATCATCTTCTATTGCAAAAAAATTTAATGTTCCACCTATGATAATAGGTCTTACAATTGTTGCAATGGGAACTAGCGCTCCAGAGGCCGCTGTTAGTATATCATCTTCATTAGCTGGACAAAATGATATGAGTATAGCAAATGTTGTTGGTTCTAACTTTTTTAATATACTTGTAGTTTTAGGTGTATCAGCTATTATAGCTAAACTTCCAGTTGAAGAAAATACTATAAAAAAAGACACTCCATTTTTAATATTTATTAGTGCTTTACTTCTTGTTTTAGGATTTAATTTAAATTTAAGTAGACTTGATGGAGTAATTTTTTTAATTTTATTCGCAGTATTTTTAATAAATATGATAAAGTCTAATTTAAATTCAAGATCTAATGAAACATCATCTGGAGAAACAGCAATAGCTATAGAAGTTTCTGAAGAAAAAGAAGCTGTGTCACTTCCTAAAACTTTAGTTTTATGTTTAGTTGGAATAGTGGGAATAGTGTTTGGAGGAGACTTAGTTGTAGACTCTGCAACTAGTATTGCTACTGCTTTTGGTATGAGCGCTAACTTAGTTGGACTTACTATAGTTGCTATGGGGACTTCTCTTCCTGAATTTGTTACATCTGTAATAGCCGTAAAAAAAGGCGAAACAGAAATTGCAATTGGTAATGTTATAGGTTCTAATATATTTAATATATTGCTAGTTTTAGGATTAGCTGCTTTAATACACCCTATGACAATAAGCTTTATAGCTTTAATAGATACTATGTTTATGACAGCTATAACAGTTCTACTATACATATTTATGAAAAAAAATAATTCTCTTAATAGAGTTCACGGTATAATATTCTTAGTTATTTATATTGCTTATATGGTGTATACTATAGTTAGATAATATACGCGAATGTTTAAATTTGAGATGAAATAAAAATAGGACTATTTAAATTAAATAGTCCTATTTTTTATTTCATTCTTTGTATAAATTTAAAGCTTAGTGGATATGCAAAGCTTTTATGCTTATAATAACTTATAATTGCCATTATAAGAATTGCAGCATATATAAGTGTCATTACAGGTAATATGTACACACCTACCTTAACTATACATAAAAGTAAAACTATAAGTTCATATATAACAAATGTTATATAAAAATCCATAAGTTTAGCTCCATTTTCTTTTATAAATTTAGATTCTTTTCCATAAATCTTCCATGTAACAAAAGCTATTATAATCCCAATTATATTTAAAAGCATAACAGCTAAAGTCATAACCATCATGGTAGTGCTTTCGTTTTTAGTACATCTTTGTTCTTCTGTCATATTATTTAGCCCTTTCATAGTAATCTTTACTTCTATATTTTGAACTATATGATTTAAATCGTCAATATTTTGTTTAGTATATTTTTATTTACTATTTTATATTATTTATATATAATTTTTGTAATGACAATTTTATTGGGGAGGATTTATTATGGCGATAGAAATGAATATTAGGGATTTATATAGTGTTGGTGAAAGTTTTGAAAGTTGTGTAGGTAGTGGAACTAAGTCAGAAAGATCTAGAATTCCTAAAAATACTTCTAGAATTAATTTATCTGATAGTTTAATTAATAAAATAGCTAATTATCAAAATAAAGTTAACTGTCTTGTTTCTGGAGAAATATGGTGTCCTGATTTTCAGTTAAATATCTCTGTTTTGAAAAAATTTATGGATCTTAATGATAACTTTGACATATCGGTAATAACTATGGCTAGGGGGAAAAAGTTTTTAAGTGAAATCTTAGGTATTGATAAAGATAGTTTTAAAGGTCCTACTATAGTATTCTTAGATGAAAATTTTAACACTATCGGTATATTTGAGGAAAGACCTAAATCAGTACGTGCTTTTGAAAATTTTGAAGATGTAAAATTGGATTATTATAAAGGCAAGTACTTATTAGATACAGTAAATGATTACTTAGATATTTTGAATATAAAATAGTAATACAAAACTCAATTCATTATAATGAAATTATATTATATAAAAAAGTACTAATGTAATTAAATTACATTAGTACTTTTTGCTTCAAAATTAATATCTAAATTTGTCTGAGTGCTATTTTTTATTCTTTCTTTAGCCTTTTTAAGTATTATAGTAGATATAATAAGGACTATTAGTTCTGACACTAATGTAGCAAACCATATTCCAGTTCCTCCAAATATAGAAGTCATAATAATTAAGCTTAAAGTTATTATAACCAACCCTCTTCCAAGAGATATTATACTTGCATGTATTGCTTTACCTGTTGCTACACAAAACCCTGATATTATCACGTTATAACCCATTATCAAGTATGCTAAAGAAGATATTCTTAAAGTCTTTACGGTATAGTTAAATAAGCCAATATCTGTTTTATCTATAAACATAGATACTATTTGATTTGCAAATATTATAACTATAAAAAATGCTATTATTGAAGACTTTTTTATATATCTTAAACTCATTTTTAAAAGTTCAAGCACCGATTTATTGTCTTCTTTACCATAATAGTAACTACATATTGGTTGTAGTCCTTGAGATATTCCAAGCATAGTAGTTAGTACTAATGTAGTTATATAACATATAACACTATAACTTACTAATGCATTTTCTCCTATTAATCTTAATATACTTTGATTAAATAAAAGTATAACTACAGCTAAACTAGCTTCGGTCATAGAATCTGGTATTCCTATTACTGCTATTTTTCTTATAAAACTAAGTTCAAACTTAAATTTACAAAATCTTAATTTCCCTTTTTTTCTTAAAAAATGAGTCATAAAAAATGATACTGAAAATACTCTGGCGATTCCAGTAGCTAATGCTGCACCTTCAACTCCCCATCCCCATTTTATTACAAATATATAGTCAAGCACTATATTAGTTATAGCCGAAATAATAACGCCTATTGTAGATAAATGAGGATATCCATCACATTTAATTAGTAGTTCTAGTCCATAGGATACTAGATAAAAAGTTACAAATATTATAATGTTCCCTAAATATCCTTTCACTAATGGTAATGTTGTATCTGTTGCACCTAGAAATAAAGCTATTTTTTCTAAATTTGATAGACTAAATATAATAATAAAAATAGATATAATAGCTAATAAGACAGTGTTAAAAGTAAAATACTCACTTGCCTTTTTATTATCACCTTTTCCTAGAGTCATCGATACTATAGTTGATGCTCCAGTTGATAATAGTACTGATATTGCAAATAGTGTATTTATAAACGGTGTAGATATATTTACAGCTGCCAGCGCTTCACTTCCTACCCCTCTACTTACAAAAGCACCATCTACCATTGAATATAAAGAAAATACCCACATAGATGCTACTGATGGTATTACATATTGTTTAAATTGAGTTCTTAAGCTTTTAGTATTATCCATAATATTCCTCTCCTTCCACTTATATAAGATAAACTATGGTATAATACTCAAGTCAACACTTTTTATATTTTATTTTTAATAGGGGTGATTTTATGAAGAGAAAATACTATAAAACAGGCGAATTATCAAATATTTATAACTTAGGGAGAGATTCTCTTAAGTATTATGAAAAACTCGGTCTTTTAAAACCTGGAAGAGATACAAATTCTTATAGAATGTATACAGTTAATGATGTATGTAATTTAAATTTAATAAAGGAACTTCGAAGTCTTGATTTTTCTATGCAGAAAATAAAAGAGTATCTAGAAAATAGAAATGTTGATACTACAAAAAAAATGCTAAATGATGAAATAAAATTTATAGATAAAAAGTTAGAAGAATTAACAGCTCATAAGGAAAGTTTAATAAAAAGATTAAGCTCTATAAACAATACTATAGATCATACTAACTTCAATAGAATAGAGCTCTTATATATGAATAAAAGAAAAGTTCTTACTGTTAACTCTAATGTTACTTTTGATGAAAATGTAGATTACCTTATCCAAAGGTTGAATGAAAAATTTGATGATAAGTTTTATGTTTTAGGTAATAGTAATTTTGGAGCTGTATTTGACACCAAAAGTGTTTCTAAGGGTATTTATAATAATTATAAATACATATTTTGTTTATTAGATGATGATGCTGATAATTATACTTATACAATAGATGAGGGATATTATGTAACATATACTTATAGGGGAGATTATAAACAATCCGGAAAAATTTTTCCTATGCTTTTTAAATTCATAGAATCTAATAATTATACAATTTTAGGAGATCCATTAGAAATATATAAGATAGATGTATATGAAACGTCAATAGAAGCTGAGTATGTTACTCAGGTTCAAATTCCGGTTAAACTATTAAGTGATTTAAGCGAATTTTAAAAGGAGCTATCTATTTGATAGCTCCTCTTGTTTATGGAATTATAGTATCAATTCCATTAATATATTGTTCTTCTTCTATTGAAGATATCGAACTTAAATTTATATATACTCCATCATTTAGTTCAATTAACTTACAAGGTAATTCTTTATTTGAAGTTAAGTGATTCTTTAAAACATTTTCTATAAAATCATTTACATGTTTATAGTTAGCTTCATACTCACTTCCATCTTTCATCATAACTTTTATCATTGTTGTCTTCTCCTTCTTGATGTTTAATTATTATCTACTCTTATATCTATAGTTTCTTCATTTGAATCTATAATTATATGGTCTCCATTATTTATTCTACCTGCAATTATCATTTTAGCTATTTTAGTTTCTAATACATTTCCTATATATCTCTTAAGTGGTCTTGCTCCATATATAGGGTCGTATCCTTCATTTATTAATATATCTTTAGCTCCATCTGTTATGCTTAAAGTTATACGTCTATCTTGTAGTCTTCTTCTTAAGTCATTTAAGAATATATCTATTATTCTTCTTATACCTTCTTTATCAAGAGGTTTAAACATTATTATGTCATCAACTCTATTTAAAAACTCAGGTTTAAATCTTCTCTTCATTTCATTCATTACAAGTTCTTTAGTATCTTCTGGTATAACACCTTCACATTCTAATAAATATGAACTACCTATATTTGAAGTCATAATTATTATAGTATTTTTAAAGTCTACTGTTTTACCTTTATTATCAGTAAGTCTACCATCATCTAATATCTGAAGGAATAAATTAAATACATCTTCATGTGCTTTTTCTATTTCATCAAATAATAATACAGAATATGGATTTCTTCTAACAGCTTCTGTTAACTGTCCACCTTCTTCATATCCAACATATCCAGGAGGAGGTCCTATAAGTCTAGAAACTGCGTGTTTTTCCATATATTCAGACATATCTATTCTTATTATATTCTCCTCACTATCAAATAAGTTTCTAGCTAATGTTTTTGCAAGTTCTGTTTTACCAACTCCTGTAGGTCCTAAGAATATAAATGAACCTATTGGTTTATTTTCATCTGTAAGTCCTGCTCTATGACGAATGACAGCATTACTTACAGCTGTAACAGCTTCATCTTGTCCTATAACACGAGTTTTAAGTTCATCTTCTAATCTTAATAATTTCTCTTTTTCACTTTCAACTAATTTAGTTACAGGTATATTTGTCCATTTAGCTACAATTTGAGCTATTTCATCTTCAGTTACTTCTTCTTTTAATAATGATGTTTCATTGTCAGATTCCATTTGATCTTCAGCTTCTTTAATATCTCTTTCTAGAGTTGGAATTACTCCATACTTAAGTTCTGCAGCTCTATTTAAATCATATTCTCTTTCATATCTCTCTACATCGCCTCTAGCTTCATCTAATCTAGCCTTTAAATTTCTAATATTCATTATATGAGATTTTTCTTTTTCATATATAGCTGTTAAGTCGTCATTTTTAACTTTTAACTCGGCAAGTTCATCTTGAAGTCTTTCAAGTCTTCTTTTACTTGCTTCATCATCTTCTTTTAATAGAGCTTCTCTTTCTGTTTCTAATGTAAATATTTTTCTTCTTACAATATCAAGTTCTGTTGGTAATGAATCTATCTCACTACGTATCATTGCACTAGCTTCGTCTATTAAGTCTATAGCTTTATCTGGTAAGTATCTATCTTGTATATATCTATCAGATAATTTAGCCGCTGCAACTATAGCTGAGTCATGTATTCTTATACCATGATGTATCTCAAATTTTTCTTTAAGTCCACGAAGTATAGATACTGTATCACTTACACTAGGTTCATCAGCTATAACTGGCTGGAATCTTCTTTCTAGCGCTTTATCTTTTTCTATATATTGTCTATATTCATCAAAAGTTGTTGCACCTATACAGTTTAATTCTCCACGTGCAAGCATAGGTTTTATTAAGTTACCTGCATCCATTGCCCCATCGGTTTTTCCAGCTCCAACTATTGTATGTATTTCATCTATAAATAGAATTATTTTACCTTCTGCACCTTGAACTTCTTTTAATACAGCTTTTAATCTTTCTTCAAATTCTCCTCTATATTTAGCACCTGCTATTAATGAACCCATATCAAGTGCAAATATTACTTTATCTTTTAACCCTTCTGGTACATCTCCTCTTACTATTCTTTCTGCCAATCCTTCTACTATAGCAGTTTTACCAACCCCAGGTTCTCCTATTAAAACCGGATTATTCTTAGTTCTTCTTGAAAGAATTCTTATAACTCTTCTTATTTCTTCATCACGCCCTATAACTGGGTCTAATTTATTTTTTTGAGCTAACTTTATTAAATTTGTACCATATCTAGCTAGCGCATCATAAGTTCCTTCTGGATCTTGTGTTTCAACTCTTTGATTTCCTCTAACTTTTGATAATACTTCTAAAAAATTATTTTTAGTTATATTAAATTCTTTAAATATTTTACCTATATTAGAATGTTTTTCTAACTCAATTAAAGCTAAAAATACATGCTCTACGCTTATATACAAATCATTAAATTCTTTAGAAATCTCTTCTGATTTAATTAATACTTCATTTAATTTTCTTGTAGCTACCACACCTTGTGAACTAGCTGCCTCACCTTGTACTTGAGGTAGTTTTAAAAGTTCAGTTTTTACACTTGCTTTTAGGCCTTCAACAGAAATTCCCATCTTTTCTATTATTCTAGGTATTAATCCATCTTCTTGGTCTATTAATGCATAAAGTAAATGTATTGTATCTACTTGTTGATTATGATTTCTAACAGCTTCGCTAAAAGCATCATTTAAGCTTTTTTGGACTCTTTGTGTCATTTTATCTGCTTCCATAAAAAACTCCTCCAAACTTTTAATTTTTAATTATGCTATGATTATACCTCTTCATATTTTATCTAAACATTATTTATCAATGTAAATATATTCTTATTTTTCTTTAATTTATGAAAATTTTTATCTTTAAATAATTTATCTTATATTTATCTATTTTCTAATATATTATTTACATTGTTTTATGTTATAATTCAAATAGAAAACGTTATTTATACGACTTTGGAGGATATGTATGATAGTATATGAAAATAAAAAAATTATAAATTCAACACCAAATAAAATATTTGATGTATTTTTAGATAATGCAAAAGGTACATTTAATAAAATAAATTTTAAAAATCCAGTTGGCTCTAAAACTACAAAAGAAGTTAAAAGAGATTCTAAAGGTAAAAAAATATCTAAATCTATTCTTGAAATTACAGATTTTAAAAAAGATAAGATTTACGAAATAACTTTTAAAACAGAAGGACAAGTATTTATATCTAGATATGTTCTAAATAAAATATCTGATAATGAAACTGAACTTATTTCTATAGAAAAATTTATAAATAATAATAATCCTAATAAAATTTTAGATTCTTTAACTAAATTTTTCTATTCTGCAAAAGTAAAAAAAAGATTTAAATACATAGTAATTGATATTGAATCTAAAGTAAAAAAAGTGGATGCTTCTCAGTAAGCATCCACTTTTTAAGCATATATATCAGAAAATTCAACTTCTATTTTTTGAACAAATTTTTCTTTTAAGCTATTTTCATCTAATAAATTAACTTTATCACTATATGTATTGTTAGGTATATTTACAATAAACTCACTACCTATTCCTAATTTACTTTTTACGTCAACACTACCACCATGTAGTTCAGCCAATGTTTTTACTAATGAAAGTCCTATTCCACTTCCAACTTTATTATCAATATTTTTTTGATCAACCTGCTTAAACTTATCAAATACTTTATATAAATCCTTTTCAGGTATTCCAATACCTCCATCTTTAACTCTTATTTGTATATTATCGCTTAAATCTTTAACAAATACTTCTATACTTTTTCCACTACTATTGAATTTTAATGCATTTGATAAAAGATTTAAAACAATTCTCTCCATTTTATCTAAATCAAATCCTATAATTTTTTCTTCTACATCTGTATCAAATACAATGTTCATTTCTTTTTGATTTGCAAAATCACTAACGGATTCACAAATACTTTCAACGAAGTTTACTATGTCATAATTTTGTGGGTTAAATTCTATATTCTGGTATGTAAATTTAGTGGAGTCTATAAGGTTATCTACTAGTTTTAGTAATCTATATCCGTTTTGTTTTATTATATTTAGATATTTATCATCTTTAATTTTAGTTTTATTATTTATAATTTCATATCTATGATTTAGCATTTGAACTGAGCTGAATATGAGATTTAATGGAGTTCTTAATTCGTGAGCTACATTAGCTAATGATTCTGATCTAGCTTTTTCTATTTCTTCTTCACATTTTTTTCTTTCATTAATATTTCTGGATATTCCAACTATACCTAATACTTCTCCTTCTTCTGATATTATAGGTGTTTTTACAGTTTCTAAATTTATTAGTTTTCCATTTTTTAGTATAACTTTATCATAATAAGTTTTTTCAGTTTTAGATTTCATAACTTCTAAATCTTGTACTCTATAAATATTGGAATATTCATCAATTACAGGTATATCTTTTGTCGTTTTTCCAATTATTTCACTTTTATCTAATTCTACCAATTCTTCTGCATAACTTTTATTACAGCTTATTATTCTACTATCTACATCCTTATAAAATATATAATCCGATATTGTGTCTCCTAATAATTGAATAGCATTTATTTTCTTAGTTTCATTATTCTCTACAAACCACATTATATAATTATTTTCATCAACTAAGGATATTGATATTGTATACCACCCTCCTAGATATGGTATATATAAATTTTTATCTTCTTTTCCATACTTCAAGTTCTTATTTAAAATGCATGGAATTAATTCTTTTATACTTTTGTCTTTTATATCTCCAGATCTGATGTTTAATAAGTTACAACCTTTATCATTTAAGTCTTTTATTATAAAGTCTTTTATTATTTTATTTTCATCTTTTATAGCCCTACCATATACATATGGTAGAGGACATTCATTTAATATTTCACTATAAAGTTCGAATTCCAAAATACTCCCACCCCTAATAAAAATACTCTATTTAAATTATAACAAAGTTGTTTCTAGATTTCATTATTAAATTGTTAATATTGTTAATATTGTTTATAATTTGTTAATAACTTTGTGGATTACTTATATGTAATTATTTTTTATAATTTAAATTTAATATAAATTTTGTTTTTTATATTAAGTAATCGTTTTCTGATTATATTTTTCACTATAAATGTAAGAAATTAACTCCTAGTCCTTTATTTTTTTTGTAATTTGAATTAAAATTATAGATAATAGTAATTATATAATAATAATATAAATTTAATAGATAAAGAGGTAACGAATATGTCAAATGAAAATAAGTCATCAAACTTTATAAGAAACATAATAGTTAATGATTTAGAATCTAAAAAACATGATACTATCATAACTCGTTTCCCCCCAGAACCAAATGGTTATTTACATATAGGCCATGCTAAAGCTATATGCCTAAACTTTGGTTTAGCTAAAGAGTTCAACGGAAACGTAAATTTAAGATTCGATGATACAAATCCAATTAAAGAAGATACAGAATATGTAAATTCTATAAAAGAAGATGTTAAGTGGCTAGGATTTGATTGGAATAATTTATGTTTTGCATCAAATTATTTCGACGAAATGTACGAAAGAGCTGTTCTTCTTATAAAAAAAGGAAAAGCATTTGTGTGCGACTTAAATGCTGATGAAATGAGATCATACAGAGGTTCTTTAACTGAGCCTGGTAAAGAAAGTCCTTATAGAAATAGATCTATAGAAGAAAACTTAGATTTATTCGAAAGAATGAAAAGCGGAGAATTTAAAGATGGAGAAAAAACATTAAGAGCTAAAATAGATATGTCTTCTCCTAATATAAACTTAAGAGATCCTGCAATATACAGAATTTCTCATTCACACCACCACAACACTGGTGATAAATGGTGTATATATCCAATGTATGCATTTGCTCATCCACTAGAAGATGCTATAGAAGGAATAACTCATTCTTTATGTTCTTTAGAGTTCGAAGATCAAAGACCATTATACGATTGGGTTGTTAGAGAATGTGAAATGCCAGAAGTTCCTCGTCAAATAGAATTTGCTAGACTTAACCTTACAAATACTGTTATGAGTAAAAGAAAACTTAAGCAACTTGTTGATGAAGGTGTAACTGATGGATGGGATGATCCTCGTATGCCAACAATAGCAGGGCTTAGAAGAAGAGGTTATACGCCTGAAGCTATAAGAAACTTCTGTACTGAAATAGGAGTTGCTAAAGCTGACTCTACAGTTGATAGTCAAATGTTAGACTATTTCGTAAGAGAGGATTTACAACCTAAAGCTCCTCTTGCTATGGGTGTTTTAAAACCACTTAAATTAGTTATAACTAATTATCCTGAAGGTCAAGTTGAAATGCTTGAAATAGAAAATAACGCTAAAGATGAAACTAAGGGTAAAAGATTAGTTCCATTCTCTAGAGAATTATATATAGAACAAGACGACTTTATGATAGAGCCAGTTAAAAAGTACTTTAGACTATTCCCTGGAAATGAAGTTAGATTAAAGGGTGCTTATTTTGTTAAGTGTAATGAGTTCATAACTGACGAAGAAGGAAATGTAACTGAAATTCACTGTACATACGATCCTGAAACTAAGAGTGGATCAGGATTCACTGGACGTAAAGTTAAAGCAACTATACATTGGGTAGATGCTAATAGTTGTGTCCCTTGTGAGTTTAGATTATTTGAACCATTAATCTTAGATGATGCTCCAGAAAATGAAGGCAAGCACTTCTTAGAGCAAATAAACCCTAACTCTATTGAAATAGTTCAAGGGTTCGCTGAAAAAACAGCTATAGAAAATGCTCAAGCTCAAGATAAGTTCCAGTTTGTAAGACACGGATTCTTTAATGTAGATTCTAAATATACTACTGAAGATAAATTAGTATTTAATAGAATAGTACCATTAAAAAGTTCTTTTAAACCAAAGAAATAATATATAAAAGACATCTTAATATTAAGATGTCTTTTTATGTGTTTAAATATATTATCAATCTAGATTTTGTAATCATAAACATCATTGCTGTTGTAAATGTTATAAGTGTTAATTTAAATGATAAGCTCTATTAGGAGCTTATCTATATTTTTATTGTAGTTTTATCTAAGAACTCAATTTTAGAATCTATATCTTTTAAATCTTTAACTAATTTTTCTAATGCCAAATCTTTTTTCTTAGCTTCTATCATAATATCAAAATCTCTATCTACTATTTCTTTTGCTAAATGTAAAAACTCTAAAAAATCTTTAGCATTTATATAATCAGCATGTTTTCTATCATTTTCAAATTCTCTAGGTGTTGAAAAATGAACTTTAGGTGGTAATATGTCATTATCCCATGTATTAAAAATATTTTTTAATATTTTTTTTAAATCCGTTCCTTCATTTTTACATATGTGATGGTGCACATCTAATACCATAGGAAGCTTTGTGTCTTTACAAATATCAAGAACATCCGTTGCTGTAAAAATTTTATCATCATTTTCTAATATTAACTTTTTTACAATATCATTTGGAAAATATTTCAGGTTATCTATAAATCTTTTCATTGATTCTTCTTTTCCACCTTGTGCTCCACCTATATGAATTACCATTTTACCATTTTTATAATTAATATCTTCAAATAACTGACTTTGAAATTTTAAATTAGTTATAGTATTATTTACTACGTTTTCCTTTATACTGTTAATAACATTGAATTGATCTGGATGAGTATCAACTCTCATGTCACTATTTTTTATTATATTTCCTATATGCTCAAAATCTCTTTTAAAGTACTGTCTATAGTTAAACTCTACATCTGGATGAGTTACTAAAGGTATTAAATTAGAAGTTATTCTATAAAAATGAATATTATTAGCTATATTATAATTAAGTATTTTTTCTAAATCTACTATATTTGATCTAGTGACTTCTTTTAATTTATTCAGTCGTTCTGTCTCACTTTTGATTTTAGAATATCTTGAATAAGTTACAGTACTAGAGGAAGTAACTTTTGGTAAATTTAATGCAATTGCTACATATCCTAATCTTATCTTCATAAATATCTCCTTTAATTTATATTATAAATTTAGTTTGTTCTTTCTAATTTATAATATTCTTTAATAATTAAAGAGAAATCATTTAAATTAAGATATAAAATATAAAAAAATAGCTTCAAAATTTATAAATTTTAAAGCTATTTTTTATTAAACTTATACTAAATATTTATTTACTATTTCATCTAATTCTTCTTCATTATTATCTATATAGTCGTAGAATTCTAAGTCAGATTTTTCTATAGCATTTGATATATCATATAATAAATTTGGAACATCTTTTCTTAGTATATCTCCATATTTTTTACCTAATTTAGTATTATCTTCTCCAACTCTTCCACCTATATGAAGTTCGAAAGCATCTTCTGTTTTATCATTTACTCTCTTTTTCTTTCCTGCAAAACCTATAGGTGCAACTTGGTGAGTTCCACAAGAGTTATTACATCCTGATATATGAACTCTTGGTAATACATCACTTTCATAGCCTTTTTCTTCTAAGTAATTTATTATTTCCTCTAAAGCTTGTTGACTCTCTGCTATACCCATTTGACATATAGGTACACCTATACATGCTGTACTTTGTTGTATTTTATATTTTCCAGTTATATCTTTAGTTATATCTAAAACTTTTTTAGCTTCTTCTCCATTTAAGTTTCTTATATAGAAACCTTCACTCATTGCAAGTCTTATTTCTACATCTTCTATATCTTTTATAACATCTATTATTTTATCTAAATCAGATACTTTTAATTGTCCACTCACAGGATGTACATATACAGCATATAATCCTTCTTGTTTTTGTTCAAATAATCTATTATCTTTTAATTCTATTTTTATACCTTCTTTATTGTAATCCTTTGATTTTATTTCTAAATCTAAATTAGAATTTTCTTTAACCTCTTTTAAATGTTTTTTATAACACTCTATTAAAGCTTCTTCTCCCATTTCCATAAGTATATATCTTGTACGAGCTTTATTTTTATTTTCATAATTTCCTTTTTCTATAAATAAATTAGTCATAGCTTCAACATGATATAATACATCTTTAGGTTCTACTAATTCATCATATTCAGCACCCTTTATAGGATTTTTACCCATACCTCCTGCTATGTATACTTTAAAGTATTCTTTTCCATCTTTTTTAACAGCTAAAAATCCTAAATCATTTATAGTTGCATTTGCTGCATCTTTTGGTGAACTTGAGAAAGATACTTTTAGTTTTCTCGGTAGTTTATATGTTGTTATCTTACTCATAAAATGTTCATTTACTTTAGTTGCATAATAAGTTACATCAAATGCTTCTTCTGGGTCTACTCCAGATAATGGTGATATAGCAACATTTCTTGGAAAGTTACCACCACCTCCTCTAGTATACATATCTTTGTGTATACCTTCTTCCATTATGTCACATACTTCATCTATTGTTAGTCCATGAAGTTGTATAGCTTGTCTAGTTGTTAAATGTATTTGATTTAAATTGTATTTATGAGAAAAATATTGAACTAATTTTAATTGTTCAAAATTTAATATCCCTGAAGCTACTCTAAGTCTTATCATAAAGCTTTGTCCATCACGTTGAGCGTATACTCCCATACCTCCAGATGCATGTTTAAAATCCATTTTAGACATTTCTTTATTTAAAAATTTATGTCCTTTTTCTCTAAATGCTGGTATTTCATCTAATAATGTTTGTTTAAAAGCGTCCATTTTTATCTTCCTTCCCTTTGGCATATAATACCTTTTCTCTACGACTATATTTTATGACATTTTTCTACAAAATGAAAATTGATTCTTTCTATTATAATCATTAATATTTCAAATGATTGATTTTTTATACACGAGTTTTTGCATAATAAAAAAAGATATCTTTTTTTCAAGATATCTTTTTTTATTATTTTTTATATATACCCCAAAAAGTTTCTACAGTTTCTTTTGTAGGTGGTTTTGTAAGTTTTGAGATAATAACAAATGAAATAAGAGATATAATTAAAGGAAGTACAATTGTATGCATTCCTAAAGGCCTTGGCCATACATAACTAAATAATATATATGTTCCTATTCCAGTTACTATGGATGCTATAGCTCCACTTGCATTTGCTCTTTTCCAGTATAACCCTAAAATTATTGGCCATAAAAATGTAGATATTATTCCTGCATTAGCATATAAGTTTAACCATACTATTAAATCTGGCGGGTTTATAGCTACTATATATATTATGATTCCTAAAATAGTTGTTACTATTAAACTTATAGTACCTGTTTTTTTAGAATCTGTTTTTACCTTAGGGTTTATATAATTAGTATATATATCGTTAACTATAGCTCCTGAAGCAACTAATAACTGTGAGTCTACAGTTGACATTATAGAAGCTAATGGTCCTGCTAATAAAATCCCCGCAATAACCGATGGAAATAATTGTGTTGTTATCGTTGGAATAACTAAATCTCCTGAATCTATTCCAAATACTAATGTACTTGAAAAAGCACCTACTAAATGCATTCCAAGAAGTAATACCATAGATACTATAGTTCCATATTTTATTCCATCATGTAAACTTTTAGTGTCTTTATAGCTCATTGCTCTTTGAGATACTGAAGGTATTCCTACTACTGCAAACCCTACTAATATCCAAAATGATGTTACCCATGCTATAGACATCATCCCAGGGTCTACGCCAAAAGGAGTTATCATTCCTTCATTTATATTTTTCATATTATCTATTATATTTGGTATACCTCCACCTGCAATAACAGTTCCTACAAATATAGAAATTGTAGCTATAGTCATTATAACTCCTTGTATAGCATCAGATAGAGTTACAGCTCTAAATCCACCAATTACTGTGTGAACTATTACAGTTACCCCAAAAGCTGTTAAAGCTATTTTATAATCTAATCCTACAGATCCTTGTAAAAGTCTAGCTGCTCCTACCCATTGAGCTGCCATAGCTGCTATAAAAAATATTACTATTGATGACGATGTTAATATTACAACTACATCTGATTTATACCTTTCTCTTAAGAAATCAGTTATAGTTACTGCATTTATTTTTCTTGCTATTATTGCAAACTTTTTTCCAAGTACAGCCAGAGTAAAATACCCAGTTGGCATTTGTGCCATAGCTAAAAATACCCATCCTAGTCCCTGTGTATAAGCCGTTCCAGGTCCTCCTATAAAGCTTCCGGCACTAAGATAAGTAGTAACTAATGTCATAGCTAAAACAAATCCGCCTAAATCTCTTCCTCCTGTCATGTATTCATCCATGAAGCCTTTTTCACCATTAGCTTTATTTTTAGCTCTACTTACAAACTTCATAGAGTAAACTCCTACTAAAAATACTGCTATAAAGTATAATATAATAGGTAATAATACTTGATAATTTATGTATTTCATTACTTATATTCCTTTCTATATTCTTTTGCTTCTTCTTCAGTTAATGCATCTAATGACATATTCTTAAAAAATTTATTTATCATAACAACAGTTAATATTGAAAATAATATACCTCCAACTATACAACTCATAAAAAACCAAGATGGAAATCCTAATATATATGAATATTCATTGACCGGCTTTCTTCCTAGTCCGTAACCAAATCCAAACCACCAAACTAAATTTACTATACCTAGAATTAATCCCATTATAGCTTCTTTATTGCATTGTTTGTACCTAGGATCTTCTTCAAATTCTTTTTTATTTTCCTTCATATTGAAATTCTCCTTTTTAAAACTTTACTTACTATAATATGTCCAAAATAAACTTTTCCTATTTTAGAAAAAATTATAAGTATACAATATACATTAAAAATATACATTATATGGATAGATATGTCTACACAATATAAAAATTTCACTAAATTCATTTTTTAATACACAAAAAAAACTTGCAAAGTATATACTTTGCAAGTTTTCCTATTATAAATTTAGCAAGTAGCTCCACCTACTGTATGAAGATCTGCTTCTAATATTTCTTCTTTTCTATCAAATATCTCATTGCCTAAAACCTGAGCTTCCATATTCTCTAAACCTATTCTATCTATCATATCTCCAAAACGCTCTCCAGTTTTACCTTGTTCTCTATATACAAGTATAGCTTTTTCTAGTATACTCATCATTTCTTCTTCATTATATATTCCTGTTATAGGAGTTCCAGGTCTTGATGCTTTACCCCATTTACCACCTAAGTATATTTTAAGTCCTTTTTTACCTTCTTCTATAGCATCAAAATGGCACTTTCCTATACATAATCCACAGTTATTACATTTTTCTCTATCTATTACCGCTTTTCCATCTATCATTGATATTGCTCCAACTTTACAAGTTTCTTTTGGAGCACATTTTTTACATCCTGAACACATATCTTCATCAAATTCAGGAACAAATTGTCCTATTACTCCAAAATCGTTTAAACTAGGTTTTACACAGTTATTTGGACATCCACCTACTCCTATTTTAAACTTATGTGGAAGTTTTACATCATACCATTTTTCATAGAATTCCTTATGTAATGTAGTTCCTATTTCTTGTGTATCACATAATCCAAATGTACATACAGTCCCTTTACATGGAACTATAGGTCTAACTCTTGAACCAGTTCCTCCTGATACTAAATTATCTTTCTTTAAATATTCCTTAGTGTTTTCTATATCTTCATACTCTATACCAGGTATCTCTAATGTTAATCTTGATGTTAATGATATATTTCCATTTCCATATTTCTTAGCTATTTCAGCTACATTTATTAATTGATCTGCTGTTATAGCTCCATTTTCAGTTATAACCCTACATGAAAAGTGCTTTCCATCATTATTTGATAAAAATCCTTGCCCCTTAACTTCTTTTCTCATTGCTTCTGTTATTTTCATATTAATTTACCCCCATCTCAGTATTTATTTCTTTATTTAAAGCTAATCCACCCTCTAAAATTTGTATATCTTTATATCCAAAGTGTTTCATTCTATTATATGCCAAATATGCCCTTTTCCCTCTAGCACATACTAAAAGTATTTTATCTTCTAATTCAAATCCATCTATCTTACCATTAAGTGTTGCTAAATCTATATATGGTATCCCTTCTAATTGAGGTTTTTTATTTACATCAGCTAATTTATATTCATCTTGATTTTCTATAAACTCATTGTATCTAATTACCTTAACATCTCCATCTATTTTATTTAAAAGCACGTTTGCAGCATGACCTAAAGGATGTATTGCTGTTGAAAATGGTGGTGCATATGCTAAATCTAGATTTTGTAAGTCAGCTATTGTAGCATTAAATGTTATAGCTGTTGCTACTATATCTATTTGCTTATCTACATTTCCTTCTCCAAATATTTGAGCTCCTAATAGTTTTTTAGTATTTTTATCAGCTATAAGCTTTATAATTATCATTTTAGAATCTGGATAATAATGTGCTTTATCATCAATTGGAACAATTACACTTTCCACTTCATATCCTGCATTTACAGCATCTTTTTCAGTTAATCCTGTTCTTGCTGCATTTAAATCTAATAGTTTAACTATTCCTGTTCCTAATACTCCATTAAATGGTGTCTTTTCTCCACTTAAAGTTTTTGCTAAGCATCTACCTTCTTTATTTGCTGAAGATCCCATCGGAGACCAAGCAGGCTTTCCACTTAATATATTTTTAACTGTTACGCAGTCTCCTACTGCATATATATTTTCATCATTTGTTTGCATATACTCATTAACTTTGATAGTTCTATTAGGTTCAAGTTCTAATCCACAGTCACTTGCAATTTTTGTATTAGCTCTTATACCTACTGCCATTACTATCATATCTGCTTTCATAGCTCTTTTATCTGTTCTTACCTTAGTTACTTTTTCTTCTCCTTCTATAGAAGTCAGTCTTTCTTTAGTTAAAACCATTATTCCATTATCTACAAGTTCATCTTCAACATAAGAACAAACTTCATCATCAAATCCTGGCATTATGTGATCCATTGCTTCAACTAAAGTAGTCTTAACACCCATCTCATGAAGATTTTCAGCAACTTCAAGGCCTATAAATCCTCCACCTACTACTACTGCTCTTTTTACATTTTTACTTTCTACAACTTCACGAACAGCTATTGCATCATTAGGTGTTCTCATATAATAAACACCATCCAAATCAATACCTTCAATCGGTGGCTTAACTGGATCTGCTCCTGTAGCTATAACTAATTTGTCATATTTAAAACTTAATTCTTCACCATTTATTAAATTTTTAGCTTTAACACTTTTATTTTCTCTATCTATCTCTATAGCTTCTATATTAGTTTTAACTTCAACTTGAGTTAAATCTGAAAAGCTTTTAGGTGTATTTACTATTAAATCTTCTTTATTTTCTATAACTCCTCCAACATAGTAAGGAAGCCCACATCCTGCATAAGATATGTTTTCTCCCTTTGTTATAAGAGTTACGTTAAAATCTCTATTTTCACGTTTTAATTTTGCAGCTGTCTTAGTCCCTGCTGCCACTCCCCCAATTACTAATATATCCATGTTACCCCTCCAGATTTATATTAATATATTTTTAACAATTTCTTCTTACTTAAAGTGTAACAACGCTTTCCTATAATGTAAAATTATAAAAATTTATTGATTTATAAATTTTACTTATAGTACACTTTAATTATCAAAAGGGGGATTATAGAATACTATGATAGATTTTAGATTAAAAACATTTATTGATTTATGTGAAACTAAAAGTTATACAAAAACTGCAAAAAGATTATGTATTACTCAACCTGCTGTTAGCCAGCATATTAAATATATCGAGTCTCAATACGATATAAAACTATTTGATTACGTAGGTAAAACTTTAACATTAACAAAAACAGGGGAAGAGTTTTTAAATCATGTATTAAAATTAAAAACAATGTCATTGTCTATTGAGAATAATTTAAAAAATTCAACTTATACAAGTAAACCATTATCATTTGGAGCAACAAGAAGTATTGGTGAGTTTGTAATGCCTAGTATTATAAAAAATTACTTAACTGAATTTCCTAATTCTAATTTATCCATGGTAGTAGATAATACCAAAACACTTTTGGATATGTTAAAAAAAGGGAATTTAGAGTTTTGCTTTATAGAAGGTCATTTTAATAAGTCTGATTATGAAACTCATTTATTAAGCTATGAAGATTTTGTGTTTATCGCTTCACCTAAAAACCCACTTTCTAAGAAATCCAATTTAAGTGTGGAAGACTTGCTTGGTGAAAATTTAATTTTAAGAGAGAATGGTTCTGGTAGCAGAGAAATATTTGAAGTATGGCTTTATGAAAAAAATTATACAACTAAAAACTTCTCTACCCTTTTACAAATTGGAAATATCAATTTAATAAAAGATTTAGTTAAAAATAATTTTGGTATATCTATAATTTACAAAGTCGCTGTAATGGATGATATAAAAAACGGCGATATTGTTGTTTTAGATGTTAATTCAATGAAATTATCTCATGAATTTAATTTTATATTTTTAAAAGACTCTATATTTGCTGATGATTATATAAATTTTTATAATAAAATAAAATTACTTTAGGAATTTTTAGAAAATTTTTTATAAATTTTATTTTATTATAAATTCTTTTAAAATGGCTTTTTTACTAAATTTCGTCCTATTTTTATATAGACAATTTTTAAATTTGATATTTAAGTTTTAAAAAAAGTTGTTGTGAAATCTTTTTCCTAGGTGCTATAATTCAAATCAAGAACTAGATAAATATTTAACTAACAATTCAAAAGTTAATATTTACTTTTCAAGGGGGGAATTATTTATGTCGACAGGAATGTTGATGGGACTAGGAGTTTGTGTTATTTTAGCTGGTATTTCTACATTTTTAGGAGGACTTCAGCATATAATTGGAGCTCCTATGATAGGTTTATTCTTAGGTGCTTTGCTAGGTAATATAAATCCAGCTAAAGGAGATTATAAAAAAGGGACTACGTATGCAGCAAAAAAGCTTTTAAAATTTGGTATAATTTTAGCAGGTGCTACACTTAATTTTAACGCTATAATTCAAACTGGTGGAACTGCTCTTCCACTAATTATTACAAATATTTGTATGTCATTTTTAACAGCATTATTAGTAGGTAAAATGCTTGGGGTTTCAATAAATACTAGAAGATTGGTAGGCTCTGGTACTGCTATATGTGGTGGTACTGCTATAGCTACAGTAAGTCCAATTATAAATGCAAATGATGATGAAATGGCTTATGCATTAACTGCAATATTTTTATTTGATGTGTTTGCGGCTCTAGCGTTCCCATTTATAGGTCAAAGTTTAAATTTAACACCAGATCAATTTGGTTTACTTGCAGGTACTGCAATTAGTGATACTTCTAGTGTTGTAGCTGCTGGAGATACTTTTGCTAAACTTATAGGAGTTTCTGCTGCTGCTGAATTACCAGTTATAGTAAAACTTACACGTACAACATTTTTAGTTGTTGTTGCTATTGTATTTACTATAGTTATGGTTAATGAAAAAAGAAAAGAAGCTCAACTTGCAAGTGCAACTGATGGCACTGGTGCAAGTAGTGAACCTGAAAAATCTTTTGGAAAAATAGTTATGGATGTTTTCCCTTGGTTTATACTAGGATTTTTAGGTATGGCTATACTTAACACTTTTGGTGTTTTTCCAGAAGCTATGGAACCATTTTTCAAAAAAGGCTATAAGTTTTTAGTTACTACAGCTTTAGTTGGAGTTGGGTATAAAATAAATATAAAAGATTTATTTACAAAGGGTGTAAAACCTATGATACTAGGTGGGGTAACTTGGGCTACTGTAGCAGTTGTAGCTATGGCTTATGTCACAATTATAATGTAGAGTTAATAAAAATAGCTATATCATCTTAAAATATTTAAGGTTTGATATAGCTATTTGCTATTTTTATTATTTTTTAAAATTAACTTTTCTTATATTATCTTTATTCGGTTTAGCCGTATTTTTTGATAAAGTTCCATCCTTTAATCCAAGTAATTCTTCTACATCTTGAGGATATATACTAAGACCATAATTTGATAAGTTATTCATGAATAACCCTTCATTCATTATTTTTCCTTCAATCATCATATCAAATGATTTTTTAAGAAGTATTGGATGAGTAGATTTTATATTATCATCTAATGGCTCCTTTTTAGACCATCCTTTTTTATCCATTTCATTCATTAAATACATATATTTTTTATAACTCACTTTTCCAAGTTGGTAGCCACGTAAAATCATAGCCCATACTGGTACTATCCATTTTTTCTTAAGTTCTAAATAATCTTCTAATTCATAAGCTTTTTCTAAGTCCACTATAAAACTTTCTTTAGGCATTAAAAATGCACATGCAAATTCATCTTTTGAAAACTTTTTAGACTGTATATTAGCTTCTGTAGCTATTATATATGCAAGTTCATATGCTAGATCATAGTTTCTTATAGGTGCTGATTTTCTATCATTTCCTAAAGATATAAAGTATCTAGAATCTTTACCAATAGTTTGCTTTTGACTAAATGCTAAAGCTCCTTTTTTATCTATATTTGTAGCAGATATAAATATTCCATTTACCTCAAGTAAACTTACCATATTCCCTATTGGACCATCTCCTAATCCAAAATAATTTCTCACATTATCTGCTAACACTTCTATATCATAATTTCTATTTAGATTATTAGGTAAATTCATTTCTGGGAATTTTATATATCCTTGTATAAAATTTAATAATCTATGAGTCATAACTAGCTTTTCTTTAAAAGCTATATCATCAACTCTAGGTAATGTAGATTCAGTTCTTATATGTGTATTTTCAACAACCACATTCGCTGCATCTTTTTCGCTAAAGTAATCTCTTGGAAAACTTAGTGCATTAGCTAACTTCATTTCATTTTCTAATGTTGGCTTATATTTATCGCCTTCAAAAGCCATTATATCCTTTTTATTTAGTTTAGTTTCTTTTGCTAAAATATCTACAGTTTTAGCTCTATACACTCTAGCATTTTTAAGTTTTTTTCCATTAAATATCTTTTTACTCATATTTTTTCTACCTTTCATTTTATGTCAATAAATCTAATATTTCATCATTAGATAGATTTTTTAATACACTAGAATCAGCTAATTCATTATTTATAATATCATCAATTAACTTACTCTTGCTTTCTTGAAGCTTTACAATTTTCTCTTCTATAGTTCCTTTAGCAATTAACTTTATTACTTCTACAACTTCTCTTTGCCCTAATCTATGAGCTCTATCACTTGCTTGTTTTTCTACAGATGGGTTCCACCATGGATCAAAGTGAATAACTGTATTTGCAGAAGTTAGATTTAATCCTGTTCCTCCTGCTTTTAATGATATTAAAAATACTTTTTTAGCATTATTTTCATTAAATTCTTCAACTAATTTAATTCTTTGAGTTGCTTTAGTTTGTCCATCTAAATAGTTAAACTCTATATTTTCTTTTTCAAGTACTTCTCCTATATTTTGTAAAACACTTGTAAATTGAGAAAATACTAGCACTTTATTATCATTCTCTATATTCTCTTTTAATAATTCTATACAAGCATTTATTTTTGCACTCTTACCTTTATAATCAGTTACTATAAGACTTGGATCTAAACATAATTGTCTTAGTTTTGTTAAGTAAGAAAGAACAGTTATTTTGTCATTACTTTGGTATTTATCCTGTAGTTTTATTTGTATTTCATCTACATAAGTTTTGTATATCTTTCTTTGTTCCTTGCTTAATTCCACTAAAAACTTCTTCTCTATTTTATCTGGTAGTTCTTTTATAACTTGTTTTTTAGTTCTTCTTAAAATAAATGGTTTTATAAGTTGCTTTAGTCTTTTCATATTGCTTTCATCTTTTATAAAAATTGCATTAAACTTACTTACATTATATAAATATCCTGGCATTATGAAATCAAATATAGACCAAAGTTCTAATAAATTATTTTCTATAGGTGTTCCTGTAAGTGCAAATCTAGTTCTTGCTTGTATTCCCTTAACTGCATCTGATGCTATAGATGTTGGATTTTTAATATTTTGAGCTTCATCTATTATGCAATAATCAAAGTTTATTTCTTCATATTTTTCTCTATCATTTCTAAGAGATCCATATGTTGTTATTAGAACATCTATATTTTCAAGATTATTTATAACAGTTTCTCTTTCTTTTTTTGTACCATGAACTATTCCAACTTTTAAGGTTGGTGCAAATTTTTCAAACTCACTCTTCCAGTTATGTATAAGAGATGTAGGTGTTATAACTATACTTTTACTTCCTTTTTGTTCTAGTAAAAAGGTTATAGTCTGAATAGTTTTTCCAAGTCCCATCTCATCTGCAAGTATACCTCCAAATCCATAACTATCTAGAGTTTTAAACCACTTAAATCCATCTAATTGATAATCTCTAAGGTTTGCTTTTAACTCTTTTGGAACAGTGTAGTTTTTATTATAATATTTATTGAAATTATTTACTATATTTTTAGCATTTTCTATTCCTTCTATATAAGGTAACTTTTTCTCTGTAATTATTTCCTCTATATACAAAGTTTTACTTGCATGTATATTCATATCTTTTATACTATTTGTAAAACCTAAGCTTTCCATAAGTTTAAATATTTCTTTTGTTTCATCTTCTTCTAAATTTATAAAGTTTCCATTTTTTAATTTATAAAATCTCTTATTTGCTTTAAAAGATTTTAATATTTCTTTATATTCTTTTTCATCTACATCTTCTATTTTAAATTTAAGTTCTAAATAGTGATTTATTTCTTGTCCTAAACCTACTTTTATATTTGATGAATTGTATACTTTTTTTTCTTTAAACTTGTCTGAATAATAAACCTCTCCTATATTCTTAAGTCTATTTATCTCTTTTGTTAAAAAGTCATATAATTGAGTGTCTACACCTTTAAATACATATTTATTTTTCTCTCGTTCAAAATAATTTGTATATAATCTATAAATTGCTTCTTCTTCTTTTTGAACGTCTCTAATTATAAATTTACCGTGTTCTTCACCTTCATAATACATTTTAACATCACAAGTTATCTTTGCATCTTCTAAATCAAAATAATATTTAACAGTTAAATCTTTTGCTATATTCTTAGTTATACTCTCATCTATATCCAATTCATTAGATATATTTTTAAGCTTTGGGATTAAGTTAGTTAAACATTCACTTATTTCTTCATCTTCAAATTCTATCTCTTTATATTCTTTTAAAACTGAATATATTCTTTTATAATATATACCATCCATATCTGAAAGTATATATATGTTTCCATTATAAAATACTACATCTCCTTTATTAGATAACGGAGTTGGCAATTTATCTTTATTAGATATAACTATTTTGTTTCCTACTTTTTTTATATCTAAGTCCATAGGAATACTACCTTCTATAATTTCAGGTGTATATGTTTTTCTCTCATGGTTAAAAGTGAATTCCTTGTATCTTAATAATTTCATCAATCTTTTTAATAATCTAGAATTTAGTATCATATATCTGCTTTTTCTAGAATTAATACTATCGTTTATACTTAGTCCATAATCTTCTATAAATTCTGCTAGTTTTTCATCATCTTCAAAGTCACTACTTTTAGGGTCATAAATAAAATCTTTTCCATATATTATACTATTTCCCTCAACTCTAGCACTTGCAAATTCTTTAAAATTTTTTAAAGTATACATTTTATAATTTCCAATTTTAAATTCTACTTCTATAGATTCATTTAAATAGCTAGTTACATCTACTTCTAAATTAACTTTTTCTTTTGGAATAACTTTAAAGTAGTTTAATAAATCTCTATTTATAAATCTTGTATTTAATTTTGGTTTATTTTTTTGTTGGACATTTATAGCTTTTGACTTTAAATTATGAACTACACTTAACTTTAAATCATCTATTCCTTTTAACATTATACAGGCTATATGTTTACATATAAAATTATTGTCTATCGTAGTATTTTGATTAAAATCTTCACAAGTACATCCACTTGATACTATTTCTTTATTTAAGTTATCTATAATTATAAAACTATCATATATTTCTCTTTGATATTTTGAGACTACACTACCAAAAAAACTTATTTTATCATCTTCTTTTGAATAATTACCTTCTTCTATATACCCTTGTTGATAATATTCTTTTGCTCTTTGCAATCTATATTTATCTATGTTAGCTATTAATATATCATTAACTATTTTAAAATCCATTTATTCACCTAATTTCTTTTAAGTCGTAACCTTTATTATATATTTTTTAGGTTTTATGTTCAAGTTTGTATATATTAAGAATTTAAAAGTGTAGATAGGTTTATTTTACTTACACCATCTACACTTATATTTTAATATATATTTATTATTGTTTTTTTATATATTCATAACAATCATCTATACCTTTTTTGTAACTTTCAAATGAATCTTTTATATCAACATCTGGTATAGCTCCACCTTCTCCTTTTAGTAATCCATTTACACCTAGGTCATATTCTTTTGTTGAACACAATATAGTTCCAAGTTCATTAGGTCCGTCTATATATCCAAGTTCTGCAAAACAAGCTACATTTCCTCCAGTTTCACTTCCCACAAATGTTGCATTGAAAAATTCCTTCGTGTTAGCTAAGGCATCTGTTCCTGATGAAAAAGTTTCTCTTCCTGCTATAGTATATACTTTAAGCTTACTCATATCTACTTCTTTACTTATCCTTACACATAACTCTGCCATTAATGAGTTATTTCCTCCCATGTTATTTCTTAAATCGACTACAAATTTATCTATATTATCTATATTCTTATTTATAGATTCTATTAGTTCACTTGAAAATTGATAAAAGTTAGGATAATTAGGATCCTGGCTAGAACTAGTACATTCATTATATTGGAAATAGAATATATTATCTTCTTCTATAAATTTATACCAGTAAGCATCATCCATTCCTTCAGGTTTTGATTCATAAACTATATTTTTTCTATTAGGTATAGTGTCTTTATAACTTATAGTTTCCAAAGAATCGTACTCCTTAACACTTACAGTAGATATTTTTTTATTAATTTTCTTATCATCATCTTCTAGATTTAAGGTTACAGACTCACCTTCAGATATTTCTAAGTATTTTAAGTATTTATCTAAAGTTACACTATTTAAAAATAATACTTTTTTCCATTCATCATTTTCATATGACAATATTTTTTCAAACTTAGTTAAGACTTCATCTATAGGAATATCATTTATACCTACAAGCTTCATACCTAATATGTCTTTGTATTTTTTGTCTGAAACTCCTATAATCCTTATCTCATCTTCAAAATAATCAAGTTCTACAGGATATATATTCTCATTTTCAAATTTTTCTCCCCAATTAAAAGGATAATATTTAGTATGAGCATCTTTCACAGATGCTACTAGTTCTTTTAACTTAAAATGTATTTCATTGTCTGTTAATTTTTCTATGTTATTTTTTAAATCTTTTATTTTTTCATCATACTCTTCTTCTGTTATATTAGTAAATACTGCTGGGTGCATATCTTCAAGTTTCGTTGTTAAGTAATCAATTTCTTCTATCCACTTAGTTTTTCTAGCTTCTGAATCTTCATTATTTGTATTAACTTCTTGATTATTGATATTACCAACCTCTGTCGTACTGCATCCTGTTAGTGTAATAAATAATATAGCTATCATAAAGATTAACCTACAGTGTTTCAATCTATCACCTCTTTATTAATTATTAATTATTATCATCTCATGCCCATTTATTTTATCTAGATTAAATCTAATTTTATTTTCTTCTTTTGAAAACTCTATATATTTATCTTCATTGTATTTTTTTATGCTTTTAATTTCTATTTCATCTATTTCTATAGTGAATTCAATATCTTGTAACGATATTTTATCTTCTATAGTATATATATCTTGTGATTTTTTTTCTGTCATATAGTGAAGTACATGAAGTATATATTCATTAGTATTTAAATTTTTTTGAAGTGTTGTAAGTATTGTTGATGGTCCATTATGATCTACTAATTTATTTTTCATTAGTAATTCAATAGCATCTTTCATAAGTTCTTTACACCATCTTGAAGCATTTTTTCTGTATATACTAAATATAGGATGTGCAAAATATAATTTATTGTTATACAAAGTAGCTCCTGGCATTCCTATTTCTTCGCTTGATGGAGTGTGCTGATGTGAGCAAAACTTATCGTCTTCTCCTCTATTGAAATATGGTTTTACAGTATTTAGTAAAATTTTTGATTCACATGATTTTATATCTATCTTACCTAAGTACATAACAAACTCTTCTTTAGGTAAAGTTTTACCTATTGTATCATTAGGCATTATAAAGTCTCGGTCATATTTAGACTTTCCTAATCTTTCATTTTGGAAGAAATCTATTTCTTCATTTAAATCTAAGCTATCGTATGTACCTATTACTTTTCCTCCATTTTTAGTGTACTCTTCTAACTTTTCTTTTAACTTTAAGTTACCTTTTATTTCGTCAGGAATTATAACTAACTTATAATCGTTAAAATCTATATTCATGTCAACTATATCAAATTGATATGATAATTCTTGAAGCATTCTAACTGCGCCTATAAGTGCTTGTGATGTGCCTTTTGTATTATTAAAACCTTCTGGAGTTAATAATCCTATTTCTGATAAAACTTTTACATTTTCTAAATATTTTTCTTTTTCTTTTACAGATTTATATACTTTACCTATTAAGTCATATGATGCTTTAGATAGCTTTCCAGTTGGATGTAACTGATCTCCTATTGAGCACTTGCAGCCTTGAGCCAGCATATTGAAACATTCAAATTCTAAAGCTGCTTGATTTTTTAATGAATGAAAATCTCCCCAGTATGTATGAAACTTACCTGTCATTCCTAATATTTCTTTTCCTAAAAGTCTTGCAAATCTTACTGTTGTAGGAAAGTGATCATATCCCCATCCTCCACTTGGCAGAGATTCTAGTTCTAAATGAGTATAGGTATCTATAGAGTTCCAAAATCTTGGACCTATACTAGAACTATTATAAAATATTGTTTTATCCTTTGTTTTTGAATTTATTAATTCCGTAATTTCACTTCTAAATTCATCCAACATTATAGTTGAATATCTAAGCCTTTCCTCTTTTAAACTACTATCTATATTTAATTCTTTCATTTTTTCCTTACAGTAATTACAACTGCAGTCTACTTCAAGAAGTATATCCATGAAAAAACCATCAATTTTCTCTTCTCCAATAGATTCTATTATATCTATTAGATGATTTTTAAAATATTCTCTATATGGAGAATTTAAGCATATTGTATTGTAAAAGTGTGGTTTTTCAACATTTTGTGTACATAAAGGCTCTCCGTTTGCATCTCTACTTAGCCATTCTGGATAATTTCTACTTATGTACCCATCCCATTGGACAGTTGTATAAATTGGTACTTTTATACCCAACTTATGACATTCATCTATTTGCTGTATTAATAGATTTTTATTTGCTAACTTTGGATGAATCATTCTTGGATTGTTTTTAGATAGATAATATAACCATCCATGATGACACCTTGCAAAACATGTTATTGAATTTACACAAGCTTCATTTAAAGTTTTTGCAAATTTTTTGCTATCAAAATCAATTCCTATATCTTCTATGTATTCACTAGTATGAAAATCTAAATGTATTTGTCTAAAATTTAATTTTTCCATTTTACACCTCTTCATTTTTATTAACTTATCTATTTTTATTATATTTTCTATATTGTTTAATTAATTCCTTTATAAGGATATTTTTATAAATAATTAAAGGTAGCTAATTTTAGCTACCTTTTTAAAGTTCAATATATATAATTTAATTTGTTATTTGTTTTGTTAGTGCTCCTTGTCTTTTTGAAGATACTTTTTTATCTACTGTTTGACTTTCTTCATATTCTGATAAAAATTGTTGATTTATCTGAGTATGATTTACCATAGATTTAAAAGTTTGTGCCTCATTTTTATATTCATCATATTTTTTAGACTTTTTCATATAATCACCCTTTCTTAATTACTTAAGATTAGTTTGTGATTTTTATAAAATTTTAATCTCTATAAAATTTACCTTATTAGTCTAAATTAAGCTTTTTAGTTAATGTATAATTTAACCCTATAAATAAAATAATAATTATTATAAAATTTTGTAATATACCTAATGTCATTACTTTTGTAAAAGCTCCCATGAATGTTAAATCTGATATATCTGGTTTTGGAAATATATTATTGGCAAGTATGTTTAATCCATTTAATACAACACATATACCTAAAAATGATACTGTGGATGCTATTGTTTTATATTTATTAAATATAGATAGTTGTGCAATAGCTAATGAGTTATATACTGCAAATATAACAATAGAAATAAAACTTAAAATTAACAATATAACAAATGCTATAACTATAAAGTCTTTGTTAGTCTTTACTAATTCAGGAAAACTAATTATCTTATCATCAATATATAATGTAACTCCTTCACCATAAATTGTGCCAATTGATGTTGATTGTTGTACCATAATTATAGAGTAAGAAATTATGGTTATTATAAAAGTTAGTAAAGTCCAAATTAAGCTACATATATATTTAGATAATATAATTTTATATGTCTTCGTGGGTATGGTAAACATTAAATACCCTTCTTCCCCTAATAAGTTTTTTCTAAATCTATTTATGCAAATTATAACTGTTAAAGTAATAAGTGCTACTAAAAGGGATACTATAACCATAATAGATATATGTTGACTTTTAGACATTATTGGATTTAACATAAATACACCATTTAAAATAATCGTTACTACTATTAATAAATACATTGGTATAAAAAACTTAGAAGTCGCCTTAAATTCGTATTTTAATAATTTCCCTAACATTTAAACTCCTCCCTAAATAAAGAATCTATAGACATACCTTTATTACCTCTTATATCATCAACTTCTCCTTGAATAATAACTTCTCCATTTGAAATTATTATTACTTCATCACATATACTTTCAATTTCATTTATCAAGTGTGTAGCTATTAAAAGAGTCGATTCTTCATTATAGTTTCTTAAAATAGTTTTTATAATGTAAGCCCTTGATGCCGGGTCAACTCCTCCGATTGGTTCATCTAGTATATAAAGTTGTGCATTTCTTGACATCACTAATATTAGTCCTACTTTTTCTTTAGTCCCTTTAGACATAGTTTTTATCTTATCATTTATATCTATATTTAAACTTTTAACCATGTCTTTAGCTTTATCTATATTAAAATCTTTATAAAAATCATTAAAAAATTTTATAATCTCTTTAACGTTCATATCTTCGTTTAAATAGTTTTTATCTGGTAAATAAGATATTATAGACTTTGTGTACACCCCTGGTTTTAAACTATTTATAGTTACTTCTCCTTTATCACATTGAGTTAATCCATTTATAAGTTTTATCATAGTTGTTTTGCCACTTCCATTAGGACCTAATAGTCCAACTATTTTTCCTTTTGGTATTTTTAAATTTAAATCTTTAAATACTTCTTTTTTACAATATTTTTTGTATACACCGCTAATTTCAACTATGCTTTCACTCATTTTTGCCCCTCCACAATATTAGTATTTATAAGTTTTAACATATCGTCCTTGTTATACCCTAAATTTATTAATTTTTCTTTTAATGAATCTATCTCCCTATATGCTATTTCTTTTCTCATATGTTTTATTTTTTCCTCATCTTTTGTAACAAATCTTCCAGTTGTTCTTTGACTATATAATAGTCCTTCCCTTTCTAGTTCTGCTAAAGCCCTTTGCATAGTATTTGGATTAACTTCTGCCTCTGCTGCCATATCTCTCACAGAACTTAACTTAGCTCCTATTTCAAACTCTCCTGATATTATTTTAAATTTTAAAATATCTACCAATTGCAAATATATAGGTTTATTATTATCAAACTCCCATGTCAAAATCTACCACTTCCTTATTGTATTAAGTACTTAATACAATAGTATTCTATATAACTTCCATTCGCAACAAATTTCCAAAAATAAAATTTTGAGTTGCAAAAAAAGAGATATTTAAATTAGCTCATTTAAATATCTCCTTTTTATATTAACTTATATAAATTTTATATACACTATTGAATAGCTAGTTCTTTTTTATTTATAACTTCTTCTTTTATAGTCTTAGTTACTCCACATTCTTCATTTGTGTATTTTGTCTCGAAGTTAGCAACTTCTTTTACATCTTCATGCCCATTTTTCATTGCATAACTATGATATGCACTTTTCATCATTTCTAAGTCATTTAAATGATCTCCAAAAACCATAGTTTCATCATAACTTATATTAAACATATCTTGTACTTTTTTTATAGCTACACCTTTATTAGTTCCTTTACTTGACATATCTAACCAATATTTCCCTGATGGTGTTAGTGTTACATTTTCTATATTCTCATTTTTAAATATAGAATAACTATTAGTTTCTGCATTATCTAAATCAAACATATTTACTTTGAATATTCCATCTTCCACATCTAATAATGAATCTACTTTTATAACTGGTACATTCATCGGAAAGTGAATATTTAATAATTCCAAAGCTTTATCATCTTCTAAATATAAGCCTTTTGTTCCACATAACATAGGATATGCATCATCCACTCTTCTTCCTATATTAACAAGTTCTTCTATGGTACCCTTTTCCAAGAACTTAGAATATATACATTCATTTTTATGGTATATAGCTGTTCCATTTTCACATATGAATAATAATTCCTCTTTATAATCATCAAATTTATATACTATATCTAAGTAATTTCTTCCTGTAGATATAGCAAACATTATATCTCTTTCTTTTAAAGCTTCTATTGTTTCTTTAAAGTCTTTTGGAATCTCGTGATTACTATTTAGTAATGTCCCGTCCATATCTGTTGCTATTAATCTAACCATGACTTCCTCCTAATTATCTAATTTTCATAAAAATATATCCTACAAATCCAGCTACAATTAATGATATTGTTGACCTGTTAATTTTTAGCAGTTTATATTCATTATAAGCTATAGTTAATTGCTGAAATATTAGCCCAACTAATATCATCTTAGTTATGAATACTCCCTCAACTACTTTTAATATATATAAAATCGCCAATATAATCGTCACTATACATAACCTTATATTAAGCAGTCTTATAGTTTTATTATAGTACACTTAACTTTGCCCCCTAAGCTTTTACTCTCTCTTAATATTATACATAATAAATTAATAAACTAAAAGATTTGATTATAATATTGTAAATATATACTATATGGTTGTTTATTTTTCTATTAAATTATAAAATGTAATAATCAATACTTATTAGAAAGGCAATAAAAATATGGATGAAATTTTTTATGAGAAATTATTAAATATAGAGACTACAGGTGAAAAGCTTTGGGATAAAACTATAACCCATTACCACCCTTATCAAGCGACTTCCTATGTAGCTTTAGATATACTATTTAAAAATTATACTATGAGTAAAAGTGACTATGTAGTTGATTTTGGATGTGGTAAAGGACGACTTATATTTTATCTAAATAGTTTTTTTAAATGTAATGTAACTGGAATTGAAATGGATGAAACTTATTATAAAGATTGTTTAATTAATAAGGAAAATTACTTAGATAAACATAAAAGAATATCTACACAAATAGATTTTAAATGTATGTTAGGTCAGGATTATAAGATAAATGTCTTAGAAAATAAATTTTATTTCTTTAATCCATTTTCAGTAAATATATTTAGAAAAATTATTAACAATATACTAGATTCTTACGATGAAAATCCTCGAGTAATAGACTTGATTCTTTATTATCCTTCTGAAGATTATATATATTTCCTTGAAAATAGTACAGGATTTATATTATATGAAGAGGTTAAGTTACATGGACTTTATGAGAAAGACTGCTGCGAAAGATTTTTAATTTATAGATTGTATGCATAAAAATATATCTTGATGTAGTAAAATCTACATCAAGATATATTTTTATTTGTATATATTCTTTACTTTTTTTCTGATCCTCTAATGCCTGTTATAGGTTTATTCTTCATAAGTTTTCCTTTTTTTATATCTATATCATTTTTTTCTATCTCAATAATAGCTGTTTCTGGAAAGTCAACTACATCATACTCTTCTCTTTTAACTAATACTTTTATCAAACAAAAAGCTATAGCCAACATAAGAAATAGTATTGGAAACCCAGCTACTGTTGCTAGCTGTTTAGTTGCATCTATCCCACTTATTTTTCCACTTGCACAAATTAAATTAATTATAGCCATAGAAGCCATTATAACTCCCCAAAATATGTTAATCTTATACGGTACCTTTTCCTCTTCGTATTTGTGTGCTGTAGTTGATAAAGTTGATACTGTAGTTGTCATAGAATCACACAACGTTACTACTGATATAAAAATAGCTAAGATAAAAAATATAGAAATAATATTTGAAAAAGGATATGCTTCTAAAAAAGCAAATAACGAAACCTCTAATCCCGATGTTTGAATTGTATTCCATAATCCAAAACCATTTATTTCCTGATGTATAGATGCTCCTCCAAAAACTATAAACCATATTATTCCAAACGATGCCGGTATAAATAAATTCATAATCATAAATTCTCTTATAGTCCTTCCTTTGCTAATCATAGCAAAAAACATTCCACTTAAAGGAGCATACGCTAATAATATTGCCCAATAATATATAGGCCACCATCTCGGCCAATCCGATCCATCTATAGGCGATAGGTATGTTGATACTTGTAAAAAATTACTTGCGAAATTACCTAAAGATTGCGTTCCAAGTGATAATATAAAAGTTGTAGGACCTAATATAAATATAAACATTAAAAGTATTATAAATAATTTAGTGTTTTTATCCGATATCCATCTTATACCTTTATCTATTCCCGTTATACTAGATATTATATAAGTTAAAACTATCATCCCAACAACAATAATCCAGGTTATTTTATTATTTGGTATTCCTAAAATTAAGTTTAAGCCTTTGCTTATTTGCATGGTTCCTACACCTAGTATTGCAGCAACGCCACCAGCCATAGCAAATAAACATATATTATCAACTAATGATTCTATTATTGAATTTGGCTTTTTATTAAATAATGGATATAATACAGAACTTACTCTACAAGGAAGTTTCATATTATAAATTGAGTAAGCTATTGCTAATCCGGCTATAGCATACATTGCATAAGTATAAAAGCTCCAGTGTGTAAAAGATGCACTCATCGCAAACATAGCTGCATTTTCCGTTCCTGGAGTTATACCTAAATTTGTAGGTGGATTCATAAAATGAGTTATAGGCTCAGCTATCCCCCAAAACAATATCCCCGTTCCTATTCCAGCAGTTAACGATATACAAAACCAGTTCCAATAACTCATAGTAGGTTTTGCATTCTTTCCTCCGAGCCTTATATTTCCATATTTTGAACACATAATCCATATACATATCCCTAAAAACAACACACTAGATATTTGAAATAACCACCCAAAATTAGTAGTAGCATACGTTACTATGTTATTTTCTATATTGTATAATTTTTCAGGGGCAATAACACCTATTACTATGGCACTTACAAATATTATAGTCATAGGTATAGTTATCGATTTTCTTACTTTAGCATACTTTTCTATTTTTACATCATTCATAAATCCCTCCTACTAGATCGTTCTCTTTTAAATATAAAAGAATATAGCGAAACTATTAATACTATTTATATTTACCGACCAGTAAAGATTTATATAATATTATTATTTTGTATTATGTAGATATTTTCTAATTTATGATTTAAGCTATACTCCTTAATACTAATATATAACTTAATATTTTATATGTTACATAAATTTTCCTTATAATAATAAAATAGTTGGGAAAATCCCAACTATTTTATTATTATATATCTTTATTTTTTCTTTTCTTTATTATAAATACTGCAAGCCCTAATATTAATATTAAAGATATTCCAGCTACTATTAATATATTTGTTATATTAGGTACTTTTACTGATGCTTGTATATTGTCTAGGCTTCCTAAGTTTAAATCCCAATTATAAGTATATACTCCGTCATTTTGTGAGCTTGAAGTTGCATTTGATGATATTAATTCTAATGGAGTATTTAGATGAAATCCTACATCAAAGTTTGATCCAAATAAACTAAGCATTCCCATCTCTTCATTACTCATGTTATTTTGCATGTAGTCTTTTAATTTTATATCAACACTGTATGTATTATAAAAGAATTTTTGATCTTTTTTTATATCTATTATATCTGAATACTGACTTAAATCCTTATTATTTTTTATATTTAAATTTGCTAGATTTCCTAGGTTTTCAGTTATTTTGTAACCTGTTTTTCCTGGTTCTGTAATTTTTTCAACATTATCATATTTTTCTTTTAATTGTTGTTCATTTATATCTCCCATTAAGTAATCACTACCCATTATTTGTGTAGATAATTTTGCATTTCCTTTTTTATCTATATTTAATGTTATATCAGAGTCTACACATCCAGTTAATATAATAACACTAATAAAAATTATAATTGGTATAAAAATTTTTTTCATATTATCCCCTTCCTTATTGCATAAATTTTTAGTTTTATAATATGTATGTTTACCTATTCTATCATAGTAAATTATCCACATTTTGTAAATTACAATTTAACCTTCTAATTACTTTATACTTAAGTTATTATATATAATATGTACTAACTTTTATTGTTTGGGAAGGATGATTAATATGTATAAAATAAAACATTTTAAAGACTTAACTTTAAACGAGTTTTATGAAATAGCAAAATCTAGATATGAAGTGTTTGCTTGCGAGCAACATATTTTCGAGGAAAATGATTTCGATAATGTAGATAAAAACTCTTATCATATTTTTCTTGAAGAAAATAACCGTATAATTGCTTATGCTAGAATAATTCCTAAAGAATTTAGTTCTTATGAAGATGTTTCAATTGGTCGTGTTTTAGTTTTAAAAACCGCTCGTGGTAAAAGACTAGCTCAAGATATGATGATTCAAGCTATTAAATTCGTAAAAAATGAACTTAAAGATGATCATATAACCTTATCTGCTCAAAATTACATAAAAGAACTATATACCTCTTTGGGATTTAAAGAAATATCTGATGTTTATGATGAATGTAATATACCTCATGTGAAAATGCGATTATAATAAAAAAGTCGCTTCGCTCCTGTCGCCAACGACTTCGTCCGTTGCTCAAAAATGTCTTTTTTTACTTTCAGCAAATTGTTGATATAACTATACTCCATAAATTATCAACAGATATTCGTTAAGCATAAATTCCTTAAGCGTAAAAAGAGCTGTCTTAAACTAGACAGCTCTTTTTATATAAAGTTTTAAATTTATAAAAAAATAAACTTTAATATAAACATTATACTAAGAATTATAAGAGATAAATTAACTTTTTCTTTTTGACCGCATATAAGTTTTAATATAGTGTAAGATATTATACCAAATATAATACCATCAGCTATACTATAAGCTAGTGGCATCATAGCAAATGTTAAAAACGCCGGTATTGCATCAGTTGGATCTTTAAAGTTTATTTCAAGTACAGAACTTGCCATAAGAACTCCAACTAATATCAAAACTGGCCCTGTAGCCTGAGGTGGTATTGCTGTAAATATTGGTGCAAAGAATAAAGATATCAAAAATAAAAATCCAGTAGTTATTGCTGTAAGTCCCGTTCTTCCACCTTCAGCTATTCCCGCAGAACTTTCAACATAAGAAGTAACAGTTGATGTTCCCAGCAATGCCCCACAAGTTGTTCCTATAGCATCTGCCATTAGTGCTTGCTTAGCTCTAGGAAGCTTACCTTCTTCATCTAATAAATTTCCTTTAGATGCTATTCCCACTAGACATCCTACTGTATCAAATAAGTCTACAAATAAGAATGTAAATACTACTATTAACATATCAAAGCTAAATATATCTGAAGTTGATACTTCAAAAGCCTTTAAAAATACTGGCTCTAATGATGGTACACTTGAAACTATTGCATTTGGTAGTTCTACTATACCACATGCCATACCTAGTGCAGCAGTTATTATCATAGCCAATAAAAAAGCACCTTTAACATTCTTACACATTAATACAGCTGCTATAATAAGCCCCACTACTGATAATATTACTAAAGGTGATTTCATACTTCCAAGTGCAAGTATAGCGCCTCCTTGTTCTACTATGCCTGCATTAACTAATCCTATAAAAGCTATAAATAGTCCTATACCAGCTGTAACTGCGTGTTTTAACAGAGGAGGTATACAATTTATTATTTCTTCTCTTATGTTGGTTGCTGTTAACACTATAAAGATTAACCCTTCAATAAATACTGCACATAATGCAAATTGCCAGCTATGTCCCATACCTATAACTACACTATATGCAAAGAATGCATTTAATCCCATACCAGGTGCTAATGATATTGGATAATTTGCTAAAAATCCCATACACATAGTAGCTATAAACGCTGATATAGCAGTTGCTGCAAACACTGCATTTTTATCCATTCCAGCATCACCTAAAATATTAGCATTTACAACAAGTATATATGCCATTGTCATAAAAGTTGTAATTCCTGCTAGTATTTCAGTTTTTACATTTGTGTTGTGTTCTTTTAACTTAAATCTTCTTTCTAAAAAATCCATAAAAAACACACACTCCTTAAACTTTATAGCTATAATCTAGCTTATTTCATTATATGTTTAAAAAGTGTGTGTTTTAACTAATTAACTTGTACTTTTATTTATATTTCTATAAATTTAAATTCATCTACATCAAATAATCCTCTATCTGTTAGCTTTATATGTGGTATTACTGGAAGTGCCAAAAATGCAAGTGTCATGAAAGGCTCAATATCTTTATTTACCTTTAATTTTTCATAAGCTATTTTTAGCATTTCATCTAACTTATCACTTACATAATGTATATCTTTATCACTCATAAGCCCTGCTATAGGTAAACTTAAACTATCCATTATTACATTATTAGATGATATAGCAATTCCTCCACCTATGCGTTTTATCTCATTAACTGCATTTATTATATCTTTATCATTGTCTCCAACTACAATTATATTATGTGAATCATGGGCTACAGTAGAAGCTATTGCTCCATTTTTTAATTTGAAGTTTTCTACTAATCCAAGACCTATACTTTTTTTATCACTATGTCTTTCTATTACTACAAGTTTTAATATGTCTTTATCCTTATTAAATTTAAATATATTATTTTCAGTATCCACATTTCTTGTAAGCTTTTCAGTAACTAGGTTATGTGATAATAATCCTATTACATTAGCAGTGTTATTTTCTATTGTTATTTTTAAATCTTCTTCAGTTAGTTTTGATATGTTGACAGTATTACTTACATTAGAGTTATCCATTTCTTCTAAACTAAACAAAGACCTTCTATCTTTTCCAACTAACTTACCTTTTTTATAAACTTCTAATATATTAAATTCTTCTAAATTATCAACAACTACTATATCTGCTATATAACCAGGTGCTATAGCTCCTATATTTTTTAGATTATAACAATTGGCAACATTTATAGTAGCCATTTGTATTGCATTTATAGGGTTTATGTTGCTTTTTATAGCCAATCTTATATTATTATCTATATGCCCATTTTCTAATATATCTTGTGGGTGTTTATCATCTGTACAGAATAAACATCTTTGATAATTATGTTCATTAACACCTTTTATTAAAGTTTCTAAATTTTTAGCAGCTGAACCTTCTCTTATCATTATATACATTCCAAGTCTTAATTTTTCTAACATTTCTTCAACATTTGAGCATTCATGATCTGTAACTATTCCACTTGCTATATATGCATTTAACCCTTCATTACTTATGTTTGGTATATGTCCATCTATATATTTATCATATTTTTTTGCTAGGTTTAATTTATCTACAACTACCTTATCTTGATTTATTACCCCTGGATAGTTCATCATTTCGCCAATACCTAGTACTCTTTCATTGTTTATATACTTTTCTAAGTCTTTAGCTTCTAGTCTTGCTCCTGAATTTTCAAAATCTGTAGCAGGAACACAAGATGGTAACATCATGTATATACCTAAAGGAATATCTTCACTTGAATTTAATATATAGTCTATTCCTTTTAATCCACATACGTTTGCAATCTCATGTGGGTCAGTAATTATTGTTGTTGTACCCATAGGAACTATTGCTTTTGCAAATTCTAAAGGCGATACCATAGAAGATTCTATATGAACATGTGGGTCTATAAACCCTGGTGTTATATACTTTCCTGTTAAATCTATATTTTTTACCCCTTCATATTCACCAATTCCTACTATCATCCCATTATCTATAGCTACATCTCCAGTTATTATTTCATGAGAAAAAACATTAACTATATTTGCATTTTTTAAAACTAATTCTGATTTTTTATTTTTTAAACTACAATCGATAAACCCCATATTCATCCTCCCTATATCTAATAATATATTTAACTTATTATATTAATAAATTCGTAAAATTTTACCTCTGAATAAATTATTCTAATAATACACCTTTTGTATTTTATTGTCTATACTAAATTTTCATTATTTATAAAATTTTCAGATAAAATTTAAAATTAAATTAAAAAACTACTTTTAAATTACTAATTTATACGTAACTTAAAAGTAGTTTTTATAGTTTTATATTAAGCTATTTAGAAAGTCTAATATAGTTTGTTCCATATACTTTCCTTTTCTATATTCTTTCTTAGTTTTTATCTTCTCAACTTGATCATTTAAGGATTCTACAGCTTTTACATTGCTTGGAAGTTCTATAAATTCTCCTATTTTATTAAAATCAGAGTCTAAATATATGAATGTCGGTATTTTAACTCTTCCATCATCACTATGTGCTTTTATTATTTCTTCATTTCCTTCTCTGGTTTGTAATCTTAACTTTATATTTGGATTTAATGTTGTTATATAATCCATTACGGTTAAGTTTATTTGGCAGTCAGGACACCATAGTTCTGAAAATCCCAATATATTTATTTCTTTATCAATAGATCTTACCTTATCTATAGTATCCTGTGAGATTTTCATATTATTTCTATATTCTTCTGCTTTTTCTCTATGTGATATGTCAGATTGATTAAATTCTTGTTCAAAATTATATCCTTCTTTAAATAAATTTTTTAATTTCATATATATATCCCCTTTCCCCTGTATATCTATATTATATATGAAATTTAGTATATTTTTATTAACTGTTATTTAGATAATGTATCAAAGTAATCAAATAGCGTAAATGAATTTTCTTCAATAAAGCTATCTAACCTTTCATTTGCTAAAGATATATACCAGCCTTTATCAAGTTTTTCAGGTATTTCTTTTCCTACTATATTTGTATTGTCTATAAATGCTTTATCTGGAGTATAGCTTATCTTTTCTAATCTATTATCAGGTTTAATCTTCATGATAGCTGAATCTAAATTTGATTTACTCGCAAATACTCTTAACACTTTCAAATCTATTCTTTTATTTCCATGCACTGCATGACTATACTTTCCTGTTATTTTTACACACTTTTGAAAATCTATAAGACTATTACAATTATTGATTGTAGTTTCTATATCTATATCATTTATTAACTTTTCCTTTAAAGCTTTATTAACTATTGGCAAGTCATTATCTATTAAATTTAATTTTTTAACATATGCACCTTTACTTTTTATACTTCCATCTTCTTTTATATATACATAATTATTAACATCTTTTTGTATAATCTTTTTTATAAAATCATGTTCTAGATTCATTCTAGTTCTTATACACCACTCATCACAGATTTCAATATATTTTTGAACATCTTCTTTACTTTTAAATTTAAACATTACACCATCAGTATTTCCTTGTATAAATTCTGCCTTATCTTTAAATTCTAATTCAACTTTTTCTATGAGATCTAATAGCAAAAGTTGTCCATTTACACATATTGATATTCCTTGTTTTGGGTCATATAATTCATTATTAGCATCCATACAAGCTCCATATGCACTATTTAAAACTAACTTTAGTGATTTTTCTGTAGGATTTTTTTCTTTTTTTAATTGAATTCTATTATCTCTTATTTCTTTATATTTTAATGGTTCTTTTACATTTCTACTTAATAAGTTGTATTCTATCATTATGGATGGATAAAATGAACTTACATCTGAGTTTACTATATAATTTTCTGCCTTGTATTTTTTCCTAGCAGAATGAAGTCCTCCCCATCCAAAGTCTGTGTCAATATTATATACATTAGCTCTTAAATATTTTTTAAAATCTCTATTATTATAGTCTTCATACCAATTTTTTATATAATTGTATTTACTTAACTCAATAGTGTTTACTATATCAAATTCTTTAGTATCATTTCTATCATAATTTGGTTTTTTTGCACCCAATATATATGCACTTAATTGAGCTTCGGTTTTATTAAACATGCTTTCATCAAGATTAAAATACTCTATAAGTCCTAATTGAGCTTCATATCTATAATAAACTTCTTCAAATACCTTATATGTCATTCTTACATCATGAATACAATAGTTTGTTAATTCATCTATTTCTTCTTTTGTTGGATATCTATCTAGATCAAAAGATACACTACTTTCTCTTATATCTTCTCCCATAAATAATTCTAGTTCTTTTAAACTTCTATAACTTTCACTTATTTCAAATATGTATAAAGGTATTGAGTTTAGACTTCTATTTATTTTCCATCCAGACATTTTTTGCTCTACAAGTTTCTCAGATACACTACATGGGTCTATTCCTGCTATTATTGATTTTAATATCCACTGGTCATACCCTTTTATATTATATCCTACCCAAATAGAATCTTTATTTTTATTGTATACTCTTAAAAGTTCTTCTCTATTATTTACTATAATGTGTTCTTTTTGTGTTTTATAATCTTTCATACAACACATCCAAAACCCTGCTTTAGATAGTACTTCAAAATCTATTATTATACGTCTTCTTTCTTTAACCATGATTTTCTCCTAATTATCATTACTATATTATACTTATATTATATTAGTTTAAAATAAGTATTAAAATATTAATAAATAAAAAGTCTTCTTTTAAATAAACATTCATAGAAGACTTTTTATAATGATCCTATTTATATATTTTTATATTATGTCCCACAATAAGTTCTATATGGTAGTTTAGACTTAGATAATTTTTTATACTCTTCTTGTTCTATTGAGTGTTCATATGGATTTTTTAATATATCAATAAGTTTTTTTATTACAGTATAATCATTTTTATCTGCAGCTTCTAATGCTTCTTCTACTCTATAATTTCTTGGAATAACTGCAGGGTTTGTCTTTTTCATAAGTTCATGAACTAGTTCTTTAGATTGTGGCTGCCTTTTAAGTCTATCTTGCCATGTATCATACCAATTAATAAATTCATTACTTTTAAACATATTACTATCCTTACAATTATCAAAAGTTAATTCTAAGAAAGTATTAGTATAGTCTTCTTTATATTTTTCCATTATACTAAGTAAATCTTCTATTATCGCTTTATCTTGTGCTTCTTCATTGAATATACCAAGCTTTGATCTCATTATGGTCATCCAATTATCATGATATATTTCAGAAAAATTATATAATTTATCTTGAGCTATATTTATTGCTTTTTCTTGATTTTCATCAAGTAATGGTAATAATGTTTCTGCAAATCTACACAAGTTCCACTCTGTCATAATAGGCTGATTTTTATAAGCATATCTTCCATAAGTATCAATAGAGCTAAATACTGTATTTGGATTATAAATATCCATAAAAGCACAAGGTCCATAGTCTATTGTTTCTCCACTTATAGTCATGTTATCAGTATTCATTACTCCATGAATAAAACCTATGCTTTGCCATTTTGCAACTAAAGTCGCATGAGATTTTATAACTTCTTTTAATAACCCAACATACTTATTTTCATCTTTTTCTATGTGTGGATAATGCCTTTTAATTGAGTAGTCTGCTAGTTCCTTTAATTCGCTTAATGTTCCAAAATTTGCTGCATATTGAAAAGTTCCAAATCTAATATGACTAGATGCTACTCTAGCTAGTATTGCCCCTTGCTTTATATCTTCACGAATTACTGTTTCTCCTGTTTTAACTACTGCTAAACTTCTAGTTGTTGGAATCCCTAAACTATTCATCGCTTCACTTATTATATATTCACGAAGCATTGGTCCAAGGACTGCTTTTCCATCACCTCTTCTAGAATATGGAGTTTTGCCTGATCCCTTTAACTGAATATCATATCTGTTTCCATTAGGAGTTATTTGCTCTCCTATTAACAAAGCTCTTCCATCACCTAACATTGTAAAATGACCAAATTGATGACCTGCATAAGCTTGTGCTATAAAAGCTTCACCTTCTATAGCTTTATTTCCTGAAAGCATTTCTATACCTTCTTTGCTTTTTAAAAATTCATTATTTAGCCCTAAAGATTTTGCCAATTCTTCATTTAATATAACTAGGCTAGGTTTAAGTATTTTATTTAAATTTATTTTACTATAGAATATATCCGATAGTTTCATATAGCTATTATCTAAGTTCCATCCAAAGTCTTTAGTTTCTTTTTTATAAGTCATTTTAGCTCCTTTAAAAACTATATTTTTATATTTAATATACCCTAATTAAGCTTTTCAAATAACTTTGTTTAAATATATATAATTTGTAGTATATATTTAGTATAATAATGGAAAATATTATATTATAAAATAAATTTTAGGGAGATGTTTTTAGTGAAAGAAACTTTATATTTTAATGGAGATATACTAACACTAGAGGATGAACTTTATTGTGAGTCTGTTTTAGTAAAAGATGGTAAGATTTTTAAAGTTGGAAAAAAAGAAGATTTGTTAAAGCTTACAAATGAATCTACAAATTTAGTAGACTTACATGGTAAAACTTTAATGCCTTCATTTATAGATGCACATTCTCATTTTTTTGCATATTCTCAATCTTTACTTCAACCTTCGTTAGAAAATGCTACTAATTTTAATGAAATAGTTGATATAATTAAAAAATTTATAAAAGATAATAATATTCCAAAGGGTAAATGGATCACTGCAGCTAATTACGATCATAATAACTTAGATGAAAAAACTAGTCCTACTAAGGGTATTCTTGATGAAGCTGCTCCAGATAATCCACTTATAATAAAACATCAATCTGGCCATAGTGGTGTTTTAAATTCACTTGGTTTAAAGGAGTTAAATATAACTGGTGAAACAGAAAATCCCGAAGGTGGTGTAATTTATAAAAAAGATAATCAACCAACTGGATATCTTGAAGAAAATGCATTTATAAATTATGTTCAAAAAATTCCGCTATCTTCATTTGAAGAAATAATAAAATCAGTAAAAACAGCACAAGACCACTATAAGTCTTTTGGTATAACTACTATGCAAGAAGGTATGGTTGTTTCTTTAATGTCTGATATTTTAAATTATATAAAAAGTTCAAATATGCTTGAGCTAGATTATGTTGGATACATAGATGTAAAAGAATCTGATGTTTTACTTAAAGCTTTTGATGGATGTATTAAAAACTACGTAAATCATTTTAAAATAGGTGGCTATAAAATATTTTTAGATGGTTCACCTCAAAGTCGTACAGCTTATATGTTAGCTCCCTATAAAGATTCTACAGATGGATATAGAGGTTATCCTATTTATAAAGATGAAGAACTAGAAAAGTACATAGAGTTAGCTATAAAAAATAACATGCAATTACTTGCTCACTGCAATGGAGATGCTGCTAGTTATCAATATATAAAAGAATATAAAATTGCAAAAGAAAACTGTAATTCAAATAATGATATAAGGCCTGTTATTGTACATGCTCAATTTTTACCTAAAGATCAGTTAGATGATGTTAAAAAACTTGGTATGATACCTTCTTTCTTTGTAGCTCATGTTTATCATTGGGGTGATATTCATATTAAAAACTTTGGATTTGAAAGAGCTAGTGAAATAAGTTTAGCTAAATCTGCGCTTGATAAAGGAATTACTTTTACATTCCATCAAGATTCTCCTGTAATAGAGCCAAATATGCTAGAAACTATATGGTGTGCAGTTAATAGATTAACTAAAAAAGGAGTTCTATTAGGAGAAAATGAGAGAATATCTCCTCTTGAAGCTATAAAGGCCGTTACTATAAATGCTTCGTATCAATACTTTGAGGAAAATATAAAAGGTAGTATAAAAGAAGGAAAGTTAGCTGATTTAGTTATTTTAGATAAAAACCCTTTAAAAGTTGATAAAATGGATATTAAGGATATTAAAGTACTAGAAACAATAAAAGAAGGTACTACTATATTTAAATTATAAAAAATACTAAATACTACATATTGCATTTTTAGATTTGTAAGATGAATATTTATTTTTTCTTGTTCAGATTTTATTTCATATTCATTATCACATTCTAAACATTTAAACTTACAAAATATTTATCTATACATAAATTTTCAAAGCCACCAGTAATAATTTAACTGATGGCTTATTTTTATTTATATTATATTGTAAGCTTTTTTCAACCTTATCCTTTTTTCTATATATTTTTCCTTTATAATTTTAGTATACCGTTCTTTCTCATCTTTGCTCATATCTATTCTATTTATTGTATTTATAAGTATATCTTCATGGCTATCACACTCTTCTAACAAACCATAAATATCTTTTGTTTTATGTGAATGACTAGATTTTCTTACTACATATGTGTATAAACTTTCATTAATATATCCACATTTATACTTATATGTTATTGGAAGTAACATTTGCCAGTTTTGACCACCTCTAGTATATTTATATATTTCTCTATTTGGATTTACATCTAAAAATGCCTCTGTTCTTATCATATAGCATCCACAAGCAATCCATATATTACGTTCTCTTATAAGATTTTCAAATATATATTCTTCAGTTTTTGATTTTTGATTCATTGCAAAATATCGCTTTATATCATTTATATTATTTTCATTTACAATAGCTCCATTTGATCTTACTATACCATATTCTTTATTTTTTTCTAAGAAATCAACTCTTTTACATATGCTATATTTATCTAAAATATCATCTGAGTCTGGCCATATTAAATAGTCTCCTGTAAACAATTTTAATCCATCATTTATTGCTGAAGCTTGGCCTTCATTTTCTTTATAAATATATATAAATTCTATATTTTTTTCTTTTAATTTAGGTAAATATGATTTTATAATTTTTTCTGTATTATCAGTAGATCCATCATTTATAAATATTAATTCTATATTTGTATATATCTGATTTAATATAGATTCAAAATATCTTCCAATAAATTTTTCTCCATTTAAACAAGGTGTTATTATGCTAACTTTTTTACTCATTATTACCAAATCCTTATAAATTTTAATTAGAAAAATTTTTGAATTTTAAGTTTTTTATCGTATTTTCAATATTATTTTTATTAAAATAATCATTTTTCAAAATTTCTAAATTTTTAATTCTACATTCAGCATTTTGATGCTGTCTAGTATGATATAAGTGATATAAAATATTATCCAATCTATGATATTTTCCATATATATATTTAACACAACTTAAAACTGCATCATCCTCTCCTCCCCAGCCTCTAAATCTTTCATCAAATCCGCCTATGTTTTTATATACTTCTTTAGTTGTTACATATATTCCTCCTACCATTCTCGACTCTTCTTTTATAATACTATTATTACTAATATCGATATCTTCTATATTAAGTAGTTCTTTATTCAAAATTTTTTCTGTACTTTTTTCATCTAATCTCACTAACTTGTTATATGGTAAAATAAACTTATATTTATCAACTATAGATATTGCTGTATTTAAAGACTCTATATCAATTAAAATATCTGAATCCATAATTACCAATATCTCTCTAGTCGCTTTTTTAAATGCATTATTAACAGCTTCTGATTTTGAATACGGTATTGAAGAAGTATCTCCTAAACAAATTTCTGCATCTGGAATTAAACAGTTATATATATTTTTTAAATATTTCCAGTTTCTATCTCTATAAAACTCCCCATTTCGATGGGGAACTAGTATGGAGACTTCTTTAAAATCCTTCATATCATCTCACCTCAATAAGGTTTTACTTTAATTTTCATTTAATTTGTATGCTTACTTATTAAACTTTCTATATCATCATTACTACTTAATAAATCTTTGAAAAACTCATTTCTTTTCTCATTATAGTTAACTGACTTATATATACAAGCATTATATAACTTAGCTTTATTTAAATCAGTTTCAATAAAGTCAATATTTTCAGATATTGATTTAAAAATCTCATTTCCTTTATCAGTGTTTACACAAACTAATGATACTCCATTATTATCATAAAATTCTGGATGTATTTTTTGTATTCCCCAATAATCTGCTAATGATATATCACTTTTAGTATTAAATCCCTTTGCTTTACAAGCATAACATGAAGGTCTTAAATATATATTTTGTAAAAATCCTTTCATATATATATCTTTTGCAAATATATTTGAATACTTTTTGCAATTCTCAAATTCTACAAGTGTATTATAATTTATCCAACTTTTTTCTTTATACCTAAAACTTATATTCTTTATATTTGAATTGTATTTTTTTGTTAAATACTCCTTGTACTTATCAAATACTAGTGGACTTGGAACTCCATGACAGATAATTTCAACACATATTAAATTATCATAAATCTTATTTAAAAATAAGTTTAGACCTTTTATCTGACACTGAACTCCACTAAAAAGTACTAATCGTCCTTCATCTAAATATCTTTTAGCATCTATATAACTATTTTTTATATCACTTTGAACATATTTAGAGCCTTTAAATTTATAACATTCGTTTATATCTTTTGCAGACTGATGAACTACATTTAAGTTTTCATCAAAGCAAGCTCCAAATACAAATCCTTTGTTTTTCATTATATAGTTGCATAAAGCTATAAATATTCCACCTGATGAACTACTTGTTTGTTCACTTTTATCTCTATTTTTACATGCATAAGCCTTTATTTCGTTCAAACTTATTTTTTTATCATTATACTTAAAAGGACATACAGCTTCACATAATCCACAGTTTATACAATTATTTTCATCAACTTTCGGATACTTAAAGCCTTCTTCATCAACCTCCATTGTTATACATTTTTTAGGACATACACTGTAACATCCATAACAACCACAGCACTCTTTTTTATCAATTTTATTCATATTTATCCCCTCTATAAAATTTATTCATGCTTACTTATTTGTTCCATAATATCTGCTATTTCCGATTCTAGAATATTAGTATTTTCAGATATATTTTTAGTTATTTTTTCAACTAAATTTCCATAGTTATTTAGTATATAACTAACCTTTTCGTCAACTAACTTACTTATTTTATTTTCTTTCCATAGTAAATCATTTTTAGCTTCTATTACTAAATTACTCATATCTAATCCTCGTCCTAAAACACCTTCATATTTAACTCCATACGAAATAGCTATTGCAGGTTTTCTCATATAAAATGTTGATACTGCTGCATGCATTCTGCAAGTTATAGTAAACTTTCCATTTCCTAAGATTTCTCTAGCTTCAGATGGCACTAATTCATCATATATAGGAATTACCCTATCTATACTGCTTAAATTTTTTAATTTTATAATTATACTTTTAACTATTTCTCTATCATCTGGATTTTTCAAAACATGAGGAATTAAAATAACTTTTTTATCATTCAATCTTTCATCTTTTAATATATTATTAATTATATTAACTTGTTCTTCTAAGAATTTATTTTTATCAGATGTGTATTTATTGATAAGTCCTGATGTGACTATACTTATATATGAGTCTTTTTCTAAGTTATATTTATCTAAAATCCCCTTTACTTCTTTTTGTCTTGGTAGATCTATAAATGCTAAGTCTCTTCCTTTAAATACATTTTTATAATTTATACTTTGTAAATATTCCATACAATTATCATCTCTAGTATATATTTTTACATTTTCTAAACATTCTCTTGATAAATCTATTCTATAATCAGTAAAAGGACCTATAGTTTGACCTATTAGCATTACTAATTTTTCTTTACTTAATTCTTTTATATGTTTTAGATCACTTTCTAGTCTTTTTATAGAATAATATTCTGAGAAATCATCTCCACCTAGATATATTACTATATCTTCTTTTACAGATTTATTTTCAGGGTATAAGTTATTGGCTTTAGTTTCTAACCTTAGTCTTTCTAAATCCTTTTCAGTTAATGTTTTTACAAATATCTTTATATCTTTTAAATATTTATTTAACTGATTAATTACAGTTATTCCCATCATCATACTTCCATAATTAAAAGTATTATAAATATATTCTATTTTTATATTCATAAAATTCCTCCTATATAAAAAATCACACCTCATCTTTGTCTACTATATCGAAACAATCCTCAAATTTTACATTATTTTTTATCTCAGTACATCTTTCTATATATTGTTTTGTGTTCATTTTCCATGTATGATTATTTGGGTCTCTACTTCTAAATACTAAAAAATTATACTGAGATGTATTAAATATTTTATATTTATTTTCAATACAATCTTTAAAAAACAACACATCTTCACCTGCTGATACACTTTTAAATTTTATATTTTCAAATACTTTTTTATCAAAACACATTGTGGCACCTGCCGCTTTACTTGAATAATTATTAATTATTCCTCCTGTACATATCAGCTTATTAAATTCTTCAAAGTAATAGTATAACTTACTTTTTCCTACAACATCACACTCGTGATTTTTAAAAGTATAGTCTACTTCCTTTAAATAAAATTTTCCATAGTAATCATCACTATCAAATCTAGCAATAAAATCATACTTTGATTTATTAATTCCATAATTTAATGCATCACCTAACTTAATTGGTTTATCTATTTTATAAATAGATATATTTTTGTATTTATCAATATAATTATTAAAATCATCTATATTTATATCACTGTTATTTATAACTACAATTAATTCTTTTTTATCTATTTCCTGATTTATATAATTTTTAATTGTATTTTCTATGCAATTAGGCTTATTTATAGGTGTTATAATTGAAAAACCTCTACTATCCATCTAATCACCTCCTAAATGTCCACTATTATATTCTATGTTTATAATTTCATTTAGTTACATAGTTACACAAAAAATTCTTTTAGTTTGTATAAAAAAACAATAAGCAATTAATTATTTTAAATTAATTGCTTATATTTTAATTTTTGATTATTCATAAATTTTGAATGTATTAATAACCTTCTTATATTCATCATTATAGAGTCCGTTTAATTTATATTTAGGATTTTCAAATACTGAGCTAGAGTTATTTCCATGTATTGTTATAATATAATTATAGCCATCTATAACTTCATAATTTAAATTTATAGCTCCTGCATGACCATTCCCGTGAGTATATCTTTTACCATTTTTAAAATCTTCTCCACTGTATATATATGTTAAAAATGGTGGTGATTCATGAAAATAAGTGGCAAGCCTTTTATTTAAGTGGTCATGTATATACCCATGTTGACTTATTATAACTTGTGTGTCTTCTTTATGTTTATAATTCATTAATCTTTCAAAGTAATCCGGTATATACATATCATCAGAATCGATTCTTACATAAAATACCTCATCTTCATCATTTATAAAGTCATTTGTTAATTTTTCTATCCCTATATATGAAAAAATTATATTATTTGGTAGTTTAGGGTATTCACTCAACACCTTAGTTATTATAGCATGACTTTTGGGATGATATCTAAAAATAGCTATAAACTCTTGATATGTCTGAGATTCTAATGACTTTCTTGTATATTCCATAAATATCTTCATTCTATATTTTATCCACTCTTCACTAAAACTTGCTTCATAAAATGAATAATAATTAAACGATGAAAATACTACTATTTTTCTATTTTCCATAATAATCACATCCTACTTTTAGTTTTATTTAATTTTTATATTTTTGTAGATTTCTTTTAGAACTTTTTTATAATAATCATCCTCATAATGATATGGAGCTAAGCCCCATCTATGATTTTCATATGCTAGAAAATCTCTAGTTAAATCTATAACCTTAGCTTTAGGTAATTTTTCTATTAAATAGTTATAGTAGTCATCTAGTATAGAATTATATATATTATTTTTTTTAATAGTTTCATTATTAAATTCAACTTTATTATTATTTTTATCTAAATATCTATTTAAAAAATATACTTTGTGTATTATTATAGATTCTTGGTTGTAAATTTTTATTATGTTTTTCACGTATAAATCTATACATTCCTTCCAAATATCACTATTTAAATCCTTTTTATGAATTATATCTCCATTTATATAGTCTAGTAACTTACTTTGTTGAAGTTCTACAGAATTAGTTATATAGCTATTTTTAACTTTAACTAAGTTAAATCTTTCATCTAGTAGCTCTATTATTAAATAATCAGATTTGTTTTCTTTTAATATATCAAAAATATTTTTATTTATATCTGATTCTATTGATTTTTTAGCAAAATTATTAGCAAAATTCAAATTGTAATCATTAAGATTTATATCTATTCTACTACTTACTGAACTTATCATAGATTGCCTAGCTAAATACTTATCTATTGAAATTGGATATTCACTTGAAAAATTAAATAAATCTCTACTAATACAGCTTCCATGTATATTAAACCTTTTTATCCCTTCATATTTGTACTTTTTAGTAGTATCTGTAATAATTTCTCCATATTCATTTCTTATAAAATATTTAATTTCATAAGTTCCATCATTTATCACATAAAAAATATGTTCATTTTCCTTTTTATACCAAATTTTCTCTATTGGTTCTTTATCTTTTATTAAATAATATGCATATTCTAAGTTATTAGAGTTCCCATTGTAATCTACGGTTATATTCAAATTACTTTTGTTTTGTTGACATAATATATTAACTTTTTTTACGTCTAATTCTTCTTCATCAATAACACTTACATTTATAGACTTACTAATTAAGTTAGAAAATTTATCTTTATAATATGCTGTTAATTTATACTCACCCTTATCTTTAAATGTATAGTGTAAATTTGTCTCGCTGCTATATTCATATCTATATATGTTAATATCTGATTTGCTTATATATAAGGCATGTTGAACATCCTGTTTAGATTTATCATCATAATCTAAAAATATTTCACAGACTTCATTAATTCTATAATTTCGTTTAGATACTTTTAAAATACATTCTTCTTGCTTTAATCTAAAAAATGCCATATTTCCATCTGTATAATTTATCCATCGCTTAAGAACTTTATCTAAAACATCATAAAGTTCACTTTCTTTGACTATGTCAAAGCATAATAATGCACTTAATTCTTTACAATGAGTTAAATGATATTCATAATTATACTTAGCTGGATTTCCTAAGATGGTATGGTTAGTTAGATCATACATACTTAAAAATCCGATATCATACATTCCTATACAATGTTTCAAGGTATCAAGTCCATCTAATAGTAAGTTTTTCACTTTTAAATTCTCTGTTGCTTTATATAGGTCATATAAACCTATTAATGCAAATATATATCCATTTAATATATGTGTACTTGGAGTGGTTGGATATTCTTCATAAAAAACATATTTATCAAATATTTTATCTCGTATACCTCCATATTTTACATCTATATTAAAAATCTTACTTCCTAATAAAGCAGATTCTATATATCTTTTCTCATTTGTTAAATAATAGGCTCTTACCATAGATGATATTATAAATCCTTGAGCTAGTGCTGAGTACCATGGAGATGTTAATTCTTTAGTTTCCTTTACACCATACTGGTAATTAAACTCTACTGGCCATCCACCATTTGTGTCTTGTTTTTTTATAAAGTATTCTACATATTTTAGAAATATATTTTTATGTTCTTCATCTTTATATACATAATACTTACTTATACATTCTAGAGTATATATAGCTTGAGTTATTGGATAGTGTTGATAGTTATTCCTTATATTGACTATAAGTATTCCATTTTCATCTAATTTTACATTGTTTCCTTTTAATAAATTGTATTTATGCAAATCTAAATAGGTTTTGTCATGACTATATTTTTTCATCAAATTTATGGTTCCATATTTTAATTTTCTAATATCAATTGACTTATCAATCTCATTCATATCTACATATGCACCTCTTGTATAGTTTAGTTCTATCTATGATTATCTTTTAATTAATTGTATTTCTTTTTTTATAGTAGCCTCTATCCCACACTTTAATTTTATATACTCTGATGCAACTTTTGACATTTTTAAAAATTCATCAGGATTATAGTACAAATATTCAATAGCATTAGCTATACCTATATAGTCTTCTTCTTTTACTAATAAACCACATTCATTATCTACTAAATATTCACTAATAGCACACACATCATTAGATATACAAACAAGTCCACTGCTCATAGCTTCACACATAGATACTCCATGTGTATCTAGTCTTGTTGGACATAAAAATATTCCATGTTGTCTGTGAAGATTTGCTATTTCACTTTGTGATATGAACTTTTCATATAAATTTACGTTTTTAAAATGTTTTATATCATTTGTTATTTCTTTAAATAGTAATCCTCTGCCATATATATTAAATTCTAATTCATAAAAAAATGATTTTTTAGATAGCTCTAGAATTGCCTTAACAGATAAGTCATTAGCATAGTTATTTGCTGTAAAAGGTCTTATAGATAATATTTTTAATCTTTCATCCTTTGATTTTGGTGTGTATTTAAATAGATTTTCATCAATTACGTTTGGTATAATATCACAATTTTCTATCTTGCAGTTAGCATCCACTTCACAACATTCAGTTTTTAGCCAATTAGATACTGCAATAAATTTATATCTCTTATCTTTATATATGCTTCTTAGAAAAAACATTTTTATTTTATCCATTATATCCCATACATCTTTATTTGTATTAATTTGTTCTTCTGTATAATTAAATATTCTACGATTCCATCTAGATACTTCAAAGCCATGTAGCCATACAATCCTAGGTATATCATAGCAAATTTTATCAAGTACTTTTATCATATCTTCATTTACAAAATGAATTAATATTTTTTTATATTTTTTAAATTTTAAAATAGTTTCTAGTCCTTTATAGTCTCCTTTTAAAACTTTTATACTTTCAAATTCATAATTTGAAAGTAATGTTCCCTTTTTGTCTAATGAGTATACATCCACATTTAGGCCAAATTCCTTATAAAGTTTGATTCTTCTATGAACAAATGCATTCCTGTATAAATCGTGTTCACTCGGATACATATTAGTCAACAATAAATAATTGTTATTTGATAAATGATTTAAAATATTATTTTCATAAATTTTATTATCCATAGACTCTATAACCAAGTTATTAATATAAATACTTCCTGTACCTGAAATTCTAATTGCTAATTTATAGCTTTCTACATCTTTTTCTGTGTATATTTTAAGTTCATCACCTATATTCATACTGTTATTGGAGAGTAGCTTTTCTTTAGAATAGGTGTTTATAAATAGCTTTACCTCTATTCCTTCATCTTTATATCCATCAAATTTTATAATATACATAGTATTTTTTTCTATATCAAATAAATCATTAGTACTGTATTTTGAAAAAAACCTTATAGCTTTATAATGAATATATTCACTTATATTATCACTTGTATTTTCAATCTTTATTCCATTTTCTGTATCAGTTATTTTAATACATGAATTGTTTGTAATCCACTTATTAGCTTCTAATTTTATATGCACAGTATCACCCACTAAATTTCAACGTTCTCTATATCCAAGCTTTGTAAATTAAAATAATCTTCTATAAAGTTATATCTATCAATTGAAAAATATCGACAACCATACTTAAATAAATCAATTTTATTTTTTTGTACATATTCAATAAAATCTACTATCCTAAATCTATTTAATATACTGCTTTTGAATATACATTTATCTAAATCTAAACTATTTACATATTCAAATTCACATTTACTATTTTCAACTGATATACTTCTTAAAATAACTTTTTTAGCTCTTAAATATGACTTCTTTCCTATAAATTCAGCTTCACAATATTTACTAGCATTAATTAAATCTTCTATATAGTATTTTCCATAAAAATTTTTAAGATTTATATATGATATATAATCGGTATCTATTACACTCTGTATATCCATATTCTCTTTCCATAAAACCGATTTAAACTTATTATTAAAATCTATTTTACTATCTAATATTAGTTTCTCCTTTAATATCAACACTAATTTCTTATTAACATAAGTTTGTTTATTGTATATATCTAATATATTTTTCACATCTAACTCACTATTTACAACTGCTATTAAAGTAATACTTTTATCAGTAACTCCTAAATTGATATTTGCTTTATCTAACATATACTCTAATCTAGATTGATACGTATGTTTGCTCATACAAAGTCTAATACCTTTTATAACTTTTCTTTTATAGTATATTTCATCATTTTTAAGTTTTTCTAGCTCATTTTTTAACACATTGAAATCATCACTACAAAGCACTAAATCTCCAAAAATTTTTTCAATACCTTTAGAGTATGAACTTACTACGGGTGTTCCACTAGCTATACTCTCAAACACTCGTCTAGAAAACATTGTATTTGAATCTTTAACACTATTTACATTTAATGTTATTTTGTATCCTTTGTTAGCTATATATAGTTCATAAGGCTTTAAATTACCTTTTATATATTCCTGGTACTTATCCGGGAATTTATATGGAGTACTTTTAAGACCTAGGTGCCTATCATATATGTCAAGGCCTATAGTTTCAATACTAGCATCTAGTATATTATCTGTATCTATTTTTCTTTCTTTAAATTTTTTACCGTAATAAGTTCCTGCAAAACAAGCTTTTTTTATTCTTTCTTCTTGAAATTTAATAGGGTTATGAATAGTTGGTTGACATGCAAAAGGCATCGTATAAACTCTATCATGTCTTAATGTTTGTTTATATCTATCTATTGTTCCTTCATCAGTTGTAAATATATAATCAAATAACTTACATGCATTTATAAAAGAATTAAAATGAACTGGATCTTCTTTATTCCAAAACATTGAAGGTATGTTATTTTCTCTACACCATGAAGTTATTTCCTCAAGAATTGATAATCCATATTTATCAGCCGCTATTTTTCGATGCCATAATCTATCTTTGCCTTCCCATGCAGATTCGACTATTAATATATGTGGTTTATTTGTAATTAATTCTTCTTTCCAGTTGTATGGAGTAAGTGGTATAGTTTTTACCATCTCTTTAAAACAGTTCATTGTAAAGTCATCAAATATACAAGCTACTTTTAGGTCTTTCATACATCTTACATTTGTTATATTTTTATAATTTTTTGGTTTATTAATTTCAGCCTTATATATTTTTATGTCAGATATACTAAATTCGCCTTCGCCTGTAACTCTTATAGCAAGTCTAATACTCTTTGCTTCTTTATTTGGATAAAGATATAGTTTTTCATTAATTTTCACGCTTTCTGTATTTAGCTTAATTTTATCTGAGTAACTTATTATAAATAATTCAACAGTGCAATTCTTTACTTCTCCTGTAAATTCAATTAAATATATATTATCTTTGTTTATATTTATATTATTTTGTCCTATATTAGAAAACCCTAGATTTTCTAATAGGTATATATATTCACTTTTTTTATTTTCTAAGTTGGATGTTAATTTATTGTTTACATGCTTTGAAATTTTACTATTTCCTACAAAAAACATAATATTTTCTTGAGTTAAATCAATACTTTTATACAAAGTAGTTTTGAAATACATATATTCTCAACTCCTACTATTTTAATAGTTTTAAACTTTTGTTTACTATTTTATAGTATGGATTGCTTTTATGTTTTGTGATATTTATTCGATTTAAATTTACAATTTTTACTATTTTTAGAAACTGTCTAGTTCTTCATATAAACAAATTTTCTTTTCTTGAATAAGTATATTTATATATATTGTAATAAAAATAATTAAAAATAAAATAATCATATATTACCTCCTTATTTATGTTATATATGATTATAAAAGAGTAACCTAAAAATAAACTTAAATAAAAACTTGCTTATCTTTAGCTATTATATAAGTAGAGTTGATTAATCGTAAAAAAAAAGTTATTGAATATAATTCAATAACTTTTTTTAACTCAAATAACTTATTAGCCTAATAAATAATTATTCTATTTATTATTTTCTAATTCTTTTACTTTATCTCTAATATACACTCCTACTTCTTCTCTAGGTATCCCCAATGCAATTGAAAACTCATCATTAATTAATGCTTCAGCTACTTTCATAAATTTATCATCTATTTGACCAAGTTTCTTACCTTTATTAGTTATACTAGCTTGCTTTTCGTAAATACCAGCTATTCCAGCTAATAATTCTTCGCAGTCATGTGTTTTTAAAATATCCTTATAATGTGCGTGTAATAGTCTTGAATTTTTTTCTTTACATTCCTGTTCTTTCATTTCAGGAATTCGTTTTATAGCATTTTGAGCTTCTTCATATGAAATAATAGGTCTCATAAATACACTAGTATCTACAGGCACAAATATCTTACTATTCTCATAGATAGGTTTTAGTGTATAATAAGTTCTATTTTTATCACTTCCAGGAATATTACTTAACCCTATATCCTCTACTTCACATACTCCATTGCTTCCGTAGATAATAAAATCTCCAATTTTATACATAACATTCATCTCCTGATTTTTTATTTAAATAAATACTAACTATTTTTACATATTGTAATTTATATATATGCTATTGCAATATATAAAAAAAGACCCTTTTAAAGGATCTTTTTCCGACTCAAATTATATAAATTATAATATAGTTATATTTTCTGCTTGAGGACCTCTAGCACCTTTAACTATATTAAAGCTTACTTTTTGACCTTCTTCTAATGTCTTAAATCCATCAGTTTGTATAGCTGAGAAATGAGCAAATACATCTTCTCCACCATCTACTGTTATAAAACCGAAACCTTTTTCACTGTTAAACCATTTTACTATTCCATTAGTCATTTGACTTTCTCCTATAAACCATATCAAGACATGCTTGATTTACTTTTGTATTCCTACAATATTTATTATAGCACATATAAAGTATAATAGCTATTATTATATTTTAAACTTCATTAGTTTACTTTATATATACAGTATTTAGTTATATTAATCTATCTTTTTCTTAGATGATTTAATTCTTTTAGCAAATCATTATATTCTTCTTCATATTTTTTCTTTTTAGATTCATTATTTTCAGTACATATAATAGATATTATATGAGTTAACTTATTTTCTAAAATTAAAAGTTTTTCTTTGTTTATTTGTTCTTGTTTACTTGGCTTTACTATATTTTTTGATTCTTCGTAAGAATATAGGTTTCCATTGAATTCATTTAGTTTTTTATTTTTAATTTCAATTATATAATCACAAACATTATTAGTAAAACTTCTATCATGAGATACAATTATCATTGTTTTTTCTGTATTTAACAGAGATTTTTCTAAAGCTTCCATTGATAATATATCCAAGTAATTTGTTGGTTCATCTAATACCAACAAGTTATTATCCTCTAAAATTATTTTGCATAATGCTACTTTTACTCGTTCTCCACCACTTAATACTTTTACCTTCTTATACACGTCATTACCTTTAAATCCAAATAAATTCAAATTTATTCTTATGAAAGTTTCATCAAAAGATGATACTTCTTTTATATTATCTAATATACTTTTTTCATTATTTAATGTATCTTGATTTTGAGAAAAGTATCCTACTTTTACTTTTTGATTTATTTTAATACATTCATTATTATTTTTTAAAATTTCTTTTAATAAAGTGCTTTTTCCACATCCATTTTCTCCAACTAAAGCAACTTTTTTATTTCTTTTTATTTTAAATGACACATTATCTAGTAATAAATTATCTTCTATTTTAAGTGTTAAGTATTTTGCTTCTATCAAGTTTTTACTTACTATTTCCATACCTTCTTTTATATATATTTTTATTTGATTTATATCCTTTGGTTTTTCTTTTACTTCTAGTTTATCTATTCTACTTTGTATTGCTTTTATATTACCATCTAACTTTTTCTTAGCTCCTTGCCCACCCATTTTATGAAGTCTTGCTTCAGAATTTCCCATTCTTTTTGGACATCTTTTTATGCTATCTTTGTGTTGTATTTTTTGAATCTTAGTTTTTTCTAATCTTTGTTTTTCAGTTTTATATTGTTCATATTCAAACTGTTGTCTTTTTCTTTCTTCACCTTTTAAACTTAAATATGTTGTGTAATTTCCTTTATATATTTTTATTCTTCCTGCGTCTAGCTCTACTATAATATTACATAGAGAGTCTAAAAGTTTTCTATCATGAGATACTAGAAGTAATGCTCCATCATGCTCTTTTAGCATTTTTTCTAAAATTTTTATACTTTCTTGATCTAAATTTGATGTTGGTTCATCTGCTATTATTAGTTTCCTTTTTTCTTTTAATGCATTTGCAATTTTTAATTTTACTTTCTCTCCTCCCGATAGATACTCTTCATATACGTCACATACATTCAATAAACTCTTTATTTTACTATCCCCACATATATCCTTACTTTCTTCCATTTGGCTTATATATGAATAGCTATTTGTTAATTCTATATTTCCTTCATCTATCTCTATTTCTCCTGTTAAAACTTTTATTAAAGTAGTTTTTCCTGCTCCATTAACTCCTACTAATCCTATTTTATCTTGCTCTTGTATTTCAAATTTATCTATATCTAGTACTAATCTATCTATATAATATTTTTTCACTTTATTCATGGTTGCTAACAACAAAAAAATCCCTCCTTTTAATACTTAAAAATAAGGAGAGATATATTATAGGTACACAAAATAAAAGTAATGTATAATTTACTCTCCTTAATCTAAGCACTATAAATAATCCTATAAATATAGGTTTTAAAAATTTATAATACTGTAAATTTAAAAAGTAAATTATATGTTCATTTGCTTTTATTCCGTTCCCTTTCTTTTAGATTTTTTCACTGTAAGTTTAGCACAGCCATTATTTATTATCAACTAAAATTTAATTTTTATAAGCCTTACTTAATATTTATATGATTTCTTTGCTTATATGTTTATATAATAGTTCGTAAACTAAGTCTGCATCTCTATTTTCTAGAGCTTCATATATTTTTTTATGTTCATTTAAATTTTCAATTAAAAAATCAGACTTTATATATTTATCTATGTACATAAATCTTTGTGCTTCTATTTCATCTATAATTGAATTTAATAATGTATAAAGAATTTTATTTTTAGATAATTTAACTATATTCATATGAAATTTAACACCTTTATCTAGTGTATATTCATCTTTGTCTACACAATATTTTTCTATAGCTTTAATTTCTTCATCTGTTGCATTTTTCACTGCTAATCTAGCCAATTCAGGCTCTATTACAAGTCTAGTTTCCATTAATTCTTTTATTTCATTGTTTGCTTTTAATGTATTAAAAAACTCCATTTTCTTTATATTTGTATTTGCATCTACAGTTAAAAATGTTCCTCTTCCTGCTTTTGCTTCTAATATTCCAGATAGTTCTAAGGATTTTAATGCTTCTCTAAGTATATTTCTACTTACATTGAAGCTTTCTGCAAGCTCTATCTCTCCAGGTATTTTATCCCCTGCTTTCCATTTTCCATCTTTTATTAAATTTATAATTTCAGATGTTATATTCTCAAATAATTTATTCTTACTTATAGGCTTTATCATTTTATTCCCCCCAATTTAACTTATGCCTTATAATAATTATAGCTTATGATTTATGATTTTTTGTAAATATTATTAAAATTAAAGCACATGTATAAATGTACTACATTTTACATGTGCTTTATATAGTTTATATATTAACTTTATAAGGTTTTACTCCATTATTTACATATTCTAGTAATTCTTCTTTAGTTAACTTATCTATCCCTAAGCTTTCAACGCTTCTTCCTTCTATAAATTCTCCGTCTAACATTAATTTGCACAGGTTTATTATTGCGTCCATTCTATCCGTCTTAACGCCTACTTTCTTGCCAAGTGACGCTATTGGTTGAAGTGAATTAGGTATATCTTCTAATAAGTATCTAGTTCTAAGTGATTTTTGCCCTTTAACTCCTTTGTATGCTTCTACTGAGTTTATTATTTCATATAAATTATTTCCTTTTCCATCATACATTTGTATGTATAGTTCTTTTAAAGTAGGTAGTTCTAACTCTAGCTCTTTTGCTATTGCTAATCTTTCTTCATCCATTTTATCTATATATTCAGCTATTGAAGGAGTTACTCCATCTAAGTAGTATAAGAAACTTTCTGGTCCTTCTATTTTTGATGTATTTAATATTGTTGGTCCTGGATGAACCATAGCATTTATATTTTCTAAACTACTTTGTAACACATTTTTAGCTGGTTTAAATTCTTTAAATGCTGTATTTAATATTTCTAGCACTTTATCATTTTCAGTAGCTGGTAATGCTGCTACAGTTACCATATTTTTAACTCCATAAATTTCGGCAAATCCTGGTTTAGTTGTTCTACATGCATATAATAATGTACACGTTTCTGCTATAGTTATATTTTTAGTACAACCTTCTTCTTCTAAAACCTTTTTAAATTCTAGTGCTGCAAAACTCGCACTTGGATGAAGTACTACCACTTGATTATCTTCTAAGTATGGTGCACATTTTCTAGCTATACTTTCATGATATAAAGAAGGAAGCACTATGACTACTATATCTCGACCTTTAATTACTTCCTCTATATTAGTACTAGCTAATTCAACTGCACCAAATCCATTAACTGCACCACTTACCTCTACTCCACCTAACTCATTTATAGCATCTACCGTTTTTTGCATTACATCAAATAATTTTACAGATTTTCCTAAAACTCCAAGATGTCCTGCCATTGATTGCCCACCATTTCCTCCACCTACTATTGCCCATTTATAACTCATATTAAATTATCCCCCTTATAATTTTTATATGTTTAAATGTAGTACATTTGATTTATTATTAATATCTACACATTGATATAAATTCTGCTTTACTAATTCCTTCTAATCCTAAGTTTTTAATCGTTCTTCCCTCTGGAATTTCATCTATTATATGTTTGGCTAATGTAACTATTGAGTCTATACATGGTGTTTTTATCCCAGCTATTTGAGCTAGAGTTTGAAATGCAACTAATGAACATGGTATATCTTCTAATAAATATCTTGTTTTTAGTGTCTTTTGCCCTTTAATTCCTTTGTATCCTTCACAATTGGTTAAAACTTCATAAGCTTTATCCCCTTTTGTTTTGTACATTTGTTTATATTCATCTACTAAAGAATTTATATTTACGTTATAAGCTTTACCTATTAACATTCTTTCTTTATCAAGTTCATCAATTATCTTAGCTTGACTTGGAGTAATATCTAGGTAATATTCAAAATCTATTCCAGATTCTATTCTTCCTGTATTTAATAAAGTTGGAGCTGGATGAACTACAGCATTTAAATTATCTAAGCTGACTCTTATAATATCTTCACCAAAGTCAAATTGCGGTAAAATATTTTTAAATACTTTTTTAGCTTCTTCATTTTTACTAGATGGATATGTTGATGCACTAAATTTACTTTTTTGGCCTGATATAACTACTTTTCCAACTTCACTTGCTCTACAAGCAAATAATAGTGTAGCTGTACAAGCTAACGTTATATCTGCACTACATCCACAGTCATCCAACTCTTTTTTAAACTCTAACACTCCTAAACTAGCATTAGGATTTAAAACGACATATTGACCATCTCTTAAGTAGGGAGCCATATTTTTAGCTATGTCCTTGTGGTATATTGAAGGTAGCACAATAAGTATTATCTCAGAGTTTTCCATTACTTTCTCTATATTCGTACTAGCTAATTGAATTTTCCCAAATCCAGTAACATCACAGTTACCTTCTATAATTACTCCACCCTTTTCATTTAGTATATCTACAGTACTTTGTACTACATCAAATATTTTCACATCAAATCCATGTAGTGATAAGTATCCAGCAAAAGCTTGCCCTCCATTTCCTGCTCCAATTATTGAAATTAATTTTGACATTAAAGTACCCCCTCATTTTTAAATTAATTCCTCATTTTCTTGATTTTCTTTCTTAGTTAACTTACTCACTAATATCAATGCTATTAGTGATAACACTATTCCTATAGCTGCATAATTTATTTGTGTTTTTAGTATTAATCCTATTGCACAACCTAATGCTCCTGCTATCATACTTGCAACTATTCCTGATTTTGTTATAAAATTAGAATTTCTAAAAGCATATCCAATATATATAGGACATAAAAGTGTTGCTGCTGAGAATGCATAAGTTGATACTAGCCATCCTAGTGTATCTGTAAATACTAGACACATTAAAACTGCTACAACCATTGTAATAAAAGATAGTCCTCTTGATAGTTTAAGTGTTTTCTCAGAACCCATATTAGGTTTTATTATAGGAACTATATCTCTTGTTATGTTAACAACAACTGACTGAACTCCACTGCTTACTGTAGACATCATAGTTGCAAATATTAATGCTGCAAATAATGCTAATAAAGGTACTGGCAATTGTGTCATAAACCATCCTGTTGCTGAATTTCCTTCTATTGATGGATTTATTGAATTTATACTAATTCCCATATAAACTGCCCATATATAACTTATAAATGTAAGTACTGCTGAAATACTCAAGCTTTTATTTACTTTCTTTTCATCATCAATGGCACATACTCTTTGAAAATATAATTGATTTGTTACTCCACCTGGCAATACAGCAAATATCCATAAGAATACTGTAACTTTTCCAACATTATCTATTGATCCTGAAAAACTTGTCATACTTGGATCTACATTGTTCATTATTTGTGAAAATCCACCTCCAAGTTTTGTTACAAATATTACACATACAATACTCATAAGTACCATAAAACATGAGAATATAAAGTCTGTCCATGCAACTGTTTTAAGACCTGATGGCATTACAAATAGTAAACTCATTATGCAAAAACCTATACATAGCAAGTTGTAATCTATACCTGTAATTCCTGTGTATATACTACCAAATGCAGTTATTTGTGATGTAACCCAACCAAAAGGAACTACTATTGTCATAAGTGCTGCTACAACTGTTACTATTTTGCTATTATTAGAAAAGTGTCTTAGTATTTCTGGAACTGTTGTGAAATTATTTTTTCTAAGCCATTTAGCTGGATACATTATAATAAGAAAAGGCAATGATGCTAATAATCCATAAATAAGTACTGCAATCCCATTTCCATATGCATTCCCTAGATGTCCAACTAAAACACCGCCACCCATTGCACTTGCAAATTGAGTACCTATTACAACATATAAAGGTAAACTACGACTGGCAACAGCCCAATCTTCTTCTGAAGTCTTATTTCTATTGCTTATTATATAAGTCGGTATTAAAGTAGCTGCTATAACTACGATGTTTGCAATCATAATTGCTAATGTAGTGTTCATAAGCTCCCCCCTAGAATTTTAATTAATTGAAAATATATGTATCACCTTCTTTTTATATTTTTTAATTGTAGTACATTTAAACCTGTTGTTGATTTATTTTATTACCTCAATATTTCATTTATTAATTATTTTTTTTATAATATTGTATTCACATCGCATATTTCATTGTTTATATTCATTTTTATTAAAAATAAGATAGTTAAATACTTTTTAAAATAAAAAAAGCGTAGATTTTATCTACGCTTAAATTTCTTATTTATTATTTCTTATATGTGCAGCTACTTTAACATCTTCTTTTTTAATGTGTGTAATTATCCAATTTGCAACTTTAGTATTTATTTCTCCTACTAATGCTATACTTGGACCAGTAGCTAGTAATTTTTTTTGTATATCATCTACTGTAGCTATAAAGTGTTGATGATATTTTTTATGATTTGCATAATCCGGGTATTTAGATTTCATTTGTAGTATTTCTTCATGTGCAAAGTGAGTTTTTGTATATGAAGATAAAAACTTTACTGTCTTTTCTATTTCTGCTCTTCCTTTTCCTTTACTACAAGCCTCTAGTAAATCATTTATTGCTTTTATAAGTTCTTTATGTTCACTATCAATTTGAGTATTCCCCGTTAATAAATCATTTGTCCAATTATATGCCATATTTGACCTCCTTGATGTATTTTAATTGTTTTGTTAAAAATTTACAAAATTTTGTATATTCTATATATACGACTAACCATTATTTAACTAAAGTTAAAAATTAAAATCCTCGCCATATTTTATGACGAGGATTTATAGTCTAACTTTTACTTAACTCTACTTAACATAGTTACTGATTCAGCTCTTGTTATTTGACCTTTAGCTCTTATAGTGTTATCATCATATCCTTTTATATAACCTGCCTCTATAGCTCCTTCTATAGACTCTTTAGCCCAATTATCTACATCATGTCCATCTGTAAAGTTTCCTAATTTATCTATATCAGAGTCTTTGTTATTACCTATATTAGTTAATATCATAGCTACTTCTTGTCTAGTTATATTATCATTTGGGGCAAAGGTATCTGCTGATCTTCCTTTTATATACCCAGCTTTTACTCCTATACATATATCATCGTAGAACCAATCTTTTTCATTTACATCATTAAAGTTTTCCGTTCCCTTATCATTAAATCCATACACTTTATTTACAACTTTAACAAATTCCGCTCTTGTTATAGGGTTTTCTGGTCTAAAAGTATTATCTTCATATCCAATTACATGTCCTTTTTGTACAAAATCTTTTATTTCTTTTTCTGCCCAATGACCGTTTATATCTGTAAGCTCATTGTTTCCTTGATCTGGATTATCTATATCTCCATCAAAGTTTTGATCTAAATTTATTGAATTTGGATTTTTATCTATTCCAACATTGTTTAATCCATTTGTCCCGTTATTATTTGTATCTTTATTAGAAAAAGCTGTAACATAGTTTTCAAATGCTTCTAAATCACCCATAACTACTTCATAGCTCGTTTGTTTGAAAGTATCAAATCCATCCCCACCTTGAGCTAAGAAAATATTCGCTACTGTATTTAATTTCATATCATCAGTTACAGGAGTTTTATTTTCATCATTTAGAGTTATACTATCTACTTTTACATTCCACTTACCATCTACTTTTTCAGGATGCCATTTATATGTAAAACCGTCTATTTGCAACATTATAGGTCTTTCATATTTTCCTGCTTGCATAGCTTCTACCCAGTCATGTATATTTTGTTTTTCTAATATTTCTTTTAATTGTGCTCCTGTTAAAGTTAATGTTGTTAAATCATTTCCAAAAGGTTGTATAGTATATATATCTTTGTAAGTTACATCTCCTTGATCAAGGTCAGCCCTTACTCCGCCTGTGTTCATTAATGATATTTGTACATCTTTTCCTTTTTCTTTTACTGCCCAAAGTTGAGCTTTAGCTATCATTCTTCCAAGCTCTGATTCTCCATTATTATTTAAGTTTCTATTTATTTCTTCTTCTGCATATCCAACTTTTCGTTCTAGTAAAGGTTTTACATCTTCTTCATATTTTCCAACCATACTCGCTACTTTAGGATCAGCTGTTATTGTTTCAGGACTTACAGTTAATATATCTCTCTTATATCCTACTACATCTCCAGTTTCTTTACTTATAGTCAAATCAGTATCTGTTAAGCTAGTACCTTTTGAATTTGCTTGTGTTACTAATATATCGTCTTTACCTTCTCTTTTAACCACTGCATTTGCATATTGGTGACTATGTGCACCTATTATAACATCTACTTCCCCGTTGACTTTATTAGCTATGTCATAGGCATCATTATTTCCTGCTAAGTCTAGTAACTCTCCATTATCAGATTTAGCTGCAACATGTGATAAAACTACTATAGTCTTAACTCCTTTATTTACTAATTCATCAGTATATTTATCTATAGTTTGAGCTTCATCTAAAAACTCAACATTTTTTATTCCATCAGGTATAACCGCTTGTTTAGCTTCAGTAGTTACAATTCCTATTACTCCTACTTCAACTCCATCAAATTCTTTTATTTGGTATGGAGGTAGTATAGGCTCCCCTTTTTTGATTTCTTTATTTCCAAATTTCATATCTTCCTTAGCGACAACGTTCGCCGTAACCCAATCAAAACTTGAACCTTTCCATTGTAATCCTGACGAATGAGTTCCCCCTTGAACTAGTCTAGCTAATTCATCTGTTCCTTCATCATATTCATGGTTTCCCGTTGTAGCTATATCAACTCCCATTTCTTCCATTATTTCCAGAGTAGGTTGATCTTGTTTTAAAGCTGTTACTGCTGGACTTCCTCCTATCGCATCTCCTGCTGATAGTGTTAAAGTATTTGTATTTTCACTTCTTAATTTTTTGATATATGCAGATAAATTTGCTATTCCTCCACCATATTTGGAACTATCGAATTGTCCATGTAAATCATTAAAACTTAATAATTGAACCTCTACATTTTCATTATTTTCTAATGCACTAGCCTTAATTATTGGCAGATTTGATACTACTAACCCTATCGTTAATGTTATTATTGCTAAATGCTTGCCCCTTTTTTTATAACCCATTATCAATTTCCTCCCGATAAATATATTAATTTTAATTGGTATGTAATTAGATAGATGTATTTTTTACTATTTTTTACCATTTAACCCATCTTATTTAATTTTATTATCTTTTCCTCTTGTTTTCAAGCAATTTCGACTATTAATTAATTTTTCCTATTTTTTGAATAAAGAAACTTAATATGGTAGTTATTAATATTACAAGTACACCATAAGCCATAGCTAATCCTATCTGATATTCAAAAACTCCATTAACCATAGCAATTGAGACTGGTTTATTATTTATATTGTATAAATAAGCTGAACTTGTATATTCTCCTACACTTTTTACAAATCCAAGTAATACACCTGCTATTATACCTGGTTTTATAATTGGTATAGTTACACTTTTTAAGGTATGCCAAAAACTAGCTCCCAAACTCTTAGAGGCTTCTTCATAAGTAGGGTTTAAATTATACATTGATAAATTCGTACTTCTAAATATAAATGGTAATACCCCTATAAAATATGCAATTGGCAATATCATATATTTTCCAACTAGCGATTGATTAAAAGAAAAAATATTAGGCTGATTAAATGCATTTATCAAATTTACAGCTATAGCACTTGCTGGTATCGCAAGAGGTAACATAGCTAGTATTTCTATTATTAATTTTAATCTACTTTTAGTTTTTACAATTATATACGAACAAATTATTGAAACCAAAACTCCAATAATTGCAGCTATTATAGACATATTTATACTGTTTAAAAACGGTTTAAAAGTTCTAGATTTTGTAAAAATACTTATATAGTTATCTATTGAAAACTCTTTTGGGAAAATTTCTATTAACCAACTTCCAGGTGTCACAAAAGATAGTATAAATATAGTTATAACTGGTAATAAAATAAAAATAATTATTATAAAACTGATTATTGTAAACATATTTTTTAATAATTTATTTTGAATTTCAACTTCTTTTATAGGTGTTCCTTTTACAACTTCTTGTATTGAAGATTTCTTTTCATAATATCTACATATTAATAAAAATGTTATTGCTATAAAAGTTAAGATTACCACTTGTACAGAAGCTATATCCATTCTATTATTCGATTTTGCAAATAACATTTGAGTTGTAATAACTTTATATCTATCTCCAATTAAACTAGGCGCTGAAAATGAACCTATTGACGTTATAAATGTAATTAAACTTGAAGCTATTAATGCTGGCTTTATAAACGGGATTATTATAGTTTTAAATATATAAAACTTACTAGCACCTAAATTTTTAGCAGCTTCTATGGAAGAATAATCTATATGTTTTATTGCAACAGATATATTCATAAAGAAATACACATATTGAGTATATGCATGTACAAACAATATTCCCCAAAACCCTGTAAATCTAAAAGGAATTTCACTTAAGTTAAAAACACTTTCTATAGATTTTGTTATAATCCCACTTTCTCCATATAGTTGAATAAAAGCTAAAACTATTATTATCCCAGGCACCATAATTGGTGTTAGTAATAATTTACTAATAATATTTTTAAGTGGAAATTTAAAGTAAGTTACTATAAATGCCAGAAATGTACCTACTATGCCACAAGCAATTACAGATGCTACACCTAATAAAATTGTATTTTTTAAAGCTACAACATTTGCTTGTATAGAGAAAAATTCTTTGTAAGAATTTAGAGTGAATCCATTATCTGATTTAATGCTTAAAATTAAAGTTCTAAAAGCTGGGAAAAGAATGTATCCAATTAATATCCAAAGTACACCCAATAAAATTAGAATTTTAAATATGTTAGTTTTATTATCTTTTAGTTTTTTAATCATACTTCTACTCCTGTAAAATTTTTATTGCATCTTTTGGTACTTCAATAAATACTTCTTCATTTATGTTAAATTCTTCGGTATTAAAAGAGTTCATTTTGCTAATTTTTAAACTTACATTATCTACTTTTACAACATATTCGTTAATATTTCCATTAAATTGTATGTTTTGGATAACACCTTTTAATTCATTTTGTAATCCTTGTTTTGCTTTTGATATATTTATATGTTCTGGTCTTATTAATAAAAATTTACCCTTAACTTCTTTATTTGTAATTAATTTTATATTTTTGCTAATGTAAACTGTTGAACATTCTAATTCTTCTATGTATTTTTCTATACTAAAAATATTGCTAACACCTATGAAGTTAGCAATAAATCTATTTTTAGGATTAGAGTAAACTTCTTTAGGTGTTCCTATCTGCATACATTTTCCTTTATTAAATATTGCAATTCTTTGCGACATAGTTAATGCTTCATTTTGATCATGAGTTACAAATATAGTTGTTATTCTTAGTTTTCTCTGCAGTTCTTTAATTTCATTTCTCATTTCATCTCTTAATTTAGCATCTAAATTACATAATGGTTCATCTAATAAAAGAACCTTAGGTTCTATTACTAACGCCCTTGCTAAAGCTACTCTTTGTTGTTCTCCACCAGATAATTCAGTTATTTTTCTTTTTTCATAACCCTCTAACCTTACTAATTTTAATGTATCTAAAACTTTATTTTGAATATCTTTTTTACTTAACTTTTTTATTTTAAGACCGTATGCAATATTTTCATATACATTCATGTGTGGAAATAGAGCATAATTTTGAAATACTAGTCCTACTTCTCTTTTTTCGGATTGAATTTTTGTTATTTCTGTATCTCCTATAAAAATACTACCTACTTCAGGCTTCTCAAATCCTGCTATTATTCTAAGTAAAGTTGTTTTACCACATCCTGAAGGTCCTAAAAACGTAAAAAATTCTCCTTCTTTTATATCAAAACTTACATCATTTATCGCAACTGTATCTTCAAATACTTTTTTTATATTATTTATACTAAGTCCTTTCAACTTTTTAATTCTCCTTTATATTTTCATACTACAAAAAGAGGCATTTGTATGCCTCCTTTAATTATTTTATATCTTTATTTGAGTCTTTTATTTCAGAATCCCATTTTTGCATCCATTCACCTTGTTTTTCAGCAATTACAGACCAATCAACATCCATAACTTTATATTTTGCATCTTGCATCCATTTAGGAGACTTTTTAATAGCTGCTTCTAACGTTGGCATACGATCAAATTCATTAGCTATTTTAGCTTGTGTATCAACACTTCCTATATAGTCCATAAATGCATCGGCTGCTTTTGGATTTTTACAGTTTTTAATTTTAGCTACCCCATCAGTTATTACAGGGTTTCCACTTGTCGCATTCACTATTTCAAGTGGTAGTCCATTATTTTTATTGTCTATTATTGAACTTAATACTGCAAAACTAACAGATGCTTCTTTTCTTCCAATAGCTTGGAATTGCAAAGATCCACTTTCATAATATTTCTTTGTATTATTATCTAGCTTTTTCATATATTCCCAACCTTCAGCCATTTTTCCTTCTTTGTCATATTGATATAGTAAACTTGAATATGTTGCTTTTGCTGAAGATGATCCTGCATTTCTAAATACTAGTTGATCTTTAAATTTTGCATCTGCTAAATCGCTCCAATCTTTAGGTGCTTGATCTTTACTTAGCATTTCACTATTGTAAAACATCATTACTGGTGTTTGTATAGTTCCATACCATAAATCATCTTTACTTTTGAATAGTGGGTCTAAATCTTTTGCCCATGATGGTTGTGTTTTTTCAAATACATCTTTGCTAGCAAGTTCTAAATATGTAGCTGAAGACCCTCCATACATTATATCAGCTTGTGGATCATTTTTCTCTGCTTCAATTTTTTCTGCTAGTTGCCCTTTTAAATTTATAAATTCAACTTTAACACCTGTTTCTTTCTCAAAATCAGTTGCTACTGATTCTAGTAAGTCTTCTGGATGAGTTGAGTATATAACTAATTTTTCCTCTAAGTTTGAATTTTGCGAATTTTCTTTCGTGTCTGCTTTTGAGCTACACCCTGTTAATGCTAATACTAAGCTTGCTCCAATTATGAAGCTCATTATTCTTCTTTTCTTCATTTTTTCCCCCTGTTTCGCTTTAATAGAATTGTTTTTGATTTGTTAATTATTACATTTACCCCAACTAGATATTATCATGTGTTTATTTTAAATTCCAAAAGTTATTTTCTATAGTAGCAATTACAACTATAGATAAAATCTATAATTATAATTGTTAATATAGAAAATTTTTTTATTTAATATTAGATATTTTTTACCAATAAAATGTTAGTTATAAAGCTTTTTTTAATAGTTAATTTCATTTTAAATACATATATTATAAATAAATATTTACAATTAAATTCAAAAAAAATAAGACTCTATGAGTCCTATTCTTTCGAAAATTTTTCTTCATGTTGTAATAACCATTGTTTTCTATCTAATCCCCCACCATATCCAGTAAGCTTTTTATTAGCTCCTATAACTCTATGGCATGGTACAACTATATTTATAATATTTCTACCATTTGTATTTCCTACAGCTCTTACTGCTTTTTCATTACCTACTCTTGTTGCAATATACTTATATGATACGGTATCTCCATAAGGTATCTCAGTTAAAGCATTCCATACTTTCTCTTGAAACTCTGTTCCCTTTAGCTTAAATCTTATATCAAACTCTTTTCTATCTCCATTAAAATATTCTTCTAATTGCTTAATTGTTTCTTTTAAAATCTCAGGCTTATATGTATTTTCTTTTTTTTCATCTACATATAATATTGAAATTAGTACTTCTTCTGTTGTGCTTATTTCCAATATTCCAATAGGCGAATCATAGTAATAATAATATTTTTGTTCCATAACTACGCTCCTTTAATATAATTGAATTGTTTATATTTATTATACTAGTTATTTAGTTTTTATTATATTTCAATTTATATTATTAGTAAATTAGCTTAAGTATTAAAAAAACAGGCTCTAAATACCTGCTTTTTTATCTATTTTAAACTTCATTTGCTAATCTGTCTTGTTTTTTAACTTGGTCATAATGCTCAATATATACATATATTTGTAATATTAATTCTTGATCCTTTGGAATAATATCCCCTGGTTTTATCGATTGACTTGCAACCTTACCTCTTAAATCATATTTAGATGTTGGTACTGCTTGACCTAGTGAATAATTTATATTATGTTTTTGTGCAAATTCATATACTTCAACTTGGTCTTTACCTTCAAAATTAGGAGCTTTTTTACCACTTGTTTTTTCTGCTGTTGTTCCTGATTTTTTCTCTTCTTTTTTATCTTTCTTCTCTTCTTTTTTAGTTTCACTTTTTTTGTCTTTTGGTTCTTTTTTCTCAGTCTTTTTCTTTTCTTCAGTTTTTGCTACTACTTTTTCTGTTTTATCTTTTTTAGCATCGTCATTATTTAACTTTTTCATCAATAGTCCACCTGTTAAAGCTAAACTTATAACGCATACTACAATACTTATAATTGCTACTTTCTTCATGTGTTACGCCTTTCTTCATTTGATTTTTTCATATTTATAAGTCTAAATCTCTTTAGACTTCAGTTTAAAATAGTTATTTAATATGTAATACCTATTTATTGTTATCGTTAATGTGTTCGTAAACTTTAATTTTATTTTGTATTTGTATAAATATTGTAACTTATTTCACTTTTTATTCATATCTACTAGGTAATTGTTTTTTTAATTTTAAATTATATTATTTTAATTATAAAGCTCTATTAATATCTTTTATTTAATAATTGCTATACTTGGATTTATTCTTTGTATATCAACATTTAATAAATAATAAAAGTAGAGATTATCTAAGTATAGATAATCTCTACTTTTATTATTTATATACCTCTTATATTTAAAATACATCTCTTTCCAGGTGTTGTATAACACTTATTACATGATACACATTTTGGATTTTTTATCTCTCCATTATCCCATTTGTTTATTAAATCCGGCTCTGCTGTTAAAGGTCTCGCTAAACTAAAGTACTCTATATTTGTATTATTTAATATATCTTCCATAACTTCAAAGTGTCTATTTCCTCCAATTAGTATAATTGGTATATTAACTATATCAGCTAGTTTACTTGCATAATCTTTAAAATAAGATTCTCTTTCTTTAGATATAACAACCTTTGTTCTAGCAGGCCCTAAATTATTATTTACAACTTCTTTTATAGACTCATTTCCTCCAGTTACTTCTATTGCATCGATTCCTAAGTGTGCTAGTTTTTTTGCTACATACAAACTATCTTCTTGAGTTAAACCACCTTCCTGTATATAATCAGCAGAATTTAACTTTATAAGTATTGGAAATTCAGTACCTACTTCTGCTCTCATAGCTTGATATATCTCAAAAATAATTCTTCCTCTATTTTCTATACTTCCCCCATACTCATCTTCTCTTTTATTGTAATATGGTGATAAAAATTGACTAACTAAATATCCATGCCCTGCATGTATCTCAACTCCATCAAATCCAGCTTCTTTAACTCTACGAGCAGCATTTTTATAGGAGTTGACTAAATATTTTATTTCATCTTTGCTTATTTCATTTGCCCATGTATTTGTAATTTCATTTTTTATGGTTGATGGTCCCCATATAGTTCTTTCTCCAACGTTAAAATCAGTCATAAATCCACCATAAACTATTTGCATTATTATATTACTTCCAAGTTTATGAATTTTATCTGTAAACTCTTTATATTCAGGTATAAAAGAATCATCATATATACCCATCATTCCAGGATTTGGCTGTTCATCTTTAGTTATAAATGCATACCCTGTTATTATAGTTCCTACTCCTCCCTTTGCTAGTTCTTCATATATATTAGACAATTCTGGTGTCATATGTCCTTTTTCATCTGCTAAAGCTTCCCATAAAGCACCTCTTATAAATCTATTTTTCATATTAACATTCAATAGTTTAGTTTTATCAAATAAAGATTTCATACATGCCTCCTAATTATTTTTTGATTGGTAGCTTTAGTATAATTCCTTATAATTTCTTTTTGTAGTATGCACTTTTAAGTAAGTGTCTATTATAGATTTGCTTTTGTATACTTACCTAAAAGTTAGTATTATATTAATAAGCAAAATAGATTACAATAAATAAGATTATGATAAATGTAATGAGGTGATTTTTTTGATCATAAAAGATAATAAGAAATATGTATGCAAGTTAGATTGGGCATTTGATGTTATAAGAGGAAAATGGAAAGCTGTTATACTTTGTCATTTACTTGAAGGTACAAAAAGATTTTTAGAATTACAAAGAATAACTCCGGGAGTTAGCCATAAAGTTTTAAATGAAAAGTTAAAACAGTTAGAGGATGCTGGTTTAATACATAAAAAGGTTTACGATGAATTACCACCTAGAGTAGAATACTCACTTACAGAAAAAGGGCGAGAGTATGCAATAGTTTTAAAACAGATAGAAGCGCTTGGTGAAAAATACTTTTAAATAAAATTCAAAAGGTATCTCAAATTTTTAGTAGTTTTACAAAACTATATATTTGAGACACCTTTTTTAATTTATTTACTTAGTAGTAATAATTCATTTATTTCATCTTTTATAATTTTAGGTAAATCTTGATTTAAATTTCTTTGTAATAAATTTCTATGATTCAATCCATATTTTTTAAAGAACTCTTTTAATAAAGGAATTCTATTTTTAGGATCTTTCATAACACTATATGCTACAAACCAATCTTCTGGAGTTGTTAAATTTATCTTAACTCCATCTAAAATCATATTATCAACAATAGAATCCTCATCTAATAAAAATTCATACATATTTTCATTGCCTAGATTTATCTTAAATCCACACAAAAACTCTACCATCGTATCCTCTACAATATAGCCAAAAAATTCGTCAGTTTCAAATGGTTCTTTTGATGGCAATTCTACATATTCACCAACAGTGTCCATAAATGCTTTTATTTTATCTACATAATCTGGATCTGCTAAAATATCAATATCATTTGGTTTATCTACTAAATCATAATGATTTAGCATAACAGAACCGCCTACTCCCCATTTACAGTTTAAATCGTTTAAACCTTTAGCTATTATTTTTAATTCTTTCGTTTTCATGTCTTCCTCCAGAATTTTTTTGGTTAATTCTATATATCAATTTTAGTAACATTATTTTCGATATGATTTAAAAATTTACTAAAGTCCTCACCTGATATATTAAAAGTTTCTGTATTTATTGCAGGGTGAAAATTAAGGTTTTGCCCATCTAATAGTTCACTATCTATTAACATTTCTACCTTGCTATCTAAATCATTTATTATACTAAAAGGATTTACACTTCCAGGCGTAACCTTTAATACTTCATATAAGTTCTCTGCTGAATCAAATGAAAGCCTAGTACTACCAATTTGTGATCTTACTTTTTTTAAATCTACTGCTTTATCATGCTTTGCTACTAATAAGTAATTTACACTTTTATTAGAGTTTTTTAAAAATAAGTTCTTACAGTGGTACCCTGGCATATCTTTTGTAACTTCATAAAACTCATCTGCTGTAAATACTTCTTCATGTTCTAATACCTTATATTTTATGCTTAGTTCATCAAGTTTTAAGTATATTTCTTTTTTCATAGTTGCACCCCTATTGCGTTTATATAAATCTATTATGACATATATTTTAATTTATATAAAGCTATAAAATATCTAATGATTTTTTTACTTATTGATATTAATACGATCCCATTTTAATACATAATTTTCATTATGTAAACTTTTAATCTATATTATAAATCCGATTTTTTTAGTTAAATTCTTAACTAAATTTCTTTAAAATTGTATAAATTTATTATTTTGTTATTTCTTGCTATAAAAAATTTTTTTTATATTTTTTAAAAAAGGAATATTCATACTATTTAGAGAATCAATTGATATAGTATAAATATAGGGGGTAATGTAAATGGATTTTTTAATGAACATTGTATCAGCAGTAAACAATATACTATGGGACAAAAACATCTTGCTTGTTTTACTTGTAGGTACAGGAATTTGGTACACGTTTCAATTAGGATTCATTCAAATTAAAGGTTTTGGAGAAGGCTTTAGAAGAACGTTTGGGGGATTATTCCAAAAGAAGGAGGCTGCTACCAACGAAGGTATGTCACAATTTCAGTCATTAGCTACTGCGATTGCTGCACAAGTTGGTACTGGTAACTTAGCAGGTGCTGCTACAGCTATTGCTGTTGGTGGTCCTGGAGCAATATTTTGGATGTGGGTTAGTGCATTTTTCGGTATGGCAACAATTTATGCTGAAGCTGTAATGGCTCAAAAGTATAAGAAAATTGGCGAAGATAAAACTGTAACAGGTGGTCCTGTTTATTATATTGAAGCCGCTTTTAAAGGTAAGTTTGGTAAAATTTTAGCAAGTTCATTCGCAGTATTTATAATATTAGCTTTAGGATTTATGGGAAATGCTGTTCAGTCAAATTCAATTGCAGCCGCTTTTGATACAGCCTTTGGTATAAATCCACTTATAATAGGTATACTACTAGCTGTATTAGCTTTTGCAGTATTTTCAGGTGGTATAAGTAGAATTGCTAAAGTTACAGAAACAATAGTTCCAATAATGGCATTATTTTACATAATAGGTTCTTTAATAGTTATACTAGTTAATTTCAGAAATATCCCATTAGCATTCCAAGAAATATTTGTAGGAGCATTTGCCCCTCAATCAATAGCTGGTGGTGTTGTTGGTGCTACTATTCAACAAGCTATGACTAAAGGTGTTGCTCGTGGATTATTCTCTAACGAAGCAGGTATGGGTTCTACTCCACATGCTCATGCAGTTGCAAAAGTTAATCATCCTTCAGAACAAGGATTTGTTGCAATGATGGGAGTATTTATAGATACTTTTGTTATATTAAATTTAACTGCTTTAGTTATTATAACAACTCGTTCAGTAACTCCAGACGGTTCATTAATCGGTACGGCTCTTACTCAAGCAGGTTTCTCATCAGTATTCGGTAAATTTGGAGATATCTTTATAGCAATTTGTATGTTCTTCTTCGCATTCTCTACTATAATAGGTTGGTACTTCTTTGGTGAAGCCAATATAAAATATCTATTTGGAGCAAAAGCCGTTAAAGTGTATGGAGTACTTGTATGTCTTTGTGTTTTATTAGGTACTTTAGGTGAAGTTTCTCTTGTATGGACTATGTCTGATATGTTTAATGGACTTATGGTTGTACCAAACTTAATTGGTCTATTAGCCCTTACAACTGTAGTTAAAGCGGTTCATAAAGAATATATCGATATAAATGGTGGAATTAGTTCTAAGAAAAAGAAAAAAAGTAATATATAAATAAATATAAATTACAAATAAAAAAAGCACATTAAGTTATAAATATTTTTTCTAACTTAATGTGCTTTTTTATTTAAATCCAGTTTTATTATTTTTCTTTTTTAAACCAAATAATACCTATAAACGTCTTAATTATTTGGACTAATGTCATTATGCATAATATAGCACTTACATAGTAAAATGCTCTCATTTCTTCTGCTGAATATATTAGTGTAAATCCTGTAAATGAAAGTACACATATAACCATAACAATCGTCATAACAGTTACTAACTTATTTAAATTAGACTTTCTCTTTAGATATAGTATGAGTACTCCTATCATTAATACTATAAGAGATATTATAACTGTATATTTTATAGTTTCTATAGGATATGTATTTTCCCAAATATAGTTTTTATGAACTACATGTCTTAACATTCCCATTTTATTTTGTGTAAAATAGTTTACCATGTATGCTCCAATTAACATACAAACTTGTAAAATCGTAATTAGTATATAAAAAATCTTTTTTGCTATTTTCATTTATATCAACCTTAACTTATTTTTTTGCTGCCTTATCTGTTGGTAGTTTGTCTACTGTAGTATATTGAACATTTCCACCATTAGGATCTCCTACTTGTACTGGAAGTTTTTCATCCATTTGCCACTCATTCCAACCACCATCATAAACAGACATGTTGTTCCATCCTGCATCATATGCTATTAACCAAGGTACAGATGCTCTCCATCCTGTTCCACAGTAGAATGAAAGTTCATTATCTTTACTAATATCAGAACCTGTCCATAATTTTTGCATTTCATCTGCAGTTATAACAGTTCCATCTTCATGTAGATAGTCTTGCATATTGTAAGGGTCACTTCCTGCATGTCCCCAAACTGCACCTTTAGGTTCTCCTGCTCTATCTATATAAGTGTATCCACTTGTTTTTCCATCAAATTCTTCCTTACTTCTTATACTTACTAAACGGAAGTTAGGATCATTTTTTAATTTCTCTTGAACTGTATCTATAGACATTATGTAATCTGGGTTAGCTGGTACTTTTGTTCCAAAGTCTTTTGCTGGTGTTGCTTCTTCTATTGTAGTTTCTACTGGATAACCTGCTTTTTCCCATGCTTCATATCCACCATCTAAAACTTTTACATTGTCAACCCCTGCCCAAAGATAAGCTTGTGCTACTCTACTTACAGCTGAAATGTCTGATCCATATAAAATTACAGTTTTATCTTTTGTTATTCCTAAGTCTAACATATTTTTTTCAACTACTTTAGGATCTGATATATTCCAAATAGGTTCAGATTCAACACTTGAAGTATCTACATGTATTGCCCCTGGGATATGACCTTTTGTATAAGTTGGACTATCTTTGTATGTACCCCATGATACTTCTAGTATCTCGTAATTTTTAGACTCTGGTTGATTTCCGTCAATTACACTTTGTACCCACTCAGGTGTTACAAATACTTTTTTTGTATCTACTTGCTCTGCTTTTACATCTGTTTTTTCTTTTGTTGCTTCTTGAGAATCGTTTGAAGAATTGTTACATCCTACTGCTAATATTGCTACCATTGAAGCTAAAACTAATGTGCTGATTAACCTTTTTTTCATGCTTAATCCTCCGTTATTTTTCTTTTTGTTTACAAAAATTTTATCTTGTTAATTTTAACACAATTCTCACAATTCCCCAATATTTATAGAAATTTTCTATACTTAAGCTTTGTAGTATTTATATTTTCTATACATCAAATATTAATCCAATATCTCTGAGTTATACGTTTATCTTTAATTATTTCATTTTCTAGATTGCCGCCATTATTTATAATTGTTTTTGAAGATGCAATATTGTCTTTATCACAAGTAATTAATACTTTTTCAATTTCTAAGGTTTTGCACTCTTTTAGAGCTAGTTTTAGCATTTCTGTTGCATATCCTTGTTTTCTTTTAGATTTTCTAACACTGTATCCTATATGGCCACCAAAGTTTAATAGATAGTCGTTTAATCTATGTCTTATATCTATCATACCAATTAACTCATTATTATCTATTGCAAGATATGTAGTTGCAGGAACTAATCCTTCTCTTACAGTTTCTTCACTTTTATTGTCTAGTAAAGCATCATACCATTCTTTAAAAGTTTGTGCATCTCTTAGTCCCGCAGTTCCGTCCATACTATCATTATTTTCTATAAACTCTTTTTTATAATCCATAACAATGTCTTCATGTTCTAATCTTGGAAAAACTAATTTCAATTTACCCATTAATCTACACCCACTTTATATAATTCTTAATAATAATTCTAAATATATACGATAATTTTATTATAGTACTTTTTTATAATAATTGTCACAACTTTATATTTTTATTAATTCGATGTCTTTGGGATTTACTCGCGTAATATATTATATATATTTATACATATATTTTTTTATATTTTTTTATTTTATATTTATAGGCAATTCCATAGACATCATAGACATCAACCCATTCAATACGTTGATATAACTTATCTAAGCCGATGTCCTTGGTGATGTCCTTGGGAAGTTTCCATAGACATCACGGACATCACATTTTGTCATTTTTTGTTTATTTTTACTTTCTCAACTTTATTAGTTAGATTTATTACTTTTATGAACTCATTATTTTTATAGTTTTCAAAGACATTTCATACCATTTCATGGACATTTTTACCCATTCCAAGGACATTGAATAGCATTCCAAGGACATCAAAATCATTATTTCAGACTAATTTTTTAACCAAAAATAAGAAAAAAATATTTATTTTAGCATAAATACTTTTTTAAAAACTACTAATTATTTATTTTTTCTTATGCTTTTTAACAACATAGTCAGCAAGTATTTTCTTATAATATATAGTTATTTATATTATCAAAAACCTCAATTCAAAAACAATCCATTCTTCTTTAATTTCTACTTTTATATTTCCTCCCATAGATTCTACCAAAAGTTTACTAACCGTAAGTCCAAGTCCTGAACTTTTATTACTTCGTGAATCATCTTTCATATAAAATCTATTAAATAAATATTTTTCTTCATATTTATCTAAATCATGTATATCGTTTGAAAATGTAATAATTACTACTTCTTCTATTTTCTCTAAATTCACCTTAAAGCTACTTTTACTATATTTAATAGCATTTTGAATCAAGTTTACAAAAACTCTTTCTATTGCATTTTTGTCTAAGTTAGAATATATAGGATTGTTATCAAGTTTTATTTCAACATCAATATTAGCTTTTTCAAAATCATTGTAAAAAATAAGTAATTGCTCTCTTAGCTCTTTATTAATATCTATAGGTTCTAAGTTAATACTATACTCTTTATTTTCTAACCTAGACAAATCATAAAATATTTGAATTAAATTTTGTAATCCCTTAGCTCTTTTTTCTATTATTGAAATGTACTCTCGTTTTTCATTTTCTGTTATTGTTTTATCTTTTATAAGTTCTAGATATCCACGAATAGAAGTTAGTGGTGTTCTTAGATCATGTGATATATTTTCAATTTCTTTTCTAATTTCAGATTCTCTATTTACGTATTTAATTTTTTCAAACTGTGACAGTTCTAAGTTCTTATTTATCTCTATTAATAATTTTTCAAAGTTTTTGTCAGGATTGAGTAATTTAAGTTTTCTATTACATTCTAAGTCTTTATCTATCTCTATTAAATTGTTTGTTACTTCTTTAATATTTTTTGATATTAGAAAAAAGCGTACAGAAAAATAAATACTTGGTATCAAAAGTATAATTAAAATTAAATTTATCATCTGTACACCTCCTTTGTATTTATCTTATTTCTCTTTTTTTAAATAGTATTAACCCTATACTATAAAAGATTGTCACTCCAACTATTCCTATTATAAAACATTTAATAAAACCTTCTTGAGTGCTCCAACTCATAATAAGTCTATCGTTTATCTCATCATATTTGGAGTAATCAACAATATTTAAAGGCATCCAGCTAGCCATTGTCTTTAGTATATCAATTTTTTTACCTGCTAGTGCCATTAATCTAGGTATTACTATCATTATTATTACCCAATATAGATTTGCATTTCCCTCGCTTTTACATATAAAATATAGACTGTGTATTAATACCATACTAACTAAAAATAATGGAATACATGCTGTTATAGCACGAAGTAACTCATTAAAGTATATTATTCCACTATCTTCAAGCATTAAGTATCCACTTATAACATATGCACTACTTATTAATACCAAGTTTATCATACATATAATTAATTCCATCAAAAACTTACCAAAGTATATTTGACTTCTTGAAATTCCATAAGCTATAGAATTTTTCAAAGTATTATTTTTAAACTCTTGGCCACAAATTATAGATACTAACGGTAAACACATTATCATAATTGCTCCCATCCATGTGTAAAAACTTGAAAATGAATATTCAGTATTTGCCCATTGAAAATCAGAGTGAGCATTGCCAAACATACCTAATGCCACATTCAAGAAAATTGCAAATGCCATACAACTAAATAAAAATATATAATTTCCTCTAGTGTGTATATTACGATAAATTTCACTTTTTATATAATTAAGCATTTTGACACTCTCCCATCAAAGACATATAGTATTCTTCAAGTTTTACAACTTTTTCATCTAGTTTAAGTAATCCTATATTATTTGAAATTGCAAGTTCACTTATTTCTATAGCTTCTCTTTTGCTATCAAATATTTGTATTATTTCTCCTGGTAATACTTTATAATCTGTATATCCTAGTTGTTGTTCTAACAATGCAGCGAATTTATTAGCATTAGTTACTTTGATTTCTAAAAAGCTTCTACAATTTTCATTAAGTTGTTTTGCACTTATCTCTTTAACTAATTTACCTTTGCTTAAAAATCCATAACAAGTTGCAATATTTGCTAGTTCAACTAATATATGACTTGATATTATTATAGTTATATTTTTTTCTTTATTAAGTTTTAATAATAAATTTCTAATTTCAATAATTCCAGATGGATCTAACCCGTTAATAGGTTCATCTAAAATTAAAATTTCTGGTTCAGTCATTATTGCAAGTGCTAGTCCTAATCGTTGTTTCATCCCAAGAGATAATTGACTAAACTTTCTCTTTTTCACATCTAATAGATTAACAATCTTTAAAGCTTTAGAAACTTTATCTTTACCTGGAATTCCTCTTTGAATTCTATAATACTCCATATTTTTCTCTACTGTAAGGTTTGGATAAAATGATGGACTCTCAATTATAGCTCCTATATTTTTTCTTTCTCTACTTAAATCTTTAGGTGATGATTTTGAAAATAATTCAAAGTTTCCACTACTAGCTTCAGATTGACCTGTTAATATTCTAAGTAAAGTTGTTTTCCCAGCTCCATTATTTCCAACTAACCCATATATATCACCTTTATTTACAGTAATATTTACATCTAATAAAGCATCACTATTACCATACTTTTTAGATAAATTATAAGTCTTTACTACTTCCTTCATATATTTCGCCCCTCTTATATTTTAAATATTTATAAGTAATTAACTTTTCTTACAGTAATAATGATATAAAAATATTTTTAATAAATAATCAAGAAAGTTTAAAGAAAGTTTAAAGATTTTTATTAATTGTTATTTAGTTTAAATCCAATTCCCCAAACTGTTTTTATGTACTCTTCATCTTCTACTACTTCTTTTATTTTTTTTCGTATATTACTTATATGAACATTTACAGAATTATCTTCTCCATAATAACCATTTTTCCAAACCAACTCATATAAAGACTCTCTTGAGTATACTTTATCTGGATTTTTAATTAATATTTTCAATATGTCAAATTCATGTCCTGTTAAATGTATAATTTCATTGTTAACTGTTACTTGTCTTGATTCTTCTTCTAACATAAGTTGTTTAAATTTATAATTATTGCTTTCTTTATTTTTAATTCCATAGCTTCTGTATCTTCTTAATTGAGAATTTACTCTAGCTACAATTTCATCTAATTCAAAAGGTTTTGTAATATAATCATCTGCACCTATATTTAGTAACTTTACTTTATCTTCCAATGCAGTTTTTGCACTTATGACAATTATAGGAATCTCTTTTTCCATTCTAATTTTATTAATCAATTCTTCACCATTTATTCCCGGCAACATTAAATCTAGAAGTATTATATCAAATTCAGATATAGATAGCTGTAATAATGCTTCACTACCTGAAAATGCTTGAGTTATTTGATATTCATGTTTTTTTAATGTTTTTGCTATTAGGTTATTTATATCTGCTTCATCTTCAACTACCAAAATACGATTTTCCACAATGATCTCTCCTCTATCTTGTATCAATATACATTCTTTATTATATAATAAATCTATTTTTTTACAAATTTTGGTACTTAGTAGTCCTAAATCTATATTCATAACATTTGATATTATATTGTTTTAAAATTTATTTATAAACTTTAATATAATTCAATATTGGGTATGTATATTAAAGCGAGGTGATAGAATTGTTTGATATAAAAGGATTTACTAAAACTCCAATAGAAAAATTAACTAAACTTAAAGTTGGAGATAAAATAGAACTTTTAACTTACAAAAAAGATAGAAAGGTAATTATAATAAAGAAAGATTTAAATATATATGATGTTATTGAGGATGGCTTTAACTATAATAAATTTGAAGATATTAGTTTAAATCAATTAGAAAAATTATTAAAAAAGCTACAGCGTATCGAGTTTCCTAGAAGCAATAAATATTTTTTAAAAATAATACCGTCTATAAGTATTGAACAACTAAATATGTGAGGTAATGATATGAACTATAATATAACTATAGATAATAATAAATATATAGAAAGGTTTTTCAACAAGTTCAAAATGTATGAAAATGATATAAAAAGTAATATTTACAATACTTTGCCAGAACTTATAGATTTTAAACCATATAAAATCAAGCCTGCCTATCATTTAAAAAGACATGGGTTAACTATTTTTGAATATAAAATTGTAGTTAATAAAAACAACTTTAGAGCAGGATATACTATTAATGATAATGATATTACTTTATTTTATATTACTAATACTATTATAAAAAGAGAATTTGTTAAAGAGTTAGAAAATACTAGTTTAATAGATTAGTTATTTATTCTATTTTTTAATAAATGGCTATGCTTTAATACTATGTTGATTAATGATATTAAAATAGCGAGATTTTTATCTCGCTATTTTTTAAGTATCTTCTCCTATATGCCCTTTATATTTTATAAGGATTTCATATTATTCTAAATCAACTCTAAAGCTGGATAATGGCTTAACATCTACAAGATTTTCAGTTACTAAAACATCTATATATTTTGGTATTTCACCTATATTTATTAGTTCATTTATTTGAGTATATACTTTATTATCTCCATCTGCTCCTGTAGACATTTCTAATTCTCGACCCTGATCATCCTTAACTATTATAAAATTATTATGAGGATTTCCTAAAGCTGGTTGAAAAGGAAGTTCTATTTTAACCTCGATGTAAGTGTTAGATATATCTACACTTTTCAGTGTATATTCTCCATCTTTTTTGTTAACTTCCACATGTTTAGTTATATCATCTATAGCATTAATATTAAAATCAAAAGACCATTCTCCTTTAATATCCCCTAGAAAATTAGGATGTTTATATTTAGATATATCAAAGCTAATGTTAAAGTTAGCATCATCTATATCATTACTAGGATCTAGTTCTAGTAAAAAACTATATTTAGCAGTATATTCATCAATAAATTCAATAACCCCTGGTCCATATCCATAAGAGATTGGCTCAACTCCATTTATATATAATTTTAAATTGTTTAGATACATATTTTTTTCACCATCTCCATAAGGCGAATCATCTATAGCTTTTATATATTCACTTTCCTTTAAAGGTTTATCTGTTTTTAATACCATATCTAAATATATTTTCTTTTTATCATACATTGCATTATCTATAGTAATCTCTAATCCATTGCTTTTACTTGATACATTGATAGGAGTAGTTTCAAGTTTCTGATTTTTATTTTCTTTATTATATTCAATATTAGAATCCTCATTAACAGATTCCTTTATTTTATCTAGCATAGTTGTAATTCCTGATATGTTTTTTATAAAATTAATCGCTACTGAAGGATTAAGTACTCCAAATCCTATAACTATAATAACTATAGATGCAACTGTTGATATTAATATATTAGTCTTTTTTCTTTTTTTATTCGTTCTTTGTGATGAGTTTAATCTTTCTTTCATTTTTATTTTTAAAATTTCATTATTATCAGTTTCTATTTTTTTATATTTATCTGTGTCTACTTTTACTTTATTGAAAATTTTAAACTTATCTATCATAATTTCACTCTCCTATTTTAAATATACTATTTCTAATTTTCTTTCTACCTCTCGATAATCTGCTATGTAAATTTGATACATTAGTTTTATGATCAACTGCAATTTCTTCTAATCTATCACCTTCTAAATAGTATCTAAAATTGAGTTTAATTGATTTAAAATAAAATTAAATCTATCAATTAAAGTGTTTTTGTATAATATTTTTTATTTATATATGATAATATTTATATATACTAGATATTTATGAAAATTTTAGTTTTTATTTAGGAGCATATTATGAATACACTTAAACATGAATCAGTAAATATCCACGATGATATAGGTGTAAAACTCTATCTCTCTGTTGACAATGGAAGTTTTACAGCTAAACACTGGCATTATAGTCTTGAAGTTATACTTGTACTTAACGGAAGCTTCGATCTTTTTATAGATGATGAAAAATTAAGCTTAAAGGAACATAATTTAATAATACTAAATCCCAAAAAAATTCATTCAGCCATTTGTTCTTCTGGTAATGAATCTATTGTTCTTCAAATTCCTTATAAATTTTTAGAAGACAATATACCTAATATAAATAATTTATATATTGATTATAAAGAATTACTCTATGATATTGATAATAGCGATGTATACAAATTAAAAGATATTTTAATTAAATTATACAAAGTATATAATGAAAAAAATCAACTTCATATATTAAACTCAAAAGCTTTATTATATGAATTTATCTATATTTTATATGAAAACTATTCCGTTTCTACAAATTCAGTTTCTTGTACGAATACGGATAAGTACTTTGATAGATTAAAAAGTATAACTGATTATGTAAAAGAAAATTATAAAGATCAAATTTCTTTGTCGACGACAAGTGAAGTTGTAAACTTAACCCCTCAATACTTATCTAGGTTTTTTAAAAAACACATGGGAATAACATTTACATCTTATGTAAATAATATCAGACTTGAAAAAATGTATAATGATCTTATAAATACAGATAATAATATACTGGATATTATTCATGATAATGGCTTTTACAATTATAAACAATTTATGAAATTATTTAAGAAAATATATAATTGTACTCCAAGCCAAAAGCGTCAACAAATAAATGAAACTAAAAAAAGGTGATGAATTATTCATCACCTTTTATATATTATCTACTTCTTAACTCATTTACTATTTCTCTACATTTACTTTCAGTTAGTGGGTACATCTTTATAAGTATTAACATACCTATTGTAAGTATAACCGGTATAATACCATTTACAGCTCTAATACCAGCTAAAGCTTGTGGAGTTTGAGTAGCATTTGCAACATATCCTGTCATAGTTAATACTAACCCTGGGACTAGACCCCCTAAAGCCATTCCAAATTTAAAGAAAAATCCTATTATAGAGTAAGTTATACCCTCTCTTCTCTTTCCTGTTTTTAATTGTCCATACTCAATAGTGTCAGGCACTAAGCTCCACATTATTCCAGTACTAGAATAAGCTATACCATGAATTATTCTAAGTATCATAAGTAAAGTTATCTGTTCTTTTCCTAAGAACATCATACCTATTGGAAGGGCTAAAGTAACTACTGTAAACCAAAATATTATATCTCTCTTATCAAATTTCTTTAATAAAAGCGGAGTTACTGCATATCCAACTAATACAGCACCTTTTCCTAATACCATATATGTTGGTATTAAGTCTTCTCTACCTAATACGTATTGGAAGAAGTATATACCAACAGCATCCATTATAGACATAATACCAAACATTAATATAAATATTAATGATAATATAACTAATGGATTATTGTTTTTAAGTAAAACTATGATATCTTTAAATCTAGCTTTTTCGCCATCTTCATTTACTACACTATATCTTTCTTTAGTTGTAAAGAAACAAAATACTAATAACAACCCACCTGCTATACCATATATTATCATTGTTTGTTGGTACCCCTTAGCCAGATTTCCTCCACCTAAGATCATACTTAATTTGGGCACTCCATAAGTTACTATAAGAGTTCCTACTGATGCAAAGAACATTCTTACTACAGAAAGATTTGCACGTTCTGTAGAGTCTTGTGTCATAGCTGAAGTTAATGCACCATAAGGTACATTTACTAATGTATATACCATTCCCAGTCCTATATAAGTACAAAATGCATATGCAAATTTTCCAGTAGGAGATAAATCAGGTACTGTAAAACATAAAATAGCTAATAATGCAAACGGCACTGATCCGTATAAAAGATATGGTCTAAATTTTCCATACTTCGATTTTGTTCTATCTACAACAACACCCATTATAGGATCATTTATACCATCCCATATTCTCGCTACTAAAAAAATCACAGATACTGCCATTGGAGTTAGTCCATATACATCTGTATAAAAATACATTAAAAACGCTCCAACTGTACTAAATATTAAGTTACATGCTAAATCCCCTGTAGCATAACCAACCTTCTCTAACCCTGAAAGCTTGTCACTTGCTATAACAGAGCCATCTATAGTTTGATCCATATTATTTTTCATATAATTCTTCCCCTTATATTTTTAGCTATTATAAATTAACTCAATCTAAATGCTTAAGTTTTGATATACTATATTACTGTAAATACAACTTCACTATCTTTAGATTGTGCAATTGTCCCTAATTCTAAATTGTATTTACAATTAGCATTATCAGATGTTGCTTTAATATTTCTAAGAACTATTTTATAGTCTCCATTTATTCCTTGTGTTTTAACAGTTATTTTATCTCCACTCTTTAATGCAGACACCTGTCCTACTTGTTCTCCAAGAGAATTATACAGCATAGTTTCTACTTTATTATTCTCAGTTAATTCAAATATGTTAAGTTCTATATTCTTTAAATAATCATAATCTGGCTTTCTGTCATTGAATCCTATAGGAATTATAGTGTTATCTTTAACCATTAAAGGTAGCGACATATAATCATAATTTTCCTTATACCATTTTCCACCTTCAAGTACTTTATTGTTTAATAAATTTGTCCATCTTCCTTCTGGTAAATAATAACTCACATCTCCAGTCTTGCTAAATATAGGTGCTACTAATAAACTTTCACCTAGCATGTACTGACGATCTAGGTTTGTACATGTTTCATCATCATAATATTCAAGCACCATAGGTCTCATCATAGGTACCCCTGTATTTTTTGCTTCAACAGCATACTTAAATAAATAAGGCATAAGCTTCATTTTTAATTTAGTAAATTTACGGGTTACTTCAACAGCTTCCTCATCATATACCCAAGGAACTTTATACTCAACATTTCCATGGTATCTACTATGAGATGATAACAGCCCAAACTGAGTCCATCTTTTGTAGATATCAGCTGTACATCCCTCTTCAAATCCACCTATGTCATGGCTCCAATATCCAAACCCACAAAGACTTAACGATAATCCGCCTCTTAATGATTCTGCCATAGAAGGATAATTAGATAAACAATCTCCTCCCCAATGTACTGGGAATTGTTGTCCTCCAACTGTTGCTGATCTAGCAAATACACAAGCTTGTTCATTTCCTAGCTTTTCTACTAAAAGCTCAAATACTACCTTATTATATAAATGAGTATAATAGTTATGCATTTTCTTAGGATCCGATCCATCATAGTACTTTATACCATATTTTAGTGCATCTATTCCGTAAAATTCATCTTGAACGGGTATTCTTTCTCCGAAGTCCGTTTTGAAACTATCAACTCCCATATCAATTAATCTTTCAAGATGTGATTTATACCATTTACAAGCCTCTGGATTAGTAAAATCAACTAAAGCCATACTTGCTTGCCATCTATCCCATTGCCATATTTTATTATTTCCTGTTTTGACAAAGTATCCTTTTTCAGCACCTTCTTTATATAAAGGTGACTTTTGACCTATATATGGATTTATCCAAACACAAACCTTTATCCCTTTATCATGAATTCGTTTTAACATTCCCTCTGGATCTGGGAATACTCTATTATCCCATTCAAAGTTACACCATTCAAATTCTTTCATCCAAAAACAATCAAAGTGGAAAGTTTCTAGTGGTATATCCCTCTCTAACATTCCATCTATAAAGCTCATTACTGTTTCTTCATCATAATTTGTGCAGAATGAAGTTGTTAGCCAAAGACCAAATGACCATGCTGGTGGAAGCGACGGCTTTCCAGTTAAATTTGTATAATTATTTATAACTTCTTTTATGTTATTTCCACCTATTATGTAATATTCAAGTGATTCACCTTCTACACTAAATTGAACTTTACTAACTGCCTCTGACCCAATTTCAAAAGATACATTTTCAGAATGATTAACAAAAACTCCATATCCTTTATTCGTTAAATAAAAAGGTATATTTTTATATGATTGTTCACTTGCAGTTCCTCCATCTTGATTCCAAGCCTCTACTACTTGACCATTTTTAACAAAAGGAGTAAAACGTTCTCCTAACCCATATACTAATTCTCCAACACCTAATGCTAATTGCTCTCTCATATAAACTTCTTGTTTATCTGTAGTAATATACGCTGTTCCTTTTCTACTTGTTTCAGTTAGTAATCTATCATTGCTATAAAATTTGATTCCCCAGTTTTCACCTTTTCCTATTTCTGCTTTTAAACTACCTGATATAAATTCATAGTTATCAATATTTTCATTTATTTTAACTTCTGGAGTTTTTTCATTTAATTTAAAATAAGACTTATCACTCCCGCCTGCATGATGAGTAATCTTCACTTTAATTATATTTTCCATAGGAGAAGATATCTCTGTTGTTAACATCCCTCCATCTAAAGTATTACCTCTTGTATTTACTTTTACAAAAGGACAATATGCTGTTAATTTAACTTCTTCTATATCCATATCATAAAGTTGTGCAGGATATAAAACCTTGTAATTTTCTTTGTTTAACCACATTCCATTGCTAAATTTCAATTTAATATGCCTCCCCATTAATATAGTTTTACTTGAATTAAATACAGTTTATAATATTTTTTAGTTATATGTTAGGTATTTTCTATACTACTTTATAGGTCTTTTTTATCTTTTTGTTTTGAATGTCATAAATACTATTTTATAAATTTATTATGTTATATTTAACTTCTAAAAAAATGGATTTTCAGTTTTGTAACGTACAGATTTAGGCTGATTATAATCTATTTCTTCTACAGGAACACCCAAGTATTTAAATACTTCATATAAAATTTTTCCAAAATGACCAAATGCAACCGCTCCATGATGTGGGTAATTCTTTTCAATTAATACATGTCTGTAAAAACGTCTCATTTCTGATATTGCAAATACCCCTATTGATCCAAATGATCTAGTTGATACTGGTAAAACCTCGCCTTGAGCTATATATGCACATAGTTTAGCATCTGATGTACTTTGTAAACGGAAGAAAGTTATATCTCCTGGAACTATATCGCCTTCTAATGTTCCTTGAGTCACTTCCTCTGGTAATGCACGTGCCATTATTTTTTGATATTTCATCTCACAAAATGCTAATTTGTCTACTGCAGTATTTCCACAGTGGAATCCCATAAATGTGTCTGTTTGTGTATATGAGTAATTTTCTTTAATTTCTTCTTCAAACATATCTTTAGGTACTGTATTATTTATATCAAGTAAAGTAACAGTATCATTGCTTACTATAGTTCCTATAAATTCACTTAAAGCTCCATATATATCAACTTCACAAGAAACAGGAACACCCTTAGCTGTTAGACGACTGTTTACATAGCACGGTACAAATCCAAATTGAGTTTGAAACGCTGGCCAACACTTGCCTGCTATTGCAGTAAACTTACGAGAACCCTTGTTTGCTTCTATCCAATCTAATAATGTTAGTTCATATTGAGCTAATTTAGCTAATATTTCTGGTTTTTTATTTCCTTTTCCAAGTTCTTCTTCCATTTCTTTTATTACGTTTGGTATACGTTCATCATTTTCATGTTTTTTAAATGCTTCAAATAAATCTAACTCTGAGTTTTCTTGTATTTCTACTCCTAAATTATAAAGTTGCTTTATTGGAGCATTACATGCTAAGAAATCTTGTGGACGAGGTCCAAATGATATTATTTTTAAGTTGTTCAATCCATAAATTGATTTTGCTATTGGCTCAAATTCATGTATCATATCTGCACATTCTCTTGCATTTCCAATTGGGTACTCTGGTATGTATGCTTTTATATTGCGTAGTTTTAAATTGTAGCTTGCATTAAGCATTCCACAATATGCATCTCCTCTATCATCTAAAAGTTTATCTCCACTTTCTTCAGCTGCTGCTATAAACATAACTGGTCCGTTAAATTCTTTAGCTAATAATGTTTCTGATGTTTCTGGTCCGAAGTTGCCTAAATATATAACTAAAGCATCACACTCAGCTTCTTTAACTTCACTTAAAGCTTTTCTCATATGTAGTTCATTTTCTACACAAGTTGGACATTCATATATTTCTCCGTATTTTTCAGTGTACTCTTTTACAACTTCTTTACGACGATTTTCTGAAAGTGACATTGGAAAACAGTCACGACTTACAGCTACAATTCCTATTTTTATTGACGGTATATTGTTCATTTTCAATCTTCCCCTTTATTTTGTATTTTTTATATCGTTATATTGACTCCTATAATTCCATTTACCGCATTTTTTATATTTGCATCTTCGTGAGCTATTAACCACTTATTTTTAGCCACTAATAAAGTGTTTTCTCCCTCTCTAGGTATCGAAAAGTTAATATCTGTATTTGTTCCTTTTGGCAAAACTACTACACATTTAAAACCGTTTCCATCTACTCCACATGGTGCGTAATGAAGAGTCGTTGAATACAACTCTATAGCTGTTCCTTCTGGAATTAAAAATGCTTCTATTTTTGAACTATCATAAGTTAATTCATCAGTTATGTCAGGCTTCCAACCTAATAATAGTATTAAGTCCGTAGCAGCTACATTAACCTCGCTATTTTTATGATACTCGACAGCATTTAGTTTATTGTTATATCCATTGCAATAACCTATTTGTATATCCATACCTCCATATACTTCATTAGCTAATACTTTCATTTCATATGTATTTTCTAGAGCTTTTATAGATGGTTCATATATAATATTTTGTGGACACTCCAACTTTTTCATAATCTCTAAAATATTGTTGTAACTATGGTTTTTTAGTACTCTACCGTATTTCCTAAATTTATCTTCATTTACATTTAAAACTCTCATATTGCACTCCCTTTTACATTAATTCTGTATATAAGTTTTTAATTGTTGGGTATATTTTTTCAAATTTTCTGTATGCAATTTCATATTTTTCTACAATTGTTGGATCTGGTTCTATTGTTTCTATAACTTTAACAATTTTATTAGATGCTTCTTCTACGCTGTCAAATTCTTTACATCCAACCGCGGCTAATATCGCTGCTCCTAATGCAGGACCTTCTTCGCTTTCAATTTTTTCTACTTTTATATTTAGTACATTAGCAATTATTTTCACCCAAATTGGGCTTTTTGCTCCTCCACCACAAACTTTAGTACTTTCTATTTTTATTCCAAGAGATTTAGCAACTTCAAAACTATCTCTTAATGCAAATGCAACCCCTTCAAGAACAGCTTGAGACATATCTTCTCTCTTTGTATCCATCCTCATTCCTATGAAACAACCTCGTGCGCTTGGATCATTATGCGGCGATCTCTCTCCCATTAAATACGGTAAGAAAAATACGTTATTATTTCCAAGTTTTTTTATATTAATTAGCTCTTTATTATAATCATTAGTTTTGAGTATTTCCTCTATCCACCACTTGTTACATGATGCTGCACTAAGCATGCATCCCATTAGGTGATAGTTTCCATCACTATGTGCAAATGAATGTAATGCATTATTTTCATCTACACTAAATTTTTCACTTGCAATAAATACTGTTCCTGAAGTACCAAGTGATATATTACATTTACCTTCACCTACAGTTGAAGTTCCTATTGCTGCCGCTGCATTATCTCCTGCCCCAGCAATTACTTTAACATGTTCTCCTAAATCAAGTTCTTTTGCTATTTCTTTTGTAATACTTCCTACAACTTCATAACTTTCAAAAACTTTTGCCAGTTGATTTTCATTTATTCCACAAATGTCTATCATTTCTTTGGACCAACATCTATTTTCCACATCGTATAAAAGCATACCTGATGCATCAGAAACATCAGTACAAAACATATTAGATAGCTTGTAAGTAAGGTAGTCTTTTGGTAGCATTATTTTTTTTATCTTCTTAAAATTTTCTGGTTCATTTTCTTTCATCCATAATATTTTTGGTGCAGTAAAACCTGTAAATGCAATATTTGCAGTATATTGTGATAGCCTATCTTTACCTATTACATTATTTAAGAAATTAGTTTCTTTAGTTGTTCTACTATCATTCCAAAGTATAGCCGGACGAATAACTTCATCTTTTTCATCTAATACTACAAGCCCATGCATCTGTCCACTAAAAGCAATACCTGCAATTTGATTTTTATCGAAATATTTTATTAGTTCTTTTATCCCTAATATAGTCTGCTCATACCAATCTTTTGGATTTTGTTCTACCCAACCATTTTGGGGAAAATGCAATGGATATTCTTTTGATATTATATTTTTTATTTTTCCTTCTTCATCCATTAATAAAAGTTTTACTGCTGAAGTTCCTAGATCTATACCAATGTATAACATTTCTACCCCCTGTTTTTATCATTTTAAGATATTGTGCACGAGCACATTTTTTATTTTATTATTTTTTCTATTTAATTTCAACTACTTTATAATATTTTTTTATTATTAATATTTATATTTAAATTTAACACGTGTTCGTGCACGTTGACTTTTCTTATAAAATATGATATTTTTTTTATATATTTTAATCAAGGGAGATAAGTATTTATGGCAACTATAAAAGAAATTGCTGAGATTGCTGGTGTATCTCGTGGAACTGTTGATCGTGTACTAAATAACCGAGGTTCAGTTAATGTTAATACTGCAAATAAAGTTAGAGAAATTGCTAATGCACTTGGATATAAGCCTAATAAAGCCGCACTTATTCTAAGTTCTCAAAAGAAAAATTTAAAAATTGGAGTTATTTTATTTGGTAATACAAATCCATTTTTTGATGATGTAATATCTGGTATAAAAAGAAAACAAGAGGAATTGGAAGGATATAATTGTACTATTACAATAAAGCGTATAACAATCGGAGTTCAAGAACAGATTAATGCTATTGATGAACTTGTAAAGGAAGGCATAAATGGTATTGCTCTTACTCCTTATAACGATGAAAAAATTTTTTCTAAAATTAATGACTTATTTAATATTGGGATTCCTGTTGTTACATTAAATACAGATATAAACAAATCTAAACGTATAGCATATGTAGGAAGTAATTACTATCTTTCTGGTAAAACAGCTGCTGGTTTGATGAACTTAATGACTAAAGATAATGTATATGTTGGTATTATTAGCGGTCTTGAAAATGTACTTTGCCATAGCCAACGTATTGCGGGTTTTAAAGATTGTATACATAATGATTACCCTCATATAAAAATAGTGGATACAATTTATAATGATGATGATGATATTATAAGTTATGAACTTACTTCAAAACTTCTAAAAAAACATCCTCATATAAATGCCTTATTCTTTGTTGCTGGAGGAGTTTATGGCGGATGTCGTGCTGCAATTACATTGAATAAAGATTCTGATATTACAAGTATTGCATTTGACGATGTTCCAACAACAAAAGATATGCTAAAAAAGGGAATAGTTAAATCTATAATCTGCCAACAACCAAGCATTCAAGGTGAAAAACCCATTGATATTTTATTTAATTATCTAACTACTGGAGATTTACCAAAAGAAGAATATAATTATGTTTCAGTTGATATACGCATTAAAGAAAATATGTAGTTTTATATAAAATAAAGAAGCTCCATAGCATTAAATCTATGGAGCTTCTTTATTCATATGTATTACCCACATATTACTTTTTTACATTTACTCATTTTATACCAGTTACACTTACCACATATATCATCCATCATGTTCGGTGTAATATTACTTTTTATATAATTTACTATATCATTATAGTTGTACTCTTTTTCTTCTAAATTAAAATACTTTATAACTTTTTCATCTATATTTTTAACTTTTTCATTAGTTTCGCATAAGTTTACTCCTATCATACTAGGACAAGCCTTACAAATATCATCCGTTGAAAATACTAGCTCAATTACACAATCTTTATTAGTTCTTAACTCATAAGTTACCTTATCCATGTTCTGTATAAACTCTTCATTGTAGCCTTTTCCACTATAACCTTGTGTACACATTAAGTGGTGTGGTCTTAGTTTCATTAATTTAGTACTCCTTCTACAGATTTATTTTCTTTAAGTTTTACACCTATTGCTGTTGCTAGTACTGCTTTTACTAATCCTGTTATTATAAAAGGTGCTACACAAGCCATAAATGATTCCATCATTGACATTTTTGTTATAAATGCAAACTGTAAAGTACCTGCAGCATAGTTTACTATACTTCCTAATACCATTGCAAGTAATATTAATCCTTTATTATTAGTTCTTTCACATATAAGTCCTATTACATAAGCCATTATAGGGAATGATAGTATAAATCCACCTGTTGGTCCAAATATTACTTGTATTCCTCCTGAAAAACTAGCAAATACAGGTATACCTATAGCTCCAAGTAACATATATATACACTGAGTTATAAATCCTTTTTTAGATCCTAATATTATTCCAGTTAACGAAACTGCTAAAGTTTGCATTGTAAGTGGTACTCCCCCTGGAAAAGGTATTGAAATTTGAGCTAGTACGGCTGTTATCGCTGCAAATAATGAACAAATAATTAAATCTCTTGTTTTCATCTCTTATCCTCCATTTTGGTTAACCTTGTTTTTTTGTAGGTTTACCTATATGTTAATCTAGTTTACGTATGTATGTCAAGCAGATTTGATAATTTATTGTTCAATTATAAAAAGTCGCTTTGCTTGAACCTCTGCGTATGCAAACTACTTTATATCGCCAACGACTTCGCCCTTTGCTCAAAATGTATTTTTTTACTTTAACTAAGACATTGGCATTACTGTAATGCATAAGTTATCCACAAATATTCATTAAGTATAGTTACTTAAACGTAAAAAAGGCTACCTTTCGGTAACCTTACTTTAAAAACTTATATTGTCATTATATTTGCAATTGATATAATTACTATTAAATGTATTGGGTAGAACCCATAAAACATACACTTTACAAACTTATTAGATATTCCTAACTTTCCGTTATACATAAGTATTGGTATTATAGCAAATACCATCATCCATTGGTAATCCCATAAAAATACAGCATCTATAAATTCTGGTCCTATCATCGTTGCTAACCCATATATACTAAATATAATATATGCTATTGTCATAGCTACTTTCTTTTCTCTTAAGAAGTAAAATATTAATACCATTCCTACACCATATATAGATGCTTCTGTAAATAGTCCTATTATCCCAAATACTATAGCCAACCCAATTTTTATATTTCTGCTTTGAGAACCTTTTGGATTTAGTTTAGCTTGTTCAATCATACTAAGCATAGCTACTGCAAATCCAAGTGATAAGAATATATTATTGTGTATATTAAAAATCAAATCTACAGCAATCATTAATATTGCCATAGAAAATAATCTTTGCATATACTTATTTTTACTTCTTGTATGATAGAACCCTTCTACTATTAAATAGAAAAATATAGGTGCTGCTAATTTTCCTAAATATCCAAACCATATTGGTACTTGATTATCAAATGCTACATTCATGTATGTGTATATATGATCCATTGACATAAATATAATAGCCATAATTTTTAATGTAAAATTACTAAATAATTTCATCTATTTCTTCCTGTAATGATTTCTGATACTATCTTATTACTTTTTTCAATTTAGTACCATTGATTTACATTACACTAGGCTTACAGATTCGTAACAAATTTTTACATTTATTCCAGGCTATTTTTATTTTCAAATTCGTTAACTTTCTCCTTTGCTTCTTCTAGTTCATAACTAGCTGCTTCTTTATATAAAATTAGTGCCTTTTCATAATTCACTTCTACTCCATATCCTTTTTCATACATTTGAGCAATATTATAAATAGCAACTGATTTATCTTCCAAGTTCGTACTTTCATTTAAAGCTTCTTTATAAAGTTCCATAGCTTTTTTATAATCTACTTCTACACCTCTTCCATTCGTATACATTTCCCCTAAATTACTTTTAGCTATTGCTTCACCTTGCTGTGCTGCTCTTAAATACCATTTTACTGATTCCTGGTAATCTATCTCTACTCCTATCCCCTTTTCATACATATATCCTAAATTATTTTGAGCATCTGCATATCCTAAGTTTGCAGCCTTTAAATACCAATCTTTTGCTTCTTTATAGTCTACTTCTACTCCTAGTCCTTGGTCATATATATATCCTATTTGGCACATAGCTGCAATACTTCCTAGTTCAGCTCCTTTAGTTTGATATTTCATTGCTTTTTTATAATCTATATCTACTCCCTTTCCAAGTCTATACATAAGTCCTAAGTTATAACAAGCATCTGCATTGTCTAGTTTTACTGCTTCTGTATACCATTTTATTGATTTTTCATAGTCTATAGCTACTCCTAGTCCTTCTTCATATATATAGCCTAGATAAAAACAAGCATATTCTATTTTACTTTTTCCAAACCATCTAATTGCTTTTTTATAATTTTTTTCTACTCCAATTCCTTTGTAATAGATATAACCTAATCTGTATTGAGCCATTTCATCATCCTGATTTGCCGACTTTTCATACCATTGTCTAGCTTTTTTTAAGTCTATCATCTCGAAGTACTTTCCGTCTGCTATTATATCTGTTTCAAAAAACATTTCTATTCCGGCTACACCTAGTTCATAAAATAACCCAAGTATATACTGAGCATGTTCATTACCTTGAAAAGCTGACATTTTACATAAGTATATAAATTTTGAAAAATCTTGTTCCCTATCTTCTTCTAAAATACATTCTACTGCTTCTTTTAATTTTTTATATGAATCTACTCTATTAAATTCATATATCTCATCTTCTGAATAGCTCATATCTACATTTCCCCTTTTGATATTCTCTTATTTTTATTATAATTTTTTAGTTTTTATTAGTCTATATTTTGACATTTATTCGCATTTTTCAATCAATTCCACTTTAAATTTATTTAAAATATCTTTTAAGGTGTTTGTTTCTTATGTTATTATTTAAATAATATATTTATTTAAGGGAGGCTTTTATGAATTGGGAATTGAAAAAGTTTAATGATTTAAGTATAGATGAATTGTATGAAATTTTTAAAATAAGGTCTGAGGTTTTTGTAGTAGAACAAAGTTGTCCATATCAAGATCTTGATTCTAAGGATAAGAAATCTTGGCACTTATTTGCTAGAGATAATGATAAAATTATTGCTTATTTGAGAATACTACCAAAGGGTATATCTTATAGTGAAGCTTCTTTAGGTAGAGTGTTAGTAAAAAAGAATTTTAGAGGTCGTGGCATTTCTAAAGAAATGATGAACAAAGCTATTAATTTTGTTGTAAATGAAATGAATGAAGATAAAATTAGAATTTATGCACAAGCTTACTTAGTTGATTTTTATAAGAGTTTAGGTTTTGAAGAAAAGTCTGATATTTATTTAGAAGATGATATTCCTCATTTAAATATGCTTTATTGTAAGTAAAATGTTTTATAATATATATAAGTTAATTAGTTAGGGGGGATTCTAATGGATGGTAAGTTTTTATACGTAATGGCCCATTTTGATGTTTCAACAGAAAATAAATTTAAAGAACTTCAATCTTTGTTAATATCAAATGGATTTATTGGAAAACAAGTTAGTGATTTTCCTCATCATATTACTTTAGGATCTTTTGAAATTGATAAAGAGGATGATTTAGTTAATAAGCTAAAACATATATGTAAAGTTACAAAAAAGATTCCAGTATCTTTTAATAATATTGGTTTGTTTGGTATGAAAGTTCTTTTTATATCTCCTTCTGTATCTTATGAGCTTCTTGATTTGCATAAAGAGTTTGATAGTGATTCTGCAAATTCTTTTAATTGGGTACCTCATGTTACTATGTTAATCGATGATCAAGATAATATTCAAAAAGCACTACCAATTGTATCTGAAAATTTTTCTACTTTTAATGGTTATATAGAAAGTATTAGTATATATGAATTTTATCCTTCTCGATTTGTTCTTGAAGAAAAGCTATTATAATATATTATTGCATATATACTAATTAATGCATTTTATAATAAATAAAAATAAAAGGGTTTGATTTTATTTAATCACTCCCTTTTATTTTATTTGCTACGTTTAGTCAAGTATTATACTATTTATACTTCTTTTATCATAGCTGGTGATAATATATCATTAAGTGCTTCTGTCATAGTTGGATGAGCATATATTCTATCTCTTAAATAAGTATATTTTAATCCCATATCTATAGCTAGTTGTATTAAATGTATTATTTCACTAGATTCCTCACATATCATACTTGCTCCTAAAATTTTCTCACTTTCTTTATCTATAATTATTTTTATAAATCCGTCAGTTTTACCTATTTGTTTAGCTCTTGGAATAGCTTCTGTTAGCATTTTAGCTACTAAAATATTATATCCTTTTTCTTTAGCTTGGTTTATATTTAATCCTACTCTAGAAAATGCAGGGTCAAGGAATAAAGCATTTGGAATATTTTTTCTATCTGTTGTCTTTCTTGTCTTATCTTTAAATAATTGATTTGTTATTATTCTATAATCATCTAATGATATATATGTAAATTGTGGACCTCCATTTACATCTCCTATTGCCCATATATTTTTAGTTGTAGTTTCTAGTATTTCATTTACTTTTATAAATCCTCTACTATCTAATTCTACATTTGCATTATCTAATTTCAACGTTTCTATGTTTGCTTTTCTTCCTGTAGCAACTAAAATTATATCACCATCTAATTCTAATTGATTACTTTCTCCATTTTTAGTGTATATTAATTTCGCTAGTTGGTTCTCTTCTTTTATTTCAGTAACTGATATGTCATTTAAAAATCTTACATTTCTTTTTTGAAGTATATTTACTATTTCTTCTACATCATCCTTATCTTCTTTTGGAAGTATATTTTTATGAGTATTAATAATAGTTACCTCACTTCCAAATGAACTATATATTCCTGCAAATTCTAGTCCTATATATCCCGCTCCAATTATAGTTAATTTTTTAGGTAGTTTTTTTAGCTTCATTAAGGTTTCATTTGTATAAACTATATTAAAGTTGTTTATTCCTTTTATATTTGGTATGTTAGGTTTAGACCCTGTGTTTATAAATATTTTTTTACCATGTAATTTAACTATTTTATCATCTATAGTTTTTACTGCTATAGTATCTTCATTTATAAAAGACCCTTCTCCCGTAAATATAGTTATGTTGTTATTATTATTTAATTTATTATAGTTTGCATTTCTTAGTTTAGTTATTAATTCTTCTTTTTTCTCTATTGATTGTTTATATTTATTTTCTTTTTCACTGAATTCATTTAAGTTTGCTTCTCTTATAACCTTTGATTGACTTTCTAATGATTTACTTGGAATACAAGCTTGATTTATACATGTTCCTCCATACATTTCTGAAGATTTTTCAATTAAAGCTACTTTTTCTCCTTTATTAGCTAAATCTATTGCTAATGTTTTTCCACCCTTTCCAAATCCTATTACTATAGTATCAAATTTGTTTATCATTTTTTAACACCTTCCTATTCGCTTTTGTTATATCTATAGTATATAGTCGTTAGAAAGTAATTTAAATTAGTCACTTTTAAGTAACCTTTAATATTTTTTAATAACTTATATTTAATTATCACAATAAAGATTTTTGTTACTCCAACATATCATTGTCTCCATAATAGGAAGTAAGTTTAATCCATCATTACTTAAATAGTATGTTGATTCCACTGTGTTGTTATTTATCTTTTTATCATTTTTAACTATATTGTTTTCAATTAATAAATCTAGTTGTTGTATAAGCATCTTTTTTGTACAACCTTCTACAGCCCTTTGTAATTCTCCAAATCTCAACTTTTTATCTTGTAATTCCCATATTATTATAGCAACCCATTTTTTCCCTAATATATTTGATAAAGCTTCTACAGGACAATCATATATAATTTCATCTATATTATACATATTATTCTCTCCTACTTATATTATTTTTCAAGTTGTTTAATTATAATACCATATATTAAATGTAAGTAAATTAATTTCCCGAATTATATATAAAATTGATTGTAATAATTTAAATCAATTTATTTAATTTTGTAGTATGCTTTTTATTTAATTATTTTATTTATGTTTTTTATCTTTTTCTATATAACTTTCCCTATGTAAATAAAAAGGAAACAACCTCTTTTACAAGAACTAATTAAACTGTAAATTTAAATTTTAATGTTTTTAGGGGGGAAAGTATTTTATGTTATTAAGGAAAAAAGCTTCAATATTACTAGGTTCACTACTTATATCAAGTATATCTCTTGTTGGTTGTACTTCTACAAATGAAGATACTAAAACTTCACAAGATATAGATCCTTTCAAAGTTCTAGAAAATGAAAATGCTAGAAAGGCAATCTCTTTAGCAATCGACAAAGAGCAACTAACTAGTGTTATTCTTAATAATGGTTCAAAACCTGTTAATAGATTTGTTCCAGATGGATTAGCTTTTAATGAAAAAGGTGATGATTATAGAAATGTAGCCGGTGAAATTGGTTATGAACCTAATGATGATGAAGCTAAAAAAGCTTGGACTCAAGCTAAAGAAGAGCTTAATTTTGATACTGTAGAGTTTGAATTTTTAACTGACGATACTGAGCAAAGCAAAAAAATAGCTGAGTTCATACAATCTGAATTACAAGAATCCTTAGAGGGTGCTACTATAAAACTTCAACAATTACCTACTAAATTAAAAACTGAAAAAGGTTCAAACGGAGATTTCCACTTATCAATAGCTGGATGGGGTGCTGACTATCCAGATCCACTTACCTTCTTAGAAATATACTGTCCTGATGTAGGTAGATATGCTATAAATGTAGGTTATAAAGATCAAGAATACAAAGATTTAATAACAAAAGCAAAACAATCAACTACTATTGATGAAAGTTGGGAAAGTTATATGAAGGCTGAAAAAATACTACTAGATAGCGCTTTTATAACTCCTTTGTATCAAAAATCTAATGCATTTTTAGAAAAAGAATACTTAAAAGATGTAGCTAACTATTCATTTGGTCCACAAACCTCTTATAAGTGGGCTAAATTGGATAATGGTAAAAATGAAGTAAATACTACTTCTGTATCAGATATTTCTTCTATGGATACTGCAAAAGCTTCTGATTCAACATCATTTGAAGCTATAAACAATGTTATGGAAGGCTTAGTAAGAGTTGATATTAATAATGAATTGACTCCTGGCATGGCCGAAAGTTGGGAAAAATCTGAAGATGCAAAAACTTGGACCTTTAAAATAAGAAAAGATGCTAAGTGGTCTAATGGAGATTCCGTAACTGCTAAAGACTTTGAATTTGCTTTCATAAGAAATTTAACTCCAGAAACTGCTTGTGAATATGCCTATGTAATGTATGATATTGAGGGTGCTGAAGATTTCAACCTAGGTAAAGTTACAGATGCAAGTACAGTTGGTGTAAAAGCAATAGATGATTCAACTTTAGAAATAAAGCTAAATAGGCCAGTAAACTACTTTGACCAACTTATGGCATTTCCTGTGTTCTTCCCTGTAAATCAAAAAGCTGTCGAGGAATTTGGTGCTGATTATGGAACTGCTCAAGATAAATTAGTTAGTAATGGCCCATTTGTAATGGAAAGTTGGAAAATGGAAGATCAATATACTTTAAAAAAGAACCCAAATTATTGGGATAGTGCTACTGTTAATTTAGATAAGGTTAATTTTAAAGTTGTAAAAGATGTTAATGCTGCAGTAAACTTATATGAAGCTGGTGAAATAGATAAAGTTTCTATATCTTCTGAACATGTTGATAAATACAAAGATAGCAAAGAATTCAAAACTTTAAAGTCTGCTAGTTGTAATTTCCTTATGGTTAATGGAGGAAATCCACCTAAAAAATAATAAAAAGGAGATTAAGCTATATAGCTTAATCTCCTATATTAAATTTATCTAATTTTAGTCGTTTGCATCTAGCCATTTAGTTAAAACATCTATGTATAATTCATTTTCCTCAACAAATGGCATATGTCTTGAATATTCAAATAGTTCCCATTTGCTATTAGGTATTCTATCATACATTGTTTTTGCTATATATGGAGAGCATAAATCTATCGCTCCACTTGTTATTAAACAAGGCTCTTTTATTTCATGTAATCTATCTGTAAATTCATACCCTGCAAGAGTTCCTGTAGGAGAAAATTCATTTTGTCCCCATCCTACAACGTAAGCTTCTGCCCCTGACTTTTTAGGTCTTCTTAAACATTCTGGAGAATCTTGTGTTACCTTACCAGCACAGTACATTTCCATAAATTTGTCTAATGCATCATTATATTCTTTACTAGAGTAATCTCCAGTTTTTACTGCATCAAGTAAAGCCTTTTGATCAGCTTCATCCATGTATGATATTCTTCTTTTTTGCTCTTTTTCCCAAAGTTTTGCAGATGAAAGAGTTGATGAAAGTATGTATGATTTTATTCCCTCTGGTTTATACTCAAGAGCATACCATATAGCTTGCATTCCTCCCCAAGATTGACCTAATAAATGAATTTCTTCAAGTCCTAAGTGTTTTCTTAGTTCCATAAGTTCTTCTATCCAAGTTTGTGCATTAAATAGTTCTGGATGACCTTCTACAAATGAGTTACCACATCCTATTTGATCATACATTATTACTTGTCTACCAGTTTCAGCTACTTTGTCTAATACTTCAAAGTAGTTATGTGTAGAACCTGGTCCTCCGTGAAGTAATACTAATGGTTTCTTTCCTTGAGTTGCTTCCCCTACTATACGATAATAAGTTTTAAAACCTTTAAAAGGCATATATCCTTCAGTAATTTTCATAATTTTTCCCCTCCAATTTGTCATCAGAAATATTTATTATTCCTTATTAAGACTTTGTATTTAATCTGTTATACATAGTATAACACAAAAAGGGGAAATCTCCACAGAAAACGTTTAATCCTTCAATTTCTATATATATTTTATAGAATATTTTATCTGTAACTTTTTATGTTCTAATCATAAATATAAAGTTTAATCTATCTATACGAATACTTTAGATTAATTTTAAATTTTATAATATTTTTGCAAAAACATATATTGACCTTGAAGTTACTTCACCCTTTATAATCAAAAACACAAATTGATTCTGGAGGTAATAAATATGCAAGAAAATATATTAAAACAAGGTAGGATATCAAAATTATTTATAAAATTCTCAGTCCCAGCTATTATAGCTATGGTTATTGCAGGCATGCAAACCGTTATAGATGGTTTATTTTTAGGAAATCTAATTGGACCAAATGCTATGGCTAGCGTTAGTTTAGGTGGTCCTTATATACAATTTGTTATAGGATTTTCAATGTTAATAAGTGTAGGTTCTTTAAGCTTTATGGGTAGGAGTTTAGGTGAAGGCAATAAAAAATTAACTCAAGATATTTTTAAAACTTCGCTTATACTTTTAGGTATTGGTGCTATATTTTTCTCATTAATAGGAGTTTTATTTAGTAAAAATATAGGCTTAGTTTTAGGTGCTAACGATATATTGATTAATGATGTTTCAAATTATATTAAAGTAATATCTATGTGTATAGTTCCAATGTGTTTAGCTTTTTTAATTGGATTTGCTGATAGACTTGTAGAAAAGCCTGATTTGTACTTTAAAGGTATGATTGCAAGTTTAGTTGTAAATATCACTCTAAACTATATATTAATAAAAAAGCTACAACTAGGTATAACTGGTGCTGCTCTTGCTACAGGGCTTTCATATTCATCAGTATTTCTTGTGGTTGTATCACCAATGTTAAAAAGAGAAAATATTATAAATTTATTTGTTGGAAAATTTAATAAAAGTACTATAGTTCCAGTTGTATATAACGGTTCATCTGAGGCTATGTCTGCATTAGCTACTGTTGTATCAGCGTATTTATTTAATAATGCATTTATTGAAATTGCTGGTGAATCAGGCGTCGCAGCTTTTACAAGCATTAACTATATAGCTCAATTTGGAATGTTAACAGTATTTGGAATTGCTGATGGTATAACATCTATTATAAGTTATAACTACGGTGCAAAAGAATTTGATAGAGTTAAGTCTATAGTAAAATTATCATCAGTTGTATCTTTTATAGTATGTATTGCTACATTTATAGTGTTGTTCTTCTTTAGTGATAGTTTAATTAAGCTTTTTGTTGGCTCAGATAAATTCATACTTGATTTAGCTATAAATGGAGCTAAAATATATGCTTTAGCCTTTATTTCCAATGGATTTAGCATAATATATTCATCTTATTTTACAGCTATTGGATATGCTAAAGAATCTATAATAATAGCCTTAAGTAGAGGTTTAGTATTTATAGTTATAGGAATTACAGTGCTTCCTAAATTAATAGGTATAAATGGAATATGGTTTACAGTTCCTTTTGCCGAGCTAATCACCTTCGTGATATCTTTGTATCTGATGAATAAATATAAATTACCATCTACTAATGTTTCGTCACTAGAATGCACTAATACTAAATACTAAACTTTGTAAAATAATGGAATAAATTTATAATTTTGCTATAATAATAGTTAAATTTATAAATAGGGAGAATTTTTTTAATAAGAATGTTAATCTTAAGCGTAAAAAAGCCATTAAAATATATTTTAATGGCTTTTACTTTATTAATCTAGATATTAGATTATTTTTTAATATAAACTCTATAAATTTCTATAAAATGATCTGTATGATGTTCTTTCTGAAACTATTTTCGGTAATGTATTTGTTTTTCTGTATTCATCAGTTAATGTATCATACGATTTTTTCATTTGGTTGTAAGCATTTTGCATTGTATCGTATGATAACAACATACTTTGATACCAAAACTTAGTCGTTTCATAATATCTCTTAGCATTTATATAATCCTGATATCTACTGTGTAAACTATAAACATCTGTCTTTTTCCCTAGCATGCTTGCTATTCTTATTGTTAAATTTCCTTCTTTGTAATCATAAGTCGTTTTGAAATTTTTATAGTGTTCCTGATATAATTCTTCTATTCTACTGATAACTGCATTTCTTTCATCAATATTATAGCTGCTATTATATCTATATACAAGTTGATTTAAGTCATCCATTTTCTTAATATCAGCATATGGATCTTCTGTTACTGATGTTGGTTTCTCTGGCGCCGGTTCTGTAGGTGTTGGTTCTACTGGCTTCGGTTTCTCTGGCGCTGGTTCTGTAGGTGTTGGTTCTACTGGTTCCGGTTTCTCTGGCGCTGGTTTTATAGGTGTTGGTTCTACTGGTTTTGGTTTCTCTGGCGCTGGTTCTATAGGTGTTGGTTCTACTGGTTCCGGTTTCTCTGGCGCTGATTCTATAGGTGTTGGTTCTACAGATTCAGGTTTCTCTGGCATCGTCTCAGTAGGTGTTGGTTCTACTGGTTCCGGTTTCTCTGGCATTGATTCTATAGGTGTTGGTTCTACTGGTTCCGGTTTCTCTGGCATTGATTCTATAGGTGTTGGTTCTGTAGATACCGGCTCTACTAATGAAATAGGCATTATTACACTATATGGATCATTTAATAATGGGTTATTCCAGCTTTGATTATATGACAACAGATTTAATTTTAAATTTGAGCCATCAAGCTCTATGCTATCTACCCTTATAGAATTCATTGGTGCAGATTTTCCATGTTCATCCTTAAGTATTTTAAGTGATTTAAGATCTTTCAATTCTACTTCACCAATAGGATTATTTAAATTAGACAAATAAAATGCTTCTGCTTTTTTATTTTCTACATTCATCTTTATTACTACTGTCTTGTCACCTATTTTTACTATTGGCTTTTCAATTCTGTCTTTTACTGTTTCTAATGTATTATTGTTTGGATTGTAAACTTTTAAATCCACTGTTTTATCTATATTCCATCTTTCTGAAAAATTATAGTGGTTATTAAAAAAGTAAAACTTATCATTCTCAAAAGTTGGTTTTTTTACACCATATATACCGAATGGATTTTCATCTCTATCTGTATTATGTAAATTTTTGAATTTTTCATCTGGTGCCTGATGTCCTGACTGAGCATCTAAATAATCAGATGATTTTAAAAAATAATTATATGTCAATTCATCCTCTTTAAGACCAACTGGATCATTATGTGTTACGTCAATATTGTACCATTTACCATCAACTTCTACTATGTTCCACGTATGATTCATATCCATACTTGTAACTCTATATGATTTAATATCTAGTCTTTTCATAATCATCGCAAATGCTTTTGCATACGACTCACAAACTCCAGTTTTATCTAATAGTACTCCATATGGCGTATATGCATGTGGATTACTTTCAATATTAGTAACAGCTGCATTATTATATTGTGCTGTAGTAGCTAGGTAATTATTAACCCAAAATATTTTTTCAGCTGTTGTCAGATTTTTAGGTATCATTGCAACTACTCTATCTACTTCTTCAACTACCTGATTGTGTTCTTCAATTGTCTCCTCCCAATGCATATTAGTCATAAAAATTTTCATACTTCCATCTCTTTGATATCTTCCTCTAAAGCTACAAGTTCCTCTAAATGCATAAAAATCCGCATCTGCGTATTCAAGATACTTAATTACATTTTTAACAAATGGTTCTTTGTTCTGCCATGTTGCACCGCAAGCATCAAACAAATCCGTTACCTCTACCTCATCAGGCCTGTCTTTTATCCTTGCAGCTAAATCGTTTGCAAGAGATAAATTAGTCTGGCTAACTGATTCTCCAGCTATATTTACAACTTTTGGTTCATTAAGATTGATTTCTTCTGCAGCATATACAACGTTTGCGGGAATTACTTTCCAAAAAAACGGTGTCATTACAAATGCGCCTAATAACAAAATACCTAACGCTTTATTTCTTTTCATAAATGTCTCCTCCCATAATGTTTTGTCCACAATTTAACTTATTCGGAAATTTCTGTAAATTCTTTATAGTAATTTATTATTTTTTAGGAATTTTTTGGATAAATTAATATAATTGAAATGTTCATAGAATAATTGATATTATACTTATGCATTATTAAATCCTTCGTTTAGCAAAATTTCACTGCTTTATTTTTACTTTACTTAAAATACCTAGATATAGTGATATAATTGGATATATATTAAATATTTAGTATTTCAATAGGGGTGATAGTATGAAGCTTTCAATAGGGGAAGTTAGTAAAATTTTTAATATAAGTAAAGAAACATTGAGATATTATGATAAAATAGGGATTTTAAAACCTGAAGTTAACGATGAAAATGGTTATAGATATTATCAGTTTAAGCATTTAGAGCAATTGAGCTTGATTCTTGGAATAAAACTTTTAGGAATTTCCTTGTCTGATATAAAGAAAACTATAGGAAGTGAAGACTTAAATGAATATAGGAATTTAGTATTAAAACAAGAAGAAATACTTAAAGTAAAAAAACAAGAATTACAACGTTTAGAATATCACTTAGAGAAAAGTAAGAAAATATTAGATGTGGTAGCTAATTTTGAAAATGAGTATAACTTTGAAAATCTAAAACCAATTCATAAAGAAGGTAATCTTTATAAATTAGATATTAAGAGTTTTTCCGATTCAAATATTTCTTCAGTTGATATTTTATCTTTAGAAAAAGATCTGTCTTGCTTAAATGAAGAGATGAACTATACTTATATTTATCTCTATAATGTTATTGATAATGCTAAGGTTCAAGAAATTGAAGATATTATTTTCATAAAAGAAAATCCTCAAAATAATAATATATTAGAAAAGTATCTAAATAAAGATATTATAAAATCTATAAAAAAAGATATCAATGGTAATTATATTTCAGTTAATTTTTACGGAAGTGTTGATCAAATAAATGAATACATATTATCTCTTAATAAGTATTTTGGATGTTCTTACAATAATTTTGCTTATGTAACATATGAATTTTATTTACCTAAAAAAACAGACGATGTCATGTACTTTGTTAATATAAATTTAAATATTGATTAATTCATATTTAACAATTTATCAATATATTTTAAAAATGTAATTTACTCAAGTATGATAACAAAAAAGCACACATTACCCTAAAAAGATAATATGTGCTTTTTGCTACTTAATTATGATGATATGCTATCTGCAATTTTTCTAAATAATTCAACTGTTTTTAATTCATGATCAGTATCCATGAACCCAGGGTGAGCACTTGTTTTTATTATAATAACACCTTTTTTGGGGTTAATATATATCCACTGACTATATATGCCAATAGCCATAAATTCTCCTTCATTACCTTCTGGTACCCACCACTTATACCCATATCCAAGGGCACTATAAGAGTCATTATTTGCACCAGGTCTTAAGTGAGGTTCACTTATATCAACTGAATCTTTAATCCAATTATATGGAATTATTTGTTCATTATTATGCTTTCCATTATTTAAATATAGTCTTGCAAAGCGTGCATAATCTCTTAGAGATATACTTAATCCACCCATAGCAAGTTCTTTATTATTACTTAATGTCCAATAAGCATCATTTTCAACGCCTATACGTTTCCATATTTTTTCTTCTAAGTACTGACTTAAACTTCTCCCAGTAGCATTAGTAATTACTTCTCCTATTATCTCTGTGTTGATGCTTGAGTATTTTCTATATTTGCCTGGCTCATTTTTCATTTTTAGCTTTGCGATATATTTAATAGCTGGCCTTCCAAGTAACATTGAAATTGACATCTTGCTCATATCACTATCTTCATCAAAATCAATCCCAGAAGACATTTGTAAGCAATCTTTTATAGATATTTTCTCTAAATCACTACCTTTTAACTGTGGTACATATTTACCTATAGGGTCATTTACACTACTTATGTCTCCTTCCCCAATAGCTATTCCAAGTAATGCAGATACAAATGATTTACAAACGGAATTAGATGATAGTAAGGTGTTTTCATTAGCTCCTAAAAAGTAATTTTCATATTTGATTTTATCATTTTCAACAACTATTAATCCTGTGGTATCAGTTTCTTGCAAAAACTTATTAACTTCAAAATTTTCCCCCTTAAATTTGAACATATCTGGTAAAGGATTTAAGTCTTTTTTTAATGTAGATATATTATTTCCTTTATTAATTTTTCTAGAAGGTTGAATTTGATACATGGTTTGAAAACTCTCTGCAAGATTTTCTTGTTTAAATGCACTTAAAGATTTATACAAAAGTTTAGCTTTTTTAATCATAATTATGTTCCTTTCACACTTTAAAATAAATTTAATTAGGCCTAACTTAATTAATATTCTAAAGTATGAAGTAACTTCAAGGTCAATTATAAACTTTAAAATTACCATACTAACAACTCTTATTTATGAGTATCTACCATATAGTTAATTTTATTGTACATATATATTTTGATTTTTCTTAATGCATTTTTTAATCAAAATAGGTAAAAATACTTATAAAATGAATTAATACTATATTGAATAAAATATAAATTGGGAGGTATATTTTATGAGTCTAGAAACACCTATAAATTATAATTGTAATATTGAATGTCCGAATTGTGCACATACATATTTATATAACTTTAAAATTGATGATCTTGATAAATTCAACGCTAATAAAAACTCAGAAGGATTAGAAACAAAGTATAAATTTATATCTTATTTAATTTGTAAAAATCCTGTGTGTAATTATGATATTGAGCTCAAAGGTTATGTTTTAGAGTACCCTGAAAATTTATTAGATTCAATAGAAATAACAAATTTAAAGTAAATTTGTTATTAATCTATTATGATTAAGTTACATATAAAAACCAGCCATATATTTTGTATAAAATTTTATATGACTGGTTTTTACAATTAGTTAAATACAATTCTCCCATCGCTAATAGTTATAATATTATCAGCACTTTTAGCTATTTCGTCATTATGAGTTATCATAACTAATGTTTGTTTATATTCATTAACGCAAAACTTTAATATATCCATTACTTCTTTAGTAGTTTTACTATCTAAATTTCCTGTAGGTTCATCTGCAAATATAATTGACGGTTTATTTGCAAGTGCACGAGCTATAGCTACCCTTTGTTGTTGTCCCCCTGATAATTCATTAGGAAATTTATTGATTTGAGATTCTAACCCCAATTTAATTATTAAATCTTTTATGTACACCTTATCTTCTTTTTTACCGCTAAGTGAAACCGGAAGTACTATATTATCATAAATATTTATAACCGGTATTAAATTATAACTTTGAAATATAAATCCAAACTCTTCTCTTCTTATTTTAGAAAGTTTATCATCATTTAAAGTATATAAATCTAAATCATCCATAAATACTTTTCCAGAAGTCGGTTTATCAAGTCCAGCCATGCACTGAAGTAATGTACTTTTTCCAGAACCACTTTGTCCAATTATAGATGTAAACTTATGTGGTTTTATTTCTAAACTTATTCCATCAATGGCCCTAACTTCACTATCACCCTTGCCATATATCTTTCTTAATCCCGTAACTCTTAAAGTTTTCATAATTTATCCCCCTAATACAATATTTATTTTGTATATTAATATTTAAATAGATTTTTACTTAACTAGCCTTTATCTTTTATACCTTCAATAATATTCATGTTTTTAAAATCTCGGTTACTTGTAACTACTGCTACTAAACATACTGTAATAGATAAAATTAAAAATATTATTGATTCTTTAAAAGGGAATGTAAATGACATAAAGTTGTCTACTCCATAGTTTTTATAAGCATCATTGTTCCAATTTGCATATTTAATTAGCTTCATTGTAGCTGGTATTAAAGCAATTAAAAAGCTTAATATTGCATAAGATAACGCTTCATAAATAACCATCTTTTTCATATTTCTTATACTTAACCCTATTGATCTAAGTGTAGAAATTTCTTTTTTTCTTATAAGCAAGTTAGTTCTTATTGTACAAAAAATATTAATTCCCGCTATTATTAAAACTAAACTTATAGTTGCTATTTGTGATTTAATAAACTCTTTCCTTCCATCACTTTGCACCTTATCAAAGGCTAATTTACTTTTAATCTTAGATAAATGAATACCACTTGAAACTTCTTCTACTTTATCACTTACAGCTTTATCATTAGAATCTTCTAAGTTTATACCTAGTTTAGTGTATTTTTGCTTTCCAGTAATACCTATAGCATGATTGTTAGATGTTACAATTTCAAAGTTACGACCTAGATCCCCATCTCCCATAGCCATCCAGTTAGGTTTTAAAGTTGCCGCTACTCTTACTTGACTTTCTTTGTATGTATTTTCACCATTTTCTGTAGTTGGTACTTTTATATTTAAAATGTCTCCTACTTTTAAATCTGCAAATACTTTCTTGTCACTCTTGTCATAAAAATAATTGTATACAGCTACATTTGGATAACCATTAGTTACTTTTCCTATATCATTGAGGCTTCCATCTTCTAAAAACTCTTTCATATTTTCATTTATATAATCATTTCCATAGAATTTCAAATCTATTTCATGTTTCATTTGTTCTTTATCTTTTATTCCACTTAGCATTTTAAAACCTTTATCTACTTTATAATTTTTAAAGTCAAATAGTACTTTATCTGCTTGTATTGTATTTATACTTTTTACACCATCTATATTTTTTAGTTTATTTATATCACTATCACTATAGTTTGCAACCTCTGTATCTGTATTTGGTCCAAACTCTATTGATACGTCATATCTTTCTTGCATATCCTTAATTTTTTCACTTATTTCATTCTCCATACTTGTAAAGGTAGTTAAAAATACATATCCTCCTAGAGCAATTGAAAGCATTGAAATAAAAGCTCGCCCTTTATTTCTTCCAATATTTCTAAGCCCCATGAATCCATAGAATCCAAATATTTTATTAAAAAGCTTACTTATTTTATAGCTTCCAATATGTTCTTTAAACTTCTCACTACTCTTTGTAGCTTCTATTCCTGATATTTTACCAACCTTTATTATAGGTATAATACAAGAAACTAAAATAGAAATTACTCCTGTTATTATAGCTTTTATAATATTTGCCTTACTTACATATAACTTTGGATTAATCATTGCTTCTTCATATATATAAGGTTTAAATATATTAATTCCTATATATGAAAATATCGTTCCTAATATTAATCCAACTATTATACCTAAAATCATTATAATTAAAGCTTGATATAATACCATAGCTCTAACACCTTTTTTACTAGAACCTATTAGTCTAAGTAATCCAGTTTCTTTTATAGTTTCATTTAAAGTAATATTAAATATATTAAATACAAATATTGCTGATGTAATTATAATTAAAGCTTCTTTTTTATAGTTACTGGGGTCATCTTTCTCTATTTTTGTATCCATTAATTGTCTAACAAGTGGCATGTTTGGTGTATAAGTATCCTCACTAAAATTGTTTTTGCCTACTATGCTATATGCTTGTTTATCAATATTTTGCCATCCACTCTTCAAGCTAAGTAAACTATCATAGGTAATATTATCTTGTAGTATTAAGTTATTTGGTTCACTATTGCCATAAGTAAGAGCTTCAAATGGAAAGTATATATCAAAGAAATCATAAAATCCTTTTGGTTTTTTTATAATACCCACAAGTTTAAATTCTTTATTTTCAGTATGTACTTGGCTATTTCCTTTTGAATCTGTGTACTTCTTTTTTACTGTAAATTTTAATGTGGAATTTAGTTTATCAGAAATATTCATATCTTCTAAAGCTTCTTTTTCCATTACTATTTCATTGTTATTATTTAGAAGTCTACCTTCAACTAGCTTTCCTGATTTTTTAGTTATGTAGTTTTTATCTGCTGATTTTAGCGGAAATGAGTTTCCTTTTTCATCTACTAAATTTCCTAAATTTTGAACTGTAGTAATATTTGATACATCCTTTTCATTTTTAAGTTTTTTAGTATCTTCAGCATTCAAATTACTAAACTGTGCATGATAACCCCCATAGATTTTATGTATTGCCTTTACTGTGTTTTTATTTTGAGATTCTTTTATAACGCTAGTCCCAAATATTAGAACCACACCAAGTGCAACCCCTAATATTAATAGTATCGTTCTTAGTTTGTTTCTCTTTAAATATGCCAATGCCATTTTTAAATATATCCCCATAAAATTTCCTCCCTTTATAATTTATTTCTCCAAGTAAATTGGTGGGTATTTTAAATTTTCAAGTTCTTTATAGCCTTTCAATTCCTTATTATCATTGGAGTCATATATCTGCAATAAAACGTGATTTACACGTTGTGCATAGTAGTCATCACTATAAAAATATTGATATTCATATTCAGGTTCGTCTTTATAATACACCTTATAAAGTATTCCATAGTAAGTTGCTCTTTTTGCTTTCTCTTTTGTAATTTTACTTATATCATCTTTTGAAACCCCTTGTTCTACCATATATTTATCAATATATTTTTCAGCTTCTTTCCAAGGTTTAAAGTAGTTATCGTATACAAAAAATCCTGTAAGTGCTGAACATACTATAATTAATATCAATAAAATAGATCTATATTTTTTCATGTAAACCTCCTTATTTTAATGTACATTTTGTTAACTTATTTAACTTTAACTATTTTATAAATTTTCTATTTCACTAAGTCTTTGGAATATCAAAATCATAGTCACAACTTAATTGTAAAGTTTTAATGTATTTTCCAGACTTATTAACTTGAACAACTTGAATAGGTATAGTATTTTTATAAGGAAGTTCTACAAGCCCTTCTTCTTCATTAAATGTTTTTTTAACTACATCAAAAAACTCTTTTTCTGTTAATTTAGTGTTTGTTAATGACTTATATATATTGTATATAGCTTTAGCATACTTATCCTTTTGAGATAATTCCATATTCTCAGGATATTCCTTAGCACACAAAATACTTAGTATAGCCTTATCCTTTTTATAATCTTCAGACATAGAATAATTTAGACTTTGAATAGATTGTGTAGGTGGCTTTTCAAATCCTCCAAGAGATAGTACAAAACTACCATCCGTAGGTGACTCAACGATACTAAGACCACTGTCTGTTATAGATTTTGAAAACTTTTTAGACATATCTTTTTTAACATTATTAATACCTTCTTTAGAGTGCATTTTTTTTGAGTAATCTTCAAAGAGTTCAATAGATTCATTTTCTTTATTTACTTTAATTGAATCTTTAATTGGGTTTTTTGATGAATTTTCAAAGGGAATACATCCTACCATTAAACCTACACTTATACTTGAAACTACTATAATAGCTAATATCGATTTCTTTACCTTCATACATTTTCTTCCTCCATTTATATTTCTACTTTTCACATATTTATTAATGCTTTCCTCTATTACTTTAGCTACTTTAATAAATATGAGAAAACTCATAAATTCTTATAATACAAAAATAAGGACATTACCTTTTGTTATTAAAAGATAACATCCTTATTTTTCATCATCAATATGTATGCCCCAACTAGTAGGTTAATCGACCCAACTGTCAGTATTTTGATTAAGTGGTATGTATATATTTAGTACAAACTTATTTTTATCATCTTCAAATAATAATTCTCCATTATATTTTTCTAAAGATGATTTAATACTTTTAATTCCTATTCCATGTGTAAATTTGTCTTTTTTGTCAGTTAAAAATCTATTTTTTCTAATTTCAATATCATTGACCTTGCTATTTTCACACTTGATTATAAAAAATGATTTTGCTATAGTTCCTTTAATTCTAATATATTTATTAATATATTCATCATTTATCTTGTCACAAGCTTCAATTGCATTATCTAAAATATTAGTAAATATACTACATAAATCTATAGGTTTCATAAAATCAATCTTTGAAAAGTTTATATCACAAGTAAATTTAATTCCTTTTTTTGTACATAGTTCACTTTTTTCATTTATTATAATGTCTAATATCATATTGCCTGTATTATGAATAGATTTAAATTCCTTAATCTCATCTTTTAAATTATTTACGTATTCATTAACTTCTTTACTGTTATTTTTAAGGTTATCTATACAATAAATATGATTATTTATATCATGATAAAGTTGCCTAACCTTCATATGAGATTCTTGAATACTTATATAGTGAGAGTATTGCATGTCTAGTTTATTTTGCATTAGTTCTTCCTGAGCTTTTAATTTATTTTCCTTTATTACTCGTCTAAATAACAATATTATTACAATACAACTAGCTACTACCAACTTTGGGATTACAAGTTGATCAAAATAATGCCATTCATCTTGTAATATAGGTATTGAATTTCTCCATTCAATTAAAATCTTGCTTAGAATAATATTATTACTAATAACATAGTTTCCCATTGTATATCTTCCAATTATATTAACAATATTAATCATTAAAGCAAGGCTCAAATATATATAATTTCTTTTTTCATTATTAAATATATGTAAACGCTTGTTAATATATAAAACTAAAGCATAGATAATTAGTATTATTATATAAGTATATATATCAATTTTTACAATTTCAAATTTAGATATTAACTTATGTACTAACAAAGCTTCCTCTGATGACGGGGAAACTCCTGTAATTATAATAAATAAAATTCTATTTAAAACCTCATAAAGCAAATCATAATAAACTCTAAATAGAAAAAAAACAATTCCATATTTAATATAGCCTATTTTATAGAAATATTTATAATACAGTCCAAAAACAATAAATATAATTATGTCAATTAAATAAGTTGTATTAGCACAATAACCTCTTGATGTAGAAAATAAACTGCTTATTTTAACTATAATATAAGTTGATAAAAGCAAAGTGTAAAATACAACTTTATCATTTTCCTGTCCTTCTTTTTTATAAGTTAATATACCTTTTAATACAGTAAATGGTATAAGTATTGATAAAATTAGTACTACCTCGTGCATAACATTTAACATATTGTATCACCAAGAAATTTTAAAAATCTCTCCTTAACCTCTTTATACCTATATCTGCTAACGGGTACTTCTTCTCCACTTTCTAGTATTGCAGTATTTAATTTTATATTTTCTATATAACTTAAATTTATTATAAAACTTTTATGACATCTTACAAATCCATCCGAATTTAAATCTTTTTCTATTTTTTCTAGACTATATTTAGCTTCAAAAGTCTTATTTATAGTATGTATTGTCATATCCTTTTTCTGAACCTCTATATACTTTATTTCATTTGAATAAATTTTGTATGTATTAGACTTGTTCTTAATTAAAATACAATGATTTTTATTTTTTTCAATTTCTTTGATACAAGTTAACATATGCTTTTTTAGCTCTTCTAATTCTATAGGTTTTAATAAATACCTGTAAGCCCTTACTTCATATCCTTCTTGTATATAATCTATTAAAGAAGTTATAAATATTATTTCCATTTCACTATCTACTTCACGTATTTTTCTTGCAGTATCCATTCCATTTAATTTTCCCATTTGTATATCTAAAAGTAATATATCTATATCCTTTAAGTTACCCTCAAGTAATTCTTCCCCACAATTATATTTTTGTATTTCATATTCTAAGTTCATATTTTTTAATATCTCATTTAAATAATTTTCTATTAAAACCTGTATTTCTCTTTCATCTTCACAAATCCCTATCCTAATCATATATCCCCCTGTATTTATAAAGTCTTTTAGTTGAATAATTTAATTATAATAAATTAATACAAGCTCATCAATTTATAAATTCAAAATCAAAATGCATACTGTGCTTGAATTTAAATTATTGAGTATTATTAAGAAATTAAAAATACCATGAAAATTTAATAATCATGGTATTTTTAATTTCTTATTTATTTGGTTTTACAAATTCTATTTATAGATTTTACAGCTATTAATTCTACATGAGATGAAATATACGTTGGCTTAAAAAGTATTTCTTTACTTAATTCAGTACTTAAATATTTTTTATTATCGTCACAAAATACAGTAGCTACAACAGAGTTTGTACCTAGTTTTTCTTGTATAACTATAGCGCCTATTAAATTCGCCCCTGATGAAGGTCCTACTCCCATTCCTAATTCAGATGCCAATCTTTGTGCCATTATATAAGCATCTGAATCATCTACTATTACAGCATTATTTAATTCATTTAAATTAACTATTTTTGGCGTAAAAGATGTTGATATACCTGGAATAGACATTGGTTCTACCGGCATTCTTTCTTTGTTATCATAGCTTGCATAAATATTTCCATTTTCTCTAAATGGTTTAGATGTACTTGGTTGTACTGGAAATAATCCTAAAAAAGGATTCTTCGTTCTTAAATATCTTCCTGTTCCCATTATAGTTCCACCAGTTCCAACTCCTGCCACAAATGCATTCAAAAGCTTACCTTTACTTATTAATTGTTGCCATATTTCAGGACCTGTAGTTTTAAAATGTGCTTGAGGGTTATATGGATTACTAAATTGATCAGGATAATATACATTTGGCTTTTTAGATTCCTCTTTAGCTAATCTTATGCATTCATCAAAACCTTCATCAACTAAGTTAAGTTCTGCTCCAAAACTCTTTATAAGTTCTTTTCTTTCCATACTTTCAGATGATGGCATGTAAATAGAAACTTTATGATTTAAATATGCTCCCATAGCAGATAAAGCTATTGCTGTATTTCCACTACTAGCTTCAACTATTGTATCATATGGCTTTAGTTGTTTTGTTTTATAAGCATTTCTAAGTATATTTATTTGCATTCTATCTTTTATACTGCCTGTCATATTAAAACTTTCTACTTTAGCATAAACAGATCTTTCTTTTCCCTTGTATTTGTATATAATCTCTACCATAAGTGTATTTCCTACTAAATAAATTAAATTATTAGGAATATTTTTGTATTTATTCATTGTTAGCTCCTCGCCTAAATAATTTTTTTTACTATATACCTATGTAATTAGTTTATTAAATGTTATTTATATATTTCATTTAAATAATAAAAAGGATATCAACTAATTAGTCAATATCCTTAGCTTTTAAATATATTATTCTTTTTCAGATGTTATTTTTGCCTTAAAATTCATACGATTTGCTAGTGCAGGTGGCAGATACCCAACTAATACAGAAGCTGCATTTTGGATATAGTCTAAAACTGTTGAGCCTAATGATGCTAACACAACTATAATTGCACCTAAAACTTGAAGTCCTGTCATAGTTTCTTTGAAAATTATTATTCCAACTATAGCTCCAACAACTACTTCTAGAGCAGAAAGTATACTACATGTAGTAGTATCTATGTATAGCGTTGACTTAACAAAGCATACGTTAGCTACCATTGTACATAATATACCTACTCCAAATAAATCAAACATTAATTTCATATTTCCTGAAGCTATCTTGTTTGCCATAAAAGAAAAATCTGTTACAAAAGATAAAGCAATTGCTGCACCTAAAAATCCATATACAAGCATTGTGTCTCTTTCATATTTCTTTGCAAAGTATCTAGGAATCATAATTTGTAGTGCAACTCCAAATCCATTTGCAAGTCCTGCTAAAATACCTATAATATCCATACTAGTTCCACTTGATCCTGTTAAGTTTGCAACTAATATTGCTCCAAAGATACAAATTCCAATTGTAACAACTGTTTGTAAACTTAATTTTTCTTTAAATACTATAACACCTAAAAGTGCAACCCATATAGGGCTCATAAACATTAATACAGTAGCAACTGCCACAGGAATTCTTTCTACTGAAATTCCATAAAAAGTAAAACTTGCTGCATAAGCAACAATCCCATAAATAAAACAAATAATAAGTCCTTTAAAATCAATTTTTAAAATAGATGGTTCTTTTATTGCTTTTATCAATAAAAAAACAACCCCTGCTAATAAACAACGTACGAATGAAACTTCATATGAAGAGAAGTTTTCTGCTGAAAGTCCTCTTACAAATATCCCCATAATTCCCCACATCACCGCTCCTATTATAGCAAGTAACATACCTTTTCTTTGTGCGTTCATTTAACTATCCCCATTCTATGTAATTATAATTCCAAATCATTATAACTTAATTTTTCATAATTTAAAAGCTTTTATTTTTATGTTACAAAATTTTTTTCAATCTAATGAAAAACACTGTATTTTTCAATTTATTCATAAATATTTATTGATCATGGTTTATTTAAAAGTAAAAAGATATCGACTTTTAATCGATATCCTTCTCTTTTAATAGATTACTGATTACTATATAAATTTATATATAAGACAATCATTAAATCTAAATATTTTTTTAACTATTTTATTTCAATTGATTCTCTTTGTATTTCATTTAGATTTTCATCAAATCCATAGCTTAATAAGTAGTATTTCTTCTCATTTTTTTCGTTAACCCAACTTATACAATACATTGGTATGGTTTCGGGTTCATGAATTCTTATTAATAATGCACTATTTTTATCTAGTGAAATATTGTCTAAGTTATTATAATTTAAGTCGTAGTATTTTTCTAAGTACTTATCTATATCAAAGTTTTCATTGTAAAATTCTTCTCCTAATGTATGAACTCTGATATCTTTTATATGTGTATTTGTTTGTATTAGTAAAAGTACATTGTCTTTGTTTTTAGCGTAGACATATATTGTTTTGTCTTTAACTTTTGATTTTAAATCCTCTATATCTTCATCAGTTTTATAATAAACTTTGTCTATATAAACGATACTTTCTATAGTTTTATCAATATTATCTTTATTGCTATCTTTATCTATGTTTTCTTCGACCTTTTGATTTTTATTTATGTCATTATTTTTATCATTTTCATCTATATACACATTAGTTTGAGTACATCCAGTTAAAAATATAACCATTAAAGAGCTAATAATAACTTTTTTCATAGTCTCCACCTTTTAAACTATATTAGCTATTGTTTATATAGCTTATTATAAGGTTATGATAGTTATATATATATTTGATACTATATGTGTATAACTGTAATCTTTTTGTTTTAAAGTTAAATCTCTACCCCTACCTCGTGAAACACGACCCCCTTATTTATTGTCTAATATAGCTTCTTTAAGCACTTCTCCTATTGATTCATTTATTACTAAAGTATTATTTTTATTGATATTTATATCATCTCTATTTATTACAACAATATTTTTACCTTTGAAATAATTAATAAATCCAGCAGCAGGATAAACAACTAATGAAGTTCCACCGATTATTAATAAATCAGCACTGCTTATAGCTGCTACAGACTTATTAATAACATCATCATTTAAAGCTTCTTCATATAAAACTACATCTGGCTTTACAATAGATCCACATGCTTCACAATGTGGTATAATCCCAGGTAAATTTAACATCCCATCTAAATCATAAAACTTACCACAGTTTTCACAGTAGTTTCTATGAACAGAACCATGTAATTCAAAAACATTTTTACTGCCTGCCATTTGATGAAGTCCATCTATATTTTGAGTAATTATAGCTTTTAGTTTTCCTCTTTTTTCAAGCTCTACAAGTGCCTTGTGTGCATTGTTAGGTTTTGCATCTTTGTATATAAGCTTGTCTTTATAAAAGCTAAAGAATTCCTCTGGGTGCATTACATAAAATGAGTGTGAAACTAATTGTTCGGGAGTAAATCTTTTGTTTAGTTTTTCATTGAATAATCCATTAGAACTTCTAAAGTCTGGTATTCCTGATTCTGTTGAAGTTCCCGCTCCTGGTTCCAAAAATATATACAAATGTACTCATATTAAGAAAATTTAATATATATTAATTAGATAATTCGCACTTATTCTATCTTCGGATAGTTTTAAGCCTTGGATGTACCAGTTAAGTGCATATAATTAACACTTTATCCTACAACCGTATCTTTAATTATGTGTTGCCAAAATGAAATCTTAAAACTTATTTAACCCTCGTATTTTACGATAAAATACATGCTTCATATTTATGATTTACATATATTTGTGATTAAATAATATCTATTAATTTAAACTAACTCTATTTTCTAAAATACTTTTAACTTTTGTAAAGTTTGTATATAAACTAATTTCTTTATCATATTTTCTATTTAATATATTCTTACTTGCATTAATATCAGAATGTAAATTGCCACATTTACTACATTTAAATATATCTTCTTTTCTATCTCCAAAACTCCCACATATGCTACATATCTTACTTGTATAAGCAGGATTTACATAAGTGTAGATTATATTGTTATAATCACATTTATACTCAATTCTCTCTCTTATATATCCTTTTATCCATCTTGATAATTTACATTTTACATTTTTAGGATATGTTTTATTCCAATTAACAAAATCTAAATTTTCCATAACTATTTCCTTTGGTTTCTCAGTTTTTATTAATTCATTCAATGAGTAATTTATATATGATTTAACAGTTTCATCATATTTAAGTTTGTTTTTAATATATTTAATTTTACCTAAATTATTTTCAAGTATTTTATGGGCTTTATTTATATTTCCTGAATCTAAATATTTATTATATAAAGCAAAGAATCTGTTTCTAGTTAAATTAACCTTATTCAGTCTTTCAGTTTCTTTATTTAAATAAGTATTTAGATTTTCTCCATAAATTTTTCCACTTGATACTGCAAATAAGTATTTATAACCTTTATCAATTCCAATTGTATTTATATAATCTTTATGCTTTTTAGTTTTTATTTTCAAAGGACAATGAACTTCTAATTTATTACCTACTATTTTAACTTTTAGAGTATTATTTCTTTTATTATTATCGGTTAATTTAATAGGTACCCTTTTTCCTTTTTTAGCACAAGTTATATTTATACATCCATCTTTGTAAGAATATAATCCTGTATCTATTGAAAATGTAGTATTTTTATTACAATAAGGAATTTTACACTTATACTTTCTTGTGTATCTTCTTATAAGATTATTTAAGTATTTATAATTTAAATCCTTATTTTTAAATACTTTTGGAATTTCTATTTCTTTTTTAATTAAAATACAACGATAAAGTTCATTACTTTTTAAAATATAGTTTATATAGTATTTATCACAATCTCTCAAATTATCATTTTCCTTAACTTGAGCTTTAATTCTTAATTTTATATTGCTCCAACTAGATTTAATATTAGTCATAGCCTCGCTTAGTGCTAATTTCCAGTACCTAGCTGGTAACTTCCATTGTTCATAGAATTTTGATTTAACATATTCATCTCTAATTTTTCGGTCTTTTCCTAATAGTGTAATACTGTTTATCCCACTATATCGTGAAAACATATAATTTTTAACACTATTATATTTACTACCTATATACAGTAGTTCTTTTAAATTGTCTTCATCTAATTCATATGAATATTGTTTAATATTCTTTATGACAGTATCCACTATTACCACCTACCTTATGTTAAAATTATCGACCATATGTTCTTTGTAGTAATAGTTTGTGTAATATAAAATTAATTATTAGTATTTTAAAAATTTCATTTTGCCAACATTTTGGCTTACAATACGGTTGTTTTATTATCTAATTATTTGTATATATTTTTAGAGTGTTCAATTAGGTTCGTTAATCCTAACCAGTTCTCCTATGAACTTCTTATGCTTTCACATAAGCACAGACTATATCACCATCCAATATCTTGGATGCTCCCCATTTCCACTAACTTTAGTGTACGAGATTTCTCTCTAGTCGTTGAACGTTCCTCTATTTGAGGCTTCGCTGCTGATTATCCATTATATAAGCACTTAGGATTTAACCTTATGCCATCTAACTAATTTTTTCTACTTTCGTCACCATCAAGCTTAGGCTTGTTTCATCCTTACTTTGTGGTTTAGTTAGCTTTAGGAACTTCCAGCAATTAAAGGAGTTTTGGGTAGATTTTTCTACCACTCTACACTCTTTATGAATGTAGGGAGCTATTTCAATTAACAAAAACATATTCATGTATGTTAAATCACATTTATGTATGTTTTTGACAACTATTTAGTTGCTCCAAAGAAAACAATGTTGTTGCTTTCATTAATTATTTCAACTAATTTTTTTATTTTAGAATCCATTTTATCATCTCCAAAATTATTATTTATATATTTATTATCTCACAAAATAAAAAGTTTGGACATTTTAGCCCAAACTTTTTATTTCTAATGCTATATTTACGTTTTAAATCTTCATCTATAAATATAATATATTTCCTATAAGTTTAAAATAATTGCTATTTGATTATGATAAATCACTATTACTTATATAAAATTCTTTCATATCATCTAATCTTAAACAACCTAGTTTTTTTGATTCATATGATCCACAATCAATGCCTATTTTATCATTATAATTCTTTTTATCCTCAGTTATATAGCTATACCAAATTCTATGTTCACTACATAAGCTTTCAGTAAAAGTGTGTCCAAAGATAACCGTTACATCTTTTCTACATGGATTTTTAGTAAATTCATCTCTTATCCATATAATATCTCTTCTAGTTTGATTTTTTATTAAATCTTCTAAACTTAAATTATTAAAAGTTTTTATTCCTGCATGTACTAATATAAATTTTTTCCCTTTAACCTCAATCAACTTATAAAGTGGTGCTTCTTTTAAAAATTTTTCTATTTTTAATTTCATACTTTCTTCTAATGCATTGTATTGGTCTAAAGTTATTTTTCCACCATTACACTCTCTTAGCCAGTTATTAAAAAACTTTTCATTACCATTATATATACTACACATCATATCTTCATGATTTCCAATTATAAACTCTATATTTGGATGGCTCATAGCAAATATTAGAGTATCTATTGAGTGTTCACCTCTATCTATCAAGTCTCCTAGTACATATAGTGTGTCCTCTGGTTTTAAATCAATTTTTTTAATCATAGCTTTAAATAATTCTAATTCCCCATGTATATCACTTATCACATATATCAAACCTATCTCCTACCAATAAATTCTATTAGTAGGAGATTAATTATTTTTTGCTATTATTTCATGTATTCATCTACAAGTTGATAACATCTTTCTTTTGTTTTTTCAGCTAAAGCACTGTTATATGCCAATGGTGCTGCTGTCCCACCTTCAAACTCTTTCTTTTCATCTTCAGCTGCTTTATCTCTTTCAGTTATCCATTGACGTTGTTTAGTTTTTAATTCATTCATTTCATTTTCTGGAAGATATTTTTTTATTTCTCCATATATTTCATTTAGAATATTATCCCAGCTATGATACTCTTCACCTGCTGCTTCTATCATCTCCCCATTAGATCCATTTGCGTACACATTTGCATATCTACTTTCTAAATCTAATTCAAGATTATTTAGTTTTTGTATGTACAATTCTCTTTTTGCTGATAACACATTTTGATTGTCATCTTTTTCATCCTCTTCTTCAACGTCTTTATCTGTTTTATTTTCTTCTTCTTTAGATTCATTGTTTTTTAATTTTATCAATTCTTCTTTTAACTTCTTAGCTTGTGAAGTTACAATGTCTGATTCACTAGGTATTTTTTCTATATCCTCACACAGTGAAATAGCTTTACCGTATTCTTTTTCTTCTTTAAATTTTTTAGCTTCAACTATTTTTTTTGTTTGTTCTTGTAAGGCTTTTATTTCTTTATCATCTTTTTTCTCTTCTAGTGCTAAGTTAAATAACCCCTCTGCTTTTTCATATTCTTGACTAGCTATTGCTAATTTAGCTTCTTCTACACTTTTTTCAAATGTTGAGTTTGAACACCCTACTAACAAAAGTATACTTATAGCTAATGGTAGTATTTTTCTCATTTTATCCCTCTCCCTTTTTATAAATCTGACAATAATATCTTAACATATTTACAATATTTCACATATATTTACAGTGTTTTTTACTTATATATCTATTTGGATATTTATCCCAAGTAAAAAGCTAGCCTAATAGGCTAGCAAGTATAATACTTATTTTTTAATATTCATATCTTATATCATAATTTCACAAAACATTTATAAATTAAGTTGCATCTTATTTACAACTTTTTTATGTACATATTCACTAGTGCTAGCTGACATTACTCCACCATAATCTAATAAAAACTCTACAGTATCTCCTACCTCATAATCAAAATCAGTTATATCTAGTATCATATGATCTGAACTCGCACCTAATATATTTATTTCTTCTTTAAGTGGAAAAATACTTGAAATATCTATATCTTGTTTTCCTATTCCAACTATAGCTCTTTTTCTTATTCCTTTATCTTCATAAACAGGAACATTACCAAAAGCATCCATTCCTACTTCTCCTATTGGTATAGATGGCTTTTCCTTTATCTCAACTATTTCACCTACAAGCTTAAATACATCTTGGTGAGTTTTTTCTATTTTTTCTCCATAAGCAGTTTCTCGACCTAAAACGATAGCTTCTCCAGGTCTTAAATTGCTTATTTTTTCTGGCATTTCATTTTTTTGTAATAAATGAATTGAACTAGAGTTTCCACCAGACACAAAATCTAAGTGGATATTATACTTACTTTCTATAAACTTTGCCAAATCTTCTAACTTACTTAAGTTTTCCTTTGTTGGAATTATGGCACCATAACAAGTAAGATTGGTTGCTATTCCTCTAAGTTTTATATTTTCTAACTTAATTATTTCATCAATTGCATTTAAAAGTTCGCTTTCTTCAAAGTACCCTTCTCTTAAATCACCTAAATCAACCATAACTACTACATCATGAGTTTTATTTTGTAGCTTAGCTTCTTCATTAAGTTTATATATAGTTTTTAGCTCTGAGTTAAAACTTATATCACTATATTTTACAACATCTTCTACCTCACTTATCATAGGTATTCGAATTAATATTTTAGGTATTTCTATATTTCTTAATTTCTTTAAGTTTTGAATTCTAGAATCAGCTATATAATCTATAACCCCTTCGTTAACTATCTCCTCTACAACTTCTTCCATTGCACAGTACACCTTAGTAACCATGGCAACAGTCATGTTGTTCTTTTTACATATATCACTAACTATCCTAGCATTATGTACAAGTTTTTCTATATCTACCTCTAATCTTGGATACACCCTATGTCCCCCTTATCCTGTTTAATAATCTTTATATAATATAAAAAGAACTATAATAACCCCAATTATCATAGTTCTTTTACTAAATTATATCATTAAATTACATATACTTTAACAGTTGTATATTTTTTATAATTTTTGATTATTGTTATCCATAGTTATATTTAATAACTTACTTTATATTAATTATATTATTAGGTTTTATAGTTTTTATTTTAAATATAAAGTAATAAAATTTAATACAAATTAAAGCTATTAAAAATATTCTTACATGTAAGTTGTCTACTAGTATAATTGGAATAGATATCATTATACTTACTAATGATAGTATTGTTATTTTTCGTTTCATTGTCATAGCTTTTTCATTTATAAAGCTTTCAACGTGATTTTTGTAAATTTTAGTTGATTTAAACCTCTTATTAAACTTTTCAGAGCCTCTAATAAAACAAAATGATGCTAATAATAAAAACGGTGTAGTCGGAATAACAGGTAACGCTACTCCTATTGACCCTATTCCAAAGGACAATAATCCTATTACTAAATATAAATATTTTTTTATTTTATTCACTTTTACAATCCCCTTATTTTAACCTATAAAAATATTATTACAAATGATATTCATTATTAATATTTTTTCTTAATATTTGTTTTTTATTCAGCATTAATATTAAATAAATTTAAATAAGGAGTCGTAAATAACAACTCCTTAATATTATATATATATTCATTTTTATAATTTATTAGAACACTTTGGGCAGTATGAAAAATCTTCATTAGTAGTATATCCACATACACTACAAACTTTAACACTGTTTTCATTGCATCCAAAATCTAGCTTTTCAATATCAATACTTACATCTTGTCCTTTTTCAATCTTTTTACCAGTCTCATCATCTATTTTAGCTAATTTATTACAACAGCTAGTCTTTACATAGTATTCCTTGTTCCATTTCAAAAGAGGTATAAAAAAGAACATGAAATACCAATAAGTCATGTATACTTCAATATTAGAATACTTTCCACAACATTTACATATATTAAGTTCTTTATAGTCTAGCTTTTTTTGATTTTGACTTACTCCCATTATAAAAAACATAGTATCACTCCTATTCCTTTTATATAATATCATCAATTATATATATCTACTACATTTCTTTTAATTTCACTAGCATAAAAACTCCGTATTGAGTTAATATTTTCAATACGGAGTTTTTAATTTATATTTAGTTTATTCTGATGTAGTGCATTTACTTATTAATTTAGTAAAGTATTTTGCCATCATTTATTGTTATTATATTATCTGCTTTCTTTGCAATATCGTCATTATGTGTAATCATAACAAGTGTATGTCCTAAGTCCTTTACTGCTAAGTTCAGTATTTCCATTACTTCATCTGTAGTCTTTGAGTCTAAGTTTCCAGTCGGTTCATCTGCAAATATGATTGATGGTTTGTTTGCAAGTGCCCTAGCTATTGCAACCCTTTGTTGTTGTCCTCCTGATAGTTCATTTGGAAATTTATTAACTTGGCTTGAAATACCAAGCTTTTCAATTAAAGCGTTTATGTATTCTTTATCTTCTTTTTTTCCATCTACAACTACTGGAAGAACTATATTTTCATATACATTTATAACTGGAATTAGATTGTAGCTTTGAAATATAAATCCAAACTCCTCTCTTCTTATTTTTGATAATTGTTCATCGTTCATAGTGTAAATATCTATGTCATCAAGATAAACATTTCCCGAAGTTGGCTTATCAAGTCCTGCCATACAGTGAAGTAACGTACTTTTACCCGAACCACTTGGTCCTATTATAGCTGTAAATTTATTTGGTTGTATCTCTAAATTTATTTTATCAATTGCTATAACTTCATTTTCACCCTTGCCATATATCTTCGTTAAGTTTGATATCTTTACCGTCTTCATATTTTCATCTCCCAAATTAATTTTTAGTTCCATCTACAATATTTAATTTTTCTAGTTTGTCTTTAGAAAAATATACTGAAATTAAACACATAACAACTGAAACTATTAAAAACATAATCATATATTTAAAAGGAATATCATGTTCTACAGTTTTAGTGAAACCACCCGCTAAGCTTATATTGTTAAGGTTTGAAATATGCCTATTATAAAAAATAACAGCAACTATAGAGCTTAATATAGAACTAATAACTCCATACAACATACTTTCAATCATTATAACTTTTTTTAATTTTTTACTACTCATTCCAATTGCTCTTAATATAGATAACTCTTTTACTCTAGCTATAATGTTACTTCTTACAATAAAAATAATATTTACACAAAGTATTATAAACATCAAGCAAGTATAAATTGCATTTAATCGTTCTTCTGGATTATTTACCTTATAATATTTACTATCTTCATTTTTTCCACCAATAGCTGTAAATGAATGATTTTTAACTATATCTTTAATTTCTTTTTCTGCTGACTTCAACTCACCTTCTTCAGTCATAACAAACAATCTATTGTACTCCTTTTGATTTGTTAATTCTTTGTAATCATCTTCTTTAAATATAACTTGCCCACCAGTAAAAGTTGAATCACCATCTTGACTTGATATATAAGTATCTTTCATTATTCCTTCCACCTGAACTTTAAAAGTTTCATACTTTTCAACACCATTTTTATAAACAGGTAGCTTTATTTCCAATAAATCTCCAACTTTTACTTTATTCATTACCCTAGCAAATGAATGTTTAGCTTTCGTGTAAAAATTATTGACTAATATAACTTTTTTGTACTTACCATCTTCAGAGTTCATTATATTTGTACCTTCAGCTATAAATGAATCTATATTTTTTAATAAACTATTGCTATAGCCTTTTGCAATAAGCGGATATTCTTTATTATAGCTAAGTTCTTTTCGTCCTAATTCATTTAAATAATCATCAGTTGCTTTATCCTTTTCAATAAATAGATATCCTCCATTGTTATAAAAATTAGGTTCAACTTTTTTTACATTATCTTCATTTTTTATTTTATTAATTATGTCACCGTCTATTTTGTAAAATAAACTTTCATTGTTTGCAATATCTCCACTTAAGGTTATATCTATATTTCCAAATGATCTTGCATTAACTCCACCTAATATAACTGGATTAGATTTAAGTAAATTCATAGCAGCATAGTTGAATATAAACATTGCTCCAACCATACTCATTGCAATTATAGTCAGTATTGTTCTAGGTTTATTTCTCCATATGTTTCTATTTGCAAATTTAATCATCACATTTTGATTATTTATATTAGATTTTTTGTATTTATTCTTTGCTTTTCTTTTATACTTATCACTATTACGGATAGAGTCTATTATAGACATCTTCATAGCTCTTTTTACTGCTATGAAATTTGAAATAGATACAGCTATTATTGAAACTGCAAAAGAAAGAATTATACTTAATGGTTCTATTACTAATCTCGAACTTATTCCATACACTATAAATCCTCCAAAGTATGAAAAAATAGACCCTATAACCATTCCTATAATTGTTCCTAAAAGTATATAAATACAACTTGATATTCTAAACATCTTCTTAATTTTTTTATTAGATATACCAATTGCTCTCATTATACCTATTTGATTTATCATATCTGATAATATAATATTGAAAATATTGTAAGTTGTAACAATAGATACAACAACTAAAATAATTGTATTAATAATACTACGATTATTGGTTTTATTACCTTGTTTCATTCCCTCTGCTTGTAATACTTCAATATTTTCGCATATGTGATACCAATCCGTATCTAATTCTTTAATCATCTTCTGAACGAAATTAGATATGTTTTGTTCCGATTTAAGATATATATTTCCTTTATATGTAGTTTCTATTTTTATTGGTAATTTAGTTTCTACATATGTAAATGCTTGAGCTTTAAATCCATTTATAGATTCATAGTATTTATCTGGTTTTTCTACTATCCCAACAATTTTAAATGTCTTGTTTTTACTATCTATTTGAGAAATCCCATTTTTATCTAAATCTTTATTTAAAATCATAAAATTTATGTTTTTATTTAAAGTTTCATCAAGACCCATTTGTTCAAGTGCCTTTTTTTCAATTACTATCTCTCCATCTTTTTGTGGTTCTCTACCCTTAATCAACTTATAATTAAGTGAATCTATATAATCTTTATTAAATGAATTTAAATCAAGTTTAACCCCATTGTCTTTGTTAACTATCTCACAAAAATATTTAACATTATTGGATTTTTTCACTTCTGGATGTTTATTTATAGTTTCTACTGAATTTTTATCAAGCCTATCAAAATATACATCATAGTCTCCGTATAAATCTTTAGCTTCTTGTATCTGTGACTCATATCCAGAGTCTCTTATTGCATTCATTGAAAATATCAACATTACTGCAAGTACTACACTTGCTAAAAGTGCTGTTGTTTTTCCTTTTTGTTTTTTCATGTACGCAATAGCTAATTTAGAACTAATTCTCATATTGTACTCCCTTCCTAAATATAAAAAATTCGCTTCACTTGAGCCACTACGTGTGCGAACCACTTCATGTCGCCAACGACTTCGTCCGTTGCTCAAAATATCTTTTTTACTTTCACCAAAATTTTGGTATTACTATACTTTATAAATTATCCTCAAGTATTCGTTAAGCATAGCTCATTAAACGTAAAAAATGTTACCTTCTTGGAATAAAAGGTAACATTCTTAATATTTGAGTTCAATATAAGTCCGACAACTGGTATTTTTTTGCCGACAACTAGCATGAATTCTTATTCAATTGGTATGTAAATGCTTGCTATAAATTTATAATTATCATCCTTAATTTTTAATTCTCCATCATATTTTTTTATAGATGAGTTTATACTTTCAATACCTATGCCATGAAAAAATCCATCTTTTTTAGTAGTAAAAATCTTATTGTTTTTTAATATTATTTTATTAACTTTACTATTTTCACATCTAATAACATAGTAACCTTTTATAAAGGTACTTTTTATAGTTATATATCTTTCAAGCTCATTATTATTTATTTTATTACAAGCTTCTATTGCATTATCAATTAAGTTTGAAAAAATACTACTTATATCTATCATTTTTATAAAGTCACATTTACTAAAATCTATAGCTACTTTAAAATCTATATTATTATCTATACAAACTTTGCTTTTTTCATATAAAATTATATCTAATAACATGTTTCCTGTATTATAGATATTTTTAGTATTTTTGACTTCATCCTCTATACTATTTATATATGTATTTACATCTTCATTATTATCTTTAAGCATTTTTATATTTTTCATATGGTTATTCATATCATGATAAACCTTTTTCATTTTTTCTTGAGATTCTTTTGCCATTAAATAATATTTATGTTGCATATCTAATTTTTCATTTACAAATTGCATTTTAACTTTTTCTTTTTCAGATTTTATAGAGTTTATAAATATAGATATTAATATTATGTTTATTATAAGTAACATATAAGGAAATGTATGTTTCATAAAAAGAGAAAACATCATTAGGTCCTGAAGGTTACTGTATTTAATATTATTTTTTATTACTATCATCCACAAATCACTTATTTTTTCAGATGCTATGTTAAAAAATAAAACTGTAATTAAATTAACTACGATTGTTAAAATTATATATATATAATATTTACTTGTCTTGTACATACTTTTTATTTTGTCAAAAAAGTAAATTAATACAAAAACAACTATAAAGTTTAATATAGTTGTTAACTCAAGTATGTTTTCAAGTATATAGTTGCGTATATTTTCATCTATAAATAAAATTTGTAATATCCAATATATACTACCCGATATTAATATATATATAAATGTATATATAATTGAGTTAATAATAGATTTTTTTATATCCATTTGATAAGTAATTTTACAAATTAATAATACTATTAAAATTGTAGCTATTAAAATAGGTCCTATTACGATTCCAAATGGCATCTTGATTATAAATAATGCTATTAATAGGATTAAGCTTAATATGAATTGTGTCTTATTTTTAAATTTATAATTATATCCTCGCTTATTCATTGTCATAAAAAAGAAAAATACAAATACAGCCATATTTATCGTAGGCAATATATTATAGTTACCTAACATAATTTATCCTCTATCAATTCAAAAAATTTATCTTTGACATCTTTAAACCTGTATCTACTTATAGGCACTTCTTCACTGTTTTCAAGTATTGCAACATATTGTTTTATACTTTTTATATGCTCTAAATTTACTAAATAGCTTTTATGGCATCTAAAAAATCTGCTACAATTTATTTCTTTTTCAATATTATTCATAGTACCTTTTATGTTATACGTATTATTTATAGTATGTATAGTTATATCTTCTTTTTGTACTTCTATGTAAGTTATTTTATTTATCTCTATTTTAATTCTACTTCCTTGTTCTTTTACAATAATATATTTATTTTTTACATCTACTTCTTTTATGCAGTGATTAATATGTTCTTTTAAGTCCTCATATTTTGCTGGCTTTATTAAATATCTATAAGCTCTTACCTCATATCCTTCTAGTACATACTCTATTAGAGATGTAATAAATATAATTTCTACTTTATTATCTATTTCTCTAATTTTTCTAGCAGTATCCATTCCATTAATTTCATTTAACTGTATATCTAATAATAGTATATCTGTATCCTTAGAGTAATTTTTAAGTAATTCTTCTCCCGAACTAAATATATTTAAAGTATATTTAATAGATGATTCTTTAAATATTTTATCAATATAACCTTTTAATAATTCTTGTTGGTCTTTTTCATCTTCACAAATTGCTATGTTAATCACAAATGTCCCCCTTATGTCCTTTTTATTTAATTGCAAGTGTCTACTAATCTTTATATGTATATTATACTATTTATTTCGCTTACATTTATATCCACTTTTTTATTTGATTATTTTGAAAGAATATAAAATAAAAAGTATGGTTCTTTCTTGGAAAGAATCCATACTTTATTTTTCAGCCCTATTTATTTTTTTGCTTATAAATTACTTTATATAAAGTCCTTCTAATTTCATATCTTCATTATAGGTAATTGTAAACTGTGCTTTCCCATTTTCAAATTCAGCAACTTCTACTACTATTGCTAATCCATCCTTGCCTATTACCCCTTCTTTTTCAATTGACTTAAAGCTTCCTACTTTCTCTTTTATTGGTTGCCATACTTCTTTTAGTTGTTCTGCACTTATCTTTCCTTTAATATTATCACTCATCTGATCTATAACTTTATCATACTCTTCATTACAAATCATACTAACAATTCCTTGAGCATCTTTTTTTAATTCATCTTCATTATAAGCATCGCTTAATTTTGAACTACTACACCCTACTAATATAACCCCTACTAAAAGTACCATTAATAATATTTTTATTTTCTTCATAATAATTCCCCCTTTTATTTTTATAATTTATTTAACTATTTATATTAATATCTTCTTGTTTTTTATATAGCTTTTTTGAATATATAGTAAATGCACCTAAAGCTATTGCCCATATAAAGAAGTATATTTCTAACCCTATAGCACCTATATTAAATACTGCTGGAAGTATTACAATTGGTGCATTAATTAATGTGTGTATTAATATCGCTATGAATAGATATATAATTTTTCTATTTCTTACACCATATAAAACAATCATAGAAAGTCCTATCTGTATACTTATAGCAAATATTCTCTCTACTCCTGCTAAAAATGTTGTCCCTGATGTTAAACTCATACATATGTTATACAAAGATTCAAGATTAGCATTATTAGTTTGATTTGATAAAACCTCTAGTTTACCACTGTTTATCAAAACACATCCAATCAAAAGATTTATATTTGTCATTCCTGTTATTAACATGGCTTCTATCCCTCCATGTCCTATACCATAAGATATACCATCTTCCCACTGATGATTCTTTTTCAACATAAATTTAAATGCTATATACCTTCCTACTTCTTCAAATATACCTGCAGTTAATCCTAAAAATATTCCGTATAAATAAGGATTTGTCATTAACTTCAAAAACCACATCATATTAGGAAGTATATATGTTAGTATTGGTATTCTTATTAAAATTTGAGTTATAAAAAATATTAACATTCCTATCAGAAAACTTTTTACTCTTTTCCTGTCTTTTTTTACAAGGTATATTAACGTTATAATTGGAATTAAAAAGCATACAGCTATATTAAAAACTAATCCCACAATTACCGATGTTGGTATCATACCTATCCCCCTTTTATATTGGTATTACAATATTTACTTTAAACTCATTTTCTGTGTAATCTACAACCATTGTTCCATCATGTTTTTCTAATGATTTCTTTACATTTTCTATTCCAAGACCATTATGATTTTCTTTTGTTGATTTAAATTTACCATTTTTATAAATAGGCTTATTTATTATTGGATTTATTATATTTATTACTATCAATTCATTAAACTTATCTATATCTAGTTTTATATACTTTTCTTCATTACTTTCTGATACAGCTTCTATTGAATTGTCTAATAAGTTAGCAAATATTGTTACCATATCTATATCCCTTATAAAACTTAAATCTACATCACCTATTCTACAATCTATATCTATATTGTATTTTTTCATTTCATTGAATTTATCATTTAGTATTATATTTAGAACTCTATTACTTGTGTAATATTTTTGATTAAGTTTATTTAACATTTTATGTATATCATTTGTATATTCCTTAGCTTCCTTTGTGTTGTTAGCTTTATATAGCTCTTCTATTGTGTTTAAATGATTTCTTATATCATGAGCAAGTTTCCTTGATTCCATATACTTTTCTTCAAGGCTATCATAATATTTATACTGTAGATTTGATTTTTGCTGATATAAGTTAATTTCATTTTGCAACTCGTTATTTTTAGATATATTATCAAATATATAAGTTACATATACGTTTATAGCAAATATTAAGGTTACGTTTACTATAAATAACATCAAGTCTTCATTTGAAGAATACATCTGCATATAGTTAAACAAAGTAAATATATAAACCATGCTGAACAAAGGTATAATCATAAAACTAATAATTTGTTTTAGTTTTAATATGTTAATTGACCTCTTGTTTATAAATAATATTGCTAAGTTTACATATACAAATTCTGATAATCTTATTAAAACAACCATTAGTATTTGATAATAAAATAAGTCTTTAATATATAAGTTAAACTGTGAAATACCTATTCCTATTATTAAACTTGATAGTCCATCACATAGAAATAAGCATACTGAAAATAAAAGATAGTATAATTTATATACTCTCGTGTTGTTGTATAAAAAATGGCCAGATACTAATAGTCCTATACTTATAACTGTAAAGTTTAATAGTCCATTTCCTGCCCAAGAAACAATATTTGTTATTATTGAAAATACCATGTATATTGATATATAATATCTTTTCTTTAAATATATATTTCTACCTATCTTGCTCATAAAATAAAAACATATATATGTTAAAAAGAAGTTACCTACAGTAGGTAATATAAAAAATGCAAATAAATTCATAAAGTTTTCTATAACAATCTACCCCTTTCTTCCTTTTTCTATTTTCTTGCTTAAGTATACATTTAAGCTATGTCTAAATTGGGTAGATTTTTTTTGAGATAAGGGTATTATACTACCATCCATCATGTAAATATCGTATCCTTTTATAGATTTAACATTGTATAAATTAACAGAAAAACTTTTGTGTGGTATTATAAAGTCGTATACTTCCATGCTTTTTCCTATTTCTGATATTTTTTGTTTTATAATATAAGTATCTTGCTTAGCTTTCATTATTACTTTTCTTTGTTTATATTCAAAGTAGTAAATATCTTTTAATTCTAATCTAACTACACCATCTGTTGTATTAAACTCTAATGTTTCACTTATTTCTTCTTTCATATAAGAAATAGCTTCATCTAATTGCTGATATATATTTTTTTCGTTAACTGGCTTTAGTAGATATCCAAATGCGTGTACACTAAAGGCTGATGATGTATAGTCAGTATAATTAGTTACATATATTATTTTAACTTTTTTATCTTTTTCTCTTATCAGTCTAGCTGTTTCTATTCCATTAATTCCAGTCATATCAATATCTAAAAATATGATATCAAAGTTTGAGTCACTCTCTACCAAATCTTCTCCCTTTAAAAATACCTCTACTGATATACTCTGCTTTTTATAGTTTTCTAGTATTTCTTTAGTCTTGTTTAAAATATTAATTTCATCGTCACATATAGCTATATTTAACATATCAATTTCCCTTTTTTTGTAATTTATTTAATTTTATTATAATGCCTTATGCATTAAAGTATCAATTAATATGCATAAGATACAGTAAATTTTACCTATACTACAGTTTTAATAACTTTATATAATTTAAAATCTATTATAAAGTTAGTTGTATAAAAAAGTCGCTTCGCTCCTGTCGCCAACGACTTCGTCCGTTGCTCAAAAATATCCTTTTTTACTTTCAGCAAATTGTTACTATAACTATACTCCATAAATTATCAACAGATATTCGTTAAGCATAAATTCCTTAAGCGTAAAAAAAGTACTACCAGATTAAATATTATCTGGTAATACTTTTTAAATATAACTAAGCCTCACTCTTTTGGGCTATTTTATCTGTTGTTCTTTGGTCTATTTCTTTCTTTAACTCTTTTAAATAAGAAGAGAATTCCACCTTATCAGCACCATAAGTAAACTGTAAGTCATATTCTAAAGGAATCCAAGTGCTAATATCCGCCTCATTATGCTGTATTACTGCTTCTAAATTGTCCAATGCTTTATAAAGCTTGGCTTCATCAGTCTTACGTTCATTCATTTCCTTTAAAAGTTCTGTGAACTCCTCACGGTAAGGCTCAGGAAAAGTTGCAATCCAATTAAAAAATACCTCGTCTTCTTTTTTACTATCTTCTTCTTTCTTCTCAAAAGTAGGAATATCTCCTGTAAACGCTTCCCCCAAATCATGAATTAAACACATACGAATTACCTTATCCATATCAACCTCTGGAAATTCATCACGCATTAACAATGCCATTAATGCAATACGCCAGCTATGTTCTGCTACACTTTCATGTCTTCCACTCGATGTCCACGAGTGCCTAGTGTTGCATTTTAGTTTTTCTGCTACAGTTAATATATCTAGAAATGTTGCTGTATTCATAATAAGTTTTCCCCCTAGAATTTTTATTTATAATAATTTTAATTATACTATATTTTAATAACTTTATATAATTAAATAAAATTTTTTAATTGCAAGTATCTACTATATTTCTTACCTGAGTTTGTGTTATGTCGTATTCTCTAGCTAAAGATTTGTAATCTCCATTAAATTTTTCTCGTATAATTCTATTTCTAATAGGTCTAGTAAGCGAAGACTCTTTAGGTATATATAAAGAACTTCCGCCTAACAACTCTACTAGCTTTTTAAAAGAATCAATCCCTATATATTGTGCAATGTCTTTATGCGAATTAGGTATATCCTCTATTGTTAACTCTTCTATCATAAAATGCACCCCCCTTAAATTTACAATAAATATTTTCATAAGCTTTATATCTATATTATACTATTTATTTCACTTACTAACTATGCTCTTAAATTATTCATAAATACATTTGCATTACTATACTACATAAATATTCGTTAAGTATAGTTTCCTTTAAGCATAAAAAATAACCTTGAGCTTTTCAAGGTTATTTTAACTTCTTATATCATATAAATTTTATGTTTATAGTTTATTATCTTAAAGAATAATCATTCTTTGTGTATCCTATACTTTTGAATGCTCGCATAACTTTAACACCCACTAAAGATATAATTACTGATAGAACTATATCACCACCAACACACATTATAAATCCATATAATACAGACATATATACTGTGTATTGATTTCCTAAATAAAACTTATTTATTACATATAAATATGGTACACCTATTAAATATATAATAAATAGTCCTACCATAGATGCTATTAATAAATTCTTAACGCTTACTTTTTGTTGATTTTCAACTATCTTACCTATAACATATGCTGCAATTATAAACCCTATTAAATATCCAAATGTTGGTTTAAATATATATGCTGGCCCTCCACCTTGCGTAAATACTGGAATTCCTATTAATCCTATAACTACATATAATAATTGTGATAACATTCCTAACTTAGATCCTAGTAATATTCCAGCAAATGCACAGAACATATATTGTAATGTAAATGGTACATAAGGTATAGGTATTTGTATAAATGCACCTATTGCTGTTAGTGCTGCAAATAATGCAACTAATGTTAAATTTTTAGTTCTACTCATCTTTTCCACTCCTATTGTAATCACTTAATACTTCATTTATACACTCTTTGCACACTCTAACCATTTTTATCATATCTTCTTCATTTATAACGTATGGAGGATTAAAGTATATTATATTTCCTAAAGGTCTTAGTAATACTCCTTTTTTAAGAGCCTTTTGATATATCTTGTATCCGATTCTTAAGTTTGAATCAAATGACTTTTTAGTTTCTTTATCTTGTACTAATTCTATTGCATTTATAAGTCCTATTGAACGTATTTCTCCTACATTATCATGATTTTTTAATTCTTCTATTATAAGATTATTAAAGTGTTTAGCTTTTTCTTCATTTACTAAAAGTGTGTTTTCATCCTCAAATATATCTAAAACTTCATTTGCTATTCTACATCCAATTGGGTTTCCTGAATATGTATGACTATGCATAAATGCCTTGTATGTACTGTAATCATCATAAAATGCGTTATATATTTTATCACTCGTAAGAACTAATGCCATTGGAACATATCCAGCTGTAAGCCCTTTTGACAAACACATAAAATCAGGTGAAATATCAGCATGTTCACAGGCAAACATCTTTCCTGTTCTACCAAATCCAACAGCTATTTCATCAGCTATTAAATGTACATCGTATTTATCACATATATCTCTTAGCTTTTTTAAATATATAGGCGAATAAATTTTCATACCTGCTGCACCCTGAACCATAGGCTCTATTATTACAGACGCAACTTCTTCGTGATTAGCTTCTATGTACTCTTTCATATTTATAAAACACTCTGCATTACAACTTTCTCTTTTTTTATTAAATTTACATCTATAACAATCTGGACCTTCAACTCGTTTTGTATCTATCATAATAGGTTTATACACTTTACTATATAAATCTAAATCTCCTACAGATAAAGCTCCAATAGTTTCACCATGGTATGCATCAGTTATTGCAACAAATTTAGTTTTTTTAGTATTTCCTACTTGTGCATGATATTGAAAGCTCATTTTAAGTGCACACTCTACAGATGCTGATCCATTATCTGTAAAAAATACTTTAGTAAGTCTATCTGGTGTTATATTTACTATTCTCTCACAAAGTTTTATTGCAGTTTCATGTGTAAAGTTAGCAAATATAACATGTTCTAGAGTATTTACTTGATCTGATATAGCCTTATTTATTCTTTTATTAGCATGTCCAAATAAATTACACCACCATGAGCTTATCGCATCTATATACTCATTTCCTTCTATATCATATAACTTTATTCCATCACCTTTTTTTATTACGATCGGTTCAAAAGTTTCATAATCTTTCATTTGAGAACACGGATGCCATATATATTTTAAATCTTTTTCAACTAAATTCATTTTAATCCCCCATTTTTAATTTATTTATAAATTTAATATACTTAAGTCTATATCTATGTTATCTTCGTGTGTTTTACTTCTTTTCACAAGTGATACAATATCTACATTTGTTAATTTTTTTATTACTTTTACGTTATCTATATGAGCTTCATTGTTTTTATCATATTCATTTACAATAATCCCTCTTATATTTATGTTTTTAGACTTTAAGTAATTAACTGTAAGAACTGTGTGATTTATAGTTCCAACTGATGCTCTTGTAACAAGTAATACATCAAATCCAGTCATTTTAATTATATCTTCAAGTAATATAATTTCTTTTTCATTTATTTTAATAGGGCATACTATCCCACCACTACCTTCAACTACTATGTATTCATATCTATTTTTTAATTTATTAAAGTCACTTTCTATTTTTTTCAAATCAATATCTTTATTTTCTATTATTGATGCTAAGTGTGGTGAGACTGGTGTTTTAAAAGAATAAGAAACAATATTTGAATACTCTTCCTTAAGTCCTGATACATCACAAACATATTTAGCATCATATGGTATTAGTATTCCATCTTCTTCACCTGCTCCACTAAGTACAGCCTTATAGTATGTAGCATTAATTTTATTTTCTATTAGTTTTTTCATTAGCATAGCACTTATATAAGTTTTCCCTACATCTGTATCCGTACCTATAACGAATATCCCCTTACCCATAACCTTTATCCTCCTTTATAATTTAAATCCTAAATTTGTTATCATTTTTATATCACTTTTTATATCATTTCCACAGGTTGTAAGTAAATCACCTGTTATAGTCGCGTTTGCTCCTGATTTAAAAGCTAGTTGCCCATAATCTGTAAGTAGGTTTCTACCACCAGCTAACCTTATATAACTCTTTGGGTTTATAAATCTAAAAATAGCTAATGTTTTTAAAAATTCATCTTCACTTATAATTTCTTTTACATCTATACTAGTCCCATTTATTTTGTTTAAAACATTTAAAGGAATTGATTTTATATTTAAATTCCTTAATTCAAAAGCCATATCAATTCTATCTTCATAGCTTTCTCCCATACCTATAATCCCTCCACTGCAAACTTCTAACCCTGCATTTTGAGCAGCTTTTATAGTTTCTATTTTTTCATCGTAAGTATGAGTTGTACATATATTTTTAAAAAAGTTTCTAGATGTTTCTAAGTTGTTATGATATCTTTCAACTCCTGATAGCTTTAATTTTTTTAATTCATCTTCATTTAGTAATCCATGAGATGCACAAATGCTTATTCCTACCTTATTTTTTATAGACTTATAAGTTTTTGAAACATTATCTAAGTCTTTTTCATCTAATTTTTTACCTGATGTAACAATTGAATATCTTTTAACACCTTTTTTAAAATGATATGTAGCATCCTTTAAGAATTGATCTTCTTCCAATAAAGAATATATATTTATATCTGTATCATGATGTGATGATTGAGCACAAAATTTACAATCTTCGCTACACCTACCACTTTTACCGTTTATTATTGAACATAAATCAAACTCGCTACCTAAAAAATTTTTTCTTATTTCATTGGCATATTTAGTTAAGTCTTTAGTTTCATAGTTTAATAATTCTTTAGCTTCTTCTTTATTTATCTCATATCCATTTTTTATGAGTTCATAAATTCTCTCTATCATAAAGCCCCCTATAATCAGTTTTTTAGTTTATTTCATAACTTGAGTCTAAACTTAATTTGCATATAGTTTTTTAAATCTTCATCACAAATTTGTCTAAAGTTAAAAGCTAATTTTTCAACCATCTAACAGTTATTTGTTAAGTTAATTGTAATCTTAGTATTTTATTTAGTCAACCCATTTTATTTAAACGGTTAACATTTTATTTTTCTATAAGTAAAAAACTCTGCTTATATACCCCTACCTCGTAAAACACGACCCCCGTTAAAATATCTCCTTCAAATTTTTTCTTCAAATACTTTCTTTGTGGGGTTGATCCTACCTACCCTATACTTATCTTAACAATACAAAAGGAGGTGAAATACATGGCTGTTAATGAAACTAAATATCCATCAGCTTTAAAAATAAAGTTAGATTGTGGGCTTGATAATAATGGTAAAACTATCACAAAATCTAGAACTTATTCTAACTTAAAAGCAGCTGCATCTACTCAAGACACTTTAGATGTGGCAAGAGCTCTTATCTCTTTACAAGAACATGCTGAACTGGAGATAAATAAGCAAGATAATACTATATTGAATTAGTTGTTTTAAAATTTTAGAAAGGAGGTATTTTTATGGAGACTAAGAGAAGATTGGTTATGTCTTTTAAAAGTGATTTAGATAAAACTGTTTCTATATCTGTTGATGATCCTAGAGAGAATTTAACTGAAGCAGAGATAAAAGTAGTTATGGATATGATAGTTGAAAAAAATATATTTGCTCCTAATGGAGCTGATATAGTTCAAACTGTTGAAGCTAAGATAGTTGTAACTGATACTACTGAGTATGATTTAGTTGTGGCTTAGTATAGTGGGGGCTTCGGGTTAGCTTGAAATTATATGATTCTTCCTTCACTGTAAAGCCGGTGAAGCGTGGCTTTAACGTTACGTCTTAATCATATAATTTCTTCGCTACCCCTTCGCCACTTTACTATAGCCACTTTTTTTGGGTTTAAGGGTGAGGAAAGGAGGTATTTTTATGAATTCTGAAATTCAAACACTAATTGCCAATGTTGGTTTTCCTATTGCTATTAGTATGTATTTGCTAATTAGGATAGAAGCTAAGCTTCAAGGGTTAAGTGATAGTATTAATGAGTTGAGTAAAAATATTAATATCATGAGTGTTAAATAGTAAAAAATATACTCCCTTCATAGTGGCAGTTTTTATTATTTTAACTGTCTACTATAAATGGAGTATATTTTTTATTTCTTTAAATTAATATTATTTCTATTCACTTTTATCGCACCATTTAGCACATATATTTGCTTTTTTGCTACAAATAACTTTCTCTGATCCACAAGAAGGACATTTGTATTTGTCTTGATCATATCTTATTTCGTACTCATCTTTACAATCAAAACACTTAAATTTACAAAATTTCGCTCTGTAATTTCCACCGTCAATACGTATAGCATTACCTTGAGTCAAAGCAATTGCAACTTTTTGTCTTGCTGCATCAATTATATTTTGAAAAGTTTGTCTAGATACATTCATTTTTTTAGCACATTCTTCTTGGCTAAGAGATTCTATGTCCTTAAGCCTCATGGCTTCTAGTTCTTCTAATTTTAAATTTACTTCTTTTAATTTGCATTTTTGCTTTCCTACTGGTGCAAAGTAGGTATCTTCCGGGAAAAAATCTACTGTTCTAACTTTTGTTGGTCTTGCCACTTAAACTCCTCCTTACAGCTTGTACATAGTCCTGTAAACATTATATTTATATCATAAATATCTAAATCACTTATCGCTTCTAACTTTTGTTTTAGTTCTAAACAATCAAGATTAATGTCTTTATTATTTATATCAATTATACTATTACATCTAAAACATTTAAAGTGTATATGAAATGGATTTTTACTAAATATCTTAATCTCATAATAACTTGTACCACCAATGTTTATCTCTTTCACTATGTCTAGCTCGGTAAATAAGTTCAAGGTTCTGTAAACTGTTGTAATTCCAACATTTTGTTTTTTAACTTTTTCATAGATTTCTTTTGCATTTATATGTTCTTTATTCTCTAATAAAGCTTCTAATATTATTTTCTTTTGTATAGTAAATTTATATCCCTTGGTTTTGAATAGTTTTTTTATATATTCAATAGTTTCATTCATTTATCTACCCGTTACAGTGTCCTTCATGTACATGTTCTGTACAAACACTGCCTGTTGATTTTATTTCTCCATTAATATACTTTTGAACTACTTCATCACTTGATCCTGATGCTCCTACAACTACATTTATATTATTTTGTTCAAATAATTGTTGTGCTGTAGCTCCCATTCCTCCAGAGATTATAACATCTACATTATGTTCTTTTAAAAATACTGGTAAGTATCCTGGTCTATGTCCTGGATTTTGTATAAATTCTTTATTTAAAATGTTTTTATTCTCTAATTCATATATACCAAAACCTTCACAGTGTCCAAAATGTGAACTTACAATATTGTTCTCACAAGCAACTGCTATTTTCATATATTACACCTCAACTTTTATGTTTTTCTGTGATTTTTCAATTATGCTCTTTATAATCGGTTTTAAAATTTCTTCTACATTTTTATCATTTTGATTTTCTTGTCCTAAGTTGCTTATACTACTTAGCATAGGAAGTTCTCCTAATAAATTTAAGTTCATTTCATTTAAAAACTTATTTGTACTGTCTCCATTAAATAATTTTATTTTTTTACCACAGTCTTCACAAGTTATGTAGCTCATATTTTCAATAACACCTAATATATCTATGTTCATTTGTCTTGCCATGTTAACAGCCTTTGATACTATCATAGATACCATATCTTGTGGAACAGATACCATTATAATTTCATTTAAAGGTATTGATTGCATAACTGTTAATGCTACATCTCCTGTTCCTGGTGGCATATCTATAAGTAAGTAATCTAAGTCGCCCCATATTACATCTGTCCAAAATTGTTTTACTACACCAGATATCATAGGACCTCTCCATATTACTGGATCATTTTCATTATCTGTTAATAAGTTTAAAGACATAACTTTAATTCCATCTTTATTTGTAATAGGCAATAATCCTTGATCTATTGCAACTGCTCTTTGTTTGTTAACACCTAATAATCTAGGAATACTTGGACCAGTTATATCTGCATCTAATATTCCTACACTGTATCCTTTTTTGCTTAATTCTTTTGCTATTAAAGTAGATATAGATGATTTACCTACTCCCCCTTTTCCACTCATAACCCCAATTACATTTTTAACGTTGTTTAATGGATTGTTTTCAACTGTACAGCTTTCTTTATCTTTTGTGCAAGTTGAACCTGATGGACATGTGTTACAATTCCCCATAAAATCATCTCCTAATTTTTAGTTATTAGCATATGCTAATATTATGTTAGCACCATTTATAGTTATTGTCAAATGCCATAAACTTTTTTTTACATTTAATTTTTAAAATATATAATCATTTTAACCAGAACACTAAAAATACCTGTAGATTTAGTCTATAACTAAGTTCTACAGGTATTTTTATTTTATATGTTATCCCATGAGTATATTTTTCATATAAATTTAAATTACTATAATCATTTATTTCTTATAGCTTTTATTAGATTTACATCTAATCCCGTTTTTTGTGCTATTTCTTCGTCCGTTCCTTCTAATAAAGGTATTAGTTTTTTAGCCATTTCTAAAGATGAATACAATTCATCTTTTTGCTTTCTATTTTCTCTATACTCATTATTTTGTGCTTCAGATATAGTGTGTCTTATACAATTAATTACCTTGTCAAACTCACTTTTATACATTTTATAAAATTCATATATAACTTGAAAATCTGGATGTTCATAACCATGAGCTACATAATTTCTACTTTTTCTAAGCTCTAATAAAAAATCGATTGATACATCTTGTAATTGACCAACAGATTTATGTTTTTCTATTATATCCTCATAACTCATTTTATCTTTTCTATGATATAGACCTTTAGAAGTATGTGCAAGGTATTTTACTAACTGCTCTTGAAATGCTCTTATGTATCCTCTAAACCCTTCTTCCATATATATCTTAGCTTCTACATTATCAATACTTTTATATATGTTATTAAAGTTTTCTAGCTTTAATGCACAATCTTCCATAACAATAAGCATATCTTTTAATCTATTAATATTGTACATACCTATTTCTCTCCTCCATATAAAGATAATATAGCTCTCTATCTACTAAAGTTTCATCATAAAATTTATCAAACCAATTTGAAAAATTATCTCCATATTCAAAGATTATCTCTCCAAATTCAAATATATTGCATAATAAATAAGGGCTAGAATCTTTATTCACTACTACCAAATCGACTGGTAGTCCTAATACGTCTTCTAAAAACCTTTCAAATTTACCTCGTGTTACTAAATCTATATGAGAGTTTGTAAACCAAGCTATATCTATATCACTTTCTTCTGTGAAGTGTTTTGTTCCATAACTTCCAAAGATATATATAGCATCTGTTTCTTGACAGTTTAATACGCTAATTATAATTTTTTTAATACTTTCATCTATTTTTCTCACTTTATACCACTTCCTTTTTGGTATAGTTATTAGTTTAATTATATCATATTTATTTGTTTTTTATTATATAGTAAGTTAGCTTAAAATATATCTCCCATTATTTCTTTTAAGTCAGATATTATTTTTTCATCTTCTCCAACATATTGAACTATAATTCTTCCTTTTTTATAAAAATGAGGAGTTCTATGCCATTCTAGTTGTAATGGAAGTCCACCAAAAATAATTTCGCTAGCATCTTTATTTATTGTGCTTGCTATTTTTTCCACTTCTTTATTATTTTCGTAAGGATATATAACTATCTGAGTATCATAAAAAATAAACTGAGTTCCATCTACTATTATATTATCATCCAATTTCATTTCATAATTACCTTGTGAATCTAGTACACCCCATTCAGTGTATTTTATCTCATATTTATATCCTTTTTCTTTCATTTTCTTTTCAAACTCTTCTAATCCAAACTCATTTCCTAATCTGCTGCAACCTATCGCTCCAATTAAACTAATTATTACTAATAATCCCCAAATTAATACTTTCCTTATTTTTCTCAATAGTATCCCCCATTTTAAATACTACCAACTTAATTATGAAAAAACTTGAAGTTATTAATCTATTAAATTATTTGTTTTTTAATTCATTATTATTTATATCAAAATATCTACAATCAAAGCTTACTCCATCTTTGTATTCACTCTCAGGTATCATATCCTTTAGTAAAATTATAGAAGGTTTGCCAGTTTCCATAGATTTATTAAAAACACGCCCATTTATTGATATCTCTACGTTTGAAACAATATCTCCATTTGATATTATAATATATGCCTTATCACTATGCTCTAATCCATTATTAAGATTGTACATGACTATAAAATGATTAACGCCTAATCCATTTGGTGTAATACCTTGTGCCTTATTATCAGTCATTATATAGTCACCTTTTTTATTTTTTTCATATACAGCATATCCTTGCCCTGTATCAGATAAAAATCCCACTATTTTTGAATTATCTATATAAACAGTATCTATAATATTTAAATTATCCTTTCCTATACTGTTCATAAAATCACTTTCATGTAAGTATTGTAATATTTCATCCTCAGTATTTCCAATAACATCATTACTTTTAAAACACCCTGTTAAAAATATTATTGATAATACCATACCAAGAATTATTATAATTTGTTTCATAATTCCCCCCTTAAATATTAGTATCTATTTTTAATAACTAATATTGTATATTCTAATTTATAATCCATAACCTATAACAATTGCTCACTTATCTATATTATAGCACCGATTTAAAATACACACTGACTACTATCCATAAACTCTAAAGTTAAGTTTACTCCCCTTCATAACCACCAAATAGTCCTTGCTCATCTCAATCAACCTACTACCAATAGCCTCGTCAATCTCTAACAGCTTCTCAATATCTTTTTCACAACTAACAATCACAGGTAAATTATTAAAATATCTAAAATTAACTATCTCAAACATAATATTTACATCACTTTTACTTACACTCCCCTTAAACAAATCATCCATCAAAAGCACCTTAGCATTTTTATACCTACTCATAACTCTCTCATAAACTTCACTATCCATAATATTTTGCTTAATATAAGTTATAACATCCCTATACCCCATATACAAAACTCCCACCCCATCATCCATAAGCTTATTACAAATAGCAAGGGACAAATGGGTCTTGCCTGACCCAACTTGCCCTAAAAACATAATAGAATTTCTCCTACTACTTCTAATACTACTAAACCTACTATAATACTCACTCGAAATCCTATAAGCTTCAATAGTCTGAACATCATACCTATAATTAAAACTATCAAAAGTCTTCTTCCTAAACTCCTCGCTTATCCCACTTTGCTTTAAAATATTCTCAGCATGTCTAAGCTCCCTACACTCACAAGGAACAGCAACATCCCCAACAACTATAAAAGTCAAATCACGACACTTCTCACATCTATAACTTGGTGTTTTCTTCAAGGTACTTTCTAAACTCTCTAAGCTCTTCTTCTGTTGGCTTTCTATACAAATCTTGCTCCTCTTTATCAGTATCTCTCTTAAATCTTCCACAGCCCTCTCCCCCTTGATTTCTTTGACCTAACTTATAAGCATTAAGATCCTCTAAACTTTTAATATTATTACTTCTCCATTTCTTAACAATCCCATTAACATACCCCCTATTGCAACTCCCATTGTTAGTTGCAATCTCTAAAGCCTTCTTAAACAACATAACATCAATACTTTCACTAACTTCAATCAACCACTCAGCACAAATGCCATTAATAAGACCTATATTTTCCTCATAAAGATTAGCATAATCACCTATATTACTTTTCACATACCTACCTACAGCAATTTGTTCTTCTTCTTTTTCTTTATATTTATCTTCTTCTTGTTCTTTTTCTTCTTCTTTTTCTTGTTGTGATAATCCTATCGATACGCCATACGTTACGTCATTTACACTTTTATCTAAATACTTATTAAAAATATCTCTTATAGCTACATTCTCTATATTCCTACCAACATAACCTATAAGCGACTTATCCTTAACCTCATTTAACTCCTTTTCAATACAATCAATCATAGGCTTACCACCTCGATTCAAATTGTACTTTCCCCACATATTAATAGCCAACTCTCTAGTGTCCTTGTTATACCTAATCAACTTATGATGATTCTCGAACCTATCCATCAAAGAATTAACACTCTCCATAGAATACCCAAGCTCAAAAGCCATCTGCTTTTTTGTAATCTTATAAACTCCAATCTGAGTAGTAGCTGGATTTGTTAGAATATAAAGAAAAAACAACTTATCCTCAGGAGTAAGCTCCTCTAAAACCTTACAATCCCTCCAAAACCCCACATGAATCTTTCTAAAAATAGCCATCTAAAATCCCCCTACACTTTCATCTAATGAAACTGATTTTTGAAGCTCAATACTCAAAGGAGCATACTTTAAAAGTTTCTTTATAACAGTTTTCTTAGCCATAGCATCAAACTCACTCTCCCATAAACTATTCCCAAAACTTCTACAATACTTCTTAGCATGCCTTAAAATTTCATCACAAGTCATAAACACAAAACTAGAACCCATATTATCTATATTGTAAACAGCATAATAACCAATAACCTCACCTCTATCTTTACCTAAAAAAGGCTTATGACTAAGCTTTTGCTCAAGTCCGTAATCAATACAAAACTCATCCTTTTCTCTAACCTCATGAGCATACAAACTCTTAACCTTCCCACTTCTATAAAAAAGTTCAATAAGACCTTTATAACCTATAATAAACTCAACTTTCGAAGCCCCATCAACACTAACAGGAACTAAATAAGCTTGTCCTAAAATATTATTAGGCTCAAGACCCAACCTTTTGCACTCTACCATAGCAGCTATAAAAGTCGTACTCTCACAATTTTGCAAAGAAGCATCCCTATTATAAACACCAAGAGCAGACCTTTGAAAATCCTCCACACAAACATTACTTGGAAGCATATCCTTAATATCATTTTTCATCTTTATCATCAACTGCTTCATAGCATAGCTTTTACTTACCGTTAAATTTTCCATACTATCTTCTTTCTTTTTTAACTCATCTTTTAATTTACTCATATAACCTTCTCCCCTTTATTGAAATTTCTATATAAATATTCTTAAATTCTAAACACTCGTGAAGTAGTTGTTTTCATATATTTTTCTGCTAACTCTGGGTGTTCTTTTTTCAATTTTTTAGTATCTAAACTACTCCTATTTTGAGTTTTCCAAGTAACCTTTCTATCCCCAATAAAAGCAATCTCATACTCCTTCATCTGACTTTGAATATATTGTTCTATAGTCTTTTTCTCCTTATCAACCTCTTTCAAAAGCTCAACAATCTCATCATATCTACTCATCAAAGAAGCTTCTTCAAACAAAACCACTTCCTCATTTTTGCTACGTTTATAAAACTTCTGAAGAACCTTAGAATAATCATCACTACCATCTGGCATAGGTAACTCCCCACCTAAAACACACTTATCCCAAAACATCTGCTCAAGCTCCATAACTTGACTTATAACTTCCTCGTCCCTATCAATTCTATGAATAACCAACTCCTCATTACCTATAAGAGCTGCCACATAACAATGACTAGCACCAGTTATAGCCATATAATGAACCATCTGAATCTGATAATGAATCGGAACTTCCTTTTGCCAAGCTTTCTTAGCATAACTATTAGTAACCTTGCACTCTAAAAAAGCTCTCTCTCCTACAACAGCTCTATCAATATTAGCAAGTGCAAAAGGATAATTATCATTTTTAAGAATCCCATTTATATGCCTAACCTTCTTACCAGTTTTCAAACTAAACTCACGAGCAACAAACTCCTCAAGCTTATTACCTAACTCCATCCTATAACTAACATCATCACTAAACTCTCCTAAACTTGGACTTACACCATTTATATAGTCAACCTTATCCATATACACACTTATTGAACTTTTGTATGGACTAAGTCCAAGTACACTACTAGCATCACTTCCACCTATTCCGTCTCGTCTTTTATTAAGCCACTCTTCTTTGCTCATATCCTTTGTTTCATAAGCTACGACTGCATCTAAATATCTTCTCATAATGCTCCCCTTTATCTAAAATTTAAAATCTTCTTTTATAACCTTCATAAAATACAACTGCCCCTTGCCTGTTATAAGTGGTGTAACAATTAACTTATCTCCATTCTCAGTTTGGACAACCCTCTCTACAACCCTAAAAATCCCCATATCTACATACCTTTGCTTTGGATTATTCTTCTCCTTGCCTTTCTTAATCAAATATCCATTTTCCCTAAACCAACGATACAACCTATTTCTACCTATATTCATATCATTATTATTAAGAAGCTTGGCAAAAGCTCCTACACTAATAGCTCCATCAACACTACTTATAGCTTTTGAAAACTCAACATAAGGCTTATTAGCTATTATATTTGTTTCTAAAACATCTACTTTTCTCTCAGCTTCAAACCTCTTAGACTTCTCATCCACCAATCTTTTTACTAATTTTCCCAGGAAATTTGGATTATTCAAAGCTTCATCAATTGCATTATCACTCATATATACTCCATGCTTTCTTATAGTAGGTAAAACTTCCTCAAAAACCCACCTTTCAAATCGCTTTGCATTTTTTAGCTTAGATTTAATAATCAACCTATACAAATTCCCCTCATCTATAAACTTCTTATTAACAAACTGTATAACAGGCTCTCCATTTCTATAAGTTCCAGTTTTAACCCCCACCTCGTGAAATACGACCCCCTCTTTTTTACAATGCCTACTTATTGCATCATGTGGATTTGAATAACCTAAAAATCTCCATTTTTAACACCCTCTCTACTCGTTTTTACCTATTTGGTAACCTTTATTTAAAAAAATATAATCTATACTTAAATTCAAAACCTCTGATATTTTTATAGCTTCTTTTATATTAAAGTAAGACTGCTCATTTTCTTTTTTTATATAAGTAGATGCAGGCATATTTATCAGCTTTGCTAAATCACACTGAGTTAACCCCCTACTAACCCTAATCCCTTTTAGGTTATTTTTATACATAATATAAATCCTCCCCTTTATTTCTTCCTTTTTGGTAACTTATTACAACTTAATTGTATAACCATTTAGGTTACAAGTCAATAACTATTACTATATTTTTTATTATTTTCGGTTACCTTCGTTTACTTTTAGGTAACATATCTTATAATAATAATTGAAAGAGGTGAACGAATGGAAACTTTAGCTACTAGATTAAAAGAGTTAAGAAAAGAAAAAGGATATACCTTAGAACAAATGGCAAATGATTTAAATACCACTAAGGTAACACTTTCTAGATATGAAAACGGCACAAGAGAACCTAAAAGTGAAACTTTAAATGTATTATCGGATTACTTTAATGTTTCAATAGATTATTTATTTGGAAAAACTGATGAAAGATCTCCTCATACTAAAGCTCCTGTTATAGATGTAAAGAAAGCTATTGATGAAATAAAAAACGAGCTTGAAAATAGTGATTCTTTAATGTTTGATGGAGAATGTTTAAGTGATGAGGCAATTTCAAGTTTGCTTTCGGCTATGGAAGTTGGGTTATCTATGGCAAAGAAAAAGCAAGAAGAGATGAAAAATAAGTAAAAAGGGACTGTGGTTTTTATGGGGATTTTAAAAAGAATAAAAGATGATATTAATTATCTAGTTGATAAGTACAATACAAGAGATCCGTTTGAACTAGCTGATGCTTTGGGGATTTTTGTAGTTAAGAGTCCTTTAAAAGGTGGTTTAAATGGATGTTATCATGAGAAGTGTGGGTTTCAATTTATTTATATAAATAGTGATTTAAATGAACAGCAGCAAACAATGGTAGCAGCTCATGAACTTGGTCATGCTAGGCTTCATAGGGGAGAAAATATATTGTTTTTGAGTAATCATTCACATGTATCTAGGGGGAAGTTTGAAAGACAAGCTAATATGTATTCTGCTCAACTTTTGATTTGTGATAATTTTTTTGAGAGGTATAAGGATATGGAGGGATGTACGTTAGAGGATATATGCCAGTACGAATGTGTATCTCCTGAGCTTGTTGATTTTAAGCTTCAGTGTTTAAATAAGTAACATTTATATATTAAATAGGATGTAGATATTATTTAATATAAACCAATCTACATCCTTTAAGTCATATCCTATATATTTTTATAATACTATTTATTGAAAGATAATTATATATGCTAATTTAATTTTATATCTACAACTCTAATCTATATATTGATATAAAATACTTGTAACTTTATCCTTAGTTATTCTGTTGTTTAGTACAATTTTTCCAAAATATATTTCATCTTTACCACTTCTTTCAAAACTAGATTTTATCCAATTATTTTTATTTTTAAAATCTAAATAGTAGAACTTATTTTCTAATCTATCTATGAGTAAAAAAGAATATGGTTCTTTTTGATTATTTAAATAGTAAAACAAATCACTATCAATCTTAAAAACATTACCTTTTTCTATCATTGTTACTATATTTATTAATTTAGAATTGCCAACTTTGTATATATTTATATAGTCATCATATTCCTGAACTTTATATGGTATATTTTTATTTTTTAAAATTTTATCTATTTTCATTCAATTCTCCTAATATGTTTTTGTATTTTGAATTTATATTATATCATTAATATATGTATTTTTCAATTTAAGTATCATCACTTTCATTAAGCTATTTATCATTATTAATACATGATTCATAATTAATATGTTTTTATAAAATATCTTTATGTAAATTTTTTAAATTATATTAAGAGATCTATTTACTTTTTGAACTATTAATTTTCTACTTTATAAGATCTATTTTTCTCTATTATTTTATAAATAATCACAAACTTTATTACTTTTATTAAAATAAACCATTTAAAGTAATAGTTATTTATTTTCTAAAAACATTAATACAAATTAAAATTAATATTTTTATTTTAAATAAATTTTAATTTTAACCCTAAATTTTTTATAAAATATATTTTATATAACACAATATTATTGTATTCTAATTTTTATATTCAATTTACAATATTAGAACTGCCTAACTATTAAATTTTTCGTCAATAAGTAGTTATATTCCATTTAATAAATCAATCTATTCTGTTTTTAAACTCTGAATAATGATATTTTTTATGAAATTTACTTAATAGCATAATTACCTATATTTTAAATTATCTAAATAATAAAATAAATACCAGTCAATTTTAAATATATTATTTTTTATTTATATAAATTCTAATTATATAACTTATAATTTGTATATTTTTTTATCTTAATAATAATTTAACTTAGTATGCAACATTGATTTAAAATTTTCAACTTTTAATTGCTTCCTTAACTTATTTTTAGCTCTATTTATAGAAGCATCTATACTTTTCTTGTTCTTCCCAAATTTGGTTGCTATCTCACTGTATGAAAATCCTTGATAATACATTGTCAGTGAGTTTTTCTCTAGTTCACTTAAACACTCTATAATAGCATTTTTTAATAAAATTTTTTCTTCCTTATATATAATGATCTCTTCACATGAATTACTATATGGTAGTATATTCTTTAAATTAATATTGCTATCTTGTCCTATATTTTCTTCTAAAGATACTGACCCTATATGAATTTTATGTTTATTTCTATTTGAATTTGTTACTGCTGTAATAAGTTGACGTTTTATACACATTCTACAGAACAGTTTAAACTCACTATTTTTATCTATGTCATAATCTCTTATTGCTTTAAATAATCCTATTATTCCTTCTTGCACAAGGTCCTCTCTCTCTGCACCCTTGATAAAGTAATGTTGCGATTTAAAGTATATATATTCTTTATATCTATCAAACAATATTTCAAAAGATAATGGATCTCCTTCTTTTGATAATATTACTAATTCTTCATCACTATATTGGTAATAATCATACGCTAAGTTAACCATATGTCTCCCCCCCTAACTATTTTGCATATAAATATTTTTCTACATCATCTATTAAAATCCTTTTTTTATATATTATTTAATATATATTAAATAATATATATTAAAGTATTGGTTTTATAAATTAAATTAAATTTATTCATATATACTAGGTATATTTTTATTTTTTAATAAAAAAAGCCACATTTTCAGTGGCTTTATAGTTATATTATTCTTCTTTTATAGGTTATACCCTCTATTAAAATCTTCTATATATTCATTATCTATACTAGCTCTTATTATATCTACATTTTGAGTAGCTCCTATAGCGAAATTGTGTGAATTAATTAAAAAGGTAATAAATTCATTACAATTTAATCTTGCATCGTAATTGCCTACACCTTCACTAAGCACACTTCTCATACAATACGGAGCATTTCTAACATTTCCTAACCATATTCTATATTCTATTCCCCATTTATTTGGATAATTTTCTACAGAAATATTCATACCTCTTGCAGTATAATTCGCTAGATAGCCTATAGTCTCATACAGACTATTCTCATCTTGAAAGCTAATAATATTTTTTTCTCCAAATTCAATCATTTTCCCATCTCCCTACCTGTAATTATTTTATATAACTTAACAAATGTAACTTAAATTCATCTATAGATTTTATTTCTTCATCTCCATTATTGAATTTAACATAATATTCAGTAGCTCCATTTTTCATTTTCACCTCCTCATATTTGTATGTTTTTTCATTATCAGGTTTTATAATTACATACTCTTCATTAGGTAATTGATAATGTAATATTATCCATATGTCTTTATCTAAATGTCTCTTAGAATAAGCTAATTTATCAGGCCTTATCCAATAGTCTTGTCCTAATTTTCTCTCTGTTCCTGAAACTTCTACATACATAAATATATCTTTAGTTAACTTATTTATAATACCTAAGTCTGGTGATCCAGACTCATCTGGATGTTTTTCAATTATTACTTCTGAATCTGCTCCAAATCCAATCGTTTTTATGTCAATACTATTAGTATCATCTAATCCTTTTATATATTCCCTAACTTTCTCCAGTCTAACTTTTTCTTTTTTCCAAGATATTTCTCCGTAACTTTGCTTGAAAAAGAAATTTTCCTTTGTTTTCAATTCTTCACATGTTATTTCTGTTCCTACTCCAATTTTCATTCCATCAAAAGTTCTCTTTCTTATACTAGTACAATATTTATTGTCTATATATACCCATACTCTATCTCTATTTTTACCTTTTTTGTATTCAACTTTTGTTATCTTGCTCAAACTATCTCCACCTTTCTAAAGTTGATCATATAATATTTTACCATATTTTTACATATGCTGCTATTTTACTTCTTAAATAATATTTTTTATTTTTTCATAAATATAATATGGCTAGATCTTGCAAGTTGCAAAATCTAGCCATGTATGATTAATCTAAAATTGTAGCTATATCTTTTTTATCAAACCCGTAAAGTTTATAAACTTCATTATCTAAATCAGTCTTTAGTTTGTTTATTTCTTTATCATATGTTTTATCTTTTTTATTGCTCATAATAGCTGTATAGCTTTCTATAGCTTTTACTATCTCAACAACCCTACTTTGTTCTTCCCTAGGTACAGCTGGTATTCTTATTTTTCCAACATAATACTTATCAAAATGCATTGTTCTTATAGCCGAACAATATATAAACTTATATGTATACCAGCTAACAAACTTTGAATTAAGTATTCCCATAACATATCTATAATCAAATTCGGTATGTGTTAATATCGTATTTTGGCATGTATCTAAGGTTAATGCTTGTCCCCCTTCATCAAATGTAGAAGTTAGTAATATATGAGGACTTGGGTTTTGAACATGTGCAACAATATCTTGTGATATTATCTTAGGCTGGCTCATAAACTCTAATTTTTTACTATTTTTATCTAGATCTTCCTTTGTTACATATCCATATATACCGTCTATTCCGAATCTAAATATATTTTTCCCCCCTAATACAGGAACTTGGCCACTTTCACTTACTAACTTCTGAATTCCTACACCTCTTTTAGTCATAGATATTTCATTCATATATACTAAATTTTTATTGTTTAGCTTACTTAATATATCTATCTCTTTCTTATCTACATCACATATACATGATTTTAAATCGTCTACAATATCTACTTTAATAACATTATTTTTTGTAAATTCATCATTTAAAAATTTCTTTGCTCTATAATTGTCCTTTTTCAGATTAGAATTATATACAAATACTACTTGCTCTAGCTTAACCCCTTCAAATGCCTTTTCTACATCTATAATACAATCAATATTATTTAACATGGACCTGATTAAAGTAAACCAAGCTTCTGAGTATAATAATGACTTTGGAACTATATATGAAACTATACCTTTACTTCTCACCCATTGATTTTTTGCATAATCTATGAATACAGCCGCAGTATTCATATTCGATGTATCTACTAATTTTTTCTTTATTACTGCTTTATCTTCTTTTGATAACTTTGCTCCATATGGTGGATTGCCTATTACTATATCAAAACCGCCTTTATTTTTAAATATTTTAGAAAATTCTAACTTCCATAAAAAATAAGGTTTTCGTTTTTCTTTTATCAATTTTTTTAACTCTTTTAATTTTTCTGGTCTTCCATCTCTAGTTAATTTATATTCAATCAAGTCCCATTCCTTAGACTCAATTAATTTCTTTGTTGCAAGTTTTTCTTTTGTATCTTTAATGTCAAATAACTTGCTTTGTAAAGTTTGAATTTCCTCTAATATTTCTTTTTCTTGTTCCATTCCATATTCTATCTCACCATTTTCTATAGTCATAGTAATTTGACTAGATACTACTGATTTAATTTTTTTATTCTTAGGTACATTTTTTAATAACTCTTCATCAAATAATTTTATTCCTTCAAATTCATCAACTAATGAATTTCCTACCATTATGTTATAGTCTAAATTAGGAAGTGTATTTACTGTTTTAACATCAGCATCAACAACTAATGATAGCCATAACCTTAATTTTGTTATATCTACCGCACTAGAATCTATATCAACTGCAAATATAGATTTTTTCATTGCATGTTTTTTTAGTTTATATAAGCTTCTTTCTTCTCGTTTATCATCTCTATCCCATTCATTTAGGTTTTTGGTCATATATTCAGTTATTACACATCTTGATTTTACTATTTCATTTAACATACCTAGAGGAAACGCGCCTGACCCTACTGAAGGATCTGCTATAGATACATTTTCTAATGCTTTATCTATAATATCTAAATTTTCAACTATAACTTTAGGCATTTTATAATCTTCTTTGTTTTCATTCTTTATATCAGCATCTTTTAATATATCTCCATATTTTATGAAAATTTCTAATGATGCCATATCTATACTTGTTTCATTATATAAATAGTTAACTAAACAATCTTGACACATATTGTGAACTATTTCTCTTGGTGTATAAAAAGCTCCTTTAGATTTTCTTTCCTCTACATCTAATAAGCTTTCAAATATTTTACCTAGCATCTCAGGGTCTACAGCAACTTCTTTCTCTAAGGGTTCATCTTCATTTATAGTAAAATTATACATATCAAAGAAATCTAATATTCCTGAGTTATCTTTATTTGAGAAAAATTCATTAGGTATTAGTAAATCTATATCTTCCCAATTATATTCATGTATAGGCTCAAACAATCCACCATTTAAAAAAGGTATCTTGCAATTAAATTCCTTAAAATATTCATTGCTACCTCTTCTCTTGTTAAGAGCATTATAAAATAACGGTTGTAAATAATCATTAAAGAAATTTTTATTACTCTTTTTTGAAACCTCAAATATATCTCTTATAAAAGTCTTACTTCCTTGCCCCCATTCCTCATCATATTTACTGTTTTTAAATACACTAGCTAATATATCAGCTTCATTATCTGAAAGATTTTTTATTATTTCCCTATCCATAATCATAAAGCTTTCACTTGATTTATATGTTTTAGTTATTATCTCTCTTGTTTCTTCATTCTGTCTTTTATATAGCTCTCTTAACTCTAATCTTTCTATTTTTTTAGGTACTATTTTTACTCCAAGCCAACCTTTTTTTTGTAGAAAATATAAAAATGCCATTTGACCCATTAACTTTTTAGAAAACTCATCTAAAAATATATCTAATTCTATTTTTAATCTCTCTGATTCTTCTCTTAATATATCATTATCTCTTAATACCTTTTTTAATCCTATATATTTGTCTCTATATGTTTTGAAAAATTCAGTTGTAACAATTTCAACACTAAATACATTTTCAATTTCTTCAACAGTTGGTTTTTTAGAATCATTAAATAATAAATTTTTTAACTGCTCCTGAACTGTATGATTTTTTAGTTTAGGTTCAATTAAATACGAATATCTTTTTGCTGGAGTTATAGTTTCTGTTAATCCATTTATATCAAATGTATAATCTAATTTTACAAATGAAATTCTCCATATGTCGCTAACATCTGAGTATAAAGCTACTATAGCTGCATCTGCACCTATATCTTTCAAGTGCTTAGCTATAAAGTTTCTTTGTAATGTTCTCGTATTTTCTGGTAAACATTTTAATTTTATAATAGAAACTACTATATCTTTTTTATTTTCATCTTTGTATCTTCCTATATCTTTAACATATTCTATATGATTTTTATATACACTACTACCTTCTAATTTAGGATTTTCACTTAACCTATCTTCTATGTCTAAATTTAATAAATTTATTATAAATTGATTAAACTTAATCTCATTAAATTCTTTTGTAAGAACGTCACTTAACATAGTCTGTTTATTGTCCATAATTTATCTCCTTTACAACAAATCTAGAGATAACACAACTTCTGCATTATACTCTTTTGAGTTTTCTTCTGTATTTGAATTTTTAATATATGAATCTGGAACTAGGTCCCATATAGTATTTAATATTTCAATTGGATCAACTAATCCTTTTATAGTCTTTACAATTTCTTTACCTATTTTCATAGGAATAGATCCATCTTCAAATAAATACATTAACTTATGTATTTTATCAGTCTCATATTCTGTAAACTTAGAATATGAATTTAAAGCTTTTAGAGTTTTCATCATAGTTTTATCATGACTTTTACCTTCTTTTCTAACAGGTGATATATCCATACTTTCTTCTTGCAAAACTCTTATCAATTCTTTTTTATTTGCTTCTAGCTTTCTATAGTACTTATTACTAATATTATGATGTTTCTCTTCTTTATCTGATTCCATAAGGTTCATAGCATCTACGAATGTAATTTCCCTAGACATACTATCATCTGATATAAAAAACCTCTTCATATATCCCTTCCTAAAGAAAGTAATTGTCCCATTATTATCTAAGTACTTAGCACTTCTTATTTTTCTAGGATAATTCTTTATCTTAATGAATAACGATTCATTTAAATCTCTTAACTCTCTTATCATTTGTAGATATTTAAGAGTTGAATCTTCTTCAAAATCTTCCTCTTCTAAACTTTCTTTGCTATTTAACTTATCGTACAAAGTTTTTCCAAATATACCATAAGTATCAACCTCTTCGTTTTCACTAAGATATTTAAAATCTTCTCCTAATGTGTCATGGAATGCTTGTATTTTAGATGTTATATTCTCTTCTAATAAAATGTGTTCTCCAACTTGTGCACTTGGGAAGAAGTTAAATACATATATATTATCATGCTTTGTCCCTACACGATTTATTCTACCCACTCTTTGCATTATTCTAGTTGGATTCCAAGGTAAATCATAGTTTACAATTATATTTGCCCTATGTAAACTTATCCCCTCTGCCAATACATCAGTAGTTACTAGTATTCTAAAGTCATTTTTTTGTTCTTTCTTAGGTACATCTGGGTTAAAGTTGTTTTGTATTGTAGCTCTCATTCTATTACTAGAATCTCCAGTAAATAGCATTGTTTCTTTTTTAAAGTGTTTATCTATATTATCTTTTAAATACTCTGCTGTTTCTTTTGATTCTGTAAATATAAGTATTTTTGACTTTTTAAGAATCTTATTATTTTTTAAATCATCTATGAATTTATCCAACTTAGGATCACTATTTACAGGTTCCCACATACGCTTTATCATTTTTAAATTTGATAAATCAAATCTTAAATCTTCTATGAATAAAGTTTTAAACTCTTCTGATTTAAATTTAAATGCATCGTCTCTATCAACTATTATATCTAATTTTTCTTCCTCTCCATTATTCATTAAATCATAAACGTTATATTTTTTACTTATATAAACAATCCCAGACTCATACATATCTATAAAATTTTCATAAGATTCAATGAATCTATCTAAAGTTTTATTAAATGCATAAAAACTACTCTCTAATCTTTTTAATAATATCCCCTTCATGAATCCACCCATATTTTGTTGTCCTACTAGTAAAGACTTATATTTAGGTGATACTTGTTTTAAGTATGTTAATGCTTTATATCTAGAGTAAGAAAGTATTTTTATTATATCTAATGTTTTATTAAACGCTACTTCAACTTGATTGTCAAACTGGTAAACTATCTTCTCTGGAGTATTTAATGTAGGGAATGTTAGTCCTTGAGCTTCTAAATCTTTTTGATAATATTTCATTATTTCTTTTCTAGTTCTTCTTACCATTATATGATTAAGTACTTTTTCTCTTATTTCTGTTGATACTTCTTTAGAAACCTCTATATATTCTTTTGTTCCTTTATCATATTTTTTTAATTTCTTTTCTAACTTTTTAAAGAATCCTTCTAAATCCTTTTGATTAGGTATTATATTTGAATTCTTTCTATTTTGGAATAAATATATCTGATTAGCTATATCACTAATATAGTTGTTTTGTGGTGTAGCCGATATTAATACTACTTTTTTTCCATTACATATTTGATGTAACTTTGAATATGTATCATTGTCTTCATTTCTAAATCTATGTGCCTCATCTATAAATACATAATCATAAGAATCTCCATCCATAGCTAATATTGAATCTAGTTTACCTAATGACTCAACTTTTGCTGGAACATCAAACTCCCATAATACTTTTTCCCAATTATCTTTAAGCACTGGAGGACATATTATAAGTTTTCTACCTTTTAATTTCTTAGCTAGCATTGTTCCTATATATGTTTTTCCAAGACCTACTACGTCTGATATGAATACCCCGTTATACGTTGCTAATATCTTTTCTGCTCTAGTAACAGCATGTAGTTGATATTGCAGTTTCATAAATCCTGGTGGTAACCCAAGAGCTTTAGCATCTACTTTATCTTCATTTATTTCTTCTTTAAAATATTCATATAAACATTTTAAAAATAATTCATATGGAGTTATGTCTTCTCTTATCCAACTATGTTCTGCTTGTTCTATATATTCGTCTGTAACATCTACAGATTGCTTCCATAATTCTTCAAACTTATCAAGTGCAAACATAACATCTCTAGAATCTTTTAACTCAACATTAAACTCTAACTGATTTATAAGTCCTGATTGAGAAAAGTTACTTGATCCTGTTATTACCTTTCCAAAATCCTCTGATTTTTCTTGGTCTTTTCTCATTATATAAACTTTTGCATGTATTGGATAATGTGGATATACTCTTATTTCTAACTTTCCTATTTTTACAAACTCTATGAATTTTTTTATACCTTCTTCTACATCCTTACTATCTTCTGATGATTCTATTTCGGAGCTGACTTCTTTAGAATATTGTTCTTTAGCTTCTTTGTTAGATGTAAAGTCCATTTGCATTTTATCTTGTGCTGTCTGTATTAATTCTACTGATTTTTTATCTAGGTTAAGACCTACTAATATCCTAGTCTTTTCTACCTTATCCATAGATTCATACATTTTGTAAAATCCACTACTTCTAAAGTAACCCACTAGTACATCAAAGAATTGTACATTATTATTTAAAATCTTGCTAAATCTATCATAAAGTGTATTATTTTCTTCATTTGTGAAAAAAGTTAAATCATTGTATCTATTACTCATTTTATTATCCCTTCAATACTATTTTTTATTTAATCACTTGATTATTTACATTTCTAATCTATTAATAGTTAACAATCATAAAATTTTAATTTTTTAGTTTTTTATAAAAAAACTCAATTTTCCAAATAAAACATAATCTCATATATATCATATACATACTAAAAGTCAATTAATAAATAATTTTGATTAAGTTATCTAATAATTAACTTTTGTTATATCGTATTTATATTTATCTATTTAGTGTATACAACTAACTCAATCTACAACTACATAATTTTTTATCTTAATTATATTATACAATTGAAGTTTTTACAAATATTGCATAGATTTATGCAAATTACCTCAGAATAAAAATAAATTACTATAAATTTGGTAAGCGAAGGATAAAGATGTAAGTTTTAGCGACATTTAAAGCATCTTTTCAGCTTTTGGAGCAAAACTTACATCTTTATCCGGAGCGCCCCCACGAATTAAAGCACCCTATCAATGTCTAATTTTCAATTTATATGTAGCATTATACCTATAACTTGAATACTATAAAATATATGAAGTTATATCTTCTTATAAAATTTATATATAGGTGATTTTAATGTCATATTATAACAACCCAGATTCAATAGAAGTATCTATGGAATATCCATTATATCAATCAGAACAAGGCAATTACTTTATTGGTCAAACACCAACACTAAGTGGTCAAACTGAACACGCACTAGCGATACTAAAAAACCCACCAAACTCAAATCGTAATATATATTTAAACTCAATAACTATAACAAATATTTCATCGCTAAACCTATCAGCTGAATTTTATCTAAGATCAAACATTAGTAATGGAATAATAAGCGACTTAGTTACTTGTGTTAACACAGCTATTTGCCCCGAACCAATCCCTAAAGGTAAAATCAAATATTTAAACGCACCTACTACACCTCCAAATAATGGAGTTTCTATCTTCAGTAGAATAGTACCTCCATACTCTACATTAGTCGTTGATGGTGGACAAATCATACTTGCTCCTGGACAATCTATTAGTGTTTACATTGGTGGATTTTTACCAGCTTCCTTTGATGGTGTAAGATTTGCTTTTGGATGGTGGGAAGAAAGAATTCAAACTTGTAATCACTGCTATAACTAATACAATAAAATTTAAACCACCCCTAACTGATAACTCTCATCAAGGGTGGTTTTCTTATATTTATAAAATAATTATTATATCTAAAATGTTGGAGTAATAGGAATATCTTTATTTTTCAAATATGTACTAAGATTTCCTGAACTATCAATATAAGCAAGCAAAACATCTGATGAATTTCTAATACCTTTTTTATATAACTCATTTTCCAACCAATTTTTATCTTTTCCTAATATACTCAAATGATCATCAACTACTTTACCATCAATAATGATATTTACACATAACCCCTCATAATCTGTTTTAATATTCATATCCTTTGGGGTCAACGGTTTATTTTCAGCTTTAAGCTGAACACTTAAAGTTCCACTGGTTTCTAAAATAGCAAACTCTATATCCCCTATATTGAACACATCTTTTAACCTACACTGTTCTAGCAAATCATTAATATTCATCCTAGTCTTTTTTAATCCATCTTCATTAATTTCACCATTTTGAATTAAAATTGTAGGTACTCCATCAAATACTTTCCTTCCTAAATAACTCTTTGAACTAATAATAGAAAGAAGTATAGGAAAAATAGCATAAATAATCATGCCAGTTATTCCTTGAACATATGTAATAGAGTCATTTATAGCCAATTCTGAAGCTATTGACCCAATTGAAATACCTACAACATAGTCAAATAATGTTAGTTGTGATATTTGCTTTTTTCCCATAATTCTTGTTAGTAAAAACAAAATACTTACTGAAATTATAGATTTAAATGATACTAAATATATTTCATCTATCATATTTCAACAACTCCTTATCTAAACTTTATTTTGTCTTTATCAACCAATACTCATACATTAGATTCTATACTTGAATATCAAAAAAGTACTAGCTATAGCTAGTACTTAATGTTAGTATTCCTTTATTTCATTATTTAAAGATTGTATATATTACTTATCTTTATTTATTATATTTAAACTATCATTTAAACTTACACTATAATAAATACCATATACTACTATGATTATAACTGTACTTATAATCATATTTTTTAATAATCCTACAGATTTTAACTCTCCTAATATATCATATAAATAAGTAGATAAAAATATCGAATGCATAGATGCCAGGATAAGTGGCATAGCAAACATTATAGTTATATACACAAACATTGATTTTTTTAAATCCTTCTTATCTACACCAATATTTTTTAACAAATTCATTCTTTCCTTCATTGTACTTGTTTCAGAAAGTTGTTGTAATGCTAGTACAGCTCCTGCTGATATTAACAATATTATACCAAGATATATAGCTGAAAATGAAAACACAGTATTCATAGCTATTTTTTCTCCTTGTACAACTACTTTTGTATCATAGTCATAATAATTTTCATGATTTTTCTCTGTATATTTAAAAAACTCATCTATAAACATATTATCATATTCATTATTTTCTTTGATATAATTAATATTTAAGCATGTAAAATCTGCTACTAAACCTTCTGCTACTTCATCCGGTATAACTACAGTTAAATTCTCTGGTAATACAACACTTGTATAGTATTGCGTAGCATATACATCTTCTTTATTTAATAAAAGTTTTGTATCATTTATTTCAATGTAATTATTATCTTTTTCTAAATAATTTTTATATTCTTCTCTTGTTTTATCTGAAACAATATTCATAATAAATTCATTATCGCCTAATGAAATAGTGCTTAGCCCCTGCATACTTCTTGCACTATTAAAATCACTTTCTTTTATAGCATAAATTCCTGAATTGCTATAATCTTTGATATTCCCTATATTTTTATCATCTAAATTATATAAATTTAATTCACTTGAACTTGACGCTATTTTATCTAGTGGAAATCCATTATTTAATAAATTTTCTTTTATAGAATTTGTTGATTTTACATTGCCATATTCATTAATAGTTACATCGTATGGAGCAATCTTATTTACATCCTGTATAATATATTTTCCCATAGCCATTCCAAATGGCATTATTATTGCAGATACAGCTAAAACTAAACAAATAGTTGTTACTGATAAACTAGTAGTTTTAATTTTACTAGCTATTTGATTAACTATAAACACATTCAATCTTTTATAATATATATACTTATGTTTTTTTATTCTACTTATAATAAAATCTGATATAGATATAAATAGTAAAAATGTTCCTAATGTTATTAGTATCAAACTTAAAATAACTATTTTAAGTGAAAAGTGAAGATTTAATACAATTGCATATCCTAAAACTATTAATAAAATAGATAAGATAAAAAATTTTTTCTTTGATGACTTACCTTTTGAATTAAACGTTTCATTTTTCTTATGTGAATTTAATAAGTCTACTAATGTGTACTTTTTTATACTTCTTTTATTAAATATATTTACTAATATAATTACTAATGTAAAAAATGCCGTAGTCTTTATAATTGCACTTATCGAAATTGAAAATCTAAACATATTTTCATCTAAATTTAACATCTTAAAAGTTATTATGCTTAGTCCCTGTGATAGTAAAATACCAAGTATAGTTCCAGTAATAAGTGAAAATATGCCTACTATTAAAGCTTCTTTAAACATTAGCTTGTTTATATCTTTTTTTTCCATACCTAAAGTAATATAAATTCCAAACTCCCTTTTCCTTCTTCTCATAAGAAAGTTATTGGCATAGTTTATCAAAAATCCAAATATGATAGATATTACAACTGAAAAAACAATCATAATTCCTTTTGCCATACCAAGATATGATTCAAATAGATAGTTACCTTTTAAAAAGTTGAAGTTATCTCCAATCGAGTTAAATGTATATAACAATACAACTCCAAATACTAAGGTTACAAAATAAACACTATAATCTCTTATACTACTTTTCACATTATTTTTTGCTAATTGCTTGAAAACTTCATTAGAATACATGTTGCTCATCACCTCCAAGAAGCGATATAACTTTTATTATTCTATTGAAAAATTCTCTTCTAGTATCATTACCTCTAATTAATTCATTAAATATTTTCCCATCTTTTATGAAAATTATCCTATTACAATAACTAGCTGTAAATGCATCATGTGTAACCATCAATATAGTTGCCTTTAATTCTTGGTTTAAATGTGATAAATTTTCTAAAAACATTTTAGATGATTTAGAGTCAAGTGCACCCGTTGGCTCATCTGCTAATATTAGTGCAGGTTTTGTTATAATAGCTCTTGCACATGCTACTCTTTGCTTTTGTCCCCCTGACATTTCATATGGATACTTATCAATTATATTAGTAATGCCTAGTTCCTTAGCTATAATATCTATTCTTTTGTCAATTTCTTTTGCCTTAATACCTGTAATAGCTAATGCTAATACTATATTTTCTCTAGCCGTTAATGTATCTAATAAATTAAAATCTTGAAAAATAAATCCTAATTCCTCTCTTCTGAATTTAGCTAATTCTTTTTCATTCATTTTAGTTATATCTTTTTCATTTAATAATATATTTCCAGCTGTAACATTATCTATAGTAGCTATACAATTTAAAAGAGTTGTTTTACCACTTCCTGAAGCTCCCATTATTCCTATGTATTCCCCACTATTAACATCAAAACTTACACCATCTACTGCCTTTGTAACATTTGCCTTATTTCTATAATACTTTTCTATATTTTTAACTTGTAATATTTTTCTCATAATAACTACCTCCTCTATATGTATATAATATCATGAGAAAAAATACACATCGACAGATTTACATAACACCAATCCTACATTTTTGTAATAAAAAATTCGCTTACTTAGCTTCTACAAATGTTAATTTTATAGTTGTTCCTTTGTTAGGTTCTGATATTGCATCTATTTCAACTTCTAATTTTTCACATAACTTTTTACATATATATAATCCTATACCTGTTGAGCTTGAATATAGTCTTCCATTTTCTCCTGTGTATCCTTTTTTAAATATATTAGGTAAATCCTTAGCTGATATTCCAACCCCATTGTCTTTTATATATAAGTTAATTTTACTTTTTGCTTTCTCTGCCCAAAACTCAATTTGTGAATTGTCAGATTTGTATTTAATAGAATTACTAATAACTTGTCCTATTATAAATTCTATCCATTTAGAATCTGAAAGTATATAAAAGTCTAAATCACCTATGATAGGTTCTATACCATTATTTATTATCTCTTTAGATTTACTTTTAACAGAATTCATGACTAATTTTTTTAAGCTCAGTTTTTTTACATGATAATCTTTTTCAACACTTTCTATCTTAGACATATACAACACTTGCTCTACATAGTTATCTATTTTTTCAATTTCTTCTTCTATATCTAAAGTAACAATATTTTTATTATTTTCTATTATTAACTTAGATGTAGCAATTGGTGTTTTTACTTCATGAATCCAAGTTTCAATATATTGTCTATAATCTTTAAACCTACTATTATATGTACATATTGTGTCATTTATATATTTACTTTCTTGTTTTAATGCATCATAAAATATTTCTCCCTCTGTAAAGTTTGGTTTATCTATTACCTCTGTTATATAAGACTTTTCCTCTAGTTCACTAAATGTGTCTAAAAATTCATTATAAAATTTTTTTCTCTTATAAAAATCCAAAGCAGCTATAATAAAAATGCCTAATATAAATATCATTTCTACAAAAATTATAGAATGGATTTCTATTTTTATAATAAACATGAACATAAATGTTAGTAAAATTGTTGCTAGTAATATAAATATCTCTAGTAATTTATCTTTTAAATATAGACCTATATTCATACTGTATATCCTAATCCTCTCTTTGTAACTAAATAATCATTTGCTCCTATACTTTCTAGCTTTTTTCTAACTCTGTTGATATTTACTGTTAAAGTGCTGTCTCCTACAAATTCTTCCATATCCCATAAGTGTCTTATGATTTCATTTCTAGGTATTATATTACCTTTGTTTTCCATCAATAAGCTTAATATACCAATTTCATTTTTAGTAAGCTCTACACTATTTCCTTTAAAGGAAGCTATTCCTTTTAAAACATCTAACTTAACACCTTTATGTGTTAAAATTACACTGTTTTGTTTACCATACGTTCTTTTTAGCACTGAGTTGATATGTGCTAAAAGTATTCTTGGGTTATATGGTTTGTTTATAAAATCATCTGCACCTAGGTTTAGCATATCTAGTTCATCAATATCAGACTTACTACTAGTTATTACTATTATAGGTATGTCCGATTTCTTTCTTATTTCTTTACATATATAAAATCCATCATTAACTGGTAAATTAATATCTAAAAGCAGCAAGTCTGAATTAGTTTCTAATATTTTATCTACTATATTATTATAATCATCTGTTGTTACACACTTATATCCATTTTTCTCTATAAGGGTTATTGCTTCTTTTCTTAATTTTACTTCATCTTCTACTATAAAGATCTGTTCCATATTTTTTCTCCTCAAATATTTTATATAATACTTATTGTTAATATATATTATATCAACAATATATATTTATTAATTTACTTTTATACTATTTATACCCATATATATATTTATTAAAAAAACTCTAAGTCCAATTATAAATAATTGAAAATAGAGCTTTTTATTATTATTCAGATTTTAAAGCAACAATTGGTTTTAATTTTGCAGCTTTTTTTGCAGGTGCTACCCCAAATATAACTCCCATTAAAATAGAGAATACTATTGCTATTATAACAACATTCCATGCTATATAAGGATCAGATCCCATAATACTTAATATAATGTTAGATCCTCCTATCCCTAATATAGCTCCAGATATTCCTCCAATTGAACTTATTGTAAGAGATTCTACTAAAAACTGTGATAAAATAGTCTTTTCTTTAGCTCCTAATGCTTTTCTTATACCAATTTCCTTTGTTCTTTCTGTTACAGAAACTAACATCATATTCATTATACCTATTCCTGCAACAAATAAAGATATACTAGATACTGCGCCAACCATTATATCTAAAACTACCTCCATAGACTTTGACATATCTATGACTTCTTGGTTACTTGTTATATAAAATTCATCTTTATTACCTATTTTCTTAGTTAAAAACTTTTTCACATCGCTTGTAGTGTCATATATACTTTCTACTGAGCTTCCCTTTACAAACATAGTTGCAATCCCATTTGCATTTAATACATTTTCTGCATTCATTAAAGGTATATATATTTTTTCATCATCAGGTAGTTCATACTTATCATAAACTTGTTCTAATACACCTACAATCTTATAAGGTATTGAGTTTATATTTATATATTTACCTACTGGATCTTCTAATTGAAATATTTTTTTTGCTGCCTTGCTCCCTACAATTGCAACGTTATTGTAGTTTTCTAAATCTATGCTACTTAAAAATCTTCCCGATTTAACTTTTAACTTATTTATAGGTTTATAGCTTTGATCAACTCCAGATACATTTGCTTCTATTTCTTTTGAATCATATAAAACTGTTGCTGCTCCTGATATTACTGGCGATACTTCATTAACGTTTTTATATTTAAGTAGTTCATCAATATCTTCATACTTTATAGTTTTATTCTCGTCAACTGTGTTAATACTAACAGTTACAACTTCAGATGACACAGCTTCCATTTCTTTATACATACTTTGTCTTGCACCTATTGATATTGTAACAAATAAGATAATACTTGCAGCTCCTATAGCTGTTCCTAATATAGTAAGAAATGATCTTAGCTTACTTGACTTTATCTCATTTAAAGACATTTTTATTATTTGAATCAAATTCATTTTATCACCTCTTACTCATATATTTTTCCATCTTTTATTCTTATTTGTCTTTTAGCATTGTTTGCTATATTCAAATCATGAGTTATCATTATGATTGTTTTACCATCTTTATTCAATTGTTGTAATGTTTTAAGTATTTCTTCGCTAGTTTTACTATCTAATGCACCTGTTGGTTCATCTGCTAGTAAAATTTCTGGATTTGTAGCTATAGCTCTTGCTATTGCTACTCTTTGCTGCTGTCCACCTGATAATTGATTTGGTTTATGATTTTTTCTAGATTCAAGTCCTACCTTTTCAAGACATTTTATAGCTATATCTCTTCTTTTTTTCATACTTATACCTTGGTATATTAGCGGCAACTCAACATTCTCTATTGCAGATAGTTTATTTAGTAAGTTAAAGTTTTGAAAAATAAAACCTATCTTTTTGTTTCTTATGTTGCTTAAGTCGTCTCCTTCAACATCTTTAATAGTCTCTCCGTCCAATATATAATCGCCTTCATCAGCTGTATCCAAACAGCCTATTATATTCATAAATGTTGATTTTCCAGACCCAGATGGACCTACTATTGCAACAAATTCTCCCTTTTCTATATTTAAAGATACATTATCTAATACTTTTAATTCTTCATCCCCTACATGGTATGTTTTACATAAATTATTTGCTTTTATTATATATTCCATATATACCCCCTTAGTAATTTTCGCTATTTTCATTTAGTACTTTAACCTTATCTCCAGCTGAAAGTCCTTGTAATACCTCAACATAGTCTTCAGTACTTATTCCTACTTCTATATTTTTATAATCATTTGAGTTAGAAGGTATAACAGAATAACCATTATCACCTTTTGTAACACATTGTATTGGTATATATAGTGTATTTTCTTTTTTATCTACTAATATAGACACAGTTACAGACATTCCTGGCTTTAAACTTCCTATAATAAGATCACTTTCTTTTATATATCCTTCTTGTTCATTACCTAGTTTTACTTTATAATAGCTACCTTCATTTCCTATTATAGTTACCTCGTCACCTTTTGCTAGTTTAGCTGTTATAGAACTCTTTGAAGAAGCTTTTGTATTAACATTTGTACTATCATTTTTTATAGTTGCTATTACATCAGTTTTGTTTATCCCATTTATTTCTATATTCAATGAATAAACCCATCCAATAGTTCCATCTTCTAATGCCACCTTATACCACTTTTGTTTATTAGATTTTATAACTTCATCAAGTATTTCTACTTTATCGCCTTCATTTAACGTTTTAGTTAATAGATATTCCTTAGATACTCCTTCTCTTAAATTAACTTCATTATGCTTTATAGTTCCTGTTTTTGATATTGGTTTTTCTATAGATATATCAACTTTATATTTAGTTTTTCCATTTTCAATCTCACCAGTTTGATTTATATATTCAACTCTTCCCTCTATTACTTCATTTGGTAAAGATTTAGATTCAACTTTTACTTTTTGACCTATCTTTAATTTATTAATATCTAACTCATCTATATTTACTTGAACTTTTAAGTTTGATGAGTTACTTTCATCTTTAGCCGCTACATTTCCATAAGCAGTAACATTTACCTCTAAGTTTCCTTGCTTTACCTCTTCTTTTTCTTCTTGAACTTGATACTGGTTTTGTAAATTTTCATTATATTTATTTATAGCTAACATCCCCCCACCTACAATTCCTGTTAGTGTTACTAGTACTATTAATATCTTTTTTGGTATTTTCATAAAATTCTCCTTTTAATTTGATTTTTCGCTTTACTTTATAGTAATTTCAATGGCTTTCAATTTCGTTTGTATAATTATTATAATTTATGTAGCGAGAAATATCGCCTACATTATTGTTATGTTGGACTGGCTTAATATAACGTTTTTGTAATGTAATAACTTAGAATATTTAGTTTTAAATTGCATAAAAAAAGACTCTAGTTTTAAAACTAGAGTCTTTCTCTTTATAAAGTATAATATATATTTATTTTTTTGATAATAAATCTAACACTTCATTCTTTACTAAATTATATTCTTTATTTTCTAATGAATATCCAAGTTCTACTTCAAAATGACTTATAACTTTATAGTTTTCTTTTCTATTTAATAACTTTTCCATCAATTGCTTTTCTATATAATCTCTACCAACTTTTTCTTCTAGCATAGTAAATAACTCAAAATCTTGAATTCCAAATCTTAGATTTTCCATTCTAACACTTCTTATTGGTTTTAAATCTTTACCTGGATACACAAAAAACATATCTCCAGCTTTCCATAATGGGAACTTATAACTTGAATCTTTCCATGGATCTTCAGTCCATAGACAATAATCCCATCTTAAAAATCCATCTAGTCCAAAGTAATATGTGTACCATCCTAATATCCTATTTTCAACAAATGGAGAACTTAAAAAACTATTTGGTTTTTCTGGCATGCAACATACAAACCAAGTTAAATTTCCACCTTGTTCATTTATTTGTTTTTTAAGTGGTAATATATCTTTATAATTTTCAACTGTAAGTCCTAGGTTAACAGACATATCATTTATTAAACCTTTTGAATACTCTAGGAATTTTTGATCGTGTGTAGCAGATTTATATCTAACAGTATATTTATTTTCTATAGAAGAACTTATAAACTCCATACACTCTTCTACTACTTTAGGGTTATTTGGTTCATCTGCTATTATTCTTACTCTATCCCAAACTCCAATTTCTATAAAATGATTTAAAACAACTCCAATATATTCTTTTAAACCAGCAGTATTATTTATAAATTTAAATACACCTTCATTTTCATCAAAATATCTTACTCTTATTGGATCTTTATAGCCTTTTACTGGATTTCCAAAATCTCTAGCACACCAGTTTCCTAGCAATCCAAATATATCGATTTCCTTAGCCATATTATATTTATCTGCTATTTCTATAATTCTATCTATAGTATTAAAATCACATACGATTTCACCAGAACTATTTTTTATTACCTTTACCATATTATATTCAAATAAATTAGAAGGATTTTTAGTTACTCTATAGCAACTTTGTCCTGCCCATGGATAATCAGAAACTATGATAGTTGTAACTTTTTCTCCTAAGCTTGATAGTTCATTTAAATAGTTATCAATTATATCTAAATGTTCACTAGACCAAAGCCCTACTTTATACATTCTCGCTAAAGATGCATAGTGTTGCCATAAATCAAGGAAAAACTCACTTTGATTTAAAGGTTTTAAAACTACATCAGATACATTTACTTTTACATCTATGCTGTGTTCTTTAACTTCATCCTCATAACCTACTGCTTTAAATATATCTATACCTAGAGTTAATTCACTTTCATTATAGTCCCTTGGAACTTCCCCTTCTATCCAAAACATTTGAGGTATATACTGTTCAACAAGTACATCTTTATCTCTTAATATAGCATCATTAACATAAGCTTTGGTATCATCTTGTACATATCCTAGTATGCTTATATTAAAATTATTTTCTAATCCTTTTGGAGTCTTTAAACTTATTCTTACTCTATCTTCTAGTCCTTTCCAAGATATAAGGTTACTATCATCTATGCAACAATTAAACTCTTTATCTGCAGATAGCATTAGTTGAAATGCAAATTTCTCTCCTTTTGCAACCTTAATATCTACGTTTTTGCTTTTTAAAACTTCTGATGATATAACTGAATATTTGTTATGTTTAAATGTACAATCTTTTAATGCGTATTGAATTTCCATATTTTTAAAATCCCCAATCTAATGTATTTATCCCATCTAAATATTTTATTATTATCTAAAAATATTCATTTGACCTTTTTAACAATTTTTTCATTCTTAGTTTATCAAACAACTGATATATGTTCTAATAGCTTTTATCTATAATAAACATTTGTTGTATTGATTTTTTCTATAATTATATATACTTAAAAATAAAAGATATATTATTAGATTAAATGTTGTTTTGACTATTATTTACGCAAGAAAATTTATTTAGATTTATTAATTAAATATATTAGGATAAGGGGCTATTGATATGAATGTAAATGCTAGAAGTGCAAATTTGAATGAATTTAATGATGTAACTGAACTTATAAATTATGTTTTTAGAATATCAAGAAATTGTAAACCAACTATGGTCGAAGAATTTCCTCTTTTATTAAATAAAAACAATATAGATAATATGATTGTCATATCTCAAGATAATAGGGTAGTATCTGATGTTAATTACTTAATTCAAGAAGTATCTATACAGGGTGAAAAAATAAAAGTAGCTGCAATAGGTGCAGTGTGTACGCATCCAGATTATGAAAAAAGAGGATTTTCATCTAAAGTATTAGACTTTGTTGAAAGCAAAATGCTATCTGATGGTGTAGATATATTGCTTGTTTCTGGTACTAGAAGTCTTTATACAAGAAGAAATTGTAGTCTTATAAAAAGCTTCTATAAGTATTCTATATATCCTGAAAAAATAGATCTTCCAACGAATTTTAAAATTTTAGAGTTTGATGAAACTTATATAGATTCTAATGATTTAAATAAAATTTTACATATGTATAATCAAAATAGTACTAGATATATAAGAACAAAAGAAGAATTTACAACACTTCTTCACTCTGCAACTATACCTTGGGGAGATAGAAGTTATAAGAAAGTTCTTGTGAAAAATAATGATATTACTATAGGATATATAATTTTAAGAGTTACAAAAGATAATGAAAACTCTTTTGCTGAAGTAGTTGAACTATCTTTAGACAATTATTATGTTGAAAAAGTATTAAAACACTTATGCTATAAATATGATTTAAGCAAAATAGTATACTCTGTTCATATTAGAAATACAAAAGATCAATTACAAAATGTTACTAATAAAGAGCTAGATTATCAGCAAGGAAGTTTAAAAATAATTAATTTTGAAAAGCTATGTAAAAGTCTTTCAGGTTATTTTAAACAATATTTTAGTACGGATTTCGTAGATAACTTAGAGTTTGTACAACGTGATTATAAGTATGTTATAAGATACAAAGATGAAGAACTTATTATAGATGATTTAAGTAAGTTAAATAAGCTTTTCTTTGAATATAATGAAGCTCAATTCGAGGATTTTAAAGATTTTAAAAATATATATACTTTTGCGAAAACAGTATTTCCATTAGATTTTCCTTGGACTGCAAACTTAAATTATCAATAATTTCTATATTATACTTATTTGCAAAAAACTTATTTTTTAACTAGTGCATTTATTATTGTAACAAAACTCTTAATAGTTAATTGTAGTTTAAACCTTTGCCTTTGAAGTATCTATTAACTTATAAAATATAAATTTGTATACAGTAATACTGAATTACTTGTTATCATATACCAAAAAAAGCTTACTTTAAAATAGCTAAGCGAAGGGTGAATATGTAAGTTTTAGCGACATTTAAAGCATCTTCTCAGCTTTTGGAGCAAAACTTACATATTCACCCGGAGCACCACAACGAATTGAATTAACCTATAATTATAGGTTTTCATAAAAAAAGTAGTTACTAAGCTTTCACACTTAATAACTACTTTTATTTAATAAGCTACAATTTCCTTAATCACAAATCCTTTTCCACTAAGTAAATCCCAACTTTTACTGCTACAATAAGCACATTGCCCATTGTTTGCTTTTACATTAAAAACTTTATTGCAACTTTTACACATACCATTTGCCGGTATAACTTCTATCTCAAGCTTAGTATCTTGCAAAATAGTATTATCTACTGCTACTGGAAAACAGCTCTCTATATATTTAGGTATCATAGAAGACAACTCCCCTATCTGTAATACCAAACTATCTACTTTTGTTAAATTATTTTCTAAGGCTACTTTTTCCACAGTTTTTACAACTTCTATAACTACCCCTAGCTCGTGCATTATTTTCACCTACTTCTATTTTGCATCTACTTATTTTCTAAAACTACATCTCTATAAGCCTTCGTATCTGTATAAATCTCATCCTTAATTGGATTAAGTTTATCTTTTCTTATCTTATTAAATTGATAAATTGCTAAAGCTGCATTTGCAACTAAAGATATCAAACTTACTACAAAGAAAGCAGTCTTGTTATGTGTTGTAGCAACTGGTGCTATTCTATCCGCAAACTGTGGCACAGTCATAACAAACATAATCCAAAGAGCTAATGTTTGAGCACGATGTTGTAACCAAGCCCCTCTTTTTATAAAGAAAGTTGGTATAGTACATGAAAGTAATAAAGCAGCTCCACAATAAATTGAATGATCTGATATACAGTTATAAGTATAAGCAAAGTTCCATAAATCATAAGCTATAATCCATGCCCATATCATATCTGGCCATATCATATCCTTTGTTTTATCTTTTGATATAAATATTCCAAACCAACCACAAATCGTAATTATGTTTAATATCCCTGCTATACCATTCATAATATTCCAAGGTCCAGATATAGTCCAAAGATTATCTACAACTCCACCATCAGTTAATCCATAACTAAATATCTGAAAATCTCTAATAGCAGCTTCAAGTATATTAACACCTAAAATAATTGCTGGAAGAGCCAATGCCCATTTCTTCTTTTGTAATGAAGGAATATATCTAAGTGCCATAAACCAAACACATCCAGCAAGTGCTGAGTAAGTTTTTACCCAGTTAAACCAAGTTCCAGTTCCATATTCATTTCCTGGTGCAGCCGTAGTTGGCCACACATAAATAGTTAAAAACGTAGGCACTATTATAAATAATAGTATACCTGCCCATTTTGTGCTTCTTCCAAGTTCATTGAATGCCATCAATGCTAATAGTACAAATAGGAATATTGCCCATCCTTCAAAAGTCATTCTTTCATATAAAATTCCCATAATACACCTCTTATCATTATTTTTTATTTTGCAAATACATCTTTAACTTTCTTACCTAACATTCTACCTTTTCTTCTTATAACATTTTTAACTATAGCTGGTTTAAGATCTTCATAAGCTACACCTTCTGCATCATACTTTCTAACAAGTGATATAGCATCAAACTTACATTGTGTAGTACATTGACCACAACCTACACACATATATTCATCTACAACAGTAGCTCCACATCCTAAACATCTTTCTGTTTCTTTTTTAACTTGTTCTTCTGTAAAAGTAAGACGTATATCTTTAAAAGATTCTTTTGTATTTACATCAGATTTATGTTCAGCCTTTTGTCTTGGCATATTGTCGTATCCTTCAAGTTGTAAACTTTCTTTATCAAATTCATGATAATCTCTTCTATCACGTCCATTTACTAAACTTTGTCCTGGTTGAACAAAACGATGAATTGATATAGCTCCTTCTTTTCCTGCTGCTATTGCATCTATTGCAAATCTAGGTCCTGTGTATGAATCTCCTCCAGCAAATATATCAGCTTCATTTGTTTGATAAGTAAATCCATCAGCCTTTATTGTATTGTTAGGATTTAGTTCTACCTTACTTCCTCTAAGTAAATCACCCCAGTCAATACTTTGACCTACTGAAATTAAAACATAATCCGCATCTACTACTTTTACATTATTCTCATCAAACTTTGGAGAGAATCTTTTGTTTTCATCAAATACACTAATACATTTTTTAAATTCTACTCCTACTACTTTTCCATCTTCTACGATTATTCTATTAGGTCCCCAAGAGTTATTTATTACTATTTCTTCTTCTAAAGCTTCTTCTATCTCTTCTTCTAGTGCAGGCATTTGTTCACGACTTTCTAAACAATACATATCTACACTATCTGCACCTACTCTTGTGGCATTTCTCGCTACGTCTATAGCAACATTACCTCCACCAATAACAACTACTTTTCCGTTTAACGCTACATCTTTTCCTAAGTTAACATCACGTACAAATTCTATACCTGGGATAACACCTTCTGCATCTTCACCTTCTATATTTAATCTTCTACCAGCTTGTGCACCTATTGCTAAATAGAAAGCTTTGTATCCTTCTTTTCTTAATTCATCTAAAGTAATATCCTTACCTACTTCTACACCTGTTTTAAATTCGACTCCCATTTGTCTTAATATATCTATTTCTGCATTAACAACTTCTTTTTCTAGTCTGAAAGAAGGAATTCCTAAAGTTAACATACCACCAAGTGCTTCTTGTTTTTCAAATACTGTTACCTTATATCCATCTATTGATAAATAATAAGCACATGAAAGTCCAGCAGGTCCACCACCTATTATTGCAATTTTTTTGCCATAATCATGTCTCTTTTTAGGTATAAATCTATGCTCTTCTTTTAAATCTTGTTCAGCTATAAACTTTTTGATTTCATCTATTGCAAGTGGTGAATCTATATCTCCTCTTGTACATGCTGATTCACATTTTCTAGGACAGATACGTCCACATATTGCTGGGAATGGATTTTCTTTTTTTATAAGTTCTAATGCTTCTTTGTATCTTCCTTGTGAAGCAAGTTTAATATATCCTTGAACAGCTATATGAGCAGGACATGCAGTTTTACATGGGCTAGTTCCACTCTCTACAACGTTTTCTCTATTAGTTCTGTAATCTTCATTCCATTTATCTTCTCCCCAGTTAGTATTTCTTGGAGTTTCTTTTCTTTCAATTTTATCTACAACAGGTTTAGTCGAGCATAGTTTTTGCCCTAGTTTTAAGGCATTAGTTGGACAGTTTACCACACACTCACCACAAGCAACACACTTATCTTTATCTACTTTTGATACATAATTAGAACGTACCATATCTGTATTTGCAAACATATTTGCTCCCTTTAGTGCTAGACATGAACATCCACAGCAGTTACATATAGCATGAGTTTTTCCTGATCCATCTAAGTTTGGTATTTGATGCATTAACCCATTTTCTTCAGCTCTTTTTATTATTTCAAAAGCTTCTTCTCTAGTTATCTCTTTACCTCTTCCTGTTCTTATGTAATATTCAGCTGCATGCCCTAATTGAATACACATATCTTCTTTTAAATGTCCACAACCTTCTCCCATACTTTCTCTTGCTGTACGACATGAACAATCTGATACTGAAAATTTATCATTCTCATTTAGATATTTTGATATTTCCTCGTATGATGCTCTTCTTGTTTCTCCATCTATTGCAGTTTCTATTGGAATAACACGCATAAGTCCTACCCCTGGAGGAAAACTTCCTGTAGATCTTGGTCCATTTTCCACACCGTAATCATGAAATGCCTTAGGAATTTGAGGATATTTTTTAGCTTGTTCTTTGTTATTAACCATCATTTCCATAATTCCTGGTACCCAAGTTTCATACCAGAAAGTATCTACACCATCTATTTCATTAACGAATACTACCCCTATTTCTGATAACTCTAATAATAGCTCACTACATCTTTCAACACTTTTACCACATAAAGGTGCTACTTTTTGGGCAGTTGTTTTTTCTCTAATCTTCATACAAAGTAAAACTTCTGCCATTTCATCACTTACAACTGGCTCTAAAATTTTATAACGTGCATCATTTTCACCAAAGTACCCTTTAGACCCTGGTTTCTTTCCACTAACCTGATTTGCAAACTGAAGAACCTTTTCTTTTACCGCCATAATAATCCCCCTAAAAATTTTAATTTATATATTATATTAATTATTCCAAGCTTTTACTTCTTTTCTTATCCAATTTGCCCATTCATCTATACCTTCACCAGTTTTTGCTGATATTGTTATAACTTGTATATTAGGATTTATTTTTTTTATGTATTCTTTAACTAAATCTAAATCAAAATCAAAGTATTCTATAGCATCAATTTTATTTATTAAAACTACGTCCACTATTGAAAACATTAATGGATATTTAAGTGGTTTATCATGTCCCTCTGGTATACTAAGTATCATAGCGTTTTTTGAAGATCCAGTATCAAATTCTGCTGGACATACTAAATTCCCTACATTTTCTAGTATCACAAAGTCTACATCCTCTGTTCCTAGTTCTACTAAACCTTGCTTTGTCATATCTGCATCTAAATGACACATTCCTCCTGTATGTAGCTGAATTACTTTTGCTCCTGTTTTTGAAACAGTATTAGCATCAACATCTGAATCTATGTCTGCTTCCATAACTCCTATTTTCATTTCGTCTTTTAATGCTTCGATAGTTCTTAAAACTGTTGTAGTCTTACCTGAACCTGGAGAAGACATTAAATTTAATAAAAAAGTATTATCTTTCTTTAAATCTGCTCTAAGTAAATCGGCTTGTTCATCATTGTTTTTAAAAACACTTTCCTTTATCTCGATTACCTTGTATTTCTCCATAATTCTCCCCCTTAATATTTTTTGTATTGTCAAAATATTTAATATGCTTCTAATTAATCATTTAATTTTGATTAATTTCACATTGCTCAATTGTTAATTTTGTAACATTTTAGACAGAATAAGTTTCACCGAATCTCATTCTGTAATTAAAATATAGCATGCTTTACCATATTTTGTAAATGTATACTTGCAGTTTTTTATTTATTATCTTTTACAACTATGTATATGAATTTACTTTTTTTATGCTATACTAAATAATCATATAATTAACGGGATTAACATTTAAGTCCTATAAAGGGGTTTTTATCATGGAAAAATTAACTGATAGACAAAAACAAGCTATTAAAACTAAACTTAAAATCACACAAGTAGCCACTGAACTTTTTAAGTTAAATGGTTTTGATAGTGTTAAAATTCAAGATATTTGCCAAGCTGCAGATATATCAACAGGTGCTTTTTATCATCATTTTAAATCAAAGGCAGAAATAATTAATACAGCTTATGAACAAGTTGATATTCTAGTTATGGATAGATTTCATGCAAGAAATTTTTGCTCAAACCTAGATAAATTATTATTTTTATTAGTTGAAGGCGCAACTATGATGGAGGAACTTGGCTGGGTATTTGTAAGTGAAATCTATAAAAACTTACTTTCGATAGAAGGAAAGTACTCTATTAAACCTGACCGTCATATAGCATTAGAAGTTAAATCTATTGTAGAAGATTTACTTGAAAATGATGAATTAGATAATTCTATTTCTTCCTTAGATTTGACTATGATAATTATGAGGATATCTAGGGGCACAATATTTGACTGGTGTCTTCATCAAGGAAGTTATAATCTTAAGTCTAGAATGGAATTTGACTTAAAATTAGTTCTTTCTAATTTCAAACCTAAAAACTAGATGTAAAGAGTCGCTAATAAGGCGACTTTTTTACTTAAAACCTTTAAAATTAGCATAAAAATTGCATCTGCATTAAAGTGTAACATATCTAATTTATCTTAATATGTTTCGTTTTCTAACTAAAAGTGCTACAATAATCGTGATTCATAACTTTATATATTTAAATTTAGGGGGTAACGTTATGTTTTTATTTGAACCACAACCAATTACCAATTGGCTCATGTTATTTTTGGTGTTCATTGTATTAATTATATTAAATGAAATTGGTCGACGTTATAAATGGGGTGGGATTGCACTATTTGTAATATTACCAATCATTCTTACACTCTTTGTATGGCCAAATACCACTGCTGGTACTAGTGTAGATGACTGGTTTCACTACGCAAAAGTTTATTCTGCTTTAGCAGGATGTATTGGGTTTTGGTTAATTCGTCACTTAAAAGATGCTACTAGTCATAAATGGGTTTTATATTTTCCTCCATTAATTCTTGCAATTAATATTCTTGAGGCTGTTTCTCGTGATTTCCAAATTGGTTCACTAGGCCTTACAAAAGAAGTCTTTGAAGGAATGGTATTTTATAGTGGTTCTTGGAACTACTTAAATGGAATTGCAGGTATCTTAAATATAATTACAATCACAGGTTGGGTAGGAATCTGTATTAGTAAAGATAAGAGCAAAGATATGTTATGGCCTGATATGTGTTGGTTCTGGATTATTGCTTATGATCTTTGGAACTTTGCATATACTTATAACTGTTTAGGTGACCATGCCTGGTACTGTGGTATTGCATTACTAATTGCACCAACTGTAGCTGCCTTTGTGCTAAAAAAAGGTGCTTGGTTACAGCATCGTGCGCAAACACTTGCTCTTTGGTGTATGTTTGCCATGACATACCCTACATTCATTGATGAATCACAATTTGCTGTTAAATCAACACAAAATCCAACTGCATTGTTTGTTGTAAGTTTAATTGCACTTCTTGCTAATGTAGCATTATTTATTTATATGGTCTACAAAGTAAGAAAAACAAAACGTAATCCATATACAAGTGAACTTTATACAGATCTAAAGTGCTATGAAGAAGTAAAAGCACTCGCAGAGTAAAAAAAATCAAGCTTTGCAGGAATCTGTAAAGCTTGATTTTCATTATATTTAATTCATATTTCTTTGCTAATCATTTAAGTTTATAATATTAGCATCTTGTATATATTTTTCTATTATAGTTCTAGTCATATTAAAATAGCTTATACATTTATCAATTATTATCGCATCACTGCTTATTACTCTTTCTGATTTTTCTAAAATAACATCTGGATTATTTACCAACTCTACATTAACAGCTACTTTTCTTTTCTTAAAACTTTCTATTATTTTATGCTTTAAATTTCCAGAATTAGATACTGGAGCATCTAAATAAAAAACTGCTGATTCACAGTTATTTTTATCTAAAAATTCACCTATTAAATTTAAAGCTTCTTCTGTTTTATCAATAATTTTATATGTACCTCTAAGTCCAGCTAGATCTCTAATATTTTTATCGCTTCCTACGATTAATGTACCTTTTGACAAAGCAACTTCTATAGTTATTATAGTATTGAATCCATCTATATATATGGTACCTTCACTTATTTTATCTATAGTCAATTCTTTATTTTTTCTTATTTCTTTCTTTTCATCAGAGCATACTATTCTTTTTATACAATCCCTTTGTCTATTTGAAAATTGATATCTATTACATACAAAGTTTACTACAGTATCTATTTTATAATCTCTATTTATTAGCCATTCAACTTCTTCCTTGGCTTTTTTTAATTTTATAAGTTCTTTATTAGAAAACCATCTTTTATCATTTTCATCATACCCTCTTCTAGATACTTTGCACATATTGTAGCACACCACCTTAAGTAAGTTTTAATGCATATATTATTTATTATTGATATTAAATTTAAGTATATACGCTTATTTAACCAATCCAAATATCCAAACTCACCTTCCTTCAATAAAATTCTATTTCTTCCTTAGATTTCACTTAAAGTTAGTTCTGTCTAATTCCAAAGCGAAAAACTAAATAAAAATAAACCTGCGATTAATATTTTAGATATTAATCGCAGGTTTTATTTAAATACCCTTGCTTTTAGCTACATATAAAATTTTAACACTTTCCGCTCTTGTTGCATTGTTTTTTGCTTTGAAAGTATCATCTTCATAACCATTTATAATTCCCATATCTACTAATCCATCTACATATTTTATAGACCAGTCAGATATTTCTTTTTCATCTTTAAATTTAGTTTTTCCATCTCCACTAACTTTTAATATAGTTCCTATAATTTTACAAGCTTCTTCTCTAGTTATTTTATCATTAGGTCTAAATGTTTTATCTACATAGCCCTGTATATACCCTTGTTTAACTGCCTTTAAAACTTCATCATAATACCAATCACCTTGATTTACATCTGAAAAGTTTTCACTTCCTTTTTGAGTAAATCCAAATGCCATATTTACTATTCTTATAAATTCTGCTCTAGTAATATTATTATTTGGCTTAAATGTGTTATCTCCATATCCTTTTATATGTCCTTTATTTACAAAATCTTTTATATAGTCTTCTGCCCAATGTCCGTTTACATCAGAAAGTTTAATATTATCTTTTTCTGTATCTGGATCTATATCTGGATTTTTTGGAACTTCTACAGTTGGGGGTATATTATCTTCAGTTAATTTAGGATTTATTACTACACCATGGTCATATGAGTTTCCATTACCACCATCGTATACTTCTATTTTTAATTCGTTAACATCTTTTATTGGAACATTTAAATAAACCATATTATCTTTATACTTTAAAACACTAGTATTAGCTAAATTCTTACCATCACCAGTTACTTTAAATGTTATCGATGACCTATCTTGTTCTACTACTGTCATATCCACTCCAACTAAAGCTTCAAAGTTTTCATATTTATGATCACCTAATTCATAAACTATTTCACCATTTGCATGTATTTTAAATCCTTTTTCAAAGTTCTTTATTTCACCATTTAATCTTCCCTTTAGGTTTTGGTTTCTGCTTGGAGTTCCCCAGCCTGTTTTTACCGATGTCCATTCTTTATCAGATAAGTAATCATAATCACTTACTACTTCTACATTCATTAATACTTCTTTAGTTATATTATTACTTTTTGCAGTATATTTAACAGTGTAATTTCCTTTTTTATTTATATCAACATTACTATCTACCTCAATAGTAGAAGTTATATTTTTACCATCATAAGTTACAGCTTTTACAAAATCCATAGGATTAAAATCTTCTTTTAGTTTTAAAGTTACTTTTTCTTGAGTTAAGTTTATTATAGGAGAATGTGAATTTAAATTTACTGTATTACTTTTATTTAAATTTCTATCATATGCTATTACAGCATAAACATCATTATTTTCAAGATTAGTTTGTTCATCTATAAAACTATCTTTAGATGTAAATCCTATAACTCCACCATTTTTTAATATTTCATATCCTAGTAAATCATCTTGATTTTCTTTTGAAACATTAAAATCTAATTTTATCTTATCATTTGATTTAGATAAACTTAAATTTGGAGTAGTTCCTTCTATAAATCCATTACCTTTGTATCCCCATAGTGAATCATTTATATACCAAAGTTTTTTGTCAGGCTTCTTATATTTACTTGCCATTTCTTTTTTTACTTCATCTGTAACAGGGAATCCATGTCTTTTAAAGTATTCACTTAAATCCATATTTAATATTTCTGATGAAAACTCTACGATATATTTTGTTTTACTTTCTTCTTGTTTATCTCCACCTTCTATTATGATGTCCTTATCTCTTTCTCTATATAAACTATTAAACTCTGCCCAATATCCTGGTTTATATAACTCTAATTGCCAAAACGGAGCTATTCTTTCAAAATAATTACCCTCTACAAAAACATTAGAGTTTTCACTCATTACATTTTTGTATACTTTATCATATGGTATACTATTTCCTGGTTTAACTCCACTATTAAAGTCCATGAATATAGGTAACATATTATTTGTAGACTCTCCGTATAGTCTCTTTTTCATATCCATTCTATGACCTATTTCATGGTCAATACCCCAGTTAGAACTATTTCTATCTTCAAATGGTATTAATAATTGAGTCATTACATCTCTTTGAACACCTACATGGTTACTTGCTGCATACATATATCCCCAAGGTTGTGCTAATCTTATATTATCTCTTATAAACTTAGGATCATCATTTAAATTATTACCATCTAATCCGTAATATTTAAATAGTGTATCCATATGTCTATTCCAAGAATTTACTGTATCAATAGGTTTTATTCCTTTTTCAACATAAGCTTCATAAGCACCACTAGCAGTTCCTGTAAAGAATATACGGTCTGATTTAAATTCAAAAGTATCTATTACTTTTCTATCCATTACATTTGGATTATTTATAATATCTTCATCTATTTTCTTTTTATATTCTTTTAAGAAATTTAAAAATTCTTCTTCATTAGTATTTTCATCAAAGTAAGGGAATACTTCCACTCCGCTAGCAAATCTTATTTTAGGTGCTCTACCTTGTTCTTCACTTGTATATGGATTGACTATATACACTGGTCCGCCTGGAGTTACTGCATGTTTATAATTATCTTCTTGCGATATCTTTGGTACTGTTATAATATTTTTACCTGGAATTAAGTTTATAGTAGCTCCCCAATTAGACCAACTTCCTTCTTGTTGAGAGAAGAATAATTTAGGCAGTGGTTTACCTTCTTCTACATCTACATATACTTCTAATTTATCTCCTGGTTTTGCTAACACTCCTGTTGGTTGAAGGTTATTCCCAAATCCAAATTTTAAGTTATTTTGTGCATGTTGATTCATATTTCCATGTTGTTCTGCTATTACTGTTTTTACAGTTTTAATGTTGTTGTTTAATATATCTTTAGCTATATCAATATATTTTTGTAAGTCTTCTTTTAAAGGATGATTATTTAACTTTTCTTGTAAAGTATTTATAACTTCAATAGATTTATACTCTGGCTTTAAGTTTTCTAAAGTTTTATCTGTAAACAAGTCTAGTACTTCATCAAGTACTTCATCTTTAGTGTAAAACATAAATTCACTAGCACTTGCCCAACCTTGATTCGCTTCTTTGAATACAAACTTAAGTTTTTTAGTATCTATAGTATCAAACTTAAATTCCATCATGTTTCCAGTAGTACCATAAGCACCTGTAGAAACTAAGGTATAGTCTTCATCTTTTCCACTTACAGAAGAGTATATTTCAAACTCATTTGGGAATCCCTTACCTTTTGCTCCATCTTGTCTTGTAGCATATGCTATTCTATTTATAGTTTTTACATCGTCAAATTCAAATACAACTTCATTTTTAAAGTCACTATCATTTGGTTTTCCTGTTTCCCAGTGAGTAGAAGTATTTCCGTCTATTGCATTTTCTATTACACTAGAGAAGTATCTTCCTCCATTGTTAGAAATTTCTATGATTTCATCTCTAGATATTTTATATTCATTGTTGTAGCCTTCGTAGTTATTGTAATTATTTAAATTAAAGTTAGTTATTTTTGCTTCACTAAATACCTTTTGTTCTATTTGTACTGCATTTTCTTTTACTACTTCTTCAGCAAATACATTTATTGCTGGTGAAATGTTTGTAGCTATGACTGATGCTAATAACACTGTTGAGATTTTTTTCTTCATTGTCTGTCCCCTAATCTTATTTTAAAAGTTGGAATAAAGGCTAAACTACAAATTATACTTTAACGTAAAAAACTATCCTTTATAAAGGATAGTTGCCATTTTCAATACATTAAAATATACTATTTTTCTCTTTAAAACTCTCATAAAAAATAAAAAATAGTATATAATTACAAAGAATATATATTCTTCGGTAACTGGCTAGCATAGTTTATTAACCTTAGCTCCTTTAGCTTTGCGTCTTTAGATTTCTCTAAATTTGCCGATATTTCACTTTTTTATTATTATATACTAATTTTTTTATTTTTCAAAATATTTTATTTATTTTTCAATTAATTTTTAATCCTTCAATACTATCAATGTATGAATTTAAAGTAATATTAAAACTTGTTTGATGAAATAGAATTTAGCTATTTCTAATCTTCTTTTATAATATTTTTACTACAAAGATAAGTCACTATAAAATACCCACCATATATAACTACTACGAATATTGAAGTCATAATGATAGATTTCATAAGTCCATCTCTACCAAAACTTTCAAGCATCATATTTGCAACTTGAATTCCAAATATAGAGTGAATTATTGCTAAAAGTAATGGAAATCCAAAGAATATTCCAATTTGTATAAACAAAGATTTATTAATCATACTTTCATCTACACCTATTTTTCTTAAGGTTTTATATCTATCCTTACTATCAGCACTTTCTGATAATTCTTTTAAAGCAAGTATTGCACCACTAGAAATTAAAAATACTAAACCTATATAAAGCCCTATGAATACTGCCATTGCACTTGTTCCAATGTTGTCATTGTAAATGTCTATTTTACTACCTATACCTATAACTAAATTTTTTTCATAAACATCTTCTCTTATTTCATTTATCTTATCTTCTATTTTATCTTTTTCTTGTTTATTATTAGCTTTGTAATTCCCAGCTAAAATTTGGTCTGTAATCATACTTTCCTCTACTGCATCATCTGGAACTAATATAATTCCTGTATTACTTGATTCAGATGACATAGTAATATAGCCACCCTTTATTTCTTCATATTTAGGCTTATATGATTTATCTCCTATGGTTATCTCTGAGCGTGACTTTAAACCTTCATTGTAAATTTTAATCATATTTTTATAATCACAAATAACCATATATTCATCATTTTTCAAATTATAAGTTTCTTTTCCATATAGCTTTGCTATTTTGTTATAATCACTTATTCTAACTAAATCGGATTTTATATTATAAAAAACTTCATCAGATTCAACTTGGTCAGGATTTTCAGCCTTTAGCATTTCATAATAATTACCAAGTAAATCTTTTAAAGTAACTTCTTTTGTTTGGTATTTATTAATTACAACTACATCAGTTAAATTTGAATTTGTATCAAATCCTCTATTTTCTAAAACTTCTTCTACACTTAATTTAGAAGTATCTATCTGTGCTTTAGTATAGGTATATCCATCCTCATTTGTTTTTCCTAAATTCATACTCTTAGAAATTGAAATATCAGCTGTTGCTAATTTCTTCATATTTGATTTAAGTGTTGCATTCATAGAAACTGAACTAGAAAAAACACAAATAGTTATAAAGAGCATCAAACAAATTACTGACATAGATACTACTGTAGTATTTATCTTACTGCTAAGTTGTCTTAAAGTAAAACTATTTAGATTCTTATAATAAACCTTATCTATGTACATTACTAATTTCATAATAAACCCTGATAATGACCAAAATACTAAAAAAGTTCCTACTACTCCATATATTATTTGTAAATATACATCTGTAGCTTTTTCCATACTATTAGCATTAAATGTTACATTATAATAAGCATATGAAAGTAATATAACTGCAAAAATAAATACTCCCATACATACATATGGATTTTTCATTTTTATATCTTCTGACTTACTTTTACTTTGTATCAGTTCAATTAACTTACATCTACTCACTTGTATAATATTAAATATCATTACAAATATATAAATTATAAAGAAGTAAAGTATGGTTTTAAATATTGCTACATTAGAAATTGCAAATCTAAACTTATCCATATCTGCCTCAAATAAACTTGCCACAAATATTGACATTACTTGTGATAGACCTATTCCCAAAATTAGTCCTATTACTAACGAAATAATACCTATTAAAACAGTTTCAAAGAAGATTATTTGAGATATACTCCCCTTTCCCATTCCAAGAGTCATATATATTCCAAACTCTCTTTTCCTTCTCTTCATCAAAAATCTATTTGCATAAATTATTAAAAATCCAAGTACAAAAGAAACAAACACACTAATTGCTGATAAAACTGTAGTTATAATACTTATTGAGCTACTTGATGACTTTGATAAATTCAACATTACCGTTTGTTTTTCTAATGAATTAAACACATAAAATATAGCTATACCTAAGATAAGTGTAAAAAAGTAAATTGCATAATCTTTAAAACTTTTCTTTATATTTTTAAGAGATAATTTAAATAACATCGCTATTATCCCCTCCTAGCAATGAAATTACATCTAAGATTCTCTCAAAGAATACTTTTCTACTATCATTTCCTTTATTAAACTCATTAAATATTTTTCCATCCTTGATAAAAACTACACGAGATGCATAACTAGCAGTAAAGGCATCGTGAGTTACCATAAGTATAGTTGAATATAATTCTTGATTTAAGGTTTGAAAAATTTCAAGCAATCTTCTTGCACTATTTGAATCAAGAGATCCTGTTGGTTCATCTGCTAAAATTAATTTTGGATTAGTTATTACAGCTCTCGCACAAGCTATCCTTTGCTTTTGTCCCCCTGACATTTGATAAGGATATTTACTTAAAATATCTAAAATTCCAAGCTTACCTGCCACTTTTTCTATACGTGATTTTATTTCACTTGGTTTTATATTTTGTATCTGTAAAGTTAGTGCTATATTTTCGTAAGCAGTTAAAGTATCTAATAAGTTAAAATCCTGAAATATAAAGCCTAATTCCTCTCTACGAAATTTATTAAGTTGATTACCTTTTAACTTTGTAATATCTTTTGCTCCTATAAAAATATGACCACTTGTTACCCTGTCTATAGTGGAAATTGCATTTAAAAGTGTAGTTTTTCCAGAGCCACTAGCTCCCATAATAGCTACAAATTCTCCCTTTTCAATTTCTAATGATATATTATCAATTGCCTTCGTAATGTTTGATTTACTCCCATAATATTTACTTATATTATCAATTTTTAATAAACTAGACATCTCTATCTCCTTCCATCTTCTATAAAATTTGCTTGGGTGTTTCCTATATTTTCAATTATATAGAAAGTGAAATTTAAGTAACATCGAAGTATATTACATTACCTTACACAACTGTAATATTCGTTATTTGAAAAGCAAATTGATATCTTAGTAAACTCTCCAACTTGAGATTCTACCTTAACTTTATGCCCCAATTTATCACATAATTTCTTAACTAAATATAACCCCATTCCTGTTGAACTACTAATTTTTCTTCCATTTTCTCCAGTAAAAGATTTATTAAATACTTTATTAATATCTTTTTCATTTATACCTATTCCATTATCCTCTATTTCTAAAACTACTTCATCGTCAATAGCTTTAGCTTCTATTTTTATCTTAGGATTTTCTTTAGAGTATTTAATACTATTACTTATTATTTGATTAATTATAAACCCCATCCATTTACTATCTGTTAAAACCACATGGTTTAAATCTTCAATTTCTAGAAAAATCTTTTTCAAAAGTAAACTATCCTTATTCCTTCTTATAACAGGATTGATTATATCCTCAAGATTACAATGTTTAATTATATAATCTTTTTCTGCATTATCACTTCGAACAAAATATAAAACTTCTTCCACATAATTCTCTATACGATTTATTTGATCTTTTATTTTCTTAGGTGCATCTTCTTTATTATTATGTAAAATCAAAGTAGTACTAGCAATGGGTAACTTTACTTCATGAATCCACATTTCTATATACTCTTTAAAATCATTTACACTCTTTTTATAAACATCAATTTCCTCATGCATTGATTTATCTATCTCATAAAGACTTTCATAGAAAATTTTCCCCTCTATAAAACTTGGGGAATCTACCATTTCTGTAATTAAGTATTTTTCATCTAAACTATCTAAAGTATCGTTGAAATTTTGAAAAAAACTTTTCTTCCTGTAATAATCAACTAAAATCACTGTAACTATAAATATTGCCATTACTGTAATTATAGAAATTATTAAAGTCGTAGGAACCCTATACATAAATAGAAAAAATAAGACTGATATAATCAAGAAAACATATAGAACTAAATAAATTATTTTATCTTTAATATAATCTGCTAATCTCATATTAATATATATCCTTGTTCTCTTCTCGTTTCAACTACACCTTTAAGACCTATACTTTCTAATTTTTTCTAAGTCTATTTATATTTACAGTAAGGGTATTATCATCTATAAATTTATTAGTTCCCCATAAATAGTCCATAATTTCTTCCCTAGTTACAATTTTTCCTATATTTGAAAGCAAGAAATAAAAAATACTCATCTCATTTTTTGATAATAATAACTCCTCTTCATCTGCTTCCAAGGTACTTTTTAATAGATTTACTTTTATATGTCTGTATTTTAAATTATTATTAGAGTTTTTATTAATTCGTTTGAATAAAGCTTCTATTCTAAGTAATAATAAAACAGCATTGTAAGGTTTTGTTATATAATCATCTGCTCCATGTGTCATACTCAAAATTTCATCTACCTCTGTATTTTTACTAGTTACCATTATTACTGGAACATCAGATTCCTTTCGTACTTGTTTTAGTAATTGTTGTCCACTTATACAAGGTAGTTTTATATCTAAAAGTACTAAGTCTGGATCTATTTTTAAAACCTCTTCCTTTGCATTTTCAAAAGAAGTTAATGTTTCAACTTCATAGTCGTTATCTTGTAATAAGATTTTTAATTCCTCTCTTAATTCTATATCGTCTTCTATAATTAAAATTTTCATATATAATCATCCCCTAACCTTCGTCTTAGCTTATTTATAATATATCCTAATAATTCCATTTTTTCAATTTAATATAAATATAAAAGGATATGCCTTTTGTTATTGAAACTTCAGCATATCCTTTTATATTTTATTAAGTTGTACCTGTTATCTCCTATTATGTATACAAAAAGTATCTGACTTTAAATACGCAATTTTTTACATAGTTTGTGCCCCTGGGGGTACTTGTCAAGTTACGTAGTAGCTTAACTTGCTATCATGTCTTAAATTCATAGTTAGACTAGCATTAGTATTTTTGTTAGCAATCACAACACTATATATAGAATCATCAATCTCGTCCACCGGTTAATGCTGTCAATGCCTTTGGTGCAAATTTATTTAAAATAACATAAATAATAGTAGAAAGGATAATAACACTAATAAGTATTATTACTCGTGTTAAAATATTACTTACTGAAACTGGTATTGAAATATATTCATAAAAATCATAAATACGCCACCTAATATCATCAATCAAAGGTTGATGCATTGCATACATTAAAAAAGTAAGTCTATATACCCATTTATCCTTTAATGAAGGGATAACCGGTAATAGAAATAACCCCATAATAGGCATAAGCTTAATTGTTGTATTAGATAGAAATCCTGGAAAAGTTCCTTCCAGTAAAAATGCTATGAATAAAACAGAAAATATGTAAACTAAGCGGTTTTCCTGATGTAATTCATCATAAAACTTTCCATAGAAAGCCCCAACTAAATATGATGGAAAATAAAAAAGAATATTTCCAACATATCCATGATTAACTATTCTAACGAACATTTCATTTGTAATATTTCTCTGTGCACTCAAAAAAATAATAATTACTACAACTAAACCCCACCCTATATTTTTATTCTTAAAAATCAATAAAAATATAGGAGAAACTAATGCTAAAAGAAATACCGCATATACATACCACATTGCACCGTCTGATGGCCACATAACTAAATAAAATGTCTTATACAAAAAATCTTTTAATGAAAAAATATATTGGCCTTGAAGTACAAGTTTTAATGTAATAATAACTTGCCATGTTACGTATGGAATTAACAGCGAAAAAACTCGCCTCTTTATTTTTGTGGGATAATTTTTTAGATTTAAATTACGAAAAAGAAGAAAACCTGTAACTGCAAAAAAATGACTCATTACAAATACACCCATTACATCGAAAATATTGGATAGAAAAGTGTTAAATGCTGCATCAGTTGCATTAAGCGCATATGAATTATCCAATGCCCCACAATGATAAAATATCATAAAGCAAGTCATCAAGAATCCTAATATTTTAATTTTTTCGCTAAGTTTTTGATTCATATATTTTTCAATCTCCTTTATTAAACTATTATTTTAGCCAGTTGTGTAATTCTACAACTGTTAATTTATCTAACTTTTTTCAAGTTATTATATTTTTTATTTTTCAATTGTGCAATCATCCAATCCCACTACTTAGTCAAACTTCACAAAATCACCTATATGCTTCATATTCTGCCATATATATTACGATTATGTTTATTTTATTTAATTAATCGCAAAAAACGACAACACATTTCTGTATTGTCGTGGATTTCAATAGTGAAGACGAATCGTATCAAAACCCTATTCCACAAAATTTTGTTGTTTTAATTATATTATATAACTACATTTTTGGCAAATTTTGGGTATTTTTTTACACGTTACTACAAAATAACAGTGAATTACCCCTACCTCGTAAAACACGCCCCTCTCTATTTATATAAATCAAAAACAAAAATAGGTCACTCAAAACTCGTTAAGCGAAGGGGGAAGATGTAAGTTTTAGCGACATTTACAAGCATGATTTACCGCTTGTATGGAGCAAAACTTACATCTTCCCCCGGAGAGCCCCACGAATTAAGGCAACCTATTTTAAATTTTATAGTATATTATCTTTAATATAATGTTATCTTCTCTGGCCATGGATTATTTTTCGCAATACTCCATGTCTTATCAATATATTGCAAAGTATAAATTTGCTCCACTACATGGAAATAATAAGAACCCTTTGTAGTAACCTTATATCCAAACTCATCTTCCTTTAATAAATTCATTGCTTTAGCCAAACTCAACTCAAACCTATAATCTTTACTTAAATCACTACCAAACATCTTCTTATAAAGCTCTTTATCTAAATTCATATTATAAACATTCCAAAACAACCAATAAGACTTTCTTGAAAACTTAGTAAAATCTAAAACCAACGCACAAGGAAACTCCTTCTTATTTACTGCATTTATATACTCTTCAACTGAAAAAGTATTTAACCTAAACTTATCATCAAACAACGAAGCAGCCCCTGGCCCTAACCCTATAAAATTCTCTCTAGTTATAGAAGAATATTTTTCTGTATTAGGCTTAGCAAAAGTCCACACAGAAGTTCTATCTAAACCTATTTCCTTTGCCATATTCACAAGCTCAAATAACATCTTTTTCTTCTCACTAGAACTTAAAGGTTTTCTTTCATTATTAGCATAAGAAAAATCAATAAATGGATATGTAGAAATCTGAGTTGCTCCAATTTCAAAAGCCAATGCTACATCTTCCTTCAAATCTTCTATACTTTGATTAGGTATTCCAAATATCAAATCTACATCTATAGTTTCAAATCCAACTTCTTTTACTAGCTTTATCTTTTCTACTTCATCATTTTCTCTTCTATTTAAATTTTCCAAGCAAGTTTTATTAAAAGATTGAATTCCAACACTTATCATATTAAACCCTAAACTCTTTAACTTATTCAATAAACTTAAATTTATATTACTTGGATGTAGCTCTATAGCTAAACTACCTTTTAAATTAAAGTTTTCTTTTACAGTATCTATAATCTCTTCAAGGTATTCTATAAGTAAGGCAGGCGTTCCACCTCCAAAATATAAAGATGTTATATCCTGTTTTTTATATCTTACATTAGCTAGTTTTATCTCTTTTAATAAAGCTTCTTTATATTCAAAAGCCTTTTTTTCATCATATAGCTCTTTATTGTACGGACAAAAAGAACATATACTTTTACAAAATGGTATATGTATATATAACCCTAAATTACCTTTATTATTTAAATTAACATAATCTAAATTATTATTATCATTACATTTTACAAATTCAAATGGCTTAAAGCTCTTGTTTAACACAGGTCTTAAAATATTAGTCAGCATGTTCTCTCTCCTATACAAATTTCAGATATGTTTTTAAAGTTTCATATATTATCTTAATATTTCCACTAAACAATAAAGAGAACTCTACAGCAAATAAATACCCACATTCATTACATAATCCATCTATTTCTACACATCTTCCACATACAAATCTTTTTTTATTTTCTACTACTAAACATTGCTTACAAGGTCTACTCCAATTATTATCTAAATAATAATCTAGTGCAGAGTATAAATTAAATATTGGATACCCTTCCTTCATAAGTTGTTTTATAGTATTTACTACCTCAATTTTTTGTTCTTTACTTAAACTTAAATTCTCTGTTCCCTCATATGGTGTATGAAAATTAAAGGAAATACTCTTTAGATTTTTAGTATTTTTAACTAATTTACATAATTTTTTTATATCCTTATAATTTCTATTATTAACAGCCATATAAACACAGATATTACTTTCATTAGCCTTCTCTACATTTTCGAATATAGTATCAAAGGTATTACCTCTTATAAAATTATGATTTTCTTTAGTTCCATCGATACTTAAAAATATAATATCTGCTTCTTTAATATCTAAATCTATAGTTCCATTTGTAACTATATTGACTAATTCAAAACCAATTTCTTTAGCTTCTCTAATTAAATCTTTTATACTTCTTCCATTATCCTCCCAAAGAAGAGTTTCTCCACCACAAAAAAATAAAATCCTAACGCCTTCTTCATAAAGCTTTAGCATTTCTGCTTTTATATCTTCATAAGGATGTATTATTTTATTTATATTGTTTACTGCACAATGCTTACAGGTAAGATTGCAATAATCCGTAAGTATGATAGTAGCTAATATTGGATTAGTATTTTTAAAAAATATTGTTTTTAATCCATACGTTGAAAATTCTAAAAATGATTTTAACTTCATAACTTGTCTTCTCCCGTTTAAATATATTAAATAATAAATTTTTGTAATTTTTTTACAATTACAACTATATCTTAGAATAACACAAAAAGAACTGCTAGACTATACGCTTAGCAGTTCTCTTATTAATTCTATATCTATCTTAACAGGTATTTTAATAATTTTTAGCTATATAATATACTATCTATTTTGCACAAACATCATAACGATCTGCATTCATTACTTTATTCCAAGCATTTATAAAATCTTTTAAGAATTTAGCCCCAGAGCCTTCACTTGCATATACCTCTGAAATAGCACGAAGTTGAGAATTAGATCCAAAAATAAGATCCACTCGTGTTCCTTCCCACTTTAACTTTCCAGTTTCTCTGTCACGTCCCTCAAATATCTTTTCATCAGGAGAAGTAGGTGTCCAAACTGTATCCATATCTAAAAGATTTACAAAGAAATCATTTGTAAGAGCCTCTGGTCTCTTTGTAAAAACACCATACTTAGATTTTTTATAATTTGTATTAAGTACACGCATACCACCTAATAAAACTGTCATCTCAGGAGCTGTCAAAGTTAAAAGTTGTGCACGATCAATTAATAATTCTTCCTCACTCACTGGATAATCTGCTTTTACATAATTCCTAAATCCATCTGCATTTGGCTCAAGTACAGAAAATGACTGTATATCAGTTTGTTCCTGTGATGCATCTGTACGTCCTGGTATAAAAGGAACTCTAACCTTATATCCAGCATTCTTTGCTCCCTTTTCAATACCACAAGCTCCTCCAAGAACAATCATATCTGCTAAAGATACCTGCTTATTTTCAATCTGCGAATCATTAAATTCTTCCTTGATTTCTTCAAGAACGTTTAAAACTTTTTCTAATTGCTCAGGTTCATTAACTTCCCAATTCTTTTGTGGCTCTAAACGAGTTCTAGCTCCATTTGCCCCACCACGTTTATCAGAACCTCTAAAGGTTGATGCAGATGACCAAGCTGTATAAACAAGTTCTGATATCGATAATCCAGAAGATAAAATCTTCTTTTTAAGATATTTGATATCATCTTCATTAATTAATTTATAATCAACTTTTGGTACAGGATCTTGCCATATAAATTCCTCTTTTGGAACCTCTGGTCCAAGATATCTTGAGATAGGCCCCATATCACGATGTGTTAATTTAAACCATGCACGTGCGAAATTCTCAGTGAATTTATCAGGATTATTTGAATAGTCTTTTACAATTTTATTGTATATAGGGTCGTATATAAGACCTAGGTCAGCCGTTGTCATCATAGGCGGATGTTTTTTTGATGGATCATATGCATCTACAATCATATCCTCTTCATCTACATCTTTAGCTCTCCACTGATATGCTCCTGCTGGACTTTTAACTAACTCATACTGATACTTTAACAATACTTTAAGATAACCCATATCCCATGTTGTTGGATTTGGCTTCCATGCACCTTCAATTCCACTACTGATGGTATCAGGACCTTTACCACTTTTATAGCTATTTTTCCAACCAAGTCCCTGCTCTTTTATACTAGCAGCTTCCGGTGGCGGGCCAACATATGTTGGAGAAGCTGCACCATGACATTTACCAAATGTATGGCCACCAGCTACAAGTGCCACAGTTTCTTCATCATTCATAGCCATTCTTGAGAATGTTACCCTAATATCTTTTGCAGAGCCAAGTGGATCAGGTTTTCCATCAGGACCTTCTGGATTTACATAAATTAATCCCATCTGAGTTGCAGCAAGCGGATTTTCAAGTTTACCACTTACAGAGCTTTTATTACTTCCAAGCCACTCAGTTTGTGAGCCCCAATAAGTATCTTGTGGTTCCCAAACATCAACACGTCCTCCACCAAATCCAATAGTCTTAAGTCCCATTGATTCAAGAGCACAATTACCTGTTAATATCATAAGGTCTGCCCATGAAATTTTATCTCCATATTTTTGTTTAATTGGCCAAATTAATCTACGTGCTTTATCTAAGTTAATATTATCAGGCCAACTATTTAGTGGTGGAAATCTTTGTGATCCATCACCACCTCCACCTCTACCATCACTTATTCTATAAGTTCCTGCACTATGCCAAGCCATACGAATAAATAAGCCTCCATAATGGGCAAAATCTGCTGGCCACCAATCCTTTGAATCTGTCATTAAATTGTATAAATCTTTTTTTAGTTCATAATAGTCAAGTTTACAAAATTCTTCAGCATAGTTAAACTTAGGACCCATTGGATTACTAAGGTTTGAGTTTTGATGAAGAACATCTAGGTTTAGTTGATTAGGCCACCAATCTTTATTTGTGTTTCCAGGTCCTGATGCAGTGTTTCCCACTCTCCCTGTAAATGGACATCTTATTTCTCTCATCTAATAATGCTCCCCCTTAAGTACTACATATTTTATTGTAGAATATGTAAATACGTTTTTATTTGTATTATTTTGAATACACACCCTATAATTATATTTATTAATCTACAAGTTGTACTAATGCTTAAAACCCAACAAAAAACAAAAATAGGTCACCCAAAACTCGTTAAGCAAAGAGTGAAATCTTCACCCGGAGAGCCCAACGAATTAAGGCAACCTATTTTATTTTTTACCTATTTTACTCTACTTAACATAGAAATTGCTTCTGCTCTTGTTATATTTCCCTTAGCTCTAATAGTTTTATCTTCATATCCATTTAAGTATCCTGATTCTATTGCACCTTCTACAGAAGATTTAGCCCATTCATCAGTTTGATTTCCATCTATAAATGAATTTAACTTATCTACGTTATTATCTTTATTATTTATTATATTTGTTAATATCATAGCAACTTCTTGTCTTGTAATATTGTCATTAGGAGCAAATTTCTCTTTTGACTTACCTTTTATATATCCTTGATTAATTCCTATACAAATATCTGAATAAAACCAATCATTCTCATTTACATCATCAAATTTTTCTGCACCCTTTTGATCATATCCAAATACATTATTTACTACTCTTACAAATTCAGCTCTTGTCATATTATTATCTGGTTTAAATGTTTTATCTTCATATCCATTTATGAAACCTTTATCTACAAATGAATTAATTGTTTTTTCCGCCCAATGTCCGTTAATATCATTAAAATCTACTTTGTGATTTGAGCTTATTTCCGGTTCTTTATTCGTTGGTACATCTTTATTTTCATGGTTTAGATATAATTTTATTGTACCTCCAAAATTATATAATTTTGTTTCACTCTTTCCACTTTTATAAGTATCTGCAACTTGTTCCCCATTTATAATCTTATCACTAAAATCTACAAAATCATCTTCCCATCTTTCACCTTTTATCATATTAGGTTTTAAATAGTAGACTTTTAATCTATTTTCACTTCCATAATTAAATTTATCTTTATCTATTTTAAACTCTATTGTATCATTATCAACATTAGTTTTTATTGTTTTTACTAAAGTACCATCATTTACTTGATTTTCAATATTATTATTATAATTATTTATTTGTTTGTTTTTTAAATCTAATATATCATCATTGTAGTCTGTAAGTAAATCTAATTTTTTAGTATTATCCAACTCTAAATATTCGCCATTTACACCTTTAATAGGATTTTTCATTTTTATTATAACTTTTCCATCTTTTTCAGAGATTTGAACATATTCATTACCTATGTGTTTATTAACAATCTCTCTATCAACTGCTATATTCAAATCATCATCTATTTTAGCTTTTATAGTACTAACATCTGTTATATTATTTTGAGCTAAATTTACAATACGTAATTTTTCTAAATTATTTAAAGGCGCTAAATTCTCTACATTATTTTGATATCCAAATAATACTTTTAAGTTATCCATATCCTTTAATGGCTCTAAGTCTGAAACTAAGTTTTTACTAAAATTAAATTCTCTTAATTTAGTTAATTTTTTAAGTGGTCTTATGTCTTTAACTTTATTATCGTATATATGTAAATATTCTAAGTTTGTCAAATTTTCAAGAGGTGTTACATCTTTTATATCATTACCTCTTACTGTTAAAAATCTTAGATTTGTTAAATTTGCTATTGGTTGAAGATCATTAAGTTGAGTTTCTATGGCTTCTAACATTTCCAAGTTTTTTAAATTTTTCAAATGTCTAATTTCTTTCAATTCTCTATTTTGACTTAGATGTAAAATTTTTAAATTTGTTAAATATTGTAATCCATCATCATCTCTTAATGCATTATCTGATAAATCTATTCTTTCTAATTTAGTTAGTTTTTCTAATAAATAAACTTTCTTATAGTTTTCATCAAATCCATACAATGCATCTATATTGTTAGATGCTAATTCTAGGTCCTTTAAGTTTGTTAAATTTGATAATCCACTAATATCACTTATATTATTTTCATTTAAAACTAACTTATTTAAATTTACCAAACTACTTAGCTGTGATATATCCTCTATATTGTCATTTGAAAGTCTTAATTCTTCAATTGTATTTATTTTACCTATCTGCCCTAAATCTTTAATATTAGTGTATATAGCTGAAAACTTTTTAAGTTTTTTAAAATTTTGTAAATCACTATAATCATTTATATTCATAGCTCTAACATTAAAATCTTCAAGATTCTCAGCATATTTTAAACCTTCAATATTATCTACGGTTTCATCTGATCCACCTCTTATATATACTCTTTTTAATAGTTTCATATCCTCTATAGTTGGATTATAGGTTTTTGCATCCTTTTTTTCCCACTCAGACCCTGGTATTCTACTGTCCTTATCATTTAGAGCATATACTACTCTTTTTCTTAATGTGTCATTATTAAAAATCTTTTCAGATTTTTCTTCTATAGGTGTAGATGTATCCACTTTATTTTCCACAGTTGTAGGTGTAGCTACTTTATTTTCTACTTCCTGTGCATTACTTATAACTCCCGTTGAACATAAACACACTATACTTGTTGTTAATGCTATAAATACTTTTCCCTTCATTTTGCCATTCTCCCCTATGCATTTATTTAAATATTAAAAAATATAAAAAATTCGCTTCGAACATATTAAAATGTGTTATTTATACTTATTTCAAATTTCTTCGACTTTGTGAAAATTTCTATATAAAATATTATTAAATATTTTCTTAGTTGCAATTTCCAAGCTTATTTTTTACCATTTTTTGACATTTCAGTTAAAAGTATATCATTTGAAATTTTTTTTTACAATTTGAAAGCCCATTTCTAATTATTGTTTTTTTCTATATAGATATAGGTAACAATATATTTTTTCTATAATACTTACATTATTCTTGTGTTATCTATATAATGTTAAGTTTAAATATGTTTTAATAAATTTATCAAAAAATAAAAATAGGTCACCCCAAACTCGTTAAACGAAAGATAAATCTACATAACGAGTTGAGGTAACCTACTTCTCATATTTATTTTTTTATTATTTTACTCTACTTAACATAGAAATTGCTTCTGCTCTTGTTATATTTCCCTTAGCTCTAATAGTTTTATCTCCATATCCATTTAAATATCCTGATTCTATAGCACCTTCCACAGAAGGTTTAGCCCATTCATCTGTTTGATGTCCATCTGTAAATGAATTTAATTTATCTAAGTTATTATCTTTATTATTCATTATATTTGTTAATATCATAGCAACTTCTTGTCTAGTAATATTATCATTAGGCGCAAAAATCTCTTTTGATTTCCCATTTATATATCCCATATTGATTCCTATGCAAATATCTGAATAGAACCAATCATTTTCATTTACATCATCAAATTGCTCTGTACCCTTTTGATCATATCCAAAGATATTATTTACTACTCTTACAAATTCAGCCCTTGTCATACTATTATCTGGTTTAAATGTTTTATCATCATATCCATTTATAAAACCTTTTTCTACAAATGAGTTAATTGTTTTTTCCGCCCAATGTCCTGAGATATCATTAAACTCTATTTTTTCTTTAACGATTACATTTATAGTTTTACTAGTTGTAGCGCCTTTGCTATCTACAATTTTGTATACTACTTTATATGTTCCTGCTTTACTTGTATCTACTGTATTTTCTATTACTTCTATCTTGTCACTTATATCTCCATCTTCGTAGTCTTTTGCACTTACTCCATTTAGTGGGTTGAACTTTTCTCCTACTTTGATTTCTATATCACTTGCACTTATTTCTGGTACTTTGTTCATTACTACTAACCCTTGTACTACCGTTACCTTTATCTCTTTTGTTGCACTTGCTCCTTTACTATCGGTTACTTTATATACTACTTTATATTCTCCTGCCTTACTTGTATCTACTGTGTTTTCTATTACTTCTATCTTGTCACTTATATCTCCATCTTCGTAGTCTTTTGCACTTACTCCATTTAGTGGATTGAACTTTTCACCCACTTTGATTTCTATATCACTTGCACTTATTTCTGGTACTCTATTTGTTGGTACTATAGGCGTTTGATCATTATCAACATCGTAAGTTTTTGTGATTGTATTACCAAATACAGTTTTAAATTCTATAGTTACTTTATTCTTAGCCCCTATACTTATACCTTTTATATCGAATCTACCTTTGTAATCTAAATCTATTTTTTTACCCTCTATGTACATATCTGCTACATTAACTGTTGCACCTTTTATATCTATAATTCCATCTGTTGCTACTAAAGGAGCGTTATCTATTCTAACTGGTATATCTTGTACTGGATAATTAGACATATTCATAGAACCTATAGAGTTTGAACCACTCATAACTATTGTCCCATTATTTAATGTTGGACTTCCACCCCAGCTCATACTAGTTCCGTGTAGTGTCCCATTTATTGTTAGCCCTCCATTAATTTTAAGAGCTCCTAATACATACACATTGCCTGTAACTGTTACATTTCCACTTACAGTAAGAACTGCTTCTGGTCCTATGTATAAATCTCCATTTGTTGTTTTATTCGACCAAGATTCATTTTTATTTACTACTGATACACCTTCTATTGGTTTAACTGTACTATCATCATTCTGCACATTAAAGTTTCCACTACTTAGATCTTCTCTTATATCCCCATAATTATTTGTATTGGAGTTTTTTATATATACCTCATTATCTAACTTATCACTAG
>NZ_CAXVJR010000001.1:500512-824472 GCF_964259345.1 Paraclostridium bifermentans
TGCTCTGACTTGCCTGTTATAGGCATACAATACCATACATATATAGAATCTATTCCTGACATATCATCAGTTGCTTTTATGCTTATATTTACTGTATCTCCTGGTTTTACTTCTTTTTTATCTATTTTTAAACTACTTATCTCTACCTCTGGTGGAGTTACATCTGTGTCAGTTCCACTAACATTAAAATTCCCACTGCTTAGATCTTCTCTTATATCCCCATAATTATTTGTATTGGAGTTTTTTATATATACCTCATTATCTAACTTATCACTAGCATAAATATAATTTATTTCCCATAGCCCTGCTTCTTTATTTTCATCTATATACATACTTCCTTCATATCTATCAGTTATACTATTATAGCTTAACTTTATATGCTCTGACTTGCCTGTTATAGGCATACAATACCATACATATATAGAATCTATTCCTGACATATCATCAGTTGCTTTTATGCTTATATTTACTGTATCTCCTGGTTTTACTTCTTTTTTATCTATTTTCAAACTACTTATTTCTACTGCCGGTGGAGTTATATCTGTAATTTTTTCAGATTTATCCTCTCTAGTTTCTTCTCTATTACTCTGCTCTTGATTTTCTTGTAATTCAACTTTTGTGTTTTCTTCTTTTACTTCTAACTTATTTTTAGTAACTTCTTCATTTGCATATGCTACTAAGCCTTGTGCATTAGAAATTATCATTACTGCCAATAACATTGTAACTGTTGGTTTTTTTAATTTTTTCATTTTTTCCCCCATTTATTTTTAATATCAAAGCTATATTACCATAAATAACCAGTAATATTTAGTCGAATTTTCTGAATAATTATTTATTTTTATAAATTTAAAACAAAAATAGGCCACTCAAAACTCGTTAAGCGAAGGGTGAAGATGCTTTTGGAGCAAAACTTACATTTTCACCCAGAGCGCCCCAACGAATTAAGGCAACCTATTATTATTTATAATATAGGACTCAAAACCTCAAAATTATTAACATCAACTAATCCCTTATCAGTAATCTTCCACTTAGGACTAGTCGAAAGAGCCAAGAAAGACAAATGCATAAACGGAGCATGAATCTTTCCACCAAGATCATTACTAACTATAGCTTCCAACCTATCAATTTTCTCACTAACCTCACTACCACTTAACTCATCACTAATAAGTCCACCAACATTTAACCTAATCTCATCAACAACTCTACCATTATTAACAACAGCAATCCCGCCATTCATATCAATAACCATATTAACAGCAACAACCATATCACTTAAATTAGTACCAACAACAATAATATTATGAGTATCATGAGCAATACTCTCAGCAAAAGCACCTCTCTTTAACCCAAAACCATTAACAAAAGCCTTACCAATATTACCATTTCTACCATATCTCTCTAAGCAAGCAATATATAAAACATCCTTATCAACATCAGCCTCAACAACTCCATTTCTAGTTCTCAGCCTAGCCTCTAAACACTCCGTCAAATTCTGATCAGGAATTGCCTTTATACATCTAACACTAACCTCTCTATCACTACAACTTATCTTCAAATCACTTTCACTAATTTTATCAACCCTAACGGAATTTTTCACACTATCAGGGTACTTATACTTAGGTAAATCTATCAGCAGCTCTCTATCAGAAGCCACAAGATTACCTTCTATAAATACAGCTTCAACCTCCATATTATCAAAGTCATTAATAATAGCTATATCAGCAACCTTTGCTGGAGCTAAAACTCCCCTATCTTCTAAATTAAAGTACGTTGCAGGATTTATTGTAGCCATCTGTATGGCTTCAACAGGATCAATACCTTCTTTTATAGTTCTTCTTATAATTTCATTCATATGACCTAATTCTTTCAAATCCTTAGCCACCATATCATCAGTAGCCAATATACATCTTCTAGAATCTAAACCTTCCTCAGTAACTGCCCTTATACACTCAGCCATATTTTTTTGAGTAGATCCTTCTCTCATAAAAACATAAACCCCTTGTCTTAACTTCTCTACACACTCTTCTTTAGTAGTAGTTTCATGACAAGAACACTTACCACCAGTACATATTATATGTGCTGCAAGTTCATTAGAAAATAATTCTGGGGCATTACCATCAACTATCTTTCCTATGCTTTTAGCATATGTAGTAGATGCTAATAAATCCGTTATTATTTCAGGAGTATTGTTATATACATGTTTTGCATTACTAAATCCTTGTAACTCGCCTATTCCTATTATATTTTTATAATTAAGTAAATCCTCCATATCCTTAGAATTCACATCTATACCAGCAGTTTCTAAGCTAGGACAATCTGGAGTTAATGCAGGAACTACAAATCTTACATAATTAGGTACATGACTTGCTTCATCTGCCATAGCCTTCATACCAACACTACCTAATGCATTTCCTATTTCATGTGGATCTGCAATTAGTGTTGTAGTTCCTGATGGTATTGATAGCCTTGAAAACTCTGTAACTGTTAGCATACTACTTTCAAAGTGCATATGTGAATCTATAAATCCAGGAGATAAATATTTACCACGAACATCTACAACTATTGTATTTTCACCTATTAACGTTTCACAATCCCCAACCATTAATATGTGCTTTCCTTTTATAGCTATATCTCCTTTATATATTTCTCTAGTTAATACATTTATTATATTTCCACCATACAAAACAAGATCTGCATGATGTTTATCACTCATAAGAGTGTCAATCAATTCTTTGTACTCCATTGCTTGTTTTATATATTTCAAAATTAATCCTCCCACACATCTATATTATCAACTATACCTATTATTGCAGCATTTATTGACGAATCACACTTTTTTGCTGCATTCCTAGCCGCTGTTCCTTCTGTATATATTACTATTTCTCCTATTCCTGCCCCTACTGTGTCTACTGCAATAATAGGTTTTCCATCTGCTTTCTTTCTAAAATCTAGTGGTTGAGTTATCATCAACTTACTTCCAACCAAACTATCATCTTTTTTAGTAGCAACTACAGTTCCTACAACTTTTCCGATTTGCATTAAAATCCCCCCATTTTAATCTTTCGTATATATTATTTTTATCTTATATTTTTTTATATGATCTTTTGCCATTGGAGTTATTATAGAATTTTCTGGTATGTTAATTACATTTGTATTTTTAGATATGATATCATTTAAAGTTATTATTTCTCTTTTTATCTCAATTTCCTTATCTTCGTTTACTATTTTTTTATCATCTTCAAAGTCATTTAAAAGTTTCATTATAGCTTCTATATTTGGATGATTTATAGGTACCATTATAAAAGAATTAGTATCATTTTCTTTGTTGATATTTTTAATACTTTCATCCTTTGTACTATTTATAAAAATTTTATTTAATATATTTTTAGTAAACTCTTTTTTATTTTCCATTTAATTAGTCTCTACTTAATATTACTCTTTCAACTTCAGAGTGTGGTCTTGGTATTACATGAACTGAGTGAAGTTCTCCTACATTTCTTGCAGCTTCTGCCCCTGCATCTACTGCCGCTTTTACAGCTCCTACATCTCCACTTACCATAACTGTTACTAATCCAAAACCTATTTTTTCATATCCCATTAAAGTTACATTAGCAGATTTCACCATAGCATCTGCTGCTTCTACAGCTCCTACTAATCCTTTAGTTTCTATCATTCCTAGCGCTTGACCCATATTATATACCTCCCAATATTTTTATTTTTCAATCTCCTCAAAATCTTCTTCTTTTATATCTTCATTTTTTCTTTTCAAATTTTTCTCAAATTCTTTTATAAGTACATCTATTTCTTCATGTGGTCTTGCTATTGTTTTGTATGATACAATATCTCCAACTCTTCTTCCAGCTTCAACTCCTGCATCTATTGCTGCATTTACTGCTGCTACTTCACCTGCTATATGTATATTTACACTTACAGCTTTGCCTACACCTATTACTTTATCGTATCCTACTAATGTAACATCTGCTGCTTTACAAGCTGCATCAAGTGCTGCAAGTGCCGTTGTAAGTCCTATAGCTTCTATCATTCCTAGGGCTTTTCTCATGTTTCATCCCCCCTTATTTAGATAATTCTTTTAAGCTAATCATTTTATTATTGCTTTTATCTTGAACTGTATTATTTATATTAGCTTTAGTAATTTTCGGTTTAAATTTATTTGAAGGTTTGCCATCTATATTATTTATTAAGTTATTAATTTTAGCATTTGCAATTTCATCATTTTCTGATTCATTGTGTAAATTATTTTTCAATTGATTTAAATTAACCTTTTTATTTTTTAGAAGTATATTTTTTAATATAGTTTCTTCGCTTTTACCTATATTCATAGAAATTTCTTTAATTTCTTTTTCTTTCTCTTTTTTCTTATATTTTTTCTTATCAGTTGCTAAGTCTGATATATTTTTCATAACACTTAGTGATAACTTATCTGCCATTTAAATCCCTCCTAAAGTATTTTGCTTACTTCGTCATGAGGTCTTGCTATTACATTTGTAGATATTATTTGTGCTATTTTACTTGCAGCTTCTTTTCCATTTTCAACTGCTGCATTAACTGCTGCAACATCACCTCTAACTATTGCACAAACTATCCCAGACCCTACTATATCTATGTCTACTAGTTCTACATCAGCAGATTTTAACATAGCATCTGCTGCCTCTATTGCTCCTATCAAACTCTTAACTTCTACTGTTCCAAGTGCTTTCAAAACTTTCACCCCTTTTAATATCTAAGAAGTTAGAAATAATCATTTATATTAATATCATCATATCCAGGTACTACACCTCTATCGAATAGTTCATTATTTAATGGCTTAGTAGCATCTATTCCCATTTTATCGCTACTTCCTTTATTAACATGAGATGCTTCTAGTGGACTGCCTAGCGCATTTTTAATAATTACTACATCTTCACTAGCTTGAACCCTTGAAGCTAGCGCAAACTCCACATCACTGTAGTCATATATATCTACATCGCTATCTACTATGACTACATGTTTTAAATCCTTACTACTTCCAAGTGATGTTAATATTGCACTCTTTCCATCACCTTCATTTTTCTTATTTATCTTAACAACTGCATGTAATCTACAACCCCCACCTACAGTTACATTTACATCTAAAACATCAACAACATTTTTAAGTGCAGTATATATCTCAACCTCTCTTATTAATCCATTTGCTAAATGCTCTTCTCTTGAAGGAAAAGCATGCTGAAATATTGGATTGCTTCTATGAGTTATAGTTTTTATATCTATAGTTGGATGTTTTGCTACTTCTCCGTAATAACCCATAAGCTCTCCAAAAGGACCTTCTGTAATCTTTTTATTAGGATTTAGCTTTCCTTCTATAACAATCTCTGCATAAGCTGGAACTAATATATCTACACTTTCACATTTAACAACTTTTAATGGTTCATTTTTCAAAGCACTATATACCTTATACTTATCAAGTCCATACTTAGAAGAACTTATTTGAGATGCCATCAAAAGCTCTGCATCATAACCTAAAACTACTGCACAATCTAAAGTTTTATTAGCTTCTTCATACTCTTTTATCAATTTATTAAGATGAGGAGAAGCCCCTGAAACCAATGCACTTATATTATCTCTTGAATTAACTTGAAACCTTCTAACAGCCATATGTATATCATCAGTTTTAGGATCTTTTATAATCAACATCCCAGAAGTTATAAAATTTGAGGAATCCTTCTCATGTGAAGTTGGAATAGGAAACATCTTATTTATATCTATAAATCTACTTACAATATTTTCTTTAACAGGACCAGTGCTAACCTCCTCATAATCCATAGGGTTTGCAATAGCCTCCATAAATTTATATATTCTATTATCTCTATTTAAATTCATCAAATCATAAAAAATCTCTCTCTTACCATAAACACCACCAGCCAAAGAAATTTTATGATTCTTAACATTATTAAATAATATAGGAACTTCATTTTTAAAATACTTTAAAACCCCACCTATCTCAAACATAGGGTCAACACACTTATTACAAACCTTCAAATGCCCATATTTATCTAGCTTGTCCATAGTATATCTAAACATTTGACTCTCCACTTACTCACCCCATCTCTTTAAAATGTCATGTTCTATATTAAACTGATCTAAACATCTTCCAACAATAGAAGTAACAATATCTCCTATATCCTGTGGATGATTATAAAAACCAGGAGACAAGGGCATAATAGTAACCCCTAAATTAGAAAGCTTTAACATATTCTCAAGGTGAATAGAACTAAGAGGAGTCTCTCTAGTAAGAAGAACTAACCTTCTTCTATCCTTAATACAAACATCAGCAGCACGAGTTAATAAACTATCACTATAACCATGACAAACAGCCGACAAAGTCTTCATAGAGCAAGGAACAACAACCATACCATCAACCTTAAAAGAACCACTAGCAACAGGTGCAGCCAAATCATAATTTTCATAATAAAAATCAGCCATAGACTTTAACTCATCCAAACTAACACCACACTCATGATTAACAACATACTCCCCCATATTACTAACCACCAAATGACTCTCAATACGTAGCTCCCTTAAAGCCTTCAAAACTCCAAGTGCATAAATAGCACCACTACCTCCAGAAATCCCAACAACAATTCTCAATTCACAAACACCTATCCTTCTCTTTCTTCTCCAATTGTATAGTTTTTATTGTTTGGTATGCTTCACTGGCGAGGGTCGAAGGTGGTGGGTGCAGCGACATTTACAAGCACTCCCTATCTCTCCTCTCTCCAATTGCATAGTTTTCATATCGTTTGGTATGCTTCACTGGCGAGGGGCAATGTGGGTGGTGCAGCGACATTTACAAGCATCTTTCCCGCTTGTATGGAGCAAGCCACCCACATTGCCCCGAGCCCCAAGAAGCACACCAAACAAAAAACTACTCTACCTTATTTTCTGTATCTCCGCCGCCTTCCCACGGATCAAGGCCTTTCTCCCAAGCATCAATATACTCATCAATAGTCATAACCTTAGTAAAAATACTCAAATCTCTTAACCCAGCCTCATGCATCTCATCATTCTTTGAATGAACACCATCACTAAGAGTAATAACCTTATAAGCATTATAAAGTGCATCACTAGCAGTACTTCTAACACAAACATTAGTCCAAACCCCAGTAACAACAACCGTATCAATACTTTCCTCTCTCAAATACAAATCTAAATCAGTATGAGCAAACCCACTATGTCTTCTCTTAGGAACAATATACTCCTCACCCTCAGGATAAAGCTCCTTTATAAAATCAGAACCCCAAGTCCCCTTAACAGCATGAACAGGTCTAACTCTAAAATCAGCATCATTCTTTCTATGAGCCTCTTGAATATGAATCAACTGAACATCATCAAGACCTCTAGCATTTCTCTCCCTAACCCAAGCAAAAAGCTTTTGCAAATCAGGAATAATCTTCTCTCCACCAGGACATCTAAGTGGAGCACTCTCTCCAACAAAATCATTTAACATATCTATAACTAAAATACCGTGTCTTTTCATAATAACTCTCCCCTCTTTTCTCCAAATAAAATATTAAATTTTAATTGGCTTACGGAGCCCCCGTCAAGCCACTAAAACTTAATATTCTTATCTAACTTACTTATTGTTTGGCGTTTTATGAATTTACCAAATCCTGGTTTAACCTTTATTCCCTTAATATTTTTCACATGCTCAACTATAAGCTCAGGATGATCTTTTCTATAACTTACCTTGTACTCACCACTAGTAAGTTCATCTGGATTATTAAATAAAACATCATAGCTATCTAAATTACCTAAAACTCCATCACAATCATCTTCATAAACTAAATGACCTCTAACAACAGTCTTATCTATCTTACCTTTTAACTTCATACCTTCAAGTGGAGTATACCCACACATAGTAACTAACTTATCTTTTTCTATAACCCACTCTTTATCTAAATCAATTATAGTAAAGTCAGCATCAGAACCTATATTTAAAGCACCTTTTTTAGGATATAACCCATAGTGCTTAGCAGCATTAGTACTTAATATATCTACTAACTTACTTAAACTTATTCTTCCTTTATTGTATCCTTCACTAACTACAACAGGTACCATAGTCTCAACCCCTGGTATACCTGGGAATGAAGTCCATATATTCATACCTTCTTTTAACTTTTCACTCTCTATTTCATAAGGAGCATGATCTGTAGCTATAAAATCTATACTTCCATCATTTATACCTTTCCAATGCTCTTCATTATCTTTTTTAGTTCTAAGTGGAGGTGCTATCTTTGCAAGTGGTCCATATTCAGTCATTGCATCTTGATAATTTAATGTTAAATAATGAGGACAAGATTCACTAGTTACATCTAAACCTCTCATCTTAGCATCCTTAACTAACTTAGCCCCAACACCTGTACTCATATGAACTATATGAAGTCTAGCATTGCTAGCTTCTGCAAAACTTATTCCAAGTTCTATAGCTACCTTTTCTGCTAACTCCATTCTAGCTTCAGCCCAAGCAGGACCATCAAGTCTTCCTTCTTCTCTAAATTTATTTACATAAAAATCACACATTGCAAAGTTTTCAGCATGTATTCCTATTGGAAGCCCAGTTTTAGATACTGCCTTGAAACATTCAAACATTTCAGGATCAGTAACTCTAGGATAAGTAGGTACTGATGGAGTCATATATACTTTAAAAGCAACTACTCCATAATCTGCTTGCTCCTGTACGTTATGCATCCAATTTTCTCTAACATCTTCGCCAGTTACTCCACCCCACATAGCATAATCTACTACTGCTTGAGGTCCACATATACCCAGCTTAGTTTCAAGTTGTTCTATACTTCTAACTGATGGAACTGAACAACAAGGCATATCTATTATAGTTGTAACTCCTCCAGTTGCAGCAGCTGCTGTTCCTGTTAAAAAGTTTTCTCTATGTGGAAATCCTTGATACATAAAGTGAGTATGAGAATCTATACATCCTGGCATAACTAAATTGTTATTAGCATCTATAACTTCTTTAGCATCTATCATATTTATGTCATTAACAAAACCTACAATTTTCTCTTCATTTACTAATATATTAGTAAGTACCATTTCATCCCCTTGAGGTATGTTGGCATTTTTTATAATTAAATCTATCATATATTCCTAAAATCCTCCCCATTTGTAATTTTAAAATTCTACTCCATATCCATTAAATGAGTTTCTAATACTTGCTCATTTCTAAAGTCTTCTAATTGAAGGTAATAATTAAATGTATCAAATACATAATCTAATTTTAATGGCCCTACTAACTGGCTTCCTGTAACTATTACACCGTATCTCTGAGCTTCTCTTTTTACAAATTCAAAAGCTCTGTGTATTGGAGTTTGATAGCAATCTAGTAAGTTCATTGAAACTACTACCCCTTCTTTTTCAGGGAATTTTATACCTACTGCTCTAACTGTACTAAATCCACCACTTGGCCCTCTTAATGCTTTAGCTATTTTTTTAGCTACATCTACATTTTCAGTTCCAAGGAATATATTATAAGCTGTAAGCCCATTAACTTCTGCACTAGATAATGTAGCTCCAGATTTTTCACTTAATAATCCATCAACACTTAAGTCTGGTTTTCTGTTATTGTATTCTTCTTGTCTAGCTTCATCATCTTTTATTTCTTTTAAAAGTTCACTAACTCCCTCGTATTGACCTTTCCTTATATATGCAAATGCCTTTCTTTCTTCAGTGCTAGCACTTTCACCAGCAAAGTATATAGGCACACCAGTTTCCTTATGTAATCTTTCACCTATTTCTTTAGATAAAGTTACACACTCTTCTATTGTTATATTTTTAAGTGGGAATATTGGAAGGGTATCTTGAGCCCCTATTCTTGGATGAGTTCCTTTATGTTCTCTCATATCGATAAGTTCTATAGACTTTTTAGCCATATTAACTAATGCATCTTTTACATTTTCTGGCTCTCCTATAAATGTTACAACTGTTCTATTGAAATCTTCTTCTGGTTCATAACTTATTAATTTTACATCTGAATTTCTAACTACATCTACAACTGCTTCTATTACATCTTTATCTTTTCCATTGCTAAAATTAGGTACTGCTAGTACATATTTTTTTCTTTCCATTTTATTATCTCCTTATCTTTTTTATAGTTCTTAATAAGTAGACAAACTATTAAAACAAGCAAATCTTCATTTATCCAAACTTATGATTCTGTTATAGAATTCGCAAAATAAACAATTTTTAACATACTTGTATTTTTAAATTTTGCGCTTGTTTAATAAAGGTTATTAAAAATTTAGTATAATTATTACTATTTTTTTGTAATTTTATAGTTTTTTTAAATTTGACTTGTACTATAGAATATTAGCCTTTTAATCAGAATATATGAATATATCAAAGGAGATTTTTAAATAAAATTATGAGGAGATGTTTTTATGAGTAAAAAGAATTCTTCTCAAAAGATAAACACTGAAGAAAACTTAGGATTACTTTATAAGATAGAAGATAGACCTAATCTTCAACTATCTATATTACTTGGATTTCAGCATATAGTTGCTGCCTTTGGAGGTATTGTTGCTGTTCCTTTAGTAGTAGGCCCTGCTATTGGACTTGATATTCAAACTACTGCTATGATGGTTAGTGCAGCAATATTTATAGCCGGAGTTGCTACTATAATCCAAGCTCGAGGTGTATCTAAGGTCGGTTCTAGACTACCTTGTATAATGGGAACTGACTTTACATTTGTTGGACCTTCTATAGCTGTGGGTAGTTCCATGGGCCTTGCAGGTATATTTGGTGCTACAATACTTGGATCGTTTATAGAAATGATTTTAAGTAAATTTATAAAACCTTTGATGAAATTTTTCCCTCCAGTTGTTACTGGGACTGTAGTTACCTTAATAGGTCTTACATTAGTTCCAGTTGCTATGGATTGGTGTGCAGGAGGAGTTGGATCTCCTTCTTATGGAAGTGTAACTAATATTTGTGTAGCCTTAGTTGTTATGTGTATAGTTATAGGCTTTAATATTTATGGTAAAGGTATATTTAGTAGCGCTTCTATATTAATAGGTATGTTTATAGGGTATATAATTTGTATTCCACTTGGACTTGTTGATTTTACACCTATAAAAGAAGCTAGTTTAATAGGTCTTCCTGGTATACCAATAGTTTTAGAACACGGTATTAAATTTAGCTTAGTCGGAGTTATCCCATTTATTATAGCTTATTTGGTAACTACTATAGAAACTGTAGGATGCTTAATAGCTATAGGAGAAGCTTCTGAAAAAGAAACTACTAGTGAAGAAATAAGTAGTGGTGTTTTAGCAGATGGTGTAGGAAGTTTTATAGCTGGTTTCTTTGGCGCTGGACCTAATACTTCATTTAGTCAAAATGTAGGTCTTATACCTATAACTAAGGTTGCTAGCCGTCATGTTGTTATAGTTTCTGGTATTTTGATGATGTTACTTGGAATTTTCCCTAAACTTGGAGCTTTAGTAGCATCTATTCCTAGTCCTGTTCTTGGTGGTGCTGGAGTAGTTATGTTTGGAGTTGTTGCTGCTAGTGGTATTAAGACTTTAAGTAGAGTTAAAATAAATAATAGAAATTTAATAATCATATCTGTTTCTATTGCTTTAGGACTTGGTATAACTACTCGTCCTGATTTGTTGGCAAATTTACCTGAAGGATTAAAGATGTTGTTTGGTTCTGGCATAAGTACCGGTACTATTGCTGCTTTAGTTTTAAACTTAATTTTAAAAGATAAATAAATTTAAAAGGCTGTCTTTATGACAGCCTTTTTATATTTATTTATCTTTATTTTCTTTAGATTCTTTTTTGTCTATTATTCTTTTTGATTGCAATTTTTTCTAATATTATCTTTTCTACACCCCATAATATTAGTGAAACTGCTCCTACTAAAATTCCTTGTTTTATGTTGTATGCAGAGATTAATACCCCTACTACTATACAAACAAAGCCATTTATAACACCGTTTATTTGGTCTATATATTTCATGTCATGGAATTTTTCATAGGCACAAAAGCCTAATCCATATATGATGAAAAATATTCCTATAACTGTTCTTATTAATTCAATTTGAGTCATATTAAATCTCCTCCATCCCTTTTACTATATTATATTCCTCATTTTGATTAAATTGATTACAAAAAGGTTAATTTTCCCAAACTTAATGATTTATTATAAATTATATTTTCAAAGTTAAATGAATATAACTTATTAAACAAGCTTTTATGGAGGTGTTTTTATGAGTTTTACTGTAATAGATTTATCTCAAGAAATATTTCAAGGTATGTCAGTTTTTCCAATGCATCAACCCACTTTTATAATGACTAATATGACACATGAAGAAAATATGAAAAAAACAGGAAGCAAAACTTTAGGGTTTTCTGCTAGAAATTTACTTATAAGTGAACATGGAGGTACACACTGTGACGCAGTATGGGAATATAAACCAAGTGGTGCTACTATAGAAAATATGCCACTTGAATATTTTTTTGGAAGTGCTATATGTATAGATTTAACAAATGTCCCATACACTCGATACATAGAAATATCAGACATAGAATCTGCACTTATAAAGCATAACCTAGAAATAAAAAAAGGTGATATTCTTTTAATGTACACTGGTCACTATGATAGAAATTTTGGTACTGATAAATGGCAAACTGAGTACTCTGGCCTAAGCTATGATGCTGCTACTTATCTTGCTGAATCTGGTGTTATAAACATAGGTGTAGATGCTCCTGCTATTGATCATCCTCATGATTTGGATTTTTCTGGTCATTTAGTTTGTGGTAAATTTGATATAACTAATACTGAAAATTTATGTAATTTAGATAAAGTTGTTGGAAGAAGATTTCTATACTTTGGTCTTCCTCTAAAAATAAGAGCGGGTTCTGGTTCTCCCATTAGAGCTATAGCTTTGCTTGAAAATTAAAAAACAAATAAGATATCATATATAAAACTTATGGTATCTTTTTTGTTTTTTGTTAATTTCTTAAATATCAAAATTTTCGACATTTAAATATTTTTTAAATTATTTTAAATTAATACTTAATTTTTTCAAGTTTAACTATAGTTTTACTTAATAATATTTACTTTTATCCAATTTAATGTTATAATAATTAAATATTCAATTTAACAAACCATAAATTAAAGGAGTGATTCGATGGAATTAAATTACATCAATGGAATCTATACTCTTAATCTAAACATCGTTGCTACTATAGCACTTGCTTGTTTTTTAATAATATTTGGTAAATTTATTAGAAAACACATCTCAGTATTAGATAGATTATGTATACCGGGACCTGTTATAGGTGGTATACTATTTGCACTTTTAGTATTTATACTTAAACATTACGAAATATTAAATATAGTATTAGACACTAGCTTACAATCTACATTTATGGTAGCATTTTTCTCTACTGTAGGTATAGATGCAAGTTTTTCTCTTATTAAAAAAGGAGGAAAATCAGTACTTATTTACTGGATATTCTGTATAATACTTATATTCGCACAAAATATAATAGGTATATTAGGTGCAATGTTAACAGGACTTGAGCCTTTACTTGGGCTTATGTGTGGTGCCATTTCGATGGGTGGTGGTCACGGTACAAGTGCAACTTTTGGTCCAACTTTAGAAGCAATGGGAGTTGTTGGTGCTAATACAATAGGACTTGCCGCTGCTACTTTAGGACTTATATCTGGTGGATTAGTTGGAGCTCCAACTTCAAGATATCTAATAGAAAAATATAAATTAAAGCCTAAAAATGAACCTGTAGTTGATTTCCATGAAGGAATTTCCGACAAAGAAGGTATACATAGTGAGGTTATAGATGTAGATGCATCATTACCAACAGCATCTTCAATAGATACCTCTCAATTTATAAAGCATTTATTTATAATAAGTACTTGTATGACTATAGGTTATATGGTCAGTGATTTTATAACACAAGTTACAGGATATGTTTTACCAGAATATGTTGGTGGAATATTAGTTGCCATGTTATTTAGAAATACTAATGATAAATTTAAGTTAGTTGATGTTGACTATTCATACTTTGAACTTTTAGGTAATGTTAGTTTAAAACTATTTTTAACAATGGCTCTTATGAGTATAAAACTTTGGGAACTTAAAACTTTAGGTCTTCCAATGTTAATTATTGTTTTAATGCAAGTTATATTTATAGTATTATTTACTATATTTGTTATGTTTAGATTATTAGGTAAAGATTATGATGCAGCTGTAATGGTTGGAGGATTTATAGGCCATGAACTTGGTGCTACTCCAAATGCGCTTGCAAATTTAAATTCAATATGTGGTAGATATGGGTATTCGCAAAGAGCATTTTTCACAATACCTATAGTATGTGCATTCTTAATTGACTTAGTTGCACTACCTACTATAATTATGTTTATAAATATGTTATCGTAATTTTAAAATATTATCTAGTATAGTTAAGCTTAGGACAAGCTATAAGTTTTGTTCTACTCTTTCTATATTAGATAATTTTTTTGTGCTTTTAAAAATTATATTTTTTATTTTAAATCATATAATATAAATATTATTTATAATACGATTTAAACTTATATGTTATAATTATACATATTTTAATCAACTTAGGAGGATTTTATGACAAAGAAAATATATTTAGCTAGCCCATTTTTTAATGATGCGGAAATAACTAGAATGAAAAGTGTTTTAAAAGTATTAAGAGATAGAGGATTTGATGTTTTTGCTCCTTTCGAACTTAAAAATGAAGAGTTTGAATTTGGTTCTATGAAGTGGAGAGATGTTACTTTTAAAGCTGATGTTGATCATATAGATTCTTGTGATGTAGTAGTTGCTATAAACTCTCAAGGTAACTATGATGATGCTGGTACTATGTGGGAAATAGGTTATTCTTATGCTACTAAAAAACCAATTGTTGTTTTTAATGATTCTGATAAAATACTTAATTTAATGGTAGCTAATAGTTTAACTGCTGTTATAAACAACTTAGATGAATTAAAAGCTTATGATTTTGATAAGTTAGAAAAAATAGAATATACAGGAAGTGTTATATAAATAATAAAAAAATACTACTTTAAAAGTAGTATTTTTTTATTATAATGCACTTGATTTTGCAGTTATTTCATATTTATCAAAGTTATCTGTTGTACAGAATATTTCTACCTTTCTCTTCTCTCCTGGCATTACATCTGTTTCATTTGTAAATGAGTTTTCTACAACAGTTCCATCTTTATCTATTAATTTGTAATCAAATTGAATATAATCTATTTTTTTATCACTTGTATTTTCAAATATACCTTCTATAGTAGTTGTGAACTCGCCTTTATTAACTTCCCAAGATATATTTTTAGCTAAATCTTGCATTTGGCTATCTTTTTTTACCGTTTCTTTTTGCACTTCGTCTATTGCGTTATCTACACTTGATACTCCTGCACTAAACATTGCTGCACAACCACCTATTACTACAACTATTCCTATTACAATTCCTAATATAACTTTTTTCATAACAAAACCTCCAATGAATAATTACTTGTTGATTTTATTATAAAATTTATAAGTTTATTATTGGTATGCTACTAGCATACACTTTTTTTACATAAATATATCTAATAATAATCCATATATCATAAATATAATAAAACTATATAAAAAGTATCCAAATAACTTTAAAGTTTTATCTTTACTCCTTACCAATGGTAATTTATATTTTATATCTAGAAAGTTTGTATAAAATAAATACATAGTTAGTAGTAACCCTACAACAATAATATTTTGAAGTAACTCTATAGGACTTTTAGCAACTATTAATCCTATTACCAAGAACAAATACCATATAATTGATAATATAATATTCATTTTTTTTCCTTGTCTAAACCCTGGAATATAATCATATAAATGTCTTCTTTTTTTATTTAAATTCTCTTCTACTTTTTCTACTTTTTTTATTAATTTATTTTCTTCAATCTTTGATTCTTCATCATAGTTTTCTATTATTAATTTTTCTAAATCATGCTTTAATTCTTTTACAGTTTGATATCTGTCTTTTGCAGATATTTTAGTACATTTTATTATTATATCCTTTAATACCCCTTGATTTTTTGCCTCTTTCATATGTTTTCCTGTACTTAGTACATTCATCATAACACCCATAGCATATATATCACTTCTACAATCTGTTTGATCAAACCCAAATTGTTCTGGAGATGCATATCCTTTAGTTCCTAAAAGGGTTGTATCCATCTTTTCTCCATCTTTATATATTCTTGAAATATCGAAGTCTATAAGTTTTAGTACATTATCATTACTTATAATTATATTTGCCGGCTTTATATCTCTGTGAATTATAGAAGGATTTAGATTGTGAACTTTTTCTAATATATCACATAAGTCTATCATATACTTTATTACTATTTCTTCATTTAAGTACTCATTTCTTTTTAATATTTCTTGCAAAGTATAACCATTTATAAACTCTTCAATAATTATTAATTTATCTTCATATTCAAATACTTCATATATTGTAGGCATATACTTACTTTTTACATTTATTAAACTTTTATAAACTTCTATTGTGTATTCTTTTAAGACACGCTTTATATAAAATTTTTCATCTATATTATTTTGTACTAAAAATATTTCACTTTTTCTACTTTTATGTATAGATTTTAGCTCTTCATACAAAGATAAAGTGTATTCCACATCCAAATTCAATTTTATTCCACCTCTTTTATTGATTTTACGACCATAGCATTATATCATATTAATATGTGAGGTGGAATGATTTATATGAATAAGGATAAAACTATTGAACTTATGAGTATTTTAAATGATATAGAAGATGAAAATTACTTGGATGAGTTTATAAAATCTGCTATTAATAATTTTTCTGATTTAGGACTGCCTAAATTTTTTGAAGATATATGCGGTACTAAAAATATAAAAAAGAGTGTTCTTATAAAAAATGCAGATATTGATAGAACTTACGGTTATCAAATCTTAAGTGGAGCTAAAAAGCCAAGTAGAGATAATATTCTCAAATTATGTATTTCTGCTAATTTAAATTTAGATGAAAGTAATAAAGCCTTAAAGCTTGGTAATGTTGGTGAGTTATACCCTAAAAATCCTAGAGATAGTATCATTATTTTTGGAATTAATAAAAACCTAGATTTGTTAAAAATTGATGATTTACTTTATAACCGAGGGTTTGATATACTTGGAGAGAGTAAGTGATAACTATATACATATAAGTTTTAACTTATTAAAACTTATATGTATATTCTTAACTTGCTTACTTTAATTAAACTTACATCTTTAAATTGAAATTTTTATAATACTTATACCATTCAATAACTACTTTTATTTATTTAAAAAGCAATAACCTTCGCCTATTCCTACATTTGTATATTCATTCTCTAAAAAATTATCTTTTATTTTAATTTTTATCAAACTATCATCTATACTAGATTTAGGTACCGCTAATATATATCCATTTCTATATCTATTCTTACCCTCAATATTTCCAAGGAAATCTTTTACCTCTGTGAAAGATACTATCTCTAATTTCTTATTATTGCAATATACTTCTACATCTTCTACTCTAAGTTTTGGAGAAAAATCTTCATCTATTGCTATTTCAACTTCACTTTTAAGCCCTTTATTTTCAACATAATTTACTCTATCAATAGACATAGGTATAAAATTCATATAATAACTACAATATTGTTTAAAGCTTCTAATACCATATACTTCGCATTTATCAATATGAATATCTAACTTAACATCTTTATCTAAATCCACATTATAAATCCAAGTTTCTAACATATCTTTTGAGTATCTATGATCAAATATGCCTATACTTTCTTCTTTATCACTTAACAGTATTTCAAAGTTACCATCTTCATCCCCGATTGAAATAATATTGCTATTAGTACAACTAATTATAGGATTTTTAACAGGTTTTTCATTTATATATCTAACAGTTCCATATATCTTTCTTAACTTAATATCAAATATATATTCCTCTTCGTCTAATATAACTTTTATAGCATCTGTTTTATCTAGCGGACTTTCTAAATCAAATTTAATGGAAAACTTACTATCCTCAACTAAAACTTCTCCACTAAATAATTTTATATTTTCATTTATAACCTTTATGTACTTATATTTCTTTTTTAAATCCATTCCTTCAATTTTTATAAAAGGAGTATTTTTCATATTCCATACTACTTGTTTCACAGTACTTTCTAACGTTGTTTCACATTGTGAATTATTATTTAAAATTAATTTAATCATATATACACTCCTAAAACATAATATAAATTTATAATATTTAAATACTATATAAATATATGTATACCTTTTAATTTTATAAACTTAATATATTTACAAAGGTTTTAATCTAATGAATATTTAATATAAATATTTATAATATTTATTAGTATATAAAATAAGTTATAAGAATGAAAATTTCATACCAGGGAGGAACTTTATGTGTGATTTAGTTATAAAAAATATCGAAGCAGACATGATTGATATAGCATTAAAACTTGTTGAAAAAGTATTTATGGAATTTAATGCTCCTGATTATGCCCAAGAAGGAATTGATGAATTTAAAAGTCAAATTATTGAAAGCAAGGATTTTAAGAGTAAATTTGATACAGGTGAGCAAATAATGATAGGAGCATTTAATAATGATAAAATTATTGGTATATTATCAATAAGTGTTAGAAATCATATTTCACTTCTTTTTGTAGATAAAAACTACCATAAAAATAAAGTTGCTACAAAACTACTTAATGAAATTATCATACAGTCAAGATTAAAAGGCATCTCTAAAATCAAGCTAAACTCATCGCCCTATGCATTACCTTTTTATTTGAAATTTGGATTTGTTAAAACCGATTCAGAAAAAATTAGAAACGGTATACAATACACTCCTATGGAGCTTAATTTATAAAATTTTTATGAGGTGATATTCTTGAATAAAATTATAGATGCAAAGTCTAAACTAAAAAATCCTGATATACTATCAATTCTAAGCGAAAGTATTTATATGCCTAATGATGAAAAACTAAACCATATAACAAATAAGTATATAATCAATAGTAGAGTTTTAGCCTATGCTTACAAAAACAATTCTCAATTTAACGGAATAATTATACTTGAACATCTAAAGAATAATGAATTTGAAATACTAAATATTGCAGTAAGCAAAGAACTTCAAAACAATGGAATTGGAAAGAACTTGATTGATTATATTATTAATAATTTAAATCCACACTCTTTAAGCGCAGAAACAGATGATGATGCAATAAATTTTTATCTCAAATGTGGTTTCAAAATTATAGATAGGCAAGAAAAATATCCAGGTATTATAAGGTATACTTGTACACATTTTTCAAACTTTTTAAAATAGGGTATACAGTAGTGCGAAGGGTTAATATATAAGTTTTAGCGACATTTAAAGCATCTTTGAGCGACTACGTCGGCGACATGAGCGCAGCGATTTTTTCAGCTTTTGGAGCAAAACTTATATATTAACCCGAAGCCCACAGTATACCCTATTTTTTAAATACTATTACAACTTTAAACAAATCTCCATCAATACAAACATCAAAGTTACCACCTTGAAGTTCAACAAAACTCTTTGCAATAGCAAGACCTAGTCCACTACCTTCAGTATTTCTAGACTTATCTCCTCTTACAAACCTTTCTACCAACTCATCAACATTAAAGTCAATTTCCTCCGCTGTCATATTTTTAAAACTTATTTTAACATTATCACTACCATCTTCTATATCAATATAAACTCTTGAAGAAGACATTGCGTACTTACTTATATTAATAAGTAAATTTTCAAATACTCTAAAAGTTCTTTGACTATCTAATTTTAATATAACCTTATCTTCTGGTAAATTTTTTCTAATAATTAAGTTTGACGACTTTAGCTTATCATCAACTTCAAGTAAAGTTTGTTTCATAAGAGAAACTACATCTACATCTATTATATTTAAACTAACATTTCCACTATTAGCCTTACTAACCTCAAATAAATCTTCTATTAAAACTCTTAATCTCTCAGACTTTCTATCTAGTGTATCTATATACATATGTCTTTTCTCTTCACTTAAGTTTTCATCTTTTAAAAGATCTACATAAGTTATTATAGAAGTTAATGGAGTTTTTAAATCGTGACTTACATTAGATATTAACTCAGTTTTCATCTTCTGGCTTTTTACTTCTTCGTCTACAGCTTTTTTGAATCCTGTTTGTATATTTACAATATCATCTTTTAATAAATTAAATACACCTAAATCTTTATCTGTATCTGTATTTAAATCTCCAGTTGAAATACTTTTAGTTATTTTAAGTAGCTCTTTATAGTCGTTATCTACTTTTGCATATTTTTTGTTAATAATTATATACAGTACTATTGTGTATATAGGTACAATAAATACTCCAAACATCCATATAGAACATAGAAGCCCTACTACAACCATATTTATTAATAATATAGTTATAACTTTTTTATTATTTTTTGTTCCTAATTTTATATCAGATGCCCAAATAAATAAATACTTTACTTTTTTGTATATATACCTAAATCCTCTACATATTAAAGATCTTTGTTTTATATAATCTATAGGATTCACTTTTATAATATGCTTTAATAAAACTACACATAAAAATTCAATACTAAATAAAACTGTCCAATATATAGTACTTATTAAATAGATTAATATATCTTTAACTATTTGGTTATTTTCTAATGTTTTTATATCTAATATTCTTTCTCTAATTATTTGCTCATTACCAAAGTAAAGTAACATAAATGCTGTACAAACAATAATTATTAATATTTCAAAAGGAATTTTAAATACTTTATTAATTATTTTTATTTCTTTTAATTCTTTATATGGAAGTATCATACTTCCTATTAAAACAAATCCTACCGCTATATTTATAAATAAAAACGAAGCTTGACCATAAGCATCTTGCTCTTCACTCATTTTTTGATAATATATACTATCTTTATATTTTAAGTCTTTTTCAACCCCATATACATATGTCATATTTTTAATTGGTTTAACTTCATAGCCTTCTAAGTTATTAAATATTCCACTATCGCTTGAGTCTAGTTTTATTTCAGCATCATATTTATTTGCACCATTTATCTTTTTTATAGTTAAATTCCCTTTATCATCATAGTCTAAAACTATGTAATAATCATAAGTCTCTTTTAAATCTTTTAATACAGCTGCTTCTGTTTTACCTATCAATAAATTAATCTGACCTTTTTGATTTTGTTTTATTTTATTAGTTTCTTTATCTATAGCATAATACTCTAAGTTTCTTAAATCACTTTTTAAATAATCACTATAACCTTCTATAGTTTGGTTAAATTCTTTTTTCTGATTTTCTATGTAGTCCTTGTTAGCTTCATTATATTTTGTAATACTATCATATTCAGGTGATTTTTCTAACATAAAAGTTTCTGGATATAATTTGCTATCACTATTTTCATTTTTTATATCATAATAAAGTCCATAATTTGCTTTTAATAAATCATTATTAAACTTGCCGTTATCATATATATTATATCCAAATTTTTCACTATCTTTTTCGATTCTAGGATATGATAGAACCATACCTATAGAAGCTATTAGTATTATTAAAACTGCTATTAAACTTATAATATTTTTATTGCTTTTCAATTTTGTAGCCAACGCCCCACACCACCTTCAAATATTTTGGGTTTTTCGGGTTCACTTCAATTTTTTCTCGTATATTTCTTACATGAACCATTATTGTATCTGTATTTACTGCTCTTTCTTTCCATACTTTTTCATATATTTCATCAGCTGAAAATACTCTTCCTGGATTTTTCATAAGTAAAGTAAGTATCTTAAATTCTATAGGAGTTGTTTTTATAATTTTTCCATCTACACTAACTTCTTTAGTATTTGTATCTAATTCTAACCCACCTATAGTATATAAGTTTTCATTGTTTACACTCTTTTCTACCATATTTAAAAACTTTTTATATCTTCTAAGTTGAGAATTTACTCTAGCTAAAAGTTCTAATGGCTTAAAGGGTTTTGTAACATAATCATCAGCACCTATATTTAAACCTGTTATTTTATCTATTTCTTCAGATTTTGCTGATAACATTATTACTGGAAAATCGTGATTTTCTCTTAACCTCATTGTAAATTCTATTCCATCCATCTTTGGCATCATTATATCTATAATTCCTAAATGTATGTTTTCTTTTTCTAGTATTTCAAGTCCTTCCACCCCATTATTTCCAATAAATACGTTATATCCTTGATTGTTTAAGTATGCTTTTATAGCATAAGCTATATCTTGTTCATCTTCTACAACTAAAACATTAAAATTCATAATTATTACCCCACTACATTATTTTTTCTCTAATATATAATAACATAAATAAAAACCTCCTTTTAAGTTTTTCTATACTTATATATTAGTCTTAATTTTTAAAGATATCTTGTATATAAATCTAAAGATTTTCTAAAGATTTTTAATATAAATTTTTACATTATAAAAAGAGACCATCCTTAAAGATAGTCTCTTTTAGTCTTTTGAGCTTATTAGCGTAAAAATACTTGGTACAAATATACACATAAGTAAATATGATATAAACATTTCGCTTGCCACTATAATTTTCAATCCCGAACCTAATATACTAACTTCATCATATCCAATTGTAAATATCATAACACTACTAAAATATAAATAATCAATCCTGTCTTCAACCCTATTTCCATCACTTAAAAACAAACCCTTCTCTTCATTTATTTCAATATTACTATAATAATTATTATAATCTTCAAACAAATTTGCATAATAAACAGTACTTGTAAATAAAACTATGGTTATTACTGTAAATACTATTGTACTTGATTTTAAAATACTATATTCTTTAGGCATTCTAAATACCCATATTATAGTAATAACAATCCATAGGGTGATTATTATTGATATAGCTAATATATATATCACACCAGTTAATATTCCCATATTACTCATAACCCATTGACCTATACTAAACCCTATTTTAGTAAATACATTTATATTTATATATAAAAATATATACTCTAAAATAAGTAGTATCATATTAGACTTTTTAAGATTGCTTTTCTTTTTTGCTATGTAAACAGTTTTTAAGAAGGTAATTGAATATATAGTAAGTATTATTAGTCCAATTATGTTTATTATATAATTTTTTACTAAACAAATTAATATACTACTAAGAAGTAGCATGCTAAGTTCAATGAATATATTCATATTAATTATCACATCCATACAATTTTATTATCAACTAATATTTTGCTCTTTTATTTGCAAATTATGTTAGTAATCAACCTCTAAGAATTTATTTTATTTTCAAAGCATAAAATTTTTTAAGTAGTCAAATTGCTTCATAAGGAAGGTGATATTTTGAATAAAAACAAAAGCTCTTCTGTGTTTAACTTTTATGGCACCCCTTCATTGAGTAAAGCATTACCACTTTCTCTTCAACACATCCTTGCAATGATAGTAGGTACTATAACTGTACCTATAATAATATCTGGTATTGTTGGATCTACTTTAGAAGAAAAAACTATATTGATACAGTCAGCTCTTATATTTTCTGGGTTATCCACCTTAATTCAACTTTATTCATTCAAAAAAATAGGTGCATGTTTACCTGTAATATTTGGCGTAGGTTTTGCATATGTCCCAACCTTAACGTCTATTGGTTCTGATTATGGTTTAGCAGCTATATTCGGTGCTCAATTAATAGGTGGTATTGTAATGATTTTAATAGGACTTTGTATTAAAAAGTTCAGAAATTTTTTTCCACCAGTCGTAGCTGGAACAGTGGTACTTGTTATTGGACTTTCACTTTATGATATAGCTATAAACTATATGGCAGGAGGAATCGGTTCTGATAGTTATGGTTCTATACTTAATTGGACAATAGCAATAATAACACTTTTAGTTTCACTATTTATAAGCAACTTTACTAAAGGATATTTAAAGCTATCATCTATATTTTGCGCTATATTAGTTGGTTATATATTATCTATATTTGTTGGAATAGTAGATTTTTCTAGTGTAAGTAGAGCGTCTTGGTTTTCTTTACCTAAACCTTTTGAATTTTGAATTGAATTTCATCCTTCTGCTATTATTTCAATGGTTATAATATGTGTGGTTAATTCAGTTCAAACTATAGGTGATTTATCTGCAACGTCAATGGCAGGACTAAATAGAGAAATTACGGATGATGAATTGTCTGGTGGTTTAATTGGTAATGGAGTATGTACCTTTATTAGTTCTATATTTGGTGCTTTTCCAACATCTTCATTTAGTCAAAATGTAGGTATAGTTGCTATTACCAAGGTCATTAGCAGATACGTTCTAAGATTAGCTGCTATATTTTTATTAATAGCTGGATTTGTCCCTAAATTTGGTGCTTTGATGACTACTATACCGCATTGTGTATTGGGTGGTGCTACTATAACTGTGTTTGGTATGATTACACTGACGGGTATAAAACTTATTATAAAAGATGAATTATCTACTAGAAATACCACTATAGTAGCTTTATCTTTATCTCTAGGTATGGGAATATATATGGTTCCTCAGTCTATTGAACTTTTACCAAGTTGGCTATCTATGATAATAGGTGATTCTCCTGTTATACTATCAGCTTTAATTTCTTTTACACTTAATCTATTACTACCTAAAAAATCCTTAGAAGATGAATCTAAAGATTTAAAAAACATGAATTAGTAAAAATGGCTATCTCAAATTTATATTGATATAGCCATTTTTACATATTTTAAATTTTAATTAATTTCTACAATTTAACTTGCATTCACTACAGTTTCCTAAGCATCTATCTATATTTTCTATGCAAGTGCTAAAGGCTACTTTACTGCTATTTCTAACCTTTATAACCGGTATCTTTTTTCTTCTAGCATCTCTTATAGCCATTTCTGCCATACTATGAGATATTGTCGAGGTAAATAATACTATAGCATCAGGATTTCCAATTCTTTTTTTAAGTCCTGAAGGCATTTTAGTATATATTTTAGTATTGTATCCTTTTTCACCTAGCATAGCTTTATAATCTTTTTCCATGCACTCGTGTCCACCTAAAATCAATACACACATAAATTCACCCTCTTTACTTGTTTATTAAATAGCTGTTTCTAATTTTCCTTTTAATTCTATTTCTTTATTTAAATTTAGTTTTTGTAGTTTCTTATAAATTATGAAACATATACCTACAATAACTATAGTTCCTATTGCTAAATTAACTACATTTGCTGTACTAAATCCTACAGTTATTAAAGTTCCTATTTGATATACATAAAAAGCTGCTACCCATGCAACAAAGAATTGATATGTAAATGATATTACCGTCATCTTTGTTCCATATTCTTTTTGCATAGTTGCAAGTGCTGCTATACATGGAGTATATAGGGCACTAAATACTAAGAATCCATATGCTGTTACAGCTGTAAACATTGTTGGAAGTACTGTATCTAAATCTCCATATACTATTTCCATAGTTGATACTACTATTTCTTTAGCTGAAAGCCCTGTTAATATTGATACTCCTGCTCTCCAATCTCCAAATCCAAGTGGTTTAAATATAGGAGCTACTAATCCTCCAAGACTTGCTAAGAAACTATCATTTATCTCTGATGTAAATCCATTAAAGTTAAAATATGATAATCCCCATATAACTATAGACATTGCAAACATTATAGTACAAACTTTTACTAAGAATCCTTTTGATCTGTTCCAAGTATTTTTTAATAATTGTCCAATTGTTGGCATAGAATATTTAGGTAATTCTATTATAAATGGTGCAGATTCATAAGAGTTTTGACTTCTTGTTATAAATAATGCTACTAATATAGAAACTACAACACCTATTGCATATAAAGACATTGTAACTATTTCTTCATTATTTGGGAAAAATATAGCTGCAAACATTGCATATATAGGTAACTTAGCACTACAAGTCATAAAAGGTGCTATAAGTGCAGTTATTTTTCTATCCTGCTCACTATCTAATGTTCTAGTTGCCATTATAGCCGGTGAAGAACATCCTATTCCCATAATCATAGGTATAAATGTTTTTCCTGATAATCCAACTTTAGCCATAATTTTATCCATTAAAAATGCTATTCTAGCCATATATCCACTATCTTCAAGCAATGTTATTCCTAAGAATAAAACAAATATTAATGGGAAAAATGGTAATACTCCTCCAAGTCCACCTAATATTCCATCTACTATTAACGAATTAAACCATGGACTTGAATTTGCTAAAAGTTCACTCGCAGGTCCTTGTAAGTAGGTTTCTATAAGTCCTCCTGTATATTCTTGTAACGGACCTCCAACCCAATTGAAAGTAAACTTAAATAACACATATATAAGACCTATAAAGATTGGATATGCTAAAATTGGATTTAGCACAACATTATCTATTTTATCACTTAAAGTCTTACTGTTTTCTTTTTTAAGATTTACACATTTATTCAAAGATTTTTCTAGTTCTTTATATGTATCTATTTCTTTTTCTGGATAAGCTTTATACAATACCGCTGAATTTGAGCTATCTATTATAGTTTTTTCTAGTTCTTTGCTATCAACTTTTTTCTTAGCAACCATAGTAATAACTTTAACACCTAGCTCTTTTTCTAGTTTTTCAATATTTATATCTATTCCTTTTGCCTTTGCCATATCTATCATGTTTAAAACTACTACGATAGGCTTATTGTATTTCATAAGTTGAGTTGTTAAATATAAGTTTCTTGATAAATTAGATGCATCTACTATATTTACTATTACATCTACATCTTCTTGTTCTAAATAATTTTTTGATATTTTTTCTTCATTCGAATATGTATCCATTGCATATATTCCTGGTAAGTCAACAATTTTTATATTTTTTCCAAGTTGACCTTCTCTTTTTTCTATAGTAACTCCAGGCCAGTTACCTACTCTTTGCTTTAGTCCTGTTAAAGCATTGAATATTGTAGTCTTTCCTACATTCGGATTACCTAGTAATGCCACTTTAATCATTATTACTTTCCCCCTAAATCAAATTACTTTATTTTTATAAATTTAGCTTCTTGTTTCCTAAGAGCTATGTCAAATCCTCTAAAATTAATTACCATTGGATCTCCCAATGGAGCTATTTTTTTTAAAGTTATTTTAGTTCCTTCTGTACAGCCTAGAGCTAACAATCTTCTTGTGAAATCATTATTTCCTTGTATATAATCTATCACTGCACTACTTCCGACTTGCATTTTGTGAACACTCATTTAAAAGTCCCCCTTAATTAATAATAAAATTTATGTATATATTTATCTCATTTGATATTAATTATCACTACAAAATAAATAATAACACACTTGATATTGATTATCAATAACTTTTAATATATTTTTTCAAAAAAAAGGAAATAATATTTATTATTCTAAATAATATTTCCTTTTTTATAGTTCTATTTTTTTATTTATTGTCTTATTTTCAATACTCTTATAAATACTTACTAGCTTCTTTAATACTCAATTTACTCAGTTCATTTTTACTTATAAATACCTTAACCCATTCTTTATTAGTTTTAGAATATTCTCTAAGCATCCATCCAATAGCTTTCCTTATAAAAAAATCATTATCTTCTTTATTATTTCTTATAACACGCTCTAGAGTATTTGTATCTACGTTTTCTTTATACTTTAATTGATATAATATTGCACTCCTTCTAATCCACAAGTTTTCATCTTTACTCCAGTCAATAATGTATTCATCAACTAGTTCAGGGTATAATTTGCAAATTTCACCTAATAAATGACTTGCTATAAGGTCTACACTATCCCACCAAGATTTATTTGTTATCAATTTTTTTATAAATAAAATATCATCTTTTGCCAATTTCTTTTTCTTTTTAATAAGATAATCTATTGCTACATATTGGTATTCTCTATAATTTTCGCTCCACAAGTTATTTACTAAAGTTTTATCAATTAGACTTTTTTTATCTATATCCTTAAAAAACTCTTTTTGAAGTTCTTTTCTTTTAGAACTTTTTATACCTAAAAAGTCAAATTTATCTTTCATATATTTTTTCATATATACTGCATTTTCTTCATTTCTATTTTCTTTAAATATATCTATTATATCCATATATATCACCTTTTCAAAATTATTATAATCACGATATATTAACTATATAACTATTAACTTTAAGTATCAACTTGTAATTTTCAATTTTTATTATTTTACTTACTTAATTAAAATTTCAATATTCATGCTATAATATAAATATAAAATTAATTTTTTAGAAAGGGCATTTATATGAATAAAGTAGCAAGTAGATCAGAATTATATACAGCTCTTAAAAATAGAGATTTAAAAATTATTATAACTGATAAAAGAATAATTAAAGGTTTAAAAGTTCTCGATAATGTAGTCATTAAAGATAGCGATAGAAATAGGTGTAAATATGCTCTTAGAAATAAAAGTGCCGACTCTGCATTTTTAGGATTCGTTGGATTTGCTCCTATGATATCTGATATGGGTAATATATCATTTTTTCAAGCTATGGGGGTAATTAGCACTACAGGCTTACATGAAACTTTAATTATATTTTCTGATTATAATATTAAATATAAGAATGATGAGATTATATTAACTAAGAATAAATCAGCTAATTAGTAGTTCATCTATAAAATATCCAAAGATATTTATATAAAACATATAAATATCTTTGAATAAATAAATTTTAGTTTTTTTATTTATATTTTATATATTTTCTTTTAACTTTGTCTTTTTAACCACAACTTGAGAAAATGTTATAGATGCAATTCCACATAAAAACATTAATCCTGGATAGTAAAGATATCTAAGTATCTCAACTGGTGATATTCCTGCGATTCCAGCTGCAGTCAATAACTGTGCTCCATAAGGTATTACTCCTTGCCAGCAAGATGAAAATATATCTAATATGCTTGCTGTTTTTCTTGGGTCTATATCATATTTATCAGCAATATCCTTAGCTAAAGGTCCCGCTGTAACTATTGCTATTGTATTATTTGCTGTGCATAAATCTATAACACTTACTAGTGCTGCAATTCCAAATTCTGCACCTTTTTTACTTTTTATTCTACTAGTTATAAAATATAGTATATAATCTATTCCACCATTAAACTTAATAAGTGATACTACTCCACCAACTACAATTACTAACAAACTAAGTTCGTACATTCCTGCCATACCTTCTGATATCGCCCCTATAAGTCCTAGTAAATCAAATGAGTTAGAAATTAATCCTATAGTACCAGCAAATAAAATACCACTTCCAAGTAATGCAAATACATTAACTCCAAGTAGTGCCCCAGTTAAAACTAGTATATATGGTAATACTTTTATTATCTCATATTCATACGTTTGACTAGCTGTGCTACTATAACCTAAAGTTACAATTGTTAAAAGTACTGCTGTTATTATAGCAGCTGGTAAAACTATTAAAAAGTTAACTTTGAACTTATCTTTTAGCTCGCACCCTTGCGTTCTAACTGCTGCTATAGTTGTATCTGATATCATAGATAAATTATCTCCAAACATAGCTCCACCTACAACTGCTCCTATTACTAATGCTACTGGTATTCCTGTCTTTTGAGCTATTCCTAATGCTATTGGTGATAATGCTGCTATAGTACCAACTGATGTTCCCATTGATATCGATATAAAACATCCTATAATAAATAATCCAGATACTAAAAGATTTGATGGAAGTATTGATAAACTTAAATTAACAGTTGAATCAACTCCTCCCATTGCTTTAGCTACACTTGAAAAAGCTCCTGCAAGTAAAAATATAATAACCATTAAAATAATATTTGTATCTCCTGCTCCTTTACAAAATACATTCATTTTAGTTTCTAAACTTTCTTTTTTATTAAACAATAAAGCCACACCGCCTGCTATTAAAAAGGCTACTAACGCTGGCATTTTATAAAAATCTCCAGTTATAACTCCACTTCCAACAAATAGTACTAAAAATATACCTAGTGGTAATAATGCTAATGGATTTCCTTTTTTAACTTCTTGTTTCATAGTATCAATCTCTCCCTTTTTTTAATTTTTTTAATGCTAACCTTAATTTTGGGTATTAAAAAAACTCCCATTCCTAAGAAATTAATCTTAGGAACGAGAGTTGACTTCGTGTTACCATCCTAATTTATTTGTATCTCACAATACAAATCTCATCAAGTACGCCAAAATTTTGGTTATACTCTATCACTGTAACGGGTGAACCCGTTGTAGCCTAAATCTTAATAGATCTCGGTACACAGCTCCAAGGCCATTTTCACTTTAATATCCTTTGCTTTTTCTCACCAACAAAAGCTCTCTGTAAAAGTATTCTTAAAGTTACTTTCCTCTTCATTGCATTTAATTTAACTTTTTTTGTTTATATTTAACATAGTATACTTTTATATTTGCTTTGTCAATATTTTCATTGAATTTTCTAAAAATTTTATATATTCATTTTCATTCCATTGTCTTTTAACCATTTAATCTTTTCTTTATAATCAGGTATGATCTTACCTACAGCGTTATAAAAGTCTTTAGAATGATTCCTATGTTCCATATGACACATTTCATGAACTACTACATAATCAATTATTTCTATAGGAGCCATAGAACATCTTAAATTAAATAGTATTTCATTTTTATATGTACAACTAGCCCATCTTGTTTTTTGATCTTTTATTTTAATAGCACGTACATTATCTTTAAAATATTTTGAATAATAATTCACTCTATCTTTAACTATTTTTAATGTTTCATCTGCAAACCAAAGTTTTAAATTTTGTTGAATATATTCTTTATTATTACTATTTACTTTTATTATAATATTTTCATCTTTTAATTTAACCTCTGCTCTTGTAACTGTTTTATCTACTACAACTTGAAGTTTATATTCTTTACCTAAATACATAAATATATCTCCAGTTTCATAGTTTCTTTCAAGTTTATTTTTGTTTTTAATTTCCAATTCCTCTACTTTTTTTAATATCCAATCACCTTTATCTTTTACTGCATTTATTATAAAATTTTTATCAACACCATTAGGTGATAATACATTAATAGTTCCATCTTGTTTTATTTCCAAACTTAAAGTTTTTCTTTTTCTGTATATTATATTAAAACTTATTTCTTTTTCTTTATGCATTATAGTTATTTTCATTAATATCCCTCTAATTTTGTTTTTATATAATTATATCGTAATATTGAGAAAAATTAAATTTCAATCTAAAAGGTTTATATAAAAAAGTAATGGGAATATATAGAATATATAACTTAGAAAGAGGTGTTTAATTATGTTTAGTAAATTTTTAATGTTACCATATGGGGTTACTGATTTAGAGCCTTATATAGATGCTCAAACTATAGAGGTTCACTATGGAAAGCATCTTCAAACTTATGTTGATAATTTAAATAATATTTTAAAAGACTATCCAAGTTTCACAGAAGGTAAAACTTTAGAAGATATACTTAGAAATCCAAATGAAATTCCCGAAGAAATAAGACAATCAGTAATAAATCAAGGTGGTGGAGTTTACAATCATAACTTATACTTTACAAACTTATCTCCTAATCCTTGTAAAATGCCAGGTGGTATATTACTAGAAAAAATAAATGAAACTTTTGGAAGTGTAGAAGAATTAAAAGATGAATTAAACAAAAAAGCTATCTCTATATTTGGATCAGGATATGCATCTTTAGTTATGGATAATAACAAAAACTTATTTATAAAAACAACTGCTAATCAAGATACTACTCTTAAAGATGGCTTAACTCCTATACTTACAATAGATGTTTGGGAACATGCTTATTACTTAAAATATCAAAATCGTAGAGCTGAATATGTAAAAAATATTTGGAATGTTATAGATTGGAGTAAAGTTGCTGATTTATACAATAAATAGTTATATATAGTTTACTTAAGCGTAAAAAGAGGATATCTCAAAACTTCTTGTTATTATTAACAATGAGTTTTAAGATATCCTTTTATTATTTTTAATTTATTTTTTCGATGTAGTGACAATTAACATCTATATGATTTAAGAATAGTAGCAACCTTTCGTAAAGAGGATATGATTTTTCTTTATACTTTTCTTCTAAGTTTTTACCTATCTTCTCAACATTATTTTTACCATCAATTTGTAAAAACACATAACTACCATATTCATCAAGTTCTATTTTTTTATACATAGGAATCTTAAATTTTAATTTTCTAAAAAACTGTTGTACTTTATGGTCTTGTTTTTCAAGTACTGTAACAATTCCATTTTCACTTACTTCATATTCTATATTGTCACTTAATTTAAAAACTATATTTAAAACATCTTCATTATTTTTCATTATTTTTTACCTTAGATGTTATTATTGGCCATGTAGTAAGTCCTACTAAAACTATTAATAATATTATAGCCATCATATTTCCTGCTGCAAACCCTTGTGGTCCTGATGATTTTATAACACCTGATACTTGTAGTATTATACCTATTAGCCCTATTATAGAACCTCCTGCTACAAGTCCTGATGATAAACTTATACCATTTGAAACCTTAACTTCTTTTTCTTTTTCACCTTTAGCTGTTTTTTCAACAAATACACGAATTAATGCTCCAACTAATATTATTGAAGTTGTTGCTATTGGTAAATAGAATCCTATTGCAACTGTCATTATTGGTAAATCTAAGAAGTATAATACTACTGCCATAAATATACCTACTATAACCATAACCCATGGTAATTGTCCTGACATTATACCTGAAGTTAATGTTGATATTAAGTTAGCTTGTGGTAATGCAAATGGAGGATTATCTCCTGTAACTACAAGTTGATCTGATAATAATATTGTTGTCCCAACAACTACTATTACCCCTACTATACCTGCTATAGTAAAGTATTTTTGCATTTCACTTTTACTTCCACCTATTATATAAGTTACTTTTTGTGATTGACTATATCCACCTGCTATAGATATAGCAACAACTATAAATGTACCAAATAATAATAATGATTTATTATCTGCTAAATCAGTCCATCCCATTATAACAAATACTAATGTTGCTATAACTAATGATGCTATCGTCATTCCTGATACTGGTAAGTTTGATGTACCTATTGTTCCTGTTAAACGACCTGCAACTATAACAAATAGAGCTGCTAATAAAAGCGATACAATTGCTCCTACAATCGCCATTACTATACTTCCTGAAATTAAAAATCCTGCTACAAATGCTATTATTGCTCCACCTAATAATATTATATTTTGAAGAGCTGAGTTTTCATTTGAATCTCCAGCTGCTGATTTTGCATTAAGAGTTTCTTTAACAGATGCTATTATAGTTGGTATAAGTTTAACTGCTCCTATTATACCTCCACAAAGCATCATTCCTGCTCCTATGTATTTAACATAATTACCAGCAATATCATTTACTCCCATTTGGTTTATAGCCATGTTAGGGTCATTCCATACCTTAGCCCCTTCACCTGCCATATCTGTGAAGTATCCTATTAAAGGCATTATACCAAAATGAGATAATATAGATCCAGCAAACATTGTAAGTGCAACTTCAAGTCCTACTATAAATCCTATACCTAAAAGAAGAGGATTTACCTCAACTTCAAATTTACATTTATAAAACTTCTCTCCAACAAAGCTTATAACATTGTTAGCTACATTAAAAAATGAAGCTGTTAATACAGTTATAATTCCACTTATACCAAATCCCATACTCATATATTTCATTGAGTCTCCTCCACCATCTGACGCAACAAGTGTCTCAGATATAGCCATAGACTCTGGATACATAAGTTTTCCATGTTCTTCGATAATTAAATAATTATAAACAAGTGATGCAACTCCTATACCAAATAGAACTCCACCAACTCCAACAATAAATCCTTCTAAAAATGTTACCTGACTACCAATTAGTAATATCGCTGGTAATACAAATATCATACCACTAGCAACTGACTCTCCACCACTTGCCATTCCTTGTACTATATTTTTTCCAAGAATACCTTTTCCTTTTGCGAATGCTGCAATAAACGCTGAACCTATTATAGATCCCGGAATACCAGCAGCAACTGTAAGACCAGCTTTCATACCTGAATATGCTGTCGATGCTGCAAAAACTACTGCTAATATTATACCTATTATTAACACCGCTAAGTTTGCACCACTCTTAGACTTGTCTGTTATGTAAGGAACATAATCTTTTCCTGATACTCCTCCATAAGCTCCTTTAGGTAATTTCTTACTGCTCATTAATTTCACCTTCCCTTTATTAAATTACATTCATTATAACACATTATTACGAAATCTAACTTTTTTCGCAATTTTAATTTTTTTTCAAACTTTCTTATTTAAATCAAATTTTAGTTATTTGATTATTTTTTAAATATCATTTCATTAAATGGTAAATTTTGTCGTATTTTCTCTAATTTCAACTTATTTTTTGAAATATAAAAATAGAGTTAGTCATTTCGACTAACTCTAAATTATTTTATATTTTTTCAATATATTTACAGTTTACTTCTATATGGTTTAAAAATAGAAGCAATCGTTCATATAATGGATGTGATTCTTCTCCATATTTTTCTTCTAGTATTTTACCTATTTCTTCTATAGAGTTACTTCCATCTATTTGTAAAAATATATAACTACCATACTTATCAAGTTCAACTTTTTTATACTTAGGTATTTTAAATTTTAACTTTCTAAAAAACTTTTGTATTTTATGATCTTGCTTTTCAAGTATAGTAACTATGCCATCTTCATTTACTTCAAATTCTATATTATCAGCTTTTTTAAATATTATATTTAAAATATCTTCATTAGTTTTCATTATTTTTTACCTTTGACGAAATGATAGGTAATGTTGTGAATATAACAAGGGCAACTAATAAGATTATAGCCATCATATTTCCTGCTGCAAATCCTTGTGGTCCTGCTGATTTAATTACACCTGTAACTTGTAATATTATACCTATTAGCCCTATTATAGAACCTCCTGCTACAAGTCCTGATGATAAACTTATACCATTTGCAACTTTGGCTTCTTTTTCTTTTTCACCTTTAGCTGTTTTTTCAATAAACACACGGATTAGTGCTCCAACTAGTATTATTGAAGTCGTTGCTATTGGTAAATAGAATCCTATTGCAACTGTCATTATTGGTAATCCTAAGAAATATAATACTATCGCCATAAATACTCCTACGATTATCATAACCCATGGTAACTGTCCTGACATTATACCAGAAGTTAATGTTGACATTAAGTTAGCTTGTGGTAATGCAAATGGAGGATTATCTCCTGTAATTACAAGTTGATTAGAAAGTAATAGTATCGTTCCAACAACAACTACAACTCCTACTATACCTGCTATTGCAAAATATTTTTGCATCTCATTTTTACTTCCACCCATTATATAAGTTACCTTTTGAGATTGGTTGTAACCTCCAGCTATAGCTATAGCAACAACTATAAATGTACCAAATAATAATAGTGATTTATTGTCCTCTGGACTTGTCCATCCCATTATAACAAATACTAATGTTACTATAACTAATGATGCTATTGTCATTCCTGATACTGGTAAATTTGATGTACCTATTGTTCCTGTTAAACGTCCTGCAACTATAACGAATAATGCTGCTAGGAATAATGATACTATAGCTCCTATTATTGCCATAGTTATGCTTCCTGATATAAAGAATGCAGATGCTGCAGCAATTATAACTCCACCTATTAATATTAGAGTTTGTATAGATGAGTTTTCTCCATCACCACTTGCTGCTGATTTTGCATTCATAGTTTCTTTAACAGATGCGATTATTGTAGGTATAAGTTTAACTGCTCCTATTATACCTCCACAAAGCATCATTCCTGCTCCTATATACTTAACATAGTTACCTGCTATTTCATTTACACCCATTTGGCTTATAGCCATAGTAGGATCATTCCATACTTTAGCTCCTTCTCCCGCCATCTCTGTGAAGTACGATATTAAAGGCATTATACCAAAGTTAGCTAATATAGATCCTGCAAACATTGTTAAAGATACTTCAAGTCCTACTATAAATCCAATACCTAAAAGAAGGGGATTTACTTCAACTTCAAATTTGTACTTATAAAACTTTTCTCCTACAAAACTTATTACATTGTTTGTAATATTTAAAAATGAACTTGTTAATACTGTAATAATTCCACTTATTCCAAATCCTATACCCATATACTTCATTGAGTCTCCACCTGCATCTGATGCTACAAGTGTTTCACATATAGCCATCGACTCTGGGTACATAAGTTTACCATGCTCTTCGATTATTAAATAATTATGAACTAATGCAGAAATACCTATTCCAAATAAAACTCCTGCAACTCCTACACCTAAACCTTCTAAAAATGTTACCTGACTACCAATTAGTAATATCGCTGGTAATACAAATATCATACCACTAGCAACTGATTCTCCACCACTTGCCATACCTTGTACTATATTTTTACCAAGAATACCTTTTTCTTTAGCTAATGCTGCTATGAATGCTGAACCTATTATTGATCCTGGTATCCCTGCTGCAACTGTAAGTCCTGCTTTCATACCTGAGTATGCAGTAGAGGCTGCAAATATAGTTGCTAAAATAATACCTATAATCAATACAATAACGTTTGCACCTGTTTTAGACTTATCAGTTATGTAAGGAACATAATCTTTTCCAGACACTCCTCCATAAGCTTCTTTAGGTAATTTTTTGTTCATATTATTCACCTTCCTTATTTTAGATAAATCGATTATACCACATATTTTTACAAAATTCCCTATTTTTTTTAAATTTTAAATTATGTTTTATCTCTAAATTTTATTATTATTCTATACTATACAAATTTTTCAACTTTTCTTTATTTTAATAATAGTATATTTTGTGTAATGTTATTTTTTACTTTTTTAGAACTTTTATTCATTTTTTAATATAAAAACAATATTGTCCCTTAAGACATAAAAAAAGGTTGTTTCAAAAATTGAAACAACCTTTTTTATATAAATCTAAATTTATAATATCATCGCACCTAGTATACCAAATATTAACAAAGGTATATTATAATGTATAAAAGTAGGAACACAAGTATCCCAGATATGATCATGTTGCTTATCTGCATTTAGTCCAGCAGTTGGTCCTAGTGTACTATCTGATGCTGGAGACCCTGCATCTCCAAGTGCACCTGCAACTCCTACTAATAATATTATAGCAGCTGGGCTAAAGCCTAAACTGATACCTAAAGGACAATATATTGCAGCTATTATAGGAAGTGTTCCAAATGAACTTCCTATTCCCATAGTAACTAATAAGCCAACTAATAACATAAGCGTAGCTCCTATTAACTTGCTATCTCCAACAATTCCTGTAACTGATGTAACTAAGCCTTCTACTGCTCCTGTTTCTCTTAGTACACTACCATATCCAGCTGCTACGAGCATTATAAATCCTATAAGCCCCATCATCTTTACTCCGCCATCTACTAAGTCATCTATTTCATTAAATTTAATTGCACCTGTTACAAATAATACTATTATAGCTAATAATCCCCCAAGAGGAAGTGATCCTGTAATTATTTGAACTACAAATGCAGTTATTGCTCCTAAAAGTGCACACCAATGTTTTCTAGTCATTTTTTCATCTATTTCTTCTTTTGAAACGCCTTCTATTTCTACATCTTTATAATTTCTTGGTTTTCTATATGTTATAAATACAGCTACCATCAATCCTAATAACATTCCTATTGCTGGTATCCACATAACACTAGTCACATCACTAGTAGTAGTGTTTATTCCATTAGCTATCATTTGATCTCTTATTATATTTTGGAATATTAGACCAAATCCAACCGGAATTGCAATATATGGAGTTTTAAGTCCAAATGTTAGAGCACATGCAACTGCTCTCCTATCAATTTTCAATTTATTCATAAGTCCTAAAAGTGATGGAATTAGTATTGGTATAAATGCTATATGTACTGGGATAAGATTTTGTGAAAAACATGATATGAATGCTATTAATAAGACTAGAGTTATTTTTTTTCCTTTAACTATATTAGATATTTTTTTTGCTAAAATTGATGCAAGTCCTGTTTTACTTACTGCTACAGCCAAAGCCCCAAGTAAAATATAACTTAATGCTGTTTCAGCATTTCCTCCCATTCCTGAAACTAAAATGCTCATAGTATCGCCTATTGGAATTCCTGAACATACCCCTGCAACTATTGCTGCTACAAGTATTGATAATAATACATTGAATTTAAATAAACAAAGAATTATCATCACAGCAATAGAAATTACTACTGGATTAAATAAAACCATAAATCATCCCCCTTTATTACTTTTCAAATACTATTTATATTCATAATATTTAGAAATTTAACCTTTATAATAATTATACATTAAATCTTATCAAATTTGTTAATTTTTATTAATACAAATACTATCTTTAAATTACATATCATTATATTTAAACTTGAATTTTGACATAAAAAAAGACTTCCATAAATTGGAAGTCTCATTAAAGACAATCTATAATTATAATATAGTTATGTTTTCTGCTTGAGGTCCTCTAGCACCTTCAACTATATTAAAACTTACTTTTTGACCTTCTTCTAAAGTTTTGAATCCGTCTCTTTGTATAGCTGAGAAATGAGCGAATACATCATCTCCACCTTCTACTGATATGAATCCAAATCCTTTTTCACTGTTAAACCATTTTACTATTCCATTAGTCATTGAAATGTTCTCCTAAATACCTACATGAAGCTTTTGCTCCATTTTATTTTATATTAGTAACTCTTAGTCACTACACTATTTATTATATCACTTATTTTAAATATGTATACCTTTTTTAAAAATATTTTTTATATTTTTGAATTTTTTTATTTACTAACTGTTATTTACTAATCCCTACGGTTTAATAATTTTATACTTATACTATCCGATATACATTGATCTTCTCCTATATTATCAAAAAATTCTTGTATATCTTCATATTCTGTATCCTCATCTATACTTAGCCTATATTCACTATCATCTTCAAATCCAAATACTATGGTATTACTTTCTTCACAATACCATAAAAGTTCTTCTGTTATGTGACACAACTCTGCAAAATCAACCTTTTTAGATTCACCTTGCTCATTGAAATCAAATCTTAAATCTGTTATATCTATCATTTCTGCCTCCTGTTGCTATTAACTTTTTGCGCTGTATTCTAATATATCAATAAATCATATATTATTCAATTATTTTAATGTTAAACAGTCACAAATTTTCACAATCAATTTACTACTATATACATAAAAAAACACATTGAACTAAATGTTAGTTCAATGTGTTTTTTATTTTTTATTTATTCATTGCGTCATACTCTGCTTTAGTTGCCGGAACTTTTAATTCTCCATTTTGAATTTTTTCCTCTTGTTGATTTACAAAATCAATTACATCTTTAGGAACATTTTTGCTAGTAGTTTCTGCTATTGCAACCCCTTTATCTTTTAATCCATATACTACTGTTTCTCCGCCTGCAAACTTTCCATCTACTAAGTTCTTAACAGTATTATATACACCAACATCAACTCTTTTTACAGCTGAAGTTATAACATTATCTGGAGCTAAATAGTTTTGATCTCTATCAACACCTATTGCATATTTATTTTGCTCTTTTGCAGATTCTATAGCTCCTGTTCCAACATCTCCACCTGCTGTGAATATAGTGTCAACTCCAGTTGAATACATTTGATTAGCTATAGCTTTTCCTTTAGCTTGATCTGTAAATGAGTTAGCATATTGAACTTGTATATCTGCATCTTTATTTGCAGCTTTAACACCTGCCATATATCCGTACTGGAATGTTTCTATAACTGGTATTTGCATACCTCCTATAAATCCAACTTTGTTAGTCTTAGTCATTTTTCCTGCTACTAATCCTGATAAATAAGATGCTTCTTGAGCATTAAATAATATAGATTCTACATTTTTAGGTAACCCTTCCCAAGAATCTTCTACTATTACAAATTTTTGATCTGGATACATTTTTGAAGCTTCCTTTACAGCTGGTGCAAGCTTCATCCCAACACCTATTATTAAATCTGTATCTTGATCTACTAAACTCTCTATATTTGCTGAATAATCCGACTCTTGTTTTGACTCTAAGTAACTTGCTTCTACTCCAAGATCTTTTTCTGCTTTTTGAAGTCCTTCCCATGCACTTTGATTAAATGATTGGTCATTAACTCCTGCTACATCTGTTACCATAGCTACTTTTAATTTACCATCATTTTCATCTGCCGAACTTGAACATCCTACTAATAAAGATGTCGATAATATTGTTGCTGTTGCTAAAGCTACTAATTTTTTAAATTTCATGTTGTTTCCTCCCTGTGTCAATCATTAAACTTATAAAAATTAACTTTCCCTTTAACCTATAAAATTGCAATAAAAAATCCTCTTATCAATCAAGATAAAAGGATACAACTATTTTCTAAATTATCAATTTATGTGCATAGGTATCTTTTTAGTCTCTCTGTACTAAGTTAAAGCAATTTCTATTTTTTACCATTATTACACTTTTATAATTTTTTGTCAATATTTTTATAATTATATTTTATTTATTTTTATTTTCTAAATTGTCAGTTTTATTTTGTTATAATTTGTCATGAAAATTTTTATTATTTTAAACAATGCATATATGATTGTGCATTCTCACTTTTCACTGTATAGCTTTCTCCTTTTGAACAAAATATAGAATTTGAAGTATACTCTTTATCGCTGTTTTTATCATATTTTTTATTTTCTAAAACTTCACTGCTATTATGACAAATATCATACCCATCAAATATTAAGGTTATATGTCCACTACCTTTACTATAACTAGTAATCTCTAAAGGATAATCCATAAATGTAGATACCGGCCCTCTTCCTTCTACAATACATTCTTTTTCATTTATAATAGGTTCCTGAAACTCTCCGTTCATTTTTTGTATATCTGATAGTACTCTTTCTATATAATCATTGCTTATTTTTATTTTAAACTTATAATATGGTTCTAGTAATATATTTTCAACTTGCTCTAATCCTTGTCTTAAAGCTCTGAGTGTTGCTTGTCTAAAATCACCTCCACTAGTATGCTTAGTATGTGATCGTCCTGTAAGAAGTGTTATGTTTATATCCGTTAGAGGGAATCCGCCTAATATACCCCTGTGTTCTTTTTCAAATATATGTGTTTTTACTAAATTTTGATTTCCTAAACTTAAATCATCTACATGAGCTTTACTATTAAAACTAATACCTAAGTTTCTACTTGATGGTTCTATAAGCAAATGTACTTCTGCATAATGACCTAATGGTTCAAAGTGTCCGTATCCTATTGTTTTTGATTTTATTGTTTCCTTATATAATATTTCACACTTACCAAAGTCTACATCCAAGTTAAATCTATTTTTTAATACATCTTTTAATACCTCTAATTGTATTTTCCCCATAACATGAATATGAATTTCTTTTAAATTTTCATCCCACAATACATTCAACGCTGGTTCTTCATCATTTAATATATTAAATATATTTAGAACTTCTTTTATATTTAATTTTTCATCAAATAAAACTTTAGATTTCAATGTTGGTACTAATTCAATAGTTTGACTTTTATTGTATTCTTTTTTTAGTCTTTCAACACTACTATTGTTATCAATTAAGTAGTCTGTAGCTTTAATTTTACTTAGTCCAGTAACTGCAAAAACTTGACCAGCTTCCACTTCATTTGTATTTTCAAATTTATTAGAATTATAAATTCTTATATTATTAATTTTTTCTGTGATAACTTCATCTTTTGTCATATATGTAATTTCATCTTTTATCTTTAACTTTCCTCTAAGAGCTTTTATATAAGTTACTTTGGTCTTATTTTCATCATACTTAACTTTGTAAACTTTGCCTAAAAATTTTTCATCTGACTTGTAATTCGTATATGTTAAGTGATCTAATTTTTCTAAAAAATCTGCAATTCCTATATCATAAAGTGAAGATCCTTTAAATATAGGATAGATTTTACAACTTCTAACTCCTTCTATTAAACTTTCTAACCATAAATTATTCTCATATTCATCATTTAAATATTTTTCAAATAATACATCATCTCTTTCAGCTAAAAACTCTACTAGTTCTTCTTTTAAGATACATTTATTCTTTTCTATAAAAAATTTTTCACTTATATCTACAGTATCCTTTGATAATTCTAGTTTTATGTTTTCCATTAACAAATCTATATTTGCACCAACTCTATCTATCTTGTTTATAAAGAAAAATATAGGGATATTATATTTTTTAAGAAGTCTAAATACTGTTTTTGTATGTGACTGTATCATTTCAACAGCACTAACAACTATAACAGCATAATCCAGTATGCTTATCATTCTTTCCATATCTGGAGAAAAATCTATATGTCCTGGTGTATCTATCAAAGTATAATTTGAGTTATTGTATATAAATTTACCTTGTTCTGAGAATACAGTTATTCCTCTTTGTTTTTCTATTTCATGATTGTCTAAAAAAGCATCCTTATTATCAACTCTGCCTCTATTTCTTATTGTGTTTGTATGGTATAGTATCTGCTCACAAAACGTTGTTTTCCCTGCATCTACATGAGCTAACACTCCTATAGTTTTGTTCATATATTCCTCCATATATAAAGTAATTTTTCTATATAATATTAATATGTGTAGTCTTGTTTATTATTTTTTAATACACTACAAAAGGGTTATTTAAAACAATATTATTTTTGTTTCTAAATAACCCTTTTTTTATAATTATCTTAATTTTAATGCACTACATTTGCCTCCACAGTCTAGACATATGCAATCTGGCTTGTTAGCTTCTGTTATTTGTATTGAAATTGATTTACAATTTTCGCATTTTAACTTATACACACTTCCATTTTTCAATAATGGTTCCATTAAAGTTTGATTATCTTTCCCCAAGTTAATCCCTCCTAATTACATTCCCCTTTAAATATAACATGTTTTTACATTTATATCTATCTATTTAATTCTTCTTGTTTTAATTCTCTCTGATATTCATTATCTGTTTTAATTTCTTCTTCTACTGGTGATTTTTGTATATATACCTTTACTTCTTCAGCATTCATTCTAGCTTTAAACCAATTTTCTATTGTTTCTAATTTATCATTTAAAGTTTCATCATTACTATATAATATAAGTACAGGTATTTCTTTATTTGCATCTTCTTCTCCACTTATATATCCTGCATAAACATCTTTTATCTTAGGATATATAACCTTAAGTTCACTAGCTATATCCGATACCTCTATTTTATTTTCATTTTTATCTTTTGAGTTTTTTGATATATTACTATTTGTTATAAAATCACTACTATTATTTTTTAATTCATTTATGTATTTTTCTATATCAGAAATACTACTTTCATCTTGCTGAATAATTAAGCGCTTATCACTAAAACCATAATTGCTAAGATTTTGTTGTAACTCATTTAATTCACTACTTGTTATCTTATTTCCAACAACAGCCAACGTTATAGTATCATTATTTTCATCTATAGTTTTACTCAGTACATATTGATTGTTTAATTCTTGCTTAATAAAAGAGTCTAAATTCGCTTGATTTATTGTATCTTTTATCATATTAACAGCAGAAAACATACTAGGTATTATAACTATTATAGATGTAATAATTATAAACTTTTTAACACTTTTTTGCTTTTCATCATCTAAATTTGTTCTAGTTGGTAGATTTAGGGCTTTAGTAACTATAAATGTTGATATAGTTATAAAAAAACAATTTATAAAAAATAAGTATCCAGCTCCTAAAAATATATGATACTGTTTAGTAGCTATACCGTATCCTGCAGTACAAAGAGGTGGCATAAGTGCAGTGGCTATAGCAACCCCTGGAATAACATTACTAGTTTTATTACGAGTTATACCAACCATACCTGCAATTCCACCTACAAATGCAATTATAACATCCCATATAGTAGGACTAGTTCTAGATAGTATTTCACTTCCTGCAGTTGTTATAGGTGTTATAGAAAAATAAAATGTTGATGTTACTATACTTATTCCTATTGATAATATTAATATTTTAAATGCTTCCCTTAATAGTTTTACATTATAAGTACCTACTCCATACCCTATCCCAATTATAGATCCCATAAGCGGAGATATAAGCATAGCTCCTATTATAACTGCAGTAGCATTCATATTAAGACCTACAGATGCTATAAGTATTGCACATATTAATATAATAAAATTCGCTCCATGAACATTCATACCTTCTAGTATATTTTCATGTATTTCTTCATGAGTAGCTTGGTTTCTAGTAAATTCATATATAAATCTATCTTTACTAAACTTCATAGTTTAAAGCCTCCTAAAATGTATATGTATAATTTTGTCATTTATTGACACATCTAATTTACTACACTATGAAAATTTATACAAGTAATAAAAGTAAGATATTCTAACTATTTTCTATTTATATTATTTGTAATTTTAATATTTTAATTATGTATTTTAAGTTTTTATTTATATACATAATAGTTATAATTTATAAATTTTATGACAATACTTACATTTGGAGGTAATTACATGGATGATTTTATGAATTTTTTAGATAGCAATTTATATCTTAATGGGTTTAAAATAGTTAGATTAACTACTACTAAGTTATTAATATTTAAATCATTTAGTAAATATTCTAAGTGTATTTATGTAGATGTATTTGATAATATTATTCAAGTAAAAATCGATAAAGTTTTTGATGTTTATGGTTTTTACAATGGAATAGAACGCTTAATAATTCCTAAAAATACATTTAACGATATGAAAAGTTCAATTAAATATATACAAAAAAATTGCAAATAAAAACCCCCTCTAACCTTAGAGGGGGGTTTTGTTTATAAAATATATTATAATTGCTTATTTAAACATGCTATTCCTAAAACACTAGGACCTGAATGACAAGCCACACAAGCTCCTATTTGGAATGTATATACATTTTTAGGTTTTAATTCTTCTTTAACTTTTTCAACAAATCTATCACGTTCTTTTAAATCGTCTCCATACCCAACATATACATCTTTGTCTGAAAAATCTTCACCTATTTCTGATTTTAGTTGTTCTATTAATGCTGGAACTATTTTCTTACTTCCTCTTACTTGAGTTTTTTGCTTAACTAAACCATCTTCTATCTTTAGAATAGGTTTTATATTAAGTAAAGTTCCTATTGCAGCCTTAGTTCCAGATATTCTTCCACCTTTATGTAAATAATCAAGAGAATCAACCGAGAAATAAACTTGCACCTTTTCTTTATATTTTTCAAGTTCACTTATTATATATTCTATTTCATGACCTTCACTCGCAAGACGTGCCGCTTCTCCAATTAAAAGTCCTCCTCCTATACAAAGGCTGTATGTATCAAATATATAAACATCTCCATCGACATCATTTCTAGCTATCATAGCTGATTGATATGTTCCTGATGCTGCTGATGAACCTGCTAAGTATAATACTTTTTTACCTTCATTTATGTACTTTTCAAAAGTTTCTTTAAATGTAGCATAAGTTATTTGTGATGTTGATGGTATATTTTCTGTACTTCTTAATAATTTATAAAACTCATCTCCATCTATATCTACACCAGCTTTATATTCTTTTCCTTCAAATATTATTGTTGTAGGAAGTATCTCTATATCATAATTTTCCATTATGTTATTTGGCACATCATTCATTGTATCACATAGTATCTTTATATTACTCATTTTATAAACTCCCTTTACAAAGTAACTTAATTTTATATTAGTTTTAATTATATCATGTTTTTATCTTAAAATTATATAAATTATTTAATATTTCCTTTATATTTTAATTTCATTCTAAAATCATTATATATGCATATCATTTTAATTTCAAACTTTATTAAAATTAATTATTTATGTGATTATTTTACAGTTATAAGTTATATTTTTTGTGGAAATCTATATTTAGAAAGGATGTGTTTATATGAGTTTCACATTTAAAAAAGGTGATTATGAAAAAGCTGTTGAACATGTAAAAATTTTACTTGATAGCAATATGGGTATATCAGATATATTAGCTAAAACAAATTTAAGTGAAGATCAGGTAAAAAACATAATAAAAAATAGACAAGCTGAGTTTAATGATAAAAAAAACAATTTACATTAATTAATTTAGTATATGGAGCTGTGTTTTAATATACAGCTCCATATATAAGATAATTATATATTATTCTATTTTATAATTAATTTTATAAACTTTTTCTTACCTACTTGTACTATCATCTCTTTATTAATCTCTAGTTCTTTTATATCTACTAACCTTTCATTATTAACTTTTATTCCACCTTGTGTTAAAAGCCTTCTAACCTCACTTTTGCTACTTACTAAATTATTTTTTACTAATTCATCAATTAAATTAAATTCTTCTTTTAAAACTTCTACGATTTTTATATCACTTGGTATTTGACCTTGTTGAAAAACTTCTTTAAATCTATTTTGAGCTTTTTTTGATTCTTCCTCTCCATGGTAAAGACTTACTATTTCTTTAGCTAAATCCATTTTAACATCTCTAGGATTTACTTTATTTTCTTCTAAATTTCTTTTTATATCATCTATTATATCAGGATGTATATCTGTAACTAATTCAAAGTACTTTATTATTAATTCATCAGGAATTGTCATAGCTTTTTCATACATCACATTTGCTTTTTCATCTATTCCAATGTAATTACCTAAACTTTTGCTCATCTTTTCTTTTCCATCTAATCCTTCAAGTAGCGGCATAAATATAGTTACTTGAGGATCTTGATTGAACTCTTTTTGAAGAGCTCTTCCCATTAAAACATTAAATCTTTGATCTGTTCCTCCCAATTCTATATCAGCTTCTATCTCAACAGAGTCAAATCCTTGCATTAAAGGATAAAAAAACTCATGTAATGATATAGGCGTTTGACTTTCATATCTTTTCTTAAAATCTTCTCTTTCAAGCATTCTCGCAACAGTTGTAGTTGCAGCTAGTTTTATAGCTTCTTCAAAACTTAACTTAGATAGCCAACTGCTATTAAAAACTATATCTGTTTTTTCTTTATCTAAAACCTTAAGTATCTGTTCTTCATATGTCTTAGCATTTTCTAAAACTTGTTCTGTACTAAGTGCTTTTCTAGCCTTAGATTTTCCAGTAGGATCTCCTATCTTACCCGTAAAGTCTCCTATAATAATTATTACTTTATGTCCTAAGTCTTGTAACTGTTTCATTTTTCTTAAAACTACAGTATGACCTAAATGTATATCTGGAGCACTAGGGTCTAATCCTAATTTAACAATTAAAGGTTTGTTTTCTTTTATTGATTTTTCTAATTTATTTTTAAGGTCTTCTAGTCCTATTATTTCATCTACACCTTTAGATATTATTTTTATTTGTTCTTGTATATTTTTCATAATTAAATCTCCTTAAAATTATAATATATTTCAATTCTTTAAGGATGGTATTTTAATTATTATATGGCGCCAATACAATAAAAAAACTCCCGTCCTTATATAAAAGGACGAGAGTATTACTCACGTGTTACCACCTTAATTTATCGTTACCTCACGATAACAACCTCTTCAAGTACGCCAATTATTTGGGATACTCTAGCACTATAACGTGTGCAAAATACGGCAACCGCCTACTGGGTGTTATCTTTCGGAGTGCAGCTTAGAGACGTATTCAAATTAACTTACCTTTACCCCTCTCACCAACCGGGAATTCTCTGTAAGACTGTATTAATTTTACTTCTTCTCATCAACGCTTTAAATTTATTCTATTAATTATAATAATATGCTTATTACCTTTATTTTGTCAATACTTTTTTATTTTATTCAAAATTTTTAATAATCATCATATTTATCTAGATTTTCTTTTTTCTTTTCTTTATTTCTCTCTATAATTTTTAATATAAGAAGTACTACACTCCCTATTATCAAAATCCCGTATATAACCAGGATTAAAATACCTATAGTAGCCATTATATTATTCAACATCGTCTATAACTACAGCAGTTCCATAAGCTAACATTTCAGCTGCTCCTTGCATAACCGCAGCTGAAGTTAGTCTAAATCCTATTATAGCATTAGCTCCTTTAGCTTCAGCCTCTTCTACCATTCTACCTATAGCTATCTTTCTAGCTTCTGACATCATTTCATCATATCCTGTTAATTCTCCACCTACTAGTTGTTTAAACCCTGCACCTATATCTTTTCCTATATGTTTTGCTCTTATAGTACTTCCTTTAACTAACCCAACAACCTTAGTTATTTTTTTACCTGGCACACTATCAATAGTTAAAACTAACATTTTTTACCTCCTGGTTAATATATTTAATTTTACTACCCTATTATATTATTATTATATTTATACTAATTCTATCACAATAAAACCTTTTCAAAAGTTACATAAGTTTACAATTCAATAAATAACAAATGACTATCTCAAATTGAGATAGTCATTTGTTATTTATTTTAATTAGCTTTTTCTTTTGAATTTACTTTTTCTATATTTTCTTTTTTAAGTTCTTTCACTAAGGATATAGCGGCTAAAATCATTATAAATATAAATGGAAATGCAGCAACTAAAGACGAAGTTTGAAGTGCATTTAATCCACCTGTAAGTAATAAAACTACAGCTAAAAATGATTGTAATAATCCTAGCATTATTTTCTTTTTATTAGTTGGGTTCAAATCTCCTTGAGATGTAAACATCCCTAAAACAAATGTCGCTGAGTTTGCTGATGTTATAAAGAATGTTATAAGTAAAACTATAGTTATTATGGATATAATAAATCCAAAATTATAGTTACTCATAACCGCAAAGAATGCTATAGATACATCAGAAGCTATATTTTGAATTTCTGCAAGTGGCATGCCTTCTCCCCATGCTAAGTTTATTCCCATATTTCCAAATATAGCAAAGAAGATAAATGAAGCTAATGCAGGCGCTCCCATAACTCCTACTATAAATTCTCTTATAGTTCTTCCTCTTGAAATTCTGGCTATAAAAGTTCCAACAAATGGAGCCCAAGCTATCCACCATGCCCAATAAAACACAGTCCATTTGTTAGTCCAAGTGTTATCAGAATATGCTCCTATTGCTAAACTATCAGACAATATATCTTGAGCATAATTACCTAGTGAATTTGTAAAACTATTTATTATTTCTAGTGTAGGTCCCACTAAAAATGCCGCAACTGTAACTATAAGCGCTAAAATCAAGTTTAAATCTGATACTGCTTTTATACCTTTATCTACTCCTGATACAGCTGTAGCTATAAATACAAATGTTGTTATAGCGATTATAATTATTTGGGTAACTGCATTATTCGGTATGTTAAATAAATAACTAAGACCACTATTTATTTGCATAGTTCCAAGTCCCAAAGATGTGGCAATTCCTGCAATAGTTGCAAATACTGCAAGCACATCTATTGCTATTCCCATCCATCCATCTATCCTTTTACCTAATACTGGTTCTAGTATAGAACTTATTAAGCCTGATTTACCTTTTCTAAATTGAAAATACGCAAGTGACAATCCTATTATGCTGTATCCTGCCCAAGGGTGAATTCCCCAATGAAGAAATGATGATTCGATTGCAAAATCAGCAGCTTGTATGCTTCCTGGAACAATATTACCTTTAGGTTCAACAAAATGTGATAATGGTTCTGCTACTCCCCAAAATATTAATCCTATACCCATACCTGCTCCAAATAACATGGCAAACCATGAAGATGTTGAGTACTCTGGTTTAGAATCATCTGGTCCTAGTTTTATATTTCCATATTTACTAAATGCTAATCCTATTGCAAATATTACAAACAGTAACATTGATATTAAATATAACCAACCAAAATCATTAGTTAAAAAACTTAAAGTTTTATCTGCCGCCTTTGAAAAAGTTTCACTAGATAGTACTGCCCACAAACACATGGGAAGTACTATAGCTAGCGAAATGTAAAAGACTCTATTATCTTCTTTTTTCGCTGTATTCTTCATATTTATCCTCCTAGTTTTTTATTTTTATTTATTAGATAAATACTAGTTTTTGAATACAGTCTGCTCGTCTATATCAGTAGCTAAAGCTTTTAAAGCTGTTCCTACCATTTTATATCTCATTTTAAATTGATCTTCTTTTGATTTTGAAGGATCTCCCATAGGGTATGGAATAGATACTGTTGGTACTATTCTATTTGATCCTACAGTTTTAGCAACAGGTATTAAGTTACACATTTGAACTATTGGGAAACCTGCTTTTTCAAATTCTTTTACCATCGTTGCACCGCAACGTGTACAAGTACCTCATGTAGAAACCATTATTATAGCATCTACATTAGCTTCTTTTAAGAATGGTATCATCTCATTTGCCATTTTTGCTGCTTCAGCTTGAGTTGTTCCTGTTCCAACTGTTGTATAGAAGTAATCATGCAACTTGCCTATAATACCTTCTTTTTCATAAGCTTTAAGTGCATCTATTGGAGTTATTACATCTGGATCATCATCGGCTACCGCTGGGTCAAATCCTGCATGTATAGTTTTATAAACTCCACATTTTAAATCGTCAGTATTTGAGATATCATATCTTCCCCATCTAGTTGCTGATGCTGATTGTATTCTATCTGGATTATCTACTGGAACTATCCCCCCTGTATTTACTAGTGCTATTGTAGCTTTACTCAGGTCTTTAACAGCTGGAGCTATAGGAACTCTATCTATTTTAGGTATTGGTAATTCTGTTTCGTATTTTTCTCCATTTAATTTTTTAACTATCATTTCAACAGCTCTATCAGCTGCCAATTTTTTATCATCAAGCCAAACTTGATGTCTACTTCCTCTTCCAAAATAACCTTCTGTTTGGGCATCTAATATAGCTTCATTTTTTAATATTTTATTAGCTATTTTAGCCATATCAGCTAGGTCATGTCTCATTTTACCTGCACTATTTCCACCCTTTAATATGTACATATCTTTTTTAAACATATCAACCCCAGGGTTTTCTATGTGCATAGATGTAACTACTGGCTTATTTAATTTTTCTTTTACAGCTTTACATATATGACCACAAGCAACTCCATATCTACCTGCTTGGAAAGCTGGTCCTGCTACGAATATATCAAACTCTTTATCTTTTAAAAATCCCATTATAGTTTCTATTGCCTCATCTGTATTAGATCCCATAAAGTTATCTCCACAAATTATAGTATGAGTAACAGTAGTGTCCTCTAATAGTTTTTCTAGTTGCATTGAAGGTCCTATAACTCCTTCTCTTATTTCTGGTTTAAAATCTGCTTTATCCTCTCCACCTATTTGTCCAAAGAACTGATTTAGGTATACTATAGCTTTTTTCATAATATATTCCCCCTTTTATTAGAATTCCTTCATAGTTTTAGTTGACCATCCTAATACTTGATCTCCACAGAACATAGCATTATTTTCCATTATTATAGATCCATCTTCTCTTACTGAAGGCCCTAATATTTCATCATTGCTCCATCCGCCTGATAAACCATCTCTTGCTAAAGACTTAAGTTCTCCTATAACTTTTTCCATTGGTGGTAACTCTATAAGTTCTGAAACATTACCACAAGATACTACTGCATCTAATTTTTCATCTAATGTAACTAGAGGTTGTGAATTACCATCTCTACCTGTACATTCATTAGTAATTCCAACAACTTTAACTCCAACATCTTCTAATGCAACTATACATCCTACAAAGTCTGCATCTGGATTACCATAACCTTCCTCCGCTACTATTGCTCCATCTGCTCCTAATGTTTTAGCTATTTGTGCTACATATATAGCTGATCTTTCTTTTTGCTCTAATGATACGTTCAAGTTAGATAGTATAACTCCTAAAAAGTTTAAACTTTTTCCATGTTCTTCATATAATCTTTTTATCACTGGTGCATTTTGCATATCATAAGTTGACCACTTAGATGAACATGGCATAAAACTTCCTGATACTACAGCTCCATCTAGTATTTCATTTGGATGCATTAGTGTTGGTACTAAGTGGTTTGTATTCCATCCATAAGTTAAATCATTATATCCATCTTCCTCCATTTGTGATTGTAATTGCATAACAAATACTACACTAGGAAGTTTATTAACATCTTCACTTCTTTTTGTAATTCCATCAAGTTCATAAGTTTCTATTTCCTCTGGTTGTAGCTCTTTTACACACTGTGCTATATGTTCTGCTAGTTTATGTCCAGCAACTCTTAATGCATCATTTTTCTTTTGTTGTTCATTTTTTTCAAAATCTTCATTAGTATCGGCAACTAATACTATATTTTTCAATTTAGAGAAGTAAGTATATTTTGCACCTTCTCCTCCCATATCTATTAATCCATCTTGAAAGCCACCCCAATGCTTTCCTACAACTAATAAACTACAATCTTTTAATGCATGTGTCTTACCACTTCCACAAGCTTCTAAATCTCCTGTATACCCTGGGAATAATGCTCTATTGCCTACCTTAATTCTTGGCTCTATAGCTTCTTTGACTGGGCATAATCTAACCATTTCTCCAGGCTTTACTATCTGTAAGTCTGCATCAGTTATTCTTTCGTCTTCCTTTACAAAATTTAAAAGTTCTTCTTTGTTTAAGCTTAAAACCCCATTTTCATAATTTGTCTTATCAGCAAATACTATGTCTTTCACATAAAAATTACCAATTTCTAGTTTCACAATTATTCCCCCTTATGATTGATTTGTTACTTTAATTTAATTGTAGTATTTTTTTAACAAAGTTAGTTTGTAAAATTTATAATATTATATTTAAGTTTTTATATTTTTTACAATTTAAACAAATATCTTAAAATTTCTGCTAAAATTATCTTAAAGACAGTATTGGAGGGGTTTTCATGGGGATAACTGTTAGGGAGGCTCTAAAATTAGATATTTTTAAAAATAGTAAGATTTTAGCAGGCTCTAAAGGTCTTGATAGAGTGATTAATAGAGTTTCAGTTTTTGATTGTCCTATTCAAGTAGATAGAGATAAAATTGTTTTAAAGGAAGGTGATTTTTTCGTAAGTAATTTTTTCCCATTCAAAGATGATGAAAACTATGCTTTATATGCTTTAGATTTTATAAACTCTTGTGGATGTGCTTGCTTTTGTGTAACTAATGAATATATTGATAGCTTTACTGAAAATCTTATAAAAGCTTGAAATGATATGAATTTTCCTATAGTTACTATAGACTACACAACTTCTTATGGAGATATAATGAATTCTATTATGAGTTTAATTCTAGAAAAGCAAAGAAATACTATAATAGAAATGAAAGTATCTTCACTTTTAAGTAATAATTTATCTTTAAGCGAAGTTCACTCAACGTTAAATTACATAAATTATTATTTTTTAAAATATACAACTGCAATTTATTGTCACTCTACAGATTCAGACTATAAATTTGATAAAAATTTAATAAACATTTTTTCACGTAATAAACAAAATGCATGTATTGATTATAAAGATGGACTATTAATTTTATTATCCTATAACGATATAAGTAAATATGAATTAGATAGTTTATTAAATTTTTATGTGTCACAGTTAAAATCTAGTGTAAATAATTACATTATAGGTATTAGCAATAATTTTATACCTATAACTAATTGTAAAAATGCTATAAATCAAGCTTTACAATCTTCACGTTATTATAATTTATCTAATAACACAGTTGTTAATTATAATTCCTTAGGTGTATATTCTGCACTTATGAGTTTTAAAGATTTTGATGAGTTCAAAGAGCTATATACAAGTATAATTGGTCCAATTTTAAATTACGATAAAGAAAATAATTCTTATCTTTTAGATACCCTTATAAGTTTTGTTGGTAATGATGGAGATTTCAAAAAAGTTTCTAAAGAATTATTTCAACATGAAAATACTATAAGATATAGAATTTTCAAAGTAAGATCTATACTAAATTTAGAAAAATCACATATAGAGTTTTACGAAAAAATATCTATAGGTGTTAAATTACATAAAATATATAATAGTTAAATAAAAAAAGAGGAGAATTTAAATTCTCCTCTTTTCTTTATTTTATTTAAAATTAGAATCCTACCGGTATTCCAACTGACATCCACACTATGAATAATAATGTCCATGCTATTAAGAAAGTCATTGAGTACGGTAACATTAATGATATAACAGTTCCAATTCCAGTATCTTTCTTGTACGCTTGCATAAATACTATAACCATTGCAAAATAACTCATAAGTGGTGAAATTATATTTGTTGAACTGTCTGCTATTCTATATGCAGTTTGAACCACATCAGCACCTATTCCAAGTTCTAAAAACATCGGTATAAATACTGGCGCCATTATAGCCCATTTAGCAGACGCAGATCCCATAAATAGATTTATAAATCCAGTTATTAATATAAATCCTACAAGTAAAGGAATAGCACCTATATTTATAGATTTTAAGAAATCAGCTCCACCTACAGCTATTATAGTTCCAAGATTAGTGTAGTTAAAATATGCTATAAATTGAGATGCAACAAATGCTAAGCATAAATATCCACCCATTGAACTCATTGCTTTTGTCATATGAGCTGCAACTTCTTTTTCATTTTTTACAGTCTTTGCTATTTTTCCATAAACTACAGATGGTACAAAGAATAATAAAGCTATTATTGGTATTAATCCATTCATTAAAGTAGAGCCATTAACAAGTGAATCTAAAAATGATGTTTGTTCTAAATTTCTTAAGAATGAGTTTGGAATTGCTACTAAAACTATTAACCCTATTACCATAAGCAATAAAGTTATATTTGCTGCTTTCATAGCTTTTGCTTCATCTTTGCTTATACTTTGTAAATCACTTGCTCTACTCATTCCATTTTCATTTTTAGCAAACTTTGGATCATATTTTCCTAACTTAGGCTCTATAACTTTTGTAGTTATTATCGTACCTAGTATAGTTATTAAAAATGTTGATACAAACATAAAGAAGTAGTTTGCAGTTGCACTTATATTAACTGTTGGATCTAATATATGTGCTGCTTCATTTGTTATACCTGCAAGCATAGGATCTATAGTTCCTATTAATAAGTTTGCACTAAATCCTCCAGAAACCCCTGCAAATGCAGCTGCTATACCAGCTAACGGATGTCTTCCATATGCCATAAAAACTAACGCACCAAGTGGTATTAGTATAACATAACCTGCATCTGATGCTATATTTGACATTATACCTAAAAATACTACTGTTGGAACTATTAATTTTGCTGGTGTTACACTAACAATCTTTTTAAGTAAAGTTCCAATGTAACCTGAACTTTCTGCAAGTCCTATACCTAACATTCCAACTAATACTACTCCTAATGGAGCAAATGATGTAAAGTTTGTTACTGCACTTTCTAGCATGTATTTAAACCCTGTGCCATTTAATAAACTTATTGCCGTTATAGTTTGTTCTTCAACTTCCATTGTCTGTCTATTTATAAATTCGCCTGTTACACTTAACCCCATCATTTCTGCTATTGCAGATATAATTGCTATTACAACACAAAGCATTGCGAATAAAGTAACTGGATGTGGTAACTTATTCCCTATGTACTCTATAGAGTCTAAAGATTTCATCAATAAACTCTTCTTTTTTACTACCGACTTCCCCATAATACTCCCCCTTTTATTCATTTTTAATAATAGTAGCACAATGCAATATTCAAAACAACATTATTTTTCAAATATTTTTCATATTTTGAATATTTATAATTATATATTCAATAATTATCATTTATATAACTATTTTTTTATAAATATCTAACATACTTCTTAATTTAGAGTAAAAAATAAGATGAAAATTTAATTTCATCTTATTTTTATTATTATATTTAGTTTGGGCTTGTTTCTATTTCTAATTTAGTTAAAAAATTTAATGCTTCTTCTCTGTTATTTCCACACATATCTTTACATGCTTTTAATTCATGACAAACCTTAGGTCTATTTTTATCTTTAAATATTTTACACATATTATTTTCATCTAATTGTATACATCTAACACCTGCTGGTTTTCCATTTTCCATGCCTGGTATATGTGATGTTATTGATGGAGCAATGCAACAAGCCCCACATTTTAGTCTACAGTCCATATATAAATTCTCCTTAATTAAACTTTTGAAATACTATATTACCATATAACAAATAAAAAAAGCCATCTTAATTTTTATTAAGATGACTTAAAAAACTATTATTTAATTTTTTCTATTATATTTGTTAATATTGTATCTAAATCTTGACTTATTTCTTCAACTCCATTATGAGTTATATTTACTATTTCTTTAGTCATAGGAAGCTCTCCTAATAAATCTAAATTCATATCCTTTAGGAATTTTTCAGTTTCTTCTCCATCAAAAAGTTTTATCTTTTTATCACAATCTGGGCATTGAATATAGCTCATATTTTCAACAACGCCTAATACTTTAACATTAAGCATTTTAGCCATATTAACAGCTTTTGCAACTATCATAGATATCATATCTTGTGGAACAGATACCATAACTACTCCATTTATAGGTATATTTTGCATAACCGTTAAAGGAACATCACCTGTTCCAGGAGGCATATCTATTAATAGATAGTCTAATTCTTCCCACATTACATCTTTATAAAATTGTTTAACAGTGTTGCTTATTATAGGCCCTTTCCATACTATAGCTTGATTTTCATCTCCTACCATAAAGTTTATAGACATAGTTTTTATGTTATCTTTAGTTACTATAGGGTATATGTCTTTTCCATTCGGAGATATTGCTCTTTCATTTTGAAGTCCCATAAGTCTTGGAATACTAGGTCCTGTTATATCTGCATCAAGTATACCTACTTTGTATCCCATTTTATTTAATTTTTTAGCTATAAGCGCAGTTACAGTTGACTTTCCAACTCCACCTTTCCCACTCATTACACCTATTATATTTTTTATTTTATTGTTAGGATTATTTTCTATATTACAAGCGGCTTGTTTATTACTACCACATTTTCCTTTTGATGGACATGAATTACAATTTCCCATTATTATTACCTCTCTTTTCTTTTGTCTACTTCTTTGATTATTGTTAAATATATATAAAGTAATACCTAATAAATATTTTTATTTAAAGTAAGTTTCCTTACTTATTTATCTATATACCCATTTTATCAAATTAAAATCATTTGAAAACCCTTTTCACACTTTTTTTATTTATTTATTAATAATATCTAATATAAATGAGTAAAATTCATTTATAGATTCACTATACTTTATACTTTTTTCACTTATCCAATCATCATGTCTTATAGAGCTTTGATTTGCACTACCAGGTTGAAATACATTAGCTATACACCCAATTCTTACTTTATTTTCACTAGATATACTCCAATTATATTTATATTTATCATCAATACTATCTATATAATAATTTACTTCATCTAACAAATCACCATATACAATTTTAGCTCCCTCTAACAACAAATCTTCTAATGTTCCCTTTTTATAATTATTAGGAAAGAAGTATTTGTATAAATTGATACCTTCTCCTTTAACTTGAATATAACCATTTAAGAAATCTTTCTTTCTCACTATCATATCTTTCATATTACCTTTAAATTTATCTTCAAAGCTCTCTTTTGCACTCTTTTGATCTGCATCAAATATCGCACATATACTTTTAATTTGTTTTAGTTCAGATTTATTCATATTACTTATATATAAATCTATTTCTTTTATAAGCCTTCCCTCTCCATTTGTAGAAATTACTACAACCATTATATTTTCATTTTTGAAATAAGTTGGAATAGGTATGCACCTATCTATTCGATCTTTTACAAACGGATATGTTCTTGGTATTTTTCTTTTCCATATATTAGGTAATTTGTCTATATTTTTTATTTCTTTAAAATAGTTCATCTCTAAAATTTTAGCTATACAGTTAGCATCATGTATGCCTTCAACAAAAAATAATATATTTTTCATCATCTCACATCCTGACCTAGTATAGTTCTTATATCTTTTAACTTATTTCCTGAAAACCTCATTGTATGAACTTCTTCATCAAAAGATTCTATTCTGTAGCAAGCTAAATTTTCTAAATTATGTTCTATACCTTCAATCATAGCATCTATTGCCTCTAAACTATGTGTAGTACATATTAACTGTACTTTATACTCCATACAAGCTTTTACAAACCAACTAAAAACATCACTTATCATATCTTTATAAATTGCAGTTTCTATTTCATCTATAAGTAAAATACCATTTTTCGCACTAACTATGGCTGATGCTAGTGTTATTACTTTTTTTACTCCATCTCCAAAACTAGATAGTGGCATTAATTTATATTTTTTATGTTGAATATATATAGAATTTGTATTCATATAGTTGTTAGGTAAAACCTCAAATCCTATGATATTTTCATCAAACTTTTGAAGTAATTTAACAACTTTATCTTTATCTCCATCTTTTATAATTTCAACTGTTGAATTTAATAAACTTTCTCTAAAGTGATCATATGGCGTTACATATACTATTTTTATTATATTGTAACTTCCATTAAATCTAAGTTGATTATTTTCTTGAATACATATATCCTTATTTATTAACTCTTCTCCATCTTTTTTAAGACTTACGATTCCCTCAAATAACTTGCTATCAAAACTTCTATTATCTTCATTTAAATTCATTACATCAATTAAATCACCATGTATTTTTAATTCATTTGTACTTTTATTTATTATAGATTTTATATGTATGCTTTTAGATTCATTTTGATTTTTTGGAAACATCTCTAAAAACAATTCAAATTTAGATATATTCTCACTATCTCTTTTAGCTGCATTTATTAGCATATTTCGTATACTATCGGGGTTTTCTAACAGCGCAATTGCTTCTAATAAAGACGTTTTTCCACTGTTATTATCACCAACTATTATATTTATTTTAGATAAATCTTCTAATTTCAAGTCCTTAACTCCCCTAAATGTTACTATATCTAAATAGGTTAAATATCTCATATTATCACTTCTCTCTTTATGTAATTTAATAAATTATATAAAGAGAGAAGTGATAATATAACTTTAATATTTATACAGTTAATCTTTGACAAAGCAAAAAACTCTTAAGATAAAAATTTTTATCTTAAGAGTTTTTTATATTATATAAATAGGTTTAGCCCTGAATCTTCTGCAGCTCCTAAGTAAGCTGCTACTCCGCCTAAATCAACTCCATCTATTAATTCTTCTTTCTTTATTCCCATTAAATCCATACTCATAGAGCAAGCAACTAATTTAACTCCCATATTGATTGCATTGTCTATAAGTGTATCTAAATCATCAACATTATGCTTTTTCATTATTTCATTTATCATTTTAGGTCCCATTCCACCCATGTTCATCTTAGATAGAGGAAGTTTATTTGTATTGCTAGGTAACATCATATCAAACATTTTTTCCATAGTATCTTTTTGTACTTTAACTTTTTCTTTTTTCTTCAATATGTTAAGACCCCAGAATGTGAAAAACATTGTCACTTCTTTTCCCATAGATGCTGCTCCTGTTGCAATTATAAATGATGCTATAGCTTTGTCTAAATCTCCACTAAATACTACCATTGTAGCTCCATCTTTATTTGTATTTTCACCTAAAGAACATGTATCTTTTACATTTTTAGGATTATTACCTTTTTGTATATATGCAACATAAGCCTTTTTATTTTTATCAAAGTTAGCATCAACTAAAGAATTTCCTGTCGTTTCACACCAGGCTTTTATATCTTTGCTAAATGCAACATCACTAGCCTTTACTTCTAAAATTTCACCTTCATTCATTTTAGAAATCTCTTCAAATACCTTTCTTATTGGACCTGGACATTGAAGACCACAAGCATCTAATTCTACATTTGCTTTTATATTTTCTTTCATTATAGCTACCTCTTTATTTAAATTTTGATCAGTTTTAATATTATTTAAACTTTGATTATCTATAGCTTTTTTTGCTCTTTCAACAGACGCATAAGTTTTATATCCACCATCTATATTGAAACATTCAAACCCATGTTGAGTTAAAATTCTACAAGCAATATATCCTCTTAATCCAACTTGGCAAGTTACATATATTTTTTTATCTTTTGGTAACTCATTTAGTCTATTTCTTAAGCTTCCTAGTGGTATATTAATAGAACCTTCTATTTTTCCTGTTGCTAATTCATCAGCTTCTCTTACATCAATCACAATATCTTTCTTTAAAGCTTCTTCTACTTCATAATATTGTATAGTCTTAACATCTCCTTCAATTATGTTAGAAGCATAATATCCTAACATATTTACAGGATCTTTTGCTGAATTATAAGGTGGAGCATAGCAAGTTTCAACATCTTGTAAATCAAATACTGTTAAATTTCCTTTAATGGCTGTAGCTATTACATCAATACGTTTATCTACACCTTCAACTCCAACACCTTGTGCTCCATATATTTTTCCACTAATTTTGTCAAATATCATTTTTAATGCCATAGGGAATGCACCTGGGTAATAACCAGCACTTGAGTTTGGATGTATATGAACAACGCTATAATCTATACCTAATCTTTTTAAAGTTTTTTCATTATTTCCAGTTGTTGCAACTGTGTAATCAAATATCTTAGCTACTGATGAACCTAATGTTCCTCTATATTTAACATTTTTACCACAAATATTATCTGCTACTAATCTTCCTTGTCTATTTGCAGGCCATGCTAAAGGTATCATTGTAGGTTTTTTATTAACAAAATCCTCTATTTCTACTGCATCACCTAATGCATATATATCTTTGTCCGAAGTTTTCATGTACTCATCAACAACAATAGCTCCTCTTTCATTAAGTTTTAGTCCAGCTTCTTTTGCTATTGTCGTTTCAGGTCTAACTCCTATAGATAATATTATTAAATCTGTATCTATATTTTTTCCGCTATTTAATATAACTGACTTTCCATTATTATCAAACTCTTTTACTCCATCACTTAATATTAAATTTATACCTTTGTCTATTAAGTGTTCATGTACAGTGCTTACCATTTCTTCATCAAGTGGAGCCATAACTTGATTACTGGCTTCAACTAAAGTTACATTTACTCCTCTTTCTACTAAATTTTCAGCCATTTCTATTCCTATAAATCCGCCACCTATAACTACTGCATTTTTAGTGCTTTTTTTATCAACATAAGCTTTTATATTATCTGTATCTGGTATATTTCTTAATGTAAATAAGTTTTTACATTCTTGTATTCCTTTTATTGGTGGCTTTATTGGGCTAGCCCCTGGTGATAAAACTAAAATATCATAATTTTCTTCATAAGTTTCATTCGTTCTATGATTTTTAACAGTTACTTTCTTATTTTCTTTATCTATTTTAACTACTTCACTTAAGTTTCTTATATCCATATTAAATCTATTGCTCATAGACTCTACTGTTTGAACTAATAATTTTTCTCTATCATTTATAACTTCTCCTATATAGTATGGAAGTCCACAATTTGCAAAAGATATATATTCACCTTTCTCAAACATTACTATTTCAATATTTTCATCTAATCTTCTAAGTCTAGCTGCAGTTGAAGCTCCACCTGCAACTCCACCTACTATAATAACTTTTTTAGACATAGCCATATCTCCTTTTTAATTTATAATTATTAACTCTTTACCCTTTTAATTGTTAAGATAATAACTTGTTTTTATTCAATTTAATATTATAGTTTTATTATATAGTTCAGTTATATATTATTCTGTGACTTTATCACATAAATATAATTTCCTTAAAACAAAAAAACTTGGAAGATATCTCTTCCAAGTTTTTTATTTATATGTTTAAATTATTTATTTTCATTGTTATAAGATTTATTGTATCCTTGATTATTGTTATTATTAAAGTTTATAGGCTTTCCTGGTATTATAGTAGATACCGCATGCTTATATATAAGGTTTTGTTGTTTATTTTCACCTTCTAGTAATACTATGTAGCTATCAAACCCCTTAACATGACCCTTAACTTGAACTCCATTCATTAAAAATATTGTTACAGGTATTCTTTCTTTTCTTGCATTGTTTAAGAATAAGTCCTGTAAATTTAAAACTGTATTTTTCATTAGCTAATACCCTCCAAAAATGATTTATCATATTTATTATTTATTATATATATTATATTCTATATTACACAAGATTTACCTTTTTTTCAATATAAGTAATTACTTCATTTAAAAGTATTTTTTCATCCTTATATTCATCTAAGTTAAACCATTTTGCACCTTCATATCTTCTAAACCAAGTTAGCTGTCTTTTTGCATATCTTCTTGAATCTCTTTTTATAATTTCGATAGCTTCATCATAAGTATATTCACCATCTAAGTATTTAATTATTTCTTTATATCCTATTCCTTGCATAGAAACTAAATCTTTATTATATCCCATATCTAATAAATTTTTCACTTCATCCTCTAGGCCTTCATTAATCATTATATCTACACGCATATTGATTCTTTCATATAAATGGCTTCTTTCCCTATTTAAAACTACTATTATAGGTTCATATTTTTCATTTAATTTAAGATCATTGCTAAAATCATTCATTTTTTTACCACTTAAACAAACTTCAAGTGCTCTTATAACTCTTTTAGTATTATTTTTATGGATTCTAGCTGCCGCTTCTTCGTCTATTTCCTTTAATTTATTATGCATATAATCTATACCTTTTTCCTCTAACTCGATTCTTAAAGACTCTCTTAATTCATTATCTGCATCTGATTTTGCAAAATCCATATTATATATCAATGAGTTTAAATAAAGACCCGTTCCACCTGTTACTAAAGGAATTTTTCCATTTGTTACAATTTCATCTATATAATTATTAGCTCTTTGCTGAAATTCTGACACTGAAAAGCTAAAATCTGGATTTACTTCATCTATTAAGTAATGTTTTACACCTTGCATTTCTTCATTAGTGATTTTTGCACTACCTATATCCATATACTTATATATTTGCATTGAATCTGCTGAAACTATATCCATATTTAAATTTTTAGCAAGTTGTATTGATAAGTTTGTTTTTCCAACTGCTGTTGGTCCTGTTAATATAACTAAAGGTATTTTTTTCATATTCTCCCCTTCTTTCTTACATAATTCTTTTAAACATCTTTTCTATCTCTGTCTTTGATATTTCTACAAATATCGGTCTACCATGTGGTCATGTAAAAGGGTTTTTACACATCTCAATTTGTTTTAGTAAACTATTTATTTCTTCATCATATATAGTATCATTTGCTTTTATAGCTGACTTACAAGCCATTGATGCAAACTTTTCACCTTTTAATTCATAATTATTTTTTATATCATCTATATGGTCTATTACATCTAAAACAAATTTTTCAGACTCTGGAGTTCCAAATATAGTTGGCACACATCTTATCATTATATGATTTTTACCAAATATCTCTATTTCAAACCCAAATTTCATAAATAAATCTATATTATTCTCAACTTGTAACATATCTGTTGTTGGTAATTCTAATACTATTGGGTCAAGTAACATTTGCATATTTATATTTGCGTTGTAAAATTTATCCATATATTTTTCATATAACACTCTTTCATGTGCAGCATGTTGGTCTAATAAATACATATTAGTTCCTTTTTGTAAAATTATATATGTCTTAAATATAGTACCTATAACAATATAATCTTTTAAAGAAAATTTATGATTTTGATTATCTTCAAATTCAATTTGCTCTGCTTGTTTTTCATAAGATTCATAGCTCTCTTTTATCTTATTATTTGCTTCGGTTCTATCTTCTTTTTTTTCATCTTTATAGGATACTAATTTATCGTCATTATTTATTTCTTTTACTTCTACTTTCTTATCTAATTCTAATAAGTCAGTAAAACTATATACTTTGTTTAAATCTATAGGATCATCTAAAATGCTAACTTCTTCAATTTTATCTTCGACAGCTATGTTATTATCAGATTTACATTCAAATTGTTTTTCTAGTTTTTTTCGATCTTCTAATTCTTCAAATGTATATGTCTGATTCTTATATTCTTTTTCTAAATTTTTTAAAATTCCTTGATTTATACTATCATCTTTAAGCTTATTATTTTTAATTTCTATTGAATTATTAATTATAGGATTTTTATTAGATACTATATCTTTATTATCATATGTTTCATATTTTCCTATTAAGTTAGATCTAATCAATGATTTTCTTATAAAATCTTTAAGTTCTACATATATTTGTTGCTCATTTTCAAACTTTAATTCAAGTTTAGTTGGATGTATATTTACATCTATTTTAGCCGGGTCTATTTCCAAATCTAAAAAACAGACTGCATGTTTGTTTATAGGTATAAGTGATTTATATCCCTCACTTATTGCATCTAATATAATTTTACTTTTTACATATCTCTTATTTATATATATATGCTGTAAATTTTTATTAGCTCTATAAACATTATTGTTGCCTATATATCCATTTATCTTAAAAAATTGACTTTCATGATTTATTTCAATTAAATTTTCAGTTATATCTTTACCATAAATGCTTCTTATAGTATTTATCAGTTTTCCATCTCCCGGTGAGTTTAACATTGTTTTTTTGTTGTTTATATACTTAATACTAACATTTGGATTTCCGATTACTAATTTATTTATCAAGTCACTTATATTTATAGTTTCTGCATGTGTAGATTTTAAAAACTTTTGTCTAACAGGTGTATTAAAAAATAAATCTCTCACCATAATAGTTGTTCCATTATTTGTCCCTACAGGTTCTTTAGATTTAACTTTACCACCCTCAACTATAATTTTAGTTCCAACTGGTTCATCTTTTGGTCTTGTAACCATTTCTATTTTAGAAACAGAAGCTATAGATGCTAATGCTTCTCCTCTAAACCCTAAAGAATATAAATTATATAAATCATCTATTTGATGTATTTTACTAGTCGCATGTCTTAAGAAACTTTTTTCAACTTCACTAGATTCAATCCCGCTTCCATTGTCAGTTATTCTTATAAGCTTCTTTCCACCATCTTCAATCTCTACAATTATTTTTTTACTACCTGCATCTACTGAATTTTCTACTAACTCTTTTACTACAGACGATGGTCTTTCAACAACTTCTCCAGCTTGTAATTGATTTATAGTAACTTCATCTAATATATTAATTCTTGCCATTTTCTCACCTGCCTTAAAAAATATAATTTTAAAACCATAAGTAAAAACTAGGACTATAGTTACCTATAATCCTTAATTTTTTCTATTTAATTTTTTTTGCTTTACTTTGTAAGTTATATAAAGCATTCATAGCATCTAAAGGAGTCATATTTAAAATATCTAAACTTTTTATTTCTTCAGCTAAATCATCGTCATAAACTGAATCAAATGATATTTGAGTTATAGCAACTTCATCTTCTTTAGATCTTTCTTTAAGTTCTTTATTTTCCTTGTTTAATTTGTTTATTTCACTTTTTAATTTTCCAATATTTGTATTATAATCATCATCTTTTTTATATAAATCATTCTTTAATTTTTCATATTCTAGTTTTAAATTTTCATATTTTCTAGAATCTACTCTACTTGTGTACTGATGATTATTTAAATTGTCATCAAAATTATTCTTATTACAACTTGTTAAATCTTGTTGTATATGATTTTTTTCTAAGTCTTTTAATATTTCTTTTGATCTATTTATAACATCTTGTGGAAGCTTTGCTAGCTCAGCAACATATATACCGTAACTTTTATCTGCTCCACCTTCTATAATCTTTCTTAAAAATACAATTCCATCATTGTTTTCTTGAACTGCGACTGAATAATTCTTAACCTCACTGAATTCTTCTTCTAGTTCTACTAATTCATGATAGTGAGTTGCAAATAATGTTTTACATTTAATATGTTCTTGTATATATTCAACTATAGACCAAGCTAAACTAATTCCATCGTAAGTACTAGTTCCACGACCTATCTCGTCTAATATTACTAAACTTTTTTCAGTTGCATTTTTAAGTATCTGAGAAACCTCAGTCATCTCAACCATAAATGTTGATTGCCCTTGAGCTAAATCATCACTTGCTCCGACTCTTGTAAAAATTCTATCTAGTATTGGGATATTTGCATATTCTGCTGGAACGAATGAACCTATATGAGCCATTAGTGCTATTACTGCAGTTTGTCTCATATATGTAGATTTACCAGCCATATTTGGTCCTGTAATTATATTTATAATATTTTCACCTTGGTTTAAATAAGTATCATTAGGAACAAAATTTTCTTCTCCTACTATACTTTCAACAACTGGATGACGTCCATTTTTTATATCTAGTTTATTATCATCATTTATTATAGGCTTTACATAATTGTTTACATATGCAACCGTAGCTAAAGAAACAAATACATCTACATTAGCTATTATCTTTGCTACAGACTGTATTCTGTCTATGTTTTCATATATGTTATTTCTTATATTTACAAATATTTCATACTCTAAATTTTTAATCTTATCTTCTGCATTTAATATTTTATCTTCTATTTCTTTTAATTCACTCGTTATATATCTTTCAGCGTTACTTAGCGTTTGTTTTCTTATATAACTATCATCTATATTTGCAGTTGCTAAATTAGCTTTAGTAATTTCTATATAGTACCCAAAAACTTTATTAAATCCAACTTTTAATGACTTAACACCTGTTTTTTCTTTTTCTCTATTTTCAATTTCTTTTATCATAAATGCTCCATTTTTAGATATATCTCTTAAAGCATTTAATTCATCATTAAATTCAGATTTTATAATATTTCCATCTTTTATAGTTATAGATGGATCTTCTAAAATTGCACTATCTATTAAAGAATAAATATCATTTAAGTCATCCATATCGTCTATGTACTTTTTAAGTATATTTGCACTTGACGAATTTATAGTATCCTTTAGTATAGGTAGTTTTTCTATAGAATTTTTTAAATGTATCATTTCTTTTGGAGTTACTTTTTCAAATGCTATTTTTCCGCATATTCTCTCAATATCATATACATTCTTTAATATATCAATTAAATCTTCTCTTAACATAAAGTCTTCTTTTAATTCTTCTATTACGTTAAGTCTTCTTTCTATTCTGTTTTTATTTACCAAAGGCTCTTCCACATATTTTCTAAGCATTCTTCCACCCATTGCTGTAGATGTCTTGTCTAATACATGAAGTAGAGAACCTTTTTTAGCGTTACCTCTTATAGTTGACGTTAATTCTAGATTATTTCTAGTAAACATATCTAATATCATATACTCTTGAGAGTTGTATACATTTATATTGTTTATATTTGATGTTACTTGTTTTTGTGTATTATATATATAATTTAAAATTATACATAAACTTGAACTTATAAGCCCTTCTTCATCTAATTTTAAATTGTCTAAATAGTCTTTCGTAAAATACTTATTTAATATACTATTATCTAAATAACTTTCATCAAAATTTTCATTTATATAAATATTACTTAAACTAGCTATATTTCTTATTTTTTCTATAGTATTTATATCATTTGATATTATTTCTGTTGGATGTATTTTTGCAATTTCTTCTATTAACTTATCTTCATTTAAGTATGTAGAGCTAACCTCTCCTGTACTTATATCTGTATAAGAAATTCCTATTTTATTATTTTGTGTATACATAGCTAATAAGTAATTGTTTTTCTTATTCTCTAGTAAATTTCCTTCAAGTACAGTACCTGGTGTTATAACTCTTACAACATCTCTTTTTACTATACCTTTAGATGCATTTACATCTTCTACCTGTTCACATATTGCTACTTTGTATCCATTTTCAACTAACTTTGATATATAATTTTGTGATGAATGAAAAGGAATCCCACACATAGGTGCTCTTTCATCCATTCCACATTCTCTTCCTGTTAATGCAATTTCTAATGTTTTTGAAGCCACTATAGCATCTTCAAAGAACATTTCATAAAAATCTCCAAGCCTAAAAAACATTATACAATCTTTATATCTATCTTTAACTTCAAAGTATTGCCTCATCATAGGAGTTAATTTACTTTTATCTATATTCATCATTATTTACCTCCCTTACATTCTACATATTATATCATAATTGCTTCTTTATTTTTATAATACTATTTATTTTTTATTTTTTCCAATTCTATATCACAAATCTATATAATTTTTAATATAATTTATTAGTGACAAATTTAATACTTTAATTTGTTACTCAATACCAAACAATAGGAGAGATTTATATTATGGGATTTTCAAATAAAAATTACGATTATAAACATTTTAATGAATATGATAGAAAGTGTGACGGCTATAAAAAAGATAATTCATGTTGTAAGCCTCCAACTAACTCAGTTAATAAATATAAGCATTATGCAGATATAGATGGAGAAAAACACTGTATTGCTAATAAAAATTATTACGATAATTATTATACTAGATACAACCATTATTATATAACTGACTATAACTATGTAACTGACCATTATTTCGATTATAATATATATCATTACGATACTAAAACTATATATAATGAGTGTCAATATATGGGATGTGAAAATATAATTCATCATTGTAAGAATGACTGTTGTCACATGGATAAGCCTCATCATCCTCATCCTAACTATGGTCATGATTATGACAATATCCCTCCAATGAATAAACATCACGATAATTGTCATGAAAAATGTAATTGTGAAAGATGTTGTAAAAGAAACCTTTACTATTAATAATAGTGTTTATACTACTAAGGGTTAAACTACCCTTAGTAGTACTATTAACTTCTCATATTATATATCTAAAATAAAAACAAACCTACTGTAATAAATTATTACAGTAGGTTTGTTTTTATTTTTCACCTCCATTTATAAGCATAAAGAAGGTAGTTGCATTTTTAGTCGTACTAAATCCAGGATTATTTTTATACTTATCTATAAATTCATTTGCTAATCCAACAAAATCCACATTTCCATTTTCATACAAGTTTACATCAGTTGAACTTTCTTTTACTATTTTAGTATTAACCACTTCTAAGTTAACAACTTCTTTATCCCAATATGATTGGTTTTTATCCATAACATATACATCATCTAATTTCCATTTAGTAAGCGTAAATGGCCCATTATATAATGTAGACTCTTTAGTTGTTCCATATTTGTCAATTTGTTCAGTTACAAATTTTTCATTTTGTGGAAAGAATACTGGGAATGACATTAATCTATCAAAGTAATTAACAGGTCTTACTAATTTTACTTCTAATGTATGCTCATCTAATGCCTTAACCCCTACAGTTTCAGGATCTTTACTCTTACCTGTATTATAATCTTCCGCTCCAATTATATCATACATTATAAATCCATATTGAGATGCAGTTTTAGGGTTTAAAGTTCTTTTCCACGCATATTCAAAGTCATGCGCACTAACTTTGTCTCCATTACTCCACTTAGCATCTTCTCTTAATTCAAATGTCCATGTTTTCTTATCTTCTGAAGCTATCCATTCTTTAGCTATTCCTTCTACTACTTTACCATCGTTATCTACTCTAACAAGTCCTTCCATAACGTTGTTTGCTACACTAAAAGATAAAGAATCTGTAGCTTTACTCATATCTAATGATGGTATATCTGAACTACTTGTTAAGTTTAACTCTTTGTTATCTCCTGCACTAGCCCATTTATATGCATATTTAGCTCCATAAGGTATTATAGTTATTCCTTCAACATAATCTTTTTGTACATATGCACTACTGCTTTGGAATAAAGGCATTATAAAAGCATCTGATAATAATAATTCTTCAGCTTTTTTATAATGATTCCAACTTTCTTCTATAGTAGTCGAATTCTTCCCTTTTTCTATTAATTCATTATATTCTTTCCTATCATACCCACTATTCTTTCCAAATTTTCCATTATTAGTAAATGTTTCTAAAAACGTCAATGGATCTGGATAATCTGCAACCCAAGAACTATATACTAAATCATAATCTCCTTGTGATTCTAATTGTTGCTTTTGTTTAAAAGGAACTTGTTTTAAATCTACAGTTAACCCTTCTAAATTATTTTGTAGTTGATTTTGAAAGAATTCACCAACTCTTTTGCTACTTTCAGCATCCGATGTTAAAACCTCTATAGTTACTGTATCAAATTCCAATTCTTTTTTAGCTTTTTCCCAATAACTTTTTGCTTGTTCCAAATTATATTCATACCCCATATTCCCAGCTATTTCCCTATAGTCTTTTCCTTGTTCATTTATTGCCAATCCCTCTGGTGTATAATGATTAACCGGTAGTGATCCATTATTTAATATGACATTTGTTATTTCTTTTTTATCCACAGCCATTGTTATCGCAGTTCTTGCATTTGAATTTTGAAGAAGTTCTTTTGATTCTATATTGCTGTTTACTTCTTCATTACTACAACCTGTTAGAACAGGTATAGTTACAAAAGTACTCAAAGTTATCAAAGATACCCATTTTTTAATATACATATTCAATCCCTCCATTTTAATATATTTTATTACCAAATATATTTTTAGTTACATATTTTTAAATTGATATACAATTTTTAATAAAACTTACTAATATATTTAAACTTTGAGTATGCTTTATTGAATACTTTTAGAATTTAATTATTTTTATAATATACTATCTTCCCATCTATTATTGTATATAATGTTTGGGTAAATACTTCCATAGGGTTTCCTGTAAATATTGCTATATCCGCATCTTTGCCAACCTCGATACTGCCTAACCTATCATCAACTTTGCAGATTCTTGCTGCATTTATAGTTATAGCCTTTAATCCTTCTTCTACTCCTAACCCTTCTTTAGCTGCGAATCCTGCACATATAGGTAAATATTGTATTGGTATCACAGGATGATCTGTTGTTATCGCAACTTCTATTCCAGCTTGATTTAAAATACTAGCAGTTTTAAAGGTTCTATTTTTTAACTCCACTTTACTTCTACTTGTTAAACTAGGACCTACTATTGCACTAAATCCAGATTTTTTTATGTACTCTTGTATCAAATGACCTTCTGTACAGTGATCTAAGGTCATATCTAAATCAAATTCCTTGGCTATTCTTATAGCAGTTAAAATATCATCAGCTCTATGTGCATGTGCCTTTAATGGTATTTTTTTATTTAATACATCTATAAAGCACTCTTTTTTTAAATCTATATCAAAATATTCTCCTTTTTTAGAAGCTAATTCTTTTTTGTTTTTATAATTTAAGGCATCCATAAGTGCTTCTCTCAAAATTGCAGCAGTTGCCATCCTAGTTGATGGAGATATTTGTTTTGATGAATATACTCTTTTAGGATTTTCTCCAAGTGCAACCTTCATCGCAGCTTCTTTTTTAACAATCATATCATCTATACATTTACCACTAGTTTTCATGAATACAAATTTACCACCACATACATTAGCACTTCCTTGACCTGTCATAACAGATGTAACTCCTGAAGCTATAGCATCTTTAAAAGCTTCATCTAGTGGATTTATAGCATCTATAGCCCTTAAGTGTCCTGTTATAGGTTTAGTAGCTTCATTTATATCATCACCTTCAAATCTTATACCTTCTTCACATAACCCTATATGACAATGAGATTCTATTATGCCTGGTATAACCCACCCTCCATTTGCATCTATAACTTCCATATCCTCTGTCTCGTCTATATGTTCATCAACTCTAACTATTTTGTTTCCTTCTATTAAAACGCATCCTCTATTATAAGTTATATTATTCATAGTTATTACTTTTCCATTTTTTATTAAAATCATTTTATATTCTCCTTTAACTTTATCTTTTATCTATATACAGTCACATTTTAATTCAAAGAAAGCTTTTGGATGTGCACATACCGGGCATATTTCTAAAGCTTTTTTTCCTTGATGTATATGACCACAGTTCATACATCTCCATTTACTATCATCATCTTTTTTAAATATAGTATTTTCTTCTAAATTTTTAATTAACTCTACATATCTTTCTTCATGTTGTTTTTCAATTTTTCCAACAGATTTAAAAAGATAAGCTATATCATAAAATCCTTCTTCCTGAGCTTCTTTTGCAAAATTATAATACATATCAGTCCATTCATAATTTTCACCATCAGCTGATTCTATTAAATTATTTAAAGTAGGCTGTATACCATTATGTAATAGTTTAAACCAAACTTTAGCATGTGCTATTTCATTACTAGCAGTTTCTTCAAAAAACTCAGCTATCTTGTTGTAGCCTTCCTTCTTAGCTTGTTCTGCATAATAACTATACTTAACTGTAGCTTGTGATTCTCCTACAAATGCCGTCAATAAATTTTTTACAGTTTTACTATCTTTTAAATCCATACTTATCCTCCTTGATATAAATAATTACTTATTATCTTTAATATTATTTTTACAATAATATTATTACTAAAAAGAAATCATTTTCCTGTATATGTGATATAATTTATTTGACTTAAATAAATAGGGGGAATTTATATGAAAAATCCAATAGTTACTATAAAAATAAAAGATGGTAAAACCATAAAATTAGAATTATTTCCAAATGAAGCCCCAGAGTCTGTAAAAAACTTTATAAGCCTTATTAATAAAGGTTTTTATAATAATACAGCTTTTTGGAGAGTTGAAAATAAAAAATTAATACAAGGTGGCTGCCCTGAAAATAACGGAACTGGAGTTCTTGGATATAGTATAAAAAGCGAGTGCAAAGCTAATGGTATCAATAACAATCTAAAGTTTACTAGAGGTACCATAGGATATGGTCGATTTGAATATAATACTGAAAGTTGTCACTTTTTTATAGTTACACAAGAAACACCTCAACTTGATGATACATTTGCAGCATTTGGGAGAGTTATAAGTGGTATGGATGAAGTTGATAGAATAAGCAAAGTCAAAACTGAACTTGAAGTATTTTTCCATCGAGCTATCGATAAAGTTTTTATAGAGAGTATAACTGTAAACACTTTTGGAGTTATTTATGATGAGCCATCTAAGTTGCCTGGTTTATCTAAAGAAGAGACATTGGCTAAGTGGAATGCTACTATAGAAGAACGTAAAAAAACTGGATATAAAGTAATTTAAATTATAATTAACAAACTTAAATAGACTAGAGTAATATTAATTACTCTAGTCGCTTTTTATTTACTATTTATATCTTTATTTTTATAGGCTCTATAGCAGTTTAAAAAGTCTCTAGTGTTAAATATATACTTACCACTAATTTGAGTATAGTACGCTCCTGTAGAGTCATATATATCTTTTACTTTTTGTGTAAGATTCTTATGATAATATCTAAGTTCTTTAAATTCTTTTTTAAGTCTATCTGCTGTTAACCAGTTTTTATTTGAAGATATATCTGCAAGTCTTATATTTTCAAATGTTATATTATTTTTTTGCCCATGGACATATAGCTCTGCAATTATTTCCTGTAAATTTTCATTAGTAAGATCATGTTTAAGTTTTATATAACATATCGCTCCCATTCCATCTCTTCCTTTTTCATTTAATTTTTCTTGATGTATAAGAGCATGTAGTGGCTGCCTTTTTATATAAACATAGTTAGTTTCATCTAAAATATACTCTCCCCTTACATATTTTGCAGGCTTATATAATACAAGTATAGGAGTATATTCTCCTCCTATTTCCTCTGTATTATAATCTTTTATATCTTGTAAATCTAATAAGTTGTAATCTTTCGATATAGATCCATATCTTGATTTTTTTAGTAGTGTATACATTCTAGAATTATGACTTTTATATATTATCTCTTCTAGGTAAGATTGATCTAAAATACAATCTTCATTATAAGAATTAGTTGTATAGTGAATCTTTATATCTTCTTTTAGTGAATATATATCTTCTACCCTTACACCAAAATGAGCTGCTAATAATTTAAATTTTTCCTCTAAGTTGTTTATATCTATATCAATATACATTTTAAGCTTTTCTAAATTTTCTTCAGACTTTATAGTAAGTATTAAATTTCCTATTGAATTTATGCTTATACTACTTTTTTCATCAAATAAATATTTATTTATATATACTTTAAGCTTTTTTATATTATCATTTATTCTTATGTAATCATTTATTATAGACGGATTATCTTTTTGCTCTTCTATTAATTCTATTGGGATCTCCACATAATCATCTTCATTCTTGAAGCATAATCTAAATCGATCTTCATTTATTAGTTTCTCTATTGATTTAACATTGCTGTCTATAGTCATTTTTAATTCTCCTTACTATTTAACATACTAATTACTATTATACATAATTTTTTAACTTCGTACATGTTTTTAAAATTATCGCAATATAATTTGTTTATGTAAATATCTAATCATTTACTATTTCTTCTAAAAATGCATTTACTATTTCTGGATCAAATTGAGATCCTGAATATTTAATTAGTTCTTTAATCGCATCTTTTTTGCTAATTTTGTTTTTGTAGCTTCTGTCATTAGTCATAGCATCATATGCATCTACAACACATATAATTCTTGCTAGGTATGGTATCTGATTTTGCTTTAATCCTAGTGGGTATCCACTTCCATCATATCTTTCATGATGTGTTAGTATACCTTGAGCTACCTGTTCAATTTCAGGATTAGATAGTGCAATTCTATAACCTTTTTCTGAATGAGTTTTCATTATATTAAATTCATAATCGTTTAATTTCCCTGGTTTTAATAAAACATTATCAGGTATTCCTATTTTTCCTATATCATGTAACTTAGCTAACAGTATTAATTCACTTAGTTCTTCATTAGATAGACCTAATTTTTTACCTAACCTATTAGCATACTTAACAACCCTATCAGCATGTTCTTGTGTTTGAGGATGTTTTGAAATTAAAGTTTCTTGAAGAGAGTTCATTATAAATCTCCTTGTATCTCTTCCGTGAATTAATTTTTCTCTATATGCCTTGTCTTCCGCTTCCATTAATACCTCATTAATATCTTTAGTACTATCTACTTTAGTCGATGTTCCCAAAGATATGCTTAATGGAATATTTCCTGTTGAGTATTCTTTACAGTTATTTTTTATTCTATTACAAATATTTTGTGCTTCTTCTTTTGTTGTTTTAGGTAATATAATACAAATTTCATCTCCACCCCACCTAAACACAAAGTCTTCTTTTCTACACGAATTTTTAATTACCTTAGATATAGATACAAGTAACTCATCACCTTTTAAATGTCCTATTGTATCATTAACTATTTTAAGTCCATTTACATCTCCCATAATTAAGCTTAATGGTAAATCTTTATTATTAGCTAGTTCTTTTAACTTTTCATCAAAGTAAGCTCTATTATAAAGACCTGTTAGTTTATCCTTATAACTCATTTTCTTAAGTTTTTTTTCAAGTGCAACATTATCTGTAACATTTCTAGATATACCTACTATACTAGATACATCTCCCTTTTTATTAATTATAGGCACTTTTATACTTTCCATATACTTAGTTTTTTCATTGTATTTTATCTTCAGTTTACTACATTCTTTCTTTTTGTTTTTGATAACTTTGTTATCTAATTTTACAATTTCATCTACAATAGAGTTTTTATTTAATAAGTCATCTGCTTTTAACATACTTTTTAACTCTCTATCACTTTTTCCTATGATTTTTTTTCTATCCTGTTTGTAGTATTCATTTGAAAAAGCAACATTACAATCGAGGTACTTCCCATTTATATCTTTATGAAATATGCAATCTGGGATTGTATCTATTATAGTTTGTAATAGTTCTTTTTGTTTTGTAATTTCTTCTTCATATTTTTTTCGTTCAGTCTGGTCTTGTAAAATGCCTATAAAAAATTCTATATTTTCATCCACTTTTATAGGTGCTAAATAACATTCAAGAAAAATATCGTCTTGATATCCAGAAAATAATTTTGCTTTATTTTCTTGCAAAACTTCTTCATAGTTTGATTCATATTCAATCGCAAGGTCTTTTGGGTATAATTCTTGAAGTGTTTTTCCTATAACATCAGCTTTATCTAAATTTAATGAATCTGCATAATATTTATTAACAAATAGAAATCTACCATCTATGCTCCTTAACCACATAGAATATGGTACATTGTCTAATAAAATTTCTAATAACTTATTAATCATAAAGTTCCTCCGTATATATGTTCCTATCGATTATTATTTTACATATATTATTTATTCTTTACAAGATTTAAAGTTTATTATATACTTTTCATTTATTATAATATTATTATAGTTCACAAAAGAATAGAGGTAATTAATTATGATAAAAAATATCAAAAACACTTTAAAAAACTTTACTCCTTACATAAATGGCCATGAAACTATGAAAAAAGCTTCTGTCTTAATACCTATAGTAAGCATAAATAATGTAAATCATATATTGTTTGAAGTTAGGTCTGAAAAATTAAGATCTCAACCAAATGAAATATCATTTCCAGGTGGTGTAATAGAAAAGAATGAAACTCCAGTTGAAGCTTGTATTAGAGAAACTTGTGAAGAGTTAGGAACTAATCCTTCTAATATAGAATTAATAAATGAAATAGATTTATTTATAAGTCCAGCAAATATAATAATCCATCCATTTGTTGGTATTATAAAAGATATAAGTGATTTAAATATAAATTCAGATGAAGTTGATCATACTTTTTTAGTTCCTATATCTTATTTGATTGAAAATGAACCTATTTGTTATAAGAATAAAGTTCAAGTTGTTCCTAATAAAGATTTTCCTTATGATATTATACCTAATAAAAATAATTATAAGTTTAAACCTGGTATTTATGATTCTTTATTTTACATATACAATGATTATGTTATCTGGGGGATTACAGGAAAGATATTAGAAAATTTTCTAAATATCATATCAAAATAAAAAAAAAGGACTCATATGAGTCCTTTTTCTTTCTAAGCATTAGTAGCTTCTTTTTCTTTATTAACTAAATATTCATCTATAGCTTTAGCTGCTTTTCTACCAGCGCCCATTGCAGATATAACTGTTGCAGCACCTGTAACAGCATCTCCACCAGCAAAAACTCCATCTCTAGAAGTTACACCATCATCATCTGCTACTATACATTCCCATTTATTTATATCTAATCCATCTGTTGTAGATGTTATAAGTGGATTTGGAGATGTTCCAAGAGCCATTATAACTGTATCTACATTCATTACGAACTCAGAGTTTTCTATAACCTTAGGTCTTCTTCTTCCTGATTCATCAGCTTCTCCTAGTTCCATTTTTACACATACCATACCTTTAACTTCACCTTTTTCATCTGTTAAAACTTCTACTGGATTAGTTAAAGTATCAAATATTACACCTTCTTCTTTAGCATGGTGTACTTCTTCAAGTCTAGCAGGAAGTTCTGATTCACTTCTTCTATATACTATATGAGTTTCTGCTCCTAATCTAGCTGCTGTTCTAGCAGCATCCATAGCAACATTTCCTCCCCCTATAACAGCTACACTTTTACCAACTCTTACAGGAGTCATATAATCATCTTTATATGCCTTCATTAAGTTTACTCTTGTTAAGAATTCATTTGCTGAGCATACTCCATTTGCATTTTCTCCTGGTATACCCATAAATTTAGGAAGTCCAGCTCCTGATCCTATAAATACAGCTTCAAATCCTTCTTCATTTAATAATTCATCTATAGTTATAGTTCTTCCTATTATAACATTAGTTTCTATTTTAACGCCTAAATTTCTTATATTTTCTATTTCTGGTTTAACAACATCATCTTTTGGTAATCTAAACTCAGGTATTCCATAAGTTAAAACCCCACCTGGTTCATGCATAGCTTCAAATATAGTAACATCATATCCAAGCTTAGCTAAGTCACCTGCACAAGCAAGTCCAGCAGGACCACTACCTATAACAGCAACCTTTTTATTGTTAGGTTCTTCTGTTATAGCTAAATCGAAGTTATGTTCTCTAGCATAGTCTGCAACAAATTTTTCTAGCTTACCGATTGAAACTGCTTCAGATTTTATACCAAGAACACATACACCCTCACATTGACTCTCTTGAGGACAAACTCTACCACAAACTGCAGGAAGTGAACTGTCTTTAGCTATTTCTCTTGCAGCTCCTTCTATATCTCCAGTTTTTAATTTCCCTATAAATCCTGGTATATTTATACTTACAGGACACCCTGATACACATCTTGGTTTTTTACATTCTAAACATCTGCTTGCTTCTTTCATTGCTTCTTCTTTATTATATCCTAAACAAACTTCATCAAAGTTTTTAACTCTAACTTCAGCTTCTTGTTGTCTAACTGGTACTTTAACTTTGCTCATGATTAATTACCTCCACATCCGCATCCGCCGTGATGATGCGTATCCCCTTCTTCTTGTTTTAATGTAGCTCTACCTTCTTCTGTTTTATACATAGTTTGTCTTCTCATAGACTCATCAAAATTAACTAAATGTCCATCAAATTCAGGTCCATCTACACATGCAAATTTAATTTTTCCCCCAACATTAACTCTACATGCACCACACATCCCTGTTCCATCAACCATTATAGGGTTTAAACTTACAGTTGTAGGTATGTTTAACTCTTTTGTTAACATACACATAAACTTCATCATTATCATAGGTCCTATAACTACAGCATGGTCATATTTTTTACCTTGATTTTCAACTAAGTCCTTTAAACAGTCAGTAACTCTACCATTAAATCCATACGTACCATCATCTGTACATACATAAAGGTTTCCAGCAACTTCTCTCATTTCATCTTCTAGTATTAATAAATCTTTTGTTCTAGATCCTACTATTACATCTACATCTATACCTTGGCTTTTAAACCACTTAACTTGTGGATAAACTGGTGCAGCCCCTACTCCACCTGCCACAAATATTATTTTTTTATTTTTTAATTCATTTATATCTTCTTCTACAAACTCACTAGGCATACCTAATGGTCCAACAAAATCAGCTACACAATCACCTTCTTCAAAAGTTTCAAGTTGTTTAGTACTAGCCCCAACAGTTTGGAAAACTATACTTACAGTTCCTTTATCAGTGTCATAGTCAGCTATAGTAAGAGGTACTCTCTCACCTTTTTCATCATTTTTTACAATAACAAATTGACCTGGCTTAGAAGCTTTTGCTACTCTTGGAGCTTCTATGTCCATTAAATAAATGCTATCTGTCAGTTTTCTTTTTTTAACAATCTTACATCCCATAACTCTATCTCCATTCTGCCAAAAAATTTATATTTTAATTTTAAATACATCGTAATCAATAATTGATTCCCCAATTAAATACCAATTTTTATGAATACGATTTCATGTATGTAAAATTAATTAGCTTTTGTATTATTTACATTTATATTATACATAAAAAAACAGCCTTTGTGGCTGTTTTTTGAAAATATTTTCCTATTTTTCTAAAATTCCATTTAGAGAGAATGTTTTAGACTCTATTATCTTAACATTCACAATTTTGCCAATTATATCTTTATCATCAGATACAAAGTTTACTAGCTTGTTTTGTCTAGTTCTTCCAGTAAATTTACTATCATCAGTCTTACTTGTTCCCTCTACTAAAACTTCAACTGTTTTACCCTCATATGAGTGATTTATTTCTTCACATATTTTATTTACTTCTTCTAAAACTCTATTAAATCTTTCATGTTTTATTTCTTCTGGTATTTGGTCTTCCATTTTTGCAGCTGGAGTTCCTTGTCTTTTAGAATATATAAATGTAAATGCAGAATCGTATCTAACTTTTTTAACTACATCTATAGTTTCTAATAAGTCTTCTTCTGTTTCACCTGGGAATCCTATCATTAAATCTGTAGAAAATGCTATATCAGGAACTTCTTTTCTAGCTTTTTCAACTATTTCTAAATAGTATTCTTTAGTATAGTGTCTATTCATTTTCTTAAGTAGTGTTGAACTTCCACATTGTATAGGTAAATGTAAAAATTCGCAAACTTTATCACAATCTCTTATAGCATATATAACTTCATCTGATATATCCTTAGGATGAGATGTCATAAATCTTAATCTCTCTAATCCATCTATATCATTTACCATTCTAAGTAACTTATCAAATGTTATAGGGTTTTCTAATGTTTTTCCGTATGAATCAACATTTTGACCAAGTAGAGTTATCTCTTTAGTTCCATTTGCAACTAATTCTTTAACTTCATTTATTATATCTTCTGGTGTTCTACTTCTTTCTCTTCCTCTTGTATATGGGACTATACAGTAAGTACAGAAGTTATTACATCCATACATTATATTTACAAAAGCTTTCAGTTCAAACTTTCTATTACTTCTTAATCCTTCTACTACTTCTCCATCTACATCCCAAACATCTATTAATGTCTTTTCTGAATCCATAGATGTTGCTAATAGTTCTGGGAATTTATATAAGTTATGTGTACCAAATACTAAGTCAACATGTCTATATTTAGTCTTTATTTCATCAACTACATGACTTTGTTGCATCATACATCCACATACTGCTATTTTTAAGTCAGGATTTTTTCTTTTTAAATGCTTTAATTGTCCTAAGTTTCCATAAACTTTTAACTCTGCATTTTCTCTAACAGCACAAGTATTATATATAACTAAATCACATTCTGCTGCAGTTAAGCCTTGAGTATATCCCATATCATCAAGCATTGCACATAACTTTTCAGAGTCATGCTCGTTCATTTGACATCCAAATGTTTGTATCATGTATCTTGGTTTTCTTCCATGTATTGCATAATATCTATTAGTCGTTTCTGCTATAGCTTCTATAAATCTATCTTGTTCTTGTATTTTCTCTATAGGAACGTGTACTTGTTTTCTTTTAGCCACAGTTAGCCCTCCTTAAATTACTTACTTCATATTTTAATGTCGATTTTTTGAATTTAAAATTAATTATACCAAATTTACGGTCTATTTTAAAGATGCATTTACTGTTGATTGTATATATTTTTTTATAAATACAAATACTAATATATGTCTATTTTAGACTTAATAACAATAAATAATAAAGGATGGAAACTTATGATTGTAGTTTTAATTAGAAGTATAGTTCTTTATATAGCCGTTCTTATAAGTCTTAGGATTATGGGAAAAGGCGAAATAGCTGAAATGAATTCCTTTGATTTAGTTATTACACTTTTGATAGCTGAAGTTGCTGCTATCCCTATGCAAAATAACGAAATTCCTATAATTTATGGTATAGCATCTATTACTGGTTTAGTTTTTATGCAAATTACTATTTCATTTTTAACTTTAAAATTTAAAAGTATTAGATTTTTAGTAAATGGAAATCCTGCTATATTAATAAATAAAGGAAAACTAAATTATAGTGTTTTAAAAGAAGAAAGAATATCTATGGATGAACTCTTGGAGCAATTAAGAATTCAAGGTTATTTTAATTTAAGAGATGTTTATTATGCAATACTTGAAACTGATGGAAATCTAAGTATAGTTCCTACTCCTAGTTATGATAAAATCCCTAAAGAAAATTATAAACATCTTCCTATTCCTTTGATAATAGATGGCAAAATAATAAAACGTAATCTTAATTCAGTAAATCAAAATTCAGATTGGCTTTTATCAATACTAAAAAAACGTAATATAAATTCTATTTCAGAAACATTAATTTGTATCCTAGACGAAAAAGATGATTTCTTTATACAAAAAAAATAATCTTTAGGAGGTGAATATATTGAAGTCCATTGTATTCACTATAATTTGGACCATATCTTTAGTTGTTTTTGGGCTTTATATATCTTTCAAATCTGAAGATTTTGCTGTTAAATACGTAAATGAAGTAAATGAACTTGAAATGTATGTAAAAAGCGAAAATTGGAGTAAGTGTGAAGAATATAGTAAAAAAATAGAACATAATTTTAAAAAAGATTCAAAACAACTTTTTAAGTTTTTAAATCATTGTCATTTAGCTGATATAGAATTAGCATTTAATATATTATCAGATGGAATTTATTTAAAAGATATTTCAACATGCTTAGAACAAATAGATGTTATAAAAATTTCTCTCCATAGATTAATTGAATCCGAAAAAAATAATCTTGATCACATATTATAAAAATAAGAGATGTCTTAAATTTAAGACATCTCTTATTTTTACTATTTACTCATTTCTTTAGATTTTTCTATACAATTATCAATTGCTTTTATAACAGCATTTCTAAACCCTTCTGCTTCTAAAGTTTTAACCGCTTCTATAGTAGTTCCTCCAGGAGAACAAACCATATCTTTTAATTCACCTGGATGTTTTCCTGTTTCAAGTACCATTTTAGCAGAACCCATAACAGCTTGTGCTGCAAATGTATAAGCTTGATTTCTTGGCATTCCAGCAGAAACTGCTGCATCTGCCATAGCTTCTATAAACATAAATACATATGCTGGAGCTGAACCACTAGCTCCAATTACAGCATCTATTAAATATTCATTTACAACTTCTGCTTTTCCAAAAGAGCTAAATATTTCTTTTACCATAGCTAGTTCTTCGTCAGTTATATTTTTATTTTTGCAAAGTGCACTCATACCTTCATTTACAAGCGCAGGTGTGTTTGGCATAGTTCTTATAACTTTTTTATCATTACCTATAACATTTTCAACTGACTCTATAGTTTTACCAGCTGCTATAGTTACTATTATTTTATTATTATCTATTAAATCATTAACACCTTTTAATACTATATCATATACATTTGGCTTAACCGCAACAATTACTATATCACTATTTTTTACAACTTCTTTAGAATCTGTTGTTACATTTATATTGTATTCATTCTTAGCATTTTCAAGCGCTGATTCATTTAAATCTGATGCATATACATTTTTTGATTCTACTAATCCTGATTTAACTATTCCCCCTATCATAGCCTTAGCCATATTCCCTGCACCTATAAATCCTATTCTCTTATTCATATTACAATCTCTCCTTATATGTTATAATTTTATCATTTTGATTATATAAATGAAGCTCCAATCTATAAATTTTACAGATTAGAGCTTTTATTAACTATTTATTAAAAAGTTTGTTCTGTTCTTCCTATTATTTCATCTTGAAGTGCTCTACTTAGGTTATTAAAATGATCACTATATCCTGCAACTCTAACTATTAAATCCTTGTATTCCTCTGGATTTTTTTGAGCTGCCAGTAATACATTTTTGTCAAATACATTAAATTGTATATGATGTCCATCCATATTAAAATATGCTCTAACTAAATTAGCCATATTGTCAAGACCATCTTCTCCTTGAACTACCGCTGGAGCAAACCTTTGATTAAGTAGTGTTCCTCCAGTTTTTAAGTGATCCATCTTAGAACATGATTTTATAACAGATGTAGGTCCATTTGTATCTCCACCTTTTTCAGGAGATATACCTTCTGATAATGGTTTTTGACTTAGTCTACCATTAGCACTTGCACCCATAACTTCTCCAAAATAAACATGACAAGTTGTAGGTAACATATTTATTCTATATTCAGCTCCCATAGGAGACTTTCTACCTGTAACTTCATTATAAAATACATTAAATGTATCTTGCATTAAGTCATCTGCATAATCATCATCATTCCCATATTTAGGCGTTTTGTTAACTACCATATTATATATAGCTTCATGTCCTTTGAAATTATCCTTTAATGCACTTAATAATTCATCCATATTAAATTTATTTTTATCAAATACATTATATTTTATAGCAGTTAAACTATCTGTTATAGTTCCTATGCCAACACCTTGTATATACTTAGTATTATATCTTGCCCCACCTGCATTATAATCTTTTGCATCTTTTATACAATCATCTACTATTACACTCATTAATGGAGCTGGCATGTGTTTTGCATATATTCTTTCTATTACATTGTTTCCTTTAACCTTTATATTAACAAAATGATTTAACTGAGCTTTGAAAGCTTCAAATAATTCACCGTAAGTTTTAAAATCTCTAGGGTCTCCAGTTTCTATACCTAGTTTTTTGTTAGACATAGGATCTATACCATTATTTAAAGTTATTTCAAGTATCTTAGGTAAGTTTAAATATCCAGTAAGGATATATGCTTCCTTTCCATAACATCCAGTCTCAACACATCCACTAGTTCCTCCACATCTAGCATCTTCTATAGTTTTTCCAGCTTCTAATAATTCTTGAATTATAGCCTCTGTATTATAAAATGCTGGTTGACCCCAACCTTTTCTTGAAATTTCACAAGCTCTTTTTAAGAATTTTTGTGGAGTTTTCTTACTTATTTGAACATTTGAACTAGGTTGTAAAAGTTTCATTTCATCCATTACATCTAAAATTATATAACTTACATCATTTACTCCATCTTTACCGTCTTCTGTTATTCCACCTGTATTTATGTTTGCGAAATCAGTGTAAGTACCACTTTCCTTTAATGTAACTCCTACTTTAGGAGGCGCCGGTTGATTATTAAACTTAACCCATAAGCACTCTAGTATTTCTTTTGCTCTATCTCTATTTAATTCCCCATTATCAACATCTTTTTCATAGAAAGGATTTAGATGTTGATCAAATCTACCTGGACTAAATGCATCCCATATATTAAGTTCTGTAGTAACTCCAACATGAACAAACCAATACATCTGTACTGCTTGATGGAAGGTTTGTGGCTTATTTGCAGGAACTACATCACAGTTACTAGCTATTAATAATAAATCTTTTTTCTTATCTTCGTCAGTTTCTTTTTCTGCTAACTCTCTTGCATATTCAGCATAACGTTTTCCAAAAACTATCATAGCATCACAAGCTATAGCCATTCCTTCTAGTTGAGCTTTTTTGTCATATGCATCTTTATCATTTACAAAATCTAATTTAGCTATTTCCTCTTCTATTTCCTTTTTAAAATCCAAAAATCCTTTTTTGTATATGTTTCCACCACCAACTGTATGTCCTGGTGCTCTTTGTTCCATAAATTCAGTAAATATCCCATTTTCATAGCAATCTAGCCACTCTTTTTCCATAGAATTCACTATTTTTTGTCTTACTTGTCTGTTCTTCCAAAATGGTATAATTTCTTCTTCATGAATTTTTTTAACTTCATCACTTACTTTAAAAGATATAATATCTCTTCTGTCCATTATATCTAAATCTTCCATAGTGTGACAACATAACTCCGGATAAGTAGGTGTACTTTGTGGTGAATCTCCCTTTTCTCCAACTATAAGTTCTCCATCATTTATGCAAAGTGTTCTATTTTCCATATAATGCTTAAATGCTAATGCACGAAGTACTGGTATTTCTACACTTCCTTCATATTTTTTATACCCCTCTGTCATAAGCATAGCTCTTTCAATAGTTATAAATGGTTGTGTATCAACACTTTTTTTTCTAAGTTTTTTAGTTCTTTCAAAGCTTCCTCTTAACATAAATTTATCCCCCAATCTTAGTTTCAAAATTATTTGTTATAAATATTTGTTTTATCTCTTCCAACTTTTCATCTGAAGGTCTATTTAAGTTTTGACCTTCATAATCCATATACAGCTTTTTATATTTATGCATACCTATATTATGATATGGCAATAAATTAACTTTTTTAATATTTAATGGTTTAATAAAATCTATAATCTTTTTAACCTCTATATTCTCTTTATCTACATTTACCCCTTCTATTAAAGGTATTCTTATATTTATATTAGCTCCATTTTCACTTAATTTAATGAGATTTTCTAAGATTAAATCATTTGACTTATTAGTAAATAGCTTGTGTTTTTCTTCATCTATTAACTTGATATCATATAAAAACGTATCTACAAAAGGTAATATTGCTTCATAATTTTCAAACCTTGCGTATCCACAAGTATCTATAGCAACACTTATTCCTTTTTCCTTACATAAACTAGCTATAGCTTTTATATACTCAACATCTTGAGTCATTACTTCTCCCCCTGATAAAGTAACACCTCCCCCTGATTCTTCATAAAACATCATATCTTTTACTATTTCTCTCATTAAATCTTTTATTTCATAAGTTTTACCTACTATTTCTCTTGCATTATTTAAACAATAATCTAAACATGTCTCACAAAATTCGCAATTATTTTTGTTTAGACATATATTATTTTCTTCTTTATATATAGCTTTGTGTGGACATTTATCTATGCACACTTCACATTTTGTGCATTTTTCTTCATTGTATAAAACTTCTTTATTATAAGCTTGACTTTCTGGATTATGACACCATATACATTCTAATGGACATCCTTTAAAAAATACAGTTGTTCGTATTCCATCCCCGTCATGTAAACTATATTTTTGGATATTTAGTATTAGTGGTTTTTTCATTTAATCACCTGCAAATATTATTTTAGTTATTATTAAAAGGATTTGGTGTTGCAACAACTAATATTCTCACCATCTTATTTGTGTAATTTGCCCAGTTGTGATTACGTGAAGAATTGTAGTGTATACTATCTCCAGGGTAGAGTTCATGCTGTTCTCCATCTAAAAATAAAGTTAATGTTCCTTCTAATACATATAAAAACTCTTCCCCTTCATGCATATAAGACTGTATATCTTCCTCTGTATTATTAGGAAGTATATCTATAAGTCTTGGCAACATATTTTTCTCTTTTAAATCATTTGATAAATTGTATTGAATACATCCTGATGTGCATATATTAAAAACTTCTTTTTCATAACTTCTTATAATAGGTTTTTTCTTAGTTCTTGGTTTTAAGAAAAAGTATGACAATTCTACTTCAAATACATCTGCTATAGTACCTAAAGTATCTGTTGCTATACTTGTTAAACCCCTTTCTAGTTGAGATAAAAAGCCAATGGATAAATTAGTTTTTTCACTTAAATCTTTTAAAGTCATTTTTCTTTGTGTTCTTAGATGCTTAATTTTAGCTCCTATATGTTCATTCATGTTTAACACCTCTTTCGCAAACCATTTCCTTAATTTAAATATACTACATTGTTATAATTTTGTCTATTTATTTTTATTAGTTCATGAAATTTTTTTAGTAATATCTAACTTGATATAATTTTGATTACTCAAATGTAAATTGGGAATAAATATTTAACAAGAGGTGATTATATGAATGACAATTCGAGACAAGTCAGCTTCAAAGAATCTTTAACAGTGTTTACAATTTTAATATTTAGTTTAATAGTCGGAGTAGCTATTCTAAAAATAGATTTAACCGTTGTGTTGCTTATATCTTTATTTATAGTTATTTCATTTTCAATGATTAAAGGTTATTCTCTAGAATACATAAAATCAGGAATGGCAAATAGTATTACTAGGACTTATGATGCTTTACTTATATTTATATTAATTGGAGCCAATATAGGTATATGGATATTATCCGGTACAATACCTAGTTTGATATATTATGGACTAAATATTTTATCTCCTAATATATTTTTACCTGCAGGATTGTTAATCTGTAGTTTAACATCACTTGCAACAGGTACTTCGTGGGGAACAATTTCTACTGTAGGTATAGCGCTTTTAGGTATTGGTCAAAGTCTAGGGATTCCAGTTCCATTAATAGCTGGTATGATAGTTTCTGGTGCTTTCTTTGGAGATAAAATTTCTCCCATGTCTGATACAACAAATTTAGCAGCTGCGTCTACTAATACCAATTTGTATGATCATATAGGTTCTATGTTATATACAACTATTCCATCATACTTGTTAGCTTTAATAATATATACAATACTAGGTTTAAATTATAAAACTAGCTATATAGACTATACTCAAGTAAATTTGATACAAAATACATTGAGTAATACATTTAATATATCTTTATTTACTTTAATCCCAATAATTATTGTTATAGTACTTAGTATAATGAAAAAACCAGCTTTAATTTCTATGTCTATAGGAATAATTTTCGGAATTTTTGTTGCTGTATTTTTTCAAGATGCATCTTTTAAAGAAGCTTTAACCGTTTTAAACACAGGATATACAATTCCTACTAATGTGGATATAGTAGATAAGCTAATTATTAGAGGTGGTATACAAAGTATGATGTCTACTTTCTCTTTAGCCTTTATAGCTTTATCTCTCGGAGGTATATTAGATGAAGTTGGATATTTAAAAATTTTAGTCGAGAAAATACTTCTAAAAGTTGAAAAGGTTGGTAGTTTAATTGCTATAACTATTTTATCTTGTATTTTAAGTAATACTATAATGGGCGAAGCATATCTTTCAATTATATTAAATGGACGGTTGTATGAATCAAAGTATAAAAGTTTAGGACTCCAAAGTCGTATGTTAAGTAGATCTTTAGAAGAAGGATCTACATTGACTACAGGACTTATTCCTTGGACTACAGCAGGAGCTTTTATCAGCGGTACTCTTGGAGTTTCCACTTTAACTTATGCGCCTTTGGCATTTTTTAATATATTAAATCCATTAATATCAATTTTATTTTCCTATTTAGGAATATTTGTATTAAAATCTAACAAAAAAATAAAAACTATAGGGTAATTACCCTATAGTTTTTATTTTTTTATTATCTTCTTTTTTTATACTGCATACAATAAATCCTATACAGGTTATAACAATTGATAATATATATATAGTTTTAAGTCCAAATACATCTATACCTATACCTACTGGTAATTTTATAACTGCTGAAGAAATACCTATAGCCATAGATGTTATAGTTAAAGCAGTTGCTTGTATTTCACTTGAAAACTTTTCTTTTATATATCCAATATACGCTACTAGCATAATAGAGAACGCAAGTGCTGTTAATGGTGCTGTTAGTATAAACATAGTTGGTGAAGTTGCAAATAAGCAAGTTAACCATCTTATTAAAAATGTTAAAGTCCCTATTTTAAACACTTTTTTGTATCCATACTTTGAAACTAGCTTATTTATTTTAGCCATAAAGAATATTTCAGGTAAAGCTGTAAATATAACTAATATCCCTATATCACCTTGACTTGCTCCTAATTCTATTAAGTATAAACCTTGATAAGCATTTGTAACCTCACTAATACTTATAGTACATATAACTATTGCTAGTAACCATAAATATGATTTATCTTTTATAAGTTCTTTTAAGTCTTTTCTTAATGTTGACCCTTCCATTTTCTCATTGTCATCATACTTCTTAGAACTTAAAAACGGAAGTACCAATAAAGATAATACAAATAGTACAATATATACTAAAAATATTATTCTAGAGTTTGCTGTAACTTTAATAAGTTGTCCTGTTAAGAAACTTACTAAAGCAAATCCAACAGATCCTCCACTTCTTATTATTCCATAGTTTAAATTTTTATGTTTACAGTAATCTGTTGTTATATTATCCGCTAGAGGAGATATTGCATATCTAAATGCCTCAGCTAAAGTGGCTACTACAAGTAGTATTGGGAATAACTTAACACTAGAATACATTCCCATTATAATACAGTTTATAGCTACACATATTCCAAGTATTTTTTTATCTTGTTTAGTTACATCTGTTATAATCCCCCATAAAGGCACTACTAATATACCTATTATAGATGGAATAGATGTTATAATCCCTATTTGCGATACAGATAAATTTAATGATCCTTCTAAGTATGGCACTATATATGGTATAAATGCTCCTAACCCCCCATATATAAGCACATAATATAAATAGTATTTTATCATATGATGCTCCCTTCAATCAGTTAAATACACTCTATTATACCATATTTTCATTTAAATTAAATAAAAAAAGAAAGGATATAATCCTTTCTTTTTTTATCTATTTCATAGACTCATATTCTTTTTCTGTAGCTGGAACTTTTATTTCTCCATTTACTATTTTATCTGATATTATATTTATTTCATCCATAATTTCTTTAGAAACATTTTTACTTGTATTTTCAGATAATCCGATACCATTTTCTTTTATTCCATAAACTAAAGATTGTCCTCCTGTTAGCTTACCTTCCACTAGCATTTTTGCTAAATCATAAGATGCAACATTCATTTTCTTTATAGCTGAACTTATAACAGTTTCTGGAGCTATATAACTTTGATCTATATCAACACCTATTGCTTTTTTATTATTTTCTTTACACGCTTCTATAGATCCTACACCTGTGGCACCTGCTGCTGCAAATACTACATCAGATCCACTTGATATCATTTGATTTGCTATCGCTTTTCCTTTTGCTGCATCAGAGAACGTATTAGCATATTGACTATTAACTTTAACTCCATCTACAGATTCTGCACCTGCTTTAAACCCATAGTGATATTTTTGTATAGCCGGTGATGCTTCTATTCCACCTATAAACCCAACATTTTTAGTTTCAGATACCTGACCTGCTAAATATCCTGCTAAGTAGGCTCCTTCCTGTTCCTTAAATGTTACAGTAGTCACATTACTTGGAACTTTATCATATGTTTCATCTAATATTGCAAATTGTTGGTCTGGGTAATTTTTTGCCATTTCTTCTATTGTATCTTTAAGTTGGAATCCAACTCCAACTATTAAATCTGCTTCTTGATCCACAAATGACTCTACATTAGATACATAATCAGAATCTTGTTGTGATTCTAAATACTTTATATTTACTCCAAAATCTTCTTTTGCTTTTTTTAACCCTTCCCATGTAGATTGATTAAATGATTGGTCATTTATACTACCTTCTCCTAGTACTATAGCTACAGTAGGTTTATCTGACTCAGCTTTTTTATCTGTTGAACAACCCGTTACTAGTGTTAATGTCAATAACGATGACATTGCTATCGCTGCTAATTTTTTAAATTTCATAATACCTCTCCTTTGTTTTTCCCGAACTTTTCATTCTATTTTTTTACATTAGTTCGTTGTCAGGTTTTTTATTATATAAAATTTCCAATTATTTGTCTACTACTTTTATTTAAAATATAATTTTCTTAAATTATTTTTTCTATTTTTTTATATTTTATACCAAAATATAAATTTTACTTTTATATAATAAAAAGGCCTAGCTATGATGTAATCATATCTAAGCCTAAATATTAATTAGATTTGGAATTTAACCAATTCTTACCTTCAACTAATCTTGCAACCATCATTGCACATACAGTATTTCCCGCTGAGTTTAATAAAGTTGCTGGTGCATCTATAACTGTACCTAAAACAGTTATTATAGGTAACATTTCTGGAGAAAATCCAAATACACTAAGTATTAACATTTCCCCTATTACTCCACCACCTGGAATAGCACCTACAACTGCACCTACTAAAAATGATACTACTACTATACTGATTAATGTAGATGGATTCGTTATATCCATACCAAAAATACCCATTAAAAATGTTATTTTTAATACTCCACCTATTACAGATCCATCTTTATGTATATTTGCTCCAAGTGGAACAACAGTTTCTGCTATATCATCTGGAACCCCCATATTTTTAGCTGAAACTAGGTTAACTGGTATACATGCTGCACTTGAGCAAGTTGCTATAGCTGTAACTGTAGGCCCAACTGCATTTTTCCAAAATATCTTTATTCCATCTACTCCACCTGCAAAATATGCATATAAAGTGTAAAATCCAAAATAATATATAACTGTTATACCTAGATATAATAAAAATGCAGTTACATATCCTGAAAGTATTTGTGCTCCAAGTTCTCCTATTATTGATGCAAAGTAACATCCAAGACCAATTGGTGCATAATACATTATTATTTTAATTATATTTCCAATTACTTCTGATCCTTCTTCAACAAACTTTGCTATACCTTTTGCTTTTTCTCCTGCCATTGCAGTTGCAAGTCCAAACAATACAGCAAATACTATAAGTTGTAACATGTTTGACTTTGAAAATAACATATTAAAATCATTTACAGTTATTGTTTTTACTATTTGTTCTAAGAAACTAACTTTTTCAGTCTCAATAATTTCTCCACTTCCTATTATTGAACTGAACATACTTGAGTCTAAACCTTTAGTTGGGTCTAATATTATAGCTCCTATAATACCTATTATTGCTGATATAAATGCTGTTACAAAAAATACTATAACTATATTACCCATTATTTTCCCAAGTCTTTTCATTGTATTCATATTAGCTATAGCTGATGATACACTGAAAAATACAAGTGGAACCAAAGACATAAATAGCAGGTTTAAGAATAGATCACCAAATGGCTTTAATACTGCTGCTTTAGGACCTAAAACCACACCAACTATTCCTCCTAATAATATTGCTCCTAGCAATATCATTGATGACTTATAGTTTTTGAAAAAATTCTTCATTGCATTCTCCTTTTGCATTATTTTTCTTTTTTTGACAATGAATTTCATTATATTATTATTTTTTAACCATGTACATTGTATAAAGTGCTTTTCACATTGCAAAAAATGCTGTAGTATATATAGTGTAATACAATTATATATATTTAATGTATATTAATTGTAAGTATTTAAATTTTATTACTTAGGTATATGAAAGGTTGTTTTTTATGGATATAAAAAAAGAACATATAAATAAAGTTGGTTATTTAGATGATAATTTTAAAATATTTCACATAAAAGATATGAAAGATATAAAATTCGATTATCATCACCATGATTTTAATAAAATTACAATTTTAATTTCTGGTGATGTTGATTATCTAGTAGAAGGAAAATCTTATAAACTAAAGCCTTGGGATATTTTATTTGTAAGTAATACTGAAATCCATAAGCCAATCATAAATCCAAATAAGTATTATGAAAGAATTGTTATTTGGATAAATCCTGATTATATAGAAAAACATAATATTTATGGAGATGATTTGTTTACTTGTTTTAATATATCTAGTCAAAATAAATCGAATTTACTTAGACTGAATTCTACAGATTTAGAAAATATAAAAAATATATTATTTAAAATCAAAGGTGCCGATAAATCAGAAGAGTTTGGACATGTATTACTTAAAAATTCACTATTTATACAGCTATTAGTATTAATTAATAGATTGTATTTAAAAAATGATACCGATACTCAAGATGTTGAATATGATGAAACAATTCAACAAATATTTAACTATATAAATGATAATTTAAATAAAGATTTATCTATAGATACTATAGCTAATACCTTTTTTATGAGTAAATACTATCTTATGCGTAAATTTAAATCTCAAACAGGTAGTTCTTTACATAGTTATATAGTTCAAAAAAGGCTTATTTATGCTAAGTCCCTGATAAAAAAAGGATATCTTATGAGTGATGCTTGTATCGAGTGTGGATTTAAAGATTATTCAAGCTTTGTTAGAGCATTTAAAAAAGCTTACGGAGTTTCACCTAAACATTACTTAGATAGAATTGGAGAATTTGAAAATAATCCATTTGAGATAGAATAGAAAAAATGCTTAAATAAAAATTTAAGCATTTTTTTCTTTTTTATGTAACTTGTATAGTAATATTATAATACATGTACACAATATTAAACTTATTATTTGTAATATGTTTAATATCACTATATGTTTTATATATTCAGTTTCATAATTTACTAATATAAATTTTAAAGAGGTTAGTCCATATAATCCAATAGATGATAGCACCAAGTTTTTAAGTTCTTTATTTTTTCTATATTTATTTCCATAATATACAAATAAAAAACTCCATATAATTAACCTTCCATAATCCATAGCTATACTCCTTAATTAAATATCTTCCATTTACATACAATGTATAATTTTTCATTTTTTATATATGCATCAATTTCTCCATCCATTTTTTCCATTAATCCTTTAGCTATTGCTAATCCTAATCCCGTACTTTTTAAACAGCTTCTAGATTCATCTTTTTTATAAAACCTATTAAATAGTATATTTATATCTTCTTGTTTTAAATTTTCTATGCTATTTACTATTGTAAGTGCTGCTTTACCATATTTTTGATATAATAAAATTTCTTCATTTCCTTTTGAATATTTGATTAAATTAGTAATTAAATTTTCTATAACTCTATTAACTGCATTTTTATTTCCTATTATTATTAAATTTTCTTGTTTGATGTTTATATTCGGTTCTATATTACTCTCTATTAATTTTTCATAGTAAGCAGTTATAACTTCATATAGTATATTATTTAAATTTATATTTTCAAGTTCTAGTTCATATTCAGAGTTTTCTATAACTGATAAAGAAAATAATTCATTTAACATAATTTGTAATGATTTAGCTCTATTTAGAGCAATATCTATATACTCTATTTTTTTATTTTCATCTATATTATTTTTTTTAGCAATTTGTATATATCCTATTATAGAGGTTAAAGGTGTCCTTATATCATGTGCTATATTTGCTATGGCCCCTTTTAATTCTTCTTCTGCTTGCTGCCTCGTAATATCAGATTCTCTATGAATATCTATATGTCTATTTATACTACCTGCTAATCTTTCTATATCTTTATCAATTAATGCTATATCAAGTTTTTTATTAGTGTTTCTGTTGTTATATCTATTTAATTGTCTAGTTATATTTTTTATCTCTCTTTTTATAAGTAACAGGAGGGTAAGTAAAATAATTATTATTATTATACTAATAATTTTAAATACCACTTTTACTCCCCCCCCTTTCACTTATTTTATATCTTGATTTTTAAAAGTTAAACTTCCTATTATTGTACATAAAGTTATTGTTGTAATACAACTTAATATCATATGTTTTACAGTTTCTATACTTGGATTTTGCTCACATATATCCATAAGCATGTATATAGGATTATTTTTATTAAATATAAATAAGTTATTTTCCCCTGCTATAAAAGTAGTTAGCATAATAAAAAACATTCCTATTGCAATAACATTAGATTTACTTTTAGTTATTACAGCTATCACCATAAATATGCTAGCGAATGAAAGCATTACTAAACTTAATAGTAATGCAAATTTAACCATACTTAAAACTATTTGAATATTAAACTCTACTCCAAATCCTTTTAAAATACTACCTACTATAGTTGATCCCCCTAACAATAAAGTTATTAATATTGTAATTCCTATATATATAGTTATAGACTTTGCTATATATATGTTAATTCTATTGTGCCCATAAGATATGCTATCCTTGTTAACTCCTCTTTGGTAATCTTTTGCAACTAAATCACCTACTAAAGATAAGGATATTATCAATACTATAATCATAAGCCCCATTGCAGATTTAAAATATTCAACTCCCATAGGATTTAAATTATCCTTAAATATATTAAAGGTAAAACCGTAATTCCTTTCAGGTGTAAAATTATAAAATAAATGCAGATTAAAATTTGGTGCAACTATAGATAGAATTATAGTTAAAAATATGCAAACACCTATTATTATTAATAAATTCCTATAGTTTTTACCATATCTTAGTTTTAGTAATTCACCTTTTATCAAATTAAACATTAGCTTTACCTCCAATCAAATTCATGAAGTAATCTTCTAAGTTTTCTCCACTACTTACTATCTGTTCTATTACTATTTGATTTTTAGCCAATATGGTTGATACTTTTCCCGGTTCATTTACATAATCATATAGTTTTATATATTGTTCTTCTATAACCTTAAAGTTTTTGGTTTTTAATTTATCTTCAAGAACTACAATACAACCATTTATATCATCAACTTTTATATCTAAGCTTAACCGACATCTTTCATCTAATTCTCTAGATGTAAATTCTTCTATTAGTCGTCCATTTTTTATTACTCCATAAGTAGTTGCTAATTCATTTAACTCCTTAAGAATGTGACTTGATATAAGTATTGTCATATTTTTTTCTTTATTAAGCTTTTTTAATAGTTCTCTAGTTTCTATAATAGCAACTGGGTCTAAGCCATTTGTAGGTTCGTCTAAAATTAAAAATTCAGGATCTCCTATTAATGCTTTAGCTATTCCCAACTTTTGTTTCATTCCAAGTGAAAAGTTTTTTACCTTTTTATCTTCCACATCTTTTAAATTAACTGTATTTAAAACTCTATTTATACAATCTTCTCCTGGTATTCCCTTTTGAGTTCTTATTATATCTAGATTTTGATAAGCTGTCATATCTTCATACAATGCTGGTGTTTCTATAAGGCACCCTATTCTTTTTCTAGCTTCATTAATACCTTTTTCAGTATCCTCCCCAAATAATATTATATTTCCTTTAGTTATTTTAGCTAAGCCTGTTATAAGTCTTATTAAACTAGTTTTTCCTGCTCCATTCTCACCTATAAATCCATAAATCTCTCCTTTTTTTATATTCATGCATACATTATCAACTATATTATTTTTACGGTAGTATTTACATAAATTTATAGTCCTTAAAACATACTCTTCCATACCCTACTCCCTTTCTTAATTATTTACTTTCATTATATACATTATTTTCTAATTAACTATAAAGAAAGTCTTAAGAAAGTCTTAAGTTTAATCAAATAGTTTATATCCTATTCCCCATACAGTTTTTATATAATCACTATTAGCATACTTTGATATTTTATTTCTTAAATTACTTATATGTACACTTATTGTATTATCATCTCCCATATATTCTTCTTTCCAAACACTTTCAAATAAATTAGACTTAGTAAATACTTTTTTAGGATTCGTTACAAATAACTCTAATAGCGAAAACTCTCTACTAGTCAAATTTATACTATTATCATTTATAAACACATCTCTTGTATCTTTATTAATTTTTATTTCATTTACAATTAGTATTTTTTCACTAACTTGTTTTGAACTTAACTTATACCTTCTTAAGTTGCTAGCTATTCTAGCAATTGTTTCATCTATATCAAATGGCTTTGATATAAAATCATCAGCCCCAGATTTCAACATATCTATCTTAGTATTTTTATCATCCTTAGCTGATATTACTATAATCGGCATACTATAATTCTGTCTTATCTTTTCTAATAATTCTTCTCCATTTATACCCGGAATCATTAAATCAAGAAGTATCATATCAAATTCATTTTCTTTTAAATAAATTAAAGCTTCTGTACCAGAATATGCCGATTTTGAATTATATCCGCTTATATCTACCATATCTGATAATAGTTTATTTATATCATTATCATCTTCTACTATTAAAATCTCTATTTTTTTATCCATTTTATCTCCCTATTATAACAAAATAGATGCCATTAATTTAATTTGTATTTAAATTTAAGGCATCTATTCATGTCTACATTTTTATATATTGTCCAATTTCTTTTTCTATAGCTTTTTTGTAAATTTTATTAGCTACTACCATATCAAACAATCCCATTCCTACAGATTTATATAATGTTGTTTTTCCTTCTACACAGTATGTATTGTCTTCAATGAATTCTCCCATATTTACTATTTCTTCTGATTTTAAAATATTATTCTTTATAGGAATATATAAATCTCCACTTTCTTCTTTAGCAAAATCCGTATCCACTATAACCTTGTCAACAACTTCAAATAATGCATCTGGTAATTCCCTCATATCAGGTTTATATGAACCGATTGCAATTATATGTTTTCCTTTTAATAGTTCTTTGTCATTATCTATCACAGGTTCATATGAAGTGGTTGCAGTTATTATAACATCACTATTTTTTACTAATTCAGTTGAGTTATTTAAAACTATTATATCTATATTTTTAAGCTCTTTTTCTAATTGTAATTTTAAGCCTTCTGCCTTTTCTAAAGTTCTATTATATAAATATACTTTATTTATATTTCTAGCTTTACAAGCGTATAATATTTGGTAAAATCCTTGTGCCCCTGTTCCAATAAGCCCTATACTTTTTACATATTTGCTTGTTGTATGTCTAATTCCAACACCTCCAACAGCTCCTGTTCTTATTACTGTAAGCATTTTCCCATCCATCATGCAAACTACTTCACCAGTTTCTATATCATTTACTAGCATTATACCATCTATAACAGGTTTATTTATTTTTGCATTATTTGGAGCAACAGTAAGTATTTTAGTTCCAAAAGCTTCATTTGTAAAGCAAGGCATGTATAAAGCTGTTAAATCACCATTCTCAACTTGAACTCTATCTGGCATGTTAAACATTCTATCATAGTATATTTTATAAGCATCCTCTATTGAATCCATTATTTCATCTAGTGTTATTGATTTTAAAATATCTTCGCTGTTTAAATATATCATAGTAATCCCCTTTCAATATTCATTGATATAATTATATCATTTACAAATTATATAATAAATACTAACACAGCAATAAAAGCCTGTAGAATGTTATTTTATTCCACATGCTTTTATTACTGTGTTTATCATGTTTACTTATTACTTATTATTTATTATATTTACTAATCTCTTTAATTTTTCTTCATCTATTTCTCCAAAAGGATTTTTATCTACTCTTACAGCTGTTCCAAAATGAAAATCTGCATTATTAGTTAAAGCCTTTATTTTTTCTATATTTTCAAAATTTAAGCCTCCACCTAATAATATATTTATATGTCCTGAGTATTTTTTCATTTCATTTATTTTTTCTATATTTTCAGCTATATTACCTTTTCCTGCTGAGGTTAACACATTTGTTATACCTTCATATTTATTTAATATTTTAATAGATTTTATTACATCAGTTTCATCTATAGCCCTATGATAAGTAACATCTAATCCTTTAGCTGCTTCTAGTAATGTTATTAATTGATCTTCTCTAATAATATTATTAGTATCTAACATTCCAAGTACTACTCCATTTGCACCTATTTCTTTAACCTTTTCTATATCTTTAACCATTATTTTTATATCTTCATCACTATATACAAAGCTTTTTGCATGATGTCTAATCATTACATTAACAGGAATTTTCACTTTGTTAACAACTGATTCTATTAGTCCATAACTAGGAGTTAATCCTCCCTCTGTTAAAGCACTTATAAGTTCTATTCTATCTGCACCACATTTTTCTATAGCTATAGCATCTTCTACACTCATTCCTATAATCTCTAACATTTTTCCTCCTTAGCCAATTCATAGATAGCATTTGCAAATATTTTAGTATTTAATATTATATCTTCAATATCCATATACTCATCACTATTATGAGCTATACCCTTTTGCCCAGGAAATGATGGCCCAAATGGAACAATATTTGGCATTACTTTTGCATAAGTTCCACCACTTGTTGTAGTCGGAGTTCCATCTAATCCTGTAACTCTTTCATATGCCATTTGTAAGCTTTTAACCAAGTATGAATCCTTATCAAAATTTACTGGATTAAAGTTCCTCTCAATATTTAATTTTATATTATATTTTAATACCTTTTCAATAGCTTCTGTTATATAGTCTATTTTACAAGTCATAGGGTATCTGACTCCAAACTTCAAAATAATTTTTTTGCCTTCACATTTTAATTCGTAAGGTGTTAAATATAACTTTCCAGTTAACTCATCTTCAAATGATATACCTAACTTTTCACCATAATATTCATTGTAAAAATATTCATTTACAAAAACAAAGAATTCGTTTAATTCTTTATTTTTCATAATATTTTCTTCTAATAAATACTTTATCATATTAGTTATTGCATTTTCACCAACTTGTGGAGCATTAGCTGGAGCTTGTTTACCATAAGAACATATAGTTAAACTGTCTTTATTTACAACAATATTTATCTTATCACTTATACATATCTTATTATTCTCTTTATTAATTTTGTTATCTAAATAATCTATTATATCGCCATGAATATTATCTTTATATATATCTATAAAGCATTTATCAGGAACTATATTCGACCTAAAATCTCCATAAATTTTTATACCATCTACATTTATGATTTTTTGTATATTAAGCTTACCTATTCCTCTTTCTCCATATACAACTGGATACTTACAATCAGGGGTAAATCCCATTATAGGAGGTTTTTCCTTACTTAAATAATATGGTATATCATTAAATCCGGTTTCTTCATTAGTTCCAAATATTATTCTAACTTTCTTTTTAAGTTTTTTATTAGCATCTACTACAGCTTTAAGGCCATATAACGCACTCATTATAGGTCCTTTATTATCTAAAACTCCTCTTCCATAAATTTTTCCGTTATCTATTTCTCCCCCATATGGTTCATATGTCCAACCACTACCTTCAGGTACTACATCTAAATGTCCCAACACACCTATATAGTCCTCTCCTTCTCCTAGCTCTGCATAACCCATATACCCATCTATATTCTTAGTTTTAAATCCTAGTTTTTGTGAAATCTCAAGTGCTTTTTCAAGCGCTTTACCTACACCTTCACCAAAAGGAAAGCCTTCTACAGGCTCTCCTTCTACACTAGGTATTTTTACTATATCTATAATATCATTTAACAAATCTTCACGTAATTTTTCTACTTGATTATTTAAGATATTCATAAAACTACCCCAATTCTTTTTATTCTATAGGTGCTTTAATTCTAGCAGCATATGCAGCTAACCATTCCTCTGATGCTACTTCATGTACACTCTTTCCATTTATTCTATTGCTTACATATACTGTCGGTTCATGATCTTTAGTTGCTACAGAGAAACTGAAGTTAGGTATATTAGTTGCAACACCCCATTCACCTTTATTATTCATAGCAACAAGAGATAAATCTCCAGCTTTCCCTCTTCTTCTTATAAGTTGTTCATCTAATTCATTAACAGCTTTATCACAAGCTTCTTGAGGTGTTAACCCTTCTTTCATAAGTCTTACTATTTCATAAGATATACAACCTTTCATAAGATCTTCACCAAGACCTGTAGCTGTTGCTCCTCCTACTTCACTATCCACATAAAACCCTGATCCTGATAATGGGGAATCTCCTACTCTACCGCTTTTTTTCATAAATAATCCACTTGTAGAAGTAGCTGCACACATTTTTCCATTATCATCTAAAGTTACCATTCCAACTGTATCATGCCCTACATATGGACTTAATCCTTGTTCTACCGTTTCTTTTCTTCTTTTATTGTAATGTTTTTTTGCTCTATCTGTTAACATATTTTTTCTTTCAAACCCATTTTTGTGTGCATATTCTTCTGCACCAGTTCCAACTAAAAAACAATTTACTTTTTCATCACTTAATTTTTTTGCTATAGATATAGGATTTGCAAAATCTCTAATTCCAGCTACAGCTCCTATAGATAAAGTATCTCCATCCATATAAGCCGCATCTAATTCAACTTCACAATTTTCATTCGGAAGTCCACCATATCCCACAGATTTGTAAAAAGGATAGTCTTCTACTCTTTTTATCGCTAATTCTATAGCATCCCCTGCATTCATTCCTTCATTTAGTTTCTCACTGCTCTCAGATATTCCTTCTATCGCCATTCTCCAAGTAGCTATTATTCCCCACATATGTCTTTCCTCCTGATTTTTAATAAAAGCCTTGGTTTCCCAAGGCTTTTTGATTTTTAGAAGCAAACTTCTTCTTTAAATTTAGATACATCTTCATTTTCAGCAAGTTTATTCGCCATTTGGCATATATTTTTTAATGATTCATTAAGTCCTATACCACCTTTTTTAGGTGTTTTTACTATTAACACTTCATTTTTAAATTTATCTAAAATTTCAGTATTTTCAAGAGACATTGCTGCAAATGCTTTTATATCTGTACTATCATTAATACTTTTAGCTAATATAGCTGACATTTTAGCAAAGTTTTCATAATTAAATGCTGGTCCACAAACAACAACATCTGGATTTATTTTCTTTACCATAGCAACCATTTTAGCAGTTACTTCTTCTTCATTGTTTATAAAATATTCATCCCCACAATAAAGACTTGCTACGACTTTAGCACCAATTTCTTTCAAATATGGTTCCATCATAACTCCTGGTCCTAATGGAGTAGTCTTTCCTCCTGGCGGTATATTAGATTTCTCTTTACCACCTGCACCAGCCTGTATTTGATCTAGTATAAGAACTATTTTAGTCAAATTTTTCATCTCCTATATTAAAATTCTAAGTCATCAAATGATAAGTCATCTTCTTCTTCAACATTATTTTCTTCTTCAACTAAGTACTGCTTGTCTAATATTTTTATAAACGGCAGATACATAAAGCATCCAATTATTAATAGTATAAGTTGAAGTACAGATGCTTGCCATCCACTTACTAAGAATCCACTAAATATTACTGGAGTTGTCCAAGGTATTTGAACTCCATTTGTTAATGGTACTAATCCTGAATCCATACAGAAGTATGTTACTATTTGGTTAAACATTGGAACAAACATAAATGGTATTAATAATATTGGATTTAGCATTATCGGTAATCCAAATATTATAGGCTCATTTATTCCAAATATACCTGGTAATAAAGATAGCTTACCTAATTCTTTTATACGTCTACTCTTACATACAAGTAGCATTACTATTAATAGAGAAAGTGTACTTCCTCCTCCTCCAAATGTAGCAAACATATCTTGGAACTGTCCTGTTATTATATTAGGTAATTCTTGTCCTGCTTGGAAAGCTTCTAAGTTTTCAGCAGATAATAACTTTAGTATAGGGTTGTATACTGCTCCAACAACACTTGATCCGTTTATTCCAAAGAACCAGAATAAGTGTAAGAATATGTAAGATATTACCGTAGCTGTTAAAGTATTTCCTAGTTTTAATAATGGCATTTGTAAGAACTGGTATATAAATTCATGTATATTTCCATATGGTGTTAATTCAAATCCAGTTTTTATTAAGAAGAATATTATCATTATTATAGCACTTGGTATTAAAGCGGCAAATGACTTAGCAACAGTAGGAGGAACCCCTTCTGGCATTTTTATAGTCCAGCCTTTATTAACTACCCATTGGAATATAGCAACTGATACGAAAGATGTTATCATACCAACAAACATACCTTTAGATCCCATCCATCCTAGAGGTATACCTTTTACTTCATATACAACTTCCATACCTTCTGGAGTATATGGTATTGTAAAAGGAGTAATTATAAAGAATGCTACTAAAGCAACTGCAGCTGCTTGTATTGCATCAGCTTTAATTTGCTTAGCAAATGAAAACGCTATCCCCATAATTGCAAGAACAGTCATAACATCAAATGTAGCTGCTGTTACATGACCTAATCCACTAGCCCAGTTTTCCCCAAAAAACTTAGCCCAAAACTCATTCCATCCCGGTATTGGGAAATTCGCTATTAGTAAGAAGAACGATCCTACTATTAATAGTGGAGATGATACTAAAAAACCATCTCTTATTGCTACTAGGTACTTATTTTTACCTATTTTCTCTGCCATAGGCATTAGTACCTTTTCTAAAGTTGACATAAACTTATTCATGTTTACCCCCTAATGTAATATGTTATTTTATATAAAAGAAGCTAATTAATAATTATAATTAATTTAAATTAGCTTCTCTGATATCAACTTTGATTGTAACCCTTATATTCCCTTGATTATATAATTTTTTTACTTATTACTTAGCTTGACGAGCTTTTATCATTTTTATAGCTGTCTTTAAAACCTTTTCCCCATTCATAGAACCATAGTCTACACTATTTATGACATCTACTGGTGCTTTTTCATCAAACTTTGATTGTACCTCTTTTAACATAAATTTAACTTGTGGTCCAAGTAATATACAATCTGGATTTCTTTGTTCTACTATTTTATCTATTTCAGCATATGGAAATGCTTCTACTTCTATCGGTAAATTATGTTGATTTGCAACATTTTGCATTTTACTAGCTAATAAACTTGTTGACATCCCCGCACTACAGAATAAATATATCTTTTTTTTCATTTTAATTCCCTCCTAAAAGCCTTATATATATTTTAATTTTTAATTAAAACCTTATTTATTTGTATTTATTTCTTTTCTTAAATCAATAATTTCTTTTACTAGGTTTCTTTCACTTAAACAAGTCATTAAATGATCTTGAGAGTGTATTAAAAGCATACTAATTTCTACATTTTTTCCATCTGCGTCTTTATTGATTAACCCAGTTTGTATTTTCTGAGCTTCTAATATTTCTTCATTTGCTTTTTCCATGTATTCATCACATTTTTTAAAATCATTTTTCTTAGCCCAGTGTAGAGCTTCATAGATATGTGATTTTGCATTTCCAGCATGAATTATAACCTTTAGTATTTTATCTTGATAATTCATAGTTTCACCACCTTACTTAAGGTCTTTTTAAAATATTTGTTAACGTTTTCTTTAACTATATTTTACAACATATTTTAAAAAAAGGAAATAGTAATTTATATTTTTTTAAAAATTTTTACAATTTCTTTTAAATTTATGTTTTACTCTGCTTTTTCCTATGTTTTCAAGGGATATACGACTTATATTTACATTAGGTTTTAGGGTTATATCTATATTATAACTTATTTTATACTTATGTCTTTAATTATTTACTTATGCTTATATATATTTTTGAAATTAGTCTCAATTATTACATAATTTTCATATATGTATATTGATAGGATAAGCCTATTAAATAAAATTTTATGGAGTGTTTGTAATGTATAAAAATTGTAATTCATCTTATTTAAAATCTTGTAAATGTACACCTAAACCTGATTGTTGTGAGTCTTCTTCTAAATGTATTACGCCTTTTACCCCAGTTTTATTTTACTATCCATGTGAAATGGATCTTTATAATAATTTAGTAAATTGCATAGGAAAAACACTTGGATTTAAACTATCTAATAGTGATTGTATATTGAAACTTAAGTTAACTAAAATTACCCCTTGTAGTTTATGTGGTACTACTTCATCGGGAAAAGGACCTATCTATATAAAGTTATCTGCCATAGACTATGTTGACTTTGGAAAAGAGGTATATGTTAATCCACTATGTAATATAGACTTCTCAGAAATACTAACAGTACCTGGACCTAAAGGTGATAAAGGCGATGCTGGTCCTCAAGGTCCTAAAGGTGATAAAGGCGATACCGGTTCTCAAGGTCCTAAAGGTGATAAAGGCGATACTGGTTCTCAAGGTCCTAAAGGTGATAAAGGCGATGCTGGCCCTCAAGGTCCTAAAGGTGATAAAGGCGATGCTGGCCCTCAAGGTCCTAAAGGTGACAAAGGCGATATCGGTGATGTTGCTGAAATACCAAGTAAAGTAAAACCAGTTCCTTATAACCCCGATAAGAAAAAAGTACCTTATTCATCTAAAAAAACACCTTATAACAAATAAAAATAAGAGCGCTTAATTGCGCTCTTATTTTTATATTAACCTAATTTCTTATATATAAACTCATACATATCTACAAACTCTTTAGCTAATTGTAAAAAGTTCATAGTAGTCATTAAGTGATCTTGAGAGTGAACTAATACAACTCCCATTTCTGTTTTTTCTCCACTAGCTTCCGCTTGTATTAATTCCGTTTGGAATCTATGTGCTTTATTTAAAGTTTCACTAGCTTCTTTTAAAAGTTCTCTTGCTTTTTCAAAATTACCTTGTTTAGCTTCTGCTAATGCCTCGTGTGCACTACTTTTTGCATCTCCAGCGTGACCTATTATTCCAAATGATATTTCAAATATTTTCTCGTTCATATTATTTACCTTCACTTTCCCCTATATATTTCTGTAATTAGTAGTTGTTATATTATTATCTTCAAAAAACTTTTTAAGTTCATCTGAAGTTAATATCTCATGTTCCTTAGTTCTTTCTATTGAATATGAAGTAGACTTAGATAAAAATGCATCTACAAATGCTGGATGACTCATAATATCTACAACATCATATTTTTTTATTTCATCTATATTATTTTTAAAATAATCAGCATCTACATTTTTACTGTAAAAGCTACCTATCATAGGAACTATTTTTTCATAACTTAAATCATATTCAAAACCACCCCTTATAGGTAATTTATATTTTTCAAGTATTTTTTCAATAACAGGTTTAAACTCTATCAATGTGTGAACATGATGATGACTATCAAGATGAGTTATTTTTATACCTGCATCTATAGTTTTATCAATTTGTGCACAAAACTCATTATATAATTCATCCAAATCAATCTCATTTGCTTTTTCTTTCGTTATTCTTCTGAAAAAATATCCATTTTCATCTACTAAAGTTTTATGATTATTTAAAACTGGTTTATAACAGCTTAAAGTCATATGAACTCCACATCCAAGCTTTTCATTTTCTTTTAAAAGTTCTACCGCCTGTTCAAATCCTGGCATCCCAGACATTATTGTACATGAGTTCACAACTCCATTTTTATGTGCTGATATTATACCTTGGTTTACACCTTCGCAATATCCAAAATCATCTGCATTTATTATTAATTTAGTCATTAGCTCCCCCTACCTTTAGTTCTTCTATTTTTTCTTTAAACTGTGGCAAATGTCTTTCATGTGCTATTAGCATTTCATTCATAATAGTTTCTGCTAATTCATCACTAGTAACAAGTGGATTTATTGATAATGCCTGTATAGAAGTATCATAGTCTCCTAAAACAGCAGCTTTAGCAGTTAAAATTTCAAATGACTTTATTTGATTTAAAAGACCTACTGTACCTATTGGCATTTCACCTATAGTTATAGGCATCGGCCCTTCTTTAGTTATAACCGAACTTACTTCTACTGCATGGTTATATCCTATATTAGCTATAGCTCCTCTATTTAATGTATTTACAACTTGTATATCTTTTTTATCATTATATATAGAATTTATTAAATTACATGCTGCATCACTATAATAAGCTCCACCTCTTTTTTCTAATTGTGGAGGTTTTATATCTAAATTTTCATCTTTATATAATTTAAATAAATCTTCTTCTAAAGCCTTTACAACCTCTGCTCTAGTTTGCCCTTTTTCAAATTCACTTAGCTCATGTTCTAACATATCTTTAGTTTTATAATAATATCTATGATATGGACATGGTATAGCTCCTAATGATTTTATAAATCTAGGATTAAAAGGTGCTGTTGACTTTATATTTCTCATACTCATTTCTGAGTTTGCAAATTTTTCAATTGCTTCTTCAGTTATATCAGTTCCATTTAAACAAGCTTTAACTCCATATACCATGTGATTAAGCCCTGCAAATGTAACTTCTAAATTTTCTTTAGACACTTCTAGAGCTTCTGCTACCCCTGCTTTTACTCCTATTGGTACATTACATAACCCTATAAATTTTTTGAAATTAGTATGAGTAAATACCATCTCTGTTATTATTCCAGCTGGATTTGTAAAGTTTATTAACCATGCATCTGGACATAACTCTTCTATATCATTTATTATGTCTAATATAACAGGAACTGTTCTTAATGCTTTAAAAAATCCTCCAGGACCATTAGTTTCTTGTCCTATAATTCCATGTGATAATGGTATTCTTTCATCTTTAATTCTAGCATCTAAAAGACCTACTCTTAGTTGTGTAGTTACAAAATCTGCATCTACTAAAGCTTCTCTTCTATTTAAAGTTGTATGTATAGTCATATCTACCCCAGCTTTTTCAACCATTCTTTTAGCAAGGTTACCAACTATTTCTAATTTTTCTTTCCCCTCTTCAATATCTACCAACCACAATTCCTTTACAGGAAGTTCGCTATGTCTTTTTATAAATCCTTCAACAAGCTCTGGAGTATAACTCGATCCCCCACCTATTGTAACTATCTTTAATCCTTTTTCCATATATCCATAGGTGTAAATATACACCTTCCCCCTCTCCCTTAACTCAGGTAAAACGTTTACATACTAAAAATATCATTTTTCGTCATAAAAATCAACATTTATTTCAAATTTTATTTTTAATTTTATTTTATATTTCATTTATGTATTTTTATTACTCTTATAATTTTCCTATAATATATTTCTCTTTATCTATATTATGTTTTTCATATAGTAAATCGGGATTTTTTATAATTTTAGTTTTATTCACTCTAGTTAATTTCTTTAAAAAGCACTCTAATTTCATAGCTTCACTTCTAGTTTTACTTTCCCAATAAATCTCTAAATTTTTAAATCCTTTAGCTCTAGTGTACTTTGAGTTTATCCCATTTTTATGTTCTTTCATTCTTCTATTTATATCACTTGTATATCCTATGTAATAAGTATCATCTTTACATCTTAATATATATGTGTAATACATCTTTACCTCCAAAAAACAAATTAGACAGCTAAAAGCTGTCTAATTTTTAATATTTTACAGAATATAAGTATAATCCTTTAGCCGGTGCAGTATCTGAAGCTACCTTTCTATCTTTTGCTTCTAACATAAGTTTTATATCCTCTGGTGATTTTCGATTAAGCCCGACGTCTATTAGTGCTCCAACTATTATCCTTACCATATTATATAAAAAACCATTACCTTCTACATATATATCGATTATATCTTTGTTTTTGTTAATAGTTATACTATGAATATTTCTAACATTTGATTTTTTCTTAGATTTAGAAGATGCAAAACTTGTAAAATCATGTTCTCCTACTAAATACTTACTAGCTTCTTCCATCAAATCTATATTTAATGGCTTATCTATATATGTTGCATATTTTCTTAAAAACACATTGTGATATTTAGAGTTATCAATTTTATATAAATATACTTTTCTTTTAGCATTATATCTTGAGTGAAATCTATCCTCTACTTCTTTCACGTCTTTTATAACTATGTCTTCCGGTAAATATTTATATAAGTAATCGTTCATCTTTTCTATAGACATTTTAGAATTAGTCTTAAAATTAGCAACTTGATTGTAAGCATGTACACCCATGTCAGTTCTTCCTGATCCTATTATTTCTACAGTTTCATCTACCATTTTGCTAAGTACTGATTCTATCTTTCCCTGTATTGTATTGTCATTATCTTTAAGTCTTTGAAACCCTTTATATCTTGACCCATCGTATTCTATTGTCAACTTTATATTTCTCATTTTATTCCTCTTTCTATACAGATTCTACTAAAATATTTTTTAAAGTGAAGGTAATACAAGTACCTTCTCCTTTTTTACTATTTATTTTCATTTGTCCACCATGCAACTTTACTATTTCATTGCTTATAGCAAGTCCTAATCCACTACCTGCTTTATTATAATTTTCTTGGAAGAATTTATCTAATACTTTTTCTAAGTTATGCTCTTCTATTCCTTCTCCATTATCGATAACCTTTATAATTGTATATTCTACATCCTGATCTACAACAATTTTTACATATCCTTTTGAATCTGTAAATTTAAGAGAATTTTGAACTAAATTTATAAGAACTTGTCTTAGTCTATTTTTATCACCTTGTATCTTGTTTATGTTATCAGTTTCAAATTCACAAGTTAAAGATATATCTTGCTCGCTAGCTTTAACTTTTAGTTGATTTACTACTCCTACAGATAATGATTCAATGTCAACCATATCTATTTGCAGTTTTATTCTATCAGATGATAATCTTGAGAAATCTAAAAGTTCTTCAACTAATTTTATAAGTCTTTCTGTTTCATCTTGTATTATCCCTAATCCTAAGTCTAGTTCTTCTTTTCCTATTCCTTCATAACCTAGGGTCTCACTCCAACCTTTTATTGATGTTAAAGGTGTTCTAAGTTCATGAGATATAGAAGATATAAATTCTTCTTTTAATTTTTCACTTTTATCTATTTCTTGAGCCATATGTTCAAAAGTTTGTGCCAATTCTCCAATTTCATCATCTACAATAGCTCTTGGTTTTAATTTTATATTGTAGTTACCATGAGCTAATTCATTTGCAAATTTTTTTAATTCACTTAGTGGATCAATTAAAGTATATGCAAATTTTAAACTTATCGATATAGCTATTAATAATATGAATATTCCTGCTAATATAAGCCCTAATGTAATTTTAAATACAGTTTTATCTATAGCGTCCAGAGATACTGTATATCTAACAATTCCTTCTATCTGATTATTTAGCATAAGAGGTACAGATACACTCATAACATGTTCACCAGTATCTTTAATTTTATAATCACTAGTTTCTATAACATTTTTTAAAGCTTTATTAACATCTTCATAATAAGCTTTTTCATTGCTTTTAAAGCCGTATTGATCAATTATTATATTTTTATCTTTATCTATTATTTCTACAGCCATTTCTGAATTTGTATTTATATCTTTTTTATCAAAAATATTATTTATTTTTTGTTCAAAACTCCTATCTCCTATGTATCCACCATATATATTCATTGTATTTTTAGCTTGATGCATAAGAGTTTGTTCTATTGAATCATAGTAGTAATTTTTAGCATAAAATATAAATAACCCTTCAAATAATGTTACTGTTATTATAATTATTATAAAATAGTTTTTTATTATCTTCTTTCTAAGTCCTTCAAAGTGTATCACTATTCGTTATCCTTTCTCCAACAGTAACCATATCCCCAAACTGTTTGTATAAACTTAGGTTTTGATGAATCATCTTCTATCTTATTTCTTATTCTTCTTATATTTACATCAACAATCTTAAAATCATATAAATAATTTGTTCCCCATACTTCATCAAGAATTTGATCTCTACTTAAAGATTGTTTTTCATTTGTTATTAAAAACTTAACTATAGAAAATTCAGTCGGTGTTAACTCTATTTCTTCATTGTTTTTAAATAACTTTCTTTTTTCTAAATCTAATATAAAAGGTCCACTTTCTATTACGCTTTGATTTTTGCTATTAGCTTCTCTATTTATTCTTCTTGAAAGTGCACTAACCCTCATAAGTAACTCTTTTATACTAAAAGGTTTAACCATGTAATCATCTGCCCCAGAAATAAACCCTTCTATTTTATCTTCTTCTTGTGATTTTGCAGTAAGCATTATTATACCAACTGAGTCAAAATTATTTCTTATATATTTACATACTTCTATCCCACTCATATCAGGTAACATAACATCTAGTAATGCTATAGATATGTTTTTTTCATTCGATATTTTATCTATTGCTTCTTGTCCAGTTCCAGCTTCTATAACTTCATATCCTTCTCTTTTTAAATTTATACTAACAAAACTTCTTATTCCTATTTCATCTTCTAAAACTAATATTTTTTCATTCATAACAATCCCTCCCTATTAATTTAGTAAATAACTTTAAAGTTTTCTTGTATCGCGTCTTCTGATAAATTTAAAGACTTAAATACTTTTGGATTATTTACAATAAGTATATATGATTCTTTATCATTTTCTAACATTAAAGTTCCATTAATATTAGTATTTGAATTACTATTAGATCTTTTATTTTCATCAATTTTGTTTTTAGCTACTTTATTTATAGTAAATAGTTTTATCGGTTCTGTTTGGTGTATATCGTAGTAAACAAATTCAAAACTATTTTTATCTTTTGGATCTATTTCTACATATAATTTATTTGCTAAATTATTAGGTATGTTTAGTTTAAAATTATTTTCATAATTGTAATATACTTGACTTACAAATACTGGTTTAGACTCTTCTTTTGATTTACCATTCCATACATACCAGCTAATAGTTGCTGATGTTTTTGGATTATACCCCTTAGTATTACTATTGATTACAGGTAATTCAACTATACCATCATTATTCATGTCTTCAACTGGAATATAGTATGGTTTTTTTATCTCCATATTATTTTCGTCAAAGGCTTTATATAATCTATTTTCATCTAAATACAGTATTTGAGTTGTATATGAATCATTTCCTGTAAATGATTTAGTATCTACTACAATACCTTTTTTGTCTTTGCTCACTTTATCAATGCTTATATATGCACTATCTAAACTTTTTACGTCTTTTAATATTGTAAAGTCTTTTAGTTTAATATACTCATCAAAGTAAGTTAAACTAACTGCTAATTCATGTGTATCTGGATTATAACTAGATATAATTAAGTCTAAGTTTCCTTCATTATCTAAATTTCCAACATCAACTTTCATTTCACTAAATCCATTTTTATTATCTATCCAACTTGGATCAAATCTGTATAATCTAGTTACTTTACCATCTTTAAATTCGCATATATCTAAATTAGACTTATTACCATTTTTAGTCACTAGTAAAATTTCTTTTAACCCATCATTATCTAAATCATAAAAGTTGGCATATTCTATACTTTCTCCACTAACTAAATATTCTCCTGAAGTGTATACGCTTTGATTTCCATTATTTAAAACAGAAAATCCAACTTTACTCGTGCCTTCATCTAAATTTTCATTTTTTTGAAACACAACTATTTCATTCACCTTATTATTATCTAAATCAACTTCATTTATTGTTGCAACTTCAGAAGAATTTTTAGGTAATACTATCGTTGAATTTGCACCTAAACTTGCATTTATATCTCCATATAATCTTTCCTCTTTCTCATTATATTGAGGCTTTTTTATTAATTGCTCTGGAGACTCTGTACTAGTACATCCTACATTGAAAAAACTAACGAATAATACTAATACAATCAATCTAAATAACTTCATTTAATTCCCCTCTCTAGTTTCTAGGTAAGCTTTAAACTTTTCTATTTTCTCTAGTTCTTTTGATTCAATTTCTTTAGTTATTCCTCCTCTGCCTAATCGGTCTGCAGTAGAGATTAACGCTATTTCATTATAATCTATATCTTTTACTAAATTTTCATATGAGAAAAAAGGTAAATTTTTATCGTAAAATAATGGTTGCATATGATGTCTAACTAATTTAGATACCTTATATTTAAATTCTTGATTATTTGTTAATTCATCAAGAATTTCTTTACATATTTTTTCTCCTTCTACATCATGATTGTAAGATGTTATTCTACCTTTTCTAATTTTAGTTGTAGTAAGTTTTCCTATATCATGAAGCAATGCTCCCCACATAAAAGCTAGTCCATCTTTTGAGCTTTCTTTAACTTTAGCAGCATTATCTACAACCATTAAAACATGATTTAATACATTTCCTTCTGGATGATATTTTAAATTTTGATCTATATCTTTGAGCTTACATAGTTTTTCTATAAGTTCTATATCATAAGTTTTATTTTTTATAATATTATTTATATATTCAGATGGTTTTTCATCTTTCATTAAATGTTCACTAATTTCTTTAAAAATCAAATCTTTTTCCATTTATGTCACATCCTTAAATTGAATTTTTAAAATAAGAGCTTAAATGATTTAAGCTCTTATTTTAATTTTTTATTCTATTGATTCAGTTGACTCTTCTATAGGATTTTTTAATTGTTCTTCTTCTATTTTTTCTACTTCTTCATTTCTTATAACTTTATTATCTCTATTTTTTTTAGTAGAATTAGATGATTTTTTATTTTTTGGAAATAAGTTTAAATTTAATTTAATACCACTTTTCTTATTTTTATTATTAGAACTTGCTTTCATTCCATATTTCTCTTTTTCTTTCTCTGGAACCAATTCATTCAATACTATTTCTGCTTGTTTATCTTCTTCATCCATAATGCATTCTAATTTTGTATCATTTTTAGGTAATTCTTTTATATTACTTTTACCTTTATTCATTCTTTTTCTTTGTTTAGCTTTACTATTTTTTTTTGATGAGTTCTTCATTTTTATATCACCCCTAAAATTTATTTATTCATTAATATATATATTTTAGAGGGCTTGTAATTATTTGTTATTATTTATATATTTTGGTGGTCTAGGTCCTATATATTGATATATATAAGTCTTTAATCTACCGTTATATAGCTTTCTCTTTTTAGTAGCTTTTTTATTAAATGCATTTTCAAAGTCTTCGTATGAAGTTACCATGTAGTAAGACCATGTTTTAAGCTCTTTAAATGCATACCCTAAATCTTTATATAATTTTTTAACAGTTTGTTTATCTTCAAGTCTTTCTCCATATGGTGGATTTGTTATTATAAATCCAAACTTTTCTTCGCTTTCAAAGTTTTTAGCATTGAATACTTTAAACTCTACATAATCTTCAACTCCAGCAAGTTCTGCATTTTGTCTTGCTATCATTACAGCTTCTTTATCTATGTCATAACCATAAATTTTAAAATCTACATCATCGTTCATTTTACCAAATGCATCTTTTCTTACATCCCACCATATTTTCTTATCCATTGTAGACCACTTTTCAGCTACAAATTCACGATTAAGTCCTGGCGCCATATTAAGTCCTAACATAGCAGCTTCTATAACTATAGTTCCTGAACCACACATAGGGTCAACTAGTGTTCTACCTGGTTGCCATGGTGTTAATTGAACCATAGCTGATGCCATAGTTTCTCTTAGTGGAGCTTTTGTAGAAACCTCTCTATAACCTCTTTTATGAAGCGCCATACCACTAGTATCTATAGCTAATGTTACTATATCTTTATGAATAAATACCTGTATAGGGTATTTTTCTTTTGTTTCGGGTAACATACCATCTTCTTGATAACTTATTTTTAAACTTTCAACTACTGCCTTTTTTACTATTGCTTGTATATCTGAAGTTGAAAATAATTTTGACTTTATTGATGATGCCTTAGATACTGGAAATTCTCCTCCATAAGGAATATATTTCGCCCAATTTATAGCTTTAGTATTTTCAAATAGGTCATTGAATGTTTTAGCTTCAAACTCAGCAACCTTTAAAAGTACTCTCTCTGCTGTTCTTAGCCATATATTAGACATAGCTATTCCTTTTTCATCAGTTTTATAAGTTACTCTTCCGTCTTCTGTTTTTATTATTTCATATCCTAAATTCGTTATTTCATTTTTAAGTATTTTTTCTATTCCAAAAAAACACGGTGTTACTAATGTATAATTTTTCATGCCTTCCTCCTAGTGCTTTATTGAATCATTCATACTTCCCATACGATATCCTAATAAGTCTAGTGTTACATACTTAAATCCTATATCTTTTAGCTTATTATGCGTACTTTTTAGTATTTCCTTATCAAAAAATTTATAAATCTCATTTTCTTCTACTTCTATTCTTGCTAGACAGTCGTGAGCTCTTACTCTAAACTGTTTAAACCCTAAATCTTGTAAATACTCTTCGCTTTTTTCAATCATTCTAAGTTTTTCATTCGTTATAGTTTCTCCATAAGGGATTCTAGTTGCTAGACATGCAAATGCAGGCTTATCAAACGTAGGTACATTTAATACTTTTGATAAACTCCTTATATCATCTTTAGTTAGCAAACTGTCTTTTAGCGGACTTTTTATATTTAATTCTTCTAAAGCCTTCAGTCCTGGTCTATAATCCCCTAAGTCATCTAAGTTTGTTCCATCTAAAATATATTTAATATTATTCTCATTTGCTATATTTTTTATATTTGTAAATATAGCTTTTTTACAGTAATAACATCTTTTTTCATTATTATCTATAAATTCTTTAATATCAAAATTATCAATTTCTATAACTATATGTTTAACACCTAAAGCTTTTGTATATGCTTTAGCTTCTTCTATTTCTCTATTTGAATGCATCATAGCATGTATTGTTACAGCTATACATTTATCTCCTAATGTATCTTTTGCTACCTTTAGTAAAAAAGTACTATCTACTCCACCTGAAAATGCAACTGCTACACTCTCAAGTTCTCTCAATCTACTCTTTAATAGTTCTAGCTTGTTCGAAGTATCCATTACCCCATACCTCCCCCATTTTCTAATACTTTTAATTATATACAATATATAGTTTTTAATCAAATATTTTAGAATATGTGTCGATATTGTAATATTTTGTTTTATTTGAGTTTTTTTTCTGTATGTTATATTATAAATTTGATAGGGGGATGACATTATGAATATAGAATTTAAACATTTGGAAAAATTACTTAACTGTAATACTCATGTTAAACTTAATTTATTAGATAAAGACAATATTTTAGAAATTAAAGCTAATTATAAAGTGATATCTACCTTAGAACTTTCTAATAATAATTTAGAGGATAACGCTAAGCTCATATATGATAAGCTTATAAATTTAGATGGTATTACTCTTTATATCCCAAAAGTTTATATAAAAGATTAAAAATAAAGGGAGTTGTTTAAACGTTTAAGACAACTCCCTTTTGTTTCTTTTTTTATTTAATAATTCTAATATATAAATTTAATAATTTCTTCTATTTTTTTTTCTTAAGGCTTCTTGTTTATAAAGTTCTCGCCTTTCCCTTTTAATTTGTAACTCTTTCTCTCTTCTAATTTCTTTTTCTCTTTTAGACCTAATTGTGTAAGCCCCAATCCCTTTTAACGTTGACATTACTCCTATAGCTATAGATATCTGAGGTAACAATGTAACTATTTTTAAATTAGTAAACAATGTTTCTAGTATACTATTATCTATAAAAGTTGGTACTAAAAAAAATGGAGTCCACGCTGCTAAAATGCTTAATAATATGGAAAAAATCGAATTTTCCTCATCTTCAATAGCTTTAAACGATATATAAAACGATATCATATATATAATAGGTGGTATTATGAAAAACATTATATCATTATTTGTATTATTACCTTTATTTTTTAAATTTATATATACCATTGTATATGTAACTATTTCTATTAAAAATAGTACTGTAATTATAGTTGAAAGAGATCTTACCATAGAACTATTTTGTTTTTCACTCATATTAGCCTCCATATATTAGATTTTAAAAACAATATAGTTAATTAAAACTTTTAATATTATAACTAAAATATTATCATATAATTCTGAAATTTAACATATAAAATATTCTTATTTATATATATTATACTTAACTATTAGTTTTTATTGCTTTTTAATTTGATTGTCTATAATAAAATAAGGAGGTTTAGATAAACTAATCCTCCTTATTTAAAGTTTTATATTCATTTTCATAATCAATATCTTATATTAGCTATTTCACTTCTTTATTACTATAAATTTTCAAACTAATAATCATAGATATAGACACTACAACCATACTTACTACAGTAACTATCATAGGTAATCCAATATTATTTAATTTGTTTATGATATTAATAATAAATTCTTTATCTGTATTTATTGTTTGCATTACTCCTGTTGCTATTGCCATGATTAATAAAAACATTAACATATTTATCACTTTAGCTTTATTCATTCCAAACTTAATAACAACAGGTATTATCATAGATATAGTTACTATTGATGATAATAATCCTATTGTTACTAACATTTCTATTGGTATTTCTATTGGGTTGATTGTATTTATAGTAAAATATATTAATGTCAATATAGCTATAGATGATAATGATATAGTTATGCCTAATATATATCTAGAAATTACATATTCACTTCTCTTTACTGGTAGTGTAGCTATAAGATTATCTATTCCATAAGTATCCTCATACCCCATAACTTGATTCATAAATAAGTATCCACTCATTGCAAATACCATACCAAGAAATGAAGGTGAAACTATAGATACTAAAAGCCAAATTCCAAACACAAGCCCTAAATTTTTAAATCCAGCTGTTAAATTATTTATACTCATTTTCGTTAAATTCATTATATTTACCATAATTAGCACCCCTTTGTATAATACATTAATATATCTTCTAAATTTACATTATCATATACAACTTCATCTCCAAATACTTCATATGCACTTTTTATATTTGATGTTAATCCATTGAATCCAAAGGAATTTTTATTGTATGATATTAGTTCTTTTTTAGTATCACTATCAAGTAATTCACTACTTCCCCTTATAATTTTATGTTTTTCTAATATACTTTCTTTATCTCCTGTAAGGACTATTCTTCCTTCATATATAAAAACAAGATAATCTGCTACTTTATCTAAATCTGATGTTATATGTGTTGAATAAAACACAGTTGCTTCTTCTTTTTCTATATGTTCTTGTAATATGTCTAAAAACTCATTTCTAACTATAGGGTCTAAGTTTGCAGTAGGTTCATCCATTATTATCAGCTTTGGATGATGAGATAGAGCCATTACTAGTTCAAATTTCTTTTGTTGTCCTTTTGATAACTCTTTATAAACCTTTTTTTCATCTAATTTAAATAGATCTACATACCTTTTATATAAATCATCATCCCAATTTTTATAAAAAGCGGCTACTCCTCTTTTTATATTTTTAAGTTTTAATTCTTGTAAATAACCTGAAATATCTCCTACATATCCTATAATTTCCTTTATTGAAATATCATTTATATTACTTTCTTTTCCAAATACCTTGATACTACCACTATCTTTGAATAACATATTCATAATCAACTTTATAGTTGTTGTTTTTCCAGATCCATTAGGTCCTATAAATCCAGTTATATATCCTTTTTCAATATCTAAATTTTCTATTTTCACTTCAAATTCGTTAAACTTTTTACTTAAATCTCTAATTTCTATAGCACTCATAACTCTCCTCCTAAACTTCTTCATATATACTTTTAAAAATTTCTATTCCTTCTTCTAATGTTATACCAGCCGATTTTGCTTGTTTTATTATTACTTCTAACTTATTTTCAATTTCATATAAAGTTATTTCTCTTAATCTATCTTTATTTTGCATAGATACAAATGTACCTTTACCTGTAACAGTTTCTATAAATCCTTCTTTTTCTAACTCTTCATAAGCTCTTTTTATAGTTATAATACTTACTTTTAATTCTTTTGCTAAGTTTCTTATTGATGGCAATCCATCACCTTGTTTTAAAGTTGAATCTAGTATTTGATTTTGTATTTGATTTTTAATCTGTTCATACAAAGGTATTGATGATGTATTGCTTATATTTATATTCATCATTTCACCTCTTTTCTTTGTTTTATTATAACTGTGCATAAAGTGTATATATAATATATATACACTTTATGCACAGTTAGTGTCAACTATTTTTATAAATTTTATTCATTTTCTTAAATATCCACTTTAATGATCATACCTTTTCATTTGAATATTTTTATATTCTTACACAAAAAATGAACTCTAAAAGAGTTCATTTTTTATTATTTATTTAAAAGTTTTTCTTTCCATTCTTCTTCTTTAAATCCAATTAAGACATTTTTACCATCGAAAGCTATAGGTCTTTTTATAAGCATACCATCACTTGCTAGTATTTCTAAAAGTTTATCATCGCTTTCTGTTTTTACTACATCTTTAAGGCCTAGTTCTCTATATTTCACTCCACTTGTATTGAAAAATTTTTTAAGTTCATAGCCACTAATTTTATACATTGTTTCTAATTCTTCTTTACTTGGAGGATTTTTTACTATTTCAATTTCCTCAAAGTCTATATTATTTTCATTAAGCCAAGCCTTGGCTTTTCTAACTGTAGATCATCTAGAATATCCATAAAATTTTAACATGTTTACCACTTTCCTTTACTTGCTTTTTTATATTATTACACATATTTTTTTTATTTTAAACATATTTTATTCATTCCAAGGAACAACTTCAACTTCTCCGTAGCATCTTTCTTTTAATCTATTTGAATATTCGCCTTTATAGTTGATTATATATAAAACTACCAATTCAACATATCTAGTTCCTATTTGAAGTATATTCCACATATCTTCTACATTTAAATTAGCTCTTTTAGTTTTTCTCGTTGGATGAACAATTTTATTTCTAAAATAAGTAAATATATCTATTCCATCATCAAATTTACTTTGTATATAATCATTAAACTCATTTAGCTCTTCTTTTCCATAATATATATTACAAGTTTTAAGCAGCAATCTTATATTATCCGATGCCGTATTTTGTTCAAACTCATTATCATTTAAAACTTTTGCTTTCTCTACAACTACAACATACGATAATGTTTCAAGTGCAATTTGTATAGAAACAACATTATTTTCTATACTTATATTATCAAGTGATTCTATGTACCAATCTATAACATGTTTTAAAGCTGGCCCATAGTAATTATCATGTAATTTTCTACACATCAAATTTATATATTTTTCTATATTATGATGGTTTGCTATAGTATCTGACCAAGTTGGAATATATTTAAATGGTGTTATCATAGATTCTTTCCAAAGCCTAAAATTATTTTTATTTTCTTTATACCCCGTAACTAGGCAAATACCAACATACCTTCCTGCTAAGAAGCTAAGCGTATCCGATATTTCATCCAATAATTTAAATACATATGTAGATTTAAATGGCTTATTATCTTTCCTTCTAATCCTACCTATATGAGTTATTATGCTTCCATTTTTAAATTTAAGTTCCTCATATAATTCTTTTCTATAATCATATCTTTTATCTATAATAATTTCATATCCACTTACTTCAAACTCTATCCTTCCTGCAAATAGTTTTTCACAGTTCTTAATAAGTTTCCCTTGATTTTTATCAAAATTTACAATATGAAAGTCAATATAGTCAACATATCTATTTTTAGATTTTATTATCCCGCTACTTACATATCCATCTATAACATTTTTATTTATACTATTTAAGGTTACATGAATAGGTTGGTACCCATGTAGCTCTAAGTATCCTTCTAAATAATCATTTTTTATTAATTCTAAATCTTCGCTTTTATATCCTAGTATTTTAGCCTCAAAATTTATACTAACTGGAGGGCTGATTTTATAGTAAATTCGACCCTTACATTTATATAGCTTATCTAGGTAAATGCAAAAACTCCCTTCATGAATAACTATATCCTCATCAATACCATAATCAAAGTACTGCGAGGATATAGCTTCCTTTACTACCTTCATTTTTAGCCCACCTTCATTAAAACATAGTTGTCTTAATATTATAACATATATGATAAATAAAAAACATTTATTTAGATTTTAAGTGTTTAATACAAGTTTTAAATTAAAATAAATTATATTAACAGTTTGCTGTACAACTATTTATAAAATTTAGATTCTCTTTTATATGTTCTTTTCTTTTACTTCCAATTATAGCCGAATAAATTCCTTTTGCATTTTTTATAAAATTTAGCTTTTCAGTTAAACTTATGTCATTGTCATCATCTTTGAATTGATTTAATGGTGCGCTTACAGTTACATTAAGACCTAGTTTATTTGCAGCATCTATAGCATTATAATATTCACCATCTATTATTTGATTTTTAAGCTTAGATCCATTTTGATTGTATATGTTGTATGGTAGTTGTATAAATTTCAAATGATGATGCTCTCCCTTAACTTCTTTTGCTATATTTATAATCTTCTCCATTGATATATGCCAATTTGAATCTAAGTTACAAGTAAAAGCTTCCCAGCTAGAAATTCCATAAAATCTTATATTTTCCTTTTCAACTTGTTCTTCATAAAATTCTATTAATATTTTTAATTGTTGATAAAATTTATCTTCTCCAAGCACATACTTTGATATTTCAGGATTATGTATATAATGAATATCTATAGTTTCTATTCCTAAATTATTTTTACTAAGTTCTATTGTTGTTTCATAAAAATATGGTACAAGGGTATGTCTATGCCCATGTACTACATTTACATCCTCAATGTTTAATATTCCTTCTGGAATCAATATTTCTTCTAAATAGTCAATAGGTCTAACATTTATATCACAATCTCCATATATTTGCCCTCCTTTTGTGGCAACGATAACTTCTTCACGTTTTAATATTTGCTTTTTATTTATTAAATCATCTAATACATGCCCTATGTCTTTTTCTGATTTCATTTCCCTATAAGTTACAGAAGTATCTATAAAGTTAATTCCATTTTTTAAACCATACTCTATAGCATCTTTGTATAAATTAGAGTGTTCATCTGAAAAATCTCCTAGATGAGTTCCAATTCCTATACCTATAGTATAAAAATCCCCATTATTTTTTACATATTCTTCAGATATACCTATTTTATTAAAATACTCTCTAGTCTCATTTAAGCTCGCATAACCTTTTATCATTTATACTCCCTCCAAATTATACTTTTCACATTTTAAAATTGAATATAACTTTATGTCTAAAAATTTACCCTTATAAAACTTTTCACTTCGAAGTATACCATCTAACTTCATTCCACTTTTTATCATTACATTCTCTGATGCAACATTACCTGATATGCACCTTGCTTCTACTTTATTTAAGTTCATAGTTTTAAATCCAAAAGTAATAACTTCTTCCAAAGCTTCAGTAGTTACTCCACTATTCCAGTAATCATAGTTTAATAGATATCCAACTTCAGCTTTTTTGTTTTTTTCATCGTATTTAGAAAATCCACACATTCCAATTAGCCTATTGCTATCTCTAAGTGCTATTATCCAAGGTGTAGCTTTATTATTCTTATAGCTATTTATCATAGAATCTAAAATTTTTTCAGCCATTCCTTTTGTAGTATTAAAATCTATAAACATAAATTTAGTCACATTTTCATTTGATAGACATATAAATAAGTCATCAATGTCATTTTTTTCTATCTTTCTTAAAATTAATCTATCCGTATATAAATTAGGTAGGTTTTTAAATAAATCTTTCAATATATCCCTCCCTCATTTTTCCATATACTATAAGTGTACATCAGTTGACTATATTAATGCCATATTTTTTTATTTTTATATAATTTTAGTTCAATATTTACAAATATATTTTATAAATCTTAATCTTCTCATTTTCTTCTATTTCTTTAAACCCAACTGATGTAAACAGTTTTTGTGAGCGTTTATTATATTTATATATTTCAACTTTTATAGATTTAATTTTTATTTTTTTAGCCCTGTCTATTAAAGTTAATATCGCCTTCTTGCCTATACCTCTTCCCCAATAACTTTTATCTCCTATAACTATAGGCATATTATTTTCAGATAAAGCTACATCTCCTATAGTCTTGTATACTCCATTTTCTAAAACTTGAATAAAATATAGTTCTCCTTGAGATTGTAAATAACTATACATTTTATTTATTGCTTCTAAATCATATACTTTATTAATTACGCCCTCTGAATAATACAAAATATCTTTATCTTGATACCAAGGTAGAGCTATATCCCACTCATATTTATCCAATTTCATTAATCTAAGTGATTCACTAATCTCTATAGTTTTTATATTTTTATCCTTTTCATTCCACTCATCTTTTAATAAATCCATGTAAATTACATCTGAAAAATCTCCATATCTACTATCAAAATAAGCTTTTCTTATAACTCCAATTTCTTTAAATCCTAATTTTTTATACATACTTTGAGCTCTAATATTATCTATCATGGTTGTTAATTCTATTTTATTAAGATTTAAATTTTTAAACATAAAATCTATGAAGTGAGTTAATGCATCTTCTCCATAGCCTTTACCTTGTTCATTTTCCTCACATATTTTTACTCCAAATTCAGCTTTTTGATTTCTAGAATCATATGAATTATAATTTATTTCTCCAATAGGAATTAAATTTTCTTTTTTACATATCATAAAGCACTTTTTATCATTTTTACATATACTTCCATTATTAACCTCATTTACAACTTTATTTTTTATAAACTCCTTGCTTTGTAACGTTCCAAATGCAAGACCTGAATGTTCCATCATTTTACCATCATTCCACCACTTATATAAAAATTCTTCATCTCCTAGTTCAAACTGTCTTATAATCACTTTTTTTCCAGTAATCATTCTACTTCTTCTCTCCTCTTTCTCAATTTGTTTTAAAGTGTAATATTTAAATTTCATAAAATTTCTATTATATTAACTATTCTTCAAATAATCTTCATATCCTATATTTATAATGGTTAATATAATAACTATCACCTATCTCAATTTCAACTCCCGAACATTTTTATTTGTTTACACGAAAATATTCATATATTATAATAACTATTGTAGATTTTTATAATTATATATATAATCAGGAGGGTTTTATGGTGAAAATATACAAAGGGAATATAATTTTCACGAAGAATAAAGATAATTTCGAAATAATCGAAAATGGATTTATAGTAGTTGAAAATGGCAAAGTAGTAAATGTGTTTGATTTTTTACCTAGTGAATATTCTAATATAAAAATAGTAGATTATACTAATAAGTTAATAATCCCAGGGATGAATGATTTACATGCTCATGCTCCACAATTTAGAAATATAGGAATGGCTATGAGTAAAGAACTTATTCCGTGGCTTAATGATTATACATTTCCTGAAGAATCTAAATATGCCGATATTGAATATGCAGATAAAATGTATAAAAGATTTATAAAAGAGATTTGGAAAAACGGTACTACTAGAATAGCTGTATTTGCTACAGTCCATAAAGATTCAACAATTAGACTTATGAATTTATTCAATACTTCTGGCATTGGTGCATTTGTGGGAAAAGTTAATATGAATATCAACTGTCCAAAAAGCTTATTAGAAGATACTAATCAATCTGTAGTAGATACTAAAGAAATATTAGATATGAAAATAGAGGAAGACTCTTTAGTAAAACCTATAATTACACCTAGATTTATACCTAGTTGTGATAGTGAATTATTAACTGAACTGGGGAATCTAGCAATTGAGTATAGTGTTCCAACTCAGTCTCACCTTTCTGAAAACTTAGGTGAAATAAACTGGGTAAAAGAACTTCAACCTGAATCTAAATTTTATGGTGATGCTTATAATAGATTTAATCTATTTGGGCAAACAAAAACACTAATGGCTCACTGTGTTTATTCTAATGATGATGAACTTAAACTAATGAGAGATAATAACGTTATGGCCGTTCACTGCCCAACATCCAACCTTAATATAGGTAGCGGAGTTATGCCAATTAGAAAATTCTTAGATGAAAACGTTTCAGTTTCATTAGGATCAGATATTAGCGGTGGCCATGATTTATCCATTTTTAAAGTTATGGTTCATGCTATTCAAGGTTCTAAACTTTGGTGGGTTAACTCAGACAAAGAGCTTGATTTTCTTAAACTTTCAGAGGCATTTTTTATGGCAACTAAAGTTGGAGGTAGTTTCTTCGGTAAAGTTGGTAGCTTTGAAAAAGATTATGAGTTTGATGCTTTAATTATAGATGATAGCGACTTAAATCACGATAATTATAGCTTGATTGAGAGATTAGAAAGGTTTATATATATTGGAGATGATAGACATATACTTCATAGATATGTCCGTGGAAATAGAATAGATGAACCTAATTTTTAAATTTTGGTATATATTTTCTCCTATTAAAACTTACTTTATAGCTAATAATATTATTAAATAGATTTTACTAAATTTATTTATATTATAAAAAAGGAGTTTTAATATGGCTAAATTTACAGGTGTTATTAAATGGTTTGATAACGATAGAGGTTATGGATTTATATCTGCAAATGATGGTAATGATGTTTTCATACATCATTCTAATGTAAAAGAAAATGGACATTGCAAAGATTTACACGAAGGAGAAGAGGTAAGTTTTGATGTTATAGAAGCTCCTAAAGGCCCTTCTGCTGTAAATGTTCATAAAATGTAAACTTTTAATTTAAGAAGCTGTCTATAATTTTTAAGGCAGCTTCTTTTTTTATTATTTAGTTTGTAATTTTACCAGATATATTATCCTTAACATCATTTAGTTTGCCTTTTATATTATCAACTTTATCTTTAGAATCATTTAAAGTTTTATTTATGTCTTCTATTTTATCTGTTGCATTATCTATTTTTTCTTTTATTTCATTTCCTTTTGAATGAGATGCATTAACTTTATTTTCGATGTTATCTAATTTATTACTCACAGTGTCTTTTGTTGATTCTAAATCATTTTTAGCATTGTCTAATTTATTATTTACATTGTTTATTTTTGAGTCAATTCCATTCGTTAATTCACTAGCAGAGTCTAATGCCTCATTCGCATCTTTTAAAGTTGATTTTGTAGAATCTACTTTATCTGAAAATTTATGAGCAAAATTTGTCAGTGAATTTATATATGAATCAGTATCTATTTCATCTAATTTTTCTTTTATTTTATCACTTACATCCAAGTTCATATTAGTTTTTTCAGTTTCTACTTTATCAACTTTTTCTTCTTTTATATCATTATTAGAACATCCTGTAAGAATAATTGTAGATATTAATGCGGTTATTATAATTAATTTCTTTTTCATGTTCCCTCCTGTTTTTTAATTAGAATTCTAACTTTTTTACTGTTTTACTATTTTACTATATTTTTATTGTTTTGTACACATATAAAATAATAAAAATATAGTAAAATTTTTGCAAAATAAATAGTGGGATTGCTTTAAGTAAACAACCCCACTATTTTAAATTAATATATTTTGCCTGGATTTAATATATTTTTATTGTCAAATGCTAATTTAATATTTTTAATTAAATTCATATAAGTTTCACTCTGAGCTTCATGTAAGTATCCTTTTTTTGCATATCCTATACCATGTTCTCCTGATACTTGACCATTCAGTTTTCTAGATTTTTCGTACATTTTTTCAAATGTTTCTGATAGTTTACAATTCCATGCTTCTTTATCTAAATCATCCCTTAACACATATATATGTAAATTTCCATCTCCTGCATGTCCAAAACTCTTTATTCTTATATTTAACTTATCTTGAAGCTCATTTGTAAATCTTATAAATTCAGCAACTTTATCTCTAGGAACAACAACATCACACTCATCCATTTCAGTTGTAGTTGCTTTTATAGCTTCTAAAAAAGCTCCTCTTGCTGACCATATAGATTCATTTCTTTCCTGAGTATCTGATATAAATACATCATAAGCTCCACAATCTAAACAAAGCTTAGCAACTTTATCATATTCTTTTTCTATATCTTCTTTACAATTTCCATCAAACTTTAAAAGTAAATATGCATCTGATGTATTATCGGGAAACTTTTTACCTAAAAATTCTTCTGCTGCAAGAATTACATCTCTTTCCATAAATTCTATAGCAGTTGGTATAGATTTTGATTTTATAATTTTAGGAACAGTTTCTATTGCAGTAGCTAAGTCTTTAAATGGAACAAGTAAGCTGATATCCTTTTTAGGTAGCGGTAATAACTTAAGTATCGCTTTTGTTACTATACCTAAAGTTCCTTCAGATCCTACAATTAAATCTTTTATACTATATCCAGAACTATTTTTAACAACTTTCCCACCTATATTTATAATTTCTCCATTTGGTAAAACTACTTCTAACCCTCTTACATAATCTCTTGTAACACCATACTTAACCGCTCTCATTCCACCTGCATTAGTATTTATATTTCCACCTATAGTAGCACTTTTCTCACCTGGATCTGGTGGATAGAACAAATCTTTTTCACTTACATATTGGCCTATAGTCATAAGTAATACGCCTGGTTCTACAGTTAAAGTTAAGTTCTCTTCATCTAGTTCTAAGATTTTATTCATTTGACTTAAGTTAATCATTATTCCACCATAAATAGCAACTGCCGCTCCAACTAATCCAGTCCCTTGCCCTCTTGGAGTTACAGGTATATTATTTTCATATGCATATTTCATTATTTTAGAAACTTCATCAGTACTATGTACATTAACTAGTACTTCTGGATACTTTTCTATTCCACCTAGTTCATCGTGAGAATAATCTTCATTTATATCATTTCCAACTATTACATTTTCACTTTTACAAACATCTATTAAAAACTTAATATCTTTTTCATCTATTTTTTTATACATTTGATTTTCCCCCATCCTTATTCTAATGTAAGTGCTGCTTCACATAATTTTTCTTCTTCCCCATTAAAGTTTTCTGTCTCTAATTTATCAATAAGTTTAGGTATTACATCATAAATATCTCCTACTATAGCATAATGCGCTGTATCAAATATAGGAGCTTTTTCATCTTTATTTATAGATATTATACAATCAGAACCATTCATCCCTGCTACAAATTGTATAGCTCCTGACACTCCACATGTTATTATTAGTTTTGGTTTTACAGTTCTTCCACTTAAGCCTATTTGTTTTTTAGCATCTATCCATCCTGCTTCAACTAAAGGTCTTGTTCCTGCTACTTGTCCTCCTAATAAATCTGCTAATTTATATAGAATATCCATGTCTTCTTTCTTCTTTATAGCTCTACTTCCAACTACTATAACTTCTGCATCTTCTATTCCTACTTCTTTAGTTTTTTTATTAACTTCTAACACATCTATTTTAGAATTCAACTTATTTTCATCTATATCACATATAGTAACTTTTCCTGTTGGGTTTTCAACTTTTTCTGGTGCTGTAAATATTTTATATCTAACAGTTGCAAACTGTGGTCTATGATTTGGTGTATGTATATGTGCCATTATATTTCCACCAAAAGCAGGTCTTATTTGATCTAAGTCTGTATTTTCTTGTACATCAAGTATTGTACAATCCGCAGTAAGACCTGTTTTAAATCTAGCTGCTAATCTCGGTGCTAAACTTCTACCTAAAGTTGTTCCTCCAAATAATAATATAGTTGGTTTGACTTTGTTTATAAAGTTTTCTACACATGATGTATATGGCTCTATTCTAAAGTTTTCTAAATTTTCATTATCATATACGAATACTTCATCTACTCCATATGAAAGTAATTCACATGTTTTATTTTTTATGTTATTTCCAACAAATACACAGTAAACTGGTTGATTAATTTTCTTTGCCATTTCTTTAGCTTTTCCAATCAATTCAAATGTTACGGGATGTATATCTCCTTCATGGTGATCAACATATACAGCAACACCTTGCCATTCATCTTTATTTATTTTTATAATTTCTTCTTCCTCAAATTCAAATGCGCCTTCTGGTCCTGTTCTAACACATAGTTTACACATCTTACATCCTGCACCAATTTCTAACTTACCATTGTTTAACTCTATAGCCCCAAAAGGACATATGTCTAATACTTTTTTTATATCCTTAATTTTATCTTGATTTATAACTATCTTAGCCACTTTATATTCCCCCTTACACTAACTTTAGTTCTTTTATTTTATTAAATAGTTTATTAGCTACTTCTTCACCATCACCTGTCCATACTTCTTTTTCTATATCTGATGTTGGTGGGAATATTTTTAAAACTTGAGTAGGAGATCCATTAAGCCCATAGTGTTTTTCATCCTTGTCATCAAAATCGTTAAGACTAATCATAGGTATCTCTTTTTCTTTAGTTTTCATCTTTAATTTAAAAGAAGGTAGTCTAGGTTGGAAAATTTCTTTTTCAACAGTTATCAAACAAGGAAATTTAACTTCGCAAACTTCACGAGTATTAGGCATATCTACTTCTACTACTATACTATTTTCCTTTACTTCAATTAGTTTAGTTACATTTGTAACATGTGGTATATTTAAAAATTCAGCTATTTCAGGTCCAACTTGTGCTGTATCTCCATCAGTTGTTTGTTTTCCACAAATTATTAAATCTGTATTTCCACATTTTTTTATTCCTTGAGAAATTGTATATGAAGTTGCCAGAACATCTGCACCTGCAAACTTTCTATCACTAACTAATGTACCTTCATCTGCTCCCATCATAAATGCTTCTTGAATTATTTGTTTTGCTTGAGGTGGACCCATACTTAATACTTTTACTTTAGCACTATTTTCTTTTTTAATTTTTAGAGCTGTTTCTAAAGCATATAAATCATATGGATTCATTTTAGAATCTACTCCATCTCTTTTTAACACCCCTGTTTTTTCATCTACCTCTACCTCTGATGTTCCTGGAACTTGTTTTATACATACTAAGATTTCCATGTAATTTCCCCCTTTACTTTACTATTACTGATACTCCATCAGGTATAACAGCTACTTTAGCATTATTACCTTTTATGTCAAAAGCCATTTTTAGGGCTTCGTCAAAGCTATTTGCATGTTGCATATGCATATTTTTAATCATATTTGGATCACATAAATCTGTAACCATAATTACTGTAAACTTTTCTAGTATTCTTGCTAGTATTTGAAATTCCCATTGATCTGGTATTGTTTTATCTTTTGAAATTTTTCTTACATTTTCTAAAATTTCAGTTGGAGATGATGCATTAGCTACATTATCGTAAAAAGATTTTCCACCATGTCCATCATTACATGCAGATACCATAATTATTACGCCACCTTCTTTACATGTTGCTTCTGCTGCGGTCATTCCTTTTACAGTTTGGTATATATTTTGATCTAATGGATATCCTCCATTTGTGCTTACTACTATATCTGCATCTACAGCATTTACTTTAGATAATTTAGTTACAAATTCACATCCTGATTCGTGAGCTTCTTTTACATCTCCTGCAAAAGCACCTATAACTTTTTTATCTTTATCTATAGCTACATTTAATATAAAAGCTAAGTTCACACTTTTGGCTGCACTTAACATATCATTATGAATTGGATTATTTCTAAGATTTCCTGTTCTTGCATAAGGACTGTCTATAAATTCTGAACAATGGTTATACATTATTGTTTTAGCTGATGCGACTCCTGGAAGTACACTTTTTCTTCCTCCTGAAAATCCTGCAAAGAAATGTGGTTCTATAAATCCTTCAGCTATTAGTAAATCAGTTTCTATTATTTGTTTATTTACAATTAAGTCTCCACCTGATGGAAGAATTCCCACTTTAACCATAGCTTCATCGTCTGTTGCAAAATGCATGATTATTTTTTCATTATCTACTATTTCTTCTCCCATTTTATAAATAAGTTCTTCTCTAGTACTAGGTCTGTGACATCCAGTTGATATTATTATTTTTATATCTATATTTGGATTTGAATTTCTTATTCTTCTTAACATTATAGGTAGAGTTATTCTACTTGGAACAGGTCTTGTATGGTCACTAGTAATGATAACCATATTCTTTTTATTTTTTACTAATTCTTCTAATTTCTTACTTCCTATAGGATTATCCAAAGCATTTTCAACAATTTCACTTTCGCTAAATTCAGTTTTAAAATCATGTGCTTTAGATTGTAAAACTTTAATCATATTTACATCTGGTATATTTATATCCATTCCAGATTTTGAATAAGGTAGCTTTATCTCCATTTCTGTCCCTCCTAATTTTAAATGAATCCCCAAAGATAAACTTTTCATTTCATAAAACGTTTTCTTGAACATTTTAAAACTTAATAACACATAAGTTTTTTAATTATACATCTTATTGGTAATATGGTCTTACCAGTTGTAATTTCATAATAGTAAACTTTCTTACAATTTACAAGTATTGTTTATGTATTAACAAAACGTAAATTTCCAAGTATTTTTTGTGTTTTTTTCATTTCTTAATTTTTAAAATTTCAAAAAAAATATAGATTTCAAATCTATTTGAAATCTATATTTTTTCCATAGTATCTTTAATTAATTCTAAGTGCTCTTTCATATATTTATAAGCATTTTCAACATCTCTAGCAATTATTGAATCACATATTTTTTTATGTTGAGTATTTAACATTTCCTCTTCATGGTAATATTCTAATATTTTATGTCTCGAGTTTACTATAAAATTTTCTAATAAATTTGCTGATATTATATATAAACTTTTAATTAAAAAATTCTTACTCATACATATAATTTTGTAATGAATTTCCTTATCTATATCATCTTTATTGCAAATTTTGTCGTTATCTGTTAATTTTTGTGAAATCATTTTCAATTCATTGAACTCTTCTTCTGTTCCTCTTACCGCTGCTAACTTTACAGCTTCTAATTCTATCATACTTCTCAATTCCATTATATCATTATAATTTCCATTATTTAATGTAAACATCATAGATATAGGTTGTATAAGTGAAGCTTCTATTTTATTACAAATAAAGTTTCCCTCACCTTGCCTACTTTCTATAATTCCCATTGTTTCCAAAACTCTTAAAGCTTCTCTTATAGATGTTCTACTAACTCCCATCTTTTCAGACAGTTCTCTTTCTGACATGAGTTTATCTCCATTTTTTAGTTTTCCAGATAATATCATATCTTGTATTTGTCCTATTACTTGTTGATATATTTTCTTATTAGTTATATTACTAAACAAAAACTCATCCCCTTTGTTTTTAAATATTTAATAGTATTATACTATACTTTTTAATAAATAAGATAAAACTATCAGCCAACCTAATTAGTTTTCTTACTTTTAAAATAGTATTACATACTATTATTAAATTAAGTTTGCTTAAATTAAATAATACCTTCTTTAGTATTTTTCACTATAGAAGGTATTATTTTTACTTATTATTTTGTAAATTCCATTGTAAATATCACAGAATTTTTACCATTTTTTATGTTATATTTAAATCCATGTTCTCTAAGAATTTGGCTCACTATATAAAGTCCCAAGCCACTTCCTCCTGTCTTTCTATTTCTTGATTTTTCAAGTCTATAAAACGGCTTAAATATTTTTTCTTTGTATTTTTCATCAATTGTTATTCCTGTATTTTCAACTTGTAGTATTACATTTTCTTTTTCGTATAGATTTATTATTAAATCAGCTTTTTCTGGAGAATATTTTATTGCATTATTTATAATGTTATTTATAGCTTTTGCTATTCGCTCTTCATTTGCTTTAATATTTATAAATTCTTCTATATTTGTCTTTAGATTTATCTCTTTTTCTTCTATTAAATAAATTTGTCTTTTTATAAGTTTATTTAACAATATAGTTAAATTTATTTCTTTAGTTTCAGATTTTTTCTCTAATATTTCAAATTTTGATACTTGTATCATTTCTTCAACTAGAGTTTTTAATTCTTGAGTTGAATCATATGACTTTCTAAGATAAGTATCTCTATCCTTATACTTTCCTATATTATAAATCATACCTTCAATTTGTCCACTTATAATTGTTATAGGTGTCTTTAGTTCATGTGAGATGGTAGCTATAAACTCTTTTCTCTTTGCTTCTTGCATTCTTTCATTTTCTATTATATTTATAAGCGGTTTAGTTACCCACTTTGAAAATACATATGAAGTTATTATAGATAAAACTATAGCAACTCCTATTATTATAGGCATTAAATCTAATATTACAGTTGTGGCTTCATCTACAGGTTGAAGTGGCATACTAACATCTAAATAATATGGTGTTTGCTGATCTTTAACATATAAAACAACTGTTCTTTTATGATTTTCATATGAGTCGCTTATATTATTTGAATAAGGTAAAAACGACAATTCTTTATTCCCATACTCTACATTTCCATTTTTATCTCTTAATAAAACCCCTACATTTTCATGTTGTGATAGTCTATATAAATCATGTTTTAAATTTTCTAAATTACCTCGTCTTGACTTGGTTGCCAAAACCACAAGTCTATTATCTAATGATTGCACCTTATACCTTTCATAATAAGATGGTAATAAGAAATATAAAATTAAATATATAGTTACTATAAGACCTATAGACAAAGTTGTAATTATTATAAATATCTTTCTATTTATAGCTAAGTTTTCCCATTTATCTTTAATTCTTGTCAAGACTATATCCAATTCCTTTCACTGTTTTTATATAAGGTTGTCCAATTTTTTTTCTTATATTTTTTATATGAGCATCAACTACTCTTGTATCTCCATAATAGTCATATCCCCATACGCTATCTAGTAGATTTTCTCTTGTTACAACTTGCGGATAACTTTCTATTAAAGTTTTTAATATATTAAATTCCTTTAATGTAAGTTCTATAATTTCTCCATCTAATGAAGCTTGATAAGTATCTAAATCTAAACTTAATTTTTCAAATGCCAATACATTTGATTCTGTCTCATTATAAGTTCTTCTAAGCACAGCCTCTACTCTTTTTATTAATAAAGTAAATGAAAATGGCTTTGTTATATAATCATCACACATTAAATCAAACCCTTTTACTTGATCACTTTCTTGATTAAGTGCGGTTAAAAATATTATCGGAACCTCTGAAGATTGTCTTATCATTTTACAAACTCCATATCCATCTAAATTTGGCATCATTACATCTAATATTACTAAGTCAAACTCTTCCTTTTTAAACATTTGTATTCCTTCAAGTCCATCATTTGCCGACTTGACACTATATCCTTCCGAACTTAAAAACTCAACTATAAGTTCTTGTATATTACTGTCATCTTCTATTACTAATATATTTTTATTCTTCATCATATTTCTCCTATTTGTTACCTAAATTTTATCCTTATTATTTATTTTATATTTTTTATATGAATTTATTATGAAATGCCTTTATTATACATCTTATATTGTCAACATTTATGAATTTATTTTAACATATATGAGAAGCTAATATAGACACTTTTTTAGAAAGGACTGAGCTTTTAATTGCAACTTACAAAAGATATTTCATTTTATAAAGCTATACTTAATATATCGTTACCAATAGCTATTCAAAATTTAATAACCTTTGCAATTAGCATGTCAGATACTATCATGCTTGGCAGATTGGGTGAAATTAGTTTATCTGCATCAGCTATAGCTAATAATATTTTTTTTATATTAGCTGTAATAATATTTGCTGTTGGCAGTGCTTCTAGTGTTATAGCATCTCAATATTACGGAAAAAAAGATATAAGTTCCATACATAAAGTTATGTCTATAATGTATAGAATCTGTTTAGTATTAGCAATATTATTTACTTTTATATCTTTTATTTTTTCAAAACAATTATTATCAATTTTTACAAATGATAAATTAGTTATTGAACAAGGTGCTAATTATTTGCGAATAATTTCCTTAGGATATATTTTATATGCTTTAACAAGCTGTACTATAATTATACTTAGATCTGTAAAAACAATAAAAATTTCTTTAATTGTATATAGCATAGGATTAGTTTTCAATATTTTTTTAAATTGGGTTTTAATATTTGGTAATTTAGGTTTTCCAGCACTGGGAGTAACTGGTGCAGCTATTGCTACTAGCTTATCTAGAGTAAGCGAACTTATAGTTATACTTATATTCATGTTTAAATTTGAGAATAAAATAAATTTCAAATTTAAATATTTAAAATCATTAGATAAATTAATACTTAAAGACTTCATTAAAGTATCTACTCCTATAATACTTAATGAGCTATTTTGGTCAGTCGGTTCATCTATGATTTGTATTTTAGTTGCTAGAATGGGTACAAAGATTGTTGCTGCTAATTGTATAAATAATGTTGTAAACCAATTTGCAACATTATTTATGTATGGTTTATCTAGTGCATCTTCTGTCATTATAGGAAATACAATTGGTGAAGGAGATAATAAAAAAGTTATGGAGTATGCTAATACAATTTGTATAGTCAGCGTTCTTATAGGATTACTTGCTGGAATAACAATCTATCTATTAAGACCTATAGCCGTTAACTTATACAATGTTGCAGACTCTACTAAAAATATTGCTCTTGATATTATGATAGCTACAGCAATTATATCTGTATTTAGATCTTTATCAGCTAATATCTTGATGGGTATATTACGTGGTGGTGGTGATAATAAATTTGTATTTTTTGTTGAAATGAGCTTTTTATGGTTTGTAGCAATTCCTTTAGGATTTATCTCTGCATTTGTTTGGAAGTTACCTATTGTTTATGTTTTTTTAATAATTAGAATAGATGAAGTTTTAAAAAGTATAATAGGATTTATTCGTGTACTGCGTGGAAATTGGATAAATAACGTAACTCGTGATTATAAATAGAGTTAATATTATTTTAATATTAACTCTATTTATGTTTTAAAGAAAATGATTCAAATAATTTTATTTGTGCTAAAATTTAACTATAACTTTATAACATCTTAGAAAGGATTGTATATGATTATATTTAATTTAATAATTGAAAGCATATTTAATTTATTTAGCATATTTGGTGTTTTTATAGTATTTGGATTAGCCTTTAACCTATTAGAAATTAAAAATAATAAATTATTATATCTATCTTTTGGTGAAAAAGGTCTTCTTATAACTGGGTTCGTTGGGACCATTGTTCATGAACTAAGTCATCTTATAATGGCTTTGATTTTTAATCACAAAATAATTAAAGTTGAGTTATTTAGACCTTTTAAATACAAAGAAGATGGTGTTTTAGGCTATGTAAATCATACATATAACACTAAAAGTATTTATCAACAAATAGGTAATTTTTTTATTGGAATTGCCCCTATGATATTTGGTACGTTAATTATATGGATACTTTTATTTATTTTTTCTGATTTTAATTTCAACGATCTAATATCTTTTGTTGATATACATGTGTACTTAAAGTATATTCAAGAGTTTAATATTTTTAAAATAATTCAATCTTTAGTTTTTAATACTATAATACTATTAAAAACTATTTTATCATTTGATTTTAAAAGTGTTATTTTAATTTTTTTAATATACTCTATATCATCTCATATGACCCTAAGTATACTTGATTTAAAAGGAAGTTTTAAAGGATTAACTTTTGCATTTTTTATCATAATTTTATTAACTTTAGTTTCAAATATCTTAGGACTTAAATACTTATTTTCTACTTTTGCCATGCTTAAACTAACTATATATACTTCTATATTTCTTAGTTTAGGACTTATTTTTTCACTACTTACACTTTTTATATCTTATATTTTATATATTTTAAAGAAAAAATAGTAGGCTTAAAAAGTCCTACTATTTTTTCTTTAAAATATATTTATAATTTTTATTCTAGAATCCTCGCTCTATAGCTTACAATATGATTAATTAAATAATTTTTTGCTTTTTCTATATCTTTATTTTTTAAAGCATCAATTATCAATCTATGTTCTATTCCACTATCTTCAATATTTTGTTCTATATTAGTATCTAAAATCATAGCAAGCTGTAAATTTAAATACATGTCACTTAAAATTTTTATTCTAAGTTTACTTTTTGATTTTTCCCATATATATTTATGAAACATTATATCTTTTTTACTCATCTCATAAACTTTTTTCTCTATACTTTCTTTTGATCGTGCTACTTCATCCATTTCTTCAGTAATTTTTTCCATCATTATGAAATCATCACCGTTTAATAAATCTTCTTTTATTAAAATTTCTATAATATCACTTTCTAGTAAACACCTTATACTAAATATTTCCTTTATATCTTCTTTTGATTTTACAGCTACATAACTACCTTTTCTTGGAGAGAATTCTACTAGCCCTTGTTGTTGAACTACTTTTATAGCTTCTCTTATAGGCGATCTGCTTATTTGCAAATCCTCAGCTATTTTTCGTTCTATTATTCTATCTCCCGCTTTATATTCTCCTGTAAATATTTTCTCAGTTATATACTCTATTACTACGTTGCTCAAACTTGAATTTAGTTGATAGAAATTATTATCCATAAACTCCCCCCTTTCAAATCATAATAATAATTAATAGCTTATATTGTAATATATTTTATAAATATTTACTTTACATATATACTTTTTATTTCTAAAAATTCAGAGTAACCTTCTGCTCCACCTTCTCTTCCTAATCCTGATTGTTTATATCCTCCAAATGGAGCATCTACATCCCATTCACCTTCATTTACATATACAGTTCCTGTTCTCATTTTTCTAGCAACTTCTCTAGCTCTATCTTCAGGTCCAAATACCGCACCTGCCAATCCATATATACTATCATTAGCTATTTCTATAGCTTTTTCCTCTTTATCATAAGGTATAACAACTAATACCGGTCCAAATACTTCTTCTTGTGCTATTTTCATTTTGTTATTTACATCAGTAAATACTACTGGTTTTACATAATATCCATTTTCACAATCAATTGGTACTTCTCCAAGCAATATTCTAGCACCTTCTTTAACACCTATTTCTATATACTCTTTAACTCTATCAAATTGTTTTTTAGAAGCTAAAGGTCCTATATCAACAGTTTTATCTTCTGGAGTTCCAAACTTGTAATCATCAGTTTGTTTTAATATTATGTCTTCAACTACCTTTAAATCTTCTCTTGGAACTAATAGCCTAGTGTATGCATTACAAGTTTGACCTGCATTTAAATATACTGTATCTAGTGTAGCTTTAACACCTAATTCATAATCTCCATCTTTTAATAATATTGTAGCAGATTTACCTCCTAGTTCTAAAGCTAATTTCTTTATAGTATTAAGTGCAAGTCTTGCAACATCTCTACCTGCTTCTGTTGAACCTGTGAAAGATATCATATCTATATCTTCATGAATAGCTAGCGCATTACCAACTTCTCCACCTCTTCCACAAACTAAATTATATACTCCTTTTGGGTAACCTGCCTTATCTATCATTTCAGTTAATATATATGCTGTTAATGGAGTCATTTGACTTGGTTTTAATACTACACAGTTTCCAGCAAGTAATGCTGGAACAACTTTTTTTACTATTTGCTCTAATGGGAAATTCCATGGAGTTAATCCTCCAACTATACCAACAGGTTCTCTTCTTATTATAGATTTGCTTAATATTTTCTCATACTCAAACTCTTTAGCTATTTTTATATAGTTTTCAGCTTCTAGTATGAATGGATCTACATGAACATCTCTTGATACTTTATATGGAGATCCTAATTCTTTAGTTATAGTTTCTATTAATAATTCTCTATTTTCTTTTAATCCATCTACTACTTTTTGCATTAAATTAACTCTATTTTCTAAATCTTCATATTGCCAAGTTTTTAAAGCTTCTTTAGCACAAGCTACAGCTTTATCAACATCTACCTTGTTTCCTCTAGGAACTTTTGCTATTATTTCTTTATTAGCTGGATTTTCTATTTCTATAAACTCGCCACTATTTCCATCTACCCACTCACCATTTATATATAATTTATAAAAATTCATTTTTATCCCCCTCTATTATTATATATTTTTTTATTTACTTAGATAAGTATGTTATAGCATTTCTTACATGCATCTCTACTCCATTTATAAGTACTTCTTCATCTATATTAAACTTTGGATGATGATGTGGATATCTAGTGTGCTTATGATCACTTCCACTTCCTAAGAAATAAAACACACTAGGTACTATCTTTGAAAACTCTGCAAAATCTTCTCCTGCTATATATGAGTATTCTACAACTTTACTTTCATCTCCTAGTGTCTTTTTAGCACTCTCTCTCGCTAAATCAACCATATATGAATCATTTATTACAGCTGGACTTGGATTTTTATATTCTATTTCATAATTAGTGTTAGAAATTAAGCAAACTCCTTTTATTATTCTTTCAAATAATTCTTTAAGCTTTTTTCTTCCATTTTCTTCATCTTTATATAAAAATCTCATAGTACCTTCTAGTACAGCTTTTTCTGGTATTACATTATTTGCAGTTCCTGCTTCTACTTTTCCAAACATTATAACTGTAGGTTCTCTTGGGTCTAATTCTCTTGATTGTATTTGTTGAACTGATGTTATTATATTGCTTGCTGCTATTATTGGATCTATTGCCACATGTGGAGATCCTGTATGCCCCCCTTTACCATGTATAGTAACTTTAAACTCGTCAAGTGCTGCCATAACTGCACCATTAGATATACCTATTTTTCCACTATCTAGTTGAGACCATATGTGAATTGCTGATGCAGCATCTACACCTTCTAACACACCTTCTTTTATTAAATCTATAGCTGCTGATTCCTCTTCATTTGGTTCAAATAAAAATTTTACAGTTCCATTTATACTTTTTTTATTTTTACTTAGTATTTTAGCTGCCACTAAAAGCATAGCTGTATGTGCGTCATGTCCACATGCATGCATTTTTCCATTTACTTTTGACTTGTATTCTACATCTGTTTCCTCAGTAACTTTTAGTGCATCTATATCCGCTCTTAATAAAATTATTTTTCCATCTTTATTTCCTTCTAATGTAGCTATAACTCCTGTTTTACATATTTTTTCTACTTCCAATCCACAATTTCTTAAATATTTATATACTAGCTCTGATGTTTCAAATTCCTCATATCCAAGCTCTGGATTTTCATGTATTTTTCTTCTTAAATCTATAACTTCATTTTCATAATCTTTTATTATACTTTTTATCTCCATAAACTATAGCCTCCATGAACTAATTAAGTACACTCTCTTCACTCTCTTGTTTACTGGTTATTCTACTTACTATAATACCTGTAATAGTAGCTACAAAGAATGTTATAAATCTAGCACTGACTACTGCTTCAAGTGGTGTAGACATCCATACTATAGTAACTACAGTTCCTGCAATTATAGATGCTACTATACCTTTACCTGTAGATTTTTTATCAAATAATCCTAAGCAAACTGTTGCTGATAATCCACTTCCTATACCTGCACTAAACCAGCTAACTATATAGTATATTAAGTCTTCAGATGTCATCGTTATTATAAGTCCTACTATTCCAGCTCCCAATATAACAAGTCTAGATGTTTTTACGACTTGTTGACTAGTTAAATCTTTTTTAAGTGATTTTACTAAAATATCATCTGTAATTGTTGTTACTAAAACTAAAATTACAGATGCTGATGTTGACATTATAGCGGCTATTATTGCTGCTATTAATATTCCTGCTATATATGGAGGGAATAAATCTTGTATCATTGTCGGAAGTAACATCTCAGGATCACTAAATGCATTAGGACCATATAATCCAATTGCAGTTATTCCTATAAAAAATGCTCCTGCATATGCTGCCGCTATCCATCCTAAAGCTATATTTCTACTAATGTTATATTCTTTTTCAGATTTCATAACAAGTATTCTTCCTGTAAGTTGAGGTTGACCTCCCCAGAAAGTAAAACACCAGTTTAAGTTTGCAAATACTAATAAAAATGCTGCTATACCTTCTTTTCCTCCAACAAAAGAATTCATACCTTCTCCTGCAGCTGCTAATGTTTGACTTAAATCAACTCCTTGATTTTGCAAATTTAAAAACGCTATTATAGGCACAACTACTAATGTAACTACCATAAGTATACTTTGAACAACATCTGCCCATACTACAGACATAAATCCACCTAAAGTTGCATATAGTACAACTATTATAGATATAAGTATTGTTCCATAAAACGGCTCCATCCCAGTTACTGTAAATAAAGCTTTTCCTGCACCTGAAAACTGAGCACTTAAGTAAAACATAAAAAATATTATTATACATAAACAGGCACATTTTCTTATCATATTTGCATCTTTAACAAACTTCATAGATATATAATCAATAAGAGTTGTTGCTTGATATTTTTCATTATCTCTTTTTATAACTTTTCCAAAGAATATCCAAAAACTCATAGTACCTATTGCTGAACCTACAAATAACCATATACTTGAAACCCCTGTTGTATATGCAAACCCTGTTGCACCCATTAATAAGTATACAGATTCACATGCTGCTCTTTCAGAAAAAGCTAATGCCCATCCTGGTATTTTGCCTCCACCTGTTGTAAATTCTTTTCCACTTAACTTCTTTCTGCTAAAATATATTCCTATACCCATCATACCTATACAGTACAATATTAATTCTAAAACTATAATCGGATTCATTATAATCTCCCCTTTAATAGTATTTAATACTATTTTTTAGCTTTTTTATTAAGTTAAGTACATAGGTGTCTTTATTTAAAACTAACGAGCAGTATTTTTACTACTCGTTAACTTATTATTTATTTAGTTAGTAAAGTTCTTTCATAGTTAGTGAAAGTTTCGCATCCATCTTTAGTTACTCTAAATGATTCACTTATCTCAACTCCACAATCATCTAACCATATACCAGGTATCATATGAAATGTCATGTTTTCTCTTAAAACAGTTTTATCTCCTGGTCTTAAGCTAGCTGTATGCTCACCCCAATCTGGTGGGAAGTTAAGACCCATTGAATATCCTATTCTTGAATCTTTTATAAATCCGCTTTTAGCAATTGAGTTAGCCCATACTCTTTCAACTTCTTCACAAGTCATACCAGGCTTTATTTTACCTAATGTTTCATTTACACCTTGTGCAACTACTTTTCCTAAATCTTTAACTTTTTGAGGAACATTTTGACCTAATATCATAGTTCTAGCTAATGGGCAGTGATATCTCTTATAGTTTCCTGCAAGTTCAAGTATTACTGTATCTCCATCCTTATACACTTCATCAGTCCAACTTAAATGTGGAGTTGATGTTCTTTTTCCTGCTGGCATTAATGGTATTATAGATGCATAATCTCCTCCATATTCCTTTGTTCCACTTATTAGTGCTTTATAAACTTCTGCGGCTGCATCACACTGTCTCACGCCTATATCAACATTTTCATAAGCAGCTTTCATTCCAACTTCAACTATTCTTGCAGCCTTTTTTATAAATTCAACTTCATTATCAGATTTAACTATTTTAACCCAGTTTACTAAGTTGTTTCCATCTAAAAATCTTGCATTAGGAAGTGATGCTTCTAATCTTTCTTGACACTTTGCAGTGTAATAATATGCATCCATTTCTGTTGCTATATTTTTCTTATCTAAGCCCTTAGATATTAAAATATCTGCAACATATTCCATAGGATGTTTTGTCATAGAGTGTACATAATCATCTGTGTAATTAAATATATTTTCATTCTCTAGCCAAGTTGTAAGTCTTGCAGAGTTTGAATCTTGACCTCTTCCTATCCAAATTGGTTGTTCTAATTCTGTAGCTACTACTACACATTGATGTACATAAAATGACCACCCATCAAATCCAGTTACATAGTTCATGTTAGCTGGGTCTGTTACTATTAAAACTTCTATTCCCTTTTGTTGCATACTTTCTTTTACTTTCTTTAATCTTTGATGGTATTCTTCAACTGTAAAATTCAACCATCTTTCATTTAAATTACTCATGTACTTATCCCCCTTTTTATATTAGAAACAATAATATAATTTATCAAACTTTATAACAAATTCTTTAACCTCTTTTGAAACTTCACTTACTTCTTTCTTATCTATTATTATATCTTTAAAGAATTTAGCTATTTGCTTCATATCTTCTTCTTTAGCTCCTCTTCTTGTTATCTCTGGAGTCCCTATTCTAACTTGAACACTTTCCCCTGAAAAATCATCAGAACATAGTATAGAAGCTTCTTCTAATAATTTTCCTGGCGCTCTATCTAATGGATACTTATCTATATCAACTAGCATTAAGTGAGTATCTGTAAATCCTCTTTCTTTATCACCTATAACATCAAAGCCTAAATTATATAATTCATTTGCTAATGCTTTTGAGTTTTTAACTATTTGAGTTGCATAAGCTTCTCCATATTCTTTCATTTCTAATATAGATGCTGCAAATGCTGGTAATCTATTTAAATGATGACTTGTTACTAATGATGGAGATAGAGCATTACCTATCTTTTCTATATATTCCTCAACATTTGATACTACAAATCCACCTTGTGGTCCTGGGAAAGATTTATGAGTGCTTCCAAACATTATATCTGCACCATTTTTTATAGGGTTGCTCATTACCTTTCCTGCTATAAGTCCAGTTACATGAGATGCATCATAAGCTACTATTATATTTGACTCTTTTGCAAATGTTTTAAATTCTTTTACTGGTTCTGCAAATATCGTTCCTGATCCACCAAATATAACCATTTTAGGGTTAGTTTTTTTACAAAGTTCTATTAGACCTTCTAAACTTACTTCTCCATTTACAAAAGGCATATATTCTACCTTTATAGTTTCTGCAAACTGACTTATTTGCCTCATAGGTCCAACAAGCCCATGCCCCCAATCTTTTAAAGATACTTCTATTACAGTATCTCCTGGCTCTAATATTCCAAGAACTACAGCCATACCAGCCATGTGACCACTTATTGGCCTTAAATCTACAAATTTACCTCCAAACATATCTAACACTAATTTATGAGTTTCTAATTCAAATTCATTTATATATCTATTCCCACTATACTCTCTTTCTTCTGGCTTTAAAGTTGTATAACACCCATACCTATTACTAAAATCCCCACTTAAATAACTTCTTACAGTTTCACTTGCATAATTTTCTGATGCTATTAAGTTTAAACACTCATTTCTATAAGCTACATGTTCATTTAACTTTTCATTTATATCTTCTAAAGTTTTAAACATTTGTTACCCCCCTTTTTTATTTAGTCGTTTGTCTATTGTCGACCATTTTTATTATTAACATAATTGTAATAACATTTTCCTAGAGCCGCAATATTTTTTTATTTTTTATTTTCTCAATTTTTCGACATTTTTAAAAATAGTAACAACTATGAAATATAGTTGTTACTATTTTTTATACTTTACCTAAATTGTGACAAGCTACAGAATGTTCCCCCCCTATTTTTATCATATATGGATCTTTTTCACTACATATACTACTTCTATACTTACATCTAGTTCTAAATCTACAACCTGATGGGGGATTTAAATGACTTGGTACATCCCCTTCTAATATTTCTTCCACTTCTACTCCTATATTCGGTATACTACTTAAAAGCGCCTTAGTGTATGGATGTTTTGGATTGTTATATATATCTTCACTGCGCCCAATTTCTACAATCTTTCCTAGATACATTACACATACTCTATCTGAAATATGTCTTACCATAGATAAGTCATGTGCTATAAATAAATATGTAATCCCAAGTTCTTCTTGCAAATCTTCTAATAAATTTATAACCTGGGCTTGAACAGAAACATCTAGTGCTGATATTGGTTCATCACAAAATATGAAATCAGGTTTTATAGAAAGTGCTCTTGCTATCCCTATACGCTGTCTTTGTCCTCCACTAAATTCATGTGGGTATCTGCTTACATGTTCTTTACTTAATCCAACCTTTTCAAGTAATTCATATACTATATCTTCCTTTTCTTTTTTACTGTAATTTGTATGTATATCTAAAGGCTCACTTATTATTTCCATTACTGTCATATTTGGATTAAGTGATGCATATGGATCTTGGAATATAGTTTGACTTCTCTTTCTAAATAACTTTAATTCTTTTTCACTTTTTTTCGATATATCTTCTCCATCAAATAAGATTTGTCCATCCGTTATATCGTATAGTCTTATTATCGCCCTTCCTAAAGTAGATTTTCCACATCCACTTTCCCCTACCAATCCAAGGGTTTCACCTTTTTTTATATAAAAGCTAACATCATCTACAGCTTTAACCTCTTTTATACTTTTTTTAATTATTCCATTTTTTTTAATAAAATATTTTTTCAAGTTTTTGACTTCAATTAAATTCATAATGTCCTCCTTGTTTAAAGCCAACAAGATAGTTTATGCGTTTTACTTACCATCTTAGTTTTTGGACTTTCTTTACACATACTCGTTTTATAGTTGCATCTTTCAAAAAATGGACATCCACTTGGAGGGTTCAATAAATTAGGAGGAGTTCCCTCAATCGGTACTAATCTTTTTCTTTTGGAATCTCTTCCTTTTGGAATTGATTTTAGCAGACCTATTGTATATGGGTGTTGTGGATCCTCAAATATATCTCTAACAGTTCCTTCTTCCATTATTTTACCTCCATACATAACTATAACTCTATCACAAGTATTATATACAACTCCTAAATCATGAGTTATAAGCATTACAGAACTTTCAAGGTTTGTATTTAGTTCTTTTAGTAATCTTAATATTTGGGCTTGTATAGTTACGTCTAAGGCTGTCGTTGGTTCATCTGCTATTAAAAGCTTAGGATTTGAACTTACAGCCATCGCTATGCAAGCTCTTTGTCTCATTCCACCACTAAATTCATGAGGATAGTTATCTATTCTAGTTTCTGGTGAAGGAATACCTACCTTTCTCAAAATTTCTATTGTCTTTTCCCTTGCTTGTTTTTTATTAACTCCTTGGTGCCTACATATTATCTCCCCAATTTGTTTTCCTACTGTAATTAAAGGATTTAAAGCCGTCATAGAATCTTGGAATACCATAGATATTTCATTTCCCCTAATCTTTCTCATTTCTTTATCTGATTTTTTAATTAAATCCTCATTATTAAAAATTATTTCACCATCAACTATTTTTCCAGGTTTTTGTATAATTTTCATTATAGATTTAGAAGTTATACTTTTTCCACTACCACTTTCTCCAACAATCCCCAAAATTTCACCTTGGTAAACGTTAAAGCTTATTCCTCTTACAGCTTCAACTTCACCCTCTTGTGTAAAGAAAGAGGTTTTTAAGTTTTTTACATTTAAAATTTCTTTCATATATATCACCTACCTATCATTAGCTTTTGCTTCAAAAACATTTCTTAATGTATCCCCTATTAAATTAAAGCTAAGAACAGTCAATAATATAATCATTCCTGGGAAGAAAGCTAAATATGGAGCATCCATTAAATAACTTTGAGCATCTTTTAGCATACTCCCCCATGACGCATTAGGTTGAGTTATACCAACACCTAAAAAGCTTAGTGATGACTCTAGTAATATTGACGTAGCTATATTTATAGTAGCTGAAACGATTATTGTAGGTAATATACTAGGTATTATATGTCTAATTATTATTTTAAAGCAATTTTCTCCTGAAGCTTTTGCATACAATACATATTCCCTTTCTTTTACAGATAAGGTCTCACCTCTTACAATCCTTGCAATAGACATCCATCCTAAAAAACCTATTATGCATATTAAATTTACAACTGATGCCCCTAAATATGAATTTATAACTAAAATCAAAAAAAATGTAGGTATACACATAAGTATATCTATACATCTCATTATAAAATCATCTATTTTTCCTCCGAAGTATCCACTAATAGCTCCAACTATAGTACCTATTACTGTAGATATTATCATAGACATAAATCCAACCATTAAAGATACTCTTCCTCCATAAAGCGCTCTTGTAAAATAGTCTCTCCCCATATCATCGGTACCAAAAAAGTGCTTAAAATCTGGTCTTAAAAGTCTATTTGCTGGATCGATTTGATTTGGATCATATGTAGACAGAGATGCACACAATGACGCAAATGTAAAAATCATTATTATTATAATAGCTAATATTGATAATTTATTTTGTTTTAAATTTAGTTTTAAATTTTTTAATATTCTATCGTTCATATACTACACCTCCTTTATGATTTAATTCTCGGGTCTATAATTGTATATAAAATATCTGCTATTAAATTTCCAATTATAAGCATTGTTGATGAAATTAAAGTTATTCCCATAACAACTGGATAATCGTATCCAAATATAGCATTTACTCCTAATTGACCCATTCCTGGCCACCCAAATATTGTTTCTGTTATAAATGCTCCTGTGAACATTCCAGGAAGCGACATCCCAAATATTGTTATTACTGGTAATAAAGTATTTTTTAATACATGTTTAAATAATATATCTTTAGTACTTGCTCCATATGCATATTGTGTAAGTACATAATCCTCTTTTAATTGCCCTATAGTACTTGAACGTATATATCTTACATATACAGAGATATTATAAAAACTAAGTACAGTTGCTGGTAGAATTAAATGTTTTAGCATATCACTAGTGGTATCTACTCCTATACTCCTCATACCTACACTTGGTAAAATATTTAATTTCATTGCAAACACATATATTAACATCATTGCAAACCAGAAACTTGGTATAGATATACCTACATATGAAATTACATTTATTACATTATCTAATATGGAATTTTTTTTGTATCCTGCTATAAGTCCTACTGGTATAGATATTATTAGCGATATTATTAGTGCACTTCCTGATAGTAATAGTGTAGGCCCTAATCGTTCTAGTATTAAGTCTAGTACAGGCTTATTGCTAACCATTGAATATCCTAAATTTCCTTGTAAAGTATTTAATAACCATTTAAAATATTGAACTATTATAGGGTCATTAAGACCTAAACTTTCTCTCATTCTTTCTATATCATCTACATTCATTTCTGGTGATATATACGCTTGCAATGGATCACCTGGAGCTAAATGCATAAGAATAAACGATATTATAGTTATAAAAAATAACATAGGAATTATATTAACTAATCTTTTTATAATTTGTTCTTTCATATTTTCACCTCGCTTACTTTAAAATAGAGTTGTTTCAAATTTGAAACAACTCTATTTTTTATAATTTTATTTCTTACTTAATTTAGATAAATCTTGGAACATATATATAGGAACTAATTTAGCCTCGTCTATACCTTTATATTCATTGTTTATCGCAACTATAGATTTAGGATAATCTATAGGATATAATGCAACATCTTCCACAACTATTTTTTGTGCTTTCTTATATAATTCTTCTCTCTTAGCATTATCAGTTTCAACAGATGCTTCTTTAAAAAGCTTATCTACTTCTTCATTTGAATACCCTTGAACATTATTAAATCCATCAGTTACAAATAATGATGAATATGCAGCTGGGTCACTTCCCATAACATATCCATTTAAAGCCATATCAAAAGTTCTACTACTTTTGTCTTTAAATAATTGATTTAAAAATGCACTTCTTTCAAGCGGAACTAATTCAACATTTACACCTATATCTTTTAAATTATTTTGTATTACTAATGAAATAGCTTCAAGTTCTTTAGATCCATTAGTGTATCCTAATCTTAATTTTAAATTTTCATATCCTGCTGATTTTAATAATTCTTTAGATTTTTCTTTATTCTGATCATATTTTTCAACATCTTCTGTAAAGTATTGTGTTGTTGGTGCAAATAATGAATATGCTTTTTTCGCATATTTTTCTCCACCATATGCAGATTTCATTATTTCATCTTTGTTTATCGCATAAGCTATAGCTTGTCTAACTTCTTTTTTTGCTAAAGCTTCATTTTCTTCGCAAAATACTAAATTATCAACCATACCTTCGTCAAAAGTTTTTATTTCTAAACTTTTATTTTTAGAAACCGTATCAACTTGGTTTGCTTTAATATAATCAGCTTGAATCTCTCCATTTTGAAGAGCCATAGTAGCTGAATTTTTATCTTGAATTATTCTATAAGCCACTGTATCTAAATGTGGATTTCCTAAAAAGTAATCTGAATTTTTATCAAGAATTATACTTTCTCCAGATTTTAACTCTTTGAATTTATATGGACCAGAACCTATAGGTGAGTTGTTTTTCTCACTTTTAGCTATGTCTTTTTCTCCTTCAAATATATGTTTTGGTATAGGTCTTAAATCTCCTAAAACACTTTCAAATGATGTAGACACAGAAGGTAGTTTTACCTCAAAGTTTTGATCATCTATTTTTTTTAATTCAGCTTGTTTATCTCCTATTAAAAAGTCACCTCTTTTTGGAGAGTTTTGATTTTTATCCATCATTGTATCATATGTAAATATTATGTCATCTGAAGTTAATGGTTTTCCATCATGCCATTTTAAATTATCTCTTAATTTAACCTTGTAAGTTAAATAGTCCTCTGATACATTAACCTTTTCAGCCAAGTAAAACGTTTCGCCTTCCTTGTCAGTAACATATAGCGGTGAATATATAGCATTCATAAGTGTCATAGATGCTCTATCATTAGCATATAGCGGATTAGTAGTTTGAGGATTAGCCCCAACAACTAATGTTATGGAATTTCCACTAGATGTTGACTTTACATTTTTGTTATCTTCTGTAGCATCTTTCGATGAGCATCCTACTGAAAATAACATCGTACTAATCAACCCTAACGATATTAATTTTGTTGAAATTTTCATTTATTAGTCCCCCTTAGTAATAAAAAATATATTTTATAATCTCAAGCTATATTTTATGAAAATTGTTAAAGTATGTAAAATTGTTAATTTCAATAATATGATACATACATATAGATAAAAACAATTGTTTTAATATTCGTAATAATTTTTCATAGAAATTTAACTAGCTTTTATTTCTTTTTTTATATTTGATTTTTTATTTTTTACTTTTGGATAATCAATAAATAAAGAAATAGTTGCAAATGCTAGTAAAAATATAGGATAGTATAAATATTTTATTACTCCTACAGATGAAACCCCAGCTATACCAACTGCAGTTAAAATTTGAGCTCCATAAGGTATCATACCTTGCCAACATGATGAAAACATATCTAATATACTTGCTAGTTTTCTTGGGTCTAGATTATACTTTTCTCCGACCTCTTTAGCTAAAGGTCCAGCAGTTATTATTGTTATTGTATTGTTTGCCGTACATAAATCTATTATGCTTGCAAGCATTGCTATACCTAGTTTAGCACCAGTTGGACTTTTTATCTTACTTGTAATGAAGTTAAGTACAAAGTCTATTCCTCCATTATGTTTGATTAACCCAATAACTCCACCTACTACTATTACCAAGATACATAATTCTTGCATACCTGCCATGCCTTCAGATATTGCATCTATAAACTGCCACATATCCATAGTACCTGTAAATAACCCTATTAGCCCTGCAAATAAAACTCCTCCTGCTAGTATTAAGAATACATTTGCTCCAGCTAATGCTCCAACTAATACTGCTATATACGGTACAACTTTTATAACTTCATATGAGCCTGATTCAGTTACTGCCCCTGCCCCAGATGTCATTACACATATTATTATAAAACTTACAATTGCTGCTGGTATTACTACAAAAGAGTTCATTTTTACTTTATCTTTCATTTGACACCCTTGTGTACTTGCAGCCGCTATAGTTGTATCAGATATCATAGATAAGCTATCTCCTACCATAGCTCCTCCAACGATTATTGCAACTAATAATTCTAATGATATTCCCGTTTTCTGAGAAATACCAATCGCTATAGGTGTCAGTGCAGAAACTGTTCCAACCGATGTTCCCATTGATGTCGATATAAAACATACTATTAAAAATAATCCTGGTACCAATAAATTTGCTGGTAATATCGCTAAACTTAAGTTTACAGTTGAATCAACGCCTCCCATTGCTTTAGCTACACTCCCAAATGCACCTGCTAATAAAAATATTACTATCATTATTAATATGTTGCTATCTCCTGCACTTTTACAAAATACTTCCATCTTTGTATCTAAAGATTCTTTAGGGTTTATCATAAAAGCTACCACTGCAGCAATTACAAATGCTGTCAATGCTGGCATCTTATAAAAATCTCCAGTTAAAATTCCACTGCCTAAAAACAGGATTAAAAATACTCCAATAGGTAATAGTGCAATTATGCTCCCATTTTTCTTTTTTAAAGAATTGTTTTTTTCATTTTTCATAGTTCTATTAAGCCCCCTTTAAATTTATAACATACATAGCTATTCCCCTTTATCTATTCCATTCTTATTTTAAGAAAAGTCTGCAAATATGTAAAATTGTTAATTTCTATGTATTTATTTGTCAATATAGATAAAAACAATTTTAATAATTTAATTTTATATGTCATATTTTATTTTCAAGAAGATATTGGCATAACTATTAAAGTATAGTTATACCAATATCTTCTTGAATCGTAATTTACTTAAATGTAAAAAATGGCTATATCAGTCTGATATAGCCATTAAAAAAATTTAGAATCTATAATTATTATTTTTTAGGAATGTGCTCTAAATGATTTTACATACTTTACTTTATTTAAAGAGTATGCTAGTAAAACCGCTATACACATACTTATTATTCCTTGAATTAAATTTGATGGTATAGATGCGGCAGAAACTGCTGCACTTCCTTCTAAAACTATTCCTGCAACAAAGTACCCAGATACCATAACTATAGTTCCTATAGCCATAGCAAATATTTCTTTTAAAAGATTACTGTGATTTCTTATAATAATACCTACCACATATCCTTCAAGACCTTTTATAACAAGCGTGAATATCGCCCAGTGTGTATATCCACTTAAGATGTCTGCTAATGCAGATCCAATTCCACCTGCAATCATTCCTGGTATTGGTCCAAATAGTATTGATGAAATAAATATTATACTATCTCCTATATTTACATATCCATTCGTTCCTGGTGTAGGTACTTGGATAGTCATTGTCGCTATACATACTAAAGCTATTAATAATCCATTTAGTACTGTTTGTCTAGTTTTATTATTCATTTTTTTACCTCCCCTATATTCCGATATCTTATATCATTCATTATAGGGAAAGCATTTAAAATACTCAATATCAATTGTACCCATACAATGTATTTTTTAGAAATTTATACCCCAGTAAAAGTATTAATAATATGTCTAACAATTATACCATCACGAGTAAGATGCACACTCTTTATTAATTCTTCGTCACTAGAGTCTGGATTTATAAGGTTAAGATTGTCAATATATCCATTAGGTGTAACCTCTAGCAATACATATCCACCAATTTTAAGAGATTCTTTAGGTTTTTCCCATATTACTATTCCATTCATATCTGTTTTACCTTTTAATTTAACTTCATCTGTAAATTCTATTTCATCATCATTTAAATCAACAACGTAGTCTTCCCATGTAATATCTTCAATAGCTTTATCAAGTTCTCTAGCAAGTATAAAAATAATATCAGAAGGATTATTATCTAAATATCCTCCTATTATCTCTAAATCAACTTTAATATCTTCTGGATCAACAGTTGGTACTGGAGAACCAATTTTAAAGTTAGTTGAAAGAGTTTGCTCGTCAGATTTTGGAAAATCCTTATCAGTGCTCATATATAGGAAATATTGATTATTATAGTTAGGAATTGGAGTGAATGTTGTATGATAATAAGGTTTAAATGTAGTCATACCTGGCTCAAGATATATCTCACCTTCTCCAACAATTGAGGAACCGCCAGTTTGCTCGACTTTAATATAATATTTATTTTTTGAAGTTACACGAGCAGCTATAAGATTTTCAACATTAATTTCAACATCCTCATAAGAATCATATACCGTTTCTACAGAATAAATAAGGTCTATTTCAGGAACCATAGATACAGAAACTATACAGTAAGCTTTAAAATTTCCATCTACAGTTGTAACCACTATAGTTGTAAATCCAGTGGATACACCTTTAACAACACCACTATCAGAAACTATTGCCACAGAACTATCTAAAGATTCGAAAGTAACATCTTTTGTAGTAGCATTATCAGGTTCAACAATTGGAATTATAGTTGTACTCTCACCTATATGAATAGAAGTTGAAATAATATTTAAACTTAACCCAGTAACTGATATTGCTTGAGCATTAGTATCAACTATGATATTTAAAGAAGCAGTAAGAGTTGTTTTATCCACTATGCCTATTAAGGTATATTCAGAAGTAGTCGAATCGATTGGAGTAAATGTAGCCCCAACATCTTCATTGTTATATTTCCAAGTTACAGGCAAAGTCATAATAGAAGAATCACTTAGTTTAACATTTACTGTATCAGGAAGTAAAATAACTTCACCTAAAATAGCATTTATATCAGACTTATCAATAATACTATCAATAGTCAATACATCTACAGTTGCTTTAGCAAAATAAGACTCATCCTCTACACTTTTAGCAGTTATAGTAGCACTACCTTGAAAATTTCCTGTTACAACTCCATTAGAATCAACAGATATAAATTCCTCATTATTAGATTTCCAAGTAATTTCTTGATTGCTAGCATTAAGAGGAAGAACTTGAGCATCTAATTTAAATTTATCATTAAGAAGAAGTCTTAGATGAGATGGCGAAATTAATACACCAGTAACAGGTACATCATCGGCGATATAATCAAGTGTTTCAAAAACAAAAGGCACATTACCAGATAATCTAATCTCTTTAGTAGGAGTAATAAATCCTGCAATATCTTCTCCTTGTATAATCAAACTTCCTGTTGGTTCACAAGAAAAAGTTGCAACTCCATTAATTGTAGGTATAGTTGTTATAACATCTTCTCTTATAAAATTAACATTTACTTCTTCTGGATGATCGTCACTACCTTCCCAATCAATAGTTACTTGAACTGTTACCTTTCCTTTGGAACTACCACCTTTACCTCCTGTAGTTTTAGATGAAAGCCCAATCACACCAGTAACTTGAGATAGTGAATATGTTGCTATAAGTGGATTTGTTGTAGGTGTAGTTTGGTCAAGTTGTATTTTTACAAAATCATTATTTACTTCTAATATAATACCTTTCACATCAGAACCTGTAGTAGTTGAAGAAGTATTAGCAACTAAAAGATTAACACGTTCCCCTATATATTTAGTAAGTAAAGAACTCATAGGATCTTTTTCTTTACCACACCCACCATCCTCTTCGTCCTCTAAAGGAATAAATCCTATAATTGACTTCAAGAAATAGATTCCTTCTTTAGTTGAGTCATCATGCTCCGATTTAAGTTTAAGCTTAAGAATCTTATCATCAACATGTATAAGTTTACCTGTTATATTAGGAGGTTTTGCAGCAGGAGGAGTAGCCCCTGTTATTATCTGGATTTTTTTACCTTTAAATAGCCATAAGGCTTTTTTTATATCAGTATAATCTTCATATAAAATACATTTGTTATTACCGTAAAATCCATAAGGAACTTTATCATTACAATTACAACTGCATTTATCTTGATGTTTATGTCGGCAGTTCATTGTATCACCTCAAAAATAATATATTGTAATAGTAAATAAATATTTATTTACTATTACAATATATTATTTTATTTATATAGAAGTTACAAAATTCTATAAATACTACAAAATATCGGATATAAGTTTCCATATTACACTTATATCCGATATTCATTATAACCTATTTAATTCCTTATTACTTATAAGCTTTAAAGTTTCTAAGTCTTAATGCATTACTTACAACCGATACAGAACTTAAACTCATTGCTGCAGCTGCAATCATCGGATTTAGTAATGGTCCTCCAAATAAGTATAATACTCCTGCTGCTACAGGTATACCTACAGTATTGTATCCAAATGCCCAAAATAAATTTTGTTTTATATTTTTAATAGTTTCATTGCTTAGTTTTATTGCAGTTGGAACATCCATTAAATCACTCTTCATTAAAACTATACTTGCAGATTCTATAGCAACATCTGTTCCATTTCCTATTGCTATACCAATATCAGCTTTTGCTAAAGCTGGAGCATCATTTATTCCATCCCCAACCATAGCAACAAAATTCCCTTTATCTTGAAGTTTTTTAACTTCATTAGCTTTATCTTCAGGCAATACTTCGGCTAAAACTATATCTATACCAACCTGTTTAGCTATTGCATTAGCTGTCTTTTTGTTGTCACCTGTAACCATCGCTACTTGTATTCCCATTTCATGTAATTTTTCTACTGCATTTTTGCTACTTTCTTTTACAATATCAGCAACAGCTATTATTCCTGCTATATTATTATCTATAGCTATATACATAGGTGTTTTTCCTTCACCTGCTAAATTGTCTGATGAAACTTGTAAATCTTCTAATTTTATGTTTCTATCATCCATAAGTTTTTTATTACCAAGTAATACATTTTGTTTGTCTATCGTAACTTCTATACCATGACCTGTTATAGCGTTGAAGTTTTCTACATTTAAGAATTCAATCTTATCACTTTCTCCTCTTTTTACAATAGCTTCTCCTAGTGGATGTTCTGAACCTTTTTCAGCACTTGCTGCTATTTGTAAAAGTTTTTCAATACTTATATCATTTTTAGTTATTATATCTGTTACAACAGGCTTTCCTTCTGTTATAGTACCTGTTTTATCAAATATAATAGTATTTACTTTATGTGCAGATTCTAATGCCTCTCCACCTTTTATTAATATTCCATTTTCTGCACCTTTTCCAGTTCCAACCATTATAGCTGTTGGAGTCGCAAGCCCTAATGCACATGGACATGCTATAACTAATACAGATATAAATATTGTAAGTGAAAATACTCCATCTTTTCCACCTATAAAATACCATGCTAATGCACTAATTACTGCAATTAATAAAACTGCTGGTACAAAATATCCAGATACCGTATCTGCTAATTTTGCTATAGGAGCTTTACTTCCTTGTGCATCTTCAACTAATTTTATTATTTGTGCTAAAGTTGTATCATTACCAACTTTATCTGCTTTGAATCTTATATTACCATTTTTATTTATACTAGCTCCTGTAACTCTATCCCCTATTTTTTTGCTTACTGGCATACTTTCTCCAGTTAACATAGATTCATCAACTGAGGTATGGCCTTCTACTACTATACCATCTACAGGTATTTTACTACCTGGTTTAACTACTATTATATCGCCTTCTTCAACTTCATCTATTGGTATTTCAACTTCTTCATTATTTTTAACTACTATTGCAGTTTTAGGTTGAAGACCCATAAGCTTTTTAATTGCTTCCGATGTTTTTCCTTTAGATCTTGACTCTAAATATTTCCCAAGTAATATTAATGCTATTATTATTCCTGCACTTTCATAATATAGTTGATGATGATGTCCATTCATATGTACTAGTTCGCCACTAGCTAGCTGTATTGTTGTATATATACTATATAAAAGCGCTGCTAAAGTACCTACAGCTACTAATGAATCCATATTAGGGCTTTTTGTAATCATTGCCTTTATACCATTAACATAAAACTTATATCCTGCCCCAACTATAGGTATTACTAGTAATAATTGAATTAAAGCATAATTTAGTGTATTAGACATAGGGTCTATTATACTTGGAACAGGTAATGGTCCAAAAGGAGCTGGCACCATCGGTCCCATAGCTATATAGAATAAAGGTATTGCAAATACCATAGCTATTATAAGTTTAGTTTTTAAAACTTTTAACTCTTTTTCTTTTCTTAATCTATCCTCATCTATGTCTTCATTCTTGCTTTCATCTGCAACTTTATATCCTGCTTTTTCAATTGCAGATTTAATTTGTGAAACTCTAACTTTAGATTTATCATATTCTACTGTAGCTTTATCTGTTGCTATATTTACATTTACACTTTTTATTCCTTCTAATTTTTTAATACTTCTCTCTACTGCTTTTGCACATGATTGACATGTCATTCCTTCTATTTTTATATCTAGCTTTTTTGCTTCGTCAGCAACTTTATATCCTGCTTTTTCAACTGCACCTTTTATTTGTCCACGTTTAACTTTTAATTCATCATATTCTACTGTAGCTCTATCTGTTGCTATATTTACATTTACGCTTTCAATCCCATCTAATTTTTTAATACTTCTTTCTACTGCTTTTGCACATGATTGACATGTCATTCCTTCTATTTTTATATCTAACTTTTTATATTTAACTTCTTTTTGGATTCCATAACCAGCTTTTTCAACTGCTAACTTTATATCATCAAAACTTACTTTGTCTTTATCATATTCAACATCTAGTTTTTCTGTTGCAATGTTAACACTTTGATTTTGAATTCCATCTATTTTCTTAACTGCCCTCTCGACAGCTTTAGCACAAGATGCTCATGTCATACCTGTAACTTTATATGTTTCCTTTTTTATATCCATTGGTTTTCACCATCCTAAATTTATATTACCTTTTATTATGAGGTTTAACACATTTATTCTATACCCCCTATAGGTATATTAAAACATATATATTTTTTTTGCAACTTATTTATTTAATTCAAATTTTTCAAATTTTTTAATTATAGAATAGTATTACAATATAAATGTATTGTTTTCAAATTTCATAAAACTTATGAAAAAATAACCTATTTTGATTATTCTGCCTTAATTTTAATATAAAAAAACATAGAGTTAAATAACTCTATGTTAAATGTAATATTATTTTTATCAACTTTTATTTATTATTCTCAGTTTTTCTTTTTATATTAAAATTTCTATTTGACCAAGTGATTTTTCTTTTCCATCCATACCTACTCGAGTCATTATATATATCTCATGAAAATCTCCTTTTGGCTTAATCTCATTATCTTTTATATATTTCATTATTATTTCATAGTACTTCCCAGCATCCCTATAGGCATCATCAAAATACATAGTTAAATAATCCCCTTCAGGTATAGTTATTATTTTTTCATCTTTAAAATCTATATCTTCACCTAAATTTATCATTACATTTTTATATACTACATTTCCCTCTTTATTTATATCTTCATACGATGTAGTAAATGCAATCTCTGCATTTACATTTTCATAATCTCGTTCAACTTCTAATAAAACTTTTCTAAGGTTTATTTCAAACTCATCGGTATACCTTCCTGTGTAGTTATACTTAATAAATTTTCTTTGATTGTTATATTTTATAAATACTTTATTTATTCCTTTATCTAATGAGGTAGCAATCGTATCTTTCATGTATCCTATTTTCTTTTTTATATTTTCTAACTCTTTTATTTTTTCATCTATTATCATTTTCTGATTATTTAAAATATCTTCTATTGATTCTAGTGAAGTATAGTTATTCGTTACTTCCTTTATTTCTTCTAATGACATCCCCATTGCTTTACACTGTTTAATTAAGTCAATAGTATTAAAATCCTTCATTGAATAATATCTATACCCTGTATTTTCATTTGTATATGAAGGTTTTAATAATTCTACTTTTTCATAATGCCTAAGGGTTTGAACAGATATATTATTCAATTTAGCCATTTGTCCAATCGTCAAATATTTTCCCACAAAATCACCTCTTAACTATATTTTATCATATTAATCTTTTAATTATAATTTCTTTAAAATAAAAATGAACTCTTTAAAAAGAGTCCATTTTATAATCAAAACTTATATATTTGAAGCTTCGTCTAGTACCATATCTAAAGTGTTATTGCTTTCATTAATAACTTTAGCTGTGTATTTTTTAATATTGGCGATTATATACATAACTATGAAGGTTATTGTTTCTGATACTAGTACACTTGCCCATATACCATTTAACCCAAATAATTTTGGTAATACTATTAAACATATAGGTAAAAATACCATTGATCTGAATAAACATATTAAGTTTGAAAACTTTGGAATTTCTATAGCTTGATAATACACTAATGTATCTAAGTTTATACTACCTATTATATATGCTAAACATGCTATTTTTATCCCATGATATCCAAGTTCAGCTATATGTGGATCAGTTGTAAATATTCCAACTATACTAGTTCCAAATACATAACATATTATAGCTGCACTTATACTTACTATAAGAGAACTCTTACAGTTTATACTATAGAACTTTAACATTTTTTCTCCGTCTTTTCTACCAAAGTTATAACTTATAAGCGGTTGAGCTCCAAATGTTAATCCTAATAATACCATGTATATATTAGTAGTTATATAGTTGATTATACTATATGTTGATATACCTATTTCTCCCATGTAATTTGATAAAGCTATGTTATGTAAAAATACTATAACAGAAAAACTAGCTTGTCCAAAGAATGATGGGAATCCTACATTTAAAACCTCTTTCATTGTATCTTTATCTAAAGTAGTATTTCCAAAACTTAAGTATCCTCTTTTCTTTAAGAAGTGAGGAAGTAAAATTGCAACTGTAACTATTTGTCCAAGCCCTGTTGCTATAGCAGCTCCCTTTATACCCATACCTAATGTGAATATAAATACATAGTCAAGAACTACATTTGTTATAGCTCCTGCTATAGTTGAAACCATTGCAAGCTTTGGTCTATTGTCATTTCTAACAAAACTGTTAAGTACTATCCCTACTAGGTTAGGTGTACAAAATATTGCATAGTATCTAAGATAATCTATAGATAACGGTTCTAAATTATCTGTTGCTCCTAACATTCTTACTATTGGCCCTGTAAACACTATACATACTATACTTGTTACTACACTTATAATTAATAATAGCTTAAAAACTTGTCTAAATATATCTACAGCCTTATCTATATCTTCAGCACCTACATTTTTAGATACTAATGCTCCTCCACCTACTGCTAGCATACTTGCTATACCAAATAACACTACAGTAAAAGGAAGTACTATATTTACGGCGGCTAAAGCCGAGTCTCCTACTCCTTGCCCAACAAATATTCCATCTATAACAGTATATAATGACGATATAAACATAGCTAGTGCTGATGGAATAGCATAACTTAAAAATTCTTTAACCATATTATACCTCCTATGATTTTTCCTAAAACAAATTATAAAGTCTATAGTAGGTATAGAGTCAAGATTATTTAATAATATTTTAATTATTTTCGCATTTTCCACCATTTTGTATCATTTTTCGATAAATTTAATATAATATATTAAAATACTATGTGTTTTTAATATATTTTAGAGGAGGCTACAAATTTGTTATCCGAATTTATTATAACAATCTTAGGAAGTAGCGGAGGTGTAGCATCTGCTATTTTATCTATACTAAATAAGTCTGCCAACGATGTCAACGACCCTATTCATAAGTATATATGTAATGCTCACCTACATTTAATAGATATATCTCAAAAAGATTTTTATTATTTTTCAAAATCATTTCCTAACCTTAAAAATAAAATTTCTTTACATCAGTTTGATTTAAATAATTTAGAGTCTTTTAAATCTCACTTACTAAAAACTAACACTAACTTAGTTATTGATGTTTCATGGGCCGATACTATAGATATGTTAAGCTGTTGCAATGAATTAGGCATATACTATATAAATTCTGCACTTGAAAATACTAGCGTAGATGAAAATGAAGATCTCGAAGGATTTACCTTGTCTGAAAGATATATTTTATTTGAGGAAGCTAAAAGCCTATTTGATAATACAAAAGCTATTATTGGAAGTGGAATGAATCCAGGTGTTGTTCAATGGATGGCTATTCATCTAATGAATCAAATTGAAAATAAAAAACCTAAAGCTTGTTATGTTGTAGAGTTTGATAATTCATTTTTTGAAGATAAATCTTTAGCTAAAGAAAATACAGTGTATACAACTTGGTCTCCAGAATGTTTTTTAGATGAAGCAATCTTGAGTTATCCTTTATTTGTAACTCATAATACACCTCTTTTTATGTATAAAGATGTCTATAGTCTAGAGTTTAAGGTTAATTTAGGAGAATTCAAGTTTTATGGATGCTTAATGCCACATGAAGAAATACTTACTCTGGGTGAACTATATGATATGGAATTAGGGTTTATATATAAGGTTAACGATCACACTACAAATTTAATTAGAAATAACCTAGATAATGTTGATATTATTTGGGATAAGCCTATGGAGGTTTTAGATCCTTCATCTAAACCTTTAATTGGTTATGATTTAGTAGGTGTACTTTTAGTATTTGACTCTGAAGAATTGTATATGTATAACGTTTTAAATAACAAAGATATATTTGAAATATACGGAGTTAATGCTACCTACTTTCAAGTTGCCTGTGGCATATATGGGTCTATATGCTCAATAATATTAGATGATATTCCAAATGATATATACTATGTAGACACTTTAATTTTAAATACTAATAGTAATTATGGCAAATACTTGTCTTATTATATGAAAGATTTTGTTTATGGAAAAAACTCTAAATCTGATGGATTATTACTCGATAGAATTAAATATATATAAGGTTGAAATAAGCAAAGTTCACTCTAAACATTAGGGTGAACTTTTATCCTTTTAAAGTTTTATTATTTTTGACTATTATCTTTTAACGTGATCAATGTGTATATAGAGTATAGACCTGCTAACCCCACTAATGTAAATATACTTCTACTAATCATAGAATAAGTTCCTCCAAATAAATAACCAACAAGATCTAGTTCAAACAATCCTATTGATCCCCAGTTTATAGCTCCTATTATAACCAATAATAAAGATATCTGTTTTAATAACATAATTACGCCCTCCTTGTATAAATTTGCTTTATACTATTTTTACCAATTTTTTTTTGAATATTCTATTTTTTATAACATTTATGTAATTTTATTATTAATATTACTATATGTTAATATATATATAAGTATGGTTATAGGGGGTAATTTTTATGTTTATTAAAAATGAAAGTCTAGTTGATAAAGCACGTTCTTCAAAAAAACTGCCAAATTTAATTTGGGCTATTGTTTTAACATTAATATTTTTAAATTTAGGTTCTATCTTAGGTTCGCTTTTATTTATGCCTTTATTACTTTCGCTTGATATTGACCCATTATTTAATCAGTATGAAAACTTAATAATACTATTTGGATCTTTACTTAGCTTTTTAGGAGTATCTCTGTTAGTTTTTTTCAGAGTTACTAAAATAGAGTGTAGATCTCTTTCTTCTATTGGTTTTGCTAAACATAATTGGTTTAAAAAATACATTACAGGATTTTTAATTGGATTAGCTTTAATGAGTTTAGTAGTTTTTATTTTATATGTATTTGGATTTGTATCAATAAATAAAAATCCATCTCAGCCAGTAGGTAAATTTGCCTTAATAAATGTAAGTATAATTTTAGTTGGTTGGATAATCCAGGGTGGTACCGAGGAAGTTTTAACTCGTGGTTGGCTTATGAATGTCTTAAGTGCTAGGTATAATTTAAAACTAGGATTATTTGTTTCATCTGTATTATTTGGAGCTCTTCATTTATTTAACCCTAATGTAAGTTATATAGCAATTTTAAATATAGTATTAGTGGGTTACTTATTTGGATTATACGTAATAAAAACTAATGATCTTTGGGGAGCTTGTGGAATTCATAGTGCTTGGAACTTTGCTCAAGGTAATGTTTTTGGATTTGAAGTCAGTGGCCTAAATGTTTCAATTGGTAGTATATTTGATTTAAACTTAACTGGAAATCCAGCTATATCAGGTGGTGTATTCGGACCAGAAGCCGGACTTTGCGCTACACTTGTTTTAATTTGTGGTATAGTTTTAATTCTTTATCTAGATAAAAAAGACTTTTTTAATAAATTCGCTTAATAATTTTTTATTTACAAATAATAAAATTATAATTTCAACATAGGAGGATATTATGCTTGAAGAAATAATGACTAAATTTATACCCATATTAGTTAATATTTTTGAATTTATGGGTGTTATAGTTATAACAATGGGTGCATTTACTGCATTTTACTACTATCTAAGAAAAGCATTATTTAAAAAGGATTTTGCTTTTAAACATCAATTTGCAACAGCTATGGCAACTGGTCTAGAGTTTAAATTAGCTGCTGAAATACTAAAAACAGTACTTGTTAAAACTCTAGATGAACTAGTTATACTAGGAGCTGTTTTTTTACTTAGAGTTTTAATGACTTTTGTTATTGAATGGGAAATAAAACAGGATAATAGTAGTCAAAATAATAAAAATAGTAATTAGTATTTAAAGAATAAAAATGATGGATTAAAAAGTATGTTAATATATTTTTTAATCCATCATTTTTATATATAATATCTATTTATTGTCTTTTATAAGATTATTTAATTTATTTATCTCTCTTATATAAATTCTTTTATTTATTTGATATGTTATAACACATAATGCTATATATGATAATATAAATTCTATATATCCAATTTCTAATCCAATAACTTTAAGTGCTATATAAAAAATTTGCCCTATTACTCCATATAATAGTAATAATATAGTTTTATAGCTATTATATCCAAACTTATCTATTAATTTAGGATATAATATAGCTCCTGAATATGCAAACATAAAACTAATTCCTGTAATTGCAATTAGCACTATAGAAGTTTGTTTATCTGAAGTTAATATCAATTGTATTATAAAAAGTAGTAAAGCCTGTGAAAGTATCATATAAAATTTTGCACTAGATTCCCTCATTAATTATAAACCTCCTCTATACATTTTTTAAAGTTCTTAAAATAACTTCTATTTACTAACTGCTTATATCCATTTGTTAATCTTACTTGGAATCTCATATTCGAATGATAGTTTATTTCTTCTATATGCTTAATATTTATAATTATACTTTTACTAATTTTAATAAAATGCACCCTATTGTCTAATATATCTTCTAGTTTTTTCATAGACATCCTTATAACTAATAGCTCATTATCTATAGTCGTAAAACATACATCTCTTCCATATATTTCAAAATATATTATATCTTTATCGTTAACTTTTATATCTTTATTTTTTTCTAAATCTTTACCTATTAAGTTTAGGTTATCTTCTTCTATTAACTTCTTTATATACAAAAAATCTTTAGTATTCTCGTCATTAGTTATAACCTCTATATTTGTTTCTTCTATAAATTTATCGAGTATATGATTTATTTTCATTTACAAACTCCTTTTTTGCTTTTCAAAACCTGAACTATTTTATATCCATCACTATAATATCCTTCATATGGATAATAGTTATATTTCATAGGTATCAATGTACATAAAGTTGAAAATAAGCTACACCAGAAAAATGCATTCATTGCATATATAAAAAATATATTATCAATCTTAAATATAGTAATATATGTTGTTATGCAAATTAAAACTGAAACTAAAGGTCCTCCTAAATAAATTAATATATTTTTAAATTTACTATCTGCTATGCTTCCTCTAGAAAATCCATAACTTAAAGCGCCTATGCTTTCATAACCTTTTAAATTTATAGTCAGTCTATTTATAGTGAATTTCATATCTAACTTTCCATTTCCTATAATTACGTTTACTTTTCCTTTTGTAAAAATTAACTGCATAATTGCATGCCCTAATTCATGTAGTATTGTCACTATAGGCATTCCTATTAAGCAAATAATTGCATAGGCAACAAATTTAATAATAGCTTCCATATTGTAACCTCCTATTAACTATTTTTTGTATCTTAATTTAATTATATTAAGATTTTCAATATCCTCTATTAATAAAACAACATCTTGCAAATACAAGTACATTTGTTGCACAAAAAAACTCATCCTTATAGAATGAGCTTCTTATATTATTTAATCATTTCCAATTTTTTACTGATTCTTCATAGTAATTTATTAATTTAGGATGAGATAAGGTATTTGTATCTATTTTATTAATATCAATTTTTTCATCTTCTCCAAAATTAAATATACTATTTATAGAATCTTTATTTAAAAATTTAGTATCAACTTTTACATTTATATTAGATATATCTATATCATCTTTTGAACATAAATTAAATCCCCAGTCTCCAAAAGATGGAACTTGAACATGATACGGGTATACATTAAAATCTTCTGATTTTAGCGTTTTATTTATACTCCAAAATGCATTTTTAGCATAATATGGGCTAGTTGATTGAACTGTCATAACTCCATCTTGTACTAGTACATTTTTACATAATCTATAAAATATATTAGTATATAATTTATTTAGACTATCGTTATTCGGGTCTGGCAAATCTACAATTATTACATTATATACTTCTTTCGTATTTTCTAAAAACTTAAATGCATCTTCATACACTAACTCAACTTTTCTATTTGATAAAGAATTATTATTTATCTCTTTGACTAACTCATTAGTTTTACATATATTAACCATCTCGTCATCAATATCAACTAATGTAATTTTTTTAACATCATTATATTTTAAAAGTTCTCTTACAGCTAACCCATCTCCACCACCAAGTATTAATATATTTTCATGGCTTTTACTTACTGACATAGGTATATGCACTAAAGCTTCATGATATCTATATTCATCTTTTGATGAAAATTGTATATTACCATTTAAATATAGTCTTAAATCATCTTTATGTTTTGTCATAACAATTTTTTGGTATTTAGTTTGTGTCGTCAATACTACTCTATCTCTATATAAAGAATTTTCTATACTTCTTGATATGTTTTCTGAAAAAACTATACCTAAAAACATAATTACAACAGCTATATAAGCTATAGTCTTAAAAATATTGATATTTTTTATGTAATTTGAATAGTTATGTATAATTACTATAGATATAATAATATTTATAGCTCCAACTAAAAAAGATGTTGAAAAATACCCAAGTGTCGGTAGTAAGAATAAAGGAAATGCTAATGATCCAATTAGCCCGCCAATATAATCAAAGCTAAATACATTAGATAATGTAACTCTTAAGTTATCACAGTTTTCCTCTATTATTCTCGTAAGTATAGGTATTTCTAATCCTACCAAAGTCCCAATAAATATTATCTGAATATACATGATAAACTCATTAGAAGCTATATATGCATTAGATAAAAATAATACTAACGATGATATACCTCCTATAATTCCAACAGCTATTTCTACAAATACAAAAAAATCAAATAAGTCTTTTTTTATATATTTTGATATATGAGATCCAAATCCCATTGCACACATATAAAGACCTATAGTTATGGAAAATTGTTTTATACTGTCACCTAGTAAGTACGAACCCACAGCACTTATAAGAAGTTCATAGACTATTGAACAGCCTGAAATTATAAGTGTTGTAAACATCAAAAGCTTATAATTAAATTTTAAATCTTTCACTATTGTATAGCTCCACTAATTAATATAGAAAGTCCTATAAACATTCCTGAAACCATAATTCCTGCTGCTGTATTCCCTTTTCCAATTTCTTCATTTAAATTATATTTTTTGTTAAATAATAACATACCTATATAGCCTAATATACAAAGAGCTATTCCTAATATAAAATATAATACTGTTGATGTTAAATCTTGTAAAAACGTAATATTGCTATTTTGTATAATAGGTGATACTATAACACTTCTTATAAGTATTCCTACTGATATAAATGAAGCTGCACTTATACACCCTACAGCTTTATTACCTTTTTTAATTTCCGTTGGAAAATGACATGGTATAACTAAATCTACAATAAAATTTCCAACTAACATAAATATAAATCCTATTATAGAGTATGTTATTGTTCCTAAAATTCCTAGCATAATTGCCTCCTTAATTTATTATTTTCCACTACTTAACCCTCCGCCTGACGAAGTTCTAGAATTCAAACTTGATTGCTTTATACTTGTTGGAGATAACTTTAGCTGTCTATATTTATCGCTTGAATTTTTGCTTATATTACTTCCTACGTACCCTGCATACGGTGTTACTCTATTTTTATATTTTTTAGAATCATTAATATATCCAAATGTATAGTAAAAATCTCTATAATAAATATTTGATGATGCATAATGTGCATTATATAAATCATGATTACTAGTATAAACATATTCTCTAGGTGAAACCTGAATATATGTCTTATTATCCATTCCTATATACACAATTGCGTACTCATATTTTGTAAGTATAGCTACACTATATTCATCATCTGAACTTTGAACGTCCTCTATTATATCTGCAGCTGCATTTACTATAAACTCAGTTGTTGTATCCATAGACAATACTGTTGTATAAATATCTGCTTTTAATTTACTATCTGCATCTGAAGTTATAGATGTATCGTATATATAGCTTGAATCTGATTGTAAATAATCTCTTATAAAGTTTTTATTAGATAAGTTTAAAGATATTAAAGATATTAAAATTATTGCAACTGGTATTAAAAGTAATAATATATACTTTAGATATGGTACTTTTTTTCTGTTACTAATTAAATTTATATCAGAACTTATTCCTTCACTTTCTATTAAAATTTCAATATCACCTTCATTTATAGGTATACTTTCACTATAACAAATTTCATCTTCCCATGTCTCTATGGAAAATATAACACCCACTTCATTATGTTTAAATTCTTTAAAATTTACACACTCATATAAATCTACATCACCGTCTGAAAAATTTATTACTTTAGCATCCAAGTTATCTAGTAATTCATAACCTTTATTTAATAAAGATCTTTCTCCATCAGGGTAATCTGCTTGTTTAAAAAGTAGTACTTCATCATAATTAATTCCTATACAAAGCCATAATTTTTCTTTTTTAAATTTCAATCCTACAAGTTCATATTCTATAAAAGTTGATTTTTCCTCATCTTCATATACTATATACGAGGAAACTTTATATTTTTGAGAATTTACTTTAACTATATTACCTACTTCTAATTGCCTTAATTCAATATTTTTCATTTAATTCCCCCTATCAACCAAATATGTAAATTTTTACCATAATTAATTATCATTATATCATCATCCCAATTAAATTTGATTAAAATTTGGATACAATAAATAAATTTGTATTTTTAAAAAATATTATTTACACTTATTAAAAAGGGGGATTTTTATGGGAAATAATGAACTTTCAAATATATTAGATGCATCACTTGATGGCATACATATAACAGATAAAAATGGAATTACCTTATTTTATAATAAAGCTTGCGAATATATAGAAGGTATTAATAGAGATACTATTATAGGATATAATATGCAAGAAATGGTTAATAGTGGAATATATTCTTCTTCTGTTGCACTCGAAGTTATAAAAAGTAAAAAAAATATAAAACAAATTCAAAAAGTAAATGACAAACAAGTTTTAGCTCATGGAACACCTATATTTAAAGATGGTATTTTGGATAAAGTAGTAATAACTTCACGTGATATGACTTACATAGAAAACCTTAAAAGAGAATTTACTAAATTAAAAGAAGTAAATAAGTCAATATGTGAAGAATTATTTTCACTAAAAAATCATGATTATCATAATAAGGAATTAATTTGTTCTAGTAATGTTATGAAAGATATATTAAACATATCTAAAAAAATATCAAAAGTTGATTCCACAGTACTTATTTATGGTCAGTCTGGTGTTGGAAAAGGTGTTGTAAGTAAATTCATACACGATAATAGTAATAGATCTGAGAATCCATTTATTAAAATAGATTGTGGATCCATTCCCGAAAGTCTAATTGAATCAGAATTATTCGGATACGAAAAAGGTTCTTTTACTGGAGCCAATAAAGAAGGAAAAATTGGACTAGTTGAGTTAGCTGATAAGGGTACTTTATTTTTAGATGAAATAGGAGAATTATCACTTCCTCTTCAAACTAAACTACTTAGCTTAATCCAAGACAAGGAATTTTATAGAATTGGCGGTAAAAAGAAAATAAGTGTAGATATCAGAATAATAGCTGCAACAAATAAAAACTTAAGCGATATGGTAAAAAACAATACTTTTAGAGAAGATTTATTTTACAGACTTAATGTTGTTCCAATAAATATTTCACCTCTAAAAGAAAGAAAAGAAGATATAATTCCTCTTATAAGTATGTTTTTGAATAAATTTAATAATAAGTACAAAATTAATAAAATAATTTCTAATGAATGCTTAAGCTCACTTATTGATTACCCTTGGCCTGGAAATGTTAGGGAGCTTGAAAATATTATTGAAAGGCTTGTTGTAGTATCTAATGAAGATATTATATATAAAAATGATTTACCTGATGAGATACTTATTCAAAGTTATATGAACACACCGTTTGAATTTAATAATGATTTTTCGCTTAATAAAGCTTTAGATGAGTATGAAAAAAATATATTATTAAGTGTTAAAGAACAATGTTCAAATACTTTAGAAATGGCTCACAAACTAAAAATTGATAGAAGCACTGTAAGAAGAAAATTAAATAAACATAATATTTCAATAGAATTTTAATAGAAAAAATAATGGATTATACAAATATAATCCATTATTTTTTATCTATAATTTTATATACATATTACTAATATGTAATAAAGCTTATTTAATAGCATTAGCTTCTTCTATATTAACTTTACTGTCTTGCGACTTTGTAGCTATTATAGTTGATATCATCATTATACAAAGTCCTAATACTTTTATTATTGAAAATTCTTCTCCAAGCATAGTCCATCCTATGATAGCAGATATTATCAGCTCTGATGAGCATATTACTCCTGCTCTAGATAGCTCTACTCCTTTTTCAATTCCTGTGACATAACATATATATGCTAAAGCTGCAGGAAATAACCCGGTTCCAATCATAGTTATTAAAATATTAAAATTACCTATATGACTTATTATTTCCCATGGTTTTGATATTGGTGTCATAAGTATAGCTCCAAATAAAAAACTATAAATTATCAATCCTACACTAGAACACTCATTTAATGCACATTTACTTATAATCGGCATACATGCATACGTTATAGCTGCCCCTATTCCCAATATTACACCTACTGTGTTTAAATCTCTAAAATTTAATTTTCCACCAGTTACGGCAATTAAAGCTCCTATCAAACATAATATCAATGATATTTTCTTCCTTTTACATATATCTTCTTTATATAATACTTTTGAAAATAAAGCTACAAACAGTGGTGATGTATATAATAAAACAGCAGCTATAGACACCCCTACACTATCAATGGCTTTAAAGTAGAATATATTAAATGCTGTTTGACATATAATCCCACTTAAAATTGCTAAAGCAATTCCTTTCTTGCTTATTTTGAAGTTATTGATATTTTTTACTAAACTATATATAGCTAAAATTGAAAAACCTACAAAAGCTCTAACAAATGCAACTTGTTCTGCTGTGAATCCATTTTTCATAAGATTATTTGAAAATATTCCTACAGTTGCAAATAATCCACCAGCCATTGCAACTAATATATATCCATTTTTCATATGTTCCCCCTGAATTTATAAATTAAAATCCGACCAATCTATTTTAATTATTTAAGGTGAGTATTTAAATTTATTTACTGCCTTGTTTTTTTAAGAGCTAATATAGATATAAATTCAAAACATATGTTAGCTGCCATATATGAAGTTATTTCTCCACTATCATATGCTGGTAATACTTCAACTACATCAAATCCTACAAAGTTTAGCTCTTTTAATTCTCTAACTAACCATAAAGTTTCATAAGATGTAAATCCTGCAACTTCTGGAGTTCCTGTACCCGGTGCATAAGCTGGGTCTACAAAGTCTATATCAAATGTCAAAAACACCTTCTTATTTCCTACTCTTTCCTTTATTTGTCTTACAACTTCTTCAAGTCCCATCTCCCTCATCTTATGTGCTGGTATTAGTTCCAATCCTAATTCCTTAGCTTTTTCATGTTCATCAGGGTCATATAATGAACCTCTCATTCCTATTTGAATAGAACACGATGGATCTATTAATCCTTCTTCTATGGCTCTTCTAAATGGTGTTCCATGATTATACTTTTCCCCAAATACTAAATCATTTATATCAGCATGTGAATCAAAATGTATCATAGCTACTGGCCCATGTTTTTTGGCTATAGCTCTTAACTCTGCTAGAGTTACACTGTGATCACCTCCAAGACCTATAGGTATTATACCTGAATCCACTATAGGTTGAAGTTCTTCTTCTATAGCTCTATAAGTAGGTAGTATGTATCCAGGTGTTACATTTACATCTCCATAATCTGCCCCTTTTAAACTTTCAAGTATATTAACTCCTAATATTACGTTATTAGGCTTCATCATAGCTGATATTGATCTTATTGCTGATGGTCCAAATCTCGATCCACTTCTATATGAACTTGCTGTGTCAAATGGCATTCCAAATACTGCAAAATCTAAATCTTTAGTATCTGTCATTTTTGGTAGCCTCATAAAATTTCCTGTGTTACAAAATCTCGGTGAATTTAAAGCACTTGCTGGTTGATTACTCATAATTTATACCCCCATTATTTGATAATTTATTATTTATCAATTTTATATAGCAATAAACATGCCAATTTAAAATATGAATAATATTCACTTTATTCCTTTAAATTTCAATGCTTTTCTATTTATAAAGCTTATATATCTTATTATGCATATATATCGTACAAGGCATTTTCGCCTCTTATTTATAATAGCAACTCCTTCTTTGTAAGATAATTGCCTTCTTTGTAATAAAAAGGCAATCTTGCCTTTTAAGTCAAGATTGCCTTTTTATTTTAAAGCAAATTCAAACTTGTCATAACTTTATAGTATATAAAGTTACTTATGCTTAAATTTATAATTTGTAATATTAAATGTCCATCTAAATACTCCAATCCAATTAACACAGCGCTAAATTGTTTTTTATTTTCATTTAAATCACCTTTTATTAGTTTTTAATTATTCAATTATATTAGTATATCTGTTAGTATTTTTTGTGTAGCATTACTGTATTTTATATGAATTATTGTTAAAACTAATTAAAATTTATTGTTTAGGTGGTTTTAATATGAATATTAAATATAAATTTTTATTGATTATAACTTTAGTCATTATTTTATTTAACTTTAATTCTACTTATAGCTTAAGTAAGACAGATAGTTATAAATACATGCACGGAATTAATAATTTACTATTAATTGGAGTTGATAATACTAATTTTAATGATAGGTCCCCATGCTATTGTTCTATAATTCTAACTATAAATTCTGTGTCTAAAAATTTAAAACTAACTTCTCTTTGTAAAGATACTTTGGTAGATATACCAGGAATTGGTGTCGGCAGTTTAAGTGATTCTTATTTATATAGTGATGAAAGATTATTATTAAACACAATTGAAAGTAACTTTGATATAAAGATTGATAATTATGTAGTAATTAATAAAACAGCTCTAATTAAAATAATACAATCTATAGGTGATATAAATTTTGATTCTTCATATTTAAATGGGTATGATGTAATTAACTTACTCTCTAAGTATTCTAAGTCTAGTGTTTTTTTACAGGAAGAATTACAAAGAAATATACTCCAAAGTATTTTATATAATTTTTCTAAACTACCTTTTATAAATTATCCTGGTGTTATAGCGTACACTTTTCCCTATGTTAAGCTGAATATAACTCCATACCGAATGCTTAGTCTTGGTTTTACAGCACTTAGCCTTAATAACTATAAAGCTGAGCAGCTTCAATTCCCAGACCCTAGTTATAGTAATTATAAAACTATAAGCTCTAAATCTTACCTTGATTTTGATAAAAATAAATGTATTAGTATATTAAAAAATTTCATATATAAATAAAAATATACTTCTAATATTAGAAGTATATTTTTATAAGTTTTTTCTCAAAAATAAACATGAATCATGATTTGATATACTATCCCATATATTAAATAAATTATCATATAAAAACTTATATGAGTTAACTTTATATAATTTTGAATAAGCTAGTACTATCCCCCACTGATAAGTTCTATATACATTATTTCTTTGTATATAAATCTTAACATTTCTTTTTTTATAATAGTTATATTCTTTTTTTAACATTTTTCTAAGATCTTTTAATATTCTCATAGCATCTTTTTTATTTCCTTTTGTTATGAGGTCCATGCCTTCCTGAGATTTTTTTATGTAATATTCAATATTTAAAATCATCTCAGATTCTAAAACCTTTCTTTTATCAAATTTTAAAACTTTACTTGGCATTGTCATAATGATCACCTCTTATTTAGATAATTCTGCAAATTCAAACAAAACCCTCTTTTTTCGATAAATTTTTCAAATAAAAAACTGCCAATATAGATTTACTTATTAGCAGTTTTTTATTTAATATTTTGCTTTTATATTTTTCCACATTCCTTCATTTAAAAATTCTTTTGCTCTCTTATCTGCATTTTTTACAAGCTCTTTGTCATACCCCATAAATCCTAATAATTTTATAGCATTTCTAGTTTGAGCACGTCCTTTATGAAGTTTATAATCAAACTTTATATCTTCATCCGTTATAGTCTCTTTAAAATGATAATTTATATATATTCCTTCTAATATATATGTTAGTTCTACATCATGGGTAGCTGCAAAGCAGATAGTATTTTTACTACCTATATCATTTAAAACTTCACTTGAAGATGCTATACGCTCAACAGTATTTGTTCCTCTAAGGATTTCATCAACAAAACATAAACAAGGTATATTATCATTTATGCTATCTAATATTCTTTTTAAAGACTTAATTTCCACTATGTAATAACTTTCATTGCTATGGATATCATCTCTTAATGCCATAGATGTATATACTCTAAAGTATGAAGATTTATACTCTTTAGCAAAGCAAGTATATATAGTTTGTGCAAGAATTGCGTTTATAGCTACAGTTTTTATAAAAGTAGATTTTCCAGATGCATTTGAACCTGTAATTAAAACTCCACTATTAAAACTCCCACTATTTAACACTGGTTTTTTTATAAGTGGATGATATATTTCCTTAAAGTTTATATGATTTTCTTTTTTTGAATTTGATTTAGTAAGCTCTGGTATTGTAAAAAATTCAAGACTATCTCTAAATGATGCTACTCCAATTAAAGCATCTATCATTCCTACATATTCGTAAATTGTTTTTAAATCATCTTTATTTTTTATAATAATGTTTTTTACTTTTTCATAATTTATTAACTCTCTTAAAAATGCTAAGTTTGCATATTCTGAAAATACGTCCATATCTGTCATTATAGTTTTAGTTTCAGCTCCTACACTCTTTCTTCTGATATTTTTAACATTATTTAAATTCGAATTAATGCTATTTATATTTTCATCTAACTCTTTTATCTTTTTACCTCTTATTTTATTTGCAACATTTATAAGTCTTATCATATAGCTAAATCCACTAGCATCATAATTTTCAACTTTATTTCGCTGACTTATAAATACATTAACTACAACTGACCCTATAGTTATCACTATAAATAACGGATTTAATAAGACTAGTAATATACTAAAGGTAGGAAACCATGCTAATAACCTATACTTTAATAGTTTGCTTTTACTATTATCCGATTTATTGAATAAACAATTTGTTATATATAATTCATTAGTTTTTCCTAACTTACCTAATATTAATTGTATTTCTTGTCTTTCTTTTTCATTTTTCCTAAAGTAATCTATAATTTTATCTCTTTTAATTAACTCTTCTTCATTATACACAGGATTTCTCAGTATATCATATAACACTTCTTGTCCTGCAGTGCATTGTGTGTTATTTATCTTTTTAAAAATATCATCTAAACTTAAGTCATTCCAAGTTATATCATCTATAGTGTCAGCTTCATTCTTATTTCTAAAGTAACTTGATACATTTTTCATTTTTAAATTTACATCTTCTAAATCAATTTCTTTTCCGTATTCATGTAATATATTAATTCTTAGATATTTCATTTTCCTCATATTTTCAAATATAGAAAATCCTATACCTATTGATAATATAGCTAATACACCTATTAAAAGTTTTAAAGTTTCACTCATTTCAATCTCCTATTTTAATTATTTTTAGAGCTTTTATGCTATAATCCTTAATGTTATATAATTAGTATATATTAGCATTTATTTAGAATCAACTTATCAAAAATTAACTTTTGTTTGATTTTAACAAATTATAGTTAAATTAAATAAAGTCCACTGCTTAAATTATAATCTAAGCAGTGGACTTTATTTAATTTAATTTATCTGTTATATCTACATATTTATCACAATAGTCACTATATATTCTTCCTTTTATAGTTTTCTCAGGTTTAGAGAAATCAAACTTTTTACAATCTATCTTTTTTATATTCATATTAAAATAACCTTTATAGTATATAATAAAATTATTTAAGTCCTTTACTACAGTAATTTGAGTTATTTCACATATATCATCTTTATCAGTTAATATAAGTTTTTCTTTACCTATCATATCAATTTCTTTTTTATCAGCTCTATGTCTACAAGTTCCCGGAACTATGTCAAATGAGCTTAATATATGAAAAGCCATATCCACAGCTTCTATATCTGTATTACATTTTATTGCACATAATTGATTAAATGATGCTCTTATAAATGTCGAAGGTGGGGTCATATCTCCTGGCATGCCTATTTGCCCACTACCTTGACCTGTTTGATAAAGAATTTGTCCATCAAAATTTATTTTTTCAATATTATATGGAGATAAGTTTATATAGTTGAAAAACCTCTTTGCTTAATATTTCTTCCCATAGTAAATATATTACTATTTATTATAACTCCAAATTCATTAGTTCTTGCCGTTACATATCCATTATCATATTTAACTGTAATATTTGTACACATAATAGTTTTCCTCCTAAGATTAATCCTTAGTAGTAATTTTCCCTATTTAACTAAAAAACACACTATTAAAACTTACTTATTATTTTTATATAGTTTTTAACTTTATATCAAACCTAGTTCCTATTCCTTCTTTACTATTTAATGTTATGTCTCCATTATGAAGCTTAATTATCTTTCTAGTTATAGCAAGTCCTAATCCACTTCCCCCGTCTGATTTTCTTGATTTATCTGATCTTACAAATTCTTCAAAGACTGTTTTTGATACACTATCAGAAATTCCTATTCCATCATCTTCAATTGTTAAATATGCATAATTATTTTGTGTATATAATCTAACTTTAAGTTTAGTTCCTTTTTTATTATATTTTAATGAATTATTTATTATATTTACTATAGCTCTTTCTAATTCTTTTTTATCTATCATCGAATAAATTTCAACTTCGGGTATATCTACCTCTAATATAAATCCTTTTTCTTCTATATCTATATAATATAAAGCTAAAACTTCTCTTATAAATTCACTAATATCTTGTTTCTTCAAATCTAGTTTATACCCTGGACTATCCATCTTTGAAAATATAAATAGCTCATCTACCAAATAATTTATTCTATTTGTTTTATTATATATATACCTTAAGTATAATTTTTTCTCGTCTTCATCAATTACTCTTTCTTCTAGTATTGCTTTTGAATATCCTAATACTGATGTTATAGGAGTTTTTATATCATGAGATATATCTCTTATAATTCTTTTTTTACTATCTTCTATAAGTTTGTTTTCATCTTCTGCTTGTTTAAGTTTTGCTACTGTATTATTAAAAGATTCCTTTATATTGTTAAATTCCCTATAAGATTTAAAGTTTACTTCTACATCTGAATATCCTTCACTCATTTTTTTTATTTCTTGTTCTAAAATTTTAAGTGGCTTTGATAACTTTTTTATTGATATTACAGCTAAAATTATAACTACAGTAGAAACTATCATAATAGTTATAATCATAGATAAAATAGTGTACAATTTTATATTAATATTTTTATAAACTCCCTGAAATGCTCTGTATGCATATGTTGGCATCTTTACTATATATATATTACTCTCATCTTTGTAGACTTTAGATTCATAATTATTATCTGTAATATTATCTTTTTCATTAATTAGATATTCTATAGAATAGTTTTTCACCTTATCTTTTTTATCACCTATAACATTAACTATTTTATTGTCTTTTACTTCTTCTATCCATCCACCTTCATCTAATACTTGTTTTATATCTATGTCACTATATCTTTCTTTGAAAATACTATCATTTTTATAATCATCAAAATTTATATTATTTTTACTTATACCTATAGCTATTTGAGATACTAGCAAACTTAAAAATATTATTATCCCTATTATAAAAACTACTATAGTTATTATTGAGTTAAATATAAATATACTATATAAGCTCCTACCTTTTTTAGCTATCATATTATCTCCTTTCAAATTTATATCCAATTCCCCTTATAGTCTTTATATACTTAGGATTTTTGCTATCATCTTCAATTTTATCTCTTATTTTACTTATTTGAACCATTATAGCATTATCTTCAGCTATATAATTTTCATTCCATACTGATTCAAATAAATTTTTCTTTGTAAATACTTTATTTGGGTTAGTCATAAAAAGCTCTATTATTTTCATTTCGGTAGATGTAAGTTTTATTTCTTTATTATTCTTAGTTAACCTATAACTATTTAAATCTAACTTTAAACCGTCTATTTCTATAATATCTTCTGATATATCATAATCATATGGTTTAGCATATCCATATACTCGTCTAATTTGAGCATTTACTCTTGCAATTAGCTCTAGTGGGTCGAAAGGTTTTGTTACATAATCATCTGCTCCCATATCTAGAGCTAATATTTTATCATATCCTTCAACCTTAGCAGATACTACTATTATAGGTATGTTTCCTTGTTGTCTAATACTTGAAATCAAAGAATATCCATTTAGCTTTGGCATCATTATATCCACTACTGCTAAATGTATTTTTTCTTTATTAACTATATTCAAAGCTTCTATACCATCATAAGCTTTTATAACCTTATAATTTGTGTTCCTAAAATATAATTCTATTAAATCTACAATTTCTTTTTCATCATCTACAACTAATATGTTATACATTTTTACCTCCTTAAAAAATAATTCTAAATAATATACTTATCTTATATCTCTGTAATTAAATATATAACTTGAAAATATATATCCGATTAGTATATATACTATGCTTATAGTAATGTTTATAAATAAATTCTCCCCATAATTCTCTATATTTTTTATTATCCATAGTATACTATATGGTTTTATATTAGTGTATATAGAGGTTATTATAGGTCCTATAGCTATAATAGCAAATCCAAATGAAATACTATTTCTTGATGTATTTATAATTAATGCTGGCACAAATAAAATACATATTAATCCTATTATAGGAATAATAGTAACTAAATATCTACATATAGTATTTATTGCTATTTCTAAAGTTGGTACTTGTATAAATATTCCTGAAAATATAAAACTTATTAATATTTGAGTTATCATAGTTATAGTAATATTTATAAGTATAAATGCTATCTTTCCTATCAGTATTTCACTTCTAGTTATAGGATTTATAAGATATATCTGCATACCTCCATTATTAAATTCTTCAGTTATACTCTTTGATATCAAAATAACTATAAGATACGGTATTATACTTATTGTTGAAGCAAAAAACATATTTAAAACTTCACTTGATCTTAAAAATCCTTCTCCTCCAAATTTATTCATAGTAAAGTAAATTAAAAATACAGATGCCATTATTAATATATTTGTAATTAATAATACATTTATTTTTCTAGATTTTATAAATTCATTTTTTATTATGTTTAACATACTACTTTCCTCCCGTTACTTCTATGAATATATCCTCTAATGAGTCGTTGTTTGATGATATTTCATAAAAAGGTATATTATTTTTAACTAATTCTTTTATAAGTAAAAATCTACTTGCATCGTTACCTTGTACTACAACCCCATTTTTCTTTTTACTTTTTAGACATACATAATTAACTCTATCAATAACTTTAATAGTTGATTCTATATCAATTGTTCTTATAAAGAACAACTCTTTTTTATTTGTTATACTTTCTATATCTGTTTCTAATATTGTTTTTCCTTTATTTATGATTACAACTTTATTACACATCATTTCTATTTCATGAAGTATGTGTGAAGATATAATTATAGTTTTTTTATATCTATTTGCTAGTTGTTTTATAAGATTTCTTATTTCTATAACACCTTTAGGATCTAATCCATTTGTAGGTTCATCTAATATTATTATCTTGGGGTCTTTTATAAGTGCCATAGCTATAGCAAGTCTTTGCTTCATTCCCAAAGAGTAATTTTTTACTTTTTCATTTCCTCTTCCTTTTAATCCTACAATTTGCAAAACTTCATCATATCTATCTTTATAAATCTTTGTTTCACTAAGGTTTTTTACTATTTCTAAGTTTTCATATGCAGTTAAATCAATATATATAGCTGGTTTTTCTATAATAGCAGCAACACCATTTATAGCTTCTTTAAAGTTTTTGTCTATATCATATCCATTAATAAAAACCTTGCCTGAATCTTTTTTTATTAATCTTAATATCATTTTTAGAGAAGTACTCTTTCCAGCTCCATTTGGCCCTAAGAATCCAAATATGTCACCTTCATCTACAGAAAAATTTAAATTATCAACAACAGTTTTTCCTTTATATTTTTTAGATATATTTTCAACTTTTAAAATTTCATTCATAATTCTTCACCTCTTTATGTTGTTTATACATATATTTTAAATTCTTAACCTTTCTAAAATCTTTCTATTTTATTAACTATATCTATAGATTTCGCATAATAAAAAGACTAGCTAATCAAAGCTAGTCTTTAATGTTATTTGTTATGTGTAATATTCATACAAGGTAAACTTCTTTTAATTTTAATTTCATCTTTATATATATAACTAAATAACATTACTGCCACTATATAAAATCCAACTGTAAAATAATATGGAACCGTATATGATACATTCTCCATTAAAAAACCACCGATAGCTATTCCTATAGCTCTACTAATATTGCTAGATAATGATATTAAACTACTCATATTAGTTCTTTCCTTATCTGAAACAATCTCCATAGATAAGTTTTGTATTAGAGGCATTGCCATATTCATAAGTCCATTTCTCATAAAAAAAGCAATCGTTATAACTATTATGCCTTGTGGAAAAGCAATAGATAATAAAAATGGGATGGATAATAATTGACATATTATAACCGATTTAACTTTTCCAAATCGATCTGACATAAATGGTATAACCATACCTCCTACTATACAACCAAATTGAGATATAGATAATATTGTCCCAACAATACTATCAGATATGTTCATAGAATACTTTAAGTAAACGCTAAAAAATGGAACTATTATCCCTGCACCTATGCCTATTAAAAACTGGTAAATCATAAAACTTGCTACCCTTTTATTAAATATATACACATATCCTTTTATACAATCTCTTAAGCTTCTAGGCTCTAAATTTTCTGGTTCTTTCATAAAGTGTATCGGTAATAATGATATTATTGATAATATCGCTGACATTATAAATACATATTTTATAGCCTCACTTGATGTAAAGAATCTTCCTAGATAAGAAGACATACTTCCACCTAAAAACGATGCTATCATCATACCTGCATTAGATATAATAAAATTCGTACTAAAAACTGAAACTCTCTCTTTTTCTGATGTATTTTCAACTATATACATACCTTCAGCTGTCATTTTCATACTCATACCAAAACCATTTATAATAGCCATTAATATTATTAAAGCTTGATTATTAACAAGTACTATAAAACTTGATCCTATAGCTATACATATAAATCCAATACTAAAACTTTTCTTTCTTCCTATTTTTTCTATTAAATATGCACTTACTACAGATGCTATCGCTATAGCAAATGTATTAATAGACAACACACTACCTACAAATTGTTCTTGGTATCCAATTTCTTTTAAATATATCCCCACAAACATATTAAAAATTCCCATAGCAAAAGATGCTATTAGGTTTATAGTAAGAAACAACTTTATATTCTTACTGAGTTTAACCTTTTCTTTCATAATAACCCCTCTCCCCCATATCATTTTGTCTATTCCATTATAAGTGTATTTCTTTTTTAGAATTTTTTCAATATTCATTACATCTTTTATTTTCATAAAAATAACCCATACTTAGGTTAGAAAGGCATTTTACTTTCTAACCCTAATATGAGTTATACTTAATCATGTATTGCATCTGTGATTTTTTTATCTATAAGCTCCATGTACTTATCTTTTTTACTTTGATATTCCTTGTATGAATCAATATTTTTACAAATATCATTAATTATTCTTTTTATTATATTATTTATACTATCTAGATTTTCTTCATATACTATCTCTATTGAATCTATTTCTATTAAAGTATCCGCAACTTGCATATAAATATCATGTAATATATATTTAGCTTTTGTTTTAAAGTTCAATTCAAGTTTAGCCTGGTACCTTATAGGTATAACCTTCTCTTTTATAAATAATATAAAATTTTCAAAATCCTTTTTATTATTAAGTGGTTCTACTTCAAATAGTATTCTAAAGAACAAATTCCATATAAATTCACAATTTAGCTTAGACATTATAAAGTTTCCAAGTCGTTCACAAAACTCATCTTCAAATTCAGGAGTTTTACCAAATCTTATTTTAGAATCAAAATCTATATCTTTTTTTGATATTTCATTCAATCTTATAAGAGCTTGTATAGTTGTATCTTCTTTTATGTCTAACCCTTCCTGATTTTTATTAAACGAATAATTTATAATAGTTTCACATGGCTTTTTAAAATCTATTATAAACCCTATATCCGCTTCCATTTTTTCAGCAAAAGTATCATATGCAATTTTTGCTAAAAACTTTTCCATAGACTTTTGTTTAGATGCTTTATCTTTTGTTGTAGTAGAGCTAAATGTTTTATAAACTGATAATAATTGGTTATCAATCATTGTAAGGTTAGTTTTTATAGATGCAAATACATCACTTAAAAACTTATCCATCATTAAGTATGCATTGTTTTTATAAATAACATTATGCTCTATATCACTCCAAAATATATTTACCATCGATTTTATTTGTATTTCAAAGCTTATTTTTTTATCTCCATATAAAAACAAACCATCTATCCTATATATTTCAAATCCATTCTTTTGTTTTCTTGGTTGATCTTTATCTAGTCTTATTCTAATATTTTCATTTTCTTCATTGTAATAATAAATGTTGTCTTCTGTTTGATTGAAGTAAGATTTTAATAGTTTATATATCTTTCTTTCTTCTTCTATAAATCTACATTCTAATCTCACACCTATTAAATCAGACAAGTTATGTATCAACTCTCTTGGAGTTTTGTATTTTTTTAAATATTTATTTCTTATTATCTTCTCTCTTAGACTGTACTCTGTTTTAACTCTCGAATTAACATTTAAATACTCTTGTTCATGCTTATTAAGTATTTCTTCAAAATAACTTATTAATTCTTCTGATAACATATTTAACGTTGGTGTTATCTCTTTGAGTATTTCTATTGATTCATCTATATATTCAAATTCTCTCAAACTCATAAAAGTTCTCCTTGGTGTCTTTTTTAATATACTTAAATTTTACACAAAAATATTATTTTACGCAAATAACGAAATTGTAATCTTATTGAATTAAGTAGTAATCTAATTTATTATAATTGTAGTATATTATTTATATTTTCTATTTTTAGGAGGGGTAATGAATACAAATATTATATATATATCTATTAGATACATATCCTTATTTATAATTTTAATTGATATTTTAAACAAAAGTAAACATACATCTAATTTATTAATCTTTTGGCTACTAATCTTTATTGTTAATAATCAATTTAGATATTTTAATATTAAAAATAATATTTTAAAATCAATATCTTTAATTATTGAATTAATTTTTATTTATATTTTGTCTAAAAATACAAGCTATATAAGTTTCTTTTATTTTATACCTATAGTTTTAGATACTACTTTTTTAAGTAAAAACACATTTAAATATATACTCTTTATCATTACTTTAATATTTAATACTTTTATTAGTTATAATAACTCTATATTTAGTACATTACAAAGTACAGCTATACTTTCTATATTAGCCTTAATGAGTATTTATATATACAAAGAAAATTTAAATAAAGTTAAATATCAAATTACTTATGACAAGCTTAGAATTTCTGAGGATAAACTAAAAAAAGCTAACCAAGACTTAGAAATTTATATAAATTCTGTGGAAGAACTAGCTATACTGAAGGAACGAAATAGAATATCTAGAGAAATACATGATAGTGTTGGTCATTCCCTATCTACTACAATAATTCAATTAGAAGCTCTAAAACGCTTGGTTAAAGATAATGAAAGTTTATATGAATTAGTAGATGAACTTAGAGAATTTGTCAAGGATAGCTTTAATGAAGTACGATCTGCTATTTCTAAATTAAAGCCTATTGATTATGAAAGTTATCAAAATTTATTTAAAATAGATGAGTTAACAAAAAATTTTGCAAAACTTACAAATACAGATGTTAAGCTAACTGTATCTAAGAATACTTGGAATTTGTCTAGTGTTCAATCTACAGCTTTATATCGTGTTATTCAAGAGTCTTTGTCTAATGCGATAAGACATGGTAAATGTAGCAAAATAGATATATTTATTACATTTAATTCTAATGAACTAATATTAAATGTTAAAGATAATGGTGTAGGATGTTCAAAAATACTTAAGGGTAATGGCTTAAATAGTATTTCTGAAAGAATCAATGAATTAAATGGAAAAGTTGTATTTTCAAATTGTAGCGATGGTTTTTTAATAAGAGCTTCTTTTCCTAGATATAATGGGGGTAATTTAATTGAGCAAAATAAAAATTTTGATAGTTGACGATGAAAAATTAATTAGAAAAGGTTTAAAAATTATAATTTCTTCTTATGAAGATTTAGAAGTTATAGGAGATTGCTCTAATGGGTATGAAGCATTAGAGTTTTGTAAAACAAATAATGTCGACTTAGTACTAATGGATATACGAATGAAAATATGTGATGGCGTTTTAGGAACTAGATTAATAAAAGAATTTGATAAATCCATTTGTGTATTAGTACTTACTACTTTTAATGATGATGAATATATTAAAAACGCTATAAAGTTTGGTGCTTCTGGTTACTTATTAAAAGATAGTTCAGATGAGGTTTTATATGAGGGCATAAAATCAAGTTTTTACGGAAATATAGTTTTTGATAAAAATGTAGCTGACAAAATTATTTCAACTGAAAATGTGGTTTGTCTTGATAAAATTATTGAAAAATTTAATTTAACTAAAAAAGAAATAGATATTATATCATTGATAGCTGATGGTTTAACTAACAAAGAAATCAGTGAAAAATTATTTCTATCTGAGGGAACTATAAAAAATAATGTAACTAACATATTAAGTAAATTAAATCTTCGTGATAGAACTCAAATAGCTATTTTTGCATTTAAAAATAAAATAGTTTCTTAAATATTCTAATTATACATTAGCTACAGGTGTTTTCCTAATATAAAAAATAGCCTATCTTTTAAACTATTTATAAGATAATCTATGTTTATCTATTTTCTAGTCAATATTCTAAGATAGGCCATTTTTATATTTTTAATTTGTACTTTCTAATGATTTTCTTTTATTTTTATACAATTTATCTTCTTGCTCTTCTAATATGTTTCTCCCTTTCTTGAAATAAAAAGCTATAGAGAAAAACACAGTAAGTAACTCTGCTATAGGTATTGCTAACCATATTCCATCTAATCCGATAATGCTAGGTAAAATTATTATAGTAGCTACGACAAATACAAGTGATCTTAATACAGATATTATCGCAGATACTTGACCATTACCTATTGCTGTAAAGTACCCTGACATAAATATATTTATTCCTATAAGTAAAAATCCATAAGAGAATAATTTTATCCCTTCTGAAGCTATATTATATACTTGTTTGTCTGTAGTAAATAATCCTATTATATTTTCCCCTAAAAACATAGATATTAAAAATATAACTACAGAACTCCACCCAATTGTCATAAAGCTATGTCTTAAGCTCTCTTTTATCTTATCTTTATTCTTCGCCCCAAAATTATAACTAATCATAGGAGATATACCAACTGCTACTCCGAAATAAACGGCTATAAAGAAATAGTACATGTAAATTATTATAGACATTGCTGCTATTCCTTCTTCTCCTGCAAAAGATAATATACTTTTATTAAATAAGAAAGTCGTAATACCTGTAGATAACTCTGTAAACATTTCTGAACTACCATTATAGCAAGAATTAAATAATGCTTTAAAGTCAATTTTAGGTTTTGTAAATTTTAAATTTGATTTACTCCCTAAGAAGTAAATTAACCCTACCACAGCTGATATAGTTATAGCTATAAAAGTTCCTAATCCAGCTCCTAATATCCCCATCTTAAATACTACTATGAATAAAAAATCTAATACTATATTTAATATTAATCCTAAGGTAGACATTAAAAGAGAAACCTTAGGACTTCCGTCTACACGTGCATAGTATTCAAAATATAATTTAGTCATCATTGGTATTGTCATAAAAATCGTCACTATACCGTATGTCTTTGTATATGACCACAATTTATCTGTAGTTCCTAAAAATATTAATATCTGGTCTAAAAAAACAATTCCTAAAATTGTAAGTATTACACCTATTACAATTAAAGTTATTGTTATAAATGAAAATAACTGATTTGCTCCTTTTTTATCACCTTCACCTAATTTAATTCCTACTAATGCACCAGATCCCGTAGCTAACATAACTGCGATACCAAACACAATACAAGTTATAGGAATAATGATATTAATAGATGCAAGTGCATCAGAGTTTACATATCTTGATACGAAAAATCCATCTATAGTTGTATAAAAAGATAAAAATATCATTGTAATTATAGACGGTAAAACAAATTTTATAAATTCCTTATAATTTTGTTTTTTCATAAATACTTCTTCCACTTTTAACACCTCTATTTTCTTTTATTAATTGGAATTCCTTGACAATTATAATTGTGAAGGATATAGTAACTATATTGTCAAGGAAAATAATTTTTTAATAATAGGTGGTGTTTACCAAATATGAAATTTACTGTAGGAGAACTAGCTAAGTTACATAAAATGAGCAAACAAACTTTAATTTATTACGATAACATAGATTTATTTAAACCTAATATAGTTGATGAAAATAATGGATATAGATACTATACTTCAGATCAACTCGAAATTTTAGATAGTATTTTAATATTAAGAGAAATAGGTATTCCAATAAAAGATATAAAAGATTTTCTAGTTAAAAGAAATGATAAAAGTGCTTTAAATTTATTAAAGGAACAAAAAATAAAACTTGATAACCAAGTAAAAAATATAAAAAGAACTATAAAAAGATTAGAAAATAAAATAGAAACTATAGAAAGTTTAAACTCATATAAAATTGATGTATATTTTGAAAAAATGGATTCACAGTACTTATTTATTCAAAAAGTAGATTCTCCATTTGATCTTTTACAAACTGATATAGCCTTTAAAAAACTCTTAACAAATGTTCATGAGAAAAAAGCCCCTTATTATTATCAATTAGGAACTATAATTTCTCTTGAAAATTTAAAATCAAAAAAATATACAACTGCAGATTCTGTTTTCTTCCCTTTGTATTCAAGATTTAAAAATGATGAAGTAATAGAAAAAACTTCTGGGCTTTATGCTATTACACTTCATAAAGGTGATTATGATAGTGTTGGAAAAACTTATGAATACTTAATTAACTCTATAAAAGATAATAACTATAAAATTATAGGCCCATCTTTTGAATATTGTATTTTAGATAGTTTAACATCTTATAATACTAAAGACTATATAACTAAAATCGTTATACCTATAAAACCTATTTAAATATAATTAAAAAAAGTGACTTAAGTCACTTTTTTTAATGACTTTATGTAATAGATTCCATTTTTTCTTTTTTATATAATGTTATTAAAGATTAAAAATAATTATTTTAAGGAGATTTATATGAGTATTATAGAAGTTAAAAACATAACTAAAAGATTTAATGATAAATTAGCACTTGATAATATAAGTTTTAATATTGGCAAAGGTGAAATATTTGGACTTATCGGACCTAATGGTGCTGGAAAATCAACTTTAATTAATATTATGACTAACCTAGTACTTCCTAATAATGGTTCTATATATATAGGTGGTATGGATTTAAACAAAAAACCTGTTGAAGTAAAATCAATGATAGGTCTTGTACCTCAAGAACTTGCTATAATTGAACACCTAACACCTTATGACAATCTTGAATACTTTGGTGCTTTATATGGTCTAAAAGGAAAGTTATTAAAAGAAAGAGTAAATGAAGCTTTAGAAATAGCTGGACTTATAGATGTTAAACGTAAAAAAGTAAAAAAACTTTCTGGCGGTATGAAAAGAAGATTAAATATAGTCATAGCTATGCTTCACCACCCTAGTATATTAATATTAGATGAGCCTACAGTAGGAGTTGATGCACAGTCTAGAAATTATATATTTTCTATATTAAAAAAATTATCTATAGAACAAAATACAACCATAGTTTACACTTCTCACTATATGGAGGAAGTTGAACATCTTTGTTCTAAAATTTTTATAATTGATGAAGGTAGGGAAGTTGCATTTGGAGATAAAAATTACTTAAAATCACTTGTATTTAGTAGTAGCAAATTATCTTTTGAACTTAGTAATATATGTGCAAACCTTATTTATGAACTTAAAAACTTAAATGGAGTTTTAAAAGTTTCTGAAAGTGAAGGATTATTAGTTTTATCTGTTGATAGTACCTTTATACTTTCTTCTGCTTTAAAAATTATTGAAGAAAACAAGTGTAGTATAGTTAAAATATCTAATGATGAATATAGTCTTGAAGATGTATTTTTAAATCTTACAGGAAAATCATTAAGATAGGAAGGAGATTTTTATGAAGCTATTATTAACTTTAAAAACATTTTTAAAAACTATTAAAAATACTATTTTTATTCAACTTTCTTATTTTTTAATATTACCACTTGCTATGTCTTTGTTCTTTGGAAATTTAATGCATTCTGAATCTACTAATCCTATAAATGTGGAACCTGTTCCTATATATATTGATGATAAAGATAATTCTACTTATTCTAAGGATTTATCAAATTTTATTGAAAATGATAACAATGGTTTCTTTTATATTTCAGACAATGAAAAATATGCAGATTTTAAAATTTTAATTCCTAATAATTATAGTCAAAGCATAATTAAAAATAAACCTACAAATATAGATATTATTGAGGTTAAGCCAGCTTCTAATGTATCTGAAGTCTTAAAAAACACACTAGATAAATATCATGAAAATTTAGCTCTAGATAATATACCTCTAGATAATACTATTGTAAATCAACTAAAAAAATCAACAGTAAAAACATCTTTTATTGACTCTTCCATAAGTCAAACTACAAGTGAATATTATGCTGTATCTATATTAGGATTTATGTTGTTAACATTTATGACAAATAACGTAACCGGAAATTATTTAGGAGAATCCAATGGTATTCAAAAAAGAATGTATTCTATGCCTATAAAAAGAACTACTCAGCTTATATATGATTTTATAGTTTCTTTATTATATATATCTTTATTTGTATTTGCATATATTTTAATTTATAGATTTTTAAATTTGGCATTTACAGAAAATTTACTACCATTATTTATTTTATGTATCATAGCTTCTTCTTTTACTGCCTGTGTATCTATATTTATATACTCATTTTTCAAGAAAAATATAGGAACTATTTTAATGAGTTTATTCATGTTTATACAAATGATATTCGGAGGAACCTTTATGCCTATTTCAGGAAATTTATCTATGATAGGAAAATTATCTCCATTTTATTTAACAAATGAATTATTTATGAAATTTACTATAAATGATAGTCTTTATTCTGTAAAGGATTCTATTTTTATTGTTGTACTTGTATCCTTAATATTGTTTATGATTTCATTTTTTAAGGAAAAATACAGTTGGAGGGAGTTTTAACCATGAATGTATTAAGATTAACATTTGCTAATTTAAAAAGATATATAAAAACATTACCTTTAATGATCAGTTTAATTATTTTACCTTTTTCACTTATTTTATTAGTAACTATATTTACTAGTGTTTCTGGAGGTTCTATGTATAATCCTAAGATAGCACTTATTTGCAATTCTAATTTAAAATATGAAAAAAAACTTATTAAAGAATTAGATTTAGATAAAGATAGTGTATTTAATTATTCGTCTAAAAATAAAGCTATAGATTTGTTAAAGAATAACGATATTTCAGCTGTATTTGAAATAGATAAAGATTTTTCAAGTAAATTAGATCAATTGATAAAACCTAACATTACAGTTTATAAAACATATAATGGAGGAGGTAGTTTATATGCCGAATCTGTAATAGAAAATTTTATGACTTCTAACTTAAAGTCTAAATTAATTAATGATCAAAATGTCAATTTTATAACTGCTAATATAATAAATTCTAAAGAAGATAGTTTTGGAAAAGGCTCTATGGCTATACTGCTAGTTTGCTATTGTTTATATATAAACTCAGCCTCTTTATGTAAAGATTTGTTAGATCTTCGTTCTAACAATGTTCTAAGACGAATGACTTCTACTAAAAATAAAGACTTTGAAATAATATTTAGCATTTTCTTTGCATTATTTTTATTACAATCATTAAGCTGCTCTATTGTTTTATTAGCTTTAAAACTAATAATTAAAATAAATATTACTATAGATATGTTTTTACTTGTTATAGCAAATAGTTTTGTGTCAACAGGATTTATAATCGCTTTAACTAGATTATTTAAAAATGAACTTTCTATAAATATAACAGCTATATTTTACTCATTATTAAATATAGGCTTAGCTTTTACTTTAATATTTCAAAATATAAGTGATAAAATTCCATTTGCAGATAAGATAGCAAAATTATTCCCGCTTTATTGGACATTTGATATATTAATTTATGATAATTTAATTTTAGGATTAATGGCTTTACTACTTATAGGATTAGTATTTGTAACGGCAGGAAGCTTTAAATTAAAAAACTTTGCTAAAAATTAATATTTACTATAAATTAGAAAAAGATTCAATATACTAATACTATATATTGAATCTTTTTCTAATTTATTTTTATTTCCATTTTTCTAATACTTCTATCATAAATTGTTGTATATCTATATTGTAAACATCTTTTAAATATTCTCCATTAAATACTTCTTTGGAATTTCCATAACATACAATTTCACCTTTATTTAATAAACAAACTGCATCACTAAAATAATGAACTAAATTTAAATCATGTAATACTCCAATAACTATTTTATTATTATCTTTAGCCCATTTAGATAAATGTTCTAATAATTCTATCTGATATTTTAAATCAAGATGATTAGTAGGCTCATCTAATAATATAACTTCTGGGTCTTGAGCAAATGTCCTTGCTAAAAAAACTCTTTGAAGTTGACCTCCACTTAACTCATTAATATGCTTATCTTTTATATCTGAAAGTCCTACTTTTTCTATAGAATCTAATATAACTTTTTTATCTTCCTTACTTAAGGAATTAAAAACTCCTTTTGAATGTGCATACCTTCCAAGTGCTACAGTTTCATAAATAGTATATGGAAAATATATTTGAGTTATTTGACTCATTAACCCTACTTTTTTCGCAAGTTCTCTTCTAGAAAAGTTACAAACTTCCATATCATCTATGGTTATACTTCCTCTATAGTCTATAATATTTGCAATAGACTTTAAAAGAGTACTTTTTCCACATCCATTTGGTCCTACTATACATAAGTTTTTGCCTCTTTCAACTTTAAAGTTAACGTCTTTTATAATATCTATTCCATCATATCCACAATATAGATTTTTTAATTCTAACATAATATCACTTCTTTCCTTTGCTAAAATATACGTATGCAAAGAATGGTGCCCCTATAATTGCAGTTATAGCTCCAACGGGAAGTTCTGCTGGAGATACTATAGTCCTCGCTATTAAATCTGTTATAACCATTAGCGACCCTCCAAAAACAAAAGACATTGGTATAACATATTTATGCTTTGACCCAAACACCCTTCTTACCATATGTGGTGCTATCAAGTCAACAAATCCTATAGTTCCACTTAGTGCTACTGCACTTCCTGTTAATACTGCTGAAAATATAAATAAATGTTTCTTTACTTTATTTGTATCAACACCTACCGCCTTTGCTTGTTCTTCTCCAAATGTTAATATATCCATTTCCTTAGTATATCTTATAACACCTATAAAACCTATTAATAAAAATGGAATTAAAGCTCTAACGTATGACCATCCCTTCATAGAAAAGCTTCCCATTTGCCAAAGACTTATACTTTTTATATCTTCACTAAAAAGTGCTGTAAGTGTTGTAAGTAATGCATTTACAAATAATGAAAATACCATACCCGCTAATATAATAGTATTATTTGACATAGTTTTATCTATTTTAGAGGAAAAAACTATAACTCCATACACTGTTATTAATCCACATAAAAAACCTATTACAGGAAGTGTTAATTGACCTAAAAATGGTATTGATATACCAAGCACTATAACAAGTCCCGCTCCTAAAGATGCTCCTGATGATACTCCTAATGTATATGGGGAAGCTAGTTCATTTTTAAGTATCGATTGAACTACTGAACCACTTACAGCTAAGCATCCACCTACCATAAAAGCTAATAATACTCTAGGTAGTCTAAGTGACCATATTATAGATACATCTTTTGGGTCTATTCCTTCTCTTAAAGGAATTTTAAATATGTTATTAAGTATAATACTCATTGTGTCCAATATATGAATATTGGAACTCCCTATGGAAGTTCCAATACTAATTATAAGAAATACTAGCGGTATTGATAGTATTGCTAATCTTTTATTTTTGTTTTGCATATGCATCTGGATTTATATACTCCGCCATTTGTTGTAATGCTTTTACTACATTTTGAGATGGTCTAGATGATGCATTTGCATCTACTAAATATACTTGTCCATTTTTAACAGCAGCTATATTTTCCCAACCTTCACGATTTTTTATTTCTTTAACTGCATCTGGTACATAATTTACATTAGTTATTATTACATCTGGATTTTTTTCAATTACTGATTCTGCACTTGGAGATATCCATCCATTTTGATCTTTAAATATGTTTTCTCCACCTACAAGCTCTATCATTTCATTTAAGAATGTTCCATTCCCAAAGCTATATAAATTTGGTGCAGGTCCTATTTCAAAATAAACTGTCTTTTTATCTTTTATAGTTTTTCCTATTTTTTCGATTTCTGCAACTTGCGATTTCATATTATCAACTATTTTTTGACCTTTATCTTTCGTGTTAGTTATATCAGCAATAAACATTATATCGTCATATATTCCTTGTATGCTATCACTGCTTGGTATATAGGCAACACTTATACCAGCTTCTTTAACAACCTTAAATGGATCTTCACTATTTCCAGTTTTATTGTGTCCTGATGCTATTATCATATCTGGATCTAGTGCTACTATTGCTTCAGGGTCTGGATTTGAAAAATCTATTAATTCTATACCTTTAGGTAATCCAGGTATGTCTGCTGAATATTTATCTACTGCAACTAATTTATCTGCTAATCCTAATTCAACTAATACTTCAGTATTTGATGGTGCAGTTGATATAATTCTATCAACCTTTGCTGGTACTTTAAAATCATTTCCTTCTCTGTCTTTTACTACAGTTTCTTTTTGACCGCATCCAACTACAGCCAACATAACTACCATGATAGCAGCTATTAGTGTTAAAATTCTTTTTTTCATTTTAAGTCTCCTTACTTATAATTTCTACTTATAAATTCTGTTTCTTCTATTCCTTCATCTTTGTTTAGCTTTAATGCTAGTATGAAAAAATATCCTGAAAGCAAATTGGCAAAATCAAATAGTAACTCATCTACTTCGTTACCTTGTTCTTTATATCTATATAATAGTCTTACTAATGCTTTACATTTAGTTCTTATAATATGAGCATAACTTCCACAAACTCCACCTTCAGGTAAAACAAACTTATTCATTCTTCCTTCAATTTCTTTTTGGTAAGTTAAAGTTTTATTTTCTAACCATTTTAATTCATCTTCAGTTAAGCTTACAAAAGTCCTTAAAGATGCATTCATATGATATACTAGTTCATTTATTTTACTCAATTCACATCTTAGTTCATTGTCTTTTATAAATGCTCTTAATAACCCAATTGTACTAGAAATTTCATCGGTGAATATTTCATAATCACATCTTAAATCTTCTGATTTATCGTATAAGAATGGATATGCTAAATATTTTGACATAATCTATCTCCTTTCTTTTTAATAGTTTACATAAATATATAGTTCTACATTTTACATATCTTTCCTTTAAGATATGTAAAATCCAAAATTTTCTATATTTTAAAATTAAAAAAGCACACTACGAGAGTATGCTTTAAAATATCAATTTAAATTAATATAGCCTTTATCCAACCCTCAGAAGATATTAGCTTTAAGCATTGGCAGGTATCCCGGCTCAACTTCATTCTACACTCTTACCTTCCCGATTTCTCAGTGGTTATTTTAGATTTCGTCAGTCTTACGGTTACTGGGGTAGCTTAGACTTTTCATCTAATTCCCTATTAAGTCTTTATGACACCTAATACTTATTATTCAATTTTTTTGTATCATTATGCGATTATATAATATATTGTAATATAAATCAACACTTACTATATATTCCCATATTTGTTTTCTTTAAATCTATTTTATTTTAATTAATTATCTATTTCTTCTATTTCTTATGAAATCAAATATTATATATACAACTATTAATACAGTTATTATCATAACTATATCCATTATAATTGGACTTATTCCCATTCTATATCCCATATATCTAAATGGATTATATCCTCCAAATCCAAAAAATCCTCCACCATACCTAGATGGCATATAAGTTCTTCTTGAGCTTCCATAATCATCATATTTTTTCTTATTGCTAGATTCTGATTTTTCATTACTATTTGTTTTAGGCTTAGTACTAAAGCTTCCTGAATCTGGTTTTGTAGTACTTGATTTTGGTTTAGAACTACTTGAATTTGATCCTGAGTTTATAGTTGTATCTTGATTAGACTTTGGTTTAGTGCTAAAACTTCCTGAATCTGGTTTTGTAGTACTTTGCTTTGGTTTAGTATAACTGCTACTAGACTTTGAACTACTTGAACTAGGCTTAAAACTGCTGCTGGAGCTTGGTTTAAAACTACTACTTGAACTTGGTTTTGAGCTATAACTAGACCTTGAACTACTTGAAGATCTACCTCTAGCTATTTGATACTCTACCGCTCCCTTACCATTATCATAAAAATCTGCATATACTTTATCAACTGTAAATGTAAGTGCACATGTCATTGTGAATATAAATACAGTTAGAAAAAGCATTGTATTTCTTTTTAAGTTTTTCATTATACATTTAACCCCATTTCTATGAACTTATTGTATAATCGATCTAAATTTGAAGTGTCATCTCCCTCTATTACAGAATCATAACTTTCCTCACCTTTGAATTTAAAGTACTCTAGTAATTGTTGGTTATCATTATCTTTAGCATCAACTAAATAAACATATCTACTTAATGATTTATCTTCATGTATTTCTATTAAATAGCCTTTTACATCAAATTTAAATTCTTCATCTCCACTATATAAGCTAACTGTATCAGTAGATTTTGTAAATACAAATTTTTCTTTGTCACACTCATATGTATATTCTAACTCTCGGCAGTTTATACATCTATTGAAAGGACATTCATTTACACAGTTTATACATTTACATTTTGCACATTTATCTAGCTTGTTTATAGACTCCCTTTTATCTCTAGTTAGATATGCCTGTATTTCTGTTTCTACATCTATACTTTTTTTAAATAATTTAGAAAACAATCCTTTACTTTCTTTTCCATCTTCTATTTCTAAGTTATTTAAAAAGTTCATATAATCAGAAAGATCATTGACCTTTCTTATAAATACTCTTTTTCCAACCTCTTCATCACTTAGTATTTGCTTTAAATCATTTGCTGCAAATACTAGTTCAGTGTACATTTTATCATATTTCTTTTTCTCGCTTAAAAGTCTTTCATTCATATAATCCCCTCCTAAAAAATTCGCTTTGCTCATGTCGCCAACGACTTCGTCCGTTGCTCAAAAATGTTCTTTTTTACTTTCAGCAATATATTAATATAACTATACTTTATAAATTATCAACCGATATTCGTTAAACATAATTCCTTAATCGTAAAAAAAGGTAGATAGCCTCTGACCATCTACCTTAGTAGTATACTATTTATTCATTTCATTTTTTATTCTTTCAAGTTCATCTTCAACCTTAGAGTCAACTACCGGAGAATCATTTATATATTCATCAAGCATAGTATCTTCATTTTTTGGTTTCATGTCTTCTAAAGCTTTACCATAACTTTCTTTTTCTTGAACTTTCTTTTCAAGTTCATCTAAGTTTATTCCGTGGTCATCACCAAGTCCTGATAAAGTTTCATTTATTTCATTATTAATCTCTGCAACATCAAGTCTTGTAGCTAGCTCTTGTTTTTTAGATTTCATCTTAGATATTTCTAATTCTAATTCTTCTATCTTAAATTTAATTTCTTGTATCTTTTTATCTTGTGCTTCTATTCTAGCTGTTGTTTGAGTTAATTTTTCTTGTAATTCTAGTTTTTGTTTAACAAAACTTTGAGCTTTTTCATTATCTTCTTTTAATATAGCTGCTTTAGTAGCTTGCTCATACTTTTCTATCTTTTCTTCTAATGATTTCTTTTCGTTTCTTATATTATCTACAGATCCTATAAAGTTTGCACATTGTTTTTTAGCATCCTGAAGTAATTTTTCTTTTTTATTTATTGATAACTCTAACATTTCTATTGGGTCTTCATGCTTTTCTATAGCTTTATTAGCCTTAGCTTCTACTACATTTTTAAGTCTTTTAAAAAATCCCATTTTATATTCCATCTCCATTCATTTTATAAAAAATTCGCTTCGCTCATGTCGCCAACGACTTCGTCAGTTGCTCAAAATGTCATTTTTTACTTTTTACCATATCATGACATGACTATACTACATAAGTTATCTACTAATATTCATTAAGTATAGTTCATGAAGCGTAAAAATATTAATTTGATTTCGTATTTACACTTAACTCTTGTTTGTAATTATTAATATATATAATAACACAAATTTTAGGATTTTCCATACTTATTTACATTTGTTACTATTTGTTATCTTTTACTTTCTAATAATTTCGATAACTCTTCAATTTCCTTGTCTTTCGCCTTTAATTTTTCCTCATACTCATCTTTAACATCTTCTATACTTTTACTTAATACATTTATTAAAGATGCCATTTCATCTGAACTTCCTGCTATTCTATTCAAAAGCATTAAGTTTTGTGCTAAAACCTCAGGAATATGTTTATGAGAATATCTTAATTGATGATCAATCTCTCCATATCCTTCTTCAAATATTGTTCTAACCTGTATTTCTGCAATTATTTTTTGAGTAGTAGGATATGATTCTATTATATAATGAACTGATCTATATCCAGAAAGCCTTGAGCAAACTTCTATTCCTAATTCTTCAAATTTTTTTGTATTGTCACCTTCTCTTACATTTGAAACTATTTCAAGAACTTTCCACATTCTAGTTATAAAACTATGTATTTCTTCCCAATCTTCTTTAAATATATGTATTACCCTTATCCCTAATAAGTCTGTTATTTCATTTTTATAATTATCTACAGTGAAATTAAATTCATTTCCATACTTAAGTCTTCTACTTTCTACTTTTCTGATTATCTTTTCTATTAAATGTTCTGGATCTTTTACTCTAGTTTTTACTGAGTGAACTTTAGGATGATTTCTAAGTATAGTAGCTATTAGTTCTGCTTGTGTTTCATAACTTTTTCTAAAAATCATAAAGTCTTCATATATTTTTTCTATCTCATTCCAATCTATACTATTTTTTACTAACTCTTCTTCAGTTATTTGATATTTTTCTAGGAATTCATCTTTTCTTAACATGTTGGTTTCCTCACTTTTGATATAAATTCATTATTATTATATATCAAAATAGTAAGTTTTAACTATATTATTCTTATTAATTAAGCTTTATTAATAATTTATATATTTAATTTATTAGCAAAGTAACCAAACATATGTTTGATTTTTTTTGTAAAACATGCTATTATATAAATATCTTATACTCAAAATTACATATATTTAAATTAATACAAGGAGGTAACCTCTTATATGTATTCAGATCTATATTGCAAACAGGTTGAAATTTTAGACTTTATAAGATCTTCAACTTTAGAAAAAGGGTATTCACCTTCTATTAGAGAAATTGCTAAAGGTGTTAATTTAAGTTCATCTTCAACAGTTTTTTGTCATTTAAAAAAATTAGAAAAGCTAGGTTATATAAAAAGAAAATCAAAACAACCTAGGTCTATTGTTATTTTAGACTCTGTTGAATAAATTATAAACAAAAAAGAAGCTTTAAAGCTTCTTTTTTGTTTATAATTTATCACCCTTTTGAGTTTACAAATAACTAGTTAAAACCTTATAATAAAATAATAAGAATATCTATAGAAAGGAAGTGAATTTTTTTGACTCTTGCAAAAAATACTATAGATATATTAGGCAATATATTTATGATACAAAGAGTAGTCGATCCTCAAAATAAAAAAATTATAGATTTTGAAAATAATATTAAAATAAATGAAAATCATAAGTGTTTTGATTTTTGGAATAATGGAAGTGCATGTTCTAATTGTATATCTATGAGAGCTTTAAATGAAAATTCATCATTTTCTAAAATTGAGCATTTAAATGAAAATTTATATATGATTATTGCTTCTCCCATAAATATCAATGGTGAAACTTATGTTGTAGAACTTATAAAAGATGTTACTAATGATACTATGTTTTCTATGTTTAACAATAAAACTATAGAAGATTTAAGAGAGGAAATCCATAGATTAAACATGATTGCTGTTACAGATGAACTTACTAATATATTCAATAGAAGATACTTAGATGAAAATTTACCAGTTGCGTTAAGAAGTTTATCTAACTCAGATTTTTCACTTAGCTTAATAATGTTAGATATTGATAGTTTTAAACTTATTAATGACACATATGGTCATTTATGTGGTGATTATGTTATAAAGGAAATTGCTCACTTAATAGATACTTATGTAAAAACATTTAATGGTTGGACTTGCAGATACGGCGGAGATGAGTTTATAGCTGTTATCGAAAATATCTCTAAAGAAAAAACTTATGAAATAATTGATCTTTTAAAAAACACTATAGATAGTACCTCTCTTATTTATAATAATAATATTATAAAGATAACTTGCAGCTTTGGAGTATCTTATTTAAATAAAAATAATTTAAGTATAGATGATGCATTAAATTTAGTAGATAATAGGCTATATAAAGCTAAAAAAAATAAAGATTCTATATGTTAAATGAAAAAAGTATTATTTTCTACTATTTTAAATAGTAGAAAATAATACTTTTTTATTGTGTATTTTAAAATTTACGATTCTAAATCTATAATTTATTTTATACTTTTTATTTTTAAGTTATAATCTAAATATTCTAGCTTAATTCTTTTATACATTCTCCTATAAGTTTTGTTCCTTTTTCTATATCATCTGCAGAAAGTCTTGATATTCCTAACCTTAAAGTGTCTTTTGTACTCCCATCTGTATAAAAAATATCACCTGGCATAAATATTACCCCTTTTTCATAACATTTTTGAAGTAACTTTCTTGAATCTATACCTTTTAATTTAATAAATATATGTAATCCACCTTCACCTAATATATATTCATTAGGTATGTATTTTTCAACACATTCATATGCAAAATTAAATTTATCTCCATAAAATTTTCTAATCTTTTTTACATACTTTTCAAAAGATCCACTACTTAAATAATCATATAATATGCTTTGGTCTAAAAATGATACATGTATACTCTTACATCTTTTAACACTCTCTAATCTATTTATGACACTTTTATCACATAATATCCATCCTAATCTAAGCCCTGGAAATAATATTTTTGAAAAACTACCGATATAAATCACTCCATTATTTGAATTATCTAAAGAGGCTATAGGAAATATATGTGAACTCGAATATAATAGCTCTTCGTTAAATCCATCTTCAATTATGGCAATATTATACTTTCTCATAATATTGTAGAACCTATACCTATCTTCAGGGCTCATAACTATACCTGTTGGGTTGTGATAAGATGGAGTTATATATGAAAACTTGATTTTTTTATCTTTATTTTTTTTTAGTTTTTCAAGTTTTTTTTCTAACATATCTAAATCTAATCCAGATTTATTTATGTCTATCCCTATTATATTTAAGCCTAAAGCTTTAAAAATTTTTATAGCTGTATTATGAGTAGGATTTTCACAAATTATATAATCACCTTTTTCTGTATATGATGATAATAATAGTTCAAGCCCTTCTGTAAATCCATTAGTTATAAGTATATCTTTATTGCTAGTATTTACACCTTTATTATTCATATAGCTAAGTAAATAATCTATAAGCGGCTTATATCCTTTTGCATATCCATAATTTAATATTTTATGACCTTCTAATGAAATTCTATTTAAAAATGATTTTTTTAACTCATCAATATCAAATAATTCCCCATCTGGAGATATACTTTTGAAAGATATTAAATCTGATCTCCAAGGTATTTCACTTTTTACAATATCCATTTCATTAGCTATTTTATTGTATTCATTCTCTAATTTGTCAAATTCTATATTCCAAGAATTATTTAGAGTAGAATTTTCATGATTTACAAAAGTTCCTTTTCCATATACTGAATAAATTATTCCATCTGCTTTTAATTCTTCATATGCTGATATTATAGAGTTTCTACTTACATTTAAGAACTGACTCAATTCTCTTGTCGATGGAAGTTTACTGTTGTTAGGTATTAAACCTTTATTTATCATCATATCTATATGATTTTTTATTTGTATATATATTGGTTCTTCGTTATTTAATTTTAAGTTTGAAAATAACAATTAATCACCTCGTTTGTTAACATAATTAGCATATTTATAATTATAATATCAATTAATTAATATATTTGGCAAACAAAAACAAGGATATTTTTAATACCCTTGTTTTTCTTGACTGCAAATTACAACAAATTCTGTTCCTAATCCTATTTCACTTTTAATTTCTAATTTATATTTATACATGCTTATTATCTGTGATGCAATTGATAGTCCTATTCCGAAGCTATTGTTATATTTTCTTGATTTATCTACTCTATAAAATTTATCAGTTATTTTAGGTATTTCATCTTTTGATATTCCTATTCCATTATCTTTTATAGATATATACACATCATTACATTTATTATAAACATTTATATCTACATATATTTTTTCTTTATCACAGTATTTTATAGCATTATCTATAAATATTATAAGCAATTGTTTTAAGTGTTTTCTCTTCATATAAATTTTCGTATCTTCTTCATAGTTAAACTCAAATTTTATATCATCTCTTACAAGTTCAAAATCATATATAACTTCTTTTATAACTTCTTTTGTATCTAATTTTTCTAAATTTCCCTCTATATTTTCATCATCTATCTTTTCTAGTTCTAATAAATCATTTACTAATTTTGTTAATCTATCAACTTCATCTAAGCTAATCTTTAATGACTTCTCTAAAGTTTCTGGATCATTTTTACCCCATCTATCTAGCATCTTTAGATGTCCTTTTAAAATTGTAAGGGGTGTTCTCAACTCATGTGATGCATCTTGTACAAATTGTTTTTGCATGTTGAACGATTTTTCAACCGAGTCCATCATTTCATTAAAAATAATATTAACTTTATCAAATTCATCTCTAGGGTTTTGAATTTCAACCCTATTTGAAATTCCTTTTTCTTTAACATTTTTCATGGTATTACTAAGTTTATTCAATCTTTTTATAAATTGCTTAGATGTATACATCCCTGCTAGTAAACTCATTATTAGTCCCATAAATAACATAACTATTATTATAGGTATTGTATTTTCTAAAAAGTCACTATAAAGCTCACTTTCCTTTTCGACATACATATAATATTCATTATTTTTTACTTCTATCGGAGATGTTAAAATTATTTTATCATCATTCATGTTAAATCTAACATCTATATTTTCTGATTGAGATTTTGTATAATTAAAATTACTTGGAATATAATCCATTGTATTTAAAATAATTTCATTATTATCATCATATATAATAATATTTATATCCATAGAATCTGCTATTTTTTTGTGAATTTCATCAGATTCATTATTATTTAATAAAATTTCAAGTTCTTTAGCTCTAGACTCTATTTCTTCTTTTTCATATTTTACAGACCATATTCTAAACATAATAAATTGTGATATATAAGTTATTAAAAATATTAGTACTATAGATACAAATGATATAAAAGCCATTCTCCAAAATGTTGAGATTTTATTCATTTTTTTCATTTTATCTTATGACATACCCTACACCACGAACGGTGTGTATGTAATCAGAGTCTTTTAGCTTACTTCTTAAATGTCTTATATATACATCCACTACATTAGTTTCTGCATCATAGTCATATCCCCATACATGTTCTAATAAGTAATCTCTAGTTAGTACTTTATTTTGATTTTTAACTAGTTGTAATAATAGTTCATATTCTTTAGTCGTTAAGTTAATCTCTTCATTTAAATATTTTACTATTCTAGCTTCTATATCTATATTTATATCTTTAAATTTTAATATATTAATATTACTATCTTTTTTGCTTACCCTTCTTAAAATGCTTTCAATCCTTGCTAATAACTCTTCTATTGCAAAAGGTTTTGCTAGATAATCATCTGCTCCCATTTGTAAGCCTGATACTTTATCCATAACGCTATCTCTAGCTGTTAACATTATTATAGGAGTATCTTTTAATTTTCTAAGTCGTCTACAAACCTCTAATCCATTTAAAGTCGGTAGCATTAAATCTAATATTATTAAATCGTAATCTTCGTCTATGCCTTTATTTAAACCTTCTTTACCATCGTTACATATATCAACTTTATATCCTTCATATGATAATTCCATATTAATAAATGATGCTATATTTTCTTCATCTTCTATTACTAATATCTTATACAAAAACTCACCTTCTTGTTTTATTTATTAATTTAAGTCATCATTAGTATAGTCTGAATTATAATTTTCTATATCTACTATTTTTCCAGTCATTGAACTTACTTCAACTTCTTTTATTACATTATTTTTATCCTTTATTTTAAATTCATATACTAATGACATATCATCCTCTATTTCTTTATCTACCCCAATTATCTCTCCTTGTACCTTATTTAAAGCAACTTTCTTTAATTCTTCTTCTGAATACTTACTTTCTACATTTACTTTATTTTCATTTTCATTATCATCAACTTCATCATCTCCATGTTTTTCTATATCTATTATAGCTCCCGTTTTTGAATCTAACTCTATTTCATTTAACATATTATTTTTGTCTTTTATTTTAAACTCATAAGAAATTGACATTGTATCATCATCAATATCCTTTTTTACACCTACAATTTCTCCTGGCATTTTCTTTAAAGCTTCTTTTTCTAATTGTGCCTGTGAATAATTTGTATTTGATTTTATATATGCATATGCACTTCCTCCCGCTAATACGCTTACACCTATAGCTCCTGTCAATGTTATTATTGCAAATCTTTTTATTCTTTTTTTAGATGCTTTAAGTTTTTCAACTCCATTTTCTAAAACTTCTTTCTTGTAATTTTCTAATTTATTTTTCATATTTATTACCTCCGAATAATTTTATATTTATCTTATGAACTAATTATATATTCACATAATGAAAACTACTTTAAATGCAAATTAAAATTTTTTAAAAGTTTCATTAAAATTTTTTAATCTTAAAATATAAAAACTCCTTTACTTTAAAGGAGTTTTTATATTATTTATTTCGTATTTTATTATATTGCATATATCTTTTATTATTATAAAAATAGGTATTAACATTGGTATTATCATAATGTTATAATTTATAGCCTTTATAATATTTAACCTAGATAAATTAAAGAATGCTCTTGTCATTCCACAGCCAAAACATTTTATTTCAAATAAATTATACCATATGCAAAAACTTCTTCCCTCTATATATTCAAGTGGTATTAAATATACAACTAGTATACCTATTATATATATCATTAATCTTATTCTACCACTGAAGAGGCTGCCCATTTTCATCAGTGATCTTATCTAAAATTATAAGTACAAAATCTACTAAAACCCATATACAACTTATCATAGTTGTAATTCCACAAGTTAAAATACCCGCTAATGTAAGTGTTAGTATTATAAACCCTTTAACATTATCATTTACATAAAACCTATGCATCCCACAATATCCTAGTAACAAGCATAATACACTTGCAACTAATTTGCTTTTGCCACTTTTAGAAGTATTTGAAGCAATACTTACAAAATTTTTCTTTTTAAGGTTTATTCCACAGTTTACGCATATTTCAGCATTTTCATTAGTTGGATTTCCACATGATGGACAATATAAATTACCATTACCTTTTCTAACTCCACATTTAGTACACACAGATGATTCTGAATTCATCTCATTTGCACAATTTCTACAATACAAGTTAATCCCCCCAATAAATTTATTCCATACTTTTTATAAGCTCAACATTATGTTTTTCTATACTATTTAATTCATTTACACTACCTTTAAACGCTTGATTTGGTACATACCAAGGCATACTATTAAAATAATCTTGATAAACTTTCTTATTAAATATATATCCTCTTCTCGCAAATATTTCATTTCTAATCAACGAGAGCTCATTTTTGCTATAACCCATCAATTCAGATGTTGTTAAATACCTAGTGTGACTATCTGGAATGATAAAATAAGAATTGTTATAATATGGATAATTATCATTTAATATAACTTCCTTTTCATCATTATCATTTATTATTATGTTTATATCTTGCTTATCTTCTGTATCTTCATTTTTGTCTTTTTCATTATTTTCAGATTCACGTTCTAATTCTTCTACTAATTCTTGATAAAACTCAAACTCTTTTTCTTTAAACCCATATGTTTGTGCTTTTTTTACATAATTCAAAGCACCTTGTAAATCTGAATTGTGATAAAATTCTTCTGCTTTACTTATATAGTTCTCTATATACATTTTATCTAAATCTTTACTATTTACATTTCCTTTTAATTTACTTAACTCATCTTCAAAGTCACTACATTCACTTACTTTTAGAGCAATCTTATCTACAATTTCATCATTATATTTTATTTCTAATGCTTTTTTATAATGTTGTATTGCTTTAGTATTTACTGCTTCATTATCACCTTTATTTAAGTGGTATTTAAATAATATAGGATCTTTAGCTATTATAAATACAATCGATATAATAATTGCTAAAATAGAAATTGTTATAAATACTATTTTTTTCGTCGAGTTTTTCTTTTGATTATCGTTATAAATTTCTTCGGTATCAAATCCACACTTATCGCAAAATCTATCATTTTCTTCTAAAGATTTTTTGCACTTTGGACAAGTTTTCACCTCTTTCCCCCCTTAATTGATATTTATCATTAAATTATATTATTCGATACATGTATAATATTCCACTACTTATTTAAATATAAGAAATAAAAATTATATTTACTTAGCTATTATAGTTTCCTTAAACGTAAAAAAACCACTTATATAAAGTGGTTTTTATTATTAAAACTTATATTAGTTTAAAGAGTATTCTATTATCTTATCTACTAATTCACTAAACTCTATTCCATTAGCTTTTGCACTTCTTGGGATTAAACTAGTTTCTGTCATTCCTGGTAATGTATTAAGTTCTAACACATATGGAACTCCGTTGCTTATTATAAAATCAACTCTAACATATGCTTTACAGTTAAATGCATCCCAACATCCTAGTGATATTTCATTTAACTTTTCTTGTAATTCTTTTTCTAAATATACAACTTCTTCTGTAGCTCCATTTTGATTATATTTTGATTCGAAGTCAAAGAATTCAGAATTTGCAACTATAGATATTGTAGGGAATACTTCTCCATTTAATATAAATGATGTGTATTCTCCTCCTTTTATATATTTTTCTATCATTACACAATCATCAACTTCTAACCCTTTTTTAACCGCTTCATGAACCTCTTCTTTTGATTTTATTAAAAATGTTGCTACACTAGATCCTCCACTATTTGGTTTTATAAATACAGGGTATCCTATTTCTTCTATTTTGTCATAGTCTATATCATCTATATTTCTAACAACTGTCCAATCTGCTGTTGGTAATTTAGAATCTCTTAATATTTTTTTAGTCATATTCTTGTCCATACATAATGCACTTGTTAATGGATTACATCCTGAATAAGGTATTTCCATTGCTTCTAATATAGATTGTACACATCCATCTTCTCCAAACTTACCGTGAAGTGCTAAGAATGCAAAATCTATATCATCTGTTATTTTTGTAAATATGTCTTTTTTATCATTTAAAACTACTTTAATTACATCATATTTATTTTTATCTATTCCATTAAAAACTGCTTCTCCAGATTTTAAAGATACTTCTCTCTCTGATGATACTCCACCCATTATTACTGCTATTTTCATATATTTCACTCCTACTTATCTATTTTAATTATTTATTAATTATCTATTATATATTAGTAGTATATGTTTTATGGGCGTTTTATTAAAGTACCACTCATCCCTTAGTTTTTAGTATTAGTGGTTTTTAGTTCAAGTTCTTTTAATTGTCTATTCTTATCAATATTTTCAACTATTGATATTACTGCATTTATTAACTCGTAAGCTACATATCCGCTAAATGCACTAAGTGCTCCATTTACTAAAGATATCGGTGCCCATTCATATCCTGCATATCCACCAAAAGGAGTCATTATTGGTTGTTTTTGCATAGCTAATATGACTGCTGATATTATAGCTAATGCTAGTATTATTTTAGCAACAATATCTAATCTTTTTACTAGCTTTAAAGGTTTATACTTAAATTTTTCTTCTTCATCTTCTATATTTTCATTTTTATTAATTTCATCATCTTTAATTGTTTTTTCTTTATTAACATCTTCATCTATATTTTTATCTTTTATATTAGCCTCTATATCTTCTTTTAATGGAGTCATTAATTCTTCAACAATCTCTGCTCTTTCTCTATCAGATTCTTCTAGCGTTTTTTTTATGTCTTGTTCCATGTTTTCTATTTTTTCCATTGTGTTTTTTTCCAATTCTTTAGCTTTTTCCTCTATTTCTTTAATAGTTTTTTTGCTTTTTTCATGTTCATTACACATATTTATTGCCTCCTAGTTTTATCAATATCTACAAGTTTTTAACTTTTATTAATACGTTAGATATCCTTACAATTAATTATATTTATTATTTACCCAATTTTCGTTAGATTACTTACATATTTTACAAATTTTTTAATTTTAATAAAAAATTACACTATAAGTTTCCTTAAATGTAAAAAAGTTAGTTTAGATTTACTTAATAGCTAAGTTAATCTAAACTAACTTCAAATTCATATCTATCTAAAATTATAATTTATGAAACTTAATTTATATATTTTTCATAAGTTCTACTAATAATGTTGCTGTTTTAACTAAACTATCTATTTTTATATATTCATCTGTACTATGAACATTTTCCATTCCTATTCCTATGTTAACAGAAGGTATTCCTCTCATATTATAAATGTTAGTATCACTTCCACCACCACTTGGCATTACTTTAAAGTTGTATCCTAATATTTCACTACTTTTTTTAAATATTTGTATAACATCACAAGATTCATCTATATTATAGCCTTTAGTTTTCCCCCTTGATACCTCATTTATAAATTCAGCTCCAAAATTACTACAAGTTTCTTTAAAAATTCTATCAGTTTCTTCTAATAATTTATCTAACTTATACTCATATAGACTTCTTGCTTCAAATTTCATTTCTATACTTGGCATAACAATATTTGTTGCTATCCCTCCACTTACTACTCCTATATTACAAGTGGTACTTTCATCTATTCTTCCTATATTTAACTTGCTTACAGCTTGTGCTGCTACAACAAAAGCATTTATACCATTTTCCGGTTCGCCTCCTGCATGTGCAGCTTTACCAATTATTTTATATTTTCCATTTGCAGCATAAGGAGCTTTATTATAGCATATTCCAGGTTCTCCACCTGCATCTAATATATATCCATAATCTATTTTTCCAAACTCTGATAAGTCGATACTTTTAGCTCCATGAAGTCCAGTTTCTTCTGCTACACTAAATACTATTATTATATCTGGATGATTTATTTTTTCTTCTTTTATAACTTTTATCATTTCTATTATAGCGGCTATACCAGCTTTATCATCTGCACCTAGTACAGAATTTCCATCTGTTTTTATTATGCCATTTTCTATTATAGGAACTATGTCTTCACAAGGGTTTACAGTATCCATATGTGCTGATAATAATACTTTTTTATTTTTACTCCCTTTTAAAAAAATTATTATATTCCCTGAATTTGATAATATCTTTTCTCCTGAGCTATCTTCATATACTTTTACCCCTAGTTCTTCAATTTCTTTTAATATATAATCCGCTATATTTCTTTCTTTATAGCTTGGTGATGATATTTTCGCCATTTCTATAAAATTTTTAACTATTCTCTCTCTATTAATCATATAATTTCCCCTTTATATTTTCACAAATATTCCTTAAAGGTATTATACACATAGTTGCTTTTTTATTCTATATTAAATAAATTTTTAATTATATAAGTTGTTGTGTATATATATTTAATTGATTTTTAAAAATTAGAGGAATATAATACAGTTAATATTATAACTTTAATCTAAGGGGTGTTTTTCTTGAAAAATAACAAGAGATTTTCTGTAGAAGATGTTCAAAGTTTTGGTTTTTCAGGGGTTAAAATATTAATTGATAATGATACAGGAGTTAATTATTTAGTTTATTTTATTGGACAAAGTTTGAGTATGACACCTTTGTTAGATAGTAATGGAAATGTTATTATTAATTCTGTAGATAAAAAATAACTAGCCTTTAGCTAGTTATTTTTTATCTAATTTATATGTTTACCATTGTAAAATTAAAAACTACATACAGTAAAATCGAAGCTATTATACCTTTAATGCGTGAACTGCCCCAGTTTATATTCCATCCTGCTGAACGTCTACTTTCTACTATAAGTCTTGGGTCTTCTTTATTATAGTAATAATATCCAAATATCCATTTTGCATCGTCTCTGCTATAATCTATTTTTTCTTTAGCTTTATATGAACTTAACATTGTGTAAGCATAAGCTATATTCATAATTCCCAACCCTATTAAAAACCATGCTATCAAAAGAGTTATCATAGGCAAATTAAATTCCTTAAATAAAGCTATGGGTATAAAAGTTGTTTGAAATTGTACAGAGATTACTATTAATACAAATGAATTACCTATTTTATTTATATATTTAATAATTTTATCTTTACTCTCTTCTAGCTTTTCTTTTTTTATAGATGATATATTTCCTAAACAAGTTATACCTATAAAACTCAATAAGCTAATCATTATAAATCCTGCTAACTCTAATCCAAATACTCCTTTAAAACTTTTTGTTACATAGTCTGTTGGCGTTGAATCTCCCTCAAAATCTGTAGGTATCATATTAGGTAATTTATCGTAATTTATTGCTAAGTACAATATTGCGATTGCTGATATAAGTAATATTATTAAAAATATAAATTTGAACTTATTCTTAATTTTTATTTTTTCATTTAACATACGAGTATCTAACGTTACTTTTCTCTTTAAAACTGTATCTTCACTGTAATTAGTGTCTTTTATATATTTTTCTTTTAAACTTTTAACTTTAAAATAGTTTATAATTTGTAAAATTGTAATATATAATGCGTAAATCCAAAGTATAATATTACCTCCAAGCTCAAAATTATCCTTTGCAATATACGCCCCACCTATAAGTAGTAAAGTAAATATTAAATACGATATTCTTAGATTTATTTTGTATTTCTTTGATATATTGTTTAATTCTTTTTCATCAATTTCTAATCCTTCTATAATAACTCCATGAAAAAATTTTTTATTTCCTATGTATTCAAAGTTTTCTAAAGCTATGCACATAAAAAATATAGACGGTAATAAAAGTATAAAATATGCTATATTACTCATTTTTACTCCTCCCAATTGTAATGTAATCAAAATTAAGTTTTATCTGTTATATATATAATATAACAAACAAAACTTAATTTCAATCATTATTTAGATATCTAACTTTTTACTAAGCTTAAATTTATTATAAAATAAAAGAGCTGATATCTACCAGCTCTCCTACTTTTTAATAATATTATTAAAGTTTTATTAATTCATATTCTATATTACCCATTCCCATTTCATGAGCATATTCAACAACTCTAATTCCATTAACATTTGGATGAGCATGTTTAAATACATCATGATTCATTTCTTCACATACTAAATCGTAACAAGCTTTATCTAAAGCTACAGGGTCTTTAGATGCTAAAATCCCAATATCATGAGCTATTGGTCTACCTGACCAAGGAACACAATCACAAAGTGGAGTAACATTCATAACAAAGGTAATAAATCCTACTTTATCTTTTTTATTATTAATAGCTCCATATGCATATTCAGCCATTTTTTCAACAAAAATATCTGAGTCACTTTCCCACTGTATAGTTACAGCTCTTGTTGGACATACTGTTGGACATTCTCCACACCCATAACATATATCATGATTTATCTTAGCTTTCTTATTCTCCATATGTATAGCACTTACTGGACATGATTTGGCACATTTACTACACCCAATACATTTATCTTCATTAACTTCAGGTTTTGCATCAGAGTGTTGCATTTGTTTACCTGGTGCAGTTGCACACCCCATGGCTAAATTTTTAAGAGCTCCTCCAAATCCAGCCATTTCATGACCTTTAAAGTGACTCATAACAATCATAGCAGACGAATTATATATTTCCCCTCCAATTTTAACTATATCAAAATGTTTTTGATTTATACTTACATCTTCAGAGTTTCTACTGTATAATCCATCTGCAATAATTATAGGTGCATTTACTACTGCATATGCAAATCCATTTTCAATAGCTGTAGTAATATGATCTACAGAATTTGTTCTACTTCCAGAATAAAGAGTATTTGTATCAGTTAAAAAAGGTTTACCCCCATACTCTTTTACCTTATCAACAACTTGTCTAACTGCAACTGGACTCATATATGTAGTATTACCTTTTTCTCCAAAATGGAGCTTAATAGCTACCTGGTCATTATTACCTATTAAATCTTTAAATCCAGCTTTTTCAAATAATTTTTTTACGTTATTAGGCATATTTTTACTTTGAGAATCTGAATACAAATTACAATAATAAACTTTTGATTTTTCCATAACTTTACCCCTTTTATTATTTATCTTTTAATTTATTTAAACTCTTAATAAGTTTACACATTTTATATTTATATCTAAATAGTTAACAATAACATAAAATTTTAATACTATTATATATTAATTATATATTTATAAGTTTCATATTGTAAGCAGTAACAAAATAGTTACTTAGTGAAGTAAAAGTAACTATAAGTAAATTTCGTATAAATTAAAATACGGTATTAGTTTTATACTAATACCGTTATAAGATGTTCTAAAATGACCATTCCCCATCTTTTATATATATTCTTTTTGTATTACAACTTCTGTCCATAACAAGCAAGCTTTCATCTTCAATATTATTACTTAAAAGCATAAGGTCATTGTCTCTACAAAAATTTCTAGCAAGTTCTAATGCATCATTTTCCATATCTAATTCTAGTAATCTTCCCATTTTTTCTCTCCTTGAAATATTAATTATTTATACTAATATAATAATATATAATACCCTTTTAGAAAAATAAAAATCACTAGATAATTATCTAGTGATTTAGTTGAATATATATATATTTATTTTAGGATAATAGTTGGCTTTTTAATTTATAAAAGACGTTGCTAAATTATTATTTAAAATTTCTGTAAAATTATAAACTTTTTCATTATCATCTTTTACAAAGTGTTCTTTAAACTCTATTAAATTTTTAAATTCTTCTGGTAAATTATTTCTTATTGAGCTTATTTGATGTTCATCTTTATTTATAGTAAATACACCTAATTTTTTAAATTTGAATTCTTCTATATTATTCTCTATAAATTTTCTTATTTCTTTAGATATCTCTCCATCTACTAAATTAATACCTATTAATATATTTTCATATTTATCTAAATAAAAAGATGAGTTGTATTTAGTATTTCTTACTTCAACATCTGAGTTTAATTTTTCTGATAAAGATAATGCTAAATCTTTTGTTATTCCATTATTACTTCCATACGCTATTAAAGTACACATAATTATTACCTCCACCAATATATAGTATGTATTATTTATATTAAATACCCCTTATACGTTATACTATATACTATTAATTGCTTTTGTGCAACATTTTTAATAAAACTCAATATATTTTTTTTAAAAATACCTCATATGTGTTATACTAAATAAAAAAAATGAGGTTTTAAAATAATTATTAAATAATAATACTTTATTTTGATAAACCTCATTTTATCTTATTCTAAGTTTTTATTAAGTTTTGCTCTTTTAAGCTATTAAAATATTTGTATAAATCTTCTTCTTTTTTAAAAAGAGGAAAATCCATATTTTCATGAACCTTTACAAGCCACGGTAAATTTAAGCCTGATTTTTTTATAATCTCATACTCTTTAAATACGCTTATACATGTACCTTCAATCAACATCTTGCCTTTATTAAGCACATATATATAATCACAAATTTCATATATTAAATCCATATCATGACTTGATATAGCTATTTTTATACCTTTTGAAGATAGTTCTTTTAAAATATTCACTATAGCTATTGTACTTTCTGGGTCTAGTCCTGCAGTTGGCTCATCTAATAAAACTACTTTATGCTCCATAGCTATAACAGATGCTATAGCAACTCTTTTCTTCTGTCCATAACTTAAAAAGTGCACTGGTTTATCTATTAAATCTATAGCATTAACTAAATTTAAAGCTTTACGAACTCTAGTATCTATTTCTTTTTCTTCTATACCTATATTTCTAAGTGAAAATGCAACATCATCATAAACTCTAGAGTAAAATATTTGCTTATCTGGATCTTGAAAAACTATGCCTACATCTCTCCTTAATTGATATAAATCTTTCTTCTTATAATTTAACTCTTTATTGTTATAAAAAATTTTTCCTTCTGTTGGCTTTAATATACCTACTAAATTCATAAATAAAGTCGACTTTCCACTTCCATTTGAACCAATTATCCCAATCATATTCCCATTTGAGAAATCTAAACTAATATTGTCTATTGCCTTATTTTGTTTTTCATATTTATACGTTAATTTACTTACTTTAAACATTGTCCTCTCCTATATGTGGAATTTACCATCATACAACTTAATATCTAATGTTACACTCATTTCTTCATATTTTTTCATCATCCTAAAAAATAAAACTTTTATAAGTAACGATGTTGAGTTATATGAGTTTTTTAAGTTGTTGTATCCAAACTTCAATTGTTGTGACTTATATATATCCTTTATTTCCTCTAAAAATAAGAATATAAATCTGTAGGTTAAAATCATAAGTTCTATTAATACATCTGGAATATACATTTTTTTTAGAATAATTATTAATTGGTTAAATGGTGTTGTAAGTATTAAAAAATAAATAGATATAATGCAACTTAACGCTCTTAATAATATATGTATCGAGTTATCAATTGAAAATTCAGTAGTTCCTATATATATACCAAATATTTTTATATTTAGTAAAAAACCTGTGTTTTCAAAAGATATGCTAATTAAATTCAATATAGTTCCTATAAATAAAAAATATATTGGTATTTTCAAACACCTTATATATAGTTTGATGTCAACTTTAGCCCAAAATATAATCATAATACTTATAATAATCATTATTATTAAATGTAAATTTATATTATTTGTAATTATAGAAACTATCAATGCAATAAAACTTATCATAAGCTTATACATAGGATTAAATTTTCTTAAAGAGTTTGTATAGGCACATTTATCAATTTCTAACATTTACTTTTTTTACCTTTTTTAACACCTAAATAATAACCTATAAATCCTGCTCCTATTGCTGCTTGTGTCGAGAATAATAAACTTTCTATCTCCCCACTAGGTGGTTCATATAAACTATTAAACCAAGGTTCATAGCCAGGATTTATTTGTGTTATTAATCCTTCTGCTTCTCCATCAGCTCCTCCATATTCTGCTGTTGCATTTAAAACTAGAGGAGTTATTATAAGTATTATAGTTAAAGCTAATAATATAAAGTTTAGGTTTTTAGTTTTGGCTTTCGAATTTGTACTCATCATTTTCAACCCCTTCTTCATTTTGTACTATTAAGTTATAAACCAAAGTAGTTAATAAGCCTTCTGCTATCGCTATTGGTATTTGAGTCATAAAGAACACTCCTAAAAACTTAACCAATGAACCCATTATCCCACCTGCTGGATCTGGAAATGCTAAAGCTAACTGAGTTGCCGTAACTGTATAGGTAGCCAAGTCACCTATTGCAGCTGCTAGAAATACACTAACCCCTACATTTACATTTCTTTTTCTACAAAACTTAAATATTAAATATGATACTATAGGTCCAACAATTGCCATTGAAAATGCATTAGCTCCTAGTGTTGTAAGTCCTCCGTGTGCTAGTAATAATGCTTGGAATAATAAGGCTATTGTACCTATTACAGCCATAACTGCTGGCCCAAATAATATAGCTCCTAACCCAACTCCAGTTGGATGTGAACAGCTTCCTGTTAATGATGGTATTTTAAGCGCTGATAATACAAATACAAAAGCTCCTGCCAGTGCTAATAATACCTTCTTTTTAGGATCTTGTTTTACTATAGTATTTATTGATTTTAATCCATACACGAAAAATGGTATAAATACTATGGTCCAAAGTATAGACCACTTTACTGGTAAATAACCTTCCATGATGTGCATTGCATTTGATGTCATAGGATTTAAAACTACTATTAGTAGACCTGCTACTAGTGATAATGTTAAATAACTCATCTTTCTCCCTCACTTTTCATTAATATAGTTTTTAACCTATGCGATAAATTGATATGTTCAATTAATTGAAGTTGATGAGGTGCAAATAAAAAAATCCTAATCTTTTGGATTAGGATTCAAATAACATATTAAATAATACCTTTTTTAATTTATTTATTTTAGGTATTACTTTTAATTATTTTCCTTCACCCCGAAGAAATTAATTTAAGTATTCATAGGCAGGTCTCCTGGCTTAGCTTCACTTTACTCCTTCCCCTTCCCATAATCAATCATTATAGTGGTATTTTGAAAGTTTCATCTGCTTTACAGTAGCGGGGGCTGCAGAGGCCTTTAACCTCTTTCCCTATTAATTTTATTTCTAAAAACCTAGAATACATTTATTAAATTTATCACATATATTTATAATACTATAAATCTCGCTAATATCCTTCTATTTTTTTAAATTTTATAAAATTTATTATATAAATTATCATTTTATAATTATGTTTAATAATATTTATTATTCATACCGAAATATAGGTCTATATAATTTATTAAATTTAAGAAACATTTAGTATGATTAAACTTTGTCAATGTGTATAAGAATTTGTAACATTTCTATTAATTATTCATACAATTAAAGTGAAACAAATATTAAATAAGAAAGGATTGTGTTATATGAAAATGAATAACTCTAATTCTAGAGGAAATTGTTATACTAGTCATGAACACGAATATTGTAAGTGTTGCCAAGGACCTCCTGGGCCTCCTGGTAGACAGGGATATCCTGGACCTCCTGGAAGACAAGGTTGCCCTGGTGAACCTGGACCTCCTGGTAGAAGAGGTGAACCTGGACCTCCCGGTAAGCAAGGTGAACCTGGACCTACAGGACCTCCTGGGCCTCCTGGTCCATCAGGAGATTGTTGTTGCCTAGCTAGTACTTTATATGCATTACAAACAATATACGATGCAAACTCTAGCCAAAGTGTATCTGTAACTTCATTTAATACATCTAAAACAGGTACTATAGATGGTAAACCTTTAGATGATGCTGAAGTAGTAAAATTATTAGTAGGTTCAGGAGATAAAAAGACAGAAACCTATGTATCCTTATGTAATATATTGCTGATAACTTTTGAAACTAAACCCGATACTACATCAACTACATTAGATTATGACTGTGATACCCCAAAATGTTGTTGTAATGTTGGTATGGACCAAGCTTTACAAACTCTTGTAGACGACTCTACTTTCCCAGAAGATAATATTTTACAAATAGATATTTTAGACAACACAAATTCCTCACTTGATGTAGTTGAAGTATTTGGAATATGCAATGGAATCATATGGGTTGAATTCAAAAAAACAGTAGAAAAACACAGTTATGGAGCTATTCCATTATGTTATATATTCTCAGCAAATTTAAAGAAAAAAACTGATAATGGTGATGATGAGTAAATATCACTTTATAAAAACCTAGCTCAATAAATGAGCTAGGTTTCCTTATAATATAATCAAATATAACTTTTACATATATGCTCATGCTCTCCTGTAAATCCATCTTCATGTATATGATCATTACCTATTCCATTTATGTGCTGATGACTATGCATAAACGATACTTGCAATTTATTATTCATAGGATTTATCCCCACATATGCATTTACTCCAAATACTTCTTTTAGCATATTTGAAGTTATAACTTCTTCTACTGTACCAATCTTTTTTATCTTTCCATCTTTCATAACTATTAAATAATCACAATACATAGATGCTATATTCATGTCATGAATTGCAGATAGTGTAGTTATATTTAAACTTTTTACCAAGTCCATAAGTTGTATTTGATATCCTATATCTAAGTGATTTGTAGGTTCATCTAATATTAAAAAGTCAGTGTCTTGAACTAATGCTCTTGCAATTAAAGTTCTTTGTTTTTCACCCCCTGATAACTTTGAAAAACTTCTATTACTATAATTATCAAGTCCTACTCTTTTTAGCATATCATTTACCATATCAATGTCTTTTTTAGAATAATCTTCAAAAACAGATTTATATGGGTATCTTCCCATTTTAACTATTTGTTCTACTGTAAAGTCAAATTGCGAACTAGTTTCTTGGGCCAATACAGCTATCTCTTTTGCACAATCCTTATCTTTCATAGTAGATAAATCCTTATTATCCAATATTATTTTTCCATTATCTGGTTTATATAATCTATATATATTTTTAAGTATTGTAGACTTTCCACTCCCATTAGGTCCTATAATACCTACAAAAGACCCTTTGGGTATATCAAAAGAAACATCTTTTAATATTTCTTTTTTATCTATACTAAAACTTATATTTTTAACTTGTAATTTTAGCATTAGTCTCTTCCTCCAAATTCATAGTTTTTCTTAGAAATTAAATATAGGAAGAATGGACCACCTATTAAAGATGTTATTATTCCTATCGGTATTTCTACTGGAGGGAACAATCCTCTTGCTAATACATCTGATACTATTAAAAATATAGATCCTATAAGACTTGATAGTACTATGAGTTTTTTATGATCACTGCCTGCTATAGTTCTACAAATATGAGGAACTACTAAGCCTATAAAACCTATTGCTCCCGTTATTGCTACTAATGTAGAGGTTAACAATGTTGCAAGAATTAATATACTTGATTTTATAAGTTTTACATTTATTCCAAGTATTATAGCACTATCATCTCCTAACAATAATATATCTAGAGATTTTGACATTATAAAAGCTATCATACTAACTATAACTAATACTATAAATGGAAGTAATAAAACATCCCATTTAGCTCCACCTAAACTACCTACTGTCCAAAATAGCGCACTCTTTGCTTGATTAGAATTATCAGCTGAATATATTAATAAATTTGTTAGTGCCGAAAATATTGTTGATATTGCCATACCTGTAAGTACTAATCTTGTCGTAGATGTTGTTTTTCCCATTTGAGTACCTATTGCAAAAACTAGCACCCCAGATATCATAGATCCAATAAAAGCTCCACTAGTTATACTATTTATTCCAAGGCTTGATACCCCACCTAGAACAATAACTGCTACCGCTCCACAAGATGCTCCTGATGAAATTCCAAGTATATAAGGCTCTGCTATTGGATTTTTTGTTACACATTGCATAAGAACTCCACATATTGCAAGTCCCGACCCACATATAGCCCCTAGTAAAACTCTAGGAAATCTTATTTCCCATATTATATTTTGAGTCATAACATCTCCTACACCACTAAATAAAGCTCCATTTGTTAATTTATTTAAAAGTACTCTATATACTTCTCCAGGTTCTATATAAGTACTTCCTATTGCAATTGCTCCAACTATTGTACCTGCTAAAATTATAGTTAGTGTTATAACCCAAAACAAGAAACCTTTCTCTTTAGAAAGGCTTCTTGAGTTTACATTAATAGATTCCATTATTTATTTTCTCCATAGAAGTATCCATGCATTTCTTCTATAACCATAGGGTTTCTTATTCCTGGAGATAAATCAGCAAGCTTAACTACGTATATTTTATTATTTTTTATTGCAGGTACGTCTTTAAGCGCTGGATGAGATTTTAAATAATCTATTTTTTCTTGTGCAGGTTGTCCAGCTAAAAAGTCTGTTACTAATATAACTTCTGGATTTTTCTCTACTACACTTTCCCAAGAAACATTTATATACGGTTTTTCAGCGTCTTTACCAAATACATTTTTACCACCTGCTATTTCTATTAAGTTATTAGCAAGTCCGCTTCCAACTACCATAGCATCCTTTTCCCCAGAATCATAAACCATCATTTTAACTCTATCTTCTTCTTTAACATCTCCAACTTTATCTTCTACGGTTTTTATATCATTTTTCATATTTTCTATTACTTCTTTAGCTTTATCTTCTACTCCAAATATTTTACCAAGTAAAGTAAAATCTTCATATACAGTTTCTACTGTTGCATCAGGTGAATATGATTTAGCCATAAATGGCGCAACCCCTTTATCTATAAGTTCTTTAGGCGAACCCGTTGTTTGTTCACTTATAGATGAGTCCCATCCACTAACAAAATCTGCTCCAGTTGCAACAAAAGCTTCTTTTGATATAGAATGTCCTTCTCCTACTTCTAAGTCTGGTATTTTATCATATGCTTCTTTAAATTGAGGTAAAATAGGGTTATCTAAAAGTGCTGTTCCAACCATTTTATCTCCTAAATCTAATGCTAATAACATTTCAGTCATAAATTGAGATAAAGTAACTGCTTTTTGTTTTGGAGCATCTACTATAACGTTATAGTCTTGCGCTCCATCTGAATAAACGTATTCCACTTTTTCAAAATTACTTGATTCAACCTTTGTATTCGATGCTTTAGCTTCTTCTTTTTTTTCTTCAGATGCACATCCTACAACACTAAGTGTTAATCCAGCTATAGCCATTAGTGCTATAAATTTCTTTAAACTTTTGCTTTTTACCATTTTAATACTCTCCCCTTAAACTTTATAATTATATTCAAAAATAAAAAAGCCATGAAGTAATATAAAGGTAACACAAAAACACCTTTACATTTTAAAACCTTCATGGCTTTGATTTCATTAATTAACGATTGTATTTTAATTACCCTTGGTGATTATGTTCATGTTGTCCATTATGATCGTGTCCATGTTCATGTATATGTTCATGATCATGTGTATGTACTCCTGTAAATCCATCTTCATGATTGTGGTCATGTCCTTGTCCGTTTACATGTTCATGTTCATGTCCATGCATATGTGCATGTGAGTGACTATGATTATGTTCATGAGAACCACAACAATTTTCTCCTCCATCACCACAGCAACCATTTACATGTGGATTGTGATGCAATCTAAAATTCCTTTGTAAAAACATCTTGCTTCCCCCCTTTTAAATTGCCTTTTATATATTAACTATTTCCTCTTATATGATTTAACTATATTATGTTTTATCAAAAGAGTAAATACTACAATAAATTTTTTGAATATTTAATTTAATTTATATTTCTACACATATTTTATTCCAAAATATATTTTCGACATATTATTATATGAGTATTTATTTTTTTATTAACAAATTCTTATTTTAAAATAATTTTAATAATAAAAAAGCTATATATTATAAAATATTAATAAAATTTTTTGAAGATATTTTACTAACATTTACAATATATAGCTTTATTTTTCAAAACTTAATTTAATTCATTTTGTTATAGGGTGTTCTACTAACTATAATATTTTCATAATCCTTACTTCCAAATATAGTAGAACAAATATATTTATCAGCTTCTTTATAGTTTGATTTAAATATATATCTTCTAAAACTTATATTTGATTCTTTGTTTTTTAATACAGGGTTACTCCATGTACTTCCCAAATCAGAAGATTTACATGTATATACATAATCATACTCTCCCCATTCAATATAAATTTCATTGTCGTGATTAATTAAATGTGGAAACAAACACATAAGATTTGTTTTTATAGTTTTTGATTCATATATTTCAAATTTATTATTTTCAAACTTTCCTTTAATATATTTACAGTGATATTTTCCTTCATGATTTTCAGAAAATACTATATGATAGTTTCTATGTTTATCTTTTATAATATTTAAATATATTTTAGCTTTTTTAGAGTCTGTTATGTTAAATGGTTTTGTCCATTCATTATAGTACGAATTAAATATTGATACACATAATTCTTCACATCCATTTATATATTTAAAGTAAAATAAAATAGGTAAACTTTCATCCCAAAGCACTTCAAAATTGCTCATTATATTATATTGTATATAATCAACTTTATTTTTTATAATTACACCATCACTATTATAAATATGCATTAAATAAGAAGTATAAGGATTTTCTTTATTTATAGAATAATATAAAATATGTTCCTTATTTTGTATTTTTTTTATATAAGGAAATTTTATGTGAAAATCTTTGTAATAATATTTAAATATTACCTCTTTATTAATTTTCTTTTCTTGTATATTTATTTTGAAAATCTTACCTTTTTTATCATTTATTATTCCATATATATTATCATCAGTATCTATATCTAGATACACATCCACAAAAGAGTATTGATTTTCAATTAATTCTTCAACTAACGTTTCTTTTAAGTTCAATTTGTTATCTTCATATATTATTTTATTACCTAGCTTTAATATACTCAAGTCTTTATTTGATTTTCGAATTAATATTTCTGTATCATTCAAAAACACTCCCTAATCCCCTCCTAAAACTACTTATAATTATATCTATTATACGAATGCTATTTTATTCATATTTTTAGACAAAATTTATTTATAAAAGTAACAAATATATAAATATATCATATATTTAAGTAAAGAGAAGAATACAAGCTTTTCTTAATAAATACAGGAGAGGATATATAAATATGAAGGAAAATAAGACTAATCGATTAGATAACAACATTGATTATTACCATGATAAACCACATCATGACCATTGCTACTATAAACCAGAGCATGATTATTACTACGATAAGCCTCATTGTGATCATTGCTACTATAAACCAGACTATGGTTGCTATGATAAACCAAAACATGATTATTGCCATGATAAGCCTCATTATGATCATTGTTATGATAAACCAGACTATGATCACTACCCTGATAAACCAAAACATGATTATTGCCATGATAAGCCTCATTATGATCATTGTTATGATAAACCAGACTATGATCATGATAAAAAAACAAACCCTTGTTGTTGCCCAGAAAAAACAAAACCACAACAAAATAATTGTATGAAATGTTGTGACCCAATAGAGTTTAAGTGTCCAGATATAGGATGTGCTGTATGTACACCTATACTAACAGATAGAATCTATGATTTTAAATATATTTGTGAAAAATTATCTAGAACTGTACCTACTGTACAATTTACTGTAGATGCTCCTCCTGAAGGTATTTCATATGAAGATGGTGCAAAAGTATGTATAGAAAAAATCACTGTAAAATATGATTGTCTTGGATTTAATGACACTACTCTACCTATAAATATAGATGGAAATGCTATTAACCTTACTTCAGATAGTCCATTATCATGTGCTACTGATACAAACTTATATACTAAGTTCGAAGGTAACCTAACACCATCATATCTTTGCTGTGATGAAGGAAGAAAAGTAAGCTTGCTTCAAAGCCCTAAAACTAATAATCTTGGCGTTACTAATCCAGAATATATAGTTGAAGGTTTTATAGGTTGCCAACCTTTCAAAGCTAGAAATAAATTTACAGGAGGTACTACTAATATTGCTCCTCCATATCCACTTACTAATTTATTTGATAATATTTGCTTGCCTCAAACTGATGAAGAATTGACATTGAAAGCAAAATTCAAACTTGAATTATCAGTTAAGTGCATAATACCAACAAGCTCATACTCTACTGATTCTAATAAGTTTTTCGGTACAATATTTGAGCAACTATTAATTAAAGAAAAATTTCATATTATAAAGCCCGATGAATTAGTTGTATACTCAGCACCTGACAAATTTAAGTATCATGAAAAATAGGTTTATTCACTAAAAAATAGTATTTAAGATTATATAAATAAATGGGTTCATTTTTTATAAATGAACCTTTTTTATTTATGCACATAAAGTAAGATTTTTGGTATTTGTAATAATATATTATAAATTTACATAAATATAACTATAATATATTGTTTATTCTAGGAGGTCCCATACATGAATAATACTGATTCTAATCTTATATCAATACTAGATATTTTTAATGTGATAAAAGAACTAGTATACAATGTAGTAAACAACGATGACTTTTACGTTCCTCTATCTATTACAACGGAAGATAATTTGGTTCATAACATAATTATCTCAACTTCAAAATCTAATAATTTTTTAATAAATAAAAATATACTTCTTTATAAAAATAAAGCTATAAATTTAAATACCATATTAAAAGTAAAAATACTTGTAGATACTATACCTGCTGAGTTTAAAAATCTATTATTAAAAAATTTTGGAAATATAACTTTTTATAATTATAAAGAAATTTATGACTCAAACTCTTCATCCCCAAAAAGGAATACTCATAATTTTAATATTTATTCTAATAATAAATTTAATACAAATGATAATCTTCAGGATTATATAATAAAAAATATGAAAAATATAAAATCTATAAATTATAATACATCCCTGGATACTAATCACCACTCCATAACATCAAGTATAGATAAAGAAAACATATTGAATGCAGATACAAATTTAGATGTAAAAAGAAAAGAAGTTTTAGAAGATATTGATTTAGGTATAGGTAAATTAAATGTTATAAATTCAATTGAGAAAAACACTAAAAATATATTGAGTAACCTTGAAACAGAAGAAAAATTAGTACTGACTAATAATTCAGAAGAAATAGAAGTTTCAAGACCTATTAATACAGAAAATATCAGCGTCTTAGATGATTTAGAAATAAAAAATTACAATATATCCATAGACCAAACATCTACAAAAGCAATAGATAAAATAAATCAAAGACACTTAGATTCTATTACAAATATTACTCCACACTATTTAGAAAACACTTTATCAAATATAAACCCTAAAAAACAAATTATACAAACCAAGACTGTAAAGGTACTAGACTTAAGACCTATGAATACTTTTTTAGATAAAGATGAATTAGATGGTAAACCTCTTATGTTAGATCCTACTGGAGAAAAATATATAGGTGTAGTTTTAGATGATGGAACTTTTGAACCTTTAGAATTATGTTTAAAAACATTCAATGTAGTTGAAGATACTGTAGATAACTTAATTGGTAATATATCTGAAGTACAGCTAGAAAAATCACTATTGGATATAAGTGTTACTAAAAATAAGGTTCTACAGTCCTTGGATATTTATTATAATAACAATTTGGTAGAATATCAGGCTAATAATATTGTCTCGTTAAAAGATGTTATAAATACATCTAAATCTACAATTAAAAATATCACCAATGAGATAGAAACTGCTTTTGTAGTTTCAAAAAATAATTATGATATTATTAATAACATAAAAAATATATCTTATGATACTGTAGAAAACATTGAAGGTGTAGAAACAACGCCTGTTATTAATTCTATTGAACTTATTAAAAATAATAATAATGTTATAAATGAGGTAAACTTAGACAAAAAAGTTTCTAGTGTAGTAAAAGATATCGATGTAGATATAGTTAATAATGAAGTAGATTCTAAGTCTGTAGAATATATTGACGGAGTTATAGAATTCGCCGGTAATGGAATAATGGTTGTAAACAATACTGAATCAGGTATAACTATATACTCTATTCCTAAAATAAGCTCAATTAATTAATTTAAAATGCTATCTTAAGCAAGTTATTTATTTAATAAATTTCTTCTTAAGATAGCTTATTTATATTAATTTTTAATTCATAGTTTTTATGTAATATATATTTAATTTACATAAGAACTTATATATTGATATTAATTTCTAATTTTTAACTTTATACATTATTTCATCTTTATATCCTATTATGACCTTTATATATCCACTTAACATATTATCAACTTCTTCATTAGAAGTATCTATATATAAAGGTTTAAATTTTAAGCTTTTTATTTTATAAAGTGTAGATACTACTAGTATATTTTCTTTGTTGATTTCTTTAATAACCTTATAGCTTATTTGTTGATTTCCTCTACCTAATAGATAACCTTGCCCTCCAGTAGGAGTTATTATTAGTTTAGTTTTATTACCTCTTATAAATTTTAATATATCAGCTTCATTTGCATCTAATTTTATAATTTTTTTATTTTTAATTATATCCACTCCTAAAAGCGTACTCTCCAAATTTAAAGTATCAAGTATTGCTTTAGTAGTAGTTCCTGGGCCTATTATATATATAGTATCTTTCTCCATATTGTCAGCTATAAACAACCCTATAGATTTTTGAGCACATTCTTCGCTAAGTGGTGTTGGAGCTTTTTTATTTTGTATTGCTTCATTATCTAGTGGTACCCTTAAATAACCATATAACTTTGTATTAACTCTACCTTCTCTGTACATAGTTTCATCTAGGTCTACTACTTCTCTCATAATTGTTGATTTTATTTTTTGGGTTATATATTTATAAGCTACAACCCCTGCACTTTTTGGATTTATTGCATATACAGGAGAATGTATTTTAACCCCTGAAGGTATCCCCAGTGTTATAGTTTTATCGCCCACTCCTTCATATACATCTCTAGCCGTTCCGTCTCCACCCACAAATAATATTATTTCTATGTTTTTTTTCAACATTTCTTTGCATATATTTACAGTATCTATTCCATTTTTTCTATAATTTTTTATATCTATTACTTCAACATTAAACCCTAATTTTTTAGCCTCATTTTCTCCCATGTCTTTTGGACCTGTTACTATTTTTATATCTTCTTTTAAATTTTCTATTTGTTCTAATGCTATAATTGCTTTTATAGATGACTTTGGCTTAGCTCCTAAACTTATTGCTTTTTCTACTATTTCTTCTCCATCAGTACCTTTTAGTCCAACTGATCCTCCCATTCCTGCTATAGGATTTATTATAAGACCGATTTTTATCATATTTTCTACCTCTTTTTATCTATATTAAAATAGACACATAAAAAATCTTTAGGATTTTTATTCTGTGTCTATTTTAATAACTAATTTTTTAATTATGCATTTTGAGTTTGTTTATTACACTTTTTCTTGTACGCTCTCCATGTTATTGCCCATTTATTAGGATCATCCAACTCCGATTCATCTACTTTATGTATACTACTTCTATATGGTGCATTTAATGCTATATTTGCATCTTCATAAGCTTCATCTATTATATACTTAAGTGTTTCAATATACTCATCTAAATCTTCTTTAGATGGTGTTTCTGTAGGCTCAAGAGTAAATGGCTCTGGTATATAGTATGGATGATGTGAAGTCCAATAATGCATACCAAAATCCATCATTCTTCTTTGTATATCTCCAGTCCCTATTCCTGTATCTTCTTTTAATTTTTCAAGAGTATATCTTACTTGCTCTACCCTTTGTCTTCCTTCTATATATGGTGCATCTATAGATTTATGTTCCATTAGCTTTTTAAATAAATAGTTGTTATTTAATACTGCTATTTTTGCAACTTCATATAATCCTTCTGCTCCTAAACTTCTCATCCACGCATAAGCCTTTAGTACTACCTGTATAACTCCATTAAACATTCTTACTTTACCGATACTATTTTCTAAGTTGTAATTTAAGAAATAGTTTTTGTTATTTTCATTATAATCAACTAGTGGAACTGGTAAAAATGATACTATTTTTTCAACTACTCCTACTACTCCACAAGCTGGTCCTCCACATCCATGAGGTGCAGAGAATGTTTTATGAAGATTAAAGAAACACATATCAAATCCAGCTTCTTTTGCTCTTGTCACTCCAAGTAATCCATTTGCATTTGCTTGGTCATAGCAGCAAAGTCCTCCAAACTCATGAACTAAATCTGTAAACTCTTTAACTCTTGGGTTAAATACACCCGTGTCTTCTGGGTTGGCAACTATAAAAGCTGCTGTTCTTTCTGATACTGCTGCTTTGAATGCTTCATAATCTGGATATCCATTTTCATCTGGTAATATTTTTATTATTTTATATCCTTTAAGTGCTGGAGCTGCTGCATCCGACGGATGAGAGTATATAGTAGTTATTATTTCATCTTTAATTTCAGAAGCTTTATTTTTATCATGATATGCCCTAACTAATGATGCCATAGTCATTATAGCTTGACTTCCTCCACCTGGTTGGAATGAAAATCTGTCCATACCTGATATTTCTTTCATGTAATCTTCAGTATGTTTTATTATTTCTAGAACACCTTGAATTGTACTTTCATCCTGTAATGGGTGAATTTCTGTCATTTGAGGTAATCTAGATAATTTTTCATTTATTTTTGGACTATATTTTACCGTACAAGTCCCTTGACCTATCTCTATATTTAAATCTGCTCCTAATGTTTGTTGCGATAGTCTTAAATAATGTCTAAGCACTCTATGTTGTGATATCTCTGGTAAGTCTATATCTTTTCTTTTCATGCTATCAGGAAGTACACTTACTCCATCTCCTATACAATTTACAACTTCTTCACTTGCATTTGGTGGTATAACTCCTCTTTCTCCTTTTTGTGATAGTTCAAATATTATAGGTTCATCCCATTTTGCTTGATGGAAGTTTCTAACTTTATAATCTCTATCTATTTTATTCAAATTAATTCCCCCTTTAAATTAATACTTCTTTTAATTCTTCTACTAGAGTATCTATCATTTCTTTATTATGTATCTCTGTTACACAATAAAGCGCACATTGTCCTAGTTCACTGTAATCACTACTTAAATCTTTACCTGCAAATATATTCTTTTTAAGTAAAGCTTCATTTATCTCTTTTACTGTTTTATTAGTTGAATTAAAATCTAGTATAAATTCTTTAAAAAACGGCGAATTGAATTTTAAATTTACTCCATCTATTTCGCTTAATTTTTTAGCTGCATACTGACTATTTTGCATTATAGTTTGGCCAACTTCTTTCATACCATATGGACCCATAAGCGATAAATAGACTCCCGCAGTTATACCTAAAAGTGCCGATTGTGTTCCAACAAATTCTTTACCTTTTTCTCTTAAATTCCCAAAAGAAGTTCTATCATAAGCAACATCTCCAAATCCATACTCACCTTCTACATCAGTTGGGGCTATTCCAAATAATCTAGATGGATATTCCATAACAAATTTTTCTTCATCTCTCGTAGATATAAATCCAGACTGTCCTCCCCCATAATTCATGTGATTTCCTAAAGTTTGAACATCTCCAACAACTATATCTGCCCCATATTGACTAGGTGGAGTAAGTACTCCTAAACTTATAGGGTCAACCCCTACTATACTTATAGCACCAACTTCATGTGCTATATCAGCTATTAATTGTCCTTGAGTCTCTATAAATCCAAGTGCTGATGGATTTTCTATATATATAGCACATACATTTTCATTTATTTTTGATTTTAAATCATTTATATCTAGTAAACCTGTATTTTCATCATAATTTATAAATTCAAATTCTACGCTAGGATGACAGTAGTTTTTCATAACTAAAAATCTATCTTTATGTATAGTCTTAGGAACTAAGGCTTTTTTTCTTCCATTTATTCTATTTGCCATTCTAACTGCAGTAGATGCAGCCTGAGATAAGTCAAATGTCGGGACACTTACAACATCCATATCAACAAGTTCTCCAACTAAACTTTCATACTCAAATAAACTTTGAAACCTTCCATGATCATTATAAGGCTCTCCTCCATAAGCTGTTAAAAACTCTGCTCTTGTATTTACTTCATCACATACAGCAGGTATATAATGTTGATAACACCCATATCCTAAAAAGTTTAAATTATCTTCACATGTAAGATTCTTTTTAAGTATCTTTTCTACATGAGTCTTTAATTCATATTCTGAGTGTATAGCTTTTGGTAAATTCATAACTCTATTTAATCTTATACTTTGTGGAACTTCTTCATGTAAATCTTCTAAAGAATCTAATCCTATTTCTTTTAACATTTCTTCTTGAATTTCCTTAACTGAGTTTGGTATATATGGATGTGAGTTTAATCCTTTTATAGCCATTAGTTTTCCCCCTTCAATTTTAAAATAAATTATTAAACTATTATGCTATTCCCCCACCGTCAACTACTAAAGCTGTTCCTGTTACCCAACTTGATAAATCACTTGCAAAAAATAATACAGCATTCGCTATATCTTCAGGCATTCCTAATCTTTCTAATGGTCTTCCTACTGCTGAATCTTTAAAAAATGTATCTTTTTCAAATCCTAACTGTCTTCCTTCTTCTTGTAACATATTAGTTGCTGTATCTCCCGGATTTATAGAGTTTACTCTTATATTATCAGGTCCATGGTCGATTGCCATAGCACGAGTTAAGTTAACAATACCACCCTTAACAGCACAATACGCAGCAGCTTTATCTCCACCTTTTAATCCCCATCCTGATCCCGTATTGACTATGCTTCCTCCTCCGTTTTTAGCCATTACAGGTATTGTAAATTTAGATAAAAGATATGTTCCTTTTAATCCTACATCTAATACAAAGTCCCATTCTCTTTCCTCTAATTCTACTACTGTTTTTCTAACTGTAACTCCTGCATTATTGAATAGTATGTCTATTCTTCCTTCCTCTTTTTCTATATCTGATATAACTTTTTTGCAATTTTCGTAAGAAGTTACATCACATTTATAAAATTTAGCATTTCTTCCTTCATCACATATATTTTTTGCTGCTTCAATCCCAGCTTCATTAACATCAAGCATTTTAACATTTGCTCCATATGCTGATAAAAGTTGAGCTGTAGCTAGTCCAATACCTGATGCAGCTCCTGATATAACAGCTACTTTTCCTTTTAAATTTAACATTTCCTTCTTCTGTAACATATTTTTCACCCCACTAATTTAAGTAACTCTAATCTGCATTTTAATTTCATTTTTATATAATATATTTTATATTTATAAAATTTTGATATATAAATATTTACTTTAGCAATAAAAAAAAATAATATTTATACACATACTAAAATGCGTATAAATATTATTCTATATTAAAAGCTATTAACCTTTATTTTTTTCTGAATTTTTCAAATTTACTTAATTTAGTTTTTTAAATTAAAGCTTTCTATCAATGACTTAAGCATTTGAGCTTGTCCATTTAATTCTTCACTTGCAGCAGCACTTTCTTCTGATGTTGCAGAGTTTGTTTGTACTACTGATGAAATTTCTTCTACGCCTAGAGTAACTTGATTAATTGCAATAGCCTGTTCATCAGATGCTTTTGCTATATTATCTACAACTTCTATAGTTTCATTGGTTTTTTCAATTATTCTTTGAAGTGACTGTGCTGTATTGTTCATGATTTCACTTCCATTTTCAACTGCTTTTATAGAGTTTTCAATCAGCTCTGCTGTATTTTTTGCAGCTTCTGCTGATTTTGCAGCTAAGTTTCTAACTTCATCTGCAACAACTGCAAATCCCTTACCTGCATCTCCTGCTCTAGCAGCTTCTACAGCTGCATTAAGTGCTAATATATTAGTTTGGAAAGCTATATCATCTATAGTTTTTAAAATTCTACCTATCTCATTTGACGCAGTAGATATCTCATCCATAGCTTTGACCATTTCAGACATTTGTCTATTACCTTCTTTTACTTCTTGTCCTGAACTTAATGTCAACTCATTGGCTTCTTTTGCGTTATTTGCAGTGTTTTTTATTTTTTCTGAAATCTCCATAAGAGTAGATGATAGTTCCTCTACAGAACTAGCTTGCTCTGTTGCTCCTTGAGATAACATTTGTGATCCACTAGCAACTTGTTCAGCTGCAGCTTCAACTTCTTCTGATGCTGAGTTTATTTGTGCCATAGTTTTGCTTAAATCTGCAGTTATATTATTTAAAGATAATTCTATATTATTAAATACACCTATATATTCTGCATTTGTATTAATATTAAAATTACCTAAAGCAACTTCATTTAAAACACGAACTGTATCATTTATAACTAAATTTGTATTATTGCTCATTTTTCTAATACTATCTGCTAAATGACCTAGTTCATCTTCAGATTCATAGTTAACTTCAACATCAAAATCTCCATCAGCCATTTTATTTGTTGCTATTTCAATTTCTTCAATAGGAGTTTTTAAACTCTTTGTTATATAAATTGCTATTATAATACCTATACCTATAGTAATTACTCCTAAAGTAATAGCAATAACTACAGCTTTTGTTATAGTGCTTTTTATATCTTTATGAAAACTTTGACCATTTGCTTCTGAATTATCATATAGTGCAATTGATGTCTTTGAACTATCATAAAATACTTGCTTATACGTTTCTGAATTTAAGTTTGCTTTAGCCCCCGCTATATCGCCTTTATCTAATAGAGAATATGTTAATTCAACCTCTTGTTTTAATTTATTTACAGTATTTTCCATTGAATCAACTTGACTTTTATCTCCTGAGTATCTTTCTCTAATTATATCAAGTCGTTCATATGCCTTATCTAAGCTTTTTTGAAGTTCTTCTCTGTAGCTAACCTTTCCATCTGAAAGAACTTCACTTGCAAGACATCTACCTACTCCATTTACTTCTCTACGAACTCCCATTGCCTCACTTGTTACTGTGTAAGGTCCGCTAAATATTTTATCCGTTAAATCGCCTAAATATATTAATTTAGACACCGCATAAAAAATTGTAATCATAGAAACAATCAACACTATCATAAATGATATATTTAACTTTTTGCCTATTTTTAAATTTTTCATATTATCTCCTCCTATAATTTAAAACTAACATTAACCATTTTTTAAAATAAAAATTTAATTATTTTTATTTTTTGCATTTTTAGACATTTTTCTCCATTTAGACATACTCTTTTATATCGTACGTTTTTTAATATTCTTTAATTAATTTTTAAAATATTTAAAGTTAAAAATTTATTTATTTCATTTTTCCAATAACTCAACGAGTTTCTCAAAACATTTTCATATACTAGCTTAATATCCTATTATTTTTATATTTTATGGCTTATTTCAATACTTTCATTAATTTTAATTTTATTAAACATAAAAAATCTCACTTAGTAATTAAGTGAGATTAAATCCATTAATTTTAAATATCATATTTTTCCTTTAATTTGAGTATCCTATAAACACTTTCATCAATTCTTTTTTCAGATATTTCATTATCTTTTACTGCTAATTTAATTTCATTTATAGTACTTTTAACAATTTTCAAATCATTTCCTATAAGAATAATATCAGTACCTGCATTTATAGATTTAATGCTTGCTTTTTCTATAGATATACTATTGCTTATTGCTTTCATAAGCATATCATCAGTTATTACTACTCCGTCAAAATTCATTTTATTTCTTAGTAAATCATTTATAACTTTTTTAGACAATGTAGCTGGATTTTTATCATCTATATTTTCCATCAATATGTGCGATACCATAACTGCATCACATTCATTATCTATTGCTTTCTTAAAAGGAATTAATTCAAATTGCTCAAGCTCTTTTAAACTTTTATTAACGCTCGGAAGTCCATAGTGAGAATCAACTTCTGTATCTCCATGTCCCGGAAAATGTTTTACCACAGGTATAACTCCCGATTCCTTTATTCCGTTCATGGTAGCTATTCCCATAATTGAAACTATATTTTCATTATTTCCAAAAGCCCTATCTCCTATTACTGTATTTTTAGGGTTGCTATGTATATCAAGTACTGGTGCAAAATTCATATTTATATTATGCTCTTTTAACGTATTACCTAATTTCATGCCATTTTTATATGCATATTTGACATCACTTGTATTTCCTATATCTCTTGCCCTTTTAAATTTTTTTGTATCTTTAGGAAGCCGACTTACTCTACCACCTTCTTCATCTATTGATATAAATAAAGGTGTTTTTTTACTTAAAGATTTTATATTCTTTGTTAGACTTGATAGTTGCTCTGAATTTTCTACATTCCGAGAAAATAGTATAACTCCCCCAACTTTTAAGTCGTTTACTAAAGTTTCAATTTCGCTATTTATATTAGTTCCATTAAATCCTGCAACTATCATTTGACCTATCTTTTCATCTAAACTCATTTTATTTATCATATCTTTTATATGGTCTTGCTTATCTTCTAATAGTCCTACGATTAGGCTATTCTTTTTTATTTCTATAACTACTTGTTTCTCATTTTTATGTAATCTATATATTTCTTTATTTTTAAGGAATTCTACATCTAAAACTCTCCATCCATCTTTTTCTAATTCATTTATATAAATTGGTGTTTCATCATATCTGCTATCTATATATTTTATTCTATAACCAATACTATCTACTACGTCATAGCCACTCAATTTATAGTTTATTTCTTTTGCATTTTCAGGAATTTTTAACTCATTTATTATCCTACATGATTTATAACCATATTCTTTATAGTATTCATTTAAATTCCCAGTAAAATTATAAAAAAATAAAATATATATAAGCAGTATTGTTATAATAGTTGTAAATATACTCATATATTTTTTTATGTTTATGTTATTCAAAACTTTAGAATGCGATATATATATAACTATACAAGTTATTATTGCTAAAATAGGAGTATATACACTAATTTCATTTCTAGATATAAAAATAATGCTAATTACAATAAATATATTAATACATCTATCAAATTTTGAATAGTTTCCTTTCTTGCATTCCTTTACGAAAAAAAGAATAAATCCTAATGCTACAATTATAACTACCATCAATTGTCGTATTATATCTATATTGTAAAAGTATATCAATGCAGGTCTTAAAATTCCTATTAGTAAAAACATACTTACTCCAAATATCATATTTACTGTATTAGCTTTTTCCCCTTGTACTTTCCTCACATAACTACTCCTTTATTATCTTAATTTCTTAGCTATTTCTTCCATAGTTTTTTCAAAGTTTAAAACTCCATATCCAGTATTTACATTTGGGTATTGATATATCCCTTGGCGTTCTGCACCTAGCATTAAATACACCTTTAAAGCTTCTGTATATAGTAAATTTCTTCCAAATATACTTTGTGAGTTTATATATTCCATCAAAACTGCTACAATTCCACTAACTATAGAGCTAGAAACCCCAGTTCCTATACTACTTATGTATTGACTATTTTTATATGGTCCTATTATATTTACCCCAGGGGCTACTATATCTGGTTTAAGTGGGTTTTGATTTATCGTTCCTCTTGATGATTCAATCCATATACTATCTATTTTATTATTATAACATCCTACAGTTATTACACTTTCAGTAGTAGCAAACAAGGTTGTGGTCGAGAAAGAATTTGAGTTGATAAACCTAGTATCTTTGTCTATTAAATTTTTATTTGGTAAAAATATATCATAATCTCCATTTATAATAAATTGTGGCTTCAATCTTATAGTCCATATTCCTGGCTTTACATTTATTAGCCTTATAATAAACTCTTCTGTTCCTGATTTTATCCATGGGTAATTATACTTTAACTTATAATCTGTACCCTCAATATTAAATCTTCCTATATAAACACTTTCTTCAGGGCTATACTTCATATTGTAACTTAACTCTCCTGAAGGTGATATTACATATGGAGTTATTTTGTCTGGACCTATACAACTTACAGTAATGTCTAAGTTTTTCTGTTCACCTACTTGAATTAATATATCTTCTACACTATCAATGCTTGTTAATTGTCCTCTAAAATGTATATCTGTATTCCCTTCATTTCCAGCTCCACTTACTATCACTATTCCTGCTCGAATCAAATCATCAAATGCATCTAGAAAGTTAGTTAGTATTACAGCCCTGCTCCTTTCTCCTATTGTTAAGTTTATTACCATATCTTTATTAGTTTTTTTATAGAAATCTATAGCGTATCTAATTCCTGCCAAAAAGTCACTCAATTCATAGCTTATTATATTTTCCTTATATATACCTTTATACTCCCTAAGTTTTACTACTAAAAGCTCACTATCAATCGCTATGCCTTTATATGATTTATTTAAACTGCCACTTCCTACAGCTATTCCTGCTGCAACAGTCCCTGTTCCTATATTATCTTGAGTCAATGATGAATCACTATTTCTTATATACTCATTGATTTGCTCTCTTTTAAATTCACTTCCAAATTTCAATCCGTCTGGTGGACTTTGTTTATTAGTTGTCTGATCCCATATTGATACAATCTTACTAGTTCCATCACTTTTAATAAAATCTGGGTGCAAATAATCTATTCCTGAATCTATAATAACTATAACTATATCTTTCCCAGAAGAGTTTATATAAGGATTTTTATCAATATAATTAACCCCAGATGCTTCTCTTGCCCCTGTTCCATTACTTTTATCATTATTGATTTCTATAAGTGAGCTCATAGGTATAGATAACTCCCAGTCATATACTGAATCCATTTTACTTAAAATACTTTCGTCAAAATCGCCTTTTACATAAATAGATGCTATTTTTCTGTTTAAGATAAGATATCTATCTATATTATTATTTTTAAGCTCATTCTCTAATAGCCCTACATCTTCATTGTATATTAATATATATGATTTCTCTTCCATTAAGTCCCCCCCGTACATCTTACTTTAATTGTTCAAATATCCCTTCTATATCTAATACTCCATATCCATAATTTGCATTTGGATATTGTAATGTTTCATTTCTCTTAGCTCCAGCCTTAAGATACGTAGCTATTTTTTGAACTATTGCTTTATTTTTATAATTTTTATCAACTAATGAATATTGCATTATAAGTGCCACTGCCCCTGTAACAAAAGCTGCTGAAACAGAGCTTCCTGTAACTGTTGCATACCTTCCTTTTGTGTACGGTGCTATTATATTAACTCCCGGAGCTATTAAGTCAGGTTTTGTTACTCTCCCTATAGTTCCTATACTTGGCCCTCTTGAAGATTTTGCCCAAATACTGTTATTTATACTATCGTAAACTCCAACAGTTATTGTATCTTTGTATCCACCTGGATATGTTATTGTATAATTTGGATTTCCTTCTCTAAATTTAGTTCCTTCTTTTAATAATTTTCGATTTGGTAAATAAATTTGATATATACCATTTGTTATATCTTCTCCTTTTAATCTTATTTTCCAAATACCTTTTTTTATATTATCAAGATTAATATTTATTTGTTGATATCCAGAGTATGGAGATGGGTATGAGCAAATCATATTGTAATAAGTATTTTCTAAGTCAAATAATCCATCTATGAAGTTAAAGTTCGATACAAAAGTCGATTTACTTTCTTCACCCGATGGAGATATTATAGATACATTAGCTGTATCTGGCTTGTTCATCCATAAATCTATTTCTAAATTTTTTTCATTTTCTTGTAACTCTACTTCTACATCTTTTATATCACCTTTAAATTCAATTTTACCTGTTGTATGACTTTTACCACTTCCTTCATTTCCCGCTGCTACTACTTCACATATTCCATATTCATAGAACAAATCATCCGGTATTATAAGAGTCCCTGTAACTATAGCTTCGTTGCTACCTAAAGAAACCTGATTAATTAGGGGCATATTATTTTCCTTAGCTTTTTGATATGCATATCTCATAGCTATATGAAGCGTTGCTGAATTGTAATATCCATCTATTTTTTTTAATTTTATAACTATCAATTCACTACCTTCTGCTACTCCTGCATATTCTCGTTCTCCATTCCCTAGACCTGTACATATTCCACTCAGAGCAGTTCCTATTCCTTCTTCATCAACTGATAAATCTGGGTTGTTTTCTTTTATAGCTTTATTTATGTCTTCTCTTGTATATTCCGTGCCTATCTTAAATCCCTCTGGGGGCTTTCCTTCCTTTGTTTGGTCCCATAAATATAATATTTTTGATGTTCCATCAGGATATATAAAGTCTGGGTGAAGATAATCAATTCCTGAATTAGCAATAGAGATTAAAACTCCACTACCATCTATATCTATATTAGGATTAGTCTTAAAAAAATTAGCTCCTATATCTTCATTTGCTACATATCCATCTGTCGTACCAGGTATTAATTCTGCCAATTGAACCATTTTTGCATATCTTTGTATTCGTGAAATAGATTTAATCCTATATAGTTCTCCTATATTTTTTAATTCATTCTTATAAACATATAAAATACCAAATTTAGGTCCTAACTTTCTAAATTCATAAATAGATTTTAAGGTTTTTATATCTTCTTCAAACCCATCTTTATAGTCTACAATAAATATTGGAATCAAATTACTTAAATCCAATTCTAAATTCTGAAGTTCTCTGCTATATCTATATTTTTTTTCTAACTTTATTCCATTAAATATAAGAAATGTTATCTCTTCATCTTCTAATCTTAATTTATCTAGGTCATTAGCTTCAATTTTTGAATATATATCTACATTTCCTTTGCATATATTTAATGGTTCTAATATTACCTTCCATTTACCTTTTTCTAAAAAACTATTTGATTGTATTTTTATATTTATGTTATTTTCATTCTTTAAATCAAATAATATATTTGCATTTTCTATATCACAAACTAGGCTTTTGTCAATATTTTTCACTTTAATTTTAGATGGACTTACTATATTAAATCTAAACTTATCACTTATATGCTTAAATATATTTAATTCTATTTTATTTAGGTTATCTTTGATATAAATTTCTATTTTATTTGAATAATTATTATTCTTATTCATTTTCAAATTCTTCTTTAAGTAAATATTTTTTTTATATTGGTTGAATAAATGTATATAATCATAACTAAACTTCTTTACTTTATAACTAACATCAATCAACATAGGAACTTTATATTCATTTGAATCCTTAATCATATGTTTTATATGTCTATCTATTACTAAGTTATTATTAAAATCATTACTATATATTTGCAAGAATATAACCTTATTTTGACTACATTCAAAGTCTAAATAAAGTTTATTAATATTAGAAATTTCATCTAGATTTATTTTATATAAAATAGACTCGCTTGAATAATTTAAATCTATATGCTCTATAAGCCTATCTAGAATATATTTTGATTCTTTTTTTAATAATTTATAAAAATACATCAGAATATTAACTACTTTATCTATCATCCCATCTATAACTAAGTTTTGATTGTCTATCTTAATTATCAATTTACAGTATATAAATACCACCCTCCTAATTAGTATTTCTAATAAAACATTATATGTTTTATTAGAAATACTAATGATAAATTTTCTATTGCTTAAGTTTTATTTTTTTTTATAAGGGTAAATTTTAAATGTAAATAGTTTTATTTATAACTTCAATTTAGGTGGTGCAAGATGAAAAATTTAGTATCTAAAACATTAATATTTATAGGTATAATTCCAACAGTTATAATATTTAAAGTTTTATTTGGAAACTCAAATATGCTAGTTGGAGTAACAGCTTTTATGGCTGCAATAATTTTGATGGGTAATGACTATACAGTAACTCCAATAAAAAATACATTTAAGTTTATATTACTAGAAGTATTTATAGGCGTTTCTGCATTTATAGCATCATTATCTCCATTTTTAGCTCTTATTGTTACTTTTATCTCAATATTTTTTATAATATATATTTTCACATATGATACTAATAAACCTATATATATGCCTTTTGTCTTAACATATTTATTTGTTTTTTATTTTCCTGTAGATAAAAGTCTATTTTTATATAGGATTTATGCGCTTATACTATCTGGTATTTTAATAATGTTTGTTCAATTATGTGTAAATAAAAATAAGTTTTGGATTAAATCAAAAATATCTATTTGTAAGAGTTTAAATTTATTAATAGATGAGATTGATGTTTTAATGCAAAAAAAAGATACGTCTTTGATTACACAGAATAACAAGTTGTTAAATAAGGAACTTAAATCTCTTTCTCAAAACTTATATTATAGAAAGGAAAAAACTTTTTTAGTCTCTGATATAAGTAGAGTTTATTTATGTATAGTTCAAACTATAGAAGGAACTAATATAATTTTAGAAAAGGTTTTAAAAGATAGTGAAAGTTTAAATATATGCGAGGATGTATTAAAAAGTTTAAAACTTTTATTTTTAGATATATTAAAATATATAGAGGGTAAAAAAACTGCTTCAGAGCTAAAAGATGAATTAAATAAGTTCATATACAAAGAAGATGAACACGGTTATTCATATTATATTTCTTATGAATTAAAGCAAAATATGACATTATTAAGGGATATTTTAATTAAAATAGAAAATGGCGGTTTATCTTATACTGATAAAAAATATGGAATAAGCGAAAAAATAAAGGAAATAGAAATTATCAAAAGAAAATTCAATAGAAATTCACTTAGATTTACTTTCGCCTTTAGAACTGCATTAATGGTTAGTTTAAGTATTTTTATAGTAGATTATTTTAGCTTATATAAAGGAAAGTGGTTAGTTTTTACTATTGCTTCAGTTTCTCAACCTTACATAGAGTCTAGCGAATCTAAAATGTTAGATAGAATAAAAGGAACATTAATAGGAGTTTTTGTATTCGAAATATTATTTCATTCAATTTCAAGCATTGAAATAAAAATGTTTATAGGTTTTGCTTGTGGTTATATTAGTAATTATTTTAAAGATTATTCTAAGAAAATGACATTTATTACTATTTTTGCATTAAGTATTGGTGCCACAAATAATGATTTTACTATTTTATCTTTTGATAGAATTAAATTTATTTTATTAGGATGTATAATCGCATTTGTTAGTAATAGAATTATATTTCCATATAAAATAAAAGAGGTAACTAAGATGTTAATATCAAAATCAATAGATTTAAATGATAATATTTCAAATTATCTACATGACTTAAATTTTAGTACTTTTGATAAATCGAATTTTTTAAAAATTGTTTTGACAAATAAACTTACCAATGAAAAAATAAGTATAAATAATAATACTATATCTTGTGATAAAATAGAAAGTTTTTTAAGCAGTGAGCGTATTATAATGAGCAATTTACGAGTTTTTAAAAATAGTATTCTTAATAATAGAATTAAAAATTTAGATATCACTGTTACTTGTGAAAATATAATGAAATATTTGTCAGGTAATTTAAGCAAAGATATTATAATAAAAGAATTTAATAACTTGAAAGAAAGAGATGATAAATTAATTTTCATGAATATTTATGAGATTTTAAAAGGCATTGATGATTCTAAAAAAATAGCTAATTCAATTACATCTGTATAATATCTTAACTTCATAATAATTAAAAGAGATGTAATAGTACATCCCTTTTAATTATCAATCTTTATTTATTTTAACTTCATAAATTAATGAGTTTTTTGTTTTAAATGGAGTTCTTTTCATACAGTTGTTTCCAATAATTTTAACATCATTATTGTCTAACAACTTAACTATAGCTTCTCCATAACTTAAACTTTCATCATATTTTATTTCATCTAAATCACATAAATCCAAATTATACAATGCCTCAGATGTTTTTCCACATAAGTGAATAATGCTTCCATCTATTTTTTTCGTTGCTTTTTTTATTATATTAATAGTGTAAGGAGCAACAATTTCTTTATATACCTTTGGTCCAACCATATTTATATCTCCTACTGGATCACTATAAGATATTATCCTTGCTCCATTTTCATATCCATTTACTATATAAGCTACTATATTTTCCTCTAATATATTCATAAAGTTTTCAATTATATCTTTATTTTTTTTAACTCCTTTATAAAAATATTTAAGATCTATAAGAAGCGATATAATTGTCATAGGCCCACATACATTTAATGTAACTATATTATCTTTGCTTAATATATCTATAGATTTTAATACTTCACTTATTCTCCCAGATTCAAAGTCTATATTTTCAATATTTGTTAATTCCTCTACATTGTTATATATATGATTCTTTATTCTAGGACAATTTTTATCATCTCCTAAATTTATACTTGCCCCTAATGCTTCTGCCTCCACAGTAGTACAAAACGGAACTTTACAAATACTATCATTTTTTAAATCTCTTATAGCTTTAGATATACTAGCTATACTATTTTGATTTGTATGTAAATCAGGAAATTTTAATCCTAAGTTTCCGACTATTTCTATAGGTATATTTTCATTCTCAATTTGATTGCATTTAAACTTTATATTCATTATAAATACCTCTATTTAAATAAATTTAAAATATCTTTTTTATTTAACTTAACCCCTATAATACAAAGTTTAGATATTGTATTTATATTACATTCTTTTATAGTGTAATTTCCATTTATATAATTAACTTCAACTACTCCATTATCTATATTTACAAAACCTTTACATCTTATTATTTTTCCTAGATTATTTTTACTTAAAATAGATAATATTTTTTCTAAATCAGCAATATTATATTCTTTTAATGGATTTACAGATACTGATTCTATATTTTTCATATTATCACTAATATATTTTTTATCAATAGCTTCTAACCCTTGAATTAAATCACTATTTGCCATATCTATTATTTTAAATAATTTGCTAAATGATATATCTTCCCAATTTTCATGTATTATATATGCATTTTTGTTAATATTTTTTAAAGATTTTATTATATCTTCAATATTTTTCTTATCTATAAGTTCACTTTTACTTATCATAATAGTTAAAGCATTTTTTATTTGATCTTCATAAAAATCTCCAAAATTATCATAATAGTCAAAGTAATTTATACCATCTACTATTGTAATTATAGAATTGAATTTTATAGTATCCTCTAAATTTAGACTTTCTACCATAGTTATTATCTCGCTTAATAATCCAATTCCTGTTGGCTCTATAATAACTCTATCTGGCTTTAATTTGTTAATTGCTTTAATAAGTGTGTCTCTAAAGTTCATTTTTATACTACAACATATGCAACCATTTTGAAGCTCTAATACTTCAAGCCCTTCTTTTTTTATAAGCTCTCCATCTATTCCTATTTCTCCAAATTCATTTTCTATTATTACTATGTTTTCATCTTTAATATTTTCTAACATCTTTTTTATAAAAGTTGTTTTTCCACATCCTAAGAATCCTGATACTATATCTAATTTTATCATTTTATCACCTATTTAAAATTTTAAACAATCTGTAAATAGCCTTTCATATCCATTTTTTGTAGATAGTTCAAAGTAATCTATCTCATATGCTATTGTATCCATACTATTTCTAATATCTTTAGATAGTAAGCTCATAATAGCTCCTGTTTTAGATGAGTTTCCAATATATTTTATTTTATTTTTAAGTTCTTTTGGAATTATTCCTACTCCTACTAAACTTTCTACACTCAAGTGCTTTCCAAATTGTCCAGCAATTATAACCTCGTCAATTTCATCTATTTTAATATTTGCTTCATCTACTAATGCATAAATACCTGATAGTATTGCTCCCTTTGCAAGTTGTACTTGTCTTATATCTTCCTGAGTAATAGCTATTTCATTAGGCTCACTGATTAAAATAAATCTTCTCTTCTTATTTTCATCTACTATAAACTTACTTAAATGACTCAATTCTTTATGATTTTCTATAGTTTCTTTTTTAGCTATTCTACCTGTTTTTCCTATTAGATTTAATCTTGCTAATTCACTTATTGCATCTACTATTCCACTTCCACATATACCAATAGGTATCTTATCCCCTATAACTTTTATTTTTATATTATCTTCTATTTTTATATTTTCAATAGCTCCATCACCAGCTCTCATTCCACAACTTATGTTCATTCCTTCTAAAGCTGGCCCTGCCGCACAAGAACACGAAACTAATTTACCTTTTTGGGATAAAACCATTTCACCATTAGTACCTATATCTATGAATAATACGTTTTTGGATTCATTTTTCAAATCACAAACTGCTACCCCTGACACAATATCAGCACCTATATAACTAGATACCCCCGGAAGCAAGTGCACTCTCCCAAAGTTAGATATATTTATTCCTAATTCTTTGGATTTTAAATTTTTACTTTTTATAAATATAGGTGAATAAGGTGATTTTCCAATTGATAGAGGATTAATATTAGTTAATATATGCATCATTGTAGTGTTTGCAGCTATAGATACTTCATATATATTAGCTTTATTTATACAATTATTTTCACATAGTTTATTTATTAACTTATTAATACAATCAATAATACTTTTATGTAAAGTTTCTAATCCATTATCTTTATTTTTTATATAATTAATACGTGATAATACATCTAACCCATATTCTTTTTGTGGGTTTATTTCACTTTCCGATGCAATTTCACATTGTTTTTTAATATCTACTAATGAACAAACTACGGTTGTAGTTCCTATATCTACAGCTATAGCATATATCTCTTCACTTATATTTGAACTTTCAAGCCCTGTTAGTTCCCCGTTTATATAAACAGCACTAAATTTGTCATACATAAATAAATTGGATATATTTTTTAATATTTCATAATCCTCTATCTCAGTGTTTAGTATATTTTTTAATATCTCTTCATAAGATAAGTTATTTTCTAAGGTAGGTTTTTTTATATCATAAATATTTTTTTCAATTTGTACCTCTTTATTGAAATTAGGCATATATCCATCTGTTAATATTTTGTGATTGATATTTTGTTTATTTAACAATTCTACATTTATATCACTTTTGGGATATACTAAACAACCCAATCGTATATTATTTTTAATTTCTTCTTTACTTAGAAATTTTATCTCTTCTTTGGTTAAAGGATTTATATCACCATTTAATACCTTTATCTTGCACTTACCGCATAATCCCTTACCCCCACATGGGCTCTCCATTCCTAAGTTATTATTTTGTATTATCTCTAAAATATTATTACCTATTTTAAACTCATAACCTTTATCCCCAATATATAAAAAACTCATCTTATTACCTCTTATCTGCTATATTTTTTCGCACATTCAACTATAGCCTGAATATTTTCAAGCTTTGTTCTAACTCCTATACCACATGCAGGAGATAATATATCTACTCCATTGTTCATACAAGAATTACTCATAGTCTCTAAACTTATTTTATCGCTATTTTCCAAAGCAAAGGTACTTACATTTCCCATTATTACTTTATCGCTTACATTTTCTTTCACTTGTTTAACATTTGTTATGGAATCAAAACTAATAGCATTACTATTAAGTGAGTTTAATTCTTTATATATACTCTTTAATCTTCCACATATGTGTATTATAGTTCCACCTTTAGCATAAATGCTTAATTCATCAATTATTCTATTTAAATATGGAACTGCAAACTCATTAAAATTTTTAGCACCTAATATTTCTCCTGTTCCACTAGGGTCTGAAATTGTTAATATGTCTGCTCCTGCTAATAGCTGAGCTTTTCCAAACTCTATTAAGTTATCTGTTACAAAGCTCATAAGTTTATGAATCATTTCAGAATTTTTCCTAATTTCTTTGTAATATACCATAGGCTCAAGTAGTGATGATGCTAGACTAACAGGTCCTGTCAAGTTAGCAATAATAGGAACATCTGTATTTCTATCCTTTAAAATTTTAATTGCATCTATAACTACTTTTGCACGTCCTTTATTTATATCTATTTTTTTTAATTTTTCCCAGTCTTTACTTGATTCAATTGGATATTCTGTAACTCTAGGTTCTGTTATTTTAGTTCCCATGTATACCTTAGCTCCCATACATTCAGCTTCAACAGTCATACAAAATGGAACTCCAAAATTTTCAAATCCATTGTTTTTGTACATACCTTGAGTTAAATCTGCCATCAAATTAGGATCTGTATGTGCTTTTGGCCAAGTTACATCCTCTATATCCATAATATCTTCTATTATCATATTCATCATTCCACCAGGGCATATGCAAGGTGGTCTATCTACTTTTTCACCTTTTAAAACTTTATATAGTCTCTCTTTTGGATTCATTTTATATCACCTCTTTATGGATACCTCTCTTTTTATCAACCAAATCTTTAGCAAGTTTAACTGCTTTTGAGGCTTCATGTGCATATCCATCTGCTCCAATTTTATCTGCAAAGCTTTGCGATATAGGACCTCCACCTACCATAACAACTACATCATCACGCATATGTTCTTTCTTTAGTAAATCTATAACAACTTCCATATTATCCATTGTAGTAGTCATTAATGTTGACATCCCTACTACATCCGCATTAACTTCTTTAGCTTTATTTATAAAATCCATAGGAGCTACATCTCTACCTAAATCAAAAACTTCAAATCCACCTGTTTCTAACATTATTTTAAATAGGTTTTTACCTATATCATGTGTATCCCCTTCAACAACACCAACTACAGCCCTATAATGTTCTCCTGTTTTGTGTTTAGGTAAATGTGGTTTTAAGATATCTATTCCTTCATACATGGCATCAGAACATAATAATAATTCTGGTATATAATATTCCTCTTCTTCATATAACCTTCCAGCTTCTTCCATACCTAAGGCTAATCCTTTAGTAATTCCTTCATATGCATCAAATTCTTTATCTATATACTCATTTGCTATATCTACAACTTCTTCATCTTCCATTTCTAAAACACATTTTGCTAATCTATCTAATAATATTTCTTTAGTATTTTCCATAATTAATCTCCCCTACAAATTTTTTAGATTTATTGGATATGCTCCATATATTCTTGCAGCATCCATAAGTGCTTTAATGTTTTCTGGTTTTGTTCCTATCGGTACATCACAGCCTGTACTTAATATAAACCCACACTTACTATCATGTGCTTTTTTTATACATTCTCTAGCTTCATTATATATATCTTCTATACTTCCTCTCATTATAGTATCTACTGGGTCAACATTACCAATCAAGCAAACCTTATCCCCATAGACCTCTTTAAGTTCTCCTATATCATCTATATTATCTAAACTTAAATTAGCTATTCCAGTATCAACCATATGCCCCCATATTTTCTTAGTTCTTCCGCATATATGTAGTGTAGTCCCTCCACCAGTTCTTTCTATTATTCTGTCCATACATTTTTTTAAATAAGGTTTCGCAAATTCTTCAAATTTCTTCTCACTTATCATTGTTGATGATGCAATTGGCTCTGCTAATGAAGGTGCCAATCCTATATCACATGCTGCATCTATATAATTTATAACACTTTGAGTTGATATTTCTAATAACTGTTGTGCCATATCTTTATTTTTAGTTAAATCCCTTAAAAATTTATCTGTACCTCTTAAAAAACATGCAGTTGTAAATGGACCTCCTACTGAAGTTCCAACTCCTACTACAGAGTTTAATTTATCTTGAGTTATTTTAAGTGCTTCTAAAAAATATTTAATTCTTCCATCTTTATATGGATCAATAGGCTTTAATTTACCTATTTCACTATAATCACTTATAGCAGGTTTGCTTATATATGGTGTATTATTAGTAGGAAATACAACTTCACTACCCATAGCTTCTGGTACTCCTTGAAGTCCTGGTCCAAAACCTATACTATCCGGTCTAAATAAATCAAAACTTCCTATCGCTACATCTACAAGTGCATCTACTGAATGATTATATTCATTTATCGTATGTCCAAATATAGAGGAAACGCTTTCTGCTAAAAATGGTGAACATAAAATTCTATCCATAGGTTTTCCTTTAGCAAAAGCTTCCATCCTTTCCTTTGGTGTCATTTGATCTTTTATTATTTTATACTCCATAAACCCACCTCTTTTTTATTTAAATATCACATAATCATCTTACAATATATGTTAATTTTCTACAAATTGATATTATCGATACATAAATATACTAATATTGATATTTTCAATAATAAAAAAATACCTTGATATAAATTCAAGGTATTTTTTTATTTTATATTATAAACATTGTTTATATAAGCAATCATTTGATCCGCAACAGTTATATAGTAGTATATACTAACTAGATATTCTGAAAAAAATAACTCTGTAGATCCGGGCTGATCTGCTAGTAATGTTTGTAATAAAATTAATTGTTGTTGTAAGGCAGTATTCAGTATATAAGCTATTATTTCTATTTGATTTGCTATAAATACATCTGCTGGGGATTCTTTATATATTATCTTGTGTTTTGATAGAGAGTTTAAAATAGAATTTAATTCACTTGAGTAAGATTTTATTTGTTGTTGAATGCTTTGAGAATTTTCCTTAGCTTTTTCAACGCTTATATTTATAGTATTTATATTATCTCGTACTCTTTTTAAATCATTAAAATATTTTAAAAGTTCATTTTTACCTTTTAATTCTCCACCAATTACACTTATATTTGGTGCTGTATTTAACTCATTATTCACACAATATACATTTATTGGTATTATTGTAAAAATTAAAGTTAGTGAAATAATTGCTGATATAAATTTAAATGATACTTTTTGCATATTCTTCCTCCTAATTTTATTTTGAACATTTATTATTTATATTTTCTGTACTTAAGCTTTATTTATTCTTTAATCTAAATATAAAATTTTAAATTTATCTATATATGTAAACAGTTTCATTTTATAAAGACTTCATATATTTCGTAGCATATCTATAATTCTTTAATATATATAATTTATTCAAATATAAAAAATGCGATATAAATTTTTATATCGCATTTTTTATATTTATTTATGTGTCATTAAATACTGTAAGTCTATAAACATGTCTATTTTTAAGTTATTCTTATCTAAATTAATATTATCTATTGATATTCCTTTAAAATTATCTTTATCTATAACTACATTTCCTTCATTAAATGTAACCTTTAATCCACTTTCTTTCGGGAACCAATCTTTTATAAAACTGTTTACTGAAACATCTACTATCCAGTCATATAATTTCATATCTAATAATTTAACTTTTTGTATGTTTAAAACCAAATCTTTCTCTTTATTTAACGATGGAACAACTTGAACTTCGACTGGAACTTTTATAAACTTAGAAACCTTGTAGTCTACTCTTATATTTATTGTATTATTATCTAAGTTTATATTTAGATTTTCTATTTTATCGTTATTTGTTTCTTTTAAAAAATAGTCAACTCCACTTAATATCGATTTTTCTGGTGCTAAAAACTCACCTTTAACTCCTACGGGGTTATCTGTTATCTCAACATTATTAGCCTTTATACCTGCTACAGATTTTAAAAACTGAAGTGCATCTGCATTATCTGTAATAGTTTCTTCAACTTTAATATCACTATTATCATTATTTGTTTTTGGTGATTCTTTTTTATTACTAAAAACTATAAACCCTATTGTAATTACTAGTACTAAAACTATAATTACAATACTAATTTTCTTTTTATTCATATACTAGTACTCCCTTTTTTATTAATATTATTTATATATACACTTAATAGATAAAAAATAAACTGTCTAAAATTAAATTTTAAGACAGTTTTATCTTTTATCTATTAAATTTCCTTAGGTGGTAATATTTCTATCCAGTAATTATCTGGATCTGCTATAAAGTATATTCCCATATCTTTATTTTCAAAGCATATACATCCCATTTCTTTATGTAGTTTATATGCAGCATCAAAATCATCTACTCTTAAAGCTAAGTGGAATTCATTATCTCCTAAATTATATGGTCTGTCCCAATCTCTAAGCCAAGTTAGCTCTAATGTATGAGAAGTTTCCCCATCACCTAAATAAGATAATATAAAGCTTCCATCTTCTGCTGTATGTCTTCTTACTTCTTTAAGCCCTAATGCTTTTTCATAAAATTTTAAACTTTTTTGTAAGTCTAATACATTGAAATTATTGTGACAAAATGTAAATTTCATATTATGCCTCCTTTATTTGCAAGTTATTATTTTTTCTAATCATACTAATATTAAATTATATTGATATTATAATCAAGTACTTACTAAAAAGTTAGTTTTTACATTTATATTTATATAATATAGATGATGCTAAATAACCTATAAACAATCCATTTATAAAAGTAACTACAAACCTTCCTATACCAAATTTTTCAAAATATAAATAACTAAACCCTATAACTATAACTTGAATACCTATAGCTGTAATATGATATTTATATTTGTTTGATTCCAATAGCTTATTACTTATTTTTTTTATACTGTATAAATATACAAGTATTATTATAAATCCAATCATTGTACTACCATGTTGAATTATTTTGTATATTGAAAGGCTAAACCCTAATAACTCTATTTCATATCTTAAAATCCTTATATGTTCAACAAAGTAACCTGTATCGTGTGTAAATGCATCCCAAAATACATGTGTTATCATTCCTATGATACATGAATATATAAATACTATTGTTTTTTTTATACTATTTATATTGTTTTTGCGACTCATTAGATAACAGTAATATTTTGGTAATTTAAAAGGTAGGTTTATTATGAATGCATCTTTAATATAATTGTCAATTAAATAATTTAATATAAAGCATATAGGTAAGTTTAATAATAAAAACCCACTTAAAGTATGTCCTATATTGCTACTCGGATTAAATAATATAAAATATATAAAATCAGGAGCCATTGATCCTAATATTAAGCCACATATATTTAAATATTTACTTTTTAAAAAAACTACCGCTGATGGATGTGCTAATGTAAATGGCATGTTTCCCTCCTATACGTAAAATTTTATAATATATATTGTACAATAACTATTTGTAAATTTTAACTTACAAAGCTGTAATATAATGTATATAAGTACGTCTATATTTATTAACTTATATAATAGTCTGATTAAATATAAAAGTAACCTCTAGATAAAGTTTAAATTATCTAGAGGTTACTTTTTATTATTTATATTAAATTATCATTTTTCAACAACTTTAATAAAGTTGGATCTATATTAAATTCATTTATGATACTATTAACTTCCTTAATAGATGTTTCTCTTTTTTCTTTAGATACATTGCCTTTAGATGCCCTTATTAATATATTTTTAGGTGAATGAGCTATGTCTATAAACTCAAGCAATTGAGTTTTATACCCTATAGCTTCTAATAAATTCCCTCTTACAGCATCTGTCATAAGAGCTGCAACTCTTTCTTTTATAATTCCATACTTTGTAAATAAAGAAAACTCTTCAGTATTCATTTGTGAGTTAAATTCATGCTGACAACATGGAACTGAGAATATCATTTTAGCATTCCATTTTATAGCATTGTATAGTGCATAATCTGTAGCTGTATCACATGCATGTAAAGTTATTACCATATCTACATTATCTGTATATTTATATCCATTTATATCTCCAAGCTCAAATCGTAAGTTTTTATAGTTGTATTTTTTTGCAATATCATTACATTTTTTAATTACATCAGCTTTTAAATCTAAACCTATCATTTTTACATCTATCTTCTTTATTTCAACAAAATAATAATATAGCACAAATGTTAAATAAGATTTTCCACAACCAAAATCTAATATAGTCAGTTCTTTATAGTCATTCTTCTTTATCTCATCATCTATAATTTCTATAAATCTATTTATTTGTTTGTATTTATCATACTTAGAGTTCACTACTTTACCCTCTTTTGTAAATACCCCTAAGTCTATTAATGGTTGTATTAACATTCCTTCTTTAAGAATATAATTTTTTTCTCTATTATGTTGCTTTTTAACCATTTTTTCATTATTATTTTTTTTCTTAGATAGAAATATTTTTCCTTTTTTAGATATCTTTAAATCATAAGTACTATCCTCTGCCCAAGCGTCTAATTGTTTGTAATTTCCATTTATTAGTTCTAAAACTTTTTCACTTAACATATTTTTCTCTATGTTTTCATGAAAAACTTGTTTTTCTGTATATTTTTCTACTTGATAGTAATCTTTATTATTTTTTTCTTTTAATTCTATGTTGATTTTTTTATACTCAACATCTTTATTTAATTTATTACTAATAACCATTTTAACAATATCATTACTAGTTATTTCATCAATACTTTTCTTTAGTTCTTCCATAATGTCACACCTTATCATTTATTATTTAATTTTTAATATAACAATTATTATTATATATTACAATGTTTATAAGTTAAATAACTTTATTTTGTTAATCTATTTTTAATATATCCAAACAATTTAATACTATTATTTAAAGTAAATAAATAGAGTATCAAATTGATACTCTATTTTTGTAATTATATTTTTTATACTATTTTTTCTTTTTACTACTAAAACTTATTGCTAAACCTACTGTTGAAGCAGCAAATAGTCCTAAGTAAGGTATAATACTACCATCTGATGTTATAGGATTATAAGTTTCTTTATTAGTATTTTCTATAACTTTATTATCCTTTGATTGACTATTTTTATCTTTTTCATCTAATTCCTTTTTATTATCAGAATCAGGGTCTTTGTAGTTATCTGTTATTGATTCTTTAGGTTTTTCTACTATCTTTTCATTTTCAACAGCTAGCTGTATTACTTGCTTGTTTGTACTTATCTCAAATGGATACATATTGTTATCTATTGTGTATCCTTCTGGTGCTTTTGTTTCTTGATAATAGTAGTTTCCGTATACTAAATTATCGAATACCACTTTTCCATTTTTATCTGTTACAGCTTTTTCTATTGCTTTCTTGTTACTATCAAATATTGTAAACTCTGTTCCTTCTAATACTTTCTTAGTATCTTTTGAGTCTACTTTTGTTATTTCTATGCTTCCTACTATTTGATCGTCTTTTGCTACTTTATTTATTACTTGCTTATTACTTGTTATTTCAAATGGATACATGTTGTTATCTATTGTGTATCCTTCTGGTGCTTTTGTTTCTTGGTAGTAGTAATTTCCATATACTAAGTTATCGAATACCACTTTTCCATTTTTATCTGTTACAGCTTTTTCTATTGCTTTCTTGTTGCTATCAAATATTGTAAATTCTGTTCCTTCTAATACTTTCTTAGTATCTTTTGAGTCTACTTTTGTTATTTCTATACTTCCTACTATTTGATCATCTTTTGCTACTTTATTTATTACTTGCTTGTTAGTACTTATTTCAAATGGATACATGTTGTTATCTATTGTGTATCCTTCTGGTGCTTTTGTTTCTTGGTAATAGTAGTTTCCGTATACTAAATTATCGAATACCACTTTTCCATTTTTATCTGTTACAGCTTTTTCTATTGCTTTCTTGTTACTATCAAATATTGTAAACTCTGTTCCTTCTAATACTTTCTTTTCATCTTTTGAGTCTACTTTTGTTATTTCTATGCTTCCTACTATTTGATCGTCTTTTGCTACTTTATTTATTACTTGCTTATTACTTGTTATTTCAAATGGATACATGTTGTTATCTATTGTGTATCCTTCTGGTGCTTTTGTTTCTTGGTAGTAGTAATTTCCATATACTAAGTTATCGAATACCACTTTTCCATTTTTATCTGTTACAGCTTTTTCTATTGCTTTCTTGTTACTATCGAATATTGTAAACTCTGTTCCTTCTAATACTTTCTTAGTATCTTTTGAGTCTACTTTTGTTATTTCTATGCTTCCTACTATTTGATCATCTTTTGCTACTTTATTTATTACTTGCTTGTTAGTACTTATTTCAAATGGATACATGTTGTTATCTATTGTGTATCCTTCTGGTGCTTTTGTTTCTTGATAATAGTAGTTTCCGTATACTAAATTATCGAATACCACTTTTCCGTTTTTATCTGTTACAGCTTTTTCTATTGCTTTCTTGTTACTATCAAATATTGTAAACTCTGTTCCTTCTAATACTTTCTTTACATCCTTTGAGTCTACTTTTGTTATTTCTATACTTCCTACTATTTGATCGTCTTTTGCTACTTTATTTATTACTTGCTTGTTTGTACTTATCTCAAATGGATACATATTGTTATCTATTGTGTATCCTTCTGGTGCTTTTGTTTCTTGATAATAGTAGTTTCCGTATACTAAATTATCGAATACCACTTTTCCGTTTTTATCTGTTACAGCTTTTTCTATTGCTTTCTTGTTACTATCGAATATTGTAAACTCTGTTCCTTCTAATACTTTCTTAGTATCTTTTGAGTCTACTTTTGTTATTTCTATACTTCCTACTATTTGATCATCTTTTGCTACTTTATTTATTACTTGCTTATTACTTGTTATTTCAAATGGATACATATTGTTATCTATTGTGTATCCTTCTGGTGCTTTTGTTTCTTGATAATAGTAGTTTCCGTATACTAAATTATCGAATACCACTTTTCCGTTTTTATCTGTTACAGCTTTTTCTATTGCTTTCTTGTTACTATCAAATATTGTAAACTCTGTTCCTTCTAATACTTTCTTAGTATCTTTTGAGTCTACTTTTATTATTTCTATACTTCCTTTTATTTTTGTATCAACTATTTTTAATTCTGAAGTTTTATCTACCTCAACTTCTACATTTTGTGTTTTTGCAACATTATATCCCTCAGGAGCTTTCTTCTCTACTATTTGATATTCTCCCTTTTCCAAGTTATCAAATAATACTACTCCATTTTTATCTGTAGTTTTTGTTGATACTACCTTTCCATCTTGTACTAATTCAAATACTGCTCCACTTAATACATTTCCATCCTCATTCGTTTTTGTTATCTTAATATTTCCTTTAGTTGACATTAACTCATCTTCTGCAACAACTTTAACTATTTTACTATTTTCATTAACATCAAAAACTATAGGAGTATCATTAATTTCATATCCTTTTGGAGCTACTTTTTCAACTAATTTGTATTCACCATAAGGTAATTCTAATGTTACAGGACCACTTGATAAAGTAGTAATATCTTGAATTGTTTTTCCATTAACATCCTTTACCTCTTTTCCATCTATGTCAGTTATATCATATACTGCTCCTGATAACATTTTTTGAGATTTATCGCCTTTTTGAACTTTTATTATTTCAACTTTAGGACTTTTTTTAGTAGTAACAGTATCTGTTGGATTTCCGTTTACGTAAGCAGTATTTGAAACAGTTTCTCCTGGTCCAACCTCTTTCATGCTAGCTTGTATAGTGATATATGCATCATCCCCAGGATTTATATCAGATTTATCATTAACAACATTCAACTGCTTTGTTTCTTGATCATAGTTTACTGTAAACTGTCCTGACTGTTCTATTTTTATATCAGTCAGTCTAGAGTCTAATTTATCTTCTACATTCAGTGTGTTTTTTAAAAACTTTCCTGCTGAGTCAAAATATATCGTATATTTTATATTTTGATCTTTATCATTATTTGTCACACTTTCTTTATCTACTTTTTTATAAACATTTATTGCGCCTGCGCCTGCTGATAATCTTACTGTGGCATTAGAATCATTTTCTTTACCATCATAAATTAACTTGGCCTTATTTATGTATTTAATATCTTTTGGTGGGTTAGGTAATACTATTGTATTATAGTTAATAGAATAGCTATCATAGTATAAATTTCCAAGATCTATTTTTAATAAATTATTTTCTGCAATAAGTTTTCCAGAATTTAAAAGTTCATCTGTTACATTAGTATCTGTTTCGTTTGAATAATCATGCTTAATTATACTTATGCTATTTTTATCTAATATCATCCCATCTGGAATTTGATCTTCAAATATAGCATCACCCATTTGTTCTTTTTGATCACGATTTATTTCTACATAATATCTAACAGGCTTATTTATATCAGTTATAAGTCCCTCACCTTTAGAATTTAATGGTAAGTATGAACCTTTATACATAACTGGGCTTGATCCACTTCCTCCAGATTCACCTCTTCCTTCTCCTGTTAGTGTAATAGTTTCTGTATCTCCATTAGTACTTATCGTTATAGGATATGCCCCATCTTTAATATTTTCATTTCCAACCATTGTAACGCTTAAATATCCTGCCAAAGCAGTTTTTACATTATCATTAAATATTAATTTTAGTACTCCTGTATTAGGATCATACTCTTGATTTGAAAAATGTTGATCTGGATATACAGGCTTAACATCTCTAAAAATTTTAGGTAATGTAATTGTTATACTATCACCTGGATTAATTTTACTTGGATCATTAATTTTGTAATCAATTCGAAGTGTTTTAATCATACCTTCTCTTACAGTATAATCATCAAAAGTTGCACTTGTAATTTCTACTGCATTGCTATTAGAAATATCTTCTGCATATACCATCATCCCCGGTGAAATCAAACTTAAAATCATGTTAAATACAACTACTAAACTTAATATTGCTTTATTCTTTGCCTTCCTCAAATAATCACCTCTTTTTTTAGATAAAAAATTCACTTCATATCACCAACGTATTTAGTTAGTTTCTTAAAAATTTTTTACGCTAAAATATAAAATACTAATGTATATAATTCATAAATTATGCACATTTTAAATAGGTATAAGTTTTTTAAGCGTAAAAAAAGCTATACTTACATTTTGTAAATATAGCCGGTTGCATCACTAGCTCCATATACTCCAGATGCCCACATACAGAGTATACTTCTTCGCTTCTTATTTATTAATTTTTGAAAATAAAAAAGCTATACTTACATTTTGTAAATATAGCCGGTTGCATCACTAGCTCCATATACCCCAGATGCCCACATACAGAGTATACTTCTTTGCCTCTAATTTATTAATTTTTGAAAATAAAAAAAGCTATACTTACATTTTGTAAATATAGCCGGTTGCATCACTAACTCCATATATCCCAGATGCCCACATACAGAATATACTTCTTCGTTTCTTATTTATCTCTATTAATTTTATATAATAAATATTACCAAATTTGAATTGTATTTTCAATATAATTCATTTATTTTTTGTTAGAATCCTAATTTTCCGAATTATCTTTCTTTATTTTGACTAACTTCTTTTTTATATTTAAATTCTTATATTTTTTTAATACTCTTTCTCCTTTATAATTTAATATATCTACATAAGAACATAAATCACAAACCTCAATAACGCCTATATCTTCATTGTTTATGCAATCTATGTTGTTTAAAGCTCCTACAATATCTATAACTCTTATCTTTTTCTTTTTACCTGCATTTAAATATATCCTAGTAATTTCGCTATGTGTACTATTATTGTTTTTTAAATTTGATTTTTTGTTTTTCAATAAGTTTCTGCATTTTTCTTCAAACTTTATTTTACCTTTAACCATGTTATCTTCATCTATATATTCAATTAAATCTATATCTCTATTTATATATTCTTTTATTTGCTTAACGTATTTGTCATCTTGTGCATTAGCTATGGTTATTGCTTTACCATATTTATCTTTTCTTCCTGTTCTCCCTATCCTATGAATGTAATTTTCTTTATCACGAGGTACATGATAGTTTATAACTAAAGAGACATCATCTATGTGTATTCCACGACTTGCAACATCTGTACTTACTAATATATTATACTTTCCATTTTTAAAGTCTTGAATAGAGTAAATACGCTTTTCTTGAGACATTTCTCCATGGATATGTGTTACTAAAAATTTATCTTTTTTCATTTTATTGTATAGCTTTATTACTTCATCTCTTGTATTTAGAAATATTATTGTAGTTTTAGGATTATTGATATATATTAACTGCTTCAAAGTATCATATTTATCCTTATTTTCTACAATTATAAGTTTTTCTTCTATCTGTTTTTTATCTATATTTTCATTAATTTCTATTTCTATAATTTTATAATTATTCATATGCTTTTCATATACATGCTTAATCTCTTCATCTATAGTAGCTGAGAATAAACCAATAGTAGTCGTTATAGGCAATTTATTAAATATAAATTCCATATCATCTACGAATCCTTTGTTTAACATTTTATCAGCTTCATCTATAATAAAATATTTTATATTGCTAAGATTTATAGTTCCCCTATTTATATGATCTATAATTCTACCTGGAGTTGCTATTACAATATGAACTCTTTGTTTTAATTCATTTATTTGTTTTTTTATAGGGTCTTTACCAAATATAGCACTACATCTTACTTTCTTCAATCTACCTATATTAGATATTTCGTTCTTAACTTGAATTGATAATTCTCTAGTTGGAACAATTATTAGTGCTTGTATACTATTACTATCTACATCTACCATTTCGCATATTGGAATACCAAAACTTGCGGTTTTCCCACTTCCAGTTTTTGACTTAACTACTACATTTTCTTTATGTATAAGACTTGGTATAACTTGTGTTTGAACTTCTGAAGGATTTTTGTATCCCATATTAAAAATAGCTTTTTCTATACGATTATCTAAATTAAATTTTGTAAATTTATTAGTCATTTTTACCACCTTACTTAAAACTAAATTTATATAAGTATTTATTATAACATATCTTAGAACTTATATACTCTATTTCCCATATAATATAAAAACTGTTTGTGTGAAAAGAGGGAACAATATATGACTAACAAATTAGAGTTTGTAAATTATATTTATAAATCTTTAGATAAGTATAATTTGGATAGTGATACTATATGTGCTTACAAAGAGCATATAAATGCTATATTGAATAAATATAATTTTAATTTTAGAAATAAATTTATTTTAGATAATAAATACAAAAACTCTGAATTATTAGATTTAGAAAATAAATATACTATAAATTCTAACCTTAAATCTGATTTAAAAAAGGCTATGTATATAGAATATAATTTATTTAATAAATATGTAGATATTTTATCATCAATCTATGAAAAAGAATCTAAAAATATTGTATTAAATATGCTTAATTCTATATTAGCAAGCTTCAACTTATATAATAATATTTACAATAACATTTATAATAGAACCCATCTTTCAAGAACTGAAATTTTTTGTTGCAAAGAATTTGTTATATTAGATAATACTTTAAATTTAATAGTAAATAATATAAAGGAAGAAGGAAATACACTTTATTTAGATGGATATATACTAAATATGAAAACTATACCTTTATCTAGGTTATTTAATTTTTATCTAGAGCTTAGAGATGCTCGAGGTATATCTTTTGCAAGTAAGCTATTTAAAAATATTGATATAGCTGGTAACCTTGGTGTGTATAATGGTAAAAAAGTTTTTCTTCCTTTTTTAGATAATGAATATGACTTATTCAATTCAAATTTAAGCAGTGTTACTTGGTATTATACTTATGATTTCACTTAAGATTTCTAATTTTATCTGGCAATAAAATGCCAGCTTTTTTATGTCTAAAATGCAATATTTTATAAATATATTTTCTAAAAACACTAAAACTATATAGTATTAAATAATTAAATGGAGAGGATTTACTTTGTTTTTAAAATCAAGAAAAGTATATATTATTTATAATTTATCTATGGCTTTACTTGCCATATTGGTAGCTATAATAATTGTTATACAATTTACAGTACCTTTGAATAGTAAAATCAATTTGCTTCTTAATATTATAGATAGAGTTATATGGATTATATTTGTAATAGATTATTTATATAGATTATATAAAAGTAAAAATAAAAAAAGATTTATTAAAAGAAATATTTTCGATTTAATATCTATCCTTCCATTTTATTCTTTTCTAAAAGTATTTAGAGGTCTTAAAATATTTAAAATAGGAAGATTAGCCCAGTTATATAGGGCTAGTGAAGCTGTAAGAATTTTAGCTGTAGTAGAACGTAGCAATAAAAATTTATCCAAATTTATGAGAACTAACAATTTTAATTATACATTAGGAGTAGCTATTGTAATAATTCTTATTAGTTCTATACTAATAAGCTTTATAGAAAAAATTAACTTAGGTAGCTCCCTTTGGTGGAGTATCGTAACTGTTACAACAGTTGGATATGGAGATATATACCCTCAAACTCCTTATGGAAAAATAATTGCCTCTATTTTAATGCTTGTAGGAATTGGTTTTATAAGCTCTCTTACATCAACACTCTCTGCTTATTTTATAGAAAAAGAAAAATATGAAAATGATATATTAAAAAAGTCTTTTAAATTTAGTTCCAATCCTTATAAAAGACAAGTTATAGAAGATATAGTTGTTAAACTTGAAAACTTTGACAATATATCTAAAGAGGAAATTTATACAATTTGTAAAGTACTTGAATCCTTAAAAAAATAAAAAGATGGCTATTTAAAAATATCTAGCCATCTTTTTATTTTTATTCTATTGTTTTAAATTTAAATATTGTTCTTTTCCCTGTTCCTTCAGCTCTTGCTACAAGTCTTTTGTCCTTATCTCTAACTCTTACATAATATCCATTTGGTGCTTTTAAAACATATTCTTTATTATCAACTTTATATAACCTAAATTTAGTAGCATTTTTTTTATCACTATCTGCTACTAAAAAATCTCTATCATCCACTCGTATGAAATCTCCACCTACTAGTCTTATCTTAACTTTATCATCATCTAACATAATTATCTTAAAGATTCCATTTTCATTTGATTTTTTTCCTGTTGCATACAAGTAATCATCAGATTCAACTACTACAAATTCATCTTCTATAACTGATTTTATCTTAACTTTTAAGATATCCTCTTTGTCATTATCTTCTGGTTTGTCAGGCTTATCCCAAGGATAATCTTTTATATATTTATCTATATAGTCTTTTATATAATCTTCCATCCATGGAGGATATATTACTACTCCTTTCGGATTTCTGTCTTTAGAATAATCTCTATTCATGTCAAACCCTCCTATTATATTTTTAAAGATTTATATCTTTAATATATATTACGACAATCATATGTTATTGGTTCTTATTTTAATAAATAAATATACATAAATAAACAATTCAAATTTAAACATAATTCTAGAATTTAGTTTATTTTAAATCAAAATTTGCACATATATTTTATATTCGAATATATTGTAATAAAAGGAGGTTAATTTATGAATAGTAGATCTTTTCTTTGTTGTAGGTGCAAAAGATGCGGAAGATGTTTTTTCTTTTTCAAAATTTGTCCTAGATGTGGATGTTGTAGACATTGTTGTAGATGTTATCGCTAAGGATAAATAAGGTAGGAGTTCATACTCCTACCTTTTAATTACATAACTATATTAACCTTAGTTCCTTCTTTTAGCTTACTACTTATACTGATTTCAAACTTATGTGCATTTATTATGTCTTTTGATATAGCCATTCCTAACCCCGATCCTTTATGAACTTCACCAGTATTAGTTCCCCTATAATATCTGTCAAATATTCTTTCTAAATCATTTTTAGATATACCTTTGCCATCATCTTCTATAATTATAGTTGTTTTATCGCTATTTTCATAATTTATGCTTACTATTATACTTATGTCTTTAGAGTTATGTACAATAGCGTTATATAAAAGATTATTGATTGCTCTTTTAAATAAATTAACATCTATATCTTTTTTTATAACATCTCTATTAGTTTTAAATTCAATTTTCATATTTGAGTATTTAGGATCATTAAGAATTTGTATTATTATATCTTTCATAACACTAACTATATTTTCCTTCTGTTTATTTAATACTCTCTCACTACTTTTTAACTTCATTGTAAGATTTAAATCATCTACTAGCTCTTTTATATATTCTGATTTTTCATTTATTATAACTCCAAAATCTCTAGACTCATCTCTATCTATTTCATATTCTTCATCACTTAAAAGTTCTGCATATCCTTTTATTGATGATAGTGGAGTTTTTATATCATGTGAAATATTAGCTATCCACTCTTGCTTTAATCTATCTAACTTATTTCTTTCAATTTCATTACTTTTTAACGTATCAGATAATTTATTTAGTTTCATATAAACACTTTGATACAGTCCTTTTTCTTTGTAATATATATCATATTTTCCTTCTTCTAAATTTTCTACACCTTTAATTATTTCTTTCATAGGTTTTGTCAATCTTTTACTAAATATATATCCAAATATCAATGCTATTATTAAATCTACGAGTAATATAAACCATATTATTTTAGCCATAGTATCTACTAATTTTTCAGGGTTATATGTAATCATAAACTTCTCTAACTTACCTTTTTCAAACCCCAATAAATAAGTATATTCTTTATTACTTATTACTTTGCTAGATACCAATATATTGTCTGCATCTCCGTTATCAAACCCCCCAGCATATTTATATCCATTTATAAGCTCCATAGGTGTATGTTTTTTACTTATATTTCTAGGAGCATTATATCTATAAACTTCATTTGAATTTTCGTCTAAAATTTGAATCCATATATCATTTTTACTTAATAGCTTTTCCCCTTTTTCATCCACATATATAATATTTTTATCTTCATGTATATATTCTCCAAACTTTCTAGTGAAATTATCTTCCGCTTGCTCTGGAGCTTTATGATTATTAAATACAATTATTCCAATTATTCCTGATATGTTTAATATTGTAACTATCATAACTACACATATTATACTTACTACATATTTTAAAGTTATTTTAAATTTCATATTAATTGTCCTTTAATGTTAATTTATATCCTAACCCTTTAATATTTTTTATATATTTTGGTTTAGATGGATTTTCTTCTATTTTCTCTCTTAACCTTCTTATATGAACCATTATAGTATTATCATAACCTATAAAATCATCGCCCCAAACTTCATCACAAAACTTTTCTTTGCTTATAATTTGTTCTAAATGCTTTGCCATATATAAAAACATTTTGAATTCCTTCGCTTTAAGGTTTATTACTTCACCATCTTTTCTTACTTCAACACGTTCTTCATCTATTTCAAAAGGTCCAAAAGCTAACTTATCAGCTTTCATTTCTTTTTCTAAAGAACTTACCACTAAATTTTTCTTTAAATTCAACTTAATTCTAAGCGCAACCTCTTTTGGACTAAACGGTTTTGTTATATAATCATCAGCTCCCAAAGCTAATCCTAATACCCTATCCATTTCTTCTGTTTTAGCTGATAAAAATAACACCGGTATTTGAGATATCTGTCTTATCTCTCTAAATACATCATAACCTTCTTTATCTGGTAGCATTATATCTAACAATACTATATCTATATTTTCTCTTTCAAATATTTTTAATCCGTCATTACCTGTTTCTGCTGTAAATATATTTTTAAAACCTTCCTTTTTCAAAACAGTAGTTAGCAGCTTTAATATATCAGCTTCATCATCTATTAATAATATATTTTTTTCTTTTATTGTATTTTCCATATATATCTCCTCTAAAAATAATTGATTCTTATAATACATATTTTATCCAAAGTCTATATTATTTACAAATAAAGCAAAATGGAATATATATATTTTTTAAATATGTATATCCCATTAACACACTTCTATTTACTTAAAATCTTTTTAAATACATATATATTTAATATTATACCTATAATCACTACTCCTAATAATACTACATACACTAAGTTTGATATACTTACTGTAGTTCCAAATATATTAATAATTCCTAGGTAGTTACCTATTAAGGTTTGAGGAGTCATAAAAATATCTATATAATTTGAATACCCACTCACTATTAGTAATTCTTTTGGTAAAAACTTAATTATAGTTAATAATTTTCCTATTATAATAAATGTAGTTATACATACTATAGATTCAACTGAGTTTCTAGTTATAAATGAAAACAAACTAGAAAATACACCTATGCTTATAAATATAATTGTCATAGTTGCTATATTTAACATAGTATATGTATTTATACTAATTGCCTTTAGCATAATAAATGACTGAATAATCCTATATGCTTGTAGCTCTCCATTTTGCGGCAATCCATATTGTATCGCTGTAATGCCACCAATTATTATTAAATATACAAAATATATTAATATAGGTAATATAATAGATAGATATAACTTTGATAATAATGCATTGTTTTTATTTTTACTTGATAATATTATAGAGTCTGCATTAGACAATTTTTCATCTGTATATATATTAGAAAAAATATATACTATTATTCCTGATATTATAAATCCAACTAAAAAATTACTAGCTCTATAATTGAATACTTGATAGAAACTTATATCTTTATATTCTTTTCCTTCATCTTTTTTTAATTTTTCACTAGATATTTTTGATATTTCCTTAGTTGAAGCATCTACATTTTTTCCATTTCCTTGCAATTTTAATTCTTTTATCTGTTCTACTTTTGATAACAATTTTTCATTAGCTATAATATCCGTATCTCTATTATCTTCAACATACTTACCATTTTCATTTATATACGATCTCTCTACTTCTAATTCTGGCTTAAAAATACTCATTATCCCACATAGTAGTAAAATTATTATACTAGATATTATTAAACTTTTATTTTTAAATAGTTTTTTTATTTCCCATTTAGTCATGTTGTCCTCCTAAAATATATAACCTAAGATAAGTTATTTTATTAAATAACTCATCTTAGGTACCTATATATTATCTCTCTTTTGAAAATACTTTTTTAGTAATATTATTTAAGATATAACCTCCAACAAATACAACTACTATAAATACAATAAATGCTATAGGGGATATTTTATATCTTATAAGTTCACCACTATACATCCCCCATAATGGTAAAAATCCCCAAACTTTAGATTTTATAAAATTTGATAATAGATATGGAGCTCCCATTATAACTCCACCTATAAAAAATGGTACTATAGCTTTTTTACTTAACGATGATATCCACAATCCTAATTGTGCAAATAAAAACGATCCAAGTATAACAGTTATTATGGTTATTATCATAAGTTGTAATACTGTAATATTTGATCCACTATTACCAAAATACCATAAGTTTTTTAATGGTATAGACAACCCTTTAAAATCTAAAACTATCATAGCTTTTGATGCCATTAATATAAATATAGATAAGTTTACTATACTTGCTGCTACTCCATATGCTATTCCTTTTGCTAAAACTAGTTTGTCCTTACCATTTTTTGTTGTTTTTACTATAGAGTCCATATTAGAACTGTATTCTAGTACAAAACTACCTGAAAACATACCAAACATTAATATTCCCATTAGCGGAGCTAGTCCGTAAAATTTACTAAAAAGATCTGCATAAGTTTCTGATACAGAAAACGCACTTACTGATATATAAGATAAAAACAATGAAAATAACCAAAATACTATTAACCCTTTACTTCTAATTATCTTTTTAAATTCTGCGTTTATAATATTATTCATTTTTATACCTCCCTAGCATCTTCTAGATCAAAATAAAACATATACACATCTTCAAATCTAGGTTCTATGCATTTTGCATCAAATTCATTTATAGGATTTTCACTTATAACTCTAAGTTCTATTTCCTCTACTCCTCGCTGAATACTTACTACTTTATATTTATTTTGAATATCTATTACTTCATTTTCATTGTTAACACTTATACTATAGACCTTGCCTTTCATATCATCTAATATTTCTCTATGAGTTCCTTGAAGTAGTACTTTACCATCTTTAATCATTATAGTTTCTTTAGCTACTGACTCAATATCAGATATTATATGAGTAGATAATATTACTATCGTTTCTTTTCCAACTTGAGATAACATATTTCTAAACCTTGCTCTCTCTTGTGGATCAAGTCCTGCTGTTGGTTCATCTAGTATAAGTATTTTAGGATCATTTAAAAGAGCTTGCGCTATCCCAACTCTTCTTTTCATTCCTCCAGAAAACTTTGATATAGCTTTATTTCTAACTTCATAAAGGCCTACTAATTTTAGTATTTTTTCTGTTTTTGTCTTAACTTCACATTTATTCATTCCTTTTAATGCTCCTATATATAATAAAAAGTCTTTAGCACTAAAATTTTTATATGCGTCAAAATCTTGTGGTAAATAACCAATGACTTCTCTATATTTTTCATCTAATGAATTTATATCTTTTCCATTGTATAAAATTTTTCCACTTGTAGGTTGCTTTAATGTAGCTATTTGTTTCATCAATGTAGTTTTTCCTGCGCCATTTGGTCCAAGTAATCCATAAACTCCACTTTCTAAAGTCAAATTTATATTTTCGTTAGCATTTTTATGCTTATATGATTTTGTTAAGTTTATTACTTCTAATTTATTCATAATTTCCTCCATTTATCTTGCTTGTTGTTATGTTTATATAATACTTAAATAATCTTACTTGTTTATAAACTTAACCTTAAATAATCCTTAAATAAAAAAATAGTGATTGCTAACATAAAATGTCAACAATCACTATTTTTTATTTAACTATATCAAATGCTTTTCCATCTATACTTTTCATATCTATATTGAAAATTTTCATTATAGTAGGAGCCTCATCTACTAAATTTCCTCTTTCTATAATTAGGTTTTCTTTTATATTAGGTCCCTTAGCTATAAATGGAGGTTTATCGCCTTTATAAGGAAGATGACCATGAGTTGCTAAGCAGTACTTGTAATTACTGTTGTCAGTTTCTTTTATTATATCTCCACATACATCATTACTAAAAGCTACCCCTGACTTTCCTTCTATTACAAACTCTGCATCACAATCTAACCTATAATTATTTTTTAATTCATCTCTATTAAATATACTTTCAATCTCCAAACTTTCATTATTTTTCATTTCTACAAGTATATTTTCAATTTCTGCTAAAATAGTTTTATCTTTTACTATCAAATGACTTGATATTCCCGCTGATTTAAATATAGCTTTATAGTTCGTGATATCTCCATCATCATTAACTGTTATTAACCCTTTATCCTTTAGTATTACATTAGGACTAATAAGTTTTTTAACTTCTAGTTGGCCATGATCCCCCAATATTATGAAGTTCGTATCTTCATATACGTTTGCTTTTTTTAAAGATTCTATAATCCTTCCAAGCCATTCATCATACTTTGGAAAACAATCTATTACTTTTTCATGATAAATTCCATATTCATGTCTTGTATGATCTAAATATGCTAAATGTATAAGCATTAATTCTGGTTTATACTCTTTTATTATATCTTCTGCACAACAAACTCCAAATTCATCTAAATATGGTTCTCTATTCCAATTAATTATGTGTTCATACTTAGGATACACAGATTTCATAAGGTGTTTGCTGCAACTATTGTTGTAAACATCAAATTTATCTTCATCTTCTTTTTTTGTCCATATTTCAGCTATATTATGGTCTGAATTGCATCCTCCTGTAACTGGCCATAGTATAGTAGATGTAGATATATTCTTCTGTTTTGCTATATCAATTATAGTTTCACACTTTATATCTTTGCTATACCAATACCATTCTGGCATTTTAACATTTAGCTCCAATTTTTCATTGTGACTTATACCATGCTTATCTGGATAAACACCTGTTACTATAGTTGTATGGCATGGATAGGTTAATGTTGGATATATGCAATTTATATCTTTTATTATTGATGCATTTTTTAATATCTTTTTAAAATTAGGTAGCTTTTCTAAATATTTTATATCACTTGTAAACAAAGAATCTATTGATATGACTATTGCTCTACTCATCTTTTACTCTCCTAAATAATTTCATATTATTTCACACCCTCTATATTAGATGCTTATGTAAATTATACCATATAAAATTCACATAATTATTTCACTTATAACATTAATAGTCACTCCATATTGTATATATTTTTTTAAAATATACACTTAACTTTTCCTTTACATTTTTAACATATTTTTTACAATTCAAATTATAATCTCTAATTTATTTTTATATCTTTATCCATAGTAATTTCAACTATTACAGAGTAAAATTCACTACTTTATATCATAGGTTTATAAACTTACTTTAACCTAATTTGTTCAATATATATAAATAATCAAAAGTAAAATTTAACATATTCTTAACAAAAAGTGTCGAATTTTCTGATAATATGTTAACGTACATAAATAAAGTAAGAAAAACGAAAATAAGAAATTCAACTTTTTCTGAGGAGGCGACAATTTTGTCAATATTTATAAGTCTTATCGGTGGACTTGGTCTTTTCCTTTATGGAATGAATATTATGGGAGAAGGTCTTCAAAAATCTACAGGACCTAAGCTTGAAAAAGCTATTGAACTTTTAACTAGTAATGTAGTAATGGGAGTTCTAGTAGGAGCTGTTGTTACAGGTATAATTCAAAGTAGTGGTGCAACTACTGTAATGGTAGTTGGATTTGTTAATGCAGGTATAATGACTTTATATCAAGCAATAGGTGTTATAATGGGAGCAAATATTGGTACTACAGTAACTGCTCAATTAGTATCATTTGATGCTAGTATATTTTCATCAATAGCACTTGGAATAGGTATTGTATTATACATGATTGGTTCAAAATCTAAACCAAATCTTAAAAATATATCAGAAATACTTATAGGTTTTGGTATCTTATTTATAGGTATGGAGTTTATGAAGGATGCAGTTGCACCTTTAGCTGAATATGAAGGTTTTAGGAACTTATTACAAGGACTTGCTGATCATCCTTTCCTAGCATTACTTGCTGGATTCGCTATGACTACTTGTTTACAAAGTTCAAGTGCTTCAATGGGTATATTAATAGCTTTATCTTCTCAAGGTTTAATGCCTTTAGCTGGAGCATTGCCAATATTATATGGAGATAATATCGGTAGTTGTACTACTTCTCTTATATCTAGTGTTGGTGCAAATAAAAATGCTAAAAGAGCTGCAGTTATGCACTTAACTTTTAATGTAATAGGTACTATACTGTTTATGTTTGTACTTAACAAGCCTATATCTATGGTTGTTACTCACTTAGACCCAACAGATACAGCTAGACAAATAGCAAATGCTCACACATTATTCAATATAACAAATGTAATAATATTACTACCATTTTCTAAGTATATAGTTAAATTAGTAATGTTCTTAATACCTGATAAAAAAGGTGAAGAAGAAGAATATGATAACCATGTAACTAAATATTTAGATGAAAGAATGTTAGAAACACCATCTATAGCATTTGGAAATACAATAAGAGAAACTCTTAGAATGGGTAAAAAAGCTAAAACTAGTTTTACTTGTTCTATGACAGCTTTACTTGAAAATTCTGAAGAAGATGCTAACATGACTTTTGAAAAAGAAAAAATATTAAATGAACAACAAAGAAAAGTCTTAGATTATTTAATTAAATTATCTAAGAAAACTTCTTTAGATGACAAAATGAGACTTTCTCTAGATTTGCTTTTCCATACAGTTAATGATATAGAAAGAGTTGGAGATTTATCAGAAAATATAGCTGAATTAGCTGAATCTTCAATTAAGAGTAAAGATCATTTTTCAGATAATGCAAAATCTGAGTTGATTGACTTATATAATAAAGTATTAGAGGCTTATACTTTATCACTAGAGGCAATGAAACAAAGCAATACTACTTTTGCAAATGACGTCTTAAAAATTGAAGAAGAAGTTGATGCTCTAGATAAATTATATAGAGCTAAACATATGAATAGATTAAATGCTAACTCTTGTAGTATAGATTCAGGTATAATTTATTTAGATTTATTAACTAACCTTGAAAGAATATCTGATCACTCTGCAAGTATTGCAAAAAGAGTTATAACTATAAATCAAACTGCTTAAAAAGAAGATGATAAAATCATCTTCTTTTTTATATAAACAATTCTATTCTTAAGTGCATATTATATATCAACTGTATTTATAAGGGGGTATTTTTATGAGTAATGATAAGCTAGTCTTAAGTGTAAAATATGGAGATATTGATGGTGATTTAATTCCTGAAAAAGTAACTTTACTAGGCATACCTTTTGATGAAAATAGCATTTATATAGATGTTCTCGAATTAGTGATAGAAAAAGATAACTTACCTAAGCAAGTATTTAAAATACCTGGTGGAGGATATATTATTAATCTTTTCCTTGGAAATATTTTAGGTACAGAAGAAGATCAGATAGTTATAAGTGGGCAATATGGAGGTACTGGTAGCTTTGCTCTATTTAGATTATACCAATATAAAAATAATAAACTTAAATTAATTCTAGATGATGAAAGTTTATCAGCTCAAATAAATTGCTATGCTACTTATGAAAAAAATAATATAGCTTTAGTTACTTGTAGAGAAACTAATAAACGTTACACTATAGATATAAGTAAAAACTATAAAGGCTATTTAGACTTAATTTATGATAAAAATGGTAATGTAAAGCCTTATACAGAGCCTATAGTTTCTGATGTAAATACAGTTTATCCTATATTAACTCCATACAATGATTTTTATAGTCTTCAGACACAACAGCGTATTGTAGGCATTTCTAATTCTGATACTTTAGGTGCAATTCAGTCCGTATTAGAAGTAAATGAACAAGGTTCAATAGATATAAAAGAACAATATTTACTTCAATTTGGAGAAGATTTAATTTGAGCATCACTTCCAATTGGATCTAAAGTCATATCATTAAACAAGTTTGGTGGTAAAAATGATATTATAGAAACTGATTTAAATAACGATGGATTAAATGAAATATTATTTGCTTATAAATACAACGGTAACTCATATTTAGGTATAGCTAGTTATGTAGATAAAATATTTAAAATTATAGATATTTATGAAGGTAATGGATTGGATATATCTTATTTGAATATAAAAAATATAAATAATAAGCCTACATTAATAATAGGTTGGAAAATTAGAGACATTTCCTCTAATCTTGACTTAATTATTTATCAAAACAATAAGTTAATGTCAATCTTAGATGATAAAAATCTTTATTTTGGTAAAATAGATGTTTTGGATTTTAATAATGATGGAAACTTCGAGCTAGTATTATGGACACATGACACAGGTCTTGCTTATGAGGTAAATATATATGAAGTTTTAAATAATAAACTTACTAAAATAAGTCTATATAACCAAATTTATTATCCTAAAGTTTTAGAATACTATGATGATTTAGTATCTAAATATCCAAACTCTCCAACATATTTGTACTATTTATCTAAAGCGCAATGTATTTTAGGTATGGATATAAGCAATGCTACAAATAAAATGTTAAAACTTCCTTATCCCTATCCACCTATAAATAAAGATACTTGTAATTGATATACTTTTTAAATAAAGGATTATCTAGTAATACTTTTAAACTAAATAATCCTTTTATAATGTCTACATTATGCTTTTATCTATCATTACTTTTATATCTACAGACTTATGATCATCAACTTTAACAACTTCACCTTCCCAAGTCCTTATCATTATATAATCACTCCCCTTTGATATTAAGTATTGTGGTAGTAGTGGAGTTTTTCCTTTTCCTTTAGGAGCATTTATTATATATGTTGGTATAGCCATTCCAGAAGTATAGCCTCTTAAATATTCCATTATTTCCATACCTTCATCTACAGATGTATTAAAATGAGTTGTACCTTTTACATGCTTACTATGGAATATATAATACGGCTTAACTCTTATTTTTAACAATTCATGATTTAGACATCTCATTAAATATTTATCATTATTTACTCCATTTAAAAGAACTGCTTGGTTTCCAAGTGGAACCCCGCTATTAGCTAACTTCTCACAAGCTTTTTTAGTTTCTTCTGTTATTTCCATAGGATGATTAAAATGAGTGTTTATATATATCGGATGATATTTTTTTATCATGTTACAAAAATCATCTGTTATTCTTTGTGGCATTGTAACTAAAGTCCTACTTCCAAGTCTTATATAATCAACATGTTCAATTGATCTTATTTCACTTATTATCCACTCTAACATATCATCGTTTAAAGTTAAAGGATCTCCCCCAGTTATAAGTACATCTCGTATTTCTTTATTATTTCTTATATATTCTATAGATTCCTTTATTATCGCTTTACTAGTGTGACAATCTTCTTGTCCTATATTTCTTCTTCTTTGACAGTGCCTACAATACATAGCACACTCATTAGTCACATTTATTATTAATCTATCTGGATATCTTCTAGTTATACTTCCAGCTGGATTGGTAAATTCTTCTCCCATAGGATCTAAGTCACTTATTTCATCATCTAATTCTATATAGGTTGGAATTGACATTAATTTAATTGCATCATATGGATTGTCGGGATTTATCAAACTTAAATAATACGGAGATATAGCCCATCTAAATTGATCTTGAACTTTCTTTATGTTTTCAATTTCTTTTGGTGTTAAACTAATTATTTTAGACAGTGTATCTACATCAGTTATTCTATTAGATAATTGCCATTTATAATTATTCCAATCGTTTTCATCAGCGTTTAAAACCTCTAATATGTGTTCTTTCCTCTTGTTTATTTCTTCTTTTTTTTCAAGTCCTTTTGGTATTTGATCTTTTATAATTAAATAATCTTCTATTCTTGATTTTAATTGCTTTGCTCTTTGTAAAGATATTTTATTACTCTCATTCATAAGCAAATTAACTAAGGATTATTTCCTTAGTTTCCCCCTTTCTACAAAATTGTATATTTTTTAACATTCATTATTGAATGCTCACTTGCATACACTACCTTGTTTGAAATATATTCTAGCATATTTTTTCTAACTTTTCAATAAATTCTAACTTTTTGTCTTTTACATTGTAATTAATTGCTTTTAATTTATAATTTATCTACTATTTGCCATAAATTTTTAAATGTTAAATCTTTTTTTACAATATTAACTTGATTTATAAAATAACTAGAATTTTCTTTCCAAGTATGATTGTTATAAAAAATATATCTTTCATCTGTCTCACTCCTAAAATAATGTTGTATTATCAAGATATTTTTATTGCTTAGCCTCTAGATAGTTTATTCTATTTGTCTCTATTTTGTTAAATTAGTATATAAATAAAAAAATGCCTTGAGGCATTTTTTTATTTATATACTAATTTTTTCACAACTTGTATACCATTTTGTATCATACTGTTTAAGAACACTATATTCATAATTTCTGCATTATGTATATTATTTATATTATATGTATCAACTAAATCTATAGGAACTATTATATTTTTATCTATATTATATTGATTGAAATAAGCTTTTAATGTTACTGCAAGTTGATATATACATATATCAGTACAATCTCCCACAATTATAATATCATCAATTTCTTTAAAATTTTTATCTTCTAAACAAAAAAATCCATTAGTCGAATTTTTAGGAATAATATTTATACCTTTTATAGATTTTATTTCATCAACAACTTCAGATTCTATATCATTTGCTAGACAGTGTTTAGGGTAACTTCTAAGTTCTATTGATTCGCTATCGTGACAATCTGTAAAGGCTGTTATTTTACATCCATTTTTTATTAGAAATTCACTTAATTCTGTAATAGGATTTATTAATTTTTCTATTCTTTCAGAATATAATTTTCCTTGTTTAGCAAATCCATTATTCATATCTACTATAAAAAGCATAGTTCTTTCTAAATTTAATTCAGTTATATTCTTATCATTTAAACTGTTTAAATTTTCATTCATAATTCCTAATTCTTTCACTAAATTTTCCATATATCCACCCCTCTTTAATATTTATTTCATAATATCAAAATATTCTTATAACTTCAATTCTAATATTTAAATACTTTAAAAGGTATAGTTTGAAATTTATTTTCTAACTATACCTTTTATATTAATAGTATACTGTACTTTTAATTATATCTACTGTTTCTTCTCCTCTATTTACAATTTCAAATTTATTTTCACATTCTTTTTTTGTCTTTATTAATAGTAAATCACCTGCTTCAACACTCAAGGCTTTTCCTGTTTCTAATAATATTTCAAAACAGTTATCTATACTGTAAAAGCAATCAAATCTATATTTATAATTATTATTATTATTTTTTCCATATTCTAAAACCATATTAGATTCTAATTTTAAATGTTCTAAATCACCTCTACAGTCTTTATTAGTCATTAAATTAAAATCTCTGCACTTACCATAGCTTTTTGTATCTACATCCCCACTAAAACTATCTACATCAAATTTTTTTAAATTTATCTTTCTTTTATTATCATGGTTTAAAACTAAATCACCATCTAATAACATTAACTTTCTCTGTATATTAGGAAGTTTAGTAAATTTAGATTCTTCTACTTCAATTGTTGCAGAACTTAGTCTCCATTTAAAATTTCTTTTTTCATAAGATGAATTTTCAGGATATATGTATAACTGAGTTGTCTTTCCTCCAGTCCATTTAAAAGTTTCTTGACCTTGTTTTTTTATAATCTTAACATTATAAGTCAAACTTTTATCCCCCCATCATTTTATTAATATTTACTTAAATTATATACTAAAAAATAACGTTATATGAACTAATATCATTATATTTATTTTTATTTTAAAAATAAAAAGTTATTGAAGAAATAAATTTCTTCAATAACTTTTTTAAGCTATAAATTAACTTCTAGCTCTATCTATTCCACCAAGTGCAATATGAGCAACTCCAGCACCAACTAACAGTGCTCCAGCCATATTCTTATAATCATTCTTGTCAAATTTATGTTCTTTATTTTGTTTAGCATCTAAGGCAAATCCTGCAGTCGTAACTGCTGCCCCTAAAACTATTGGTATCATTCCTTTTTTCATTTATAAATCCTCCTATGATGTAAGAATATCTTAAATTGAAGTCTTTAAAGCTTTGTAATTATTTTGCTCTTACTTAAAAAATTAATACTACACAATATTTTCATATTTTTAATAAATCAATATCAAATATGTTTAATATCTAGTTAATTAGCTATAATGATTACTATAATGTTAATTAGGAGGATATTATGAGATATGTAATAGTTTCTGTTGTAAAAGGAAAAGCAGGTGAATTTAATAATAATCTTCGAAAGGATGTATATGAAAAATTTGGCGCTAAGTCATCTAAATTACCAGCACACTTTACTATAAAATCACCATTTGAAGCTGAAAATATAAATGAATTAGATATTATTTTAAATAAATTCTGTATAAATAATAAGGCTTATTCTTATAAAATACTTGGATTTGACCATTTCGATGATAGAGTTGTATATATGAAAGTTAACATGAGCAAGAAAGGTAAAATGGTTCATGATAATTTAATAGATGAAATAAGCACATTAAATTTTGTAAATTTTCTCCAACACGATGGAAAAAATAAAATTTTTCATGTAACTATAGCTTCAAAAAAAATACAACCTATATTTAATGAAATATATACATACGTAAATAGTATAAATTGTAAATTCGATTGTCTTCTTGATAATATCTCTGTATTTAAATGGGTTAATAATACTTGGGTACTACATAAAGAATACTTGCTTAAATAATAGCGTTAATTTAATATTAAAATGTAAAAATGGAAGCTAATTAGCTTCCATTTTTAATATATTAAAACATATTTTCACTGTCAAAGTTTATATTTCTAGAGTTACTGTTATTTTTTAATTTGAAATTTTCTATAAGTGATTTAAGCATTTGCGCTTGTCCACTTAATTCTTCACTTGCAGCAGCACTTTCTTCTGATGTCGCTGAATTTGTTTGAACAACTTCAGATATTTGATCTACACCTAATGTAACTTGAGATATTGCAATAGATTCCTCTTCAGATGTTTTTGCAATTTCTTCAACTAAAGTGATAGTTTCATTTGTTGTGTCTATTATTCTTTGAAGCGATACAGCTGTATTATCTACTATTTCTGTTCCTTTATCAACCGCTTCTATTGAGTTTTCAATTAATGTAGCTGTATTTTTTGCAGCCTCTGCCGATTTAGCTGCAAGATTTCTTACTTCATCTGCTACAACGGCAAATCCTTTACCTGCTTCCCCTGCTCTTGCAGCTTCTACTGCTGCATTTAAAGCTAATATATTTGTTTGGAAAGCTATATCATCTATTGTTTTTATTATTCTTCCTATCTCATTAGATGTAAATGAAATTTCTTGCATAGCTTTAACCATATGTCTCATTTGATCATTGCCTTCTTTTACATCTCTACCTGCACTTTGAGATAAATCATTAGCTTTTTTAGCATTTTCAGCTGTATCTTTTATTTTATCAGATATCTCTGTTATCGTTGCTGATAATTCTTGGATTGAACTTGCTTGTTCTGTTGCTCCTTGTGCTAACATTTGAGATCCACTTGATACTTGTTCAGATGCTGCTCCAACTTCTTCTGAAGCTAAGTTAATTTGAGACATTGTTTCACTTAAATCTTCAGTTATTTCATTTATTGATTCCTCTATATTTTTAAATACGCCTATGTATTCTACTTGAGTATTAACATCAAAATTACCTGATGAAACTTCACCTAAAACTCTAACCGTATCATTTATAATTTCTTTAATTTTACTACTCATTTTACGCATACTTTCTGATAAAGAACCTATTTCATCTTTTGATTCGTATTCTATTTCAACATCGAAATCTCCATCAGCCATTTTATTTGCAACTAGCTCGATTTCTTCAATAGGTTTCTTTAATTTTTTTGTCATAGATATACATACAAATATACCGATTAATATAGATCCAATACAAATTATTACAGATGTAAACATTGCTCTTGAAGTTCTAGCTTCAATTTCTTTATCAAATTTAACACCACGAGCTGCTTCATCTTCATAAATAGCTTTTGCCTTATTTGCACTATCTACATATGCATTGTAATAACCACTTCCTTCTGTAATAGCAAGTTTTTCTGCATTTACTACATCACCTTTATCTAAAAGTGAATATATTAAATCATTTTGTTGCTTTAACTCTGCTATAGAATTTTCAAGATCATCAATTAGCGATTGATCTCCTAAAGAGTTCTTACGTAATTCAGTTATACTTTTTGCAATATTATCAAAATCTTTTTGTCCTGAAACTTGATGTTCCTTAGGTTTATTACCAGCAACCGAATTCATAATATTTTGATCAATCGAAACTATATCTCTTCTAATTCCCATAGAATCATTTGTTACTTGATATGGTCCTGTAAATAAATTATGGCTTTGTTGACTCGCCATTTTTAAATTAAATAATAAATAGAAATTTGAAAATGCTGTAAGCATTAATAAAATAGTAAAAGCTAGTCCTAACTTTTTACCAATTTTTAAATCTTTCATATACATACCTCCCTTAACCCAATTCAAGTGTTGAATTTTTATTTTTCCATAATAAAATTTTTTCTTTCTAAAAACTTATATAACTGAATTTGTATTATCTTTACTTTAAAATACTTACAACTACAAAGATCTTTAATTTATATATTGAGTTACAATCCTCATTAAAACCTTTTCACAATTTTTAGAATTTTATATAACCTTTATTTAACAATAGGTTGAAATGGAAAAATTTATCATATATCCAACACTTTTATACGGATATATGTATGCATACTTTAGATTTTATAATTATATTTTCTTTTTTTTAAAATATTGTTATAAAATTAACTAAAAAAGTAATTAAATGAGTTAATTACTTAACTCATTTAATTACTTTTTTAGTTAATTCTAAAATTCAATATAAATTAACTCTTCTTCATATAACCTCGAAATTGCATATAATAAATCCGATAATCTATTTATATATTTTATTAAATCAGGATTTATTTTTTCAATTTTATTCAGAGATATAATTCTTCTTTCAGCCCTCCTACAAACACTTCTAGCAATATGTAATTTACTAGCAGCTTTGCTTGTACCTGGTAACGTAAATGCTTTCATTTCTTCAGTCTTATTCATATAATTATCTATATTATCTTCCAAAAATTTAATGTCTTCTTCTTTTATAAAATTTTTAAATTTTTCTTTAGTGGCTAGTTCTCCACCTACATCAAATAACTTTTTTTGTATATTTCTTAATATTTTTTTGTCCTCAATTTTAAGGTAATTGCTCGCATCCCCTATAAATGCATTTAATTCATCTATAGTTCCATAAGCTTCTACTCTTATAGAATCCTTATCTACTCTGCCTCCATCATATAAAGATGTTTTTCCACTATCTCCAGTTTTAGTATATATCTTCATATTAATGCCTCCTTACACTTTATTAATATTCTATCGATTTTATTAAATAGTATATTACTATAATTTATTTAGTAAAAAATAAATATACAAGTTTTAATATTATATATTTATTTTTTTCAAAATTAATAAAATTAAAAGACTAGGATTATCCCAGTCTTTTAATTTACTATTTTTTTAATTCATTTATAAATAATTCTTCATTTTCCTTTATAACTAGCTCTCCATTTATAAACCCAACAGCTTCTTTTTTAAACGAGCGACATTGACCTATACAGCCAGTCTTAACATTTTCCTCTCCAACTATTTCTTTTATTTTATTAACATCAACATTTGAACAAAATGGGCATACTCTTATCATTTCGTAAATCCTCCTAAATTTTTATGTATTATTAAATATACCCACAAAAAATACATATAAACATGACTATCTATATATATATTTGTAAAATATTACATTTATTTTTTATAAAATGTTATTTTTTTTAATATTTACAATTTTTTGATGCCTTTATCATAGCATATAAATTTGCCGATGGAGTTAAATAACTTAAAGTACAATCTGGAGTTAGTATATATCCGCCTTTATTATATTTCATCTCATTTATCATTTTTACTGCTTCTTTATAAACTTCTTCGGGCCTTCCTGTTTGTAATAAACTATTTTTTAAATTCCCTCCAATTATATAATCTTCCCCTAATTCTTTTGCTAAATCTCTCATATTAAATTCTGTTCCAACTGTAATTAGAGTTCTTGGTTTCAAATTTAGGTCATTTTTAAAATAATTTAGATTCTTTCTATGATTTCCACATAAATGTATTCCACCTATTCTGATTCCCATTTCATCAAACTTATCGTAAATCTCTTTTATGTATGGAAGACTAAATTTTTCGAAATTTTTAGGTGACATTATATCATTACATTCTATTGGACAAGACATTCCTGCCCCTATATTTTTTGCTCCAAATAAATTCACATGCTCTTTCGCATTTTCTAATATATAATCTGTACATATTCTCATAATCTTATGTACTAAAGCAGGTTCTTTTATTATCCATCTCATCAAAAGTTCTGTACCAGCTATACAATGTGCTATATTCATTGGTGATCCTACTGTAATACTTACATTTTTTCTATTTTCATATGCAAGTTTATTAAATTCAATGATCCTAGATCCAACATAGCTAGTTTTGATATCAGGAATTTTTAATTTTTCTACATCTTCACAGCTATTAATTGGTTTTCTTAAAATTTTAGGAAAACTTAACTTTGGATTTTCTAAATACTCTATACTTCCCCCAAATTCTTGGGTAAACCCATAAGGTATTCCATATCCTACTCCCCCATCATATCCAAACATCTCTTCACACCAGGATTGAGCATAATATGCACTCTTAGGGTTTAAATAATATTCTTTAGTACCCATGTTACAAACTTTACCCGCAAATGCTTCCATATGCGGAATTACTGGTACTCTATCTATTTTTAATCCATTTATTAATCTACTCATTCTTTCTTCTGATTTTAATTCATTTACAAACATTTTCTACTCCTTATCATTTGTCAGTTCCTGAAACTAAGCCTTTAACCAAATATTTTTGTATTCCTATAAACAGTATAGTTATAGGAATAACCGCTATAACAGCTCCTGCCATTAATAAATTCCAATGTACTTGATACTGCGACTTAAAATCTAAAAGCATTAGGGTTATAGGTCTCATTTTAGGATCTGTTATAAATATCATAGAAAAAAGCACGTCATTCCATGTATTTATAAATGAAAATATTCCAACAGCAACTATAGATGGCGCACAAATCGGAAAAACAATTTTAAATATCGCTTTAAATCGAGAGCATCCATCAATCATAGCAGCCTCCTCTAAACTTGGTGACATTTCTTTGAAGAATCCAACTAACATCCATATACACATTGGAAGCGATACTGCAGTATTTGCTAAAATTAGTGATGTATATGTGTTTAAAAGCCCCAACCTATTCATTATATTGTATAAAGGTACTATTAGTACGACTTGTGAAAACATTTGAGTTGTCAAAATCAAAAACAAAAATACTCTTTTACCCACAAACTTAAATCTAGCAAGAGCATACGCAGCTATTGATCCTAACAATATACATAAAACCATAGTACTTCCAGATATTATAGTACTATTTATAAATCCAGTTTTTAAATTATATGTACTAGACCAAGCTTCAATAAAGTTGCTTATTTGAATGTCATTTGGAATTATTTGGGGTGGCCAAGTAATTATATCTTTGTATGGCTTTAGAGATGTTCCTATCATTATAAAAAAGGGAAGAGTTAAAAATAGTGTGAATAATATTAAAAACATATGTGTCAATAAATTTTTTAAATTTTCATTATATCTCTTTATCATTATAGATCCCTCCCCTTTATAAGCTTTCATTTTTATTTAAAAATTTTTTCCAGTATATAAATGTAAAAATACTTAAAATAATAAATACTATAACAGACATAGTACAACTTACACTTGTATTGTATTTAGTAAATGCCTCTATATATATTTTTATAGGCAATGTTTCTGTAGAATTTATAGGTCCTCCTTTAGTTAAAACCCATATGACATTAAATGAGTTAAATGTCCATATGGTAGTAAGCGTTGTAACCATTAACACAATCGGTTTTATCTGAGGTATGGTTATTAGCCTCAATTTATCTAGGCTAGAAGCTCCATCTAAATCAGCTGCTTCATATATAGAATTTGGTATGCTTTTAAGCGCTGATAAAATCATCAGCGCTATAAAAGGTATTCCCATCCAAGCATCTACTACTACAGTAGATAAAAATGCTAATTTTTTCTGTCCTAGCCATATTAAATTTTCATTTATTAGACCTAATTTCATAAGAAAATAATTTAAATATCCATATTTACCATCATATATCCAGCTCCATATTATTCCAGAAGTAACCTGAGGCATAGACCATGATAAAAGAATTAAAACCCTATATATTTTTATACCTTTTATTTTTCTATTTAGTAATAATGCTAGAATAGTACCTAATACTATTTTTAAAGTTAAAGATATAATTGTCCAAAATGTTGTAATTTTTATAGATTGTATAAATTCATCATTTTTAAATAATTCTATATAGTTTTTAATTCCTACAAAATAACTTTCGTTACTTAACATAGAAGTATCTGAAAATGAATATTTAAAGGTTAAAATAAGAGGATACATAAATATTGCCAATATAAAAATAACTGCTGGGCATATGAAAACATATGGTAATATATTTTTTTCTTTTAATTTTATTCCCTGCATATTGTTATCCTTTTTAATGACCGACATTATTTTATTTTTTTTCTAAGTTTGTTAATTCTGTTTGAGCTTCTTGTAGAGCCTCTTTTGCTGTTTTTTCTCCTAGTACTGTTTTTTGAACCGCTTTTGCAATTATATCTTCAAACTCTTCAAATACAGGAGGAATAGGTGCTGGCTTTCCATAATTAATCATTTCTGTGAAAGGCTTGTAAAATTCTGTTTGATATCTATCTTCGTCCATTTCTTTCTTTAATAATGGGAAAAATCCTACTTTTTCATCATAAGCATTTTGATACTTATACTGTGTCATAAAATCTATAAATTTATATGCTTCTTTTTTATGTTGACTATCTGATGATATTACATAAGAATCTGTTATTAAAACTTCACCTTTTTTATTTCCTGCTGGTAACATAGCAACTCCAAATGGCGTATTAGTATCATCTTCTTTTATTCCCATAGCATCTTTTGCCCAAGGTCCATTTACAAACATAGCTATTTGCCCATTTTTAAACATATCTCCTAAATCATTTCTATTTACATCAACTGGATTTGGAGCTATTTTTTCATTAGTATAAAGCCCAGTGTAAAATTCAAACGCTTCCAATGCTTGAGGTGTATTTAATGATGGTTTTCCATTTTCATCATAGAAACTTGCTTCATTTTGCACTAAAAAGTTACCTAATTGTGTATCTACAGACCCTTTTAATTCTCCAGTTACAGCATAGCCTTTCATACCTGGGTTTTTAGCTTCAATTTCCTTAGATATTTTCACTATATCATCCCAAGTTTTAGGTGGTTCTTTTATCAAGTCTTTACGATAGTATAATGCTCTTGATGAAAATGCCATTGGTAATCCATATTGTTTTCCATCAACATTAGCTGTATTAAATAAATTTTCTATGTATTGAGATTTTTTATCATCATTTATATAGCTATCTAATGGTTCTATAGCGTTCATTTTTATCAATGGCTTCAACCTTTGAGAACCCGTTATCATAACATCAGGTGCATTTCCACCTTGAATCATAGATACCATTTTAGTTGTAGAATCATCCCAACTAACAGGTATAACTTTTATATCAATATCCGGATTTTCTTTTTCAAAATCTTCAATTCCATTGTCATATGCATCCTTATATATTGGATCTTCATAACCTGGAATATAAAAGCTTAAAGTAGTTTTTTTATCTTTTTCATTGCTTTCAGTAGTAGTTTCACTATTACATCCTACTAATAAACTTGTTCCTAATCCTACAGATAATAGCATGATTAATAATTTTTTCCCAATTTTCATTTAATATCCCCCTTTTTATAATTATTTCCCTTTTATTTCCATACTAAGTATATAATATTAAATTCTATTTGTTAAATAGAAAAAAACTATGTTTATTTGCGTTTGTATAGTTTTTATAAATAAGTTAGAATTCTTTTCTTTTTAACGTATTTAATAAAAATTAAAAATAGTGATTATAGAAAATATCTACAATCACTATACTAATAAAGAATTACTTATCTTGTTAAACTAACAGGATTTAAAAATACCATTCCATTTCCTTGTAAAGTTCTTTCCATATTTAAAAGAAGTGTATTTTTAATAAGCTGTCCATATATTTCCATTTCCGATAAATTTCTTTTAAATTCATATTTAGACCACTGCAAAATTAAAGCAATAGCTCCTGTAACATGTGGTGTTGCCATGCTTGTTCCGCTAAGGGCTCCATATTTTCCGTTTGGTAATATTGATAAAATATTAACACCAGGAGCTACTACGTCTATTTCCTTATTAGAATTTGTAAACCTTGCAGCACTTTTATTTTCATCAATAGCTCCAACACTTACAACTTCATTATAAGCTGCAGGATAAGAATACTCATGTGTGCTTGGGTTAGCATTATCTCCTTCATTTCCTGCTGCACAAACTACAATTATATTTTGATTTATAGCTTTTTTTATAGTATCATGAAGTATTTTTATATCATTACTTGCACCAAGAGACATCGATATAATATCAACTTTTTTCATTATTGCATAGTTTATAGCTTCTATAATCCATTCTATTTTACCTTCTCCATTTTTATCTAGAGCTTTTAAAACAATTAAACTAGCCTCTGGAGCTACCCCAACAACTCCATTTCCTATATTACTGGCTGCTATTGTTCCACATACATGAGTTCCATGCCCTTGATAATCCATATATATTTCTCTATTTGAATTATCATCTGTTGTAAAGTTTTTTCCATCTATTATTCTATTTTTCAAATTGGGATGTTTTGTATCACAACCTGTATCTATAACAGCTATAGTTATACCTCTTCCTGCATACCCAATATTCCAAAATTTTTTCGCATTTATCATTTCTACTCCATATGGAATAGTATAACTTAAATTTTCAAATTCCTTTTTTATTTCAAACGGCATAAGCTTTATATCTATCGTCTTCATTAATATCACCACCATAATATATAATGTATAGACTCTACTTTCTATACATTATATATTATGTTTCTTATGTCTATATGTGTTGATATTTAGATAATTTTAGCGATTCATATATCTAAAATTTATAGATTTATTAGAAATGTTGTAATTTTTTTATTTTTTTGTATACTTATTTGCAAATTAATGTTATTATATATAGGCATTTGTATTTTTTGTATACAAAATGCAGCTTAGAAATTATATATTTAATTTAATATTAATAATTATAGGAGGAAATACAATGACAAACGAAACAAAAGTAAAAGTTGTAACAGCTGACCCTTCAGCATTAGGACTTTTTGGTTTAGCAATGATAACATTAGTTGCATCTTCTCAAAAACTAGGATTAACATCAGGTGTATCTTTAGTTATACCATGGGCAATATTTTTAGGTGCTACTGCTCAATTATTTGCATGTATAAATGACTTTAAACACAACAATACATTTGGTGCTACTGCTTTCGGTGGATATGCATTCTTCTGGTATGCTGTTGGATTTACATGGTTAATACAAAATGGTGTATTTGGTGAAAAATTAGCTTCAACTGTTGATCCAAAGCAATTAGGATTTGCTTACTTAGGTTATTTAATATTTACTTTATTCATGACTATAGGAGCTATGGAAACTCATAAAGTATTATTTATAATATTTGTACTTATTGATTGTTTATTTATAGGTTTAACTCTAACTTCATTTGGAATAATGGAACATGCTAGTCATCAATTTGCAGCATATTCAGAGTTATTAATATCAATATTTTCATTCTATGGTTCTGCTGCTGCAGTATTAAACACTCACTTTGGTAAAGTGTTTTTACCAGTAGGTAAGCCATTTGGAATATTTAAAAAGTAATTTTTAGTAGGGGGAATAGTTATAACTATAACTTTTCCAAAATATATTTTATATAAATTATAATTCAAAGGATATATCTAGAATTTTCATCTGGATATATCCTTTTTTATTTTTAATTTACGCTTTCTAAATTAATAATTAATTAGTTTTTGTAAATACTATTAAATATAACTTTAGAAAGGGTGTTTTTATGATCTTAACTAAAAGTATTAAACGAAATGTAGAATTAATGAAAGAACACCTCCCGTTAGACACAAGTTTTGACGTAATTCATCGAGAGGTTATCGTAGGAGATAAAAGCTGCTATTTATTTTTTATAGATGGTTTTATAAAAGATGAAGTAATGGAAAGAATACTTTCAGGTTTCTTTCAAATAACAAGCGAGGATTTTAAGTCTATACATGAATTAAAAGATTTTATCCATAAATACATTCCCTACATAGAAGTAGCAAAGGAAAATAAACTAGATAATATCGCAAAAGAAGTTTTATCAGGCCCTATGGCTATACTTATTGATGGTTTTGATGAAGCTATAATTCTAGATGTTAGAACTTATCCTGTACGAGGTATCGGCGAACCAGAAAAAGAGAAAGCTTTAAAAGGCGCTAAGGATGGATTTGTAGAAACTATAGTTTTCAATACAGCATTAGTTAGAAGAAGAGTAAAAGATCCAAATCTTATATTTGAAATGTTTACTGTGGGTGAAAGATCTAAAACTGATGTTGTAATAGGTTATATAGATGGATTGGCAGATAAAAAAACTTTACAAAAACTAAAAAAACATATTGATGAAATCAAGGTAAAATCATTAGTTATGAGTGAACAAAGTATAGTCGAGGCATTACTCCAAAGTAGATGGTACAATCCATTTCCAAAAGCTAGATATACAGAACGCCCTGATGTTGCTGCAGCTCATATATTAGAAGGAAAAATATTATTAATTATAGATAATTCTCCTAATGCAATTATACTCCCTACAACTATTTTTGATTTTTTACAAGATGTAGATGATTTTTATCAACCAGTAATAATAGGTAACTACTTACGACTTATAAGGAATTTTACATTGCTAGCAACGTTAATTTTAACTCCCCTTTATACCTTAGCGGTTGAATACGCTTATGCATTGCCCCCATGGCTAGCATTTATAATTCCAAAAGATCCGTATGATGTACCCATTTTTCTTCAGTTTTTAATATTAGAATTTTCAATAGATGCACTCCAACTAGCATCATTAAATACCCCAGGTTCATTAGGTATGTCTTTGTCAGTTGTTGGAGCTCTTATTTTAGGAGATTTTGCTGTTCAAACCGGATGGTTTATTCCTCACACTATACTATATATGGCTATAGTAGCCCTTGGAAGCTTCTCTCAGCCTAGTGTAGATTTAGGATATTCTATAAAAATCATTAGAATTCTACTCTTAGTACTAACTGCTTTATTTGATGTTTGGGGATTTGTAGCTGGACTTATAATTATGCTTATCCTTCTTGCTACTAATAAAACTATCACTGGTAAAAGTTATTTATACCCTCTTATTCCATTTGAATATAGCGCTCTTAGACGCTTAATATTTAGAGTTCAATTGGATACTGAAAATGAAAAATAAGTAAATTTTTAAAGTGGCTGGTTCAAATCAATCATATAAATTTGAACAGCCACTTTTGTCTATACCAAATTTTTGTAGTTTCATTTCTCACCTATATTATTCTATAAATTAGGATAATAATATCTAATAGTATTCCTTTTTGTTTTACTTTTTCGTTAGACTGTGTTATACTTAATCAGTTATTTAATATTGAAACGGAGGAACAAACCAATGACAACTAAGAATAAAATCGTGAACATTGCAGTTATCGCCCATGTCGATGCTGGTAAATCAACTTTAGTTGATGCATTCTTACACCAATCAGGAACATTTAGAGATAACGAAGTTGTAAAAGACTGTGTAATGGATAGTAATGACCTTGAAGCCGAAAGAGGAATAACTATCTACTCTAAAAACTGTTCTATAAACTATAAGGATTACAAAATAAATATCGTAGATACACCAGGACATAGTGACTTCTCTTCTGAGGTTGAGCGTGTTATAAAAACTGTTGATACAGTTATATTACTAGTAGATGCTAGTGAAGGTCCAATGCCTCAAACTAGATTCGTTTTACAAAAATCTTTAGAAGCTGGACTTAGACCAATACTTTTCATAAACAAAATAGACAAGCAAGATCAAAGAGCTGAAGAAGTTGTTGATGAAGTATTCGACTTATTTGTTGACTTAAATGCAACTGATGAGCAATGTGAATTCCCAATAATATACGGTATAGCTAAGCAAGGTATAGCTAAGCGTGAAATGGATGATGATAGTTCTAACTTAGCTCCATTATTCGAAACTGTTGTAGAGCACGTTGAAGCTTACCCTGATTACAGTGATGAGCCACTTCAACTTCAAATATCTGCTCTTGCATACGATGATTATGTAGGTAGACTTGGAATAGGTAGAGTTTACAAAGGTACTGTTAAAAATGGTGCTCAAGTTTCTGTTTGTAAAACTGACGGAACTGTTGCTAGAGGAAAAATATCTAAGCTTACTGCTTACGAAGGTCTTCGCCAAGTTGAAATGGATGAAGCTTATTCTGGAGATATAGTAGTTGTAGCTGGTATGCCAGATATATCTATAGGAGAAACTATCTGTGATACTGACAATCCATTACCAATGGAACTTATACACATAGAAGAACCTACTTTATCTATGAACTTCTTAGTTAATGATTCTCCATTCTGTGGTAAGAGTGGTAAATTCGTTACAACTAGACATATAAAAGATAGATTAGACAAAGAATTAGAAGTTAACGTTGGTCTTAAAGTTGAGCCAATGGATACTACAGATGGATTTAAGGTATCTGGACGTGGAGAACTTCACTTATCTATATTACTTGAAAACATGAGACGTGAAGGATATGAAATCGGAGTTTCTAAGCCAGAAGTTTTATTCATCAAAGAAGATGGAAAATTAATGGAACCTATGGAAAAAGTTATAGTTAACTGTCCAGAAGTTTACTCAGGAACTGTTATAAATAAATTAAACTTAAGAAAAGCTATGATGGAAGCTATGGAAATAGAAGGAGATTATGTTAAAATAACATTTATAGCTCCTACTAGAGGTCTTTTAGGTTACAGAAGTGAGTTCATAAATGATACTCGTGGAGAAGGTACTATAGTTAGATCATTCGAAAGATATGAAGATCATAAAGGATCAATTCCTGGAAGAACTAATGGAGTATTAGTTGCTCAAGGACCTGGTACTACAATGGCATATGCTCTTAGTGCTTTAAGTGAAAGAGCTCAAATGTTCGTTGATCCAGGTGTTGATGTTTACGAAGGTATGATAATAGGTATGAACTCAAGAAAAGATGATATGGTAGTTAACCCTTGTAAAAACAAGAAATTAACTAACGTTCGTGCTTCTGGTACTGATGATGCTGTTAAATTACAAGCTGCTAGAACATTCACTCTTGAAGAAGCTTTAGAATTTATAGATGATGATGAATTAGTTGAAATAACTCCTGATTCTATAAGACTTAGAAAAAGATTCTTAAATGAAAATGAAAGATTAAGATATAACAAATCAAGACAATCTAAATAGATAAAATATTAAGGAGTTGTAATTTACAACTCCTTATTTATATTTATTCAATTAAACTTCAACTATTATAGGGAATATACTAGTACCTCTTTTTAATTTATCATATAAATATCTTTCAACAGATTTTTTAACTCTAGACTTTATAACACTCCACTCTAGTATATTATTTTCTAAACATGCCTCTACTTCTTGTGTTACTATAATTTTAACTTCATCAATTAAATCAGTAGCTTCTCTTGCATAAATAAATCCTCTTGTTATAATATCAGGTCCCGTTACTATACTATAATTTATACGATCTATAGCTATAACTATAGTCATCATTCCATTTTCAGCTAAGTATTTTCTATCTTTTAAAACTATATTACCTACATCCCCTACTCCAATTCCATCAACATAGACCATTCCAACTTTGACTTTTCCATCTTTTTTAGCACTATTTTTAGTTAGTTCCAATACATCTCCTGTTTCTAATATAAACACATTTTCTTTTTTCATTCCAAGTTTAACAGCTAAATTTTTATGATGTATTAAATGTCTATATTCTCCATGCACTGGCATAAAATACTTAGGGTGCACTAGAGTGTGTATAAGCTTTAATTCTTCTTGATATGCATGTCCAGATACATGTACGTCTTCTAAATCTTTATATATTACTTCTGCTCCTTTTTTGTATAATTGATTTATAACTCTAGATATAAGTTTATCATTACCCGGTATTGGCGCTGCCGATATTATAAATAAATCATTGTTTTTTATCTTTATTTTTCTATGTGTATCAAAAGCTATTCTAGCAAGTCCTGCCATAGCTTCTCCTTGGCTGCCTGTAGTTATTATAGTTATCTCATCATTATTGTAATTATTCATTTCATCTATGTTTATATTATATCCGTCAGGTATATTTAAGTACCCAAGGTCTATAGCAACATTAGATACATTCTCCATACTTCTTCCACTAAAAACTACTCTTCTATTATTAGCTACTGATGCATTAACAATCTGTTGCATTCTATGTATATTAGATGCAAATGTAGCAACTATTATTCTACCTTTTCTTCCTGAAAAAACTCTATCTAATGTTTCCCCTATTGTTTTTTCAGATAAAGAATGTCCTTTTCTTTCTACATTGGTACTGTCTGCCAATAATAGTAATACTCCTTTTTTACCTATTTTTGATATAGTCTCTAAGTCCATACGTCTTCCATCTATAGGGGTATAATCTACTTTAAAATCTCCAGTATGAAGTATTAGTCCTATTGGAGTATATATACATAATGCACATGCATCAGCTATACTATGAGTAACACTTATAAATTCAACTTCAATATCTCCTACCTTTATTTTTTGTTTATCTTCTACAGAATTTAAACTGCATATATCAAGTATATTATGTTCTTTTAATTTATTTTCAATTAAACCTATAGTAAGTTTAGTTCCATATACAGGCATATTTAATTGCTTTAATATATAAGGTATAGCCCCTATGTGATCCTCATGTCCATGAGTTACAAACATCCCTTTAACCTTTTCTTTATTATCTATTAGATAATTTATATCAGGAATGACCAAATCTACACCATACATATCTTCATCAGGAAAAGATAATCCTCCATCAATAACTATTATTTCGTCATTATATTCTATAGCTGTTATGTTTTTACCTATTTCTGAAAGCCCACCTAATGGTATTACTCTAACTTTATTTTCACTTATTTTATTCAGATTTTCCATATTCCCACTCCTTCTCATCCTATATTGTCTCTATATTTATATTATTCATTCTTTTTTTACTATTAATTCTAATTTTCCATATTTATATTTTTTTAATTTTAAGTGTTGACAAGATTATGTATATAATATATTATAAATACATAAATAATAATAGTAATGATTACTACTTTTAATTTTAGGAGGATATTAATATGAAAAAATTTGTTTGTACAGTTTGTGGATATATACATGAAGGTGAAGTAGCTCCAGAAGTTTGTCCAGTTTGTAAAGTTGGAGCTGATAAATTCGAGGAAATGAAAGGTGAAATGGTTTGGGCTGATGAGCATAGAATAGGCGTTGCTCAAGGTATCGACCCTGAAGTGGTTGAAGGATTAAGAGCTAACTTTATCGGTGAATGTACTGAAGTTGGTATGTACTTAGCAATGAGTCGTCAAGCTGATAGAGAAGGATTCCCAGAAGTAGCTGAAGCTTACAAGAGAATAGCATTTGAAGAGGCTGAGCATGCTGCTAAATTTGCTGAATTATTAGGTGAGGTTGTTGTTGCTGATACTAAAGCTAACTTAAAAGCTAGAGTTGAAGCTGAATATGGTGCAACTGACGGTAAATTAAAATTAGCTAAAAAAGCTAAAGACTTAGGATTAGATGCAATACATGATACTGTTCATGAAATGTGTAAAGATGAAGCTAGACATGGTAAAGCATTCTTAGGTTTATTAGAAAGACATTTTAATAATTAATTATTAGTAAATATTAAAATAGAGTGGTCATATTTTTCTTGACTACTCTATTTTAATATTTGTAATTTTAATTTATAATATAATTTGATTATAAATATACTATTTATGGTATATTTATTTCAAAAAAATTTATAAGCAGGTGATATTTTGAAATTTTCAAAGCAAAGAGAACTTATATTAAACACTGTAAAAAATAATACCGTTCATCCTACTGCAGATTTCATATATGATTATTTAAAAAAAGATAATCCTAACTTAAGTTTAGGAACTGTGTATAGAAACTTGTCTCAACTTGTAAGTCATGGGTACATTCAAAAGGTAAGTATGCCTGGTTTTCCAGATAGATTTGATGGTAATGTAACTAAACATAATCATATGATTTGTGATGTATGTGGAAACATAGAAGATATACATTCTGATACATTAAAAAATATACCTTCTATAATTTCTGAGGAGTTAGATGTTGAAATTACATCTTGCAATATTATACTTCATGGTATTTGTAAAAATTGTAAGAATAAATAATAAAAAGACACTCCCATAGAGTGTCTTTTTATTATATTTTACATTCCAATTATTTTATTATATAATGAATTAGTTTAATATATAAATATAATAATAAATTATTAAAGGAGGAAGTTTATATGGCTATAAAAATAATTACAGATAGTACATCTTACATTCCTAAAGAATATATAGAAAAATACGACATAAAAGTAGTATCTCTTAATGTTTTTATGGATAATGAAAGTTTGCGTGAATTAGATATAGATAATAAAACTTTTTATAATAAAATGGATAATCTTGACCAACTTCCAAAATCTTCACAACCTACTCCTGATGAAATGTTAAATTCTTTTACAGATATAGTTAAAAATGGAGATTCAGTTATAGGTATTTTCTTATCTTCTAGTATGAGTGGCACTTTTTCTAGTGCTAATTTAATAAAAAGTATGATTTTAGAAGATTATCCAAATGCAAATATACATATACTCGATTCTAAAACTAATTGTATGCAAATGGGATTTGCAGTTTTAGAGTGCGCTAAATTAGCTTATGAGGGAAAAAACATACCTGATATTTTAAAAGTGTATGATAAAGTCTCTTCAAATAGTAAGTTTTTATTTTCTCCAGATACTTTAGAATATTTAAAAAAAGGTGGTAGAATAGGAAGTGCTTCTGCCCTTTTAGGTTCAATTCTTCAAATAAAACCAATTCTTACAGTAACGGATGGTACAACTTCTGTATTTACGAAAGTAAGAACTAGAAAAAAAGCAATAAATACTATAATTAACTCAGCTTTAGATGATATATCAAAAAAAGGATTAGGAGATATTATAGTTCATCATATAAACTGCGAAGATGAAGGAATTAAAATAGCTAATATTCTTGAAGAGAAACTAGGTAAGAGTGTAAAGGTCCAATCTATAGGCCCTGTAATAGGCCTTCATGTAGGTCCTGGAAGTTTAGGAATTGCTTATTATACAAATATAGATTAATTATAAAACAAATGCTCTAGAATCCATCTAGAGCATTTGTTTTATATATATTATTTTTCATATCTTACATTGTCTTCTGCTAAATTTTCAGATATATATGCTGCTACATATAATCCATACATTATTACAACTAAAACTGCAGTTATTAGAACTATAGTCATATTTATCACTTCCTTCTTAACTCTAATTGTAGTTTCCATTTATGAATTCTATATGATTTTATTATGATTTTTTATTAATGCTTGACATTTGGAAACTATATATTCATCATTAGATTTTGTTTTTAGAGATATAAGTTTACTATACTTAATTATTTTGAATAATTTATATCAATAATTATATCATTTATTTAATCCTTCTATTGTTACACTATTGTAATATTTTCCATAAATATGAATTAATATTATATCACCATTTTATTTTTCACATATTTTTAACCAAATATACTTATTCTTTTAATAATTTTAATCTTCAATACTTTTTAATTTATCCATTATTAATTCATTAGCCTTTAAGAAATTTATTAAGTTACTTATTCTAACTAAAGTTTCAACACTTATCGTATGTTCTATTTTCTCTGTTTCTTCATGTATATAATTTTTAACTCCTATAAGTTCTAAAAACTCATAAATCGTATTATGTCTATATAATAACCTCTCCCCAATTAGTTCTCCTGTATTACTCAGAATTATACAACCGTACTTTTCATGAATCAGTAAATTCTTGTTTTCTAATTTTTTTACCATATTACTTACAGATGATGGCTTTATGTTTAAAGCTTTTGATAAATCACTTATTTTAACTTCTCTATTTTCTTCATATAATCTATAAATCATTTCAATATAATCTTCTTCGTTAGGACTTAAGCTATTATTTTTCATATATTCATTAAATGTATAAAATTGATTAAGTTTTTTCAATGCACATCCCTCCTATTGATACCTCATATTTAAATATATTTACATATAAGTAATATATTCTACATTCTTGTAACAACTTTCAATTAATTTTCATAATATCTATTGTAAGAAATTTAGTCTAAACTAAAACTTACTTAATCAACTTAAAGTATGGAGGTATTTTTCATGGTTAAACTTACTGATGTTGACATATGTAGCACCGTAAAGGTAGAAGGACTTTTATCAGAAGGTTACCTTAGAGAAAGAATGTTAGCCCTAGGATTGACTACAGGTGCCACTATCGATGTTTTAAGGCATGGTCCTAAAAACAATCTTACAGTTTATAATATACGAGGTGCTATTATAGCTCTTCGAAGAGAAGAAAGTGAAAAAATATTAGTGTCATATATAAATTAGTATCATTTAGGGGGAGACATTTATGGGGTTAAGTTACGATTCAACTAAAATTAAATCGTTAAAAGATATGTTTAATATAGATAAAAAAGATGGTCAATATGTAGTCGCACTTGCAGGAAATCCTAATACAGGTAAAAGTACAGTATTTAATTATTTGACAGGCCTTAAACAGCATACAGGTAATTGGCCTGGAAAAACAGTTTGTACCGCTAGAGGCGATTTCAAATACAACTCTAAAAATTTTGCACTTATAGATTTACCAGGAACCTATTCTTTGTTTGCAGCTTCTCAAGAAGAATTAGTCGCTCGAGATTTTGCATGTTTTGGTCACCCAGACGCAGTTATAGTTGTGGCTGATGCTACATCTTTAGAAAGAAATTTGAACTTAGTATTTCAAATTATGGAGCTTACAAAAAATATAATATTATGTATAAATTTAGCTGATGAAGCTAGAAAAAAAGGCATATATATAAATAAAGATATTATAGAAATAGAATTGGGAATTCCAGTGGTAATGACATCAGCTCGAAATGGTGATGGGATGGATGAATTACTAAAAACACTTGATTTAGTAGTTAGTAATTCCTATAAGTATAATAATAAGATTATAAAATACGATAGCAATATAGAAAGCTTACTTAATTTAATAGAAAATGATTTATATAATTTTATTCCTGCTCTAGATTCTAGATGGTTAGGTCTTAGGTTGATAGATGGTGATATAAGCATATATGATTCTATGAATTCATACCTAGAAGGAAATTATAAAGAATCTATAAATGAAATAAAGTTAAAACTTCCTTCAAATATAGATAAAGTTAAAATTAGAGATGATATGAGTAAGATCCTGTATACTCATGCTAAAGATCTTTACGATAGTAGTGTTGTTATAGAAAATAAAAATAAATTTAGCAGAGATGAAAAAGTAGATAAAGTTCTTACTTCTAAAAAATTCGGTTTACCTATAATGTTATTAATACTATGTTTAGTTTTATGGATTACTATAGAGGGTGCAAATGTTCCATCTGCTATAATTTCTGATTTTCTATTTAAGGTTGAACCTATGCTGTATAATTTTTTAACTCAGATAAATTGTCCTATATGGTTAAATGAAATGATTAGCTACGGAATGTACAGAACTCTTGCATGGGTAGTTTCTGTTATGCTTCCGCCTATGGCAATATTCTTTCCGTTATTCACACTTCTTGAAGATTTTGGTTATCTGCCTAGAGTAGCATTTAATCTTGATCATATGTTTAAAAAAGCTTGTTGTCATGGTAAACAGTGTCTAACAATGTGTATGGGATTTGGATGTAATGCTGCTGGGGTTGTAGGGTGTAGAATAATAGATTCACCAAGAGAAAGACTTATTGCCATTCTTACAAATAATTTCGTTCCTTGTAATGGTCGTTTTCCAACGCTAATAGCAATAGCTACTATCTTTTTTGCTTATTTCACACAAAACTCATTTACTAGCAGTGCTATTGTTGCACTTACTATAGCTTTAACTATAGTATTTGGTATAATAACTACTTTGGTTGTTTCCTATATACTATCTAAAACTTTATTAAAAGGTGTACCTTCTACTTTTACATTAGAGCTTCCACCTTATAGAACTCCTAAGATAGGAAGAGTTATTTATACATCTATAATAGATAGAACTATATTCGTTTTAGCTCGTGCTATTGCTGTTGCAATTCCTGCAGGAGTGATAACTTGGATATTTGCAAATATTTATATAGGAGATACAAGCATATTATGTCATGTTGCCGAATTTTTAGATCCAATAGCAAGTATTATAGGTCTTGATGGATTTATACTACTTGCATTTATACTAGGTTTTCCTGCTAACGAAATAGTAATCCCTATACTTTTAATGTCTTATTTAGCTACTGGATCTATGATTGAATTTGATAGTTTATCAGCATTAGGTGAAGTTTTAAAAGATAATGGTTGGACCTATCTAACTGCTATAAATACAATGTTATTTAGCCTACTTCACTGGCCATGTGCTACTACACTATTAACTATAAAAAAAGAAACTGGAAGTATAAAATGGACGGCTATAGGATTTTTAATGCCTACTGTAATTGCCTTTATAGTATGTTTTTCTACAACAGTTATATTTAAGTTATTGAATATTGCATAATAAAAATGAGTTAAGATTTAATCTTAACTCATTTTTATTATTTATTGCAACAAGCTATCCCTATTATTCCAGGTCCTGTATGTGCACATATACAAGAACTTACATTAACAGTAAGTATTTCGCTTATATTAAATTCACTTTTTAATTTTTCTTCAACTGAAATTATTTCACCCTCATTGTCTCCATATCCAAGGATAATTCTTTTATCACTTAAATCTTCACCAAACTTTTCTTTGATTAAAGCTATAATTTTACTTAATACTTGTTTTTTACCTCTAACTTGATTTACAGGTTTAACTAACCCATCTTGTATAGATAATATTGGTTTTATATTCAACATATTTCCTATAGTTGCTTTGGCTAAAGAAATTCTACCACCCTTTTGTAAATAATCTAATGTGTCTACAGTAAATAACACTTCTATATTATTTTTTAATTTTTCTAAGTGATCCACTATCTCTTCTATATTTTTATTTTTCTCTATCATTTCAGCTGCAGACAATAAAAAACATCCACTTCCTATAGACAAGTTCTGAGTATCTATTATATATATATTTCCTTCTAAATCATTTTTAGCCATCATTGCACTTTGTAATGTTCCAGAAGCTGTTGATGATCCTCCTATATATAATATACCTTTATCTTCATTTAAATATTTTTTGAATGCATCTCTAAATTGTATATATGTACATTGAGAAGTTTTAGGCATATTCTCACTATTTCTTAACATTTTATAGAATTCTTCTTTACTTAAATCTATTCCATCTATATATTCTTTACCATCAAATATAACAGTCAATGGTACCTCATGTATATCGTATGTCTCTAGTAATTCTTTTGGTATATCTGATAAACTATCACATATTAACTTTATTTTATTCATTCATATCCTCCATAATTATATAACTTTATTACATAATATTAATTACAACCTGAAATTATAACTAGGTACTAATACTATATCACATCATATGTTAAATTTCTATATGTTTTTATCTTTACCATATACTCTAAAATAAATAATATAAAAAATAGTTATTAGAAATTTCTAATAACTATTTTTTATATTATTTATTTTTCATTTTTTCTTCAATTTTTTTCTTATCTAAGTAACTAACTGCATTAAGTGCAGCTATTTGTCCTTGTCCTGCTGATTTTAAGTATTGATATGGCTTCCCTGCACAATCTCCACATGCAAAGCATCCAGGTATATTAGTTTCCATATTTATATTAACTTTTATATGAACACCTTCTGTTTCTATTCCTGGTACTAATGCTTTTGGAGATGCACTATCTTTCATAACAAAAACTCCATCAACATCTAATTCATGGTTTCTTAATTGTAATTTGTTAACAAGATTTTCACCTTTTATTTCAACTGGAAAATCTTTTATAACTTCAATATTATCATTTAAATTAAGTTCATTTTTATGCATAGGTATAAAATAAGTTTTAGCTGCTATTTCACTTAAAAAGTTTGCATCTTCTTCAGCTTCATGGTTATATCCTATAACTGCAACATTTTTATCTCTATATAAAGGTGCATCACAAGTTGCACAGTATCCTACGCCTTTTCCTAAAAATTCTTCCTCACCTTTTATTGGTTTTCCATACTCTACACCTGTAGCTATTATAACCGCACTAGCTTCAAACATATCATCTCCTGCCATAAGTGTAAAGTAATCTCCCATGGCATATACATTATTAATCTTAGCTTTAGTTATTTCTATATTCATATCTTTTAAGTGATTTTTAAATTTATCTTTTAAATCTTTACCACTTATATCATAAAACCCTAGGTAGTTATCTATAGATGGAGCTTTAACTAGTTTCGCACTTAAATCATCATTTCCAAATAATATTATTTTTTTATTTCTTATAGTGGCATTTATTGCTGCTGATATTCCAGCTGGCCCACTACCAATTATAGCTATATCATATCTCATATCCATTACCTCTCTATAAATTAAATTATTTTTAATATATGTAATTTGAGGTGCTAATATAACTTAGCACCCCCTAGTTTAATTTCTTATAAATGAGCTTCCACTTTTGCTTTTAAATTTTCTTTTGGCATAAATCCAACTAATTTATCTACAACTTTACCATCTTTAAATATCATCATAGTTGGAACTGTTGATATTCCAAACTTTTGAGCTAATTCTAAACTCTCATCTATATCAACTTTAACAAATTTTGCATCACTTACTTCTTCTGAAACACTTTCAAATACTGGTGCTAACATTTTACAAGGTCCACACCAAGTTGCAAAAAAGTCTACAACTACAACTCCTTTATTATCTTCTACTGTCCCTCTAAAGTTTCCTGTATTAACTATTTTAGCCATAGTATTATCCTCCTAAATATATCTTAATATTATTTTAATTTCTTTATTATATTCTATGATATACAATACTTTTATTCTGTAACTTTATCACATTTTTGTAATTTGTATATCAATTGTTATTATATTCTAATTATACCCAAGGTAACTGTCTCCAATCAATTATTTTTTATCCTTTTAGGAATACTAATTATAAATTTAGTACCTTTATTTAATTTAGAATTCACTTTTATACTACCTTTTAAACTACTAATAATCATTTTTGCTATACTAAGCCCAATTCCAGATCCATCAATATCTTTATCTCTCACATTTTCACTTCTAAAAAATCTATCAAAAACTAGTTTTATTTCATCATCTTTTATACCTATTCCACTATCTTCTATAGTTATTTGGTAGCTATTTTCTTTACCTTTTACATCTATATTTATATAGTCACCTTCATTGGTATATTTAAATGCATTATCTATGAATATAACTAATAATTGTCTTAGCTTATTTTTATCTGTATATATCATGTTAATTTTATTTTCAAATTTATAATTAAAATTTTTATTGTATATTTCAGATATCTCCACATAATCATAGGATAGCTCTTTTATAAGTTCATTTATGTCAAATTCTTCTAATTCTAATTTAGTAATTCCATCTTCTTTTGTTAATTTAAGTAAGTCATTTACCATTTTCTTCAATCTTCTATTTTCTTTCATAGCCTCTGCTATAGTTTCTATTTCATCACTTATAGAATGTTGAGGATATTTTAATATGCTTTCAAGTTTTGAGGATATTATCGTTATTGGAGTTCTAAGTTCATGAGATGCATCTTGTATAAATTTCACTTGATTATCCCATGCACTTTCAATAGGTACTAAAGCTTTTTTAGTTAAATATAAAGCTATAAAATATGTAGTAACTATTGCAATTATAATTCCAATAAGAAATATGCCTAATAACCTATTTAATAACGCCAACTCAGAATTTATATTTCTTATAATTTGTATAGTATATCCAGATACATTAAATTTTAATTCTCTAAATGTATATCCGTTTTCTTTATAAGTATTAAATCCTAAATCATCACTATTATTATATGGTATAATATCTTTAAAGTATCCATTTGGTGTAAAATATTTAACTTGATTTCCTTTGTATATATATACCATATTTTGAGGATCTAATAGCTTAGGATTCGCATATAAGTGATTTTGGTCTAATTGAACAGATAAATATTCAAGTTCTTCTTTTAAATATCTATCTACATTTTGATATGTTTGTGCCTTAAAATAGCCATATATACACAATGAAAAAATTACTAAAAAACTTCCAACTACAGCTATATTAATTTTTATTAGCTTTTTTTTAGTACTTAAAATAATATCATTGTTTGTCATCAAACATATACCCCACTCTTCGCTTAGTTACTATATATTTTTGATAATCAAATTTACTTAGTTTTTTTCTTAAATTGCTAATATAAACCTCTACTATATCTATAGTTGAATCACTGTCCATTCCCCAAATTCTATCAAATATTTGCTCTTTTAACAAAATCGTTCCTTTATTTAACAATAAATATTCTAATAAGTTAAATTGTTTGTTCGGTAGATCAATTTCATTACCTTTTATCGATACAATCTTTTTATTTAAATCAAGTTTTAATTCTTTAAATTCTAAAATATTTTTATTGTCTATCTTACCTTTTGTTCTTAACATAGCATATATTCTAGCAACTAACTCTTCCATATAAAAAGGCTTTGTTAAATAATCATTAGCCCCTAGCATAAAAGCCTTCACCTTATCATCTAAACTTTCTTTAGCTGTAAGTATTAAAACTAAAACATCTTCATTATTTTTTCTAATATTCTCTAATATTTCAATACCGCTCATCCCTGGTAGCATTAAATCTAATATTACAAGATCATAGATATTTTGCTTTATTAAATAGTATGCTTCTTCTCCGTTACTAATACTTTCAACTTGAAAATGGTCATCTAATTCTTTTGTTATACTCTTAAGCAACGATATATTATCTTCAACTACAAGGATTTTCATCCACATTCCTCCCTATATATTTCTATATACTATTTTATTACAAATTATAAATATTTACCAACACAAAAGAGATTATCTATTAGTAGATAATCTCTTTTAATTTCAATTATTCAATTATATACTTTTTAAGATTTTCATTTGAGTACTCTATTATTTCTCTATGTATAAGATTTAGTTCATGAAGTTCTCCATTTTTTAATTTATAGACATTATTAGTTATAATTTCTATCAATCCAAAAAATTCTTCACAATCTTTTTCTTCTAAATTTTCTATTTTTTCACTTATAGTAGTAGGGATATTTAATTCATCACTTTCAATACCGTATAAATCTTCATTCTTAATATCTTCAATCATAGCCATAACTATAATTATTATTTCATTTATATCAAATATACAGTTTGTCATCGTTAGCTCCTTTCAATTATCCTAGTGTAATATATATTGATTGTACGCTACTTATTATATATCAAATTTATATTTTCGTCATATAGTCTATAAACTATACTATATACTCATTCTATAATTTAATATATTATGTATATTTGTTTTTATATTAATAAAATAAGCTATATCGTAATAAAATTTAATTATTAAGATATAGCTCATTTTTATTATTTAAATAATAATTTAAAGTCTTTTCCCATCTTAAATAAAGCTATAAACAGTGTAATTATTCCTCCTATAGCTCCAATAGTTATTAGTGTATCCGATAAACTAAGGTCTAAAAGCAACGGCAATATAAATACAATTGCTGATATAATAGATAATTCAGATCCTATACTTTTTACATTATATTTTTTAGATATAATATAATATAATATCCAAAGTCCTAAAAATATAGGTAAAGAAATAATAAATATTGCTAAAAACTGAGTTCCACATGATTCATACCAATTTACAAAAGTAAAATATGATGAATATATGTATTCTGAAAATAATATATTTAATACAAGTAATATATTTAGCATAAACGTTATTACACTGTAAGTTTTTAAATTTTTAGTACAATTTTGCATTTAAAGTTCCCCCTTAAATTAATTCACATATTATATATAAACTCTATAATATTAATTATACATTAACTTTAAATTGTTATCGCTTACATATTTGTAATATAATTACAAATATGTAAGCGATAACAATTTAAGCAGATAGTAAAATTAACAGGTTAATATATCCATAAATAAAAAATATAAGATTACAATGTAATCTTATATTTTTTATTTAATTAGCTAATTGTTCGATATTCCAATAATCAGAATTTATATCTATATTTTCAATAAATAATTGATGCCACATACAAAATATGAATATTGTCCATACTTTTCTAGAATTATCACTTTTACCTTTTATGTGATCATCTAATAAATTTATTGCATAATTTTTATCTATTATATTGTCAGTATTAGATTCAATTATTACTTTTCTTACAAATTTGCCTAAATCATCTTTTAACCATACTCTTATAGGTATTGGAAACCCTAGTTTTTTCTTTTCTACCATGTGAGGCGGTATTATCCCCTTAAAAGCTTGTCTAAGTAGTATTTTAGTATTTGATTTACTTACCTTTTGTTCTAATGTAAGGTTCTTAGCTACATCAAATACTTCTTTATCTAAGAAAGGCACTCTAAGTTCAATAGATGATCCCATAGACATTTTGTCCCCTTTTAGTAAAATATCTCCTTCAAGCCATGTATTAATATCTATATTTTGCATAGTTGTAACATAATCATAATTTTTATCTTTACAATCTTTGTATAAATGTCTTAATACATCTTTGTATCTATTATTTTCATTAAATACTTGTAATATATCTTCAACTTCTCTATCTTCAAATATTTTAGCATTTCCTATATATCTACTTTCAAGAGATGTCGTTGCTCGTATTAAATAATTTTTACCTTTTATTTTAGGCATTAGTCTAACTATATTATTTATAGCTTTATTAAGCTTGTTTGATAATCTTAAAAATGGCCTAACGCTATAATATTCCTTATATATATTATACCCACCAAATAACTCATCTGCCCCTTCTCCTGATAATACAACCTTTACATGTTTTCTAGCCTCTTGTGATAAAAAGTGTATACCTACACAAGATGGGTCAGCAAGTGGATCATCTAATTTGTATATTACTTTAGGAAGTGCTTTTATATAATCACTTTGTTTAACATTTATTGCTATATTTTCAATACCTAGTGCATCTGCTGTTTTTTTAGCAACTTCTAACTCATTATAACCTTCTATATCAAACCCTACTGAAAATGATTTAATGTTTGGATTTATCTTAGATGCAAGTGTTGCTATTATAGTTGAGTCTATCCCCCCCGATAGAAATGTTCCTACTTCTACATTTGATACCATATGATGTTTTACGGAATCTTCAAGTGCGTTGTATATATCTTCTTTAGTTACATCTTTTCTTTTTATAAAGTTTATATCATAATATTGCTTAAATTCCACTTTATTATTTTTTATTGTAAAATAATTTCCATTAGGTACTTTATTTATATTTTTTACTATTGTTTTATAATTAGGTACATATTGAAAAGATAAATAATTTTGCAAACTATTTTCATCTACTTTAACTTCTTCTATTGTATCTACTAAAGCTTTGTATTCTGATGAAAAAGCTATTTCATTATTTGTTTCAACATAATATAGAGGCTTAATTCCAAATTGATCTCTCGCTCCAAATATAGTCTTTTGTTTTTCATCATATATAATAAAAGAAAACATACCTCTTAAATAATTCACACATTTTTCTTTATACTTTATATATGAGGTAAGTAAAACTTCTGTATCCGAATTTGTTTCAAATGTATAACCTTGATCTTCAAACTGTTTTCTTAAACTTTCATGATTATATATTTCACCATTAAATATAATACTATATCCATTTTTTACAAATGGTTGTTTTCCATGTTCTAAGTCAATAATACTAAGTCTTTTAAATCCAAATGCCACTTTTTCATTTATATAAAAACCTGTATCATCTGGCCCTCTATGATGTATCTTATCTGTTAGTCTCTTTATTAAATTCTCATCATTCATTTTATTTTTACTATATATAAATACATGTCCACACATAATATTTCTCCTTTATCTGAGTTATAATAATATTTAGCCTTGCTACACTTTAATATTAAACAATACATATATTATAAAAATAATTAACTTGTAAATTAGTTGTAAAATTTAATCTAAAGATAAATTCTATATAGATATTTATGGTAAAATTAACTTCATTGCAATAATTATTTATATTAACAAGAATTATAATTTCATGGAGGCGTATTATGAAAATATTAATAGTAGATGATGAAAAGTCTATTAGAGATTTAATTGACTTAACTTTAACTTTAGAAAATTATACTACCTTTAAAGCCAGTGATGGTCAAATGGCTTACGATATGATAGAGTCTATAGATTTTGATCTTATTTTATTAGATATAATGCTTCCTCATATAGATGGATTTGAACTTTTATCTAAAATTAAACATAAAAATATCCCTGTTATATTCTTAACTGCAAAATCATCAGTTCAAGATAAAGTTGTAGGTTTAAAATTAGGAGCTGAAGACTATATAACAAAACCATTTGAGCCTTTGGAGCTTTTAGCAAGAGTAGAAGTGATTTTAAGGAGAAATAATTCTTTTAAAGATAGTCAAAATTCTTTACTTACATATAAAAATATTACTATTTCTAAATGTGAAAGAGTAGTTAAACTAAATAATAAAGAAATTACACTAACTGTTAAAGAGTTTGATTTATTAGTACAATTTATTGAAAATCAAAACACTGTGCTAAGTCGCGACAATATATTAAACAGTGTTTGGGGTTATGATTATTGTGGAGAAACTAGAACGGTAGATATGCACATTAAGCAAATTCGTGAAAAGCTAAACCTTAAGCATGATTTAGAAACAGTTTATAAAGTAGGGTACAAACTTAGGTCATAATTTTTAAAAAGGAGATACTAGATGAAGCTGAAAAATAAACTATTTATTAGTTTTGCTACTTTATTTTTCATAACACTAAATATTTTTGGATATATACTTATTCAATCAATATTTTATACTTCTTTAAAATCTACAATAGACAATAGCTTTAAAGAATACTCAGTTATATATTCTAATATAAAAGTTGGAGAGAATCTAAATAATTTATTTCTAACTAATAAAGAACTTATATCTATAAAAAGTGATTCTTATTTAAATAATATACAAAATAAATCTATAAACTTAGAATTTAGAGATTTAAAAAAGAATTTAATTTATTCATCTAACAACTCTTTTAATTTACCTAGTGAATTATTTAAATTCGATAATAAGAACATTTCTAACTATATAATACTATCAAGTAATAAATCACATACATTAGTTATAAACAAAATAATCAATTTTAATAATTCAGAGTATTATTTTACATATATGAATAGTTTAAATAACTTATACCAATCTAGAGTTTATAGCTTCTTAATATTATTAGTACTTAATATATTAATAGGAGTTCTTTTAATTTTTTTAATTTACTATATATCTAATGATATAACTAAACCTTTAAACAGTCTTATTGAAAAAATAAATCAAATAATAGTTGGAAACTATAATGAAGAAATAATCTACGATAGTAACATCGATGAATTAAATACTATCTCTTCTAAGTTTAATATTTTAAGTGAAGAAATAAAAAACAAAATAATTTTACTTGAAAATAAAAATTTAGAAAAACAAAGATTTATAGATAACCTTACTCACGAAATAAGAACTCCATTAACTTCTATTGTAGGATATTCTAAGTTGATAATAGATAAAGATATTCAAGATATAAACTTAATACATAAATCATTTGAGAATATATATAAAGATGGTAAACGTATAGAGTCCTTAACTGAAAATTTAATAAAACTTATTACATTGGACAAAACATGTTTAGATATAAAAAAAGTAAGTGTGTTAGGAATAATTAATGATATACAGTCAACATTTAATTTAAATTTAATAAAAAAAGATATTAATTTTATAATACAAGGAAATGATTTTAACATAGATACTGATGTTTATTTGATTTCAACATTAATATCTAACTTTATAGATAACTCTATTAAAGCTATGAGTACATCTGTTACAAAAGAATTAAAATTTATTTTAAATAATAATTCTATAACTATAATAGATACAGGCTGTGGAATACCCAAAGAAAGTCTAGATAAAGTTTTTGAACCCTTTTATATGGTTGATAAATCTCGTGAAAGCTCACTAGGAGGATTTGGGCTCGGTCTTTCTATATGTGCAAATATAATAAAACTTTTAGATATAGATTTTTCTATAGAGAGTAGTGAAAATATTGGCACAACAATCACATTATGTTTCAAAGGAGGATTAATGTGAAAAATATAAAAATTTATATTATCTTATTTATATCATTTTTATTTCTTACTTTAATTTTAACTTATAAGCCAATAAAAACTAACCATGTATATAGTAAAAAAGTAATTTTTTCTGATTATGATTTAACAAAAAATAGTTATAATACTGTTAATAAAGATAAGTTTATAAAAAAAGCTGAGGAATCTCTTTATAATATATTCGGTGCTGAGTTTAAAAAATCTAAATATAAATCTGTAGTTAATTCTGTAGATACTCAAGCTTATAAAATAGGTGAATGTATTTCAGTCGATTTTTTAGAAGAAGATATACTCAAGTATTCAACATTATTTGATTTATACTCAGGCAAACTAATCGGCTTTTATAAGTCGCAGCTTAACCAACATTCAGCTTTAAATTCAGATACTTTATCAGAAGATACGTTATCTAAATTAGCTAAAGACTTTTTAATAAAAATAAATGGACAATCTGAAGAAAATATTAATTATAAGTCGTCTATTATAAGATATAATCCATATTTTTCAATTGAATTTACAGATAACAATTTCTATATCTATATAGAATTAGATCCAGTAAGCGGAGATATTATATCTTATCAAAAACTACCATTTAAATTTGAGGGTTAATTTATCATAAATTTTAAAGTATTATAAACTTATTATATAAAAAAAGAGATGTTTTTTAACATCTCTTTTTTTATAATGTCTATTTAACAAATAATTGTAATAATACTCCTGCTGCTACAGCTGATCCTATAACTCCAGCAACATTTGGTCCCATCGCATGCATAAGTAAGAAATTCGATGGATTTTCTTCTTGCCCAACTTTTTGAACAACTCTAGCTGCCATAGGAACTGCTGAAACTCCCGCTGCACCTATCATAGGATTTACCTTTCCACCTGATACTTTATACATAATCTTACCAAATAGAACACCTGCTGCAGTACCTACAGAGAATGCAACAAGTCCCATTGCAGTAATTCCTAAAGTTTGTGGTGTTAAAAAAGTTTCTGCATTTGCTGTTGCTCCGACAGTCAATCCTAATATTATGGTAATTATATATAACATTGGGCCTGTAGCCGTCTCAACTAATTTGGGAACTACTCCACTTTCTTTTATTAAGTTTCCAAACATAAGCATTCCGATAAGTGGTGCTGCCGATGGTAATAACCCTATAACTAAAATCATTATAGCTATAGGAAATATAATCTTTTCCTTTTTAGATACCGGTCTTAATTGCTCCATTTTAACCATACGCTCTTCTTTAGTTGTTAAAGCTCTAATTATAGGTGGTTGTATAACTGGAACTAAAGCCATATATGAATAAGCTGCAAGAGCTATTGTTCCTAATAAGTGCGGTGCTAATTTTCCTGTTAGATATATTGCTGTTGGCCCATCTGCTCCACCTATTATACCTATAGATGCCGCTTCCGGTCCTGTAAATTGTAATATTATAGCTCCCATAAATGCAAAGAATACTCCAAATTGAGCTGCTGCTCCAAGTAGCAACGTCTTAGGGTTTGCAATTATCGGTCCAAAATCTGTGCTTGCCCCTATACATAAAAAGATTAATGGTGGATAAATTCCAAGTTTTGTTCCTTGATATAAATAGTATAATAAACCACCATTTTCAGAGTCTGTTGCATGATTCATCAAGTCAACTCCAGGCATGTTAGCTAATAACATACCTATCGATATAGGTATTAAAAGATATGGTTCATATCCTTTTGCTATAGCTAGGTATAAAAATACACACGCTATTAAAATCATTATTATTTGTCTATAGTCTACTAGTGCAAACCCCGTGTTTGCAAAGAAAGTTTGTAACATTTCTAACACAGTAACTCCCCCTTATTCCATTATCCGATTTGAACTAAGCTATCTCCAAGGTTTACGTTTTGACCTTTTTCCACATCAACAGAAGCAATTGTTCCATCTATTGGAGCTACTATTTCATTTTCCATTTTCATAGCTTCAAGTATAGCTAGTACTTGTCCTTTTTTTACTACATCGCCGTTTTTAACCATTATATTAACTATTGTTCCAGGCATAGGTGCCTCTACAGCTTCTCCACTTCCATTAGATGAAACTGTTTTAACTGGTTCTTTACTTTGTACTGATGGTTTTGGTTGCTCTCCTTTTTTAACCTCTTCTATTTCAACTTCATAAACTTTTCCATTTAATGTTATATGATATGTTTTTGCGCTCATTTTCAACTCTCCCTTTAACAAATTTTAATTACTTGATTCTAGTTATCTTTTTTACATGAAGGTTTGGATTTATTTGACCTTCGCCTGCCATAATAGATGCCGCAAGTGCCACTACTATTCTATCTTCCTCATCATCTTCATCTAAACTATTTTTAGTTTCATTTAAATTATTTTTTACTATTTCATTTTTAGTTTGTGGTTTTATCTTAAATATATATTTAAATGAAGATAACACAAGAGATATTAATATTAAAGTTAAAAATACTATAGTCATACTTGATATAGTTATATTAATGGCTTCCATTATACTTATTTCATTACCAAACATTAATTATCACCCATTTCCTACATAGTTACTGTTATATAGTGAATTTTATTCTCTTCACTTAACGGCTCTTCTTTTTTTGGATTGTATTTATTTTCTAAAAATCCTGGTGCTACTTGTGGGAATAATGCATATGTCAATACATCTTCATCACATTTAACTAAATCTCCAGCTTCTAATTTTATCTTCTCAAATTCAGGTTCTAAAAGATCTGCTGGTCTTATAGTTATAACTTCTTCATCTCCTATTATTTTTTTCTTTACATCCTCATCTATAGGAGCTGGAGCCTTTCCATATTGACCTTTTACATAATCTTTTATTTCTTTTGGTACTAACTTATATCTTTCTCCTGTTAATACATTAAATAAGGCTTGAGTTCCAACCATTTGACTCATAGGTGTAACTAATGGTGGATATCCCAAATCTGCTCTAACTCTAGGAACTTCTCTTAAAACATCTTCATACTTTTCAGTTGCATTTTGTTGCTTTAATTGAGATAACAAGTTAGATAACATACCGCCTGGAACCTTATAGTTTAAAGTTTGTGGCTCTGTTAGTAAAACTTTAGGATTTAAAGTTCCATTTTCCATATACTTATCTCTTATAGGCTTAAAATATTCTGCAACTTCTAAAAGAGCTTCCATATTTAAACCAGGATTTCTCTCCATTTCGCTAAATGTTACAGCTAATGACTCTGTAGGAGGCTGAGATGTTCCTCCAGAAAATGGAGATATTGCAGTATCAATTATATCCACTCCTGCCTCTACTGCCTTCATATATATCATGTCTGCTATACCACTTGTACAGTGTGTATGTAATTCTATAGGTAAATTACTTATAGATTTCATTTTCTTTACTAAATCATATGCGTTATATGGTGTTAAAACCCCCGCCATATCTTTTATACATATAGAGTCTGCACCCATAGACTCCATAGTTTTTAATAATTCCAAATAGTAATCTGTAGTATGAACATCACTTGTTGTATATGATATTGCACATTGGCAATGCCCTCCATACTTTTTAATCGCTTTCATAGATGCTTCTATGTTTCTTACATCATTTAATGCATCAAATACCCTTATTATATCAATACCGTTTTCCAGAGAAAGCTTAATAAATTTATCAACTAAATCATCTGCATAGTTTCTATATCCAAGAAGATTTTGACCTCTTAAAAGCATTTGTAACTTAGTGTTTTTAACTCTTTTTCTTATTTCTCTTAATCTCTCCCATGGATCCTCTCCAAGAAAACGTATACATGCATCAAATGTCGCTCCACCCCAAACTTCCATAGAATGATAGCCTACCTTATCCATAGTTTCTAGTATAGGTAGTATTTCTTCTGTAGTTAATCTTGTAGCAATTAAAGACTGATGCCCATCTCTTAATGCTGTTTCAGTTATTTTTAACTGATTCACTATATCCTCACACTCCTAAATAAAAATATATATCCAATATAAATTCAACCTCACCTATATTATATAATGAATTTTTTAAATTCTAAAGTATTTTTAGAATTTTTTGGTATTTATTTTAAGTATATCTTAATAGTAATATGTTTTTGTAAGGTTTTTAGCATTATTTTATTTATAAATAAAATAAAAATAGCACAATACAAATAAATATCATGCTATTTTTATCAGATTTATCAACTTACTATACCTAAACTTTTAAAAGGAAATAATCTAATATTAGCTTTACCAATAATTTCACTTTCATTTACAAGACCTACCTCTTCGTTTCTACTATCTTTACTTACAAGCCTATTATCTCCCATCGCAAAATACTGATTTTTAGGTATAACTAATTCTATGTCTCCAGCAGTATATGCATTGTTTACATAAGGCTCGTTTATAAGTTTATCATTTATATAGACATCTCCATTTTTTATGCTTAATTTTTCCCCCGGTAAACCTACTATTCTTTTAACTAAATTTTTCTTATTACCTTTTTCATTTTCAAGTTCAGTCTCAAAAACAACTATATCTCCTCTATTAGGTGTATCATTTTTATATATAACTTTATTTATTATTAAATAATCCTCTGTATTTAATGTCGGATACATAGATTCACCACTAACAACAGTAGGTACTGCAAAATAAGTTACTCCAAGTCCCATAATTAATGCTAGTATTATAACTTTAGCCCATTCCATACATTTATCTATAATTTTTTCTTTCAATACCCTAACCCCCATATGTTTACTTCCTAATTAGCTTTCTATTTTGATAAATGTATGTCCTTTTAAATTTATAGTCTTTCGTACTCTATATTCTTTCATAAAAAAACCCTAGATAACAAAATATTATCTAGGGTTACACATATATTTATTATATTAAATAATAGGGTTTAACATTCTTTCTTTTAGTACTTCTTTCGCTTTTTCATAGTAGTTATTGTATTTTTCTTTAGGATAATCTCTAAATTTAGCAAGTTCTCCCTTAACTCCATAGTTTCTAAAAGGTATTAACTTAAATTTTGTATAACTATTTAGTTTTTTTATATATTCTAATTCTTTATATAACACACTTTCTTCATCATTTATATTTTCAAGTAATACAGTTCTAATTTCATATAGTTTATTAAAATCTGAGCATTTTTCTATATTTCTAAAAACTATATCATTTTTTATGCCTGTAACTTTTATATGTGTATCATTTTCAAAAGCTTTTAAATCAAACATAAATCCATCTACTTCATTTATAAGATTATCTATATCTTCTTCATCTGTATTTCCATTAGTATCTACAAATACATTAAGATTAGTTTTTTCATGTATAATTTTTGTAAATTCAATTATAAAGTTACTATACATTGTACATTCTCCACCTGAAAAGGTAACACCATCTATTAATGCTTTGTATTTTACTACATAATCAAAAAGTTCTTCTGGTGTATAATATATTATCTTAGGAGATGCTAAGTTTTCACATATATTTATACATTCATCGCAATTTACGCATTTATCTTTATCATAAATTATATTATCATTTAAATTCAGAGCTCCTACTTTACATACATTTAAGCATTTGCCACAATTTTGACATAAGTTTTGAGTCTCTGGGTTATGACAATATATACATTTCATATTACATCCCTGTAAAAAAATACTTATTCTGCATCCAGGACCATCAATAAAACTCATATTTATAATTTTATTAATAGGAGCTTTCATTATATATTTCTAACCTTTCTTTCTTTTATTCCATTTTTCATAGTTAATGCCCCTAATACAACAGAATCTTCCCTTAGACTTTCGCCTTCATTAAATTTATTTATATCACTTTTTTTAACTAAATATCCAGTAATTCTAACGAATTCTGATGTATTACTGTTTATAGATAATACTCTTATTCCACTTTCAAGTGCACCTTTCACAACTCTAAACATTCCATCTATATTATTTTTAGCAGTTTCATCAAATAAATAAATATCGCTACATCCTGTGTCAAAATATTTATGAAGTCTTCCAGATAAATTTATATGATTGAATACATCAGGCTCACATCCGTACTTTATTCTTATAGCAGGTGTTGTATCTGTATCAGACTCTAGACCTCCTTGGGCATGTACCCCATGTTTACCATTTGTACCACCACAATATATTGCATCCTCTTTTTTAACTAACTCATAAAACTTTTTACATATTTCTTCAGCTACATTATTAGCTTGTTCATCATGTCCCATTTGTTTTCCAGTAAATATTTCAACACATTCAAATGTCCCATATATCCCCAACATAGACGTAAACTTATCTAAGTCTATTAATCCTTCTTTAGCTAAAAATGAACTTTCAAAGAATTTAACTTCTTCTACTAGATATTTTATTCTTGCATTAGTAAGATCTGCTAATGCATTTACTGCTGCTGGAAGTTTATTATTCATGAAATCTTCATAATTTTTACTATCCTCAGCTAATGCTTTTAAGTTTATTCTTGTTAATGTATGAGCTCCTCCACCTATTCTTAGTGAATTATAACAACTAACAACACCATAATCTTCCCCTAAATCTTTTGTCATTAGATTATGATTCACAAAATATGGTTTTATATTTTCAAGAGCTGATTCTATTCCATATTTTATAAGTTCATCCGGTGTTTCTTCACTACATTTTAATGTAACATTAGGTATAGTCTTTTTAAGTTCTCTCTCTATTTGTATTACTAATCTTCCAACTCTACTATCCTTAGGTCCTATATTCATATGAACAAAGGCATCTGGTAAATTTCTATCAATATTTATAAGCAACATCTTTATCAAATTGTAAGCTTCTTTTTCACTTACTGTATCCATAAAAGGCTCTAAAACATCATCTATCTGACCTACGTAAACAGGATACCCTGTTATAGATGGTACATATCTGTAAAGTACCATTAATGCATTAACTGCTTCATATAAATCCTTAGGTGGTTCTATATCTAAATATTCACTACCTTGTTTAATAAATTTTACATAGTCAGGTAAGACATATCTAGGTCTATACGGTCTAGTTCCTTCATTCATATCACATAATATTTTTTTATCTAAATGTACTTTAGTTTCATCACTTATTTTTAAAGGAGGTAAAGAATCCTCTGCCCATCTTGCCATGTTTGCTCTTTTTTCATGATATTGCATATCCATAGAATGTAATATTTGTTCTACACTATTCATTTTCAGTCCCCCATTTATTTATATTTGTTAGATTTATTCTACCACACGAATAAGCTTTTGTTAATACCAATAAACTTTTATTTAGATTGATTTTGAAATATATATTTTCAATATAAAAAATTCGCTTCGCTTGATCCACTACGTGTGCGAACCACTTTATGTCGCCAACGACTTCGTCCGTTGCTCAAAAATGTCCTTTTTTACTTTCAGCAAGGTGTTGATATAACTATTCTCTATAAGTTATCAACAGATATTCGTTAAACATAAATTCCTTAAGCGTAAAAAAAGACACATAAGTGCCTTTTATATATCTTCTTTTGGTTTAGATTTACTTTTTATATAGTAAATTGCTATTAACAAAATAGCTAAAACTCCTACTATTATTGAGTATTTTTTTAATATTGCTGTTATTATATTCAAATTATCTCCTAATAAATATCCAGCAGATATTAATAGTAAATTCCATATACTTATACCTATTGTAGAGTATATGATAAATACTATTATATTCATTTTTACTACACCTGCTACTATAGATATAAATGTCCTCGCAACTGGAACTAATCTAGACAGCATTATAGATGGTTTATCATATTTTTTGATCCATAAATACGATGCTTTTATAGATTTTTTTGTACTTGGAAATTTTTTAGCCAAAGTATCTATAAGTGGCTTGCCTAATTTTAATCCCAAATAATAATTTATTATTGATCCTAATACCCCTCCTAATACTGACACAATTACAACTTGTATAAAATCTATATCATATTCAAACGTAAATATTCCTACAACCGGTAAAACTATTTCACTTGGAAGCGGTAAATTTGCATATTCAAGCATGACTATAATAAATACGCTTAATAATCCATAGTTTTTAATGAACTCCTCTATTAACAGCTTTACCTCCAATACATCACCTCATTTAACTTTCCAATACTACTGTGTTATAAACAGTACTGTACTTTATTATAATATCACATTAGTATTATCCTATCAATATTGTTCTTTATTATGCTATAAAAATTCCTTAAATTTTATAATTCTATTTTTAATTTTATTTTTTTAGTACTTTATGCATATTTAGGTCATATATTGTATTTATTAATATTTTGAAATTTCAATACGTTAGTTGTACAATTTAATTATAGGAACATGACTTTAGTAAACTTTATTGGGGGGGTTTATATGTCTATTATTATCTTAATTTTATTTATGTTATTTTTAATTTATTTTTTAACTACTATTTGTATACGCTACAGTTATATATCAAACTTAGCTATAAAAAATAATTTTGACTTAAATTCATTTTACATAAAACAAAACATATTACAATATAGCAATGATTATAATAAAATAACAGACAACATCGCGCTTTCTTTATTTAAATTTTATAATAAATGTTAGAAATAAATCATAAAGCGTTAATATATATTAACGCTTTATTTTTATACAAGTATATTTATATATTCTTGAATTTTATTTTTTAGTTCGTCTATTTCATATTCATTAATTCCTAATTCTTTAGAACTTTCAAATATAGATTGATTAATTTTAATTATATCTTTACTAGCATTAATGTATATTTGAAGCAATTTGCTCTTTATATCTTCTTTAATGTTTTCTTTAAAAACCTCTATATCCTTTAATATGTCTTTATTAAGTTGATCTTTTTTCAATTTATCATATAAAACTTTACCAATACCTCCAGTTAATGTTCCAGCTATAAGTAATGGCGGGCAATAAGTAATCATGGCAGCCCCTATAGTTAAGCTCTGTGCTGAACTCCCAAGTGCAGCTGCATACATAGCCACCGCACTTCCTGATGTAGCACCTAGTATAGCTCCAGTTCCTATTGTTGCTAACATTTCATTTATATTTATTTCACCTTCATTTAACTTAACTTTAGGTATTTCCATATTATAGCTTTCTACATTTATATTTTTTATAAATTCTTTTATATTTTTATTAGTGATGGAATTCACTTCCTTTATACATTCATCCCATTGTTTAAAAAACAACTCATCTAGTTCTAGTTTTTTACTATTTATAATATCATTTATATAATTTTCATTTATATAGTCTTTGGCTATGTCTAAACTCTTGTGTATCCTACTTATTTCTAATACTAAAAATTCTTTATTTATCCATTCATCTATTTCAAATTCCATTTTTGATTGTATATAGTCATATTTGTTTTCTAATAATTTTCTGTGATTTATTAACTCATTTTCTATCATTTCTAAAGATTTCAAGTATTCATAGTGATAAACTTTCTCTTTATGAATTAAAGCTTGTAATGATGAGTTTATACTTTCTATTTTAATTTTATCATTGTCTTCACAAAGTTCTTTTATATATTCTATAAATCCATTAAAATTTTTACTTAGGTTTTCAGGATAGTCTATAGCTATATCATTTATCTTTGCTTTTGCACTCATCCCTAAGTTATATTGATATTGTAAATATGAAGAAATGATAAAAAATTTATCTATATATATACCATACTCATCTTTTATATAACTTAATACTTCCTCATAATCATCTTCTAGTAAATCTGCCTTATTTAATACACCTATTATTGGTTTTCCATATGATGCTATTAGTTCAACAGATTCATGTATATCCTCTTGCCCGATATGTGTTAAATCGAATACAAATATAATTAAATCTGCATTTTGTATAAATTTTAAAGTTTTATTTTCATTTTCTTTTGTTATACTTTTCAAACCTGGTGTATCAATTATATTTATATTTTTTAAAAAATCAGAATTGACTCCTACATTTATATACCCTTCTTCTTTTTCTCTATATTCTTCAGTGCTATATTGTATATTAACGATACTTGATGTAGCTTCTAGTATGTCTACTTCCGAAACTTCTTTGCTTATAATAGAATTTACTAAAGTAGATTTTCCTGACTTAACTTCACCCATAATAACTAATTTTAGTATATTATTAGGCTTATGTAGTAAAATTTCAAAGTTATCCATTACATCCGATAAATTATGTTCTATGATTTTCTTAAATGGAATATTTTTTTCATTAGATAAGAAACTTCTAATTGGAGATTCTATAAAGGTAAGTTTTGTTTCTTCTATATAACTATTTAATTTTTTCATTATAACTCCCCCACTTTTTTAATATAGTATCAATATCCTTAATAGATATTAAATGATTTTTTATATATTTATAATCAACATATTTTTCTCTAAATGATTTTTCTATTAATATATCTAAATTCATTTTCAATTCAATTAAAATCTTATCTATTTTTTCTTCTATATATTTTTTCAATAGTTCTATAGAATTTATAACCTTATTTTTTTGAGCTTCTTCTTTTACTTTTTTATTTACTATATTTAACTTAATATATTTTTCTTTAAATAATTGATTGTATTCTTTCATATTATTTTTTACATATAAAAATTCTTTTGTATGCAAGATATCTATTTGCACAAAATTTTCTTTTTCATTCAAATCATTATTAATTTGAGCTATGTTGAATAAGTAACTTTTCAAATTATTTATTTCATATTTCAAAAAATCTTCTAATTCTTTAATTTCACTATATATATCTCCATCATTTAAACTGCTTAAGGTTAAGTATCTAACTATGTTTTTTTCTATATCAAACTTAGTGTTTTCTATTTTTATATCTATCTTTACTTTAATTTCATCAGCTTTGCTGATATGATAGTAAAAATTTCTTTTGTAATTGTTGATTAAATTAGTACAATGTCTACTCATAATTTCTAAGTTTTTATATTTTGATTTTATTTGCATTTTTTCAGATTGTTTTTTAAAATTTATATCTATACTTTCGATTAAAGCTTCTATATTGCTTAATTCTATTAAATTTATATCATTATTTATATATCCATTTATAGCTTCCTTTGAGGAAATCATTATCATATCTTTAAAATATCCATAATATATTTCACTCACTTTATCTCTAATTTTACATATATTCTCTTCTTTATTTCTTATAATATCTATTTTATTAATTGCACAAATTATATTATTATTTTTATCATCTAATATATACTCTTCTTTTAACTCATTTAATAGATCATAACTTGACTTTGAAACTATATTTTGACTATCTAGTATCCAAATAATACCATCCGCTCGTTTGTAGTAATCTATCATCCTTTTTCTAGTGTTTCTCAATAAGTTTTGATTAAGACCAGGAGTATCTACTATTATAAAGTCTTTTAATATCCCTTCATTTTTAATATAATATCTAACTTCGCATATATTCGATTTGTATAAGTATAATTCTTCTAATTTTTTTTTATATTTTTTTAAATTTTCTATAGTTACTCTATTTTTATTTTTATATTCTTCTAATTTTTCTCTTATTATTTTCTTAGAATTTTTTAATTTTATTTCTTCATTTTTAATTAATTTCAAACCTTCTTCATAGTTTAATTCATATGTTATATCGTTATCATTAATAATTTCAATTTTAGATTTAGATGAGTTTATTAGTGTGTCTATTTTCCATGTATTAGGTATATCTCTTGTTTCTAATACTTTACTTCTTAGTAATGAATTTATAAGAGTTGACTTTCCATATTTTCCAGGACCTATTACATATAACAAAAATGGGTCTTTTAATTCTTCAACACTTTTAATTATATAGTTAATTTCATTTTCAATTTGATTTATAAGATAATATGTTTGACTTGTTTTATTAAATATTTGTAATTTTGCATTATCTATATTATAGTTTAGGATTTTTATATCATTAGATATATTTTTATATACTTTTTCTCTATTATAATAATTCATATCATCAGTCCTTGAAATAAGTTTATCATGTATACTATAATTATATTAGGATATATATTTTAATATGATTTATTCAGTTTAAAATTTTCATATATTACATGTTTAATAGTAATTATTATAACAATCAAAAACACATATACTTAGCTTTATTAAGCTAAATATATGTGTTTATCACAGGTTTTATTATTTAATTTTTAATAAAAATGTTTTAATTGTTTTAATCTGCTAGGATGTCTTAACTTTCTTATAGCTTTAGCCTCTATTTGTCTTATTCTTTCTCTTGTTACTCCAAATACCTTACCTATTTCTTCTAAAGTCTTAGGTATATCATCATCTAATCCAAATCTCATTCTAAGAACTTGTTGTTCTTGATCACTAAGCCCAGTTAATATTTCTTCAATTTTTTCTCTTAAATTATGTTGCTCTACCTCATGCATAACTACATCTCCAAAATATGCATCTGATGGTATAAATTCTACTAAACTACTATCTTCATCTTCTTTTATTGGAGTATCTAGCGATACTATATTTTTATCTCTTTTTAATAAGTCGATTACTTTTTCAACATCTATTTCACATGCTATTGCTAATTCTTCTATATTTGGTTCTCTTTGAAGCTCTAATGATAACTCTTGTCTTTTTCTCTTTACAAAATTTATTCTTTGATGTAAATGAACTGGTATTCTAATTGTATTTTCACAATCATCTATATATCTAGTTATACTTTGTTTTATCCACCATGTAGCATAAGTACTAAACTTATATCCTTTTTTATAATCGTATTTTTCTACAGCTTTTATAAGACCTATATTACCAGCTTGAATCAAATCTAGCATATCAATATTTTCTTTTCTATATTTTTTAGCAATACTAACAACTAATCTATAGTTTGCATTAATAAACTCTTCCTTAGCTCCTATAAATGATTCATCTATTTTTTTAGCTAATTCAACTTCTTCTACAGCTGATAACATCTTATACTCTTCGATTTCTTTTAAGTACATCTTCATAGCATTTGATGAATTTGATGAATCATTATAAATGTAATTTTCATAAGTATGTTCTCTTTTAGCCCCCATAATCTACCCCTTCTATCTCTAATAATTTGTTAATCAACTTAAAAAAGCATATTCAGTTTTATCCTCATGATAATATTATGTATGCACTTTTTAAAAAATACTTTTTACTTGTCAACAAATTCCTTTATCTATTATTCTACATCCATATATAAAAACCCTTGATTTTTTTTATATTTTTTTAAAATAATATTATATTAATTTTATTTCCCCTGAAAAGAACAAAAGACTGCACGATGTGCAGTCTTTTATCCTCGAACGACAAAGTTAAATCCCAGTTAATAAGTCCAATAATATGCTTGCCCCTATACTACGGTAAAATATTAATGAGATTATAACAGATTTATAATACCATTAATAAAAGGGTTTAGTCAAGCTAAACCCCTTTTATCAACTCAAATTTTAGAATATTTTATTATTTATGATCGTGGTTACATCCACAGTTTCCACCACAACATTCATGATCTTCATCATTGTGGTCATGACCACATCCACACTCATGTTGTTCTTCATGTTCTTTTATTTGTTCTTCCATTTCAAAGAATTCTTTTACCATTACATCGTATTCTGGAAGAGCTTCTTCTGTATCATACTCTTCTCCTGTCCAGTTAGCATACATCATTTCATTTCCATTAGTTAAAACCGCTCTACCTGCTAAAGTTATGTTATCTACATCTTCAAGGAAGTTTACTGCTTCTTGAGCTGCTTCACCTTGAAGAGGAGTTTCTTCATCTAAGCATTTTATTATCATAACTGGTGCATAATAATCTTCATTATCTTTTACGTTTATCATTATATCTATAACGCCCTCTGCACCTTCTTCAAATTCTGATAATGCAACATCTGTATCTATCATATCTTGTGGAACATATAAATCTTCCATTAAGTATTTTATAACTCTATCTTTTACTAGTTCTTTTGACATAATAATTCTCCTTTCATCTTTTGCCAATATTATCTTTTTATAGTATACCATATTTTTCATAAATTTAATAAGATAACTAAATTTTTTACTATAGTAAATCTAATTTTTATGATTTATATACATTATACCCATCAATATAGCTTTTACTCTTTATTTTAAATTTATACTCTATATTATTACATATTTGTAATTTATATATAAATATTACATAACTTTACATTATACATTAAATCATATATATGCTATCATTGTAACTAGCCAAGGGGGTATCATACTCACAAGGTTACAATAAAGTAACATATTTAGAAAATTCATTAAAATTATTTTTAGAAGAGGTGACTTATGAATAAAAAAGTAAAAATATTATTATCATCATTAGGTATAGTATCTATTTTAAGTGCTGGTTCAACATTTCCTGTTAATGCAGCATCTAACGAAACTATAAATAAAAAAGTTTATTGCAGTGATAGCAATTATAGTGAATATATATATATAAATGTAAATGGAAAAGATTGTTCTGCTCCTATCAAATCTTATTATTCTTTAATTAAAGATTTGATAGACAATAATCTAAATTGTACTAATAAAAATACTAATGTATCTAATACAACTCCAGAAAGTAAGCCTTCTACTCCGAATGTAGAAACTTCAAAGCCTGAGAGTAAACCTGATACTAGTACAGAATCTAAGCCTGATACGAATACAGACAATAATATAGCTAGTAAACCTTCTACTCCAGACGTAGAAACTACTAAACCTGAGAGTAAACCTGATACTAGTACAGAATCTAAGCCTGATACGAATACAGACAATAATACAGCTAGTAAACCTTCTACTCCAAGCGGAAACTTTGCAAGCTTCCAAAAAGAAGTTTTAGATTTAGTTAATGTAGAGAGAACTAATAGAGGTTTACAACCTTTAAAATTTAATTCTGAGTTGTCAAAAGTTGCAACTTTAAAATCTCAAGATATGATAGATAAAAATTATTTTGATCATACATCTCCAACTTACGGTTCTCCATTTGATATGATGAAACAATTTGGTATAACTTATCGTACAGCTGGTGAAAATATAGCAATGGGACAAGAAACTCCTAAAGAAGTTATGAATTCATGGATGAATTCACCTGGTCATAGAAAAAACATATTAAATCCTGACTTCACTGAACTAGGGGTAGGAATTGCTTCAGATGGGTCATCTTTATATTGGACTCAAATGTTTATAGGAAGATAATAAAAAGAGGTATAGCTATTTAGCTATACCTCTTTTTATTATCTTCCATAACTTACTTACATCAATATATACATATAATATTTGAGTTAGCCTACTAAAAATGTTATAATTTTGTAATCGTCAGAATGTATAAAATGTTTTATTATTATATTAGTATCTGTTTAAATTTTTAAAGGAGATTAATTATGAGTTTAAAAAAGAAAATAATTTCAATTGTTATATGTAGTAGTATGGTTTTAGGAAGTGTTAGTTTAGTATTTGCTGACTCTTCAAAAGTTGTTACATTAGGCGCTAACTTATCGCCTGAACAACAGCAAACAATGTTAAAATACTTTGGAGTAAATAAAAATGATGCTGTAATATTACAAGTAAATAATCAAGAAGAGAGAAAATACTTACAAGGAATAGCTCCAGAGTCTCAAATAGGTACAAAAACTTATTCTTGTGCTTATGTTGAGCCTACAAAATCTGGAAGTGGAATTAATGTAAAAACAGCTAATATTACATGGGTTACATCTGCTATGATAGCAAGTACACTTGCGAGTTTAGGTATTACTGATGCTAACTGTGTTATAGCAGCTAACTTCCCTGTAAGTGGTACAGGAGCTCTTACTGGGGTTATGAAAGCATACGAAGATGCTACTGGTAAGCCTTTAGATGAAAATAAAAAGGAAATAGCCACTGAAGAATTGGTTGTAACTGGTGACTTAGGTGAATCTGTTGGCCAAGATAAAGCAACAGGGATAATTAACGATGTTAAGACTGAGGTTATAAAAAATAATACTAGCGATACTGTTCAAATAGCGGATACTATAAATAATGTAACTAATAACTATAACGTTACTTTATCGCCAGAACAACAAAAACAAATAGAAGATTTAATGCTTAAAATATCTGAGCAAAATTATAATTATAAAGATATGAAAGATGCTTTAGAAAGTGTTAATAATACTGTAAATGAAAATCTTGAAGCTTTAGGAGAAAGTGTTAATAACTCAGGTATATTAGATACTGTAAAAGGTTGGTTTGAAGGTATAGGTGATTGGTTCTCTAATTTATTCGGTGGAGATAATAAAGACCTTGGTATATTAGAAAATACTAATGATAGCGCTCTTGGTGATAATGTACAAATAGATGCAACTGATAAAGATGCTATAAATTTACCTTCTAGCGATGAAGTTGAAGGTTTCTTTGCTAAAATATGGAACTGGTTTACAGGATTATTTAATAACAGTGATAGTAATCAAAATGATAATAGTCAAATTGCACCTGGTTCTGATTCAGATGAAAATAACCAAGATTTAAATCAAGCTCCAAGTACTGAAGAAAATCAATCTTTAAATGAACAGCAACCTTCTGTAAATAATGAAAATTCATCTGATTTAAACAATAATAGTACAACTGAAACTGATGAACATACTGATTCTAATCAACAGCAAAATACTCAAGATAACACTACTAATGTAGATGAAAGCAATAACGTAAATACAAATAATTAGTTTTATAAAAAAACACTCATTACCATAAATAATGAGTGTTTTTTATTTATATAAAATTTTAAATATCTTACACTAAAGTTTTTGCTAATTCATCTTCGCCTATTAAACGTGTTATTCTTACTCCAAAGTTTTCATCTACTATTACAACTTGTCCATACCCAATTTTTCTTCCATTTACATGTATTTCTACTTCTTGATCTTCAAAAGTATCTAACTCTATTAACGATCCTTTAGATAGTTCAAATATATCTTTTAATGACATTTTTGTTCTACCTAAAATAACACTTACTTTTAGTTCTATGTCTAATACTCTGTCAAATTTTTCGCTCATATAACTATCCTTCCTTTTTCACACAATCTGTTATAATAACACCTTTTTTATTTTTTATTAATCCAGGCTTACATTTAAAAGACTTAGCCCCACCTACATAAAGTTCTGTTTCTCCATTTATTTTAGTATCTAATGTTATAACATCACCTATTTTTAATTTTACAAGTTCATCTACTTTTATTTCTGTTCTTCCTAGTTCTGCAACCATATCTGTATGAGTATTACAAATTTTATTGTATATTGCACCTGTAAATTCAAAATCATATTCAATATTTTTACTTCTAAAAAGTCTTTTTGGTTCTAGCTGCTCTAATATAGGTTCTAAACAACTATATGGATTACAGAAGCTCATCTTACCTACTTCTCTATTTCCATCCATCATCTTCATATGTGAAATAAGAACAGATTCACTTACTGGATATTTTCTACTAGCCCCAACATTAGTATATACTTTAGAAACTTCTATATATTCGCATCCTTCAAAAATATGCATTTTAGTTAAGAACTTTCCACCTATATAAGATATAAGTTCTCTATCAACTTCAGTAAGTTCTCTAGTATGATTTTCGACTACTCCATCTCCTCCAAGTATTAAATCTATAAGTGAAGTTGCTACACTTTTATCTAATTGGTAAATAAGTCCCTGAACTAAAGGCTGTATTGCATGTTCTACAATTACAGAATCATTATTTATCATATTTGTAAACTCTTCATAATTTGTTTGTTCTACTTTCTCTAACTTACAAACTATATTAGGTCTTTTTAATTCATACGTTACAAATAAGTTTATACTTTTGCAAAACTCTTCTGCTATTACAGATAAGAATCTCATATTACTTGTAGAATATCTTTGCGGTTTTTTAAAGTCGTATGTAGTTACTTCTTTTTTCATAATATCTTATTATAACTCCTATCTAAATTTTATCTTTCCCTGTATAGTACTTTAATTTTCTAAATTCAATTCTAATATATTTGCTAACTAATGATATTTTAAATAAAAATTCTACAAAATTATATAATTTTACATACTTAATATATTAATTATAATAAGTTTATATTGCTAATAAGTAGTTATTAATTTAAAAACGATTTAATTAAATATCTTCTAAATTCACAACTACTAATTATTTATTGTATACTCACCTATAATTACATAGATATTAATATTTATTATAAATTTAAATAAATCCTACTTAAAATAAATTAAGCAAGATTTATAGCTATATTATCATGTCGTAAGAAAATTTAATTCTTACGACATTTAATTACTTTTAACTTTATTTTATAATTTTGCTAAAGCAGATACTATTATTTCTTCTTTAAATGGCTTTACTATAAACCCTTTTGCTCCATATATAATTGCTTCCTTCATTCTTGCCTCTTGCCCTAATGCTGATACCATAACTACTGATGCTGCTGGATCTATTTTCTTTATTTCTCTTAAAGCCTCTAGTCCATCCATTTCTGGCATAGTTATATCCATTGTTACAACTTCTGGTTGTAATTCTTTATACTTTTCTATTGCCATTACTCCATTTTCTGCTTCTCCTACTATTTCAAATCCATTGCTCTCAAGCATATTACGTATAGACATACGCATAAATGCTGCATCATCAACTATTAATACTCTTTTCATACTATTTCCTCCATTTTATTTACTTTAGTTTTTTTCTATATACAGATGGTTTGACACGTTCAAATTCTGTATCTAAATTTGATAAATTCTCAGACATACCTATTATCAAATATCCTCCTGGTTTAAGAGAGTCATACAATCTTTTACACAGTTTTTGCTTTGTAGGGTTATCAAAATAAATCATAACATTCCTACAAAATATAACATCATGATAATTTTTATTCCATCCTACTGTATTATTTAAGTTAAAATATTTAAATTCAACTAGCTTTTTTATATCATTACTAATACTATAATCTCTGCTATTTATTTTTTGAAAGTAATTTTTAATCCACTCTTGAGGAAGTTTAGATATCTTACTTTCTGAATAAACTCCTGCCTTAGCTTGTTTTAATACATTATTTGAAATATCTGATGCTGTTATAGATGTCTTTAACCTTGGATATTTTCCTAAGACTGATTGCACTACCATAGCTATACAATATGGCTCTTCTCCTGTAGATGAAGCCGCACACCAAATTTTAAGACCTCCTACTGTTGGCTTTTTTAGATTTGGTATTAAAACTTCATTTTTTAAAAATTCATAGTGCTGTTCTTCTCTCATAAAATATGTAAAGTTAGTTGTTAGCTTTTCCACTAATATTGCCGCTTGTTCTCCTGTTTTATCACACATTAAGTTATCTATATAACTTTTAAAATCTGGAAAACCTAATTTTTTTATCATTAATACTAGTCGTGTTTCTATCAAAGTTTTTTTCTTTTCAAGATTTATTCCATAATTATTATACATAAAATTCTTTAATCGTACAAAATCTTTATTCGTTAATTCCATTTTTCATGTCCTCAACAATCTCTAATAATGAATCACAATCTAAAATCATTTGAACATCATTATTTATTTCACTAACACCTTTTATAAAGTTTGAAACTCCATCATCTTTACTAGAATCCATCTTCATACATTTATCTGGTGAAATATTCATAACTTCATTTACTGCATCAACTATTAACCCTATTTTATTTTCATTATTTTCAATGATAATTATACATGTTCTTTCATTATATTCTATAGGTTCCATATCAAATCTCATTCTAGCATCCATAATTGGAATAATTGTACTTCTTAAGTTTATTATTCCATTCATATACTTAGGTAAAAATGGAACCTTAGTTATAGGTAGCATTTCAATAATTTCAATTATATATTTTGATGATAGGGCATACTTTCTATCATTTATTACAAATACCATATATAAATCATCTATTTTATTCTCTATTGTGTCTTCATTTTTATTCTCTATCATTTCACTATTTGCACTCACAAACAATACACCATCCTTTTAAATAAGTTTTTCGCCTTTCCCAACACTTTTTATACGAAGTTTATTTGTAAGCGTATCGAAAGTAATAGTTCTACCGCAAGTTCCTAATACATCTTCAGAAACGATAGGAACTCTTAACTTAGCTAGTGTTTCTTTACAAACCTTAACATTTTTTTGCCCAATAGTGAATATACTATTATCACTATTTTTAAAGCTAAACATGTGGGCTCCTCCTGCTAACTTAGCTTTTATATACATGGGATTTGCTCCTGCTTTTTTCATTTCTTCATATAATAAAGTGATTCCTGTATCTGCGTATTTAGCCTTGTTCAATAAGTTTTTGTCACACTTTGAATCAGATAACAAAACATGAACTAACCCTGCAATTTTCTTACTTTCATCATATAATACTATCCCGCAACATGACCCTAATCCTATTGTTGTTATTTTATCTGGTGCTTTTACAATATTAAACTCTGCTATACCCACTGTTATATTTTTCATATATTCACTCCTAGTCAGTAAATCCTAATGATGCTAGTAGCTTTTTACACGACTCTACTTTTGGTATAAAATAGTATTTTCCTTCTACCTCTTTATCTAATGTAAAGAAATCAGTTTCTATACATAAAATAGAATCTGAAACTTGTCCATATAATGAAGCTGGTAGGTTCATTATTGCCATAACCATATCTACGCTAAAATATGGTATCGATGGCGTTATACTTAAACTTGTCATATCAGATATTGCTGTTAAGTATGTTCCACAAAGTATGTTACATATTTCTCCTATTGA
>NZ_CAXVJR010000002.1:0-474571 GCF_964259345.1 Paraclostridium bifermentans
GTATATCAATGGTACAAACTGCTGAAGGTGCTTTAGAAGAAGCAGGAAACATAGCTCAAAGAATGAGAGAACTTGGAGTTCAAGCAGGAAATGATACTTTAGCTAGTGCAGATAGATCTAAGATAAAAACTGAGTTAGATCAATTACAAGCTGAAATGGACAAAATAGGTAAAGAAACTAAGTTCAATGGTAAAAACTTACTAAGTGGAGCAGGAAGCTTTACAGTACAAGCTGGAGCTAATAATGAAACTAGAACTATAAATACAATAGATTTAGTAAGTCAAGCAACTAGTTTAGCAAGTGCAGATGTTACTGATAATACAAAAGCGCAAGCTTACGTATCAAAAGTAGATGCTGTGTTAGAGCAAATAAACACAGGAAGAGCTAATTTAGGAGCGACTCAAAATAGATTAGAGTACACTTCTTCAAACTTAACAACAGCTACAGAAAACTTATCAGCTGCAGAATCAAGAATAAGAGACGTAGATGTTGCTAAAGAAATGGTTAAGTTATCTAAGTTAAATATATTAAACCAAGCATCTCAAGCTATGGTTGGACAAGCTAAGCAACAACCTGAGTCAGTAACTCAATTATTAAGATAATTGATTAGAATATATTAAGGTTGAAATTAAGGGGTAAAGCATATGCTTTACTCTTTATTTTTAAACTTAATTAGGAAAAGAGGGAAAAATAATGTTGTTAAGTATTGTTATGATGATTAAAAATGAAGAAAGATACTTAGATAAAACCTTAAATGCGTTAGTCCCATTAATAAATGAAATAGATAGTGAACTTATAATATTAGATACTGGATCTACAGATTCAAGTATAGAAATTGCAAAAAAGTATACAGACAAAGTATATTTTGAAAAATGGAATAATGACTTTGGGCAAATGAGAAATAAAGCTATAAGCTATGCAAATGGAGAATGGATTTTAATATTAGATGCAGATGAAGAACTAACTAATTATGAAAAATTAAAAGAGTTTTTTAACTCTAAGATGTATTTAAAATATAATTCTGCAACAATAATGCTAAAAAATATATTTTCTCAAGATAAAACATCATATAATATATCTCCGATGATTAGATTATTCAAAAATGACGAGGAGTTTGGATATAAAGGCGCTATACACGAACAACCTATATTTAAAAGACCTATATTCAACGGATTAGCAGAATTTAATCACTATGGATATTTGTTTGAAGATGAAGAAGTTAGACAATTAAAAGATGATAGAAATAAAAAGATATTATTAAAAGAAATAGAAGAAAAGCCAAATGATCCATATATGAATTATCAATTAGGTAAACAATATATTATATCTAATGATTATGAAGATGCAATATATTATATGGAAAAAGGATATAAAATATATGAAAGTATTGGATATATACCTATATTTGTAACTCTAGATTTAGCGAGTTTATATATAGATTTAAAAGAGTTTAATAAATGTGAGAAACTATGCTTAAGATATATAAAAAAAGATAATAAAAATATAGATATATATTACTATATTGCATTGAGTCAGAAAAATTTAAATAAGTACAAGCAAAGTATAGAAAACTACAATAGGTACTTATATTTAATAGAAAACTATGATATAACAACTCAAGCTAATGAACCAGAATGCAATTCAGATACTTTGATTCATAAAGATAAATGTAAAGTTAATATTTTAGATATTTACTATAAACTAGAGATGTATGATGAGATTGTAAAGGATATAGATGAGCTAAGTGATTATACCATAGAAGAGTCATATTTAGTTATATTTATGAGTTTATATAAGTTAAATAAAGAAGCAAAGTTAATAGATATATATAATAAGATTTCCACATCTATAGTTCAAAAAAATAAATTCAAAATAGCTATAGAAGTTATTTTAAAACGTATAAAAGAAAAAGACAAAGAAAAAATATACAGATTACTGTCTAATATAGATGGTAACTATGGAATTTTAAATAAGATAAGAGTAGGAAATGTATTAGAAGAAAATCAATATAATGAAATTTTGATAAATGAAAGAGAATCTTATTATGGCGATATAGTTTATTATGCATTAAAACAAGGAATAGATATAGAAAGATTATTAGATGGAGTAGATTATATAAGCATTCAAAATTATATAAGTTACATTGTTAATAATAGAAGGGATTGCATATTAAATTTATTTGATTACTTAGAATATGTTCCTAATACGTTAAATATAAAAAAGATACAACTATATAGTTGCATATCTAAAACATTGTTAACTAATGGAGGATTAACTAAAGATAAGCACAAGATATTATTTCATATGTATATTAGATACACATATGAAAATCTAAAATTGACATATAATCAGAAGTTAGATGATGAAGAAATTATTAATTTGTTAAGATTAGAAGAAGACCAATTTGTGTTTAATATAAATAAAATTAATGCTATAAGGAATATAGAACCATTAGCGTATATAAGAGCTTTAAAAAATTCAATTATTAAACATCAGACACATAAAAAGAGTATACAATTTTTAATTGACGAATTTGAAAGAGAATTAAATGAGAGTACTGAATTGAAAGAATTAAAGTCAAAATATAAATCAATAATTGAAAGTAGTATAGGCAGTGGAAATTTAAAAGATGCTATAACTATGATTGATGAATATGAATCTATATTTAAATCAGAAGACGAGGCCATATTAAATATGAAAGCTATTATAGCTATTATGAATAATGAATTTAAAGATGCGGAAAATTTGTTAAAGAAATCATGGCTTTTAAATGATAATAATTTTAATACTATATTTAATATTGCATATCTAAAAGAAATTTTAGGAGATATAGAAGAAGCTATAAGTTTTTATGGATTAATTGTAAATAGATGTAAAAATGACGAGATAGTAGCAGATGCAAAAGAAAAAATAAATAAATATAAAAGTAATTAAGTTATATTCTTAGGAGGAATAAATGGTAATTGACATAGTTTTAGCATACGCAGAAGGTAAGGGCGGATTAGAAGATGTAATAACTACTTTTAGTAAAGAGCTTATTAAAAGAGGTCATAGAGTAAGAGTATTTCAAGCGTATAAACCTAAATATAAAGAATGGATAGAAACTATAGATGAAATATATTTCTTTGGAGATAAAGATACACTTGAAAATGACAATAAAGAGTCACTTGCAAAAAATTATAAAAATATGATTTTAAAAATAGGAGAGCCAGATGTTGTTTTAGCTACACACTCTCCTTTATTAAGCTATATATGTTATAAAGCTGTTGAATTTTTAAAAGATAAAAGACCAAAAATACTGTCTTGGATACATGGAAGCCCATCATACTATGGAGGAGGACAATATCTAAGATATGCAGATGCACATCTAGCTATATCTAGTCAAATAGGAAATGAGATAAGTAAATATATAAAGAAAGATAAACCTATATACTATATATCAAATCCTGTTAGATTAAATGAAATGAAAAAAATAAATATTAATAGAGATATATTAGAACTTGTTTATGTAGGAAGATTAGACAATGTTCAAAAACGAATAGATATAATGTTTAAAGCACTAAGTTTAGTAGATTGTAATTGGAATTTAGATATTATAGGGAGTGGTAAAGACGAAGAAGCATTAAAATCACTAGCTAAAGATTTAGGAATATATAAACATATAAAGTGGCATGGATGGAAAGAAAATCCTTGGGATGCCTTAGAGTCTGCAACAGCACTTATGTTAACTTCAGATGAAGAGGGATTTGGACTTGTTATGGTTGAGGCATTAGGAAGAGGGATTCCAGTTATATCTACAGATACGGATGGAGCTAAAGACATAATAATAGATGGATTTAATGGATGCATGGTTAATAAAGGTGATTATAAACAATTAAGTGAATTATTGGAAAGTATAAATAATAAAAACATAGAGATTAACCCTAAAAATTGTATTGATTCAATACAAAAGTTTAGTGCAGATTGTGTTATAGATATGGTAGAAAATATAATTAATTATTATGATAAAAATGGAGAATATCAAAGCCTTATATTCAGCACTAAAGAAAATATAAAATTATTAATTGAAAATAATAAATTAGATGAAGCTAAAAAATTAATAAATGAATATACTGAATTAATAAAAGAAGATGCAGAAATATGTAATTTTAAAGCGATTATAAGTATGATGGAAGGTGATTATCCTAATGCATATGAATTACTTAAATATGGGAATATAAAATATGAATTAAGTATAGATTCAATTTTTAACCTAGCATATATATGCAGCTTGATGGAAAAAACTGATGAAGCTATAGAATATTTTAACTATATATTGGTTAACTGTGAAGATGAAGAGATAATTAAAGATGTAGAATTACAATTAGATAATCTATTTAAAAAAGTGCTAGAAACTAAAAGAAAAGATAAAAATTTTATTGTAGATATTGTAATTTATAGTGTCAGTGGAAGAGGTGGAACAGAAAGAGCTATTATTGATGTAAATAAAGCTTTAAGAAAAAGAGGATATAGAGTAAGGGTTTTTCAAGCTTATAAAACTCAGTGTAGAGAGTGGGAAAATGGATTTGAAGAATTATATACTTATGGGCTAAATAGCAGTATGAATGAAGATACAATAGAAAGTTTAGCATTAGGGTATAGAAAAAAACTTTCTCAAATAGGCAAGCCAGATATAATAATTGCCACTCATCAACCTGCATTATGTGGAATATGCAGATTAGCTATTAATGATCAATATAAGGATTCGCCTAAAATTATTTCATGGATGCACTCAGAACCTAAACTCATGGGAAGTAATCATTTATTAAAGTATAGTGATGGACATATGGCTGTTTCGAAATTTATAGCTAAAGATATAAACTTTTTGACCGATTCTTATAGTATATGCTTGGTAGGTAATCCAGTGGAAGAAAATAATTTAAAAGTAATAAATAGAGATAATGAAAAATTAAATTTATTGTATATGGGCAGATTGGAAAATTCTTTTAAAAGAATAGATATATTGTTTAAAGCTGTAAGTTTGTTAGATAAAGAGTGGGAGTTAACTATTGTAGGAAGTGGAGAACATGAAGATTATCTGAAAAAATTATCTAAAGAACTAGGTATACAAGATAATATTAGATGGTTAGGATGGAAAGAAGAACCTTGGGAAGCCATAGATAGTGCAACAGCGTTAGTGCTTCCTTCTGATTCAGAGGCATTTGGACTAGTTTTAGTTGAATCGCTTCAAAGAGGATTACCTGTTATAGTAAGTGACTGTGAAGGACCTAAAGATATTGTTGAAAACTGCAAAAATGGTTTCATATTTGAAAAAGGAAACTATGAACAACTTTCAAATATATTTAATGGTATTTTAGATAAAAATATAAACTTACCTAATTTTGAAGAATGTATAAAATCTGTGAAAAAATATAGCGTAGATAATGTTTTAGATAAAATAGAAGCATATTTACTAAGTAAAATTTAAATGGAGAATATAAATTATGCTAAAAATAATAAAAGAAGAATTAATGAGAAATAATTTAGAAGTAGCATTAAATTTAATACTAGAAAATGAACAAACCTACAAAAACGACATTGAATTTATGAATTTAAAATCTATTTTATGTATAAAGACTGAAGAGTATGATATAGCTAAAAGTAATTTAGAGTTTGCTATGAGCTTAGATTGTTACAATTTAGATATAATTTATAATCTAGCATATGTATATTATAAGTTAGAGGATATTGAGAGTAGTTTAGGTCTATATAAAAAAATATTTGAAGTTGCGGATGATGAAGAAACTATAGATGAAGTGTTGAATTTTGTAAATAGTAAAGAGTATTTTGAGACTACTAAAAAATATATAATAAATTTATTAGATGAAAAAAATATAAACTTTGCTATAGAATTTATAGATAAATTTAAACTAATAATAATAGACTCTAATTTAGAGGAATTAAGAAGTAGGGTTTTAAGTGAGTGTAATATTGAGAATAATAAAAAAATATCTGAAAATGTAGATATAAAAATATTAGATACTATATTAACTGATAAACCTGAAATTCCTAGTGACATAATACAATCAAGAGCTGATATTAATAGTAAAAAAGATAGACCTCTTGTAAGTCTTGCTATATTAGGCTACAACAAGTTAGAAGAATATACTAAAAAATGCGTAGAAAGTGTATTAAAATACACAAAAGATGTTGATTATGAACTTATTTTAGTGGATAATGGATCAACTGATGGAACATATGAGTATTTCAAAAGTGTAGATTATGATAGAAAAAAAATAATCAAAATAACTAAAAATATAGGGGTAGGGTATCCAACATCATATATATTTGATGAACTAAAAGGTAAATATGTAATGTGTTTGCCAAATGATATAATTGTAACTGAAAATTGGTTATCTAATATGATAAAATGTGCCGAATCAGACGATAGAATAGGAATGATAAATCCTGTTTTAGACAATGTAACAAATTACCAATCAGTCGATTTAAAATATAAAGATATAGATGATATGCAACAAAAAGCTGCAGAATATAATAAGTCAAATTCAAGACTATGGAATGAAAGGCTAAAATTAATAACATTAGGAGCGTTATTCAGAAAAGATTGCATAGATGTTATAGGTATAACAGATTATGGGTTTATACATCACTATGCAGATGATGATATAAGCTTTAGAGTTAGAAGGGCAGGATATAAAGCTATATTATGTAAAGATACATTTATAAGTCATATTGGAAAAACAATGGATAAAGGTAAAGATATTGAAAGTATAGGACTATCTAGAGGGGATGAATTTTTCACAAAAAAATATTATGGTATAAAATCAACTGATTCTATGAATTATGAAATAAATTTATTATCGTTAGTTGATGATGAAATAGGTGAAAAAAGAAACTGTGAAATATTAGGGGTAGACACTTTATGTGGAACTCCTATATTAGAGCTTAAGAATAAACTGCGAGAAAATGGAATATTAGATACAAAACTATATTCATTTTCAACAGAAGCTAAATACTGGTTAGATTTAAATACAATATGTGATGATGTAAAGGTAGATAGAATTGAATATATAAAAGAACATTATGAAACTAAATTTGACTATATTGTACTAGGTATGGAATTGAACAATTATAAAGATTCAGGTAAGCTGCTAACAGATTTAACAAGAATGCTAAAGGATGAAGGATCTATTTTAATAAAAGTTAAAAATTGTAATAATGTAAAATCGTTGTTACAAAGTGTTAACTTATTCAAAGATTATGAAAAGCAATTTACAAATAATATTAATATAGATATATTAAATCAACAACTAGCAAGTATGGGATATTACATAAAAGATATAAGTGGAGAACTAATTAGATTTACAAATGAAGAAAAAGAATATATAGATAATATACTATCAAATATGAATATATCTAAAGAACAAGCACCTAATATACTTATAGATACATACTTAGTTAAAATTAAAAAAGAAAAAAATATTTATAAAAAATAATAATTTAAGGAGACATTTAACATGAAAGCAGTAATAAAACCAGCATATGTAAAAGACAGAATAAAATTAGGAGAGGCACTACCTATATCAACACCTTATAGATTAACTATATCGCCAATACAATTATGTAATTTTAAATGTTTTTACTGTACACATTCACTAGATAGGGAAGAAGTTAAAAAAACTGGGTTTAAATTTTCGACTATGAAATATGAAGAGTTTGTTGAATTAGCAGATCAATTTAGAGAATTTCCTGAAAAAATTAAGTTAATTGTATTTTCGGGAATGGGAGAACCTCTATTAAACAAAGATTTTCCTAAAATGGTTAAGTATTTAAAAGATAATGATTTAGCAGAGAGAGTAGAAGTATATACAAATGCATCGCTATTAAGTGAAGAAATAACACATAAGTTAGTAGATGCAGGATTAGATAGTCTAAAAATATCAATACAAGGACTTAACTCTGATAAGTATAAGGAAGTTTGTGGATTTGATTTAGATTATGATAAGTTTATGAAGAATATAAAATATTTCTATGAAAATAGAAAACAATGTAAAATGTATATAAAGATAATAGATGCAATGTTAAAAGAAGGCGAAGACAAACAATTTTACGAAATGTTTGGAAATATGTGTGATGAAATATTTATTGAACATTTAAGTGACTGTCAACCTTTGACAGGAAACTGTGAAGGTAAAGTAGATGCAGGGTTTACTATGTATAATGATGTTGCTAAATATTCTAAAGTCTGTCCTTTATTATTCTATACTTTATATGTAGACGTAGAATGTAATATATATCCATGTGTTACATTAGGTTTACCAACTAGATTTGCAATAGATAATATAAAGAATAGATCAATAGCTGAAATATGGAATAGCGAAGAAATAAGAAAGTTAAGAATAGAACATTTAAAAGGAAATAAAGGATCACAGGATGTATGTGGAACATGTGGAAATATGACGGCTATGTATCATGAAGAAGATGACCTTGATGAATACAGTGAAACTTTATTACAAAAATATAGTAAATAAATTAAATATTAAGCAGGTATTATAATGAAAAATATTTTACATATAACTGCACATATGGGTGGAGGAGTAGGAAAAGTTTTATCCGGAATTTCTACATACGCTAACAAATATAGTGATAGATATAAACATAAAATAGTATTGTTAGAAAAGCCACAGAAAATGAATTTTATAGATATATGTTGCGAATCAGGTGTAGAAATTAAAATTTGTGATGACTTTGAACAAGTTTATGCGGAAATAGAAGCAGCTGATATAGTTCAAATTGAATGGTGGAATCACCCTAAAATGTCTGAATTTATGGCAAGTTTTCCGGAAATAAATACAAGAGTTGTTATATGGGCGCATATATCAGGTTGTACATATCCTAATATACCGTTTGAATTTATAAAAATACCTAGTAAATTTTTATTTACATCAGAATGTTCATACGAAAATCCTATGTGGAACAAGTTAGAGAGAGAGTATGTTAAGAAAAATACTAAAGTAATAAATAGTTCTGGTGGATTTGAAAAGTTAAAAGGGAAAAAACTTAAGAGGCATGAAGGATTTAACATAGGATATATAGGTACATTGAATTATAGTAAATTAAATGAAAAATTCTATGAATATTACCAATCTATAGATATTAAAGATGTTAAGTTTACTATTGTTGGAGATATAGAAAATTCAAATGAAATAGTTAAAGACTTAAAAAAATCAAATTTATATGATAAAACCATCATTAATGGTTATGTTGATGATGTAGGAAAAGAAATGGAAACATTTGATGTATTTTCTTATTTATTAAATAAAGATCATTTTGGAACTACAGAAAACATATTACTAGAAGCCATGGCTATGGGATTGCCTGTTGTAGCTATTAACCAATGTGCTGAAAAATTTATAATAAAACATATGGAAACTGGTATACTAGTTGAGACAGTTGAAGAATACAAACAAGCAATTAATTATTTATATAATAATCCAAAAGAAGCAAATGCTATGGGAGCAAAAGCTAAGGAATTTGTTCTGAATAAATTTTCTGTGGAAAACACTGTAAATAATCTTCATATGATATACTCGGAGATTTTAAATGAAGATAAGAAAATATATAATTTTAGAGAAGTTCTTGGAGAAAGACCTTATGAGTGGTTCTTAAAATTTTTAGGAGAACATGAAAAAATTTTCGATAAAATGTCGAAAAACATTGAAAAAACTCAAAAAAACGAAAAACTAAAAATTAACCTGAGAATTTTAAAAGAAAAGAATAAAAGTTCTATATATCAATTTTTAAAATATTATCCAGAAGATGAAATTTTGAAATATTGGAGTGATATTATAGAGTAGATTTATAATCTACTCTATAATTTTAGATTAAGGAGAATATTATGAACATAGTTGTAAGTGGAGCTACTGGATACATAGGATCTAATTTAGTACGAAAATTGAATTCTTTAGGACATAATATATGTATTATTATAAGAGAAAGTTCTAATATAGAGAAAATTAAAGATATAGAAGGAAAAATAAAAATATATACTTTTAGTGGAAATAGTGAAGAGTTGTGTAATATATTTTATGAATTTAATCCAGATATGGTTATACATTTAGCATCTTTATTTATATCTTCACATGATAGTTGTCAAATAGAGAGTTTAATAAATTCAAATCTATGTTTTTCTACACAGTTAATGGAAGCAGCTAGAAGTGCAAATGTAAAATATTTTATTAATACAGGAACTCAATGGCAACATTATAATTTAGAAGATTATAACCCTGTGAATTTATATGCAGCAACAAAACAAGCTTTTGAAGTTATAGGTAAGTACTATACTGAAAGTTCAGGTATTAAAATGATGACAATAAAACTTCCGGATACTTATGGTGTAGGTGATACTAGACCTAAAATTATGAACTTATTGATGGATATATACAAAACGGGCAAAAGTTTAGATATGTCAGGTGGAGAACAAGAGATAGCATTGTTGTATATTGATGATGTAATAAATGCATTTTTGGTAGCTATTGAAAAAATACAAGATAAAAAATGCATGAAAAAAACAGAATTTTTAGCTCTACCTAATGAAATATATTCATTAAGAGATACTGTATCAATATTTGAAAAAGTTATAGGAAGTAAATTGAATATAAATTGGGGAAAAAGAGAATATAGAGAAAGAGAAATGATGAATATTTATATGAAACAGGAGAATATTTTAAAAAATATACAAACAGTTTCTTTACAAGATGGGATAAAAAATATACTAATTAATATAGAAAATAAATAGGAGCAAATATGTACAATACTATAAATACTGAGTTAGATGGATGTGTAGAGATTATTCCAAATGTTTTTAAGGACAAAAGAGGGAAATCTATAAAAATATATCATAATACTACATTTAAAAATTTAGGAATAACAGAAGAATTCAAAGAAGATTTAATAGTTACATCTAATAAAGGAACTTTAAGAGGGTTACATTTTCAAAAAAAGCCTTATGAGCAAAGCAAGCTGATATACTGTCTAAAAGGTAGTGCATTAGATGTAATATTAGATATTAGAAAAAGTTCAAATACATATGGAAAATATATATGTATAAATATAAGTGCAAATAAAGGAAATATGATATATATTCCAAAAGGGTTTGCTCATGGATATTTAGCATTAGAAGATGATACTATAATAGGATATAAGATGTCACAAGAGTATAATCCAGAATATGAGGATGGCATAAAATGGGATTCTTTAGACATACCTTGGAATATAGAATCACCTATTATATCAGAGAGAGATAAATTATTTAAAAGTTTTTCAGACTACAAAGAATTAAAAGAAGAGGTGTAATATGAAACTAGTAATTCTAGCAGGTGGATATGGCAGTAGATTAGGAGAAGTTACTAATATAATACCTAAACCTATGGTAGAAATAGGTGGAAAGCCTATATTATGGCATATAATGAAAATTTATTCACATTATGGAATAAAAGATTTTGTAATTTGCTTAGGATATAAAGCTAATGTTATAAAAGAATATTTCTTAAACTTTGATAATAGAAACAATGATTTTACTATAGAAATAGGAAGTGGAAATGTAGAGTTTCATTCCAATCACGATGAGCATGATTGGAAAGTTACGTTAGTTGATACAGGTATCGATTCATTGAAAGGTTCTAGATTGAAAAAGGTAGAAAAATATCTAGATGATGAAATAAATTTATTAACTTACGGAGATGGACTAGCGAATATAAATATAAATGAACTTATAGAATTTCATAACAAACTAAATAAAACAATTACAATATCTGGAGTACATCCTCCTGCTAGATTTGGAGAACTTATTTCAAATGGAGATGTTTTAAGCAGTTTTGAAGAAAAATCTCAAACATCACAAGGTATGATAAATGGTGGGTATATGGTCTTTAATAAAAAATTATTAAACTATTTAACTGAAGATGATTCTTGTGATTTAGAGTATGGGGTATTTGAACAATTAGCTCAGATGGGAGAAATATCTGTATATAAACATGATGGGCTATGGGCTTGTATGGACAATGAAAGAGATATGTATAACTTAAATAAACTTTGGAAAGAAGGAAATGCGTTTTGGAAGATATGGTAATGACTAACTGTTTTAATAACGTATATAAAGATAGAGTTGTTTTGGTCACTGGTCATACGGGATTTAAAGGTTCATGGATAACTATGTGGCTAAAATTACTAGGTGCAAAAGTTATAGGGTACTCTCAGAAACCTAATACAAACCCAAGTTTATTTAATATATGTGAAGTAGAAAAAGATATAATAAGTATAATTGGAGATATAAGAGATGAACAACATATATATGATGTTATAGAAAAGTATAGACCAGAAATGGTATTTCATATGGCAGCACAACCATTAGTTAGAGATTCTTATGAAAATCCTAAAGAAACATATGAAATAAATGTTATGGGGACTATTTCGTTATTTGAAGCAATTAGAAAAAGTAATTTTGTAAAAACTATAGTTAATATAACTACAGATAAATGCTATGAAAATAAAGAATGGATTTATGGTTATAGAGAAGTTGATCCTATGGGAGGATATGATCCGTACAGTTCTAGCAAAGCTTGTGTAGAATTACTCACTAGTTGTTATAGAAGGAGTTTCTTTGAAGAAAAAAAAGTGAAGGTAGCTACTGTAAGAGCGGGTAACGTAATTGGTGGTGGAGATTGGGCTAAGGATAGGTTAATTCCAGATATAGTTAGAAGTATAACTTCTGACAATGATGTATATATAAGAAATCCTAAATCAATAAGACCGTGGCAACATGTGCTAGAGCCGTTATCTGGATATTTATGGTTGGGAGCATTGTTGCTAGAAGGGAAATCAGTGTATTCAGAAGGATGGAACTTTGGACCTGAATATAATGATACTTTAACTGTTAAAGAAATTTTAGACAAAACAATAGAAATATGGGGTAAAGGAAATTACGTATTAGATTTAAATCAAAATGTACATGAAGCTAATTTATTAAAATTAGATATAAGTAAAGCTAAATCGATATTAAGTTGGAGACCTTTATATAATTCAAATAAAGCTATAGAAGAAACTGTTGTGTGGTATAAAAATTACTATCAAAATCCTAGTATAAATATAAAAGAGTTTACACTAAAACAAATTAATGAATATGTAAAGTACGCTAGAAAAAATAATGTTATATGGAGTGATTCTAATGAGTGTTAATAATAGAAATCAAATAATAGATTTATCAAAAACATACTTTAATGAGAATATAGGAGAAAAAGAAATTATTCCAGGTAAAGATTACATACCTGCATCAGGAAAGGTGCTAGATGAATCTGATATGGCAAATTTAATAGATTCATCATTAGATATGTGGTTGACATGCGGGAGATATAGCGAAATATTTGAAACTGAGTTTCCTAAACAAATAGAAGCTAAATATTGTTCTTTAGTAAATTCAGGATCATCAGCTAATTTAGTTGCATTTACAGCTTTGACTTCATACAAATTGGGAGATAGAAGATTAAAAAAAGGAGATGAAGTAATAACTGTTGCAGCTGGTTTTCCTACAACTGTTTCACCTATAATACAAAATGGAATGATACCTGTGTTTATAGATGTTGATTTAGAAACATATGATTATAAAGTTGAAGATATAGAAAAAGCTATATCTAGTAAGACAAAAGCTATATTTATGGCTCACACACTAGGTAATCCTTTTAATTTAGATAAGGTTATGGAATTATCAAAAAAATACAACTTATGGGTTGTGGAAGATTGTTGCGACGCATTAGGAGCTAAATATAATGGAACATATGTAGGTAATATAGGTCATATAAGTACATTTAGTTTTTATCCTGCTCATCATATAACTATGGGTGAAGGAGGAGCTGTAGTTACTAATGATGTAAATTTACATAAAATTATAAAATCGATAAGAGATTGGGGAAGAGATTGTATATGTCCTCCAGGAAAAGATAATATATGCAAACATAGATTTGACCAAAAACATGGGGAGTTACCAGAAGGATATGATCATAAATATGTATATTCTCACTTAGGTTATAACTTAAAAGTAACAGATATGCAAGCGGCTATAGGTGTTTCTCAACTTAAAAAACTAAATAAATTTGTAGATGTAAGAAATAAAAACTTTAGTAAATTATATGATGGACTTAAAGGACTAGATGAATTTTTAATTTTACCTAAAGAAACTGAAAATAGCCAACCTAGCTGGTTTGGATTCCCTATAACGATAAAGGAAGATAAAATTGATAGAAATGAATTAGTTAATTTCTTAGAAAATAATAAAATTGGAACAAGATTATTATTTGCTGGAAATATAATTAAACAACCTGCATTTACGGAAAATGACTATGAGTATAGGGTTGTTGGAGATTTAAAAAATACAGATATTATAATGAGTAATACATTTTGGATTGGATTATGGCCAGGCATAAAAGATAATCATATAGATTATATCATTTCAAAATTCTATGAGTTTTTAAAAAAATAAGGATTTTATATAAAAACTAATAAAGGTCTAATTTTAATGAAATATTAAGATTGACCTTTATTAAAAATACTTAGAATTGTTTTAGTTTATTTATTGCAGGAACATAATTGTAACTAGATGATAACTTATAATAGTTTAAAGCTAAGTTTTGCTTCTTAGAGAGTTCATAAAATAAACCAAGGTTAAAGGCGGCTAAATAACTACCTGTACCTTCCACAATTTCAAAGCCACTAGATTCACCTAAATATAGTGCATTTAAATAGCAATTATCTATATTAGAAAAATGATTGATATATTTATTAGTATTATAAGCTACAGCTTCTGTTAAAAATAGTCCACAAATAAAATAAAAATCACAGCAATTATTCATATAATCAAAAACATTATCTATTACATAAAGACCTTTATCGAAATTTTGAACCTTAATTAAATTATATAAGTACAAAATTATACCGTCATATATGTAATTAGAATTATAATGAGTAATATTATCGTAAAATTTATCGAAATAGTAAGATGCATCAACATACATTTTATTAGAATAATACGTTTTTGCTGTTTGGTAAAGTAAGTATAAGTCGTTCTCATTTGTATTGAGCTCATTTAATAGCAGTTGTATGTTTCGGTCAAATTTATTAGTATTTAAATATCCATCATGTTCTATTGTTATAGGAACCTTTATTCTAGGAATGTTTGAATCAATCTGTTCGTGAACACTACCTTTAAAATAAGTTTTCTTTGGAGCTAAACGTGCAATGAAATCGATAGATTTACGAACTTCATTATCTTGTTCAAAATAATTTATTATCTTTATTTGTCCAACTGACTCTGAATTAGAACTCAGTATATTATAAAGAGATTCTAAGTCAATAGAATGTACATACTCATCCGCATCCAATATTAGATTCCAATCTGCATTAGATCTTTCTAATCCAAAATTTCTTGCATTAGAGAAGTTATCATCCCACTTATAATCATAAATTAGAGCATTAAATTTAGATGCTATATTTTTTGTAGCATCAGTAGAACCAGTATCTACAATGATTATTTCATCTACCAAATCTTTAACTGAACTTAAACATCTCTCTAATTTAGATTCTTCATTTTTAGTAATCATGACTAAATTTATTTTAACTGTCATATTTAACTCCTTTGGTTTTAGTTATATAGAATAATTATACGGATGAATCAAAAAGAAGTTAATAGAAAATAACTTGAAAGATAGTGTTAAGTTAAATGTTCGAATAAAAAATGCAAAAAAATACAAATTACGACAAAATAAGAAAGCATGGAAAAAATTTCACATACAAAAATGAAAATATTTATTTATATAATAAATAAAAAAAAAAACAAACGAAATTCAATTGAAATAAAATAAAGAAAATTCTGAAAAAATAGTTTAAAAAATATATAATAAAAGGAAATTATATAATCGTTGAAAATGCTTATAAGCATATGCTTATAATTAAGGTTATTTTAAAAAATAAATTATTTTAGTTTGAAATTATTTTATGGAAAAGTTATTCTTTGATAATAAAGTTGAAAAATGAAAAGAAATAATCAATTTTTTATAAAATGTGAAAATTTATTAATGTTTGAAATAATTAGAAAATAATATATATAGTTGAATAAAGTGAAAATTTGTTATAAAATAATAAAAGAAGTCGAAAAATGATATTAAAGGCAAAACTAGGGAAATCTAGTAACGCAAAGCTATAGGGGCTAAGGCTTATGTAAATAAGTTATGCCAGCCAGTTGCCAAAGGGTTATTAAACTTTTTGTTATCATTGCTAATAGTCAATTCAAAAAATACTATCTTTAATAGTATGTTTTGAGTTGTCTTAATATTAAAAATAAACTAGCAATTATTATGATAATAAAAGTAACTACTCTTTAAGAGTAGTTTTTTTTGTTTTAAAAGGAAAAAGGAGGTTAACATGGAAACATATGGCTTAATGAAAATGGGGTTAGATGCGACGGAGCTTAGAAGTAGAGTGATTGCTAATAATATAGCAAATGCTAATACCCCTAACTACAAAAGAAAATATGTAACATTTGAAGAAACACTTGATGATTCTTTAAATAACCACCCAAAGATAGAAGTTAAGACAGATGAAAACACTACAATGAGAGAAGACGGAAATAATATTGACCTAGAAAATGAGAAAGTTAATCAAGCCGCTACAACGCTTGAATATAATGCTCTTATAACTTTGACTAACATCAAACTAGGAATGAGTAGAAGTGTCATAACAGGGAGGTAAGTAAATGAGCATATTTGGAGGAATGAGAATTAGTGCAAGTGCACTATCTGCTGAAAGATTAAGAATGGACATAATATCATCTAATGTAGCCAATATGAAAACGACAAGGACTGAAGATGGCGGTGCGTATAGACGTAAAGTTCCTGTGTTTGAGGAAAATTATGATGAAAAATTAGGGATGTTAGGTGTTAAAGCTACTTCAATAGAAGAAGATAAATCACCATTAAGAAAATTATACGAACCTAATCATCCAGATGCAGATGAACAAGGGTATGTAGAATATCCAAATGTAGACATATTAGTAGAAATGTCAGATTTAATAACTGCATCTAGATCATATGAATCTAATATAGACACATTGAATGCACAAAAAAACATGGTTTCTAAAGCATTAGAAATAGGCAGATAAAAAGGAGGGTATATTTATGAGTGGAATAAGCGCCATAAGTTCACTAAGCAATATAGGAACTAATAATACAACACTTACAAAGGCTATTGACGTCAGTGGAGCTAAAAAAGAAAAAGAATTTTCAAATGTAATAAAAGAAGCATTTGATAGTGTTAATGATAAGCAAGTAGAAGCTAATCAAAAAATTGAAGGGCTTATAAAAGGAGAAGATGTTACAATGCACGATGTGATGTTATCATCACAAGAAGCTCAATTATCAATGCAGTTAATGATTGAGGTTAGAAATAAAGTGTATGAAGCTTATCAGGAACTAAATAGAGTTCAATTATAACTTCATAGCAAGGAGAATTTTAGATGAATATAAAGGAATTGCCACAAAACGCAAAAGATTTTGTGATAGTTAAGAAAGAACAATTTAATGCTTTATCTAAAAAAAAGAAAATAGCGATATCTGTTGCGGTTGTATCGCTAGTTTTAGCTATTGTATTTGGTGTAGTCCATGCGAAGCAAAATAAGTATGGAGTTCTTTTTTCAGGATTAGAACCTAGTGATGCTACAACGGTAACAAAAGAATTAGAATCAAGAAAAATTGAAACTAAGATAGATGGAGATAGTATATTAGTTCCAAAAGATCAAGTAGATAAGTTAAGGATGGAACTATCAACTAGTATATCTAATGGATCAAAAGGATTCGAAATAATGGATGAAGGTTCTTCTTTTGGAATGACTGATGAAGAATTTCAAATAAAGAAGCAAAGAATGGTTCAAGGGGAAATAGAAAGAACAATAAAAGTATTTCCACAAGTTGAAAATGCAAGAGTGCACATAACGGAAGGTGAGGAATCTGTATTCGCCAATGAGAGTGTACCAGGTAAAGCAGCTGTTTACTTAAATTTAAAGCCAGGAGAAACACTTAAACCATCTCAAGTAATATCGATAATGTCTTTGGTATCTGCAAGTACAGATAATATACCAAAACAAAATGTAGAAGTAATAGACCAAAATATGAAACTATTATCAGAGGGATTGATAGATGAAGATGGAGATATAAATACATCAAACTTAGGTGAAGTAGAAGAATCTTTAAAAGCTGAAAAAGATTTAAGTAGAGAATTTGAACAATCAATAGTGAGTCTTTTAGAGCCAATATTTGGACCAGGAAACGTAAGAGCGGCTGTTAACACTGATTTGAATTTTGACGCACAAGAGACTACGGAAATTGTAATAGATCCAAATAAAGTAATAACTAAAGAATCAAAATCTAGTAATAAATCGACTGAAAAACAAAATACTGGTGGAGCGATTGATAACAATATGAGTAACGTAGATGAAAGTGGTGCTGGAAGTAATGAAAGTACTGATGAAAGTATTGAATATCAAACTGGTAAAAAAGAGACTAAAACAATAAAGTCAAAAGGTGAAATAAACAAAGTAACAGCATCTGTAGCTATAAATGGAAAATTAACTGATGATGTTATAAGAAATGTAGAAACAATGGTTGGAAACACTATAGGAATAGATACTAAAAGAGGCGATGATGTAAAAGTAGTTTCTATGGGATTTGAATCATATGGTGAAGAAAAAGATACATTTAGTGTTATAAAAGATGCAATAAGTAAGGATAAATCAATGTCGAGTATGTTAATGATAGCTGGAATAGCAACTATTATAATTTTAATTTTATTAATAGGAGCTATAGCTTACATGATTATTAAGAAAAAGAAAGCAAAGAAGATTGAAGAAATAGATGAAGAAGATGAATTAGAATTAATCAACCAAAAATTAGAAGAGATAGAAAAGAATAGACAAGAAAGTAACGATGAAGAGGATGTAGAAAACTTAACTCTAGAAGATGAAGTTAAGCAATTTGCAGCTGAAAATCCAGAACAGGTTACAGATCTAATTAATAGTTGGTTAAATGAGTAAAGGGTGATTTTATTTGCAACAAGAAGAAGGTGTTAAAGGAAATGCATTTGATTTAGGTGAGATTCCTAAATTCAGAAGAGTTACAGGTGCAAGAAAAGCAGCAATATTATTAATGACACTAGGCCCAGAAGTCGCTTCTAGTGTTATAAAGAGTTTATCGGATAGAAAAATACAAAAAATAGGTGTTGAAATAGCAAATACAAATACTGTTAAACCTAGAGAAAGAAGAGAAGTTCTACAAGAGTTTATAGAACTAAATAAAGGAAAAGAATTTGTAATTGAGGGTGGTATAGATTGTGCAAAATCACTACTTAATGGAGCATTAGGAAGTCAAAGGGCTAATAAACTTTTAGAAGGTATAAAATATGATGCATATACAAAACTGTTTGTATCTGCAAGAAAGGCTGAGCCAGAGCAGATTTTAACTTGTATACAGGGTGAAAGTCCTCAAGCTATAGCTATACTACTTTCTCATATTCAACCAGATAAAGCAGCTATTGTATTATCAGAACTGCCTGAAGAAGTAAAACTTGAAATAGCACTTAAAATAGGAACAACATCTAATATACCACCTGCAGTTATAAAATCTATAGATAAAGCTATAGAAGAAAAGTTAACTGGATTAGGGAAGATGGATATGGAAAGTTCAGGAGGAATTAATAGCTTAGTAGATATATTAAGTAATGTTGATAGAAAAACTGAAAAGAGCATAATTCATTTTATAGAAGCTAAGAACGAAGAGTTAGCAGAAGAAATAAAAGCTAATATGTTCATATTTGACGATATTGTTAGACTTGATAATATGGCTATACAGAGAATTCTTAAGGAAGTTAATGTTAAAGATCTTGCATTTGCACTTAAAGGAGCCAATGCAGATGTTTCAAATGCTATATTTAAGAATCAATCTCAAAGAGCATCTCAAGCCTTAAGGGAAGAAATAGACTTATTAGGAAAGGTAAAGATATCTCAAGTGGAAGAAGCTCAACAAACTATTGTAAATGTTGTTAGAAGACTTGAAGATGCAGGAGAAATATCATTATCTAGAGGTTCAGACGATGAGTTCATATAAAAATAATATTATAAAATCTGAAGGAGTAGTTTTTAAAGGGTTAAAACCTTTAAAAACTACTCAAATAAATAAAGATACTAGCTCTAAGGAAACAAGGGAAGAAGATGAAAAAATAAATTCTGACTTAAAAGAAATACAGCAAGAAATAGAACTAGAAATAGAAAATGCAAAGAAAATGCATGAAGAAATAATGCAAAATACAGAGCTAGAAAAATCCAATATTATTCAAAGAGCTGTTGAAGAAGCGAATGATATAAAAAAGCAAGCTTATGAAGAAGGCCATTCACAAGGATTACAAAATGGATATGAAGATGGGTACAAAGAAGCGTATGAAGAAAACATACAAAAAGCAAAATTAGAATCTGAAAGAATAATTCAAGAAGCTACTGATATGTTATTAGATTCTAAGCAAAAAGTTACAGATTATATGAAAAACAATAGAAATCAAATAATAGAATTGAGCATAACTATAGCTGAAAAAGTTTTAAAGGATAAATTTAAAGAAGTTGATTCTATGAATAAAATAATAGACTATGCTATACGTGAATATGAAACAAAAGAAAATTTTGTTATTAAGGTAAGTTCAATTTATTTAGAAAATATCAATGCTCAAATAGATATACTAAAAAATGAAAAGTTTATAAAAGGTGAAGCTTTTGTTATAGCAGATGATTCTGTAAGTCAAGGAAATGCAATAATAGAAACTAACAAAGGAAGATTAATTGTTGGAGTAGATTCTGTTTTAGAAAAAGTAAAAGAGGAACTATTATGATGAACTTAGATTTTGATAGATTAAAGCAAAGAGTATCAGATATAAAAGAAGTAGTAGCTGAAGGTAAAGTGACTAAAATAATTGGATTAACAGTTGAAGTTGAAGGGTTAAAAGCTTTTGTTGGAGAGCTATGTATCATTTATAACTATGCTAATGAGCCTATAAATTGTGAAGTTGTAGGATTTAAAGGTGATAACATAATCCTTATGCCACTAGGTGAATTAGCAGGAGTAGCTCCAGGATGTATAGTTGTTGCTAGAGGAATACCTCTAAGTGTCAAATGTAGTGATGATCTTTTAGGAAAAGTTATTGATGGAATTGGAAATCCTATAGATGAAAATCTAGAGTTTCAAGGGGAAAGATATAGTCTTTCAAATCAACCTCCAGATCCAATGAAAAGACCGAGAATAAATAATATAATGCCAACAGGAATAAGAGCTATAGATGGTTTCTTAACTTGTGGAGAAGGTCAAAGAATCGGAATATTTGCAGGGAGTGGGGTAGGAAAAAGTACAACACTAGGAATGATAGCAAGAACAGCTAAAGCTGATGTCAATGTAATTGCACTTATAGGAGAAAGAGGAAGAGAAGTTCTTGACTTTATAGAAAGAGACCTTGGAAAAGAAGGTATGGAAAAATCAGTAGTAGTTTGTGCTACTTCAGATAAATCTCCATTGCTAAGACTAAAAGGAGCTTTAACAGCGACTGCAATAGCTGAATATTTTAGAGATCAAGGTAAGAAAGTTATTCTTATGATGGACTCGGTAACACGATTTGCAATGGCACAAAGAGAAGTTGGACTAGCGATAGGAGAGCCTCCAGCACAAAAGGGATATACACCATCTGTATTTGCAATGTTACCTAAACTTATGGAGAGAACTGGAATGTCTGAGAAAGGATCAATAACAGCATTTTATACAGTATTAGTAGATGGAGATGATTTTAATGAACCTATAGCTGATACAGTAAGAGGGATACTAGATGGGCATATAGTTTTATCAAGGGAACTAGCACATAAAAATCATTATCCAGCAATAGATATACTAAATAGTGTAAGTAGACTTATGAAGGAAATTTGCGAGGATGACCATCAACAAGCAGCTTCTCTAGCTAGAGATATACTTGCTACTTATAAAGAGGCTGAAGATCTAATAAATATAGGTGCCTATGAACAGGGATCTAATAAAAAGATAGATATGGCTATTGAGTATATAGATCAAGTTAATTCCTTTTTAAAACAAGGTGTTAATGAAAAAACTAAGTTTGAAGATAGTTTAGATCAATTAAGAAATATATTTAAATAACAAGGAGAATTTAAGGTGACAAAGCATAAATTTAAACTACAAAAGTTATTAGATATAAAGATACAAGAAGAAGAAGAAAGCAAGTTAGAATATACAAAAGCTCAAAATGACAAAAGAGTTTTAGAGGAAAATATAAAACAGTTAGATTTAAGCTATAAAAAATATTCAAATTTTAATTCTAATGAAGATATTATAAGTCAAAAAATTAGATTTAATTATTTATATTCAATTAGCCAAACAATAGAAGATAGCAATAAAGTATTAGAAGAAAAAGAAAAAAAAGTAAATGAAGCTAAAGAGATATTTATTGAAAAACAAATAAGCAGAAAATCTTTAGAAACTTTAAAAGAAAATAAGTTAAATAAAATAAAAAAAGAAGAAGAACGTAAAGTTCAAATTGAAAATGATGAGTTTGCATTATATGCATACGTAAGAAATAAAAAGAGTATATCGTAAAAGGAAGATAGTATATGAATTTAAATTTAAATGTTTCTCCAAACTTAGAGAAGATAGCGACAGGGAAGTCGAAAACAAATTCAACTTCAGCAACTGGTACTGGATTTGACGATATAATTAATTCTTTAGATGAAATAAATGAAAATGGGAAAGACGACTTATCAGGTGTTGAAGAATTAATAGAGAGCTTAATAGCTAATATAAATACATTTAAAGAAATTGACATTAATAATCAAGATATTAACTTAAAAGATTTAGATTTATTAAAAATAATAAGTTTTGAAATGGATAAAGTTAATACTAAAATAGATGAATTTGATATATCTAAGTATTTAAAAAATATTGAAGATACACTAGAATCAATCGATAAAAATACAGACCTTAAACTAAACTTAGACAATAAAGCTTTAGGAATTAAAAATGATTTACAAGTGAATACTTTAAATGATGAAAAAACTATTGATATGTTTGAAAGAATAGTTCATAAGTTAAATTTAGATAATGAGTTAGATTTAAAAAAAATGTCGAAAAAAACTGATGAAAAAACTATTAAAATAGATAATACAATCGATAAAACTCAAGCAGAAATGATTGGGAAATTAAATGATCAAGTTAAAAGTTTAAAATCGTATGAAGAATTAAATATATCTACAAATTCAAATAAAAATAGCATCAATGACTATAAATTAGATAGTGATGATAAAGATTTAAATGTTTTAACAAATATATTAGATGATAAAGGTAATCTATTTAATATTCAAGGAAATAAAATGTTTACACAAAATACATCTGAAAATCCAAGTTTACCAGTGGTAACAATTAGGTCAGACCATATGACCGAGGATTTTATAAAAATGGTTAAATATTTAAAAACTAATAATTTAGAAGAGATAAATGTAAGTATGAATCCTAAAGGATTAGGAGAAATGACAATAAAACTTATAAAAGATAGTGAAGCAACTAAAATTGTAATAAGTATAAGTAAAGAAGATACTTATAATTTACTTAACAAAAACATAGGTGATATAAATAAGCACCTTATGGATTTAGGAATAAAAGCAAAAGATATAGTTGTTGCAATGAAGTCGAATGATGAAAATCTCTTCTCAGAAAACTTTAATCAACAATTTGGAAACAGAGAAGAACAAAGAAAACAAAAAAGACATAATAATAGACAAAAAAATTCTATAGAAGAAATAGAAGAGATAGAAATATCTCAGCAGAACTTCAATATATTAGCTTAGAGGTTATAATATGAATAATTTTATGAACGTAACTAAACAAAGTGTAAAAGAAATGAATTTACAAACAAAGTCTACAAAATCTTCAGGGAAAACTGAAAATGGAACAGATATAATAATGCCAGGAGAAGAAACTGATAAAGATTTATTTTTAAAGCTTTTGGTGGCACAAATGCAAAATCAAGACCCATTAAACCCACAAGATCCAACTCAATATGTAACTCAATTAGCTCAATTTAATACATTAGAGCAAATGCAAAACCTTAATGATGGAATGAGTTATCTTTTAGGTATGACAAATGGAGTTTTAGTAAACTCAGCTCTTAGCACAGCCTCTTCATTAATAGGAAAAAAAGTAGAGGTATATGCACCAAAAGAAGATGAAGAAATAGATTCTACTGAACCAGAGAGTGTAGATGATATAGATTCAGAAAATGTAGATGACGATGAGCCTAAAACTTTAACTGGAGTAGTTGAAGGAGTAAAAATAGAAGATGGAATTGTCTACATGGAAATTAGAATAGATGAAACAGGAGAGTTAAAATCCATAGAATATGGATCCTTAATAAAGGCAAGTGAAAATAAGTAGGAATTAATACAAAAATTACAAGGAAAAAAGGAGTATAAACCATGTTAAAATCAATGTATTCAGGAATTAGTGGAATGAAGGCAAATCAAACTAAGATGGACGTAGTAGGTAACAATGTTGCCAATGTAGGGACTACAGCCTATAAAAAATCTGGAGCAAGATTTAGTGATGCGCTATACCAAAATATGATATATGCAAGTCAGCCTGGAAATGGAATAGGTGGTGTTAACCCAGGGCAAGTTGGTATTGGAACTAAAGTTACAGGAATATTTAAAAATATGACTCAAGGGGCTATACAACCAACAGGTAGACCAACTGATTTAGCGATAGATGGAGATGGATTTTTCAAAGTTCAATTATCAGAAGGAAATTATGCATATACAAGAGATGGATCATTTAGTTTAGATAATGATGGAAACTTAGTAACAGCTGAGGGGTATTATGTTTTAGGAAAAGATGATAAGCCTATAAAAATACCAAAAGCAGTAGATGAAAATGGAAATGACGTTCCTGTAGGATCAAAAGATTCAAAAAGAGTACTATCTTTTAACTTTTCAAAAGAAGGAAAAATATCATACTTATTAGAAGATGGATCAAAAATGCCAATATTAAATGAGGATGGAAGTGTACAAAAAGGAACTCAACAAATATTAAATATAGCAGTATTTAGAAACCCAGAAGGATTAGAGGCATTAGGTGGAAATCTTTACAAATCTTCTGCAAACTCAGGAGATCCTATAGAAACTGAAGTTATGGGTAAAATAAATCAAGGTGCAATAGAGATGTCAAATGTAGACTTATCAGAAGAATTTACAGAAATGATAGTAACAACTAGAGCATTCCAAGCAGCTAGTAAAGTCATAACAACAAGTGATGAGTTATTACAGGAGATAATAAATTTAAAAAGATAGTCTAGGAGGTTAGTATGAAAAAAATTGATATATTAACTCCTATTGGGTTTGTTTTTGTTGTAGGGGCTGTACTATTTGGGATAATGCAAGGAAGTACAGGTATAGGGGCCTTTATAGACCCCGCCTCTATAGCAATAACAGTAGGAGGATCACTTGCAGCTGTATGTATAACATTTCCTATGGAAGATATATTAGCAGGTCTAAAAGTGACAAAAGAATTATTTAAAGTTGTAAATATTAATAAAGTAGATTTAGTTGACCAATTCAAAGAGTTATCTAGAAAAGTAAGAAAAGATGGACCGCTTGCAGTTGAACAAGAGGTATCAGAAATTGAAGATGACTTCTTAAGAAAAGGACTAGAACTTGCGATAGATGGAATTGATATAGAAGAAATACAAGAGATATTAGAAATAGAAATGACTGAACTAGAAAATAACTATAGTAAAGGATCTAAGATGTATAAGGTTTGGTCAGCATATTCACCCGCATTTGGTATGGTAGGTACATTAATAGGATTAATCCAAATGCTATCAGACATGGGAACGCCAGATGCTATAGCCAGTGGTATGGCAGCAGCTCTTATAACAACTTTCTATGGGGCGTTAATGGCCAATGGGGTATTAACTCCTATGGGAATTAACTTAGAGATAAAAGGTGAAAAAGAGTTAGAGAAAATGGAAATGATGATGTGTGGGATTGTAAGTATGCAAAAAGGTGAAAGTAGCAGGGTAATAGAGGAAAAATTAGTTAATTTCTTATCTTCTAAAGAGAAGAAAAGTTACTATAGCAGAGAAGGTATAGAAGGAGATAAAGCACATGCCGCGTAAGAGAAGAAAAAGTAAAGATGATGATATAGGTGGTTCTTGGATGGACACCTATGCTGATACTATAACTCTACTTCTTACGTTCTTTATATTACTATACTCTATATCAGCAGTGGATAGTCAAAAACTAAAACAACTATCAAAAGCTTTACAAGAATCTTTAGGAGGTAGTACTGCTGTAACTGAATTAAAAAACCTTGATGAGTTAAAAGTTGATGCAGGTGAGGGGAATGAAACTAAAGAAGATCTAGTAAAAAAGGTAAATGAAGCTATAAAAGGCAATAGCCTAGAAGAGGTTATTAAAGTTAGAGAAGAAGAAAGAGGCGTAATATTACAGTTAGACGAAACTATATTGTTTGACTCAGGGAAAGCCGATTTAAAAGAAAGTAGTATAAAAGCCCTTGATACTATAACAACATTAGTAAATAGTATGGAGAATGATATTTTAGTAGAAGGACATACAGATAATGTTCCTATACATAATTCGCAGTTTGCTTCAAACTGGGAATTATCAACAGAAAGAGCAGTAAGTGTTGTAAGATATTTTGTTGGGGAAAAAGGTGTAGCTCCAACTAGATTTTCAGTAAAAGGGTATGGAGAATTTAAACCTTTAGTAGATAACTCAACACCAGAAAATAGAGCTATAAACAGAAGAGTAGATGTTTTAATAGTAGATCAAAAAGATGAGCAACAAGCAAAAAAAACAAATGATGAATAAACTCAAAAGGAGCAAAGTTAATTTATTATGATGGATGAGACATTAAGATATTTAGTTAATTTAAGTACATTTATCATACTAATGTTTTTAATAATACTAGTAGCATATAAATTAAATGGTACTAATTTAAAAGGTGCCGGGATTTATAGATATGCAAAAGTAATAGAAAAGGTAAATATTAATCGAGATATTTACCTTGTTATTTTAAAAACAGGAGAAGATGGATGTGTCTTATTAGTATCACCCAATAACTTAGAAAAAATAAAAGAGCTAAGCAAAGAAGAGATAGAAGATATAGAGACTAAGAAAAAGAGTAATAAATTTAAGTTCAACAAGTCTAACTTTATGAAAGTTAAGTTTAATAAAATTAACTTTCATAAAGATGTATATAATACAATGGATTTAATAAACAAACTAAAGGAGAAAAAAGATGGAGACATTAAGTAATCTAACACCATATGTAAGTGAATATACTCCTTTAATGAAGATGTTTGTAGTTTTAACAATGCTAATGTTTTTAAGTGCTATGGTATTTATGATGACAAGCTTTGTAAGAATTATAATTACATTTTCGTTTATAAAGTCAGCACTAGGAGCGCAACAGTCTATACCAAATCAAGTGTTAGTTGGATTAGCATTGTGTTTAACTATGTTTATTATGGCTCCTACAGTGAAACAAATAAATGAACAAGCTATAAAACCATATATGGAACATGAGATTAAATTTGAAGAAGCAATAGAAAAAGCTGAACAACCTGTTAGAAAGTTCCTTTTAAAGCAAACTAGACAAGAAGATATAAAGCTATTTGTTGAAAATTCTGATGTAGACCAAAAGGAATTAACAAGAAACAATGTACCACTTTATATACTGATTCCGGCCTTTGCTATTAGTGAATTAAAAACAGCTTTTCAAATTGGTTTTTTAATATATTTACCATTTTTATTAATAGACCTAGTAGTATCAAGTGTACTTATGTCGATGGGAATGTTTATGCTTCCACCTGTTATGATTTCATTACCGTTTAAACTATTACTATTTATAATGGTAGACGGATGGAATTTATTAATTAAATCTTTATTATTAAGTTTTCAATAATTAAGGAGAGTACTCATTATGAATGAAAGTATAGTAGTTAGTATAGTAAAAGAAACTTTGTACACAGCCATGCTAGTAGGAGGTCCAATATTAATATTATCTTTATTAGTTGGTTTATTAGTAAGTATATTTCAAGCAACCACTCAGATTCAGGAACAAACATTAAGCTTTATACCTAAATTAATAGTTGTTGCATTGACTTTGGTCGTTGGTGGGTCTTGGATGTTAAATGAGGTAGTGCAATTTACTAATAAAATTATGAGTATGATAGCTGGTATAAAAGGTTAGTTTTAAATTGATATTTGTATTCATTAGATTAATTGCATTTTTTTCATGCATAAATTTAATATTTCCAAGTGGGACACCAAAAGTATTTAAAGTTACTTTTTCATTATTTATATCAGCAATAATATCTTTTACTATAAATATTAATGTAGATGTTACTACAATGTATGACTTAATTTATATAGCGGTAATGGAGACTGTAACAGGATTAGTTTTAGGATATATAACTAGTATATGTATAAATAGCTTGAAAATAGCAGGTAGCTTGATAGATCAACAATTAGGATTATCTATGATAAACATCTATGATCCAAATAGCCAAGACAACACAACTTTAATTGAAAATATCATTTATTGGGTTGGAATAATGGTATTTTTCACTATTAATGGACATCACAAACTAATAACAGGTATAAGTAAAAGTTTTGAACTTATAAAAATAGGAGATTCCATATTACAAAATAATTATAGTTACATAGTAAATGTATTTGTACAATGTTTTGTAATAGGGTTTAAAATTGCAGTACCAATAGTATTAGCTCTTATAATAACAGATTTTATAATGGGGTTAATATCAAGAAGTGTCCCTCAGTTAAATGTAATGATTATAGGCATGCCTTTAAAAATTATAGTGGGGATAATGTTCTTTGTAATATCACTGCCATTTATATTAAATGAGATGCACAACTTATTAATTAATATGACTGATATTTTAGATGGTACCTTTTTAAGTCATAGTTCGTATTTTACTGCTATGGCACCATTAGGAGCAATATTATCTACAGATGATAAAACGGAAGAACCTTCATCTAAGAAAATAAAAGATGCAAGAAAAAGTGGAAATGTAGCTAAAAGTAAAGAAGTTGTAACAACAGTAACTTTATTGGGAGTACTGATGATAATTTATGCTATGTCAGATTTTATAATTTCAGAACTTAAAAACTATATAGTAAAGTTTTTAAATGTTGGGGTTACTAGGGATTTTTCTATAGCCATGGTAAGACAGTTATTAATGACGACACTAGCTGGATTTATGAAATTAATAATACCTATTGGTATGGTAATAATAGTATTTTCAGCGATAGGAAACCTAATGCAGAGTGGATTTATGATGACTGGAGATCCATTAAAACCTAAACTATCAAAATTGAATCCTTTAAGTGGATTTAAGAATATGTTCTCGAAAAAAGCATTAGGAAATTTAGTCAAAAGTATAATTATAGTATCGGTTTTATTAAAGATAGGGTATTCATTTATGGAGAAAAACTTCATGGGAATACTTAAAACAGGAGATATATATTTACCATATTTAATGGAGACTATTATCACACTTCTTAAGGATTTAATACAAAATATACTATTAGCTTTATTAGTGGTTTCCGTATTAGATTTTGCTTATCAAAAATATGTATACAAAAAAGATTTAAAAATGACTAAGCAAGAAGTAAAAGAAGAGCATAAACAAATGGAAGGTAATCCAGAAATAAAAGGTAAGATAAAGCAAAAACAAAGAGAAATGGCATCAAGAAGGATGATGGAGGCTGTACCTTCAGCTAGTGTAATTGTAACAAATCCCACTCATATATCTATAGCTATAAAATATGAAAAAGGAACAGATCAAGCGCCTATGGTAGTTGCAAAAGGAGCAGATTTAGTAGCCTTTAAGATAAGGGAAATAGCAAAAGAACATGATATACCTATAATAGAAAATAAGCCTTTAGCAAGACTTATATATAAAGAGGTAGAGATTGAACAAGAGATACCAGAAAAAATGTATCAAGAAGTAGCAGAGGTATTAGTAGCGGTTTATAAAATAAAAAATAGATATAAAAAAATGTAAAAAAGAGGTTTTAAATGGAAAAATTGAAGCTTAAAAAAAGAGCTGATATATTAGTTGGATTTGGGATAATTGGAATTATACTTATGATAATAATTCCACTACCACCTTTTTTATTAGACATAATGTTAGCTGTTAACATAGGATTTTCTGTGCTGATATTACTTATGACTATTTTTTCAACTAGTATATTAGAATTATCGATATTTCCTACAATACTCTTAGTAACTACTTTATTTAGACTAGGACTTAATATATCATCGACAAGACTTATATTAGGAGAAGGATATGCAGGGAATGTAATAGAGTCTTTTGGTAGTTTCGTTGTTAGAGGAAATTATATAGTAGGAATAATTATATTTTTAATTATAGTAATAATACAGTTTGTTGTTATAACAAATGGTTCAAGTAGAGTATCAGAGGTATCTGCAAGATTTACTCTAGATGCTATGCCAGGTAAACAGATGAGTATAGATGCAGATTTAAATGCTGGCATGATAGATGAAAAAACAGCGAGAAAAAGAAGAAAAGATCTTCAACAAGAAGCTGAATTTTATGGATCTATGGATGGGGCATCGAAATTCGTAAAAGGAGATGCAATAGCAGGTATTATAATAACTACTATAAATATACTAGCAGGAATAGTTATAGGAGTTGTAATGCTTGATATGGATCTTATGGAATCTATACAAACATATACAAGACTTACTATAGGAGATGGATTAGTAAGTCAGATACCAGCACTTATTATATCAACTTCAGCAGGTATATTAGTTACTAAAGTTAACAGTGATGAGAACTTTAGTACTCAGCTTGGGAAACAATTAGTATCAATTCCAAAAGCTATTTTAATGACAGGAATAGTACTATTTTTACTAGGATTTTTACCTGGTCTTCCTAAATTATCGTTTTTCACTTTAGGAGGAGGGGCTATATTTGTAGGATATACGCTAGGTAAAGAAGAAAAAGAAAAAGAACGAGCACAAGAAGCTTTACATGAAATTGAAGAACCACCTACTCCAGAAGAGAGTTTAGAAAATGCAGAGGATGTTTCTACTTTAATAAATGTAGAACCTATTGAGGTTGAGATAGGATATGGAATAATTCCTTTAGCAGATGAAAGTAACGGTGGTGACTTATTACAAAGAATAGTATCTGTAAGAAGACAGTGTGCAATAGATATGGGGATAATTGTACATCCAATAAGAATAAGAGATAATTTACAGTTAAATCCAAATCAATACACTATAAAAATAAAGGGTATACCGGTTACCACATATGAGCTTATGCCTAATATGCTTTTATGTATGAATCCTATGGGAATGGATGCAGATATGGAAGGTATATCAACGAAGGAACCAACATTCGGACTAGATGCTTTATGGATAGAAAAGGATAAAGCAGAAGAAGCTGAATTATATGGATTTACGGTTGTAGATCCAACAACGATATTAGTAACGCACTTATTAGAAACGATAAAAGCAAAATCTCATGAACTTATGGGTAGACAAGAAGTTAAAGCCATAATTGATGCGACAAGAGAAAGATATAGTGCGGTAGTAGATGAATTAATACCAGATTTAATGACATTAGGAGAGGTACAAAAGATATTCCAAAATTTACTAAAAGAAAAGGTATCGATAAAAGACAGAGTAACTATATTAGAAACTTTAGCAGATAATGCAAGAAATACTAAAGATTTAGAGCTACTTACCGAATATGTAAGAATGGCGATGAGTAGAAGTATATGCTTTGAATTGATAGATGAAAACAATTCAATTACAGTAGCAACACTATCTGCAGAAGTAGAAAACTTAGTAGCTAATAGTTTACAAAGGTCTGTAAATGGAACATATCCAGCTATAGATCCAGATACCACTAATAGATTATTTAAAGGAATACAAAATACTATAGAATCTATAAACTTTAACAATAATAGACCTATATTATTAGTTTCTCCAAAAATAAGAGCACCATTTAGGAGATTAGTAGAGATGGTCTTTCCTAACTTAACAATATTGTCATTAAATGAAATACCTAGTGATGTACAAATTAAATCTCAAGGTGTAGTTAATATATAATGATTGGAGAGTTATAGTTATGATCAATAAAGAGGAGCTTATAAATGAAAATATGCCTATTGTTAAAAGTATTGCGTCTAAATATTATACAAATAAGATAGGTATGGAGTATGAAGATTTAGTTAGTTATGGAGTGATGGGACTTTTAGATGCAAGTGATAAGTTTGATGAAGGTAAAGGTGTTAAATTCTCAACATATGCATCTATAAGAATAACATCATATATAATAGATGAAATAAGAAAGCAATCAACTATATCTAGAGGATGCTTAAGTAAAGTAAAATCTTATAAAAATTGTGTAGAACATTTACAACATAAATATCTTAGACAACCGACATTAGATGAAATATCAAACTATATGGATATATCTAAAAAAGAAGTTCATAACATAAAAAAAAGCACTCTTAATTTAACTACAAGTTCTCTTGACAATGTAGTTTTAGATGCTGAAAATGATTTAAAACTTATTGATACAATAAAAGATAATTCTATAAATATAGAAGAGTCTGTTCAAAGAGAAGAATTGATACAAACTATGACTAAAGCTCTAGATATGTTAAAAGAAAGAGATAAATTAGTATTATCATTATATTATTATGAAGAATTAACATTAAAAGAAATTGGAGAAGTATTGGGAGTTTCTGAGTCTAGGGTATCACAATTAAATAAAAAAGCTATTTCAAACTTAAGAGGTATGATGAAAAAATTAAATTACCTAGATTAGGAGGCAATATGATAAGAGGACTATATACATCAGTATCAGCAATGTTAAATCTTCAAGAAAGACAAAGTGTTTTAACTAACAATATGGCTAATATAAAAACTAATGGATACAAAGAAGATACGCTAGTATCTAAAAGCTTTGATGAAATGACCTTAGTAAATCATGATAACTATGTAAATGGAGTTCCTAAAAAACAAGTCTTAGGAGACATAAGTTTAGGAACGAGAATAGATGAAGTAAATACAAACTTTAAACAAGGAACTTTTATATCAACTGAAAATAATTCAGATTTTGCTATAAATGGAAATGGATTTTTTGAAGTTAAGGATTACAATGAAAATACCTACTATTCTAGAGATGGATCATTTAAGGTTAACTCACAAGGATATTTGGTAACAAATGCAGGTCATAATGTTATGGGTATAAATAATGCTACAGGAGCTTTAGAACCTATAAATGTTGGAAATGGAAAAATAAATATAACTCCAGCTAATGATATATATATAGATGGAGTAAATAAATATAAATTTAGCATTAAGGATTTCAATGATTATAAGAGCTTAAAAAAGGCTGGAGATAACTTATATTCTGGAGATAACCCGATAAATGCAAATAACTATTATATAAAACAAGGATATGTTGAAGGTTCAAACGTAGATTATATAAGCACTATGGCTGAGACTATGGAAACTATAAAAGAGTTTGAAGCTAATCAAAAAATTATACAAACAATAGATTCTACATTAAAACAAATTGCTAATGAAATAGGAAGCGTAAGGTAGGTAGAAAAATGTACAATATAATGCATAATAGTAAATCTGGAATGTTAGCAAGTCAATCTAACATAGATGTTATATCTAATAATATAACTAATGCACAAACTGTAGGATATAAAAAATTAGAAATAAGTTTTTTAGATCTATATAGAGAAACATTGGATAGAAGATCATATCCAAACAATGATAAAGATGCAACAACAGGAACTGGCTCTAGAGTATCTCAAACAACTAGAAATTTTAATCAAGGAGCTATAAAAGAAACTCAAATAAATAGCAATTTAGCTATAGATGGAGAAGGACTTTTTAGAGTTAAAAGACCTGATGGAAGTTATGCATATACAAGAAATGGAGAGTTTAACATAGATGCATCTGGAAAATTAGTCGATGACAAAGGAAATGTATTGGATATACAGATGACTAATGGAAATATGGGGAATGTTAACTTAAAAAATGGAGATTTAAGCATAAATAAAAAAGGTGAAGTATACTTAGATAAAAATAAAATAGGTGAAGTCAACTTATATAGATCTAAAGGAGATGCAGACTTTATATCTATAGGTGATAATTTATATACAGCTAAAGAGAATTTGGTAGAGGTAGTGGATAATTCAAATATATTACAGGGATATGTAGAAATGTCAAATGTAAGTATGCAATCTGAAATGACAGATTTGATAATGGCACAAAGAGCATTTCAATACAATAGTAAAGGAATACAAGCTGTAGATGAGATGTGGTCAATAGCAAATAACCTTCAAAGTAGATAACAAATATAAGAATATAACATTTTTTATGTTGTATTCTTAATTGTATATTTTAATAATATATTAACAAACTGATTTGGATTAGTTGAAAATGGGTATGAAAATGAATGTAAATAATGCTTATATCATAGAAAAGTTAAGCATCTATTCTAGAAATTTTATCACGAACTTTAGATATATGTCTTAAGGCTAAGTTAGATTTAAGACATGTAAAGATGACTTTTAAAAGATATATTTGATTTATATAAATTCACTGGCTTTATTAAATTTTAATTATAATTTATAATAGAAGTAATATAATAAGAAGATTAACTTGAAGTTTATAAAGGAAATTAGTGAATATTAATGAATAAATCAAAGTTCATTTGCGAAGGGTGAAAATTATATATGATAAAAATACTAAAAAGTAAATATAGTAGTAGTGGAGAACGATGTGTAGATGCCTGCTTAAATTATGGAGAATTAAGATTTGTAAATGAGGATGGAACTCCTGTAAGTATAGAAATTCCTATGGATAAATACGAGGAAGCTATAGCAGATTTTGAAGATCGAATAAAAGAAGGTATGACACAATCCACACTAGAACCAAAAAAGATATTAAAAAGAGGAAGTTTTACATATAATCAAGCTAAAATTATAGCTAATGAAGGGAAAGTAAAAGGGGTAGACTTTTTTGAAATAGATGGAAGTGTAGAAACTGAACACATTTTAGGTATGTCAGGATGTATAGAATATGCACTTTCTATTTGGAATGGAGATTCCAAAGAAGAGGCATTAATAAAGTCTATTATAAGAAGTATAAAGATTTATGGAGAAGAGTTTATTGAAAGTTTAAACTTAGATAGCACTGTAGATAAAGATGCATATATTAGGTTTGCAAAGAATTTACACTTTACAAGTGGATCATTTGATATAGAACTATATAAGCATAGAAACTATGCTATAGATGAAGAGTTTTACTTAGAAGATAAAAAAAACTATCAAAAGATAAATAATGTTAAGTTATCACTAGGAATAATTGGTGGATCACTAGCATTTCTTTTAGTTTCATTAATTACTAATTATGGTAAGCTGATAGACAACATGAACTTATATATTATTATAAATATAATATGTATAATAATAGGAGCAGTTACATTTTCTAGAGGATCTAAACTTCTGATAAACAAGTATATAAAAGATAGTAATAAAGAAGTTATGGAAATGTTTAATGAAGAAGTTGAAAGAGTATCTACTGATAATTTACTTACACAAAAAGAAATTTATATAATATTAAAAAACATAACTAAGGGAGAATTCTCTAAGCTACTATTAGATATGAAAGGTAGTGTAAATAAAAAGATTTCAAGTGTTAATATAGTTAATAAAGAAAGTAAATTTATATTAGATGCAAGAAGATTTGTAATATTACCAAGTGAATTTGAAATAAAACAAGGTTTATCTATTCTTATAAATGGATACAAAGAAAAACTATCTACTGACTACAATATTGACAATGTATAAACTAAGCTTAAATAATAAAAATAAAAAAGGAGTTAATTCTTAGCTATTCCGATCAACTAAGAAACTCCTTTTTTATTTTTTATAAATAAAAATTTATTTGGCAAGAGAAAATTTTTATTTAAGGCAAGCTATCTCTATATATATACACAATAATTAGATTTCTAAACATAAATTTAAAAAATTATATTATTTTTTAGCACCTTTGTTATTAAGCATCAAGAAGTATATCTCTGCTTTTTCTGTAGTCATGAACTCTTTAGAGTCTTTATACTTATCTACCATTTCAGATGTTAATCCAACCACATCTATCTCCCCAGTTTCATATAGGTTTACAGCAGAGTTAGAATCTTTAACAACTTTAAGATTAACTTTATCTAATTTTACAGTATTTTTATCCCAATAATTTTCATTTTTACTTAATACACAAAGGTCATCCATCTTCCAAGTTGTCATAGCAAAAGGTCCGTTATAAACAGTGTTTTCAGCAGTAGTACCGTTTTTGTCAGCTTGTGCTTCTACGAAATTTTGATTTTGTGGGAAAAATACACAGAATGACATAAGTTGATCAAAATAGTTAACGCGTCTATTTAATTTAACTTCTAAAGTATTATCATCTAAAGCTTTAACTCCAACACCATCTGCATTGTCAACTTTACCATTATTGTAATCACTAGCGCCTACTATATCATACATAACGTATCCGTATTGAGATGCTGTTTCAGGATTTAAAGTTCTTTTCCAAGAATATTCAAAGTCATGTGCTGTTACAGGATCTCCATTAGACCACTTAGCATCATTTCTTATTTTAAATGTCCAAGTCTTACCATCTTCGGATTGTTCCCAACTTTCAGCCATAGCAGGAGTTGCTACACCTTCAGCATCAACTCTAGTAAGACCTTCCATAGTATTTGTTAACATATAGAATGAATCCATGTCCGAAGCTTTACTTACATCTAATGTAGGTATATCTCCGCCTAGTGTTAAATTTAATTCTTTTACATCTTTATCAACATCTGCCCACTTATATGAAGCAGGAGAACCATAAGTATATCTAACTACATCTTTAACATAATCTTTTTGAAGTAGAGAACTACCAACTTGATAAAGAGGAGCTATTTGAGCACCATCTAAGAATAATTTTTCTGCTTCTCCAAACTTTTTAAAACTTTCTTCTGGAGTTTGCGCAGCTTTTGCTTCATCTATTAATTTATCATAGTCAGGATTAGAGTAAGCTAATCTTTGACCATACATTCCTTGTGTTGTAAATAGTTCTAAGAATGTTAATGGATCAGGATAGTCTGCAGACCACCCGTTTAAATCTATATGATAGTCCCCCTTAGTACCAAGTTCAAGTTTTTGTTTTAGAGGTTGTTGCTTTATTTCTACATTTAATCCTTCTAGATTTGAATTAAGCTCTGATTGTATAAACTCAGCTGTTTTTCTTCCATACTCACCTTCATAAGTTAATAACTCAATTGTAACAGTATCAAAGTTGAGCTCTTCTTTAGCTTTATCCCAAGCTTTTTTAGCTTCTTCATCGTTTGATTTATAACCCATATCTCCAACTATTTCTCTATAATCTTTTCCATCTTTTGTATAAGCTAGTTTGTCAGGTGTAACAAAAGATACGGATTTAGATCCATTGTTAAGTATTATATCTGCTATTTGGCTATTATCTATAGACATTACTATGGCTTTTCTTGCGTTTTCATTTGCAAGGACAGCGTAAGGATCTATAGATGAAGAAGAACCTGTACCCCCATTAGATGAATCAGTACTAGAACAACCTGAAAGAGATAATGCTCCAACTGATGATAAAGTGAATAGTAAAGCTAGTTTTTTTCTTAAAACCATATAAATTTCCTCCCAATAAATAAAAAATTATAAAAAATTAAGGATAAACTATAAAAATTGAATTTTATGATGATAAAAATAGGATTAGCCAATTTTATGATTAGATTATTAGTTTTAGTAATATAATAAATTGTTAAAAATATAATTTATTACATTAATAAAAAAATTTCACAATTAAATATATTTACTATGAGTATAACTATATTTCTGATAATTAGCAATTGAAAAAATAATATTTTTTTAATGAAAAATAAATTGATTAAAAATTTTCTGATTATTTTTTATATAAACAATAAAATGCTACTTAAAAATAATAAATATTAAGTAGCATTTTATGTAGAAAATATTTAAATTATAATATTAAATAAATATAAACTTTATTTAAATTGATTTGTGTATTTTTTGTTTTTCTCTTGCTTTGTAGAACAATCGTTTTTGAAAGCCGGGTCACATCCTTCTAATCTCTTTTTTGTTGTATTAGTTAGCTTAACATTACTATTACTTTTATAATTAGGTCTAGTACTCATAAGAAGACACCTCCATATAATTAAAAAAATTTTCTTATTCAATTATAGTATTTACTAAAGTAATTAAAGTATTTTGGAAATTATTTAGAGAATATGAAAAATATTAAAAAAATTTTTTTTTATTTAAAATAGTAATCTAATTATAAAAAGTGAAAGATAGGGGGATATATAGTTCAAAAAAATAAAATAGTAAGTAAAGAATTAAAGTATTGGTATTAGTTATTTTTTAACATAAAGTAAAAAATTACCAGAATGCGTCTATTATTCATTTTGAAGGGGGTATGAATGTATACAATTAATTAACAGAAGATTTGAAAAAATACATGTGAAAACGATTTGATTATTGATATTGACAAGGTACGATAAAAATATATAATAGAAAACGTAATCATACAAAATTTTCAGGAGGAAAACATCAATGTCTGATCAAAACAGGAATTTAACGTGGCAAAATATTGCACTAATGGGATTTGTCATGGTATGGGGATTTGGTAATGTTGTTAACAACTTTGCAAACCAAGGCCTAACAGTTGTATTTTCATGGATATTCATGATAGCATTATACTTTGTTCCGTATGCTTTAATGGTAGGGGAATTAGGTTCTGCATTTAAAGACTCTCAAGGAGGAGTTTCAGCTTGGATAAGATCAACAACAACTCCAATGCTTGCATTTATGGCAGGATGGACTTATTGGGTTGTTCATGTACCTTACTTAGCACAAAAACCACAATCTTTATTAATAGCACTTTCGTGGGCAATTAGTCCATCAGGAGAATTATCTACAGTATTAAAAGAATTAAATCCTTTAATACTACAATCTATGGTTTTAGCGGTATTTTTAATATTCTTATATGTATCAACAAAAGGAGTTAAAGTATTAAAAGTTATAGGTAACGTAGCAGGTATGTCAATGTTTGTTATGTCTCTATTATACATAGTATTAGGATTAGCAGCTCCTGCTATAACAGGACATGCTATTGCAACACCTGATATAACACCAAAATCATTTATACCTAAATTTGATTTTGCATATTTAACTACTTTATCTATGTTAGTGTTTGCAGTTGGAGGATGTGAAAAAATATCTCCTTATGTAAATAACACTAAAAATCCATCTAAAAACTTCCCTAAAGGAATGTTAGTTTTAGCAGGAATGGTTGCTATATGTGCTCTTTTAGGTTCGATAGCTATGGGTATGATGTTCAATGCTAACGCTATACCTGAAGACTTAATGATGAATGGCCAATATTATGCATTCCAATTATTAGGTGAATATTATGGATTAGGAAGTTTATTTGTTATAGTTTATGCATTAGCAAACACAGCAGCTCAATTATCTGCACTAGTGTTTTCTATAGATGCACCACTTAGAGTTTTATTAGGTGAAGCAGATGATAAATTTATACCTAAAGCATTATCTAAAACAAATAAAAATGGTGTATTAGTTAATGGATACATAATGACTGCAATATTAGTTTCTACATTAATAATAGTTCCTGCTTTAGGAATAGGAAACACAAATGAATTATTTAACTGGCTATTAAAACTAAACTCAGTTGTAATGCCAATGAGATACTTATGGGTATTCTTAGCTTATATGGGTCTTAAAAAGATGAGTAGCAAGTTTAAAACTGATTATAAGTTTATAAAAAGTGATAAATTAGGATTTATAGTAGGAGCTTGGTGTTTTGGATTTACAGCATTTGCATGTATAATGGGTATGTTCCCAACAGAAATACCAGCATTTAGTCCAGAATGGATATTTAGAGTATCTTTAAATGTTATAACACCATTAGTGCTAATGGGAATCGGATTAATACTTCCTGTTATAGCTAAGAAGACAAATACAAAAGAAGATATAGCTAATAAAGTTAGTTAAGTTATATAAAAATGAGTGAAGAAATCTTCACTCATTTTTTATTTATTAAATTTTATAAATATTGTTTATCGAATCAATTTTATTAATATCATTTACTAAGTCATAACTTAGAGATTTTATAAAACTTGAATTATATACATATCTTATATAAGTTTTTATAATAGTTTTTAAATTCATTTACATAAAATTATAGAATATATTTAGCAAAATCATACAATAAATAATTTCTTCATAAGTAATTAAATTTTTAATTTATAGATCATAAAAGTATTGATTATTAATTTGAAAATTGTAACTAAGTTGTAACTTTTAATGTGAAGTTTATGTGAATTTTGTTTACAAATTACAAAATATATATTAATATTAATAAAAAGTTACAAAATGGTTACAAAAGCTGAAACTAATTATCAAAGCAGATAAGTAAATTTTAAATATATAGTTTAATTAATTTGGAGGGATAAAATATGAGTATGAATAAAAGAGCAAAAAAATCATTAATATTAACATTAGGTTTAGTAATAGGGGGAATATATGCATCTACAAATGGTGTATACGCAGCTGAAAAAGAAATAGTTAAAGTTGATAAGTTAAATGTAAGAAAAGGGCCATCTGTAGAAAATGACAGAATAGGATCACTAGATAGAGGTATGGTAGTTGAAATAGTAGAAACTAATGATGGGTGGAATAAAGTTAAGTTATCTAATGGAGAAGAAGGTTGGATAAATGGAGATTATACAGAGAAAGAAAAGGGAGAAGTAACAGCAACTAAATTAAACGTAAGAAAAGGGCCATCTATAGAAAATGATAAAATAGGATCACTAGATAATAAAGCTGAGATAGAGATATTAGAAGAACAAGATGGATGGTATAAAATACAATTAGACGATAAAGATAAAGCTGAAGGTTGGGTAAGTGGAGATTATGTATTAACAGAATCTCAAGCTTTAGAGAAAGCTAAAGAAGCTGCTAATAAAAAAGTTGAAGCACCTAAGCAAGTAGAAAAAGCAGTTGCTGCTCCTGTTAAAGAAGAAAGCACTAAAGAAATTACTACTGAAGTAAAAGAAAGTAATAATACAAATAATAATGTAGTTGAGAAAGAAGAACCAGTTCAAGAAGAAACTAACACTTCTAACAATGGAAATAGTGGACGTTTAATGACTGTAAATGCTAGTGCATACTCAGGACATACAATAACAGCTACAGGAACTACTCCTAAATGGGGAACTATAGCAGTAGATCCTTCTGTAATACCTTATGGAACTAAAGTTTATATACCTAAGTTTGATATGGTATTTACTGCAGAAGATTGTGGAGGAGCTATAAAAGGAAATAAAATAGATATATTTATGAATAGTGAAGCTGATTGTATAAACTTTGGAAGACAAAACATAGAGATACAAATATTAGGATAAATACTATAATAATGAATAAAAGTACTACAAATATAATTATTTGTAGTACTTTTTTATTTATATTAAGAAAAATAATCGTTATACAAAGAATTTAATTATAGGAAAAATATGTAATAGTTTGATATTTAAGTTTTTTTTAGCAATATTGAAGAATTACTAAAGTAAAATAGAATAAATACAAATAAAATTAAAGTTAAAAATATAATAACTTAATTTAATTAACTAAAAATGAACATAAAATGTCGAAAACTTTAAAAAAATACACAAAACCTCGAAAATAGTATATAATATAAATATAACAAAGACACGGAGGTATAGACATGAAGAAGTTTGGACTAACTAGTAAAATTTTAATAGGGTTATTTTTAGGAATGGTATTTGGATTAATAATTAGTAAAATGCCATCAAGCTATATGAAAGATACATTAATATTAGATGGAGTTATAAATATTATAGGAAGCGGATTTACAAAAGCTATAAAAATGATGGTAGTACCACTAGTATTCGTATCTCTAGTATGCGGGGTATCTGCTATGGAAGATGTTAAGAAATTAGGAAGAATAGGATTTAAGACTATGGGATTCTATTTAATAACAACTGCAATTGCAATATGTACATCACTAGCGTTAGGAGTACTTTTAAAACCAGGTGCAGGATTAGATTTAGGATCAGTTGCAACTCAAACAACAACAATGTCTGAAAACCAATCATTAACAGATATTATTTTAAATATAATACCATCAAATCCAATAGAAGCATTTGCTAAAGGGGAGATGTTACAAATAATATTTTTTGCTATGCTTACAGGAATTTCAATGAGCTTAGTTGGAGATAAAGCAAAACCTGTTAAAAAAGTATTTGAAAGTGCAAATGAAATATGCATGAAAATGGTAGGTGTAATAATGTCATTTGCACCTTTTGGAGTATTTGCTCTTATAACAAATACATTTGCAACTGTTGGAACACAAGCTATAGGATCATTAATTAAATATATAGTAATAGTTTTATTAGGTATGCTAATACATGTAGCAGTAGTTTATGGAGGAGCTTTAAAAATATTTACTAAGTTTAGTTTAAGAGATTTTATAAAAAGATTTACAAAAGTAGCTGCTGTAACTTTCTCTACAGCTTCAAGTAATGCATCAGTACCAGTAAGTTTAGAACTAATGGAGGAGATGGGTGTAAGTAAGAGTATACGTTCATTTACTATTCCTATGGGAGCTACAATAAATATGGACGGAACAGCTATAATGCAAGGGGTAGCAGCATTATTTATAGCTCAAGTATATGGAGTACAATTAAGTATTAATGATATGATAACTATTGTATTAACAGCAACACTAGCTTCAGTGGGAACAGCGGGAGTTCCTGGAGTTGGTATGATAATGTTATCTATGGTTCTTCAATCAGTAGGACTTCCACTTGAGGGTATTGGTCTTATAATGGGAGTTGAAAGAATAATAGATATGTTTAGAACTACTGTAAATGTTATGGGAGATAATACTTGTACTTTAGTAGTTGCAAGTAGTGAAAAAGAGTTTGAAAAAGGATATGAACAAAAACTTGAAGTAGCTTAGATAAAAACACTGATAAAGTTAAATCTTTATCAGTGTTTTTTTAAGTAGGAATTTGTTGACATATATATATACTGAGTTATAATTAAACTGTAATATAAAATGAATAGCTAGGGGTGCCTAATGGCTGAGAAATGATTTTTCATTAACCCTCAAACCTGATCTGGATAATACCAGCGTAGGAAAGCATTACTAAATATACAAATGAAATTTATTTAATTAGTAAATCAAAAGCTATATTCCTACATACTAGGGATATAGCTTTTTTATATATAAACAACTAAAGGGGGAACATTAAGTGGAAAAGTATAAAATACCAACACTTACAATAGCAGGATCAGATTCTTCAGGAGGAGCAGGGATACAGGCAGATTTAAAAACCTTCAGTGCAATAGGTACTTATGGAATGAGTGTAATAACAGCTATAACAGCTCAAAATACACATGGAGTATTTTTAGTTGAAGATTTAAGTAAAGAAATAATACAAAAACAAATTGAGGTAGTATTTGATGATATACCTCCAAAGGCTGTAAAAATAGGTATGGTTTCAAGCCCAGAAATAATAAAGGTTATAGTAGATACTCTAAATAAATATGAAACTAACTACTTAGTAGTAGATCCTGTAATGATTTCTAAAAGTGGATATTCATTATTAAAACCAGAAGCTAAAGAAAATTTAATAAAGTACCTTATACCTAAAGCGTACATAGTAACTCCAAATACATTAGAAGCAGAAGAAATAACAGGTATGAAAATTGAAAACGTGGAAGATATGAAGATAGTTGGAGAAAAGATACTTAATTTAGGACCAAAATATGTACTGATGAAGGGTGGACACCTGGATGGAGATGCAGTAGATGTTCTTATAGGAAAAGATATTTTTGAAGTTTATAAAAGTGAAAGGTTAAATAGGAAAAATACTCATGGAACAGGTTGTACATTATCATCTGCAATAACTGCTTATCTAGCATTAGGATACAACATAGTAGATGCAGTTTCTAATGCTAAAAAATATATTACAGATGCAATAAGATACAGTTTTGATATAGGGTCAGGAGTTGGGCCTGTACATCATTTTTATAAGTTTGATGAAAATAAATAAGTATATTTACATAAAGGGAGAAAAGAGATGTATAAACTATTAAGTAATGTTAAGCACATAAATCCATTAGTACTTCATTACACAAATGAAGTGACTATAAATGATTGCGCAAATATAACTTTAGCATTAGGAGCGAGTCCACTAATGAGCTATTCATATGAAGAAGTAGAAGAAATAATACCTATTGCTAACTCAGTTGTTATAAATATAGGAACTATGAATTCTTCGCATATAGAGTTATTTATAAAAGCAGGTAAAGTAGCTAATAAATTCAAAAAGCCTGTAGTATTAGATCCAGTAGGGGTATTTGCAACTAAATCTAGAAGTAAATTAGTAGAAAGACTTTTAAATGAAGTAAAGTTTGATGTTATAAAGGGAAATATTTCTGAAATTAAGTATATAGGTGGATTTGATGTAAAAGGAAAAGGTGTAGATTCTTTTGATGAGGAAGAAAATATAGATAATATTATAAAAAAAATATCTAGAAAGCTTGAATGCGTAGTTGTTGCTACAGGAAGAGCAGATGTCATAACTGATGGTGAAAAAATGATAAAAATTTTAAATGGAACACCTAAGCTAAAAAATATTACGGGAACAGGTTGTATGAGTGCTAGTTTAATTGGTAGTTATCTAGGTTCATGTGATGATAAATTAAATTCAGCAGTTATGGGTATTTTAACTATGGCTGTATGTGGAGAATTAGCAGATAGAGATGACATAGGAATTGGAAGTTTTAAAGTTAAACTAATGGATAATATATACAAATTAAATGAGAATATTTTAGAAGAATTTTCAAAAATGGAGGTGTTATAGTGAAATTTACAGACTGTTTATTCGAAGAGGTTAGAGATATATGGGAAGGTTACTTAACACATCCTTTTGTAAGAGAAATAGGAGAAGGAACATTACCTAAAGAAAAATTTAAACGATATTTAATACAAGATTATCTATACTTAAAGGAATTTTCAAAGGTGTTTGCTATGGGAATGATTAAAGCAGACACAGTAAAAGAAATGAAATTTTTCAATGCAGCAGCTAAAGGTGCTATTGAAGATGAAGCAGCTATACATATTACATACATGAAAAAATTAGGGGTACCTCCAAAAGTTGCTGAAAAATGCAATTATGAATTGGTGTCTAGTAGTTATACTAGTTACATGCAAGCTACATCATTAACAGGAGATGTTAAAGAAATAGTAATGGCAACACTACCATGCAACTGGAGTTATAACTATATAGGCCATTATCTATATGATACATATAAAGATAATTTAGAAGGAAATTATTATAAAGAGTGGATTGAAATGTATATGGATTCTAGCTTTGATAATGTATTAAATGAATGGCTAAATTATACAAATGAATTATGTAGTGATATTAGTGAAGTTGAAAGAAAAAAACTTATAGATATATTTAAAAAATCAAGTATATATGAAATGGATTTTTGGAATATGGCATATGAAGATGTAAATGAGGAAGATTTAATATGTCAAGCGTAGTAATAATTATTATAAGTATTTTCTTATTTTATTTATATATTAAAGAAATGCGTAAAACAAAATTCACTACAAAAGAAATAGTTACAATAGCTATGTTTAGTTCAATATCATTTATATTATATATGATTCACTTTATAAAGTATCCCCAAGGTGGAGGGATAACATTATTTTCTATGTTGCCAACAATGTTATTAGCTATTTTATATGGTAGATGTGCAGGAGTAACTGGAGGAATGATATTTGGATTATTAAAGTTATTAAATGGGATTTATATTGTCCATCCAGCACAGTTTATACTAGATTACTTACTTTCGACTATGGCACTTGGACTAGCTGGAGAGTTTGGAAGAGAAAGAAAAAAAGATATAGTAAAAGGATGCCTATTTGCTACTAGTTTAAGTGTACTTGTAAATATAATATCAGGAGTAGTATTTTTCGGACAATATGCACCAGAAGGAATGAATGTAGTGGTATATTCATCTATATATAATATATCTAGTGCTGGAGTAGAGGGTGTTCTTGCAACAATAATAATTGCATTACTACCTATAAATAGATTTAAGAAGGTATTAAAGTTATCTTCTAATTAAGGGAGCGATATTATGAAAGACAAATTAAAACTATATTTAGTTACAGATTCAGATATACTTAAAAATAGAGATTTTTATAAATGTATAGAAGATGCACTTAAAGGTGGTGTAACTACATTACAATTAAGAGAAAAGAATGTAGGAGGTAAAGAGTTTTTAGAAAAAGCTATTAAGCTAAGAGAACTTACAAAAAAATATAATACATTATTCATAATAAATGATAGAGTAGATGTAGCTATGCTTTGTGATGCAGATGGAGTTCATGTTGGACAAAGTGATATACCTGTAGATAAAGTAAGAACTTTAATAGGTAAAGATAAAATTATTGGAGTATCAGCACATAGTGTAGAAGAAGCAAAGAATGCTAAAGATGGTGGAGCTGACTATATAGGTGTAGGAGCAATGTTTAACACTACAACTAAAAGTGATGCTAGCATAGTTACAATAGATACTTTAAAAGAAATAGATCAAAACGTAGATATACCGAAGGTTTTAATAGGTGGAATGAATTTAAATAATATAAGCTTATTTAAAGGTGTAAATATAGATGGTTATGCAGTTGTATCAGCTATATTAAATGTTGATGATATATATGAAGAGTGTATAAAGTGGAAAAAAGCTTTATAAAACTTATATGGAGGGTTAGAAATGATTAATACAGTTATAATAGTACTTAGCATAGTATTTTTTATATATTATATAAAAGGATTAAAAAAGACTAAATTTACTACTAAAACAGTAGTTATTATAGGTATGTTTAGTGCTATATCTTACATATTGAATATGATTGAATTTATAAAATATCCACAAGGTGGTGGGATATCCTTATTTTCTATGTTGCCAACAATGTTATTATCAATACTTTATGGTAACCCAGTAGGAATAACTGGTGGATTGGTATATGGGATACTTAAACTTTTAAATGATGTGTATATAATACACCCAGCTCAATTTTTACTTGATTATATACTTCCAACAATGTTACTTGGACTAGCAGGAACATTTGGAAATGAAAAGAAATCAAAAATTGTATTAGGATGCTTATTTGCAGTAGCTTTAAGTGTTTCTATGAATATAATATCAGGAGTAGTATTTTTCGGAGACTATGCACCAAAAGGAATGAATGTATTTGTCTATTCGTTTATATATAATGTATCTAGTGTAGGAGTAGAAGGAATATTAACAACTATATTAATTGCGTTATTACCACTTAAACGACTAAATACAGCTTTGAAATTAGGAGTTAATTAAAGAAGAGGCTAAATAGCCTCTTCTTTGCATTTTATTGACAATTTTATAGTATAGATGTAATAATAAAATTATAGAATATTATTATATTTAATATTAAATATAATAATATGATAAAAAGGGGATATCATATTACTTTATAGAGTTTATAATAAAGTACTTATACTTACATAGTAGATGATTTTATTTGGAGGGGAAAATGGATAATAAAGTTAAAATAGGGATAATTAGTTTAATTTCAGTAGTAATTTTAGGTACTGCAGGATTTATGATTTTTAAAAATGATAGTACAACTAATCAGTTAAGTAAAAATGGCGAAAAAGTTAAGTCTGAAACAGGCAAAGAGGTAACTTATACAGATACATATCAAAGTATGCTAGATAATGCTTATAATGGAATGAAAGATAATAAATCTTTTAAGTTTGAAAATTATAATGTATATGACTTAGTTCATTGGATATCAAATCCAGTTATAACAGCAAAAGAAAATAAAAAGATAGGATTTATAGAACCAAGTCCACAAAATATAGATAAACTTATAGTTGTAGTAGAAAAATCAGATATAAGTCATAAAAAGTTTTTTTTAGAAACTCTGGAAAAGTGGAAAAAAGGTGATTTTGTAGATGTAGTAGATATGCATAATACTGCTTGGAAGATGTTAGATGGTAATATAGGTAAAGCTAAAGGTTCAGATGAATATGAAATTAATAAGCTAAAAGAAAAATATTATAAATAAAAATATTTAATATAATTGACAATATATAAATTTTGATTGTAGACTATATGTGACATATGAATAGAAAGAAGGTAATTAAATGGAAGAAATATATAAATTAATAGAAGAAAAAATAAAAAATGCGGGATACAATGGAGCTATAAGTGGAGAAGAAATATATGAAGAAATATGTGATGAAATAGAAGAAAAAGAAAATGGTAGTTATATATTTATGTCTAAAAAAGAAGATGATATATTCTTTGAATACAAGATAGATGTTATGGACGAAAACTTTAATTTATCTTATATAGATATAAATACTCCAGTAGGAAAAGTACACGTAGACTTTGATGAAGAGTAAAAATAAAAAGAGTTGTCTGTTTTATATTAAGACAACTCTTTTTTTACGTATTAGCACCAAAAAGATTAATCAAAGCTAATTTTTATATAAAGATTATATGTGATATAATTAGAATATTAATTAAATTAATAAAGAGGAGCGAAATATGGATTTATTTGATTTGCTAGAACAAACTAAAGCTAAAGAAGAAGAAATCAAAGAATCTGAAACAACTAGAGGTGACATTATAAGATTAAATAGCTATGTTGGATCTAGGATGAATACAGATTTTAGAATTAAAAATAAAAAAATAGTTGATTTTGATAAAAAAGAAATTCAGTTAAATGAAAAAGAAGAAAAAAATATAGATAATAAGAATCAATGTGTAAGTTGTGAAATATTAGAAAGTGAAGAGTGTACAGAAAAATTACTTATAATTGATGGATCATCACTTTTAAGTACAAGTTATTTTGCAAGGTTACCAAGACAAATTATGTTTGCTAAAACTATAGAAGAAAAAGAACAATATTATGATAAAATACTTCAAACTAAAGATGGAGTATATACAAATGGAGTATTTGGTTTTATGCAAATAATGATATCTATGATAAGGGAGCAAAAACCGACTCATATTGCAGTATGTCTTGATTCTACACGTATGACATTTAGAAAGTTAATATATGATGACTATAAAGGAACTAGAAAACCAATAGAAGTTCCACTTAAAGAACAATATACGTTATTAAGAGAAATGCTTGAGACTATAGGTGTAAAAGTTTTTATATCAAATCCTAGTGAAAACTATGAAAATGTATATGAAGCTGATGATTTTGCTGGAAGCTTAGCGAAGAAGTTTCAAGATAATATACCTGTTATTTTATATACGAAAGATGAAGACTATCTTCAGTTAGTTGATTATAATACTGTTGTATGGATGAATACGTCAAAGGCAAGCTCTATGGCAGAAGACTGCAATATAGATTTAAAAAGTATGAAGTTGCCTAATAATACTTTCGAATATACTGTAGAGTTATTAAAGAAAGTAAAAAAATTAGCTCCTAAACAAATTATTGACTATAAATCTATATCAGGAGATTCATCAGATAATATACCGGGAATTAAAGGACTTGGAGATACTACAAGTATACCATTGCTTCAAAAGTATGATAGCTTAGAGGATATATACGAAGCTATTGATGGATTAGATGATAAGGAATTGAAAGAGATTGCCAACGATTGGAAGAATGAGTTAGGCATAAGAAACCCTATGAAAAAATTAGTAGAACAAAAAGATAATGCATTTATGTCTAAAAAATTAGCTACAATAAAAACTGATATAGAGTTAGATTTAAAGCTAGATGATTTAAAATTAAACATAGATAAAAAGAAATTACAAGAACAACTTGATAAATATGAAATGAAGAGTATAAAATTATTTTAATTAAAGGGCTGAATTATTCAGCCCTTTTAATTTTAAGATATATTTTCAGAACATTTAGTTTCAGTAAGCTTAGATATTAATGTTGCTAATATACCACCTATTATAGCTGGAACTACCCAATTAAATCCTAAAGTAGCCAAAGGTAGTTTATGAACAATATCTATATTAAATCCTAAACTATCTATAACAGTAAGTAAGCTTACTAAAAGAGTAGAATAAGCAGCTCCTTTTAAAGTTAGATCATTAGTAAATACATTTTTAAATATATTCATAATTACTAATACTATAGAAACAGGGTAAATTAAACTTAATATAGGTATTGCTACTTGTATTATTTTATCTACACCTAAATTTGAAACTAGAGCACTGAAAATACATATGAAAATTACAATGTATTCATACTTTAACTTTTTATTAGTAACATCTTCGAAATACTTACCTGTAACAGATGTTAATCCAACTGCTGTCGTAAGACACGCAAATCCTACAACTATAGCTAAAATAATGGTACCTGTAGTTCCTAAAAGAGAACTAGTTATATTTATAAGCAATGTAGTTTGAGCTATATTGCTATCATATAAAGCTGAAGACGTAGCACCTAAGTATGTTAGACCGCCGTAAACTAGTGTAAGCCCTATACAAGCAATTAAAGAAGCTTTTATAGTAAGACTTATTTTTTCGTTTTTATCTGTATAACCTTTACTCATAAATGAAGTCATAACGAGAGCAACTATTCCACCTATCCCTAATGCATCCATTGTTTGATATCCTTGAGTTAATCCATTTATAAATAAATTATTAGAATTTACATCTTCTAAACTTCCTATAGGAGACACAATTCCTTTAATTATTAAACAAGCTAAAGCTAATAATAATACAGGAGTTAAGAACTTTCCTATTATATCCATAACTTTATTTGGTTTTATAGTAAGTATAAGTGTTATACTGAAAAATACTATAGAAAATATATAAGGATTAACATTATTAAATAATGGTAATATACTCATTTCAAATGTAGTAGCAGCAGTTCTTGGAATTACTAATATAGGTCCAAGACACAGCATCATCAATAACTCTAATGTAACACCAAATTTCTTACCGGCTCTACCTATAACTCCTTGTAAAGATCCAGCTTTTGATACTGCGATTATGGATAAGAAAATTATTCCAACGTCTCCTAATATAAAGCCTAAGAAACTTATGAGCCAACTACTACCTGATGTTAAACCTATATATGGAGGGAAAATTAAGTTACCTGCTCCGAAGAACATAGAAAACAATGCGAAACCTATTATCAATGTATCTTTATTTTTATTCATATTAAAACCTCTTTTCTAAATAATTTATATTTTATATGAAAAAAAGCCACATAGTGTACACTATGTGGCTTTAATTGCCTAGGATTAAAAAAACCACATAGTGTTTATCTATGTGGGCTTAATTACAAGCTAAAGTTAGCCATCATAGATACAAACTTTTTTAGTTTGCATCTATGATGGAATATATATCATAAACACAAACTTAACTATAATAGCTAAAATAAAAGTTATTAAATTGTAAAGCTTTAGTTAAGTTTAAATTATTCATATTAACTCAGTTCTCCTTTAATTAAATATTTATTAGTTGTTAGGAATTATTATAGTAGTTGTTGGTTAAAAAATCAATATTAAATTATAAAAAAATTAAGAAAAATATAAAAATTAAGACTAAAGCATTCATAGAAAAAAATAATAAGTGTTAAAAAACTTTAATTCTAAATATAAGAAATTTTGAAAGGAGATTATAAAAATGAATGAATTTAAGTATATATAGATAATAAATACAAAACGACAAAAAGTAACAATGAAAATTAAATTTAAAATATAATACATAAAAAATATAAAATTATTTTAAAATCTATGTATTACATATGAAAAATAGAAGATAAATAGAGAAAAATATATTAATATAGATTAAAATCGACAAATATGAAGATAAATATAAAAAAATAAATTTAAATAAATAATAATAACGAAAAAAATAAAATTATCAATTGTTTTATTATTTAGAAAAATGAAAAAAATCATAATATTTAATAAAAAATAAATTGTATTGAAAAGTCAAAATAATGATGATATTCTTTGAAATGGAAGAGGGATGATAAATTAATAACAAAAAAGTTGTTAATTTACATACAAAGTAATCATACATATATTTAAGGGGGATTAACATGTCACAACCAAGCAATAATGCAAAAAAACTTACATTAGTACCGTTAATACTTATGATATTTACATCAGTATTTGGATTTACTAATATGCCAAGAGCATTCTATTTAATGGGATATGCTGCAATACCTTGGTACATATTAAGTGCAGCACTATTTTTTATACCATATGCCTTTATGATGGCAGAGTATGGATCTTCATTTAAAAAAGAAAGTGGAGGAATGTATTCATGGATGGAAAAATCTGTAGGGCCTAAATATGCTTTTATAGGAACATTCATGTGGTATGCTTCTTATATAATTTGGATGGTAAGTGTATCTTCAAGTTTATGGATACCGTTATCAAATGCTATATTTGGATCTGATATGACACAAAGTTGGTCTTTATTTGGATTAACTTCAGTTCAAACTTTAGGAATTTTAGGTATGGTATGGATAGCAATAGTAACTTTCGTATCAACTAAAGGTGTTGATAAGATAAGTAAGGTAACTTCTGTTGGTGGTACAGCTGTAGCATTATTAAACATAGTTTTACTAGGTGGAGGAATGTTAGTAGTTTTATTAAAAGGAGAATTAGCTCAACCTATAACTAATATAGCTCAGTCATTTACTCAGTCTCCAAGTCCAAACTATCAAAGTGGAGTATCTATTTTATCATTCTTAACATTTGCGGTTTTTGCATTTGGAGGACTTGAAGTTTTAGGTGGACTAGTTGACCAAACAGAAAATGCTGAAAAAACTTTCCCTAAAGGGCTTGCTATATCTGCAATAGTTATATCTTTAGGATATGCATTAGGTATATTTGCATGTGGTATGTTCACTAACTGGAATGATATATTAGGTGTAGAAACTGTTAACATGGGTAATGCGGCATATGTATTAATGAGCAACTTAGGATACCAAGTAGGTTTAGGATTTGGATTATCTGAAGCAGCGTGTTTAAGTATGGGGGCATGGACAGCTAGATTTGTTGGACTTTCAATGTTCTTATCATTAACAGGAGCATTCTTCACATTAACTTATTCACCACTTAAGACTTTAATACAAGGTGCACCAAAAGAGTTATGGCCTGGGAAATTAGGCGATTTAAAAAATGGAATGCCTGTAAATGCTATGAAAGTTCAAGCTATAATTGTTATAGCTATGATAGCTATGGTTTCATTTGGAGGTAGTAGTGCAGATGAGTTCTTTACTATTTTAACTCTAATGACTAATGTTGCTATGACAATAACATACATGTTCTTATCAGCAGCATTCCCTGCATTTAAGAAAAAGCAATTAAATGGAGAAATAGAAAAATCATATGTAGTTTATAAAACTAAAACATCTGCAATAATAGCTGCAGTTATAGTAACTGCTATAGTAGGATTTGCAAATGTATTTACAATAATAGAACCTGTATTAACATCACCAGATGGATTAAAGAAAACTTTAACTATGATAGGTGGACCATTAGCATTTGCATTAACAGGATTTATATTATTTACAGTTTATGAAAATAAACATGGGAAAAAAGCTAATAAGTCAGAAAAGGCTGTAGGATAGATTAAAGGAGAGTATATACTCTCCTTTTTTAATTAATAAAAATATAATAGAATATGGTTATTATTTATATAAGTAGAAAAGATATTATAGTGTATAATATCTTTTTTTGTGTAAAAATTAAAACTTTTTATTATACATAAAACGTCTATATATATGTAGAAAGGAGGTAAGTGATTTAAAAATGAAATTATTGAGCTCAGATAAAAAAATAAAAGAAAAGAAAATAAAAGATTACATAGTGAACAATCAAGAAAGTTTTTATAAAATAGCATATAGTTATGTGAAAAATGAAGATGATGCATTAGACATAGTTCACGATTCTATATGTAAAGCACTTTCAAAAATAAATTCACTTAATGATATAGAGGTAGTTAAACCATGGTTTTATAAAATTTTAATAAATAGCGCTATAGATTATATAAGAAAAAACAACAAATATATAACTTTAAATCAAGATGAATTTGAAAATGAATATATATCCAATGATGTATATTCTGATATAGACCTTTTACAAGCATTAGATAAATTACCAGAAGAATATAAAACTATAATTATATTAAGGTATTTTGAGGATATGAAAATAGAAGATATAGCTATAGTTTTATCTCAAAATATTAATACTGTAAAAACAAAATTATATAAAGGGTTAAGAAGGCTTAGGATAAAGATAAATAAAGATGATTATTAAGGAGAGCTATTTATGAACAATGATAAAAATAAGATAGATGAATTAAAAAAATATTATGATAGTATTAAAATTCCGGATAAATTAAGCTTTGTAGTAAATGATGCAATAAATAAAAATAAAAGACAAAAAAGAAATAGTAGATACTTAATAACTGCAGCATCTGTAGTTGTAGTTATAGGAGTTATTAATATAAATCCAGTATTTGCACAGACACTAGAAGAAATTCCTGTTATAGGAAGTATTGTAAAAGTTGTAAACTTCGCAAATTACAAAATAAAAGAAGGTACATATGAAGCATCTATAAAAGTACCTAAAATAGAAGGGTTAGACAATAAAGACTTAGAATATAAGCTAAATAAGAAATTTGAAGAAGACGGAGAAAAATTATACAATCAATACTTAGAAGAAGTTAAAGGATTAAAAGATTCAGGTTCTAGTGAGCATAAGGCATCAGAAAGTTGGTATGAAGTTAAAACTGATAATGATAAAATATTATCTCTAGTTATATATAACTATCAAGCGCAAGGATCATCAAATACAACTAGAAAATTTTATAATATAGATAAGAAAAATCAAACGGTATTAACTCTTGAAGGAATGTTTAAAAATGATGATTATATAAACATAATTAGTGACAACATAAAAAGTCAAATGGAAGAACAGATGAAAAAAGATGAAAACAAATATTATTGGTTAAATGATGAAAATATAGGTGATGAAAATTTCAAGGCTATAAAAAAAGATCAAGGATTTTATATAAATAATAATGGTGAATTAGTTATATGTTTTGATAAATATGAAGTAGCGCCAGGGTATATGGGTTTAGTTGAATTTACTATACCTAAAGATGTAATAAAACAATTACTTAATTAGTTATATGAAATTAAAGAATATTCAAATAAAGAAATAGAGTCTACTATATAGGCTCTATTTCTTTATTTATGTGTACTTTTAAAAAGAAAGAGAATAGTAGAAATAATTAAAATTAAAAAAAGAGTAGACTTTTTGGATTTATATGATATACTAATATTGTGAAAAAGGTATACTAATTAAAGTCGGAGGGGAAAAATGTTCAACATAAAAAATATAAATGATGAATTATTTGGGAAGGTAGTAGCAAATCCTACTAGAAGTGAGTTAAGAAATTTAGCAAACAACATGGAAAAAACAACAGAATTTAAAAGTGCTAGCTATATAAGCAAAGTTAGAAATAGAAGTGCTAAAAATACATATATAGTAGATGAAATTGAAGTAGGGGTAGACCAAAAAGAAATAAGTAAATCTAAAGCTGATGAAATTGCAGCTAAGGTTTTTGAATATATAAAAGATAAAGAAGTAATTAGAGTAGATAGAAAAATGGGAATGAATGATAAGTTTTCATTTAACTGTAGATTGTATATATCTAAAGAATATGCAAGAATTGCACACATGTGGAATAATACTTTATTTAATCCAACAAATACTGAGAATCCAGACTTAGTAAGTATATATATACCGGAATGGCCAGAAAGAATGATGTTTGCTTATCCAGAGACTGGAGTTACATTTATATTAGGAAGTGACTATTTTGGAGAATCTAAAAAGTCTTTCTTAAGAATGGCGATGTATAAAGTAAAAAAAGCTGGTGGATTAGGATTTCATGCAGGAAGTAAAGTTCTTAGAGTTTACAATAAAGACAATGAATTAAAAGATGTAGGGTTTATAATGTTTGGACTTAGTGGAACAGGAAAGACTACATTAACTATACATGATCATGAGTTAACAGGAGAGGAAAAAGCAGTTGTAAGACAAGATGATGTTGTATTTATGGATAAAAACGGATACTGCGTAGGTACTGAAAATGGATTTTATATAAAGACAGAAGGGCTAAATCCAAAAAATCAAAGTGTATTATATAAAGCTGCAACTAGCGAAAATGCAGCACTTGAAAATATAACAGTTGATGAAAATGGAAATGTTGATTTTTATGATACAACTTTAACTTCAAATGGCAGAGGTGTTATTCTAAGAGAAGAAATAGAAACAACTGATGATACAGTAGACTTAGAAAAAGCAAATAAAATAATATTTATAACTAGAAGAAATGATATAGTTCCTCCTGTAGTTAAATTAAATCCAAAACAAGCATTAGAAGCATTTATGTTAGGTGAATCTATAGAAACTTCAGCAGGAGATCCTACAAAAGCAGGTCAATCAAAAAGATGTGTAGGAACTAACCCATTTATAATGGGTCCAGAAATTGAAGAAGGAAATAAGCTTAGAGAAATACTTCAAAAAAATCCAGATATGGAATGCTTTATATTAAATACAGGAAGTGTTGGAGCTAAAGATAATACAAGTGGAGAAAAATTAACTATAAAAGTATCTACAACTATAATGAAAGAGATTGCTAAAGATAATATAGAATGGATAGAAGATAAAGAATGGGGATATATGATACCGAAAAATGTAGATGGTTTAGAAATCGATAAATATAACCCAAGAAATTATTATACAAAAGACGAGTATAATAAAATAGCAACTAAATTAAAGCTAGAAAGAAAAGTATGGTTAGCTAAATATGAAGATTCGGTAGTAGATGAAATAGCAGCTACTATATAAAATAAAAAAAGTACTACAACTTACATAAGTTGTAGTACTTTTTAAAATGAGGAAATTTACCCCACAATTATTATTATACCACGAAAAAAAAATAAAAAACAGAATAGTAATTAGAAATGTTTTCCTATACAATTAATGTAAGTTAAATATAAAACCTTTAACAAGTACATATTTAACAAATGTTTTATACAAGGGGGTACTACTTATGAACATAAGAGTAATCGGTAAAAATATAAATCCAACAGAGAGTATAAAAGATAAAATAGAAAATAAGATGGAGAAGTTACAACAGTACCTTAACGTAGATACAGATGTAAAAGTAACAATAAGCACTAATAAAGAAGATCAAAGAGTAGAAGTAACTGTAGCACCAATAAAAGGACCTATAATAAGAGCTGAAGATAGTCAAAAGGACTTATACACAGCTATAGATGTAGTTTACGATAAGCTGTATAAACAACTTAGAAAGTATAAAACTAGAACTAAAAATAAAAGACATCACCATCAAAGTATAAGATTTGAAAATATTGAAGATTATAATTTTGATGATATAGTAGAAGAAAAAGATATTCACATAGAGAGAGTTAAAAAGTTTTCAATAAAACCTATGAGTAGTGAAGAAGCAATACTTCAAATGGAGCTATTAGGACATGACTTTTACATGTTTAGAAATTCAGAAAATGATAAAATAAGTACTGTATATAAAAGAAATGATCTAGGATATGGAATAATTGAAGAAGAGTAGATGATAAAGAAGCTGTATAAAATTATACAGCTTCTTATTTAATTTTACAAAAACAAAGTTTACATTTGACATTAATTATAAAATAAGTAATATAGTAGATAGTAATAAATATACTATGGAGGAATTATGGGAAGATTTATATTAACTATAGTAACAATACTGGCTTTAAGTGTTCTGTTAATTAGAAATAGAAAATTTGACAAGAGACTAAAAAAGTTAATTATTAAAACTATAAAAGAAATAAATAAAACATATATATCTTTGTTTACAGAAAAAAGGATGTTAACAAAGGTTATACAAATTATATTTATTGGATTTGCAGAATTTTCGAGTTTTATCACCATACATGCTAGCATTGTTAATAATTTGAAGTTGAATTTAATATCAAATAATATAGAATTTATATTGAAAATAGTTATTAGTATAGGGTGCTTTATAATAGTTCATTACTCTATTGGATATCTATTATATGTTAGTTCTAAGATACAAAGCTTTATACATAATGTTGAACATAAGAATTTAAAGATAGATTTTATATTGAGTTATTTTATGATAAGTACATATTTAACTGTACTAATATTATTTCCAGAGGAATTTACAGATAATGTTTTTATAGGATTAGTAGGAATGTTAATTTGTTATTACTTGAATATAAAGACTTTAATAACAATGATAGCCAATCCACACAATGTAAAATCTATAAAGAATGAAGATAATAGTTACTCAAGACTCATTATTGCATCTATACTTATATTAATAATGCTAATTATAAATTTATATTTAATAGTTTGTTTAGTGAATGGATTAGAAACTGGTGCGTTTTTGAATGCAAAAAATAACTTTGATTTATTCTATTACACTGTAATAACATTTACTACAATAGGATATGGTGATATAATTCCAAACACTATATTAGCTAAGACTACATCTATGCTAATATCAATTACAAGTGTTATATGCTTAAGTGTATTTTTAAGTAGTGTATTATCCTATAAAGATGAGTTGTCTAGAAAGTAGACAACTCATCCTTTTCATTAGAAGTATTTTTTAGATATAATCTTTTTTCAATAACAATAGTATTTTTTCTTTTAAATAATTCATCTAGATAGTTGTAATAAGTACCTGGTGTTATTATTCCGTTTATAGCTACTAAGTCTAGTCCGGCAGAACCCACTATTGTATCTGCTAATCTAACACAGTTAGAAGTTAAGGTGTAATATGTTTTAAAATAACCTGTCTTAAACTTATAAAAAGTACAGTTTGTAGCTAAATAAAGCAGGTTAGTTTCATCTGTATATCTTGAATTAGGATGCTTTTGCTGATCACATTTCCATTCATAGCAATTTGCTTTAATTTGATTTATTTTTGATTTTATAGAATCATATTGGTTTTTATTTAAAGCTAAAGTAAATCCTATCAAAGATCTATTGCACGTAGTATTTAAAAATTGTATATATTCTTTAGTATTAGCTTCAACTAATACTCCATCACTTATTAAAGTAAAAAATCTATTTGAATTACTATCATAAGTTCCGTAAGAATAAGTAGTATTATCAATAGATATATCTATATGGCCAAAACCATTAGCACAATCAGGTGCTAAATGAATAAATATTTCTACGGTAGAATAGTATTTATCTTCTAAAGAACTCTCCTTATTTTCTATAAATATGTTTTTTTCTGGGTTTAGTTTTATAGACTCATTTATTTTTTCTAGTAAGTGCTGAGGTATAAAAGCTGCATATAATAAAGGTAATCCTATTCTTATTTTTCTTTTTACTTTATCAGAAATTACATTAGTATACGATATCTCTTTAAAGAAATCAGATAATAGTGTAAGAGCGTATAATAATATATATATGCCTGAAATTTTAGCAACTGCATACATATATTGTTGTGGATGGAATAATAAAATTAGACTAAATATTAAAGATACAATGCTAACTATTATACCCATAAACCAACCATTTACTTTATTTTTATAAAGAACAATAGCGGCTATTATTCGAGCAATAAAGTTTAAAAAAGCATATATACCAATTATTCTAACTATAGATATACCTAAAAATATTGGATTAAACTTAATAAAAATAGCTAAAGCTAAGTACAATAACCCTATAATTAATTTACTTAACAATCGTTTTTCTTTATTAAAGATATATGTAATTATATCTGAAACTCCTAAAATCATAAATACGATAGATACCGTACTCAAAGTTACATTAGCTACAAAAGTAAAATTAAATAGCATTAATAATCCTAATAATAGAGATGTAAGAGCTGAAAATAGTATTGAAAATGGCGAAATAGTTTTAATAGTCATAAAAAAGTCTCCTTTGCTAGTTGATACATATGAATAAATTATAACATCAAATTGAAAATTATTATAAAAATATAAAATTATTAGTTAAGGTTTATTTAAGATAAATTTAAAGTTTAGTTTATAGACTATAAGTTGATATACCCATATAATAAATACATAATCATATATAGGAGGTAAGAAAATGACATCAAGATTTGAAGGTAATTTATTAGGATTAATAGGAGTTAACATATTAGCGGCAATAATAAGTTTTATTACATTAGGGATAGCTACACCATGGGCTATGTGTATAAAATACAGATGGGAAGTAGAAAATAGTATAATTGAAGGCAAAAGATTAAAATTTGTAGGGAGTGGAACGGATTTATTTTTTAAATATATAAAATGGTGGATACTTACTATAATAACTTTAGGTATATATGGATTTTGGTTATATATAAATTTAATAAAGTGGAAAGTTGAAAATACTGAATTTGAAAATTAGAGGATATTAAATATTCTCTTTTTTTATTTGATTAAAAATTATATTAAATTAAAATGATAGTTATATGACAACGTATACCTATATGATATATAATTAACTTATATGAGACAAAATAAGGTAATATGGGGGGATTTTTTTGAAAAAAAAGATTAAATTCAGCAAAAATAATATTATTATAGGGGGAATGATATTATTATTTGTTTTTATATTATTTTTTGTTGCGAAAAATAACATAAAAATAAATAAAAAAGATGATGTGGCATCAACTCATGATATATATATAGTTCCAGAAAAAGAAAAAATATCTATAAATGGGAAGGTTAAACCTATAAAGTCTGAGGATTTATTTATAGATATTGACAATGAAAAAATAGAGGGGATATTAGTAGAAGATGGACAAGTAGTTGAGAGTGGAACTCCACTTTTTAAATATATGAATGAAAAACTGATATTAGAGATTGAAACTTTGAAAGAAGAAATAGAGAAGAAAGAAGAGGATAATAACATAGAAAATGAAATAACTAATACAGATAATGAAAAAGAAAAAAAAGATATAAATGAAGAAATAGAAAGGTTGAATAATAAAGTAGGAAACTTAGAAAGTTTAGCATATACAACGACAAATGCACCTTTTACAGGAAAAGTATATTTAAATAATGAAAAACAAAATGAAAGTAAAAATCTTATTATGACTATAGAATCACAAGAACTAGAAATAGAAGGGCAAGTTAGTGAAAATGAGTTGTCAAAGATATGTATAAATCAAGAAGTAGAAGTGTTAGTAAATTCAACGAAGGAAAAATTAAAAGGTAAAGTTACATACATAGGAGAAAGACCATCAAAAGAAAAAAGTAAAAAAGATATGTCTTATTACGATATAAAAATAGGATTTTTAGAAAATCAAGACTTGCAAAAAATTAAAAATGGATTCCATGTGAAAAATACAGCAGAAGCTATAAATCAACAGATAAAAGTTCCGTATACAGCTTTATTACAGACAGATGAAAAAAGATTTGTGTATAAAATTATTGATGGAATTGTTTATAAACAAGAAGTAAAAACTGGTGAAACTAATGAAAAATATGCAGTTATAACTGAAGGTGTTGGAGAAAATGACAAAATTATAAAAAATGCAGATAATAAGAACATAAAAGAAGGAGAAAAAATCATTATAAATGAAGAATCAGAAAATAAATAGTAACAAATAAAATATAAGTAAAAAATTTGCACGAAATATAACACTTTGTAGAAAACATGCATATATATTATTAAGATATTGATATTTAAACATATCATATCAAAAATAATATAAAGGGTGAGATTTATGTCATGCAATTACAAATATAATAAATATAAAAAAATTAATCAAATATGCAATAAAGAAACATCAAATGATTGCTGTGAATGTAATAAATACCAACAATTATCACAAGAAAAATGTGAACAAGCTAACTATATTATAGAAAGAGCTAACAAAGTAGCACAACAAGCAAAACAAGCAGAAAAAAGAGCTGACAATTATAAGCAACAGGCGTTAGAAGAATGTTCAAAAGCTAACTGTTTATGGGATGAATATAAAAAACTATCTAAACAAGGCGAAGAACTTATGAAACAGGCAAAAGACTATATGGAAGAAAGCGTTAAATGCTACAAAGAATGTTATAGTGATGATTATGGATGCAATATGAATGATTATGGATACGAAAAAGATAAATGTGAGCAAAATAAACATTCATGTAATTGCAATCACAATTGTGGCTGCAATAAGTGTTGTGGGTGTTAAGACAACAAAAAAATAATAATGAATAGTTAAAAGTAGTATCTTATTTAGTTAGATACTACTTTTAAATTTATAAAAATAAATTTGAATAATGGATATATGAGGTATTAAATTAGAATGAAGAACTATTTTTTTATTAAATTTTAGTTAATAATATATTTTAAATTTAATAAATATATTAACGATAAGTCTTAAAAATAAGAAAAATTTGAATATTTAATATTATAAAACTAGGATTGATTTATTTTTAACGTAAGAATATAATAAGGTCATAATACATTTTCCTATATTTAACTTTTAATATTTATTTATATGGTAATCCTAAATATGAGGTGATTTAATATGAAGGAAAACAGTATCAAAAATAATATTAAAAGCAAGGATTTGCAAGAGAAAAAACAACGAATAAATTCAATTGTAAGTTCTATACTAGATGAAAGCACTAGTAAGTCTGATCCAGATGGACATTATACAGGATGTCCTAAAGGAAAACAAATAAGACCTATACAAGATGCGGATGATTTATAGGAAATAAAAAATTACACCTAGGAAGGAGCTTTCTTATGATTTACACAACAGAAATCACAAATATGTGTAAAATAAACAAAGGCCCTAATCATGGACCAGCACCAATACCTGAAGAAGGTAAGTGGGTAAAAGCAACACAAATAACAGATATATCAGGACTAACTCATGGTGTGGGTTGGTGTGCACCTCAGCAAGGAGCATGTAAACTTACATTAAACGTTAAAGATGGAATAATCCAAGAAGCATTAGTAGAAACAATAGGATGTTCAGGAATGACACATTCAGCAGCTATGGCTTCTGAAATATTACCTGGAAAAACTATACTTGAAGCATTAAATACTGACTTAGTATGTGATGCTATTAATACTGCTATGAGAGAGTTATTCTTACAAATAGTATATGGTAGAAGTCAAACTGCATTTTCAGAAGGTGGTTTACCAATAGGTGCTGGACTTGAAGACTTAGGAAAAGGACTTAGAAGTCAGGTTGGTACTATGTATGGAAGTCTTGAAAAAGGACCAAGATACTTAGAAATGGCAGAAGGATACATAACTAAAGTAGCTTTAGATGAAGATAGTGAAATAATAGGATATGAATATGTTCACCTTGGAAAAATGATGGAAATGGTAGCTAAGGGTATAGAAGCTAACGAAGCACTAGAAAAAGCTAAATCTACATATGGTAGATTTGATGAAGGTGTTAAAGTTATAGACCCAAGACATGAATAATAAAAAGGACGGTGAACTTAGATGGCTTTATTTGAAAGTTATGAAAGAAGAATAAATCAAATAAATCCTGTACTTGAAAAATACGGATTTAATTCTATAGAAGAATGTAGAGAACTTTGTAATTCTAAGGGATTTGACCCTTATCAAATAGTAAAAGATACTCAAAATATAGCTTTTGAAAATGCTTGCTGGGCATATACTTTAGGAGCAGCAATAGCTATAAAGAAAGAGTGTAAAAAAGCATCAGATGCAGCTGAAGCAATAGGAGAAGGATTACAAGCATTTTGTATACCAGGCTCTGTTGCAGATGATAGAAAAGTTGGACTTGGACATGGTAACTTAGCTGGAATGCTTTTAAGAGAAGAAACTAAATGTTTTGCATTTTTAGCTGGACATGAATCTTTTGCAGCTGCAGAAGGTGCTATAAAAATAGCTGAAAAAGCAAATAAAGTTAGAAAAGAAGATTTAAGAGTTATACTAAATGGACTTGGAAAAGATGCTGCATATATAATATCTAGAATAAATGGATTTACTTATGTACAAACTGAGTTTGATTACTACACAGGGGAATTAAAAGTAGTAAGAGAGAAGGCTTTTTCAAAGGGTGATAGAAGTAAAGTAAGATGCTATGGATGCGATGATGTTAGAGAAGGAGTTGCAATAATGCATTCTGAAGGTGTAGATGTTTCAATAACAGGAAACTCAACAAATCCAACAAGATTCCAACATCCAGTAGCAGGAACTTATAAAAAGGAATGTGTACAACAAGGTAAAAAATATTTCTCAGTAGCTTCAGGTGGAGGTACAGGTAGAACACTTCATCCAGATAATATGGGAGCAGGACCTGCTTCTTATGGTATGACTGATACTATGGGAAGAATGCACTCTGATGCTCAATTTGCAGGTTCATCTTCTGTTCCAGCTCACGTTGAGATGATGGGACTTATAGGAATGGGTAACAATCCTATGGTTGGAGCTACAGTTGCTACAGCAGTTGCAGTAGAAGAAAGTTTTAAATAAAATTAAGCTAAATTAGAAATATAAAATAAAAATGTGGTAGCTAAATTTAGCTATCACATTTTATTTTATATATAAATTCTATATTGATTACTAATTTTCAAATGGAGAGTCTGAATATAGTATGAAATATCCTTGAGGGTATTGACACACAGGGCAAGCTTTTGGAGCCTCTATTGAATTATGAACATGCCCGCAATTTAAACAAATCCATTTCTCTTCAGAAACACTTTTAAATAAGGTATTAGATTCAACTTTACTTGCATATCTAGAAAATCTATCTCCATGAACTTTTTCTATTTCAGCAATTTTATCAAAACTATTAGCTACAGCTATAAAGCCTTCTTCTCTTGCTGTTTTTCCAAATTCTTTATAAATTTTATCATGTTCTTCATACTCATGTTCCTTTGAAGTTTTAAGTGTTGTAAATAAATCATTATATACATCTACGGGATATCCTGCATCTATTGTTATGCTTTGACCAGATAATTCTTTTAAGTGATTGTAAAATATCCAAGCATGTGCTTTTTCTTGATCAGCTGTATAATTAAATAACCTATAAAGAACTTCTAAGTTTTGGTTCTTAGAAAGTGATGCACCAAATGTGTATCTATTTCTAGCTTGACTCTCGCCAGCAAAAGCCCTCATAAGATTATCTTTGGTTTTACTATCTTTTAATGAATTCATAAAAAATCCTCCTAAATTATATGTTAAAATACAACATTATTAATATTGTGTACTAAAATATATAATGTATGTAATAGAAATTATTGAGTAGTTATTTTTATATAGTTTAAATATATTGTCATCGTAAAAGTAGTTAAAAAAATATAAAGAAAATAAGTACAGTAAGACTAAATATTGTTAAAAATATGATGAAAAATAATATTTGAAATTTATGATAGAGTAAGAGCAATATTGGGTATAAATTAAAATAAACACTTAAATGATTAAAGAAAAGAATTTGATTATACGTAAATAAATAGCTATTATGAAAGATTTAATAAAAGTATTTGAAATTAAAACAACAATGTGGGAGGTATGGCACATGGAGGTTTATAAGTATTTCCCAGTAGCCAATGACAGAATGGGTATAATATGGACATTATCCTCTATAAAGGATGCCTGTGTTATCGAGTTTGGGCCAGCTGGAACTACTCACTATACAGTAGAAGGTATAAGAAGTTTAAATGGTAAATATGAAGCTAAAATATATTCTACATACATGGATCAAAATGATATAAACTTTGGGAAATATGATACACTTGAAGAAGTTATATTAGAAATAGATAAAAATATATCACCTAAGTATATATTTGTAACGGTATCGTCTAGTATAGGGGTAGATACAATAGATATATGTGAAATGTTAAAAGAGGATATAGATGCAAGATTAATACCTATAAACACAGGGGGATTAAAAGATGATTACAATATTGGTATTGAATATGCATTAGAAATGATAGTGAAAGAAATTGTAAAAGAAAATGCTAAAGATGAAAGTAGATATAATATATTAGGATTTAATATCGATAAATATAATTACCTATCAGATTCTCTAGAGCTAGAAAGAATAATGAAAGAACTTTTTAATAAACAATTAAATACAATATTTACAACAAATACTAGTATGGAAGATATTGAGAATGCAGCGAAATCATCATTAAATATAGTGGTAAGGAAAGAAGCCTTAAAAGCTGCTAAATATATGAAAGAAAAATATAAAATACCATATGTGTATCAGAATTTATATGGAATTAAAAATACTATAAAATTTGTAGAATCTGTAAAAAAAATTGATGGATATGAATTAGATGAAGATAAATATAATAAGGAAATACACTTTGTTAAGAAAAATTTATTTAATATAAAGAGAAAGCTGTATCTTTACGAAAAAACTAAAGATTGTGCTGTATTTGGAGATTACGATACAGTGGTTGGAATGAGTGACATGCTAAAGGAACTAGGGTTAAATGTAGATAGAAAGGAAATATTATATAAAACAACTTGTAATGATGAGTCTGTTTTAATAAATACTTCAGAGTTAGATAGGGTTAATTATTTAAATCATAAAGAACTATTAATGCTTTTAGGAGATGGACCAAGTATAGATATGTATCACGATTCTAAGATAGACATTCAAGTAAGTAACCCAAATTTAGAAACTATAAATATATATCCGTATACTCCTTTTATAGGATTTAGAGGGTGTGTATATATGATAGAAAAAATATTAAATATAAAGGCTTAGGAAATTTGACATGATGGAATCTTTATTAAAAAAGGAAGAGTAGTTAAAAGATTTGGTGAAGAATTTGAGCTTGTTCAAGTAATAGGAACAGATCATAAAATGAAATAATTTAGATAAAGTAGAAACTTACTGAAGGTTTCTACTTTTTTATTAAAAAAACAAATAAGAATCTTAAAAAACATGTCAACAAATACTATATTAAATCATAAATTATATTACAGAGTATAAATTCTCTGTAATAATAAAAGGAAGGATGATTAAATTTATGAGTTGTAAAAATCACGGATGGCATGATTGCGGAGACATGAATGACAAAAAATGGGAAAATGTATGCTTTTATAAATGTAAAGACCATGGCTGTGGTCATAAAAAATGCGGAAAAGAAATAGCTAAGACTAAAGGTCTTATTGATGATATAAAAGATAAAAATGATAAATTAGGGGACGATTTAAAATCTGCAAAGCAAAATCAAAAAGAAGCTAATGATGCTGTAAAATCTATAGAGGATAATGCAGATAATTTAGCTAAAAATCTAAAAGAAATAAAAGATGGATTATGTAAAGCATTTGAAGATTTACGTAAAATAATGAATGATTTAGATAACGCTATACCAGCTCAAGATAGAGCGTTAGATGATATAAAAGATGCTAAAGAAAAACAAAAAGATATAAAAGGACTTATAGATGAACTTGATAAAGAATTTGAAGATACAGTTAAATGCTTAAAGAGAAAAGAAAGTTATCCTGTATTAATACCTTGGGATGATTGTGATGGAAAACCAGAGAAACCATGTAAATATGAGCATGGATGCGATTGCTAATTGAATAAATATTAATTAAATTAAAACATGTATATTTAAAATATACATGTTTTTTTATTTTGAGAAATTTAAAGTAAAATAAACTATGCAATTTTAAATTATTTAATAAAAAAATTTTAGAAAAATTAAAATAAATATAGACTAAATTGTAAAATCCAAATATTATTATATAGCGTTATTTTGAGCTAAAGAAAATCAATAAATGAAAGGGGGAAAATAAATTGTAAGAGGTACTAAATGATAATATGTATAAAGTATGGTCAAAGTTTGTTATATCATCTGTTGTAGGTCAGGGGGGAGAAGCAGGCTTAGCTAGTATTAATGTTTGGTCATCAATTACTATTATTATAGGCATAGGACTTATGATAGGTATGGGAGCTAGTAATCTAATGGCTGTTTATATAGGTAAAGGAGAAAAAGAAAATGCACAAAAAATTTTAGGTACTTTTATAAAGTATTTCTAATATGGAAAATTTAAGCTTAGAAAATACTTAATTAAAAATAGAGCCGTTATCGGCTCTATTCTTAATTAAGCGTTAAAGAACTACACTTTGAATCTCTAGCAAAAGGAATGTATTGCTCTAGTGTATGAGGTATTATATTGGCATCTTTAAATATAGTGTAAGGTATATCAACTTGTAACCTATTTAAATAAGATTGATATTGAACTTCTCTTAATATAGCCTTAGCTATAGATCTACCAAGCTTTAAGCCCTCATCACAATCAAATCTATAATGAACGCCAGCGTATACTCTAGAATAAGAACATTGCTCAGCTAAGAAATCTAACTTTTCTTTTTCAGCAGGGAAGAAGTAAGATAATATTTCAGCCATACATGCAGCAAAAGTAGAATGACCAGATGGGTATGAAGGATGTTTAGGTGTACAAATAAAAGATGCGAAAGATCTATCATATTGATTAGGTCTTATAATATTCCATTTATATTTTAAATACCAGCAAATTATACAACTATCATTTAAAGCGCCATTTAATATATAATAGATTCTATTAGCTCTACAAGCGCTAACTCCATAAGTATCTATTAATATATCAGCTATTGGCATAAATTGTTTTGAAGGTGGACCATCGCTCCAATATTTTGCAATTTTTGCTTGGCGACAAGTAAGATTATTTAATGTATAATATAAAAAATTTACTTCACCTTCAAAATCAAATGACATATTAGGTTCTTTTATATCAAGTGGAATTATATTTCCAAAGGAATCTGTAAATAAATTATCATCATTTCTTTTAAGAAAGCATAGCGGCCAAAAAGAGGCGAATGGTTCTTCTCCTATAGGTGGTCTACACTCTCCAGCATAAGGAATTTTATCCCAACTCCTAAAAAAATTAAAATTACAATTGAAGTTAAAGTTATTATAGTTATATTGTGAATTCAAAATTATACCTCCTAAAATGTGATATTTAATATATACTATTAAAATATTTACAAAAAGTTGCTTTAAATAATAAAATTTATTTGAAGTTTATGTGAAGAACTGTTGTTTTGTGGAAACACATGTTGAAAAAAATAAAAAAACATGTATAATAGTCATTGAACAAAATATTACATAAAAGTTAAAAAGGAGGAATATTTTGAAAATTAAAACTATTAAAAGTACAGTAGCAGCATTAATTTTATCAGCTACATTTGCATCTAGTGTAAGTATAGCAAGTGCTCAAAGTTATACAGTATTTATAGATGCTGGGCATGGTGGGAGAGATAATGGTTCATCATATAGTGATAGAATAGAAGATAGAATAAACCTTCAGATAGCTAATAAAGTAGAAGAAAAGCTTGAAAAGCGTGGAATAGATGTAATAACTAGTAGAGAAGAAGATAAGTATGTATCTTTAAAGGAAAGAACTAGAAAATCAAACTTATCAGATGCAGATGTATTTGTATCAATTCATCAAAATGCAGCTGAAGATACAACTGCAAAAGGTATAGAAACGTTTTATTATAATGAAAGTGATAAAGATTTAGCTAAAGAAATGCAAAATAGCGTATTAGATTTAACTAATGGTCATGATAGAGGCTATAAAAAAGGAAATTTACAGGTCTTAAGAGATAATAAAGTTCCAGCTGTACTTGTTGAGTGTGGATTTATATCTAGTACAGATGAAGGCCATAAACTAAATACTAGTGAATATCAAGATAGTGTAGCAGATGGTATAGTTGAAGGGATAACTAATTATTTAAATATAGATAATAGTGTAAAGCCTAAGGTAGATAAAAATACTGCTATAGTTTTAGAAAATGGTGTAAATGTAAGAAGTGGTAGAGGGTCTATGTATAATTGTATAGGAAAACTATCAAAAGGTGAGACAGTTGAAGTTGTAGGTACAAAATTTGACTGGCACAAGATAAAATATAATGGTGGATACGGATATGTATCTAATGTATATGTAAAATAAATTATATAATAAAAATGGAGCTATTACAGTAGCTCCATTTTTTGAACATATTACTTTTAGGATACATATTATTGGCTTATAAAATTTATGACTTAATTTTATAACCTAAAAATTTATAATTTAGCGATAGTTTCGCCGTATTTAACACATCTATCTTCATCATCACCTTCAGGGGCTTCATTTACTATTACAGATTCTAAAGGAAGCTCAAAACCATAGCCTTTCATTTGTTCTTCCCAGTTTCTCATCCATTCTCCATCTCCCCATCCGTAAGAACCGAATAAACAAGCTTTCTTTCCAGATCCAATATCTTTTAAAGATTCTACAAAGGGTTCAAAATCAACTTCTTCTAAAACTTCATTACCCATTGATGGGCAACCTAATACTAATATATCTTCATTTTTTAAATCATCTGCACTTACTTTTTCGACGCTTAATATTTCAGCAGAATTTCCAGTGTTAGCCAATCCTTTACCTATAAGATTAGCCATTGCCTCTGTATTTCCAGTACCACTCCAATATATAACTTTCATTTTAATTACCTCCAATGTGAGATTGAAAATTGTTATCAATTAACTTTAATTTAATGATAATGGTTTTCAATAAAGATGTCAATAGGAAATTTAAAAAACTTAAAAGGTTATTTATAAAGAAGAACATACTATTAATTGAAAGTTGTTTTTTATGTTTATTTAATTGAAAATAAAAAAACAAAAAGGACTGTAATTTTGGGAGACAGTCCTTTTTGCTGCTTGTATGTTTTTAGGAAATATACAATATTTAATAATTTTAGGTTCATTATGAAATTACGTTGTTTGTACAAGTGATATTGATAATTATTTTCCCTTGCCTGATTTAATGATAATAGTTTTCAATTAAAAAGTCAATAGGTAAATTAAAAAATATTATAGAATATAAAATGATACATAGAGGAAACATGTATTTAACAGCTATACTAGGGAGGCGATGTATTGAACAAACTTGTAAAAATAGATTTTAAACTTATAGTATATAGTGCTTTTATGGGCGTATTTGTTGGATTTTTTACATGGTTATTTTTAGCTGTAGTTAATATAGGAATAAACTTTATATGGCATGATTTAAATAATTATTTTAATATGAAATATTGGACATTAATAGTAGCTACTATTGGTGGAATACTAGTGGGACTTACCCAAAAATATTTTGGAGAATATCCTAAATACATGGATCAAACGCTAGAAGAGTTTAAAGAAAATAAAAGAGTGGAATACCAATCGGTTAAAAAAGCTATAATAAATGCTCTTATAATTTTATTTTTTGGAGCAAGTGTAGGACCAGAAGCAGCTCTTACAGGAATTATTGGAGGAATAATAACATTTGTTGGAGATAAGATAAAGAACCGATTTAAAAGAAAAAATATAATAGATGAATACTCAAACATATTAATAGAGTATAGTATGCAAGCTAGTGCGGGAATTATATTTAATGCTCCTCTATTCGGATTATATACATTAAGTGGAGATAGTGAAAAAGATAAAAATATATTAAAAAAGATAAAGGTTATAGTTTATACTGTAACTACAGTAGCTGGTTTTTTAGCATTTACCTTATTATCTAAAATAGATAATAGAGAGTCTTTTATTGTTAAATTTGGAGAAAGTAATATAACTTTTATTGAAGTAGTTTGGGCAGTGCCATTAATATTAATAGCTATTTTATTTTCATATATATATAAGGTTTATGGAGTTGTATTACATAAAACATTAAAACCAATTGAAAATAAAAAATTACTAAAAGGAATAATAGGTGGATTATCAATTGGAATTATAGGGACATTTTATCCATATACTTTGTTTTCAGGAGAGCATCAGCTAAAAGATTTAGTAAATGAATGGAGTAATATGTCAGTTTATATGCTTATATCTTTATCATTATTAAAGTTATTATTAACAGAAATTTGTTTATCAACAGGGCATAGAGGTGGTCATATTTTTCCTATAATATTTTCGGGTAGTTGTTTGGCATATGGACTATCACATTTATTTTCAATAGATCCAGTATTTACTTTATCGATAGTAGTTACAGCTCTTACAAGTAAAATTATAGGTAATATGTTTGTAGCTATGTTTATACTTATATTCTTTTTCCCAGTAAATACCATATTACCGATGATATTATCAGCAGCTATAGGCAAAATGTTTAATGACTTTGAAAGTAATAAAGATAAAGAAATTTAAATTTATTTGATAAATATACTAATTCATAATAATATTAAAGTATAATATATGAAACTAAAGATAGGAGAATATAACTTTGAGTAAGAAATATTATGCAGTTAAAATAGGCAAAGAACCTGGGATTTACAGTACTTGGGATGAGTGTAAAGAACAAGTTAATAAGTTTCCAGGAGCTATATATAAAAGTTTTAAAACATTAGAAGAAGCTGAAAAGTTTGCAGGTATTAAATCAGTTAAAAATATTAATAGTGAAAAGAAAATAACAAAAATAAAAACTAGTACAAGTTGTAAAGATGGAGAATTAAAACCTATAAGAAGCAAAGCCAATGTAAAATATTTTGAAAATTACATAGACCCTGAAGATATAAAAGAAGATTTTGATCTTGTAGCTTTTGTAGATGGGAGTTATGATAGAGTATCAAAAACATTTGGATCGGGAATTGCTGTACTTGATTTTAAAAATGACAGTGTAGAGGAATTTAAAGTTGCAGGTCATGATAAATGGGATCAATGGAATATTGTGGGTGAAATAGAAGCTTCTAAACATGCGATAAAGCTTGCTTATGATAAAAAGCTAAATAAAGTTTGTATATATCATGACTTAAAAAACATAGCACTTTGGGCTAGTGGAAGCTGGCAGGCTAAGAATGAATATACACAAGATTACGTTAGATATGTAGAAAAATATAGCAAAGATATGGAAATTACCTTTGTAAAAGTAAAAGGTCATAGCTGCAATAAATATAACGATATTGCAGATAGATTAGCAAGAGAAGCAATAGAAGAATATTTATAATACCTAAAAGGTTTTTAAATGATAATAACAAAGATAAACTTATAAATTTAAAAAGCTATATCAATATGTAAAGAGAATGGTAATTTACCATCTACTTTATATTTGATATAGCTTTTTATTATTAAAGAATTTATAAAAGACTTATCTGTATATCGAATAATTAAATTAGATTTTGCTATATGAAAAACATTATATATAAAATTAAAGATATGTAATGTTGCAATTGAATAAATGAATAAAAATAAAGAATAAAATTAATAATATTAAAATAAAAATTAAATATTTTAAAATATATAGTGCCAAATATTAAAAATATGTATATACTTATATTAAAGGACGTGATAGAGTGTATAAAGTTTTAACTAAATGCCCAGTGTGCAGTGAAGAACTAAAGATTACTAAGTTAGAATGTAGTAATTGTAGTACTAAAATTGAAAATGATTTTTCTTTTTCAAAATTTGAAAAGTTATCTAAGGAGCAATTAAACTTTGTAGAGGTATTTTTATCTTGCAGAGGGAATATAAAAGATGTTGAAAAAAAACTTAATATATCTTATCCAACAGTAAGAGGAAAATTAGATGAAATTAATAATGTACTTGGATTAAATGCTAAAAAAGATAGTGAAAAAGAAAAACAACATATAATGGATATGTTAGAAAATGGAGATTTATCTTCAGACGAAGCTATAAAATTATTAAAAAATTTATAATAAAAAGGTGGTATTTATATGGAAGATAAAAAAAGAATTTTAAAGATGGTTGAAGAAGGTAAAATTAGTGCTGAGGAAGGCATAAAGTTATTAGATGCATTAGACAATAATAATTCTACACATGAAATCAAAAAAGTTCAAAGTATTAATGCGGATGAATTTTTCAAAATTGAGAAAGATTCTTCAAAAGGTAAAATGTTATATGTAAGAGTTATAAGTAGTGATGGAGAAAGAGTTAAGGTTAATATACCTGTAGAATTTTTAAAGATACTAGGTTCAAATAATTCTGTTGGGGGTGTTAACTTAGAAAAACACAATATAGATATGGATAGTATTTTAAATGCTATAGAAAATGGATTTGAAGGAAGAATAGTAGAAGTTGATAGTAATGATGGGGATAGAGTAATTGTAGAGATAGGTTAGGGGGAGTAGGTATTGAAAATACTTGTTAAAAGCAACGACCTTAAAAAAGATATCAACATAAGCTTGCCAATGTGCATAATAACCACTGTATTAAAATTTGTAAATGTATCAAGTACTAAACATTTTGATGATGAAAAAGTAGTAAATGAACTATTTAAAAATTGCGATAAAGATAATCTTATAAAAGGACTTAAGTACTTAAGAAAACATCATAAAGGACTTGTGCTTGTAGAAGTGGATAGTCCAAATGGTGAAGTTGTAAAAATACAAATTTAATATAAAAAGGTGGTATTAAAATTGGAGAATACAGAAAGTTTAAAAAGGGATAAACTTTGGAACAAAAACTTTTTTCTTTTATGGCAAGGTCAGTTAGTATCTTGCCTAGGAGATGCACTTTATTCTTTGGCATTAGGGTTTTGGGTGTTAGATAAAACAGGATCAAGTGCTATAATGGGAATGCTAATGGCAGCTGTTAGCATTCCAAGAATAATATTAGGACCATTTGCAGGAGTTTTAGTAGATAGGTTTAATAGGAAAAAGTTAATACTTTTAGGAGATTTTATAAGAGGAATAGGTATGTTATTTATAGGTTATGCAGCCTATAATAACTTTTTAGAAGTATGGATGGTAATGATAGTTGGTATAATATGTGGAATATGTTCAGCATTTTTTAACCCAGCTATAAGTTCAGTTATACCAGATTTAGTTTCAAGTGATAATATCGTAAAAGCAAATTCAGCTCAACAAATGGCAACGTCAACTACAAATCTGTTAGGTAGCATGTCTGGAGGATTTTTTTATTCAATTCTTGGTGCATCATTTATGTTTATATTCAATGGAATTAGTTATATAGTTTCAACTATAACGGAACTATTTATAGATATTCCAAAAGTAGAAAGAAAAGATACTAAAGTAACATTAAAAGAAGATTTTAAAGAAGGTATAAAATTTAGTTTTGGATTTAAGGGGCTTGTTATTTTATTATCAGTAGCTTTTGCATTGAATTTTTTATATGGAATATTTTTCTTACTTCTTAGACCTTTGTTTTTAATGGAGGAATCTTTAGGAGTGGAAAAATTTGGAGTTATATTAGCATTTCAAAGTGTAGGGATGATAGTAGGGAGTATAATTTTAACTAAAGTTACTATAAAGGCAAAAGACAGATCTAAAGTTATGCTACCATCAATATTTTTACAAAGTGTATTTTTCTTTTTAGGAGTTCTTGTAAATAATTTTTATATAATGTGTATATGCTTTTTTATGGGGAGTCTTTTAAATACTGCATCAAATACAGTAAGTATGTCTTCTATGATGGTTGTAATACCACAGGATATGAGAGGAAAGGTTATGAGTATTGTATTTACAATATCTATGGGGATTTATCCTATAGGAACTTTAATTGGAGGTATACTAGGAGATATATTTTATCCAAGGACTATAATGCTTGCATGTTTTTTGATAGGAATAATAGGAAGTATACCTATACTTTTTAATAAAAGTGTTAAAAAAGTATTAAATTACGACCCAGAAATACAAACTTTAGAAGATATAAAAGGTTAGTATTTTAATAGATAAAGCAATAAGCTAATAAAGGGGAATAAAATTTGGATAATACAAATGTGTTAAAAATAAATAAGTTATGGAATAAAAATTTCTTTTTATTATGGCAAGGTCAATTAGTTTCTTGTTTAGGTGATGCATTTTATTCTATGGCATTAGGATTTTGGGTATTAGATAAAACTGGTTCAAGTTCTATAATGGGGATATTAATGGCAACAGTAAGTCTTCCGAGGATAATATTAGGACCCTTCGCGGGGGTATTAGTGGATAGGTTTGACAGAAAAAAATTAATACTTATAGGTGACTTTATAAGAGGAATAGGTATGTTATTTATAGGGTATGCGGCCTATAATAATTTTTTAGAAGTATGGATGGTAATGATAGTTGGAATAATATGTGGAATATGTTCAGCATTTTTTAATCCAGCAATAAGCTCAGTTGTTCCAGACTTAGTACCTAGTGATGATTTAGTAAAAGCAAATTCAGCACAAGAGGGGGCTACCTCAACAATACATTTAATAGGTAGTATGTCTGGCGGATTTATATATTCTATTCTTGGGCCGCCATTGATGTTTATATTTAATGGAGTAAGTTATATATTATCCATGATAAGTGAGGTATTTATAGAGGTTCCTAAAGTTAAAAGAAGTAACACTAAACTTACCTATCGTGAAGATTTTAAAGAAGGTATAAGTTTTACTTTTGGATTTAGAGGTTTGGTAATATTATTAAGTTTAGATTTAATAGCAAACTTCTTATATGCTATATTCTTTATTTTACTTAGACCTTGGTTTTTACTGGATGAGTCTTTAGGAATTAGTCGCTATGGATTTTTAGCAGCTTTTGATAGTATGGGGATTATGGTAGCTAGTATTTTGATTACTAAGATTGATATAAAGTGTGAAAATAGGTCAAATGTAACATTGGTAGCATTAGTACTTCAAAGTGTATTTTTATTAATAGGAGTAATTACAAATGATTTTTATATAATGTGTATATGCTTTTTCATAGGTGGTTTTTTTAATGCTATATATAATTCAATAAGTTCTGCTGCTATTGTACTTGCAACTCCTCAAAATATGAGAGGGAAAGTTATGAGTATTGTTATGACTTTTTCTATAGCTATATTTCCTATAGGGGCTTTAGTTGGAGGTATACTAGGAGATATATTGAATCCAAGAAATGTAATTATAGTATGTTTTACAATTTGTATAATAACAAGTATACCTGTAGTTTTTAGTAAAAGTGTAAAGAAGGTATTAAATTATAATCCAGAAACACAAACTTTAGAAGATATAAAAGGTTAAATAAACTATTTCAAAATAGTTGAGGAAAATTACTGTTTTGAAATAGTTTTTATTTTGTAAAATTAACATTAAATACATAATAATAAAACTTTAATTCGTAAAAATTATAATTAAACATATATTAAGGAGGAATTAAAGTGGCAAAAAAACCTTTAGTGAATAATGCAAAAGAAGCTTTAAATCAAATGAAATTAGAAATGGCAGGAGAACTAGGAATACCAAGTTCTCATGTAGATGGAGCAAATAAAACTGCATATAAAAATGGAATGATGGCTGGAAGCTTAGGTGGAATGATGAGTAAAAAGTTAGTACAAATGGGAGAAGAACAGTTATTAAAAGAATATAATAGCAAAAAGTAAGTAAAAGCATTGAATGAAAAATATCATTCAATGCTTTTTATGATTGATAAATATATATAATTAATAAAATTTAGACAAATTAAATAAAAAAATTGATATAATCATATATATAAGGTAAAAAATGGATAAAACATTAGGAGAAATAATATTTGGGGGGAATTATGCAAAGATATTGTCATAAAATAATAGCAATATTTTATATTATAGTGTTCTGCTTTATACCCTTTGATAAAGCAAATGCACATAATTATGAAGATCGGGAACAAGTTTTGTACATAAGTTCATATAGTCCTAATTACGAAACATTTTCTGACCAATTAATAGGAATTAAAGACGGTATTAAAAAAGATGTAGATATACAAATGGAGTATATGGATTCAAAACAATTCTTTGATGAAGAAGATAATAGTAATTTTTATGAATTAATTAAATATAAGCTTAAAAATGATAAAAGATATGATGCTGTAATATTAGCTGATGATCAAGCCTTAGAGTTTGGGCTAAGATACAGAGATGAGTTATTTAAAGATACACCTATTGTATTTTTGGGCGTAAGTTCTGAAGAAAGAATTAAAGCTGCAATGAAAACAGAAAATGTATATGGAATTACAGAAAAACACTCTATGGTAGAAAACATAGACTTAATAGATAAGCTACATAAAAGTAAAAATATAAAAATTATAACAGATGCATCATCCCAACATTTATATGAACATTATAAAGATGAATTTATAAATGAAAAATATAATGATTTAAATATTGAAAATATTTCGCTAAGTAATATGACATTTAATGAATTTGAGCAGAAACTAAAAAGTTTAGATGATAATAATGTTATATTAGTTGTATACTCATATCTAGATAAAACTGGGAATCTAAAAACAATAAAACAATCTTATAAACTGATAAGAGAAAGTACTGATTTACCAATATATTCAGTTATGGATTATGGTTTAGAAAGTGGATTTATAGGAGGAAAAGTAGTTAGTCACTACATTCAAGGACAAAAATCTGGAGAAATAGTAAAGAATCTATTAGAGGGCAATACTCCCAAAGATAAAATTATCCGTGGAGAAGAACTAAATAATTTTGTTTTTGATTATGATAAATTAAAGGATTACAATATAAAAAGCAGTGATTTACCTAAAAACTCTACTATAATAAATAGACCGATGGATACATTATATAAATATAAGGAAATGATATATGCAAATGCATTATTATTAATTAGTTTATTGATAGCATTAATTACGCTTACAAGCTATACTATAAAAAAGCTACAATATGAAAAAGAGTTGATAAAGGCAAAAGAGTTTGCAGAAAATATGAATAAATCTCAGAGTAATTTTATATCAAATATAAGTCATGAATTAAGAACACCTGTAGCTGTAATAATGTCTTCTAATCAGATGCTAGATATTAATATAAATAGAGTTGAAAATGAATACACAGAAAGTAATAGCGAAAAAATAGATATAATAAAACAAAACTGCAATAGATTACTGAGACTTATAAATAATATAATTGATATAGCAAAAGTAGAATCTGGGTTTATGAACCTTAAATTAGTAAATATAGATATTATAAACTTATTAGAAAGTATAACAACATCAGTAATTCCTTATGCAACTAGTAAAAACATAGATATAGTATTTGATACTAGTCATGAGGAATTAATAATGAGCGCAGATCCAGATAAAATAGAAAGAATTTTATTAAATTTGATATCGAATGCTATTAAATTTTCAAAGGATAATATGTCTATATATGTAAATGTTTATGCGGATGAATTAAGTAATATATTAACATTTTCAGTAAAAGATACAGGAATTGGAATAGAAGATAGTTATTTAGAAAAAATATTTGAAAAATTTACTCAAGTAGATGATGTTATGGTAAGAAAAAATGAAGGTAGTGGAATTGGGTTATCTTTAGTTAAAACTTTTACAAACCTTCATGGAGGAGAAGTAGAAGTAAAATCTGAATTAGGAAAAGGCAGTGAATTTATAATAAAGATTCCTATAAAAATAGTGGATGAAGAAAATATACAAAACTCTCAACTAGATAAAGACGAGTCAAAAGGATTAAAAGCTGCTCTAGAATTTTCGGACATAGATTTTTAAAAACAAACAGTGTAGTTTAAAATAAATTATTTATTTTAAACTACACTGTTTTTTATATATTCATAGAATAACAATTAGAATTATCTATTGTATTTATTTTTTTATAGAACGTAATCATTAATGGAACTGATGCTGCTATCCAAGCCATAGGACCAGCAAGACAAACTCCAGTATATCCAATTACTAGAGGGAGAGTAAATGAAACTATAGTTCGTGCTAAAAGTTCATAAACTCCAGCCATCATAGGTACAAATGTATACCCCATTCCTTGAAGTGCATTTCTATATATAAATATTAAGCTAAGTGGTATGAAGAAAAATGATACTGTAGTTAAATATTTCATAGAATAGCCTATAACCTCAGGATTTACATCAGATATAAATAGTTTTACAAAATATTTTCCAAACAATACTAGTACAATTCCTCCAATTATACCTATACCTATGTTTATCATAGTGCATTTTTTAACTCCTTCTTTTATACGGTCAATATTACCAGCACCAAGGTTTTGAGCACAGTAAGTAGCCATAGTAACTCCAAAAGTTACACTAGGTTGCATAACAAGTTGCTCAACTTTAGATGCAGCAGTGTGGGCAGCTACAACTGTAGAACCAAAAGCATTTACAGCTCCTTGAAGAATAATAGCGCCAATAGCTGTTATAGAAAACTGTAGTGCCATTGGTATTCCTATATTTAAATGCTTTTTAAAATAAATAACATCATATTTAAAATGTCTTTTTTCAAGTTTTAGTATAGGGAATTTTTTAGAGGTATAAACTAAGCACAATAGCCCTGATATTCCTTGAGCTATTACTGTAGCATATGCAGCTCCAGCAACTCCCATTGAAAAATTAACTATAAATACTAAATCTAATATTATATTTAATATAGATGCAATAATTAAAAAATATAATGGCGTTTTACTATCTCCAAGTGCACGAAGCACACTAGAAATCATATTATAAAAAAATGTTGCAAAAATTCCTCCATATATAACTATTATATATGAGTAAGAATCATTTATAATATCACTAGGTGTATTTACTGCTTTTAAAAGTGGTTTTGCAGTAATAATACTAATTATAGTTATAATTATGGTCATTATAAATGATAAAACAGTAGCACTACCTACTGCATATTTTACCCCCTCGATATCGTTAGCTCCAAATTTTTGAGAAACTAACACAGAAAAACCTGATGTAAGTCCTAGAACAAATCCAATTATTAAAAAGTTCATTGAACCAGTAGATCCAACAGCAGCTAGAGCTTTTACCCCTAAAAACCTTCCTACTATTATAGTATCTACCATACTATAAAACTGTTGAAAAATATTCCCAATAAGTAATGGAATAGAAAAATAAAGAATTAGTTTTACTGGATTTCCAGTAGTCATGTCCTTTGTCATAAATTCCCCTTTCAAATATATAAAATTTAGTTATCTGCATATGATAGCATTATTTAAATTTGCATACAATACATTATATAAAAATTAATAAAAAATGAGATGAGATAAAATAAATTGATATAAAAATAGTTTGACATAAAACTATTTTTTATATATAATAAATTTCATAAGATTGACTTATAAAATATATAGCTTATAAAAGGAGAATGTAAAATGGCAAATTTAGATTTTATATATAATCGTCAAAGTATAAGAAAATTCAAAGATGCACCAGTTCCAAAGGAAGATATAGTTGAATTATTAAAGGCAGCTACTCAAGCTCCATCTCCAAAGCATCAACAAAACTGGCACTTTGTAGTACTTCAAAATAAAGAAATGATAGATGAAATGGCCGATATTGTAACTAAGAGCCATGAAAAAATAGGAGAGTTAGCAAAAACTGAAAAAGATAAAAAAATACATATGAGTGTTATAAACTATTATACATGTTTTAAAAATGCTCCAGTAGTAGTATTGGTTTATGGATGCCCGTATAAGATGATAGAGTATAAAATATTAAAAGAAAATGATGCTCCTAAAGAGGTACTAGATGTTTTAGAATCACCACAATCAGGAGCTCAAGGAATAGGGGCTGCTGTAGAAAACTTCTTATTAGCAGCAACTGAAATGGGATATGGAGCATGTTATATGACAGGACCTACTCATGCTAAGACTGAGATAGAAAAGCTTATAGGATTTGAAAAGCCTGGATATGAATTAATGTCTATGATAGCTTTAGGTGTAGCTGAAGATAATCAACCACCAAGTCCTCCAAGAAAACCATTAGAAGATGTTACTACTTTTATAGATTAATAAAATATATGAAATATATAAACACCAAGTGAAAAAATCGCTTGGTGTTTTTGGATGTAAAAAGTTATATTAAATTAAATATTGTTGTTAAGTTAAATAATATGGGTATATTAATACTAGGTTATAATTTGGAAAATTGATGTAGGTTATATTAATTGAGGTATAGTGTTTTTTATATTTAAAAATAAAATTATATATTAAAAAATATTATAAAAAATAATTTTTATATAAAAAAACAATTATAATCTAGATTTATAAAAATAAAAGTGTTATATTGTATACATAGACAACAAGATTAGACAAAAGATAACAAAGCATTAGGTAATTGACATAAAATAAAAAATACTCACTTATAAGATAAAGACATAAAAAAGAGGAGTTTGAAGACTCCTCTAATCCCCTTATAAACCCTATTAAAGTAAATTAAATATTCTAATGTAAAAGGCTATTAACAAGATAGTCTTTTACTAATTTAGTGAGAAAAATGAAAAAATATAGAATATTTTGAAAAAATAAGTTTTAACGGATTGTATATGGGTAAATAATTAATATAAATAATTACAATTAAGCCCTAAAAATATAAAATTACTAATTGTAATTATAGCACTTAAAAAGTGTTGAGTAATAAGAACTAAGTTGTTCTTATAAATACCATAACAAAATACTATCCCCTAAATAGTATTTTAAAATCTCCCCTTAAAGGACTGTGTATCGGAAACACAGTCTTTATTTTTAGGTTTATATAAAATTCAAATAATATATAAAAAATAATTTTTATTCTAGATTTGTATACAAAATTATGTTATATTGTATACATAGACAACAAGATAAGACAAAAAATAACAAGACATTAGGAATTGACATAATAATAAAAATTAAAGCACTTTAAATAAATATATTAAAATTTGAGTAATTTATTTTATAGATTACTCAAATCCCCTTTAAAATACTATCCCCTAAAAAGTATAAAAAATATTCCCTTAAAAAGACTGTTGAGAAAACAGTCTTTTTTGCGCTATTAAACTATATGATACTTTCGGTTATAGATAAAAAGTGAATTTTTGTAAAAATATTTGTTTTTTGAAAAATATTAGAATTAAATATATAATATAGATAGTAAAAATTACCAAAACATATAGGTGGTTTACCTAGGGAGGAAATAAATATGGTTTTATATGTAGGTGTTTGTGAAGATGATTTAATACATTCTAATATTTTAGTAAATCATATAAAAGATATTTTAATATTAAAAGAAATTAATTTTGAAATATATACGTTTAAATCTGGTGAAGAAATGCTTAGTAAATATCCAAATAGATTAGATATTTTATTTTTAGATATACAGATGAAAAATTTGACAGGTATGGATACAGCTAGAAAACTTAGAGAATTTGATAAAAATGTAGAAATATTATTTACAACTTCAGTTAGCGATTATGTATATGAAGGGTATGAAGTGAGGGCTTATAGGTACTTACTTAAGCCTTTAAATTATGAAGTTATAGAAAAGCACCTTGGTGAGTGTATTTCTAATATAATAGAAAAAGAAGATAATTATCTAATAATTAATAATAAAAATAATGTAATTAAAATTATGTTAGAAGATGTTTTTTACATAGAAACGCAAGGGCGAGAACTTATAATACATAAAAAGGAATCAGAGTATAGAGTGAAAATGAGTATGAGAAAAATTGAAAGACTATTAAAAGGTAGAAAGTTTTTTAGATGCCATAATAGTTTTATGATAAATTTAAACAAAGTTGATAGTATAGATAAATCTATAGTATACATATGTGATAATGAAATACCTGTAAGCAAACACAGGATACAAAGCTTAAAAAAAGAACTAACTAATTTATTAGGAGCTATAATATGTTAGAAAACTACATGTTTTGGGATCTAGTACACTTATTTACGCTAGGAATAGAACTAATAACTTTTTATATCTTATTTAATACAGTAAGCGAAAAAAGGACTTCTAAAAAAGTAAATAGAATAAGTTTCATAGTAATAATATTTATATTTTTTGCTTTTAATATGATAGAACTTAAAACTAATGTAAGATTTTTTATAGGTTTATTCATTAGCTATGCATTTTATAAAATAAACTATAAGGTGAGTTTTATTAAAAGTATAATAATTCCATTGATATTTATAACTATATTAGGTGGAGTAGAAGTTTTAAGTGCTAGTTTAGTTGCAGTTATAAACTCTATAAGTATATCTGAAGTATTATTATATAATGTATATAGGTTAGAGGCTATAATTTTATCAAAGTCGGTAGCATTTATTTGTGTACTTTACTTTAGCTATTTTAGATTAGCAGGTGAATTGAGTAAAAAAGAATATATTTATATATCTATACCGGTTTTTAGTAATATATTAATATTACTTACTATATATACCTATGCTATAGATTACATACCTAGTAAAAAAACGAGCAATTATATAATTATTTTTATTTCTTCATTATTAATGGTATCTAGTATATTTTTGATTATAATAATATATAAAATTTTAAGAAATAATAAAATGAGATTAGAACATAAGCTTATTAAAGAAAGAATAAATATGGAATGCAATTATTACATGAATGTAGAAAGTAATCAAGAAAAAATTAAACGTTTATACCATGATATGAAAAATCATATGATTTGTATAGCTAACTTAGATGATATAGAAAAAGTACACGAGTATGTAAAAAATATAAATTTAGAAATTAATAGTATGGATAATCATTTTAATACTGGAAATAAAATAGTTGATATTATAATGAGTGATAAGAAGTATTTATGTATAGAAAAAGATATAAGTTTAAATTCATTTTTAGACTTTTCTAAATTAAATTTTATAGATATGACAGATATGTGTATTATATTATCTAATGCATTAGATAATGCTATACAAGCATGTGAAAAAATAAAAGATGATAAAACTCCTAAGTATATAAATATAAAAGTTACATATGTAAAAAACTTTTGTGTTATAAATATAGAAAACAGTAAAGTTAATAATGTTTTAAGAAAAAATGGACGTATAATAAGTGATAAAAAAAATAAATTTATAAAAGGGATTGGAATTAAAAATATAAAAGATGTAGTAAGAAAGTATGATGGAGAAATAGATATAAATTTTGATAAAAATAAGTTTTTATTAACGATAATGATTCCTCTTAAATAATGCTACATTTTCCGATAATAATTTCCAATTATGTACATTTAATGACCAGTTTTGAAATATATATTGAATAAATAAATATAAGATGTTACTTTAAAATAAAAGGCTTTAAGGAGGACGGGATGGTTGAAGCACTTACTGATAAAGTAGCATCTTTTTTTATCTCTAAAAATTTCATAAATGAAGATAAACATAAAAATTTAAAAGTAAGAATTAGTTCTTTTATATATTTAGTAATTAGTGTTATAAGTGTATACATAGTAGGGGAAATATTTAATAGAGTAATTCAAGGCATGATACTTTTAGTATGCTATGTATCAATTAGAAAATTTGCAAGAGGGTATAAACCTCAAAAATACATTATACGATTAACAATGTTTATTAGTATGTTTTTGCTGACTATTTATCTATCAAATTATGACGACTTAATAACATATAAGGCGTTAGTTACAATATTTTCAATGTTAAGCTTTGGTGGAATATACATGTTAGCTCCAGTAGAGGATAGGAAAAAAATATTATCGTACAGAACTATAAAAAAACAAAAAATTATATCAAGAATAATATCTATAACTATATTAATTGTGACAATTGCATCTTTAAGCAATCAGCAATTACATGAATATGCAGCATATACATCTTCAGCTTTATTTTGGAGTGCAATACTATTAGTTATAGGGACAATAAAGAATTGTATAATATGAATAAATAAAAAGTAACTTATTAGATATAATAATATTTTTAAGTTACTTTTTTTATTGTTAAAAAGAATAAGAATATTTAAACTAAAAAATAATATATATTGAATCTAGACAAAAAAATATCATAGGAATATAATAAGTTAGAAACGAAACTATCAAAAATCTAAATATATAAGAGGTAGAATATGAAAATTTTAAAGTATTTACTGATTTTTATACCTATAAGTATTATAGGTGAATTTATACATTTACAACCTACGGTAATGTTTGTATTGGCTGCGTTATCTATAATACCCCTAGCTGGTATTATGGGAGAAGCTACAGAAGAAATATCTTTTTATACGGGGCCTAAGATAGGTGGATTTCTAAATGCTACATTTGGGAATGCTACAGAGTTAATAATTTCATTTTTTGCTCTTAAAGCGGGATTGTTTGATGTAGTAAAAGCCTCTATAGCAGGTTCTGTTATAGGAAATATACTATTAGTTCTTGGAGCTAGTATGCTATTTGGAGGTCTTAAGCATAAAACTCAAACTTTTAATAAAAAAGTTATTGAAGTATCTTCAAGTATGCTATTGTTTGCTGTTATAGGTCTTTGCATACCTGCAATATTTACACATACTATAAATCCAAATTTATTAAATACTAGATATGAAGGACTAAGCGTAGTGGTTGCTGTAATCATGTTTACTATATACATATTGAGTTTGGTATTTTCTTTTTATACTCACAAAGATATATATTCAGTTGAGCATGAAGAAGAGGGAAGTGCTAAATGGACTTTAAAAAAAGCAATATCAATACTGGCAATTGCTACTGTGCTAATAGCGATAGAAAGTGAGTTTTTAGTTAGTGGTGTAGATGCTATAACTGATACATTAGGATTAAGTGAATTTTTTGTAGGTATAATCTTAATACCTATTATAGGAAATGCAGCAGAACATTCTACGGCTATTGTTATGGCAATGAAAAATAAAATGGATGTAGCTGTTGAAATTGCAGTTGGATCAAGTTTACAGATAATATTATTTGTTGCACCAGTTTTAATTTTTTTAAGTTTATTATTTACTCCGATGAGTATAGTGTTTAACCCATTTGAGTTAGTATCTTTAATAGTTTCAGTACTTATAGTTAATAGGGTTGCTAGTGATGGGGAATCAAATTGGCTAGAAGGTGTACAACTATTATCCGTATATTTTATAATAGCAGCAGGATTTTTTATATTATAATGATAAAATAGGGTCTATATAGGCCCTATTTTGTGTTATCAAGGACCTTAAGTGAGGTGGATTTTTAAATATTTAAACAATTAGCATATATATTTACAATTAAATATTTTTAATATAATATGATTAATATCTATAAAATAAGGTCGGAGGCGGATTAGTATAAAGCGTACAATAAAAAATATTTTAATTGCTATAAGTGGATTAATAATAATTTTGATACTTATAAACTTTAGAAATAAAGATACTGGTTTAATCATAAACAGTATAGAAAAAAGCTATGAAAATGATTATAAATTAAGTACAGAGTTTATTGAGGAAGCTAAAGTGAAAGCCAATTATAATAAAAATAAAAATTCTAATGATTATTTTATATTAGGATATATCAATTTAAATACGTACAATAATGAAAAATTAGCTAGTAGCTATTTTAAAAAAGTTATAAAATATGCTAATGATAAAACTTATGATTTTGCAATGTTATATAGTTACAATTATTTAAGTAATTATGAAATCGATAACAAAGATATAGACAAAGCTATATATTATGCAAATAAAAGTTTCGATAGCATAAAGCCTATTGCATATGGAAGGTATAAAAAAATTATATGGCATAGTTTTAGAGATTTACTAGATTATGAAAAAGGAAGAGAAGTATCACTAGACAGTTATGATAGGATTATAAAATATTTAAATTTAATGGATGATGAGTCTAGGATATATGTATTAAAAAGATGGACTACTTTAAATACGATATTAGGTAAACACGTAAATGCTATAAATGGAAACTTACAAGTTATTGAACTTTCAAAAGAAGTAAAGGATAATGAAAATTTATATAGATCTATTATAGAATTAGGTCTTATTGCTAGAGAAATGGGGCAGTACGATGCAGCTATAAAAATAATTGACTACAAAGGTGATATGAATATAAAGAATGAAGAATTAACAGCTCAATTAAATTGTTATAAATATATAAATTTATCTGAAATAGAAATTATATTAGGAAATTATGATAAAGCTATAAACTATATAAATAAAACTGATATGTACGAAAAAAATCTAAAAAAAGAAGATTTAGATGATGTTAAAATTTTAAAAAATATAATAAAAGCGCAATATAATATAAAAGAAAATAATTTGGATTCAGCACAAGAATATCTAAAAAAAGCTAAGATTATGTTGGATGAAGATAAGTACACTTTTTTTGTAGATAAAAATATAGATTACTACTTAACATTAGGAAATCTTAATACTAAAGAAAGAAATTATGATGAGGCTATAAAAAACTATAATAAAGCAATAGAAATATCAGATGAAAGATTAAATGCTGAATATAAAGAAATTGGGTTAAAGTTATTAGTAAAACTATATGAGAAAATTGGAGATAAAGAGAGTAAATATAAGTATGAAGACAAATTACTAGAGGTTGAAAGTAAAGAAGATAAAACCTTCTCTGATAATTATTATGATAACGTTTTATATAGATATAAAAACGAGAAAACTATACATGAAACTAGCAATATGAAAATGAAAAATATGTTTTTAAAAGTTATTATAATAACTTTAACTAGTATATTGTTTATATTTAATATTTATCCGAATATAAGGAAGTACAAGTTGAAATCGAAAATAAGAAAGTATATAAAAGAAAATAAATATATATTGAACTATCAACCAGTAGTAAACCCTAAAAATAGTCAAATTGTTGGGTTTGAATCACTAATTAGGCTTGAAATAAATGAAAAATTGATAATGCCAAAGGTTATACTGAAAGAAATTGAACTATGTGACCTGACTGGGGAAATAGCTATTTGGATATTAAATAAAATTATTAAAGACTATGAAGAGATTAAAAAAATAGGTAATTTATCAAAAGATTTTTATATATCAATGAATATATCATTAAAAGACATAGAAGATAATGTTTTTTTTGATGAGCTTAAAAAGTCGATTGAAAAAATAAACATTCCTAGAAATGTTTTATGTATAGAGATTACAGAAAATAATAATTATAAAGACGAAAATATTGTAAGAGAAAGAATTTGTAAAATTAAAGAATATGGAATTTCTATAGCTTTAGATGATTTTGGGACAGAATACTCTAATGTTTGTATGCTAGGAAGGTTTGAATTTGATGCTATTAAAATAGATAAATATTTTATTGATCATATTAATGAATCTCCAATTAATAGTATGGTAATAGAAAGTGCTGATTACTTGTCTTGTTTTAGGAATAAAACTATAATTGTTGAAGGTGTAGAGACTAAAGAGCAAATGGAGGTTATAAAAAATACATTATCTAAAAAAGTTTATATTCAAGGATACTATTATAGTAAGCCTTTAAATCTTACACAGTTAAAAAGTTTTAATATTAATAAAAAATAGGACTAAATAATTTAGTTCTATTTTTTATTTCAAAATTATACAAATAATTACAATATATTCTAAATGTTAATTGACACTACATTTATTAATATATAGAATTAATTTAAAGGGGAAATACCGATATATGGGAGTGTAAATATGATCAAGAAAATTTTATACGGCATTATAATTAGTTTAATTATAATTGTTGTTTTTTGTAATGGCGAAAAAGAAAAAGAAAAATTAATAATAGATAATATAGAAAAAAATTATAATCAAAATGAAATGGTTGGAGAAAACCTTTTAACAGAAGCTGAAAAACATATTAAAAGTTATAATAATAATGCCAATAAATATTTTATTTTAGGATATATAAGCTTAGAAAAAGATAACAATATAGAACTAGCTAAATCATATTTTGAAAAAGTTATAAAAAACAAAAATAAAGATACTTCTGACTTTGCTTTTTTATATAGTTGTCAATTTATGAGTAATTATTTTGCAAAAGAAGGCGATATGAGTAAAGCTATCGATTATGCAAAAACAGGATTTAATACGTTAGATAAAAGTGATTATAACAAAAATAGATCTGTAATTTGGAATATGTTTAGACCTATTTTAAGCACGGAGAAAGGTCTTAAATTAGCAATTGATAGTTATAATGAAATAAATAGTAATATGAATTTTGCAAATAAGGATTCAAAACTTTACATAAGTAAAAAGTTAGCTGTTTTAGATATAATGGGTAATAAATATGTATATGCTATTGAAAATATTTTAAATGTAATATCATTATCAGAAGAATTAAATAGAAGCTATGATCTTCAAAGGGCTGTTATAGATTTAGGAGTAGTAGCTAGGCAATTAGGAGAGTATGATGAAGCTTTAAAAATTTTAAATTCTTGGAAAATGAATGATACAACTGATGAAGCAAGACAAGCAGATATAAATATTTATAGATATACGAATCTTGCTGAAGTAGAACAAATACTAGGGAATTATGAGAATTCAATAAAGTATATAAATGAAATAGATAAATATAAAAAATATTTAAAACCTGAAAAATTAGATGATGTAAATATATCTCAATATAATATTAAAGCACAATATTATATTAAAAAAAATAATCTGAAGCTAGCTAAAGAATATTTAGCTAAAGCTAAAAAGCTACTAGATAATGATGATATTGTTTTTTATGTGAATAAAGATATAGAGTACTATTGTGCATTAGGTAATTTAAATTTGGCAGAAAAAAACTATTCTGAAGCAGAAAAGAACTATAATAAAGCATTAAAAATATCAAGTGATGCAAAAGATAATGAATATATAGATATATGCTTAAAAAGTTTACATAATTTATATGTTAAAAATGGTGATGAAGAAAGAAGAATAGAAACTGAAGTAAATACTTTAAAGTTCAAGGAAAGTACTAATAAAGCTTTTGCTGAAAACTATTTTAAAAATGCAACTTATAAATTTAATGAAAGTAAAATAAAAGAAGAAAATGAAAATATAAAATTTAGAAATTTATTATTAAAAATATTAATACTATTATTATTTATTGTAATATTTATAATTAATATATATCCTCGTATTATGTGCATAATATGCAAGAAAAAGATAAGAGGATATATAAATGAGAATAAATATTTGTTAAACTATCAACCTATAATAAATCCTAAGAACAATAAAATAGTTGGGGTTGAAGCTTTAATAAGGCTGAAAATAAATGAAAAAATAATAATGCCAAATGTTATTATACAAGAAATTGAAAAATGTAATATGATGGGAGAAGTTTCTATTTGGATACTTAAAAAAATTATAAAAGATTATAATGAGATCAAAAACTTAAAAGGGCTATCAAATGATTTTTATATATCAATGAATATATCATTAAGAGAAATAGAAAATGATGAAATATTAAATCAGTTTCTAGAAATTTTTAAAAGTTCAAATATAGAAAGAAATGCTATATGCATAGAAATTACAGAAAACAATTCTTATAATAACCAGGAAAAAGTAAGAAAAAACATAAACCAATTAAGTAATACAGGATTTTTAATAGCATTAGACGATTTTGGAGTAGATTACTCAAATATATCTATACTAGAAAGGTTCGAGTTTGATACTGTAAAACTAGATAAATACTTTATAGATAACATAAATGAATCATCTATAAAGAAAACTGTTATAGAAACTGCTGACTACTTAGCAATTACTAAAAATAAATCTATTGTAATTGAAGGTGTGGAAGAAGCTTATCAAGTAGAAATTATAAAGAAAACTATATCAGACAGAATTTATATTCAAGGTTATTTTTATAGTAAACCAGTAGAAATTGAAAAGTTAAAAGATTTTAAAGTATATTAAGAGATAAGATAAAGAGCTACCAAAACAGGTAGCTTTTTTTATATTAAAGACGATAAGCTTGACGAAATATAAAAAATTATTAATTGTAGAAATATATAAATATTAATATAGAAGGAAAAATAAAAAAAATAATGAAATTTAAGGCTGAAACCAAGTGAATACAAAGGATTGAAGGGGATGGTTTGCTTTGTACATAGACATGACTAATATTATGGTTTAAGTACATAATTTATTATAAAAATATTTGTAGAAAAAGTAACAATTAACACAAATAGAAATAGATTATAATAAAAATATATGGGTGATAACTATATAGAGGTTAATAGTTGTATTAAAATAAAATTATTAGTTTATAGTTATAAGCATACGAGAATATATTTTTATAAAAACATATATATTAAGTTTTTAGATTAGTATAAAATTGCAAAAAATATTATGAAATGTATAGATTAAATTTAATCAAGAGTATAGAATAGTTAAAATTTGATATTAAAATTACTAAACTGTAAGAATGGTCTTTTTAGAAAGATAAATCTTACAGTTTTTTTGATATTTATACTATTTTTTGATTATTTACAAAAAGTTTTTTGAAAAATTTTTGTAAATTTTACTATTTGTAATAAACGTTGAAATTTCAATGCATAGAACTGTTCGCTAATTGTAACTCTTTTGTAACCAATTTTAACTTTTTTAGGTTCAAGGTGTTTACAAAAAGAAAAATCTGTATTAACATAAATGTACAACTTAAAAAAGTTACGAAAAAGTAACAAAATCACTAAACATGAATTTAAAAGACTATGAGAGTCAATAATATATAATTTTAAAAAATTTTTAATTGATATGGAGGAATTTTATGAGTTTGAATAAGAGAGCAAGGAAATCATTAGTATTAACATTAGGATTAGTAGTTGGGGGATTATACACATCTACAAATAGTATATATGCAGCAGAGAAAGAGATAGTAAAAGCTGATAGCCTAAATGTAAGAAAAGGACCATCAATAGAAGATGAGAGAATAGGATCTTTAGATAGAGGAATGGTTGTTGAGATATTAGAAACTAGTAATGGATGGAATAAAGTAAAACTTTCTGACGGAGAAGAAGGTTGGGTAAGTGGAGACTACACTGAAAAAGAAAAAGGTGAAGTAACTGCTACTAAATTAAATGTAAGAAAAGGACCATCAATAGAAGATGAGAAAATAGGATCTTTAGAAAATAAAACTACTATAGAAATATTAGAAGAACAAGATGGATGGTATAAAATACAATTAGATGATAAAGACAAGACTGAAGGTTGGGTAAGTGGAGAATTTGTATTAACAGAATCTCAAGCTTTAGAGCAAGCTAAAGAAGCTGCTAATAAAAAAGCTGAAGCACCTAAGCAAGTAGAAAAAGCAGTTGCTGCTCCTGTTAAAGAAGAAAGCACTAAAGAAATTACTACTGAAGTAAAAGAAAGTAATAATACAAATAATAACGTAGTTGAAAAAGAAGAACCAGTTAAAGAAGAAACTAACACTTCTAACAATGGAAACAGTGGACGTTTAATGACTGTAAATGCTAGTGCATATTCAGGGCATTCTATAACAGCTACAGGAACTACTCCTAAGTGGGGAACTATAGCAGTAGATCCTTCAGTAATACCTTACGGAACTAAGGTTTATATACCTAAGTTTGACATGGTATTCACTGCTGAAGACTGTGGAGGAGCTATAAAAGGAAATAAGATAGATATATTCATGAATAGTGAAGCTGATTGTATAAACTTTGGAAGACAAAACATAGAAATACAAATATTAGGATAATAATATAGGACGAACCTCTTTAAAGAGCGTATCGTCCTTTTTTAATATTGTTTTATATAAATATCTCATAAACACCTATAAAAGCTATTAGAAGGCCGGAAATGAGGTCTGAGTACTTGCCAAATATCTTGCTAAAGAACCCACTTCCCAATTTATCTCCAATTTCTAAAAACAAAGTACTTATAAAAAATGTAACTATACTAGTTATAAAAACATTAAGTCCAGCAACACTTGCTCCAAATCCTACTCCAAAATTATTTATAGTAAGTGCAAATGCTAAAGAAATAGATTCTTTAGGTTCGATAACTTTAGAATTATCTTTATCTGCACGAGATGGATTATTTATTAGATTATTATCAGATTTATTTTTAAAAAACTGATAACAGAAATATAGTCCTATAAAGATAAGTATAAAACTACCGATATTATTAGCTATTTTAGGGTTTATAAACTTTACAACTATAGCACCTACAGACATAGATATAAAAGTTCCTAAAGCTGATATAAAGCTTATTATAAAGTTACTAAAAAATTTAATTTTTATATTCTCCATACCATATCCGATAGACACTGTGAGATTATCTAAATTAGATGATATAGAAAATAATGCAATTGATAAAATATGCAAGTAAATCACTCCTCGGCTGATAAGTATTATATTAAAATAGTACTACTTTTTCACTTTAAATACAAAGATTAGATATACATATATTATAAGTAATAAATCTTTCTAAAACCTTTCTTAAATATTTAATTAAAATAAAACCTATGTTAAATCTTAACTATATTTAATATAGGTTTTGTTTTGTTTAAAATTAATTATTTATTGAAAAACAATAAATAATTATTGACTAAATCATGGGTATTATAATATAATTCAATTAAAGATAATAAAATTAAAATATTAAATATATAAAAGACATAGGGAGGTAGCAGTATGAAAAAATATATATTAGGCTTAATGCCATTTATTTTAAGTATAGGATGTTTTGTAGCATTTAATATGATAGGAAGTAAGGTTTTAGAAGATGGAACTTTATCAGAACCATTTTTCTTAATACCACTATGATTTTTATTCTTTTTAATAGGAATGATAGGTATATCAACTAGATTAGGATTAATGTTTATAAATCATAGAAGAGCTAAAAAGCAAAAGTAGTAAGTAGAAATTATAACAAAGGAGAGTTTGAATTGAACAGTATATTAATATTTTTAACGGGAATGATAATTTACTTAATAGGAGTAATACATAAAGAATGTGATAAAACATGTAAGCAATTTATAAGTAGGATATGTAATATTTCCTTATTATTATCAATAGTTATAATATTTGTTGCTAAAAAATTAAACTTTTCAGATAGAAGTTATTTAATAAGTGCATTAATTATAATAGGGACACCTATACTTATAGGATTTATAAAATTAAAATTAGAAAAAGGATACTTAAATAAAAAAAGTAAAAATAAATAGAATTTTCTTAGTATTTTTATTAAAGATTTAGCTTAAATGAGATGGGTATATATATTTACATAAATATATATAGAATGGAGAGATTTTAAGTGAGTAACAATTTAAAAGATAAAGAATATGAAAAAATAAAAAAAGATGAAGAAGAAAAAGATAGAGAACTATTTGGGAAAAAAATACTAGAGCAAGAGCATGAAGATTTTGAACTAGAAGAACAACTAGATCCATTAAAACATATATAATACTAAATTAAAAATCGCCTTAAATAATGCAAAATACTACATTATTTAAGGTGATTTTTATATTTGATTAAATTATATTAAAAAGTATAAAAAATTTATTTATTATATTAAGTTAATAAACAAAATATGTATAGGAATTATCAATAATCGTATGAATGAATATAGATAATTTCTATTTTAAGAAAAATGGCGAATATAGTAAAATTATAAAGGGAAAACGAATTTTAAATAATTTAAATTATCTATAAATTAAATAACAATTCAAGGAGGCAATTGTGATTAAATCAAAAAAGAAACTTCTAATTAAGCTAATCGTAGTTATAGCTATCATAAGTTTATATTTTTTTGTTCCAGCAGTAAAAATAAATGTAAATCAAGCTATATTCATATTAAACAATGTAGATGTTGGTATGGTTAAAAATTATATATTAAGTTTTGGAATGTTAGCACCTATAGTATCTTTTGTACTTATGGTACTCCAATCTATAATAGCGCCACTTCCAGCTTTTATAATTACTTTTGCAAATGCAGGTCTATTTGGATGGGTAAATGGTGCAATATTATCATGGACTAGTTCTATGGTAGGAGCAGCGCTTTGTTTTTACATAGCTAAATTTTTAGGAAGAGATGTTGTTGTAAAACTTACTTCAAATGAAGCTTTAAATAAAGTTGATAACTTCTTTGGAAGATATGGTAAATTTGCAATATTAATAGCAAGACTTTTACCATTTATATCTTTTGATATAGTTAGTTATGCAGCGGGGCTTACATCTATGAAATTTACAACATTTTTTATTGCAACAGGTATAGGCCAGTTACCAGCAACGATTATATATTCATATATAGGCGGTATGTTAACAGGTACTACGAAGACATTTGTAATAGGGTTATTATGTTTATTTGCATTATCTACATTTATAATGCTTTTAAAAGCTATAATGAAAGATAAAAAATCAGAAAGGGGAAAACAACTTGAAAAATAAGATTTATTTATTACTACTTATTTTAGTATCTACATTTTCTATATTATTAGTTGGATGTGATAAAAAAAGTAGTAGTAATCAAGAATTTGATGCAGCAGAGTATAAAAATGTAGACTATTTTATAACTCCACAAGAATTAAAGAAAATGTTAGGAAGTAAGGATCTTGTATTACTTGATTGTAATAAACCTGATATATATGAAGATGGGCATATACCAGGGGCTGTAAGTATAGGATTACATGCTTTTTCTGATACATCTAATAAAATAGGAGATCCAGGATGGGGAACTATTTTAGATAAGAAAGAGCTACAAAAGAAAATGGAAGCTGTAGGCATAGATAATACTAAAACTGTAGTATTTTACTCAGATGTTTTCAAAGGTCCTGGGGCAGATGGAAGAGCTGTATGGCAATCAAAAGTTGCAGGGCTTGATAATGTAAAGATGTTAGTTGGAGGATTAAGTTATTGGGAAGATTTAGGGTATGAAACTACAGATGAACCAGCAAAAGCAAATCCTACTACCGGACTTAAGTTAAAAGATTATAATGAAAGCTATATAGCGACTAAGGATTATGTAAAAGAAAACTTAGGAAAAGAAGTTATAATAGATGTTAGAACTAAAAAAGAATATAATGGTTCTCAAAATGCAGGAGAACCAAGAGGTGGACATATAAAAGGTGCAGTAAATATGCCTTGGTTAGAACTTTTAAATGATAATGGTACACCAAAAACAAAAGAAGAAATTAAAAAAATAATGGCTTCATATGGAGTAAAACCAGAAGATAACTTTGTTGTATACTGAACAATGGGTATAAGATCTGGCTATGCAGCTATGATTCTCAGAGCCGTTGGCTTTGACCATGTTAGAAACTATGAAGGTTCTATATATGAGTGGGGAGGAGATTCTAGCCTTCCTATGGAAAAGTAAAATATAAATAAAAATAAACTAGGGTATGTTTAGTAAAAAAACATACCCTAGTTTATTTTTATTTCAAATATTAATTTAACTTATACTTAAGATTCAGCTATTTTAGTGACGGCTACATAAACCCTAGATATTTCATACCAAGTTGCAAAATCTACTATACCACTTGAAGGAAGGCCAAATATTTCTTGAAATTTCTTAACACTAGCTTGAGTTGCAGGTCCATATATGCCATCTTCATCTACCTCAGGTATTGCAGGATAAGCATTATTTATAGCATTTAGTTGAATTTGAATAGTTTTAACATCAGATCCAGAATCCCATAAAGTAAGTGGATATCCAGGATAAGAAGAAGGAATTCCTTCTATCATATCAGTTCCTTGTAAAGCTAAATCATATCCATAAAAATATTTTAAAATATCTTCAAACATATAACCTTGATCACCTAAATATTTACTTCCCCATTGAGTCATTTTGCCTGGACATTGAGTTTGAATGCCATCACAATACTGAGCTAAAAGAGGTTGCTTAGCGGACTTTGGTCTTCTTATATATACATTAAATATATTATCAACAGCAATGCTTATAGTATCAAATATATTTCTGTTATATATAAATTTATGATCATAAGCAGTAGTTGAAGTTATTGTAAAGTTATATCCTTGAGATTTATACCACTCAGTATAAACTCTATTTAAAGTAAAAGATATAATAGCTACTACATTTGCATATATCGTCTGAGTAGGCCAAGTTGCATATATTTCAGAACTTGCAACATTTTTAATATAGTCTTTAAAAGGTATCCAATAATTTGGAGCACTTGAATCATTAGGCATACCATCATGAACAATAATATACTCAGGAACTACAACTTGAGATAATATTGTAGGTTCTGTAGGTTTTAAAGAAGGTTCACTTATCTTAGTTGGATAAATTTTATACAGCGTGTGGTCATCTATAGTAAATATTGATTGAGCATTTGCTGAAAGTGGAGTTATTTTAGACATTTGTATAGTTTGAATTGCTTCAACGTATGGAAGAATTTGAACACCTTGAATAACTACAGGCTGATATCCTTCTTTGGTTATTTTTATTAAGTACGTAGCATAAGCTCTATGTTGACTTGGTAGTTGGGAGTATACATAATTTGGAGCGTCTAATATAATTTTAATTACTTCGCCAGATGAATCTGTACATAAGCAATTATATAAAACTTTAACTTTTTTACATTCATCTTTAGGCATGGTGCAAATTTTAATTTTAGCACCTTCAATAGGATAGTTAGTATTTAAATCCGTAACTTTTACTGATAATAATCCCTTAAACAAAATTATCCCCCCTTATAATATATAGACTTAACTATTATATAATATGAAAAATAGAATTTAAGTTTCATTAATTGTATAAAAGTTTATAGAGGGGGACTTATTTGGATTTTACATCAATATATTTCCTATCAATAGCCCAAAGTAATTACCTATAATATAACCTAGAGTACCAACTATTAATATAGGACCAACAAGTTTATTCCAACCCTTAGATATAGCCATAGCTGCAGCTGTAGTAGGACCACCAATATTTGCATTTGAAGCAAGTATTGCTTCCTCTAAGTCAAATTTAAAAATCTTAGCTCCTATAAATGTAACCAACATATTAACAACAACCATAACTACACAATAAACTAAAAGTAAAGGAGATTTTTGTAATATAAGAGGAATAGACGCTGGAACACCTATAACAACAAAGAATATATACATTAAAAATGTACCGATTTCTTGAGCTGATTTAATATTACTAAATGTACTAGAAAAAAATGTAGCTAAAAGCATAGTTACAGTAGTTATTATTAAATAATGATTTGAAAGTAGAGTATTTAATATAGATAAAACAGCATTTGAAGTAGGAATTATTGCCTTGAATAAATTAGCTATTTCATTAGATACAGCAACTATTATAAATGCAAAAGAAATTGCAAATGCAATATCTTTAAGTGACATTTCTTTTTTACCCCAATACTGACTAGCTATAGTAGAATCAGAGTTTGATCCTACTTTCTCAACTTCATCTATGTGAGGATGATTAAAAGCTTTTCTAAAAAGAGCTATAGAAGGAATGCTTATAAGAACAAAGAAATAAAGTGCCATAAGTAGATTATCAGCTATAACTGCAGCAGAAACTAAATCTCCAGGAACTTCAAAAGCACTAGCTATAGCAGCAAAATTAACTCCACCACCTATATAAGAACCAGACATCATAGCAGCTACCATATTAAGGTTTGGAACAATATTCTTAAGTGCTAAAAAGCCTATAATTGCACCTAACATTGTACCTACAGAACTTATTAAAAATATTATTAACAACCTTGTGCTTTCTTTCCAAATCTTTTTTATATCACATTGAAATAATAAAAGTGTTATCCCAAGAGGAACAACGTAGCCCCATACTTGATCATAAGCAGGAGCTTGAGTTGGTATAATTTTGAGGTTTGATAGTACCATAGCACCAATTAAAGCTATTATAGCTCCAGAGACTTTTGATGCCCATGTATACTTTTGCTCAAGATAAATACTAAAAGCAGCCCAACCAGTTAAAAATGCCCATAAAACCCAGGTATTATCAGGGCTTATAAAACTATTCATAAAAATCACTTCCTTATTATAATATTTTTTAATATTTATGAAATTTATATTTAGAATATACTTATATATTACTAAGCATTACATAGGAATCCTTTAAAAAAATGAGAAAAGTTTAATAATTTACATAAAAACAAAACAAATGGTAAATTTTTCATAAAAAGAATGAAAAATGCAGAGGAAAACATACGTTTATGTAGAATTATATATACTTGTGAATGTTTTATTTGAGGAGATTTACTAATGATAATAAAAAAGGGAATAAAGATATATATCTTAATTTTTATCTTAAGCACTATAATTCAAAATTTTACTTATAATGCACATGCTTACAATATAAATCAAAAAGGTTTTAATGTTTTAGTATTAAACTCATATCATCAAGAGCATTATTGGGAGTCATCTATACTAAGTGGATTAAAAGATTATATAGATGAAAATGAGAAAGGTATAAATTTAAAGTTTGAGTTTTTAGATTTTAGAAACAATTATGAGGAAGAATATATAAAATCCTTAAAAAAAATGCTAAGGGATAAGTATCCAAAAGGAAGTATTGATGTTATATATACAGTAAATGATGAAGCTTATGAAGTTTTAGGAAATGAAGTATTAAATAAAGAAAGTAATTTTTATAAAATTCCACTTGTATTTAGTGGAGTAGATAATAAAATTAGTTCAGAGAAAAGTGAAAAAAAATATTCAGCAGGAATATATCATGGAGATGACAGTTTGACTCTTATGACATTAATAAGGGATTTAACACCAAATGTTAAAAATATGAACTTAATAATAGAAAACTCTGGGTATGGGGATTCAGTTCAATTTGAAATTGATAGAATAATAGATGAATATTTAAATGGAGATATAAAATTAAACTATATAAGGACAAATTACTCTCAAGATGTTTTCAATGAACTAGAAAAGAAGAAAGAACAAGATAATACTATAAATATTATAGCTGGAGAATTTCAGGATAAAGTATCTAAAAAATATGAAGATCCTAAAAACTTAATAAATGAAATTAAAAAATACACTAGTGCGCCAATATACTCTAATGATCCAACTTATATGAACGCTAAAATATTAGGTGGATACATGGATGATGGAAAAAAACAAGGTGAAACTATAGGTAATATGATAATTAAAATAAAAAAAGGTACGAGGGTTTATGATATAAAAAATGTATTTGAACCAAGAGCAGAGGCATATGTTGATTATGATAGTATATATGAATATAATATTGATCCATTATCAGTAGATAAAAATATAAATATAATAAATAAAAAACCTCATGAAATAGTAGCACCTAGATGGGTTAAATCTATAATAGTAATAACTATGTTTCTTATCATGATGTTAGTTCTATTTATAATCCAAACAGCAACATCACATAAAAAGATAAATAAAAAAAGATTAGAAGAAGAAGAAAAAGCTAAAGAAAGAGAGCAATTAAAATCTGATTTTATAGTAAATCTAAGTCATGAGCTAAGAACTCCAATAAATATAATTTTAGGAACTTCCAAGGTAATAGAAAATAGAACCTTCAAGGGGGATATAAGTGAAGAATATATATTAGAAAAATTAGAAAATATTAATACCAATTCTTATAGACTATTAAAAATATCAAACAATATAATAGATATTACTAAAGCTGAATCGGGAATGTTTAAGTTAAATTTAGAAAATTGTAATATAGTAAATATAGTAGAACCAATATTTGAAGAAAGCATAGATTTTGGGATACGAAAAAATATAGGAATGATATTTGACACAAAAGAAGAGGAAATAAGAACGGCTATAGATGTATATCAAATTCAAAGAGTTATATCAAATTTACTTTCAAATTCTATTAAGTTTACAAATTTCGGTGGAATTATAAATTTAGAAGTTTATAAAAATGTATCGGATGTTGTTATTGAAGTTAGAGATAGTGGAGTAGGGATACCAGAAGATAAATTGAATTATATATTTCATAAATTTTATCAAGTAGATAATTTATACACAAGAAAAAATGAAGGCAGTGGTATTGGACTTTGTGTAGTTAAAGAAATAATTGATATGCATAATGGAAAAATTGAAATAGAAAGTACTGTGAATAAAGGTACTAAATTTAAAATATATATACCTATAGTAATAGATGACACACTCTGCGAATATGATAATAAAGATAGTCTAGATATAAATAAAATTGTAGAGCTTGAAATGTCTGATATATAGATAATAAGTTTTTATTATATTAAAGTAATAAAAATAATTAAATATTATTAAAAGTAATTAGGATATCGTATAAGGTATCCTAATTTTTGATGTAGCAAAAGAATGTTTTATAATAATAGAAAATAAAAAACATAAATAAAAAAACAAATTATATATTTATAATATACGAATATATAATTTGAGGTGGATTATGAAAAAAATAACTTTTTTAGGGGCTGGAAGTACAGTATTTGCAAAGAATGTTTTAGGAGATTGTATGTCAACAAAAGTACTAAGTGATTTTGAAATTGCACTTTATGATATTGATTTGAAAAGATTAGATGAGTCATTTAATATGTTAAATACAATAAATAAAACTTGTAATGAATCTAGGGCTAAGATTGTAAAGTACTATGATAGAAAATCTGCATTGAAGGATTCAAGATACATAGTTAATGCAATTCAAGTAGGTGGATATGATCCATGTACAATAATAGACTTTGAAATACCTAAAAAATATGGACTAAGACAAACTATAGGAGATACATTAGGGATTGGAGGCATATTTAGAGCATTAAGAACTATTCCGGTTATGCTAGATTTTGCTAAAGATATAGAAGAAGTATGTCCAAATGCTTGGTTATTGAATTATACTAATCCAATGTCTATGCTAACTCTAGCAATGCTTCAAGCTACAAAGGTAAAAACAGTTGGACTTTGTCACTCAGTTCAAACTTGTGCATCAGATCTTTTATCAAAATTAGATATGGAAACTAATAATATAAATTATAAAATAGCAGGTATAAATCATATGGGATGGTTATTAGAAATAACTAGAGATGGTAAAGATTTATATCCAGAAATAAAGGAAAAAGCAAAATGTTTAGGAAAACATGATGATATGGTTAGATTTGAAATAATGAAACAGTTTGGATATTATGTAACAGAATCTAGTGAACATAATGCAGAGTATTTACCTTATTTTATAAAAAGCACGCATCCTGAATTGATTGAAAAATATAATATTCCATTAGATGAATATCCAAGAAGATGCATAGCTCAAATTGAAAACTGGAATAAGCGTAAAGCTGATTTAGTTAATAATAAAGAACTAACACATAGTAGAACACAAGAATATGCATCTTATATAATCGAAGCGATAGAAACAGGAGTACCTTATACTTTTGGAGGGAATGTATTAAACACTGGGCTTATAACAAATTTACCAAAGGACTGTTGTGTAGAAGTAACTTGTGTAGCTGATAAAAATGGAGTTACTCCTTGTTTTGTAGGGGATTTACCTATACAACTTGCAGCACTTAATAGAACTAATATAAATGTACAACAGCTTACAGTAAAGGCCGCTTTAACTAGAAAGAAAGAATATATTTATCATGCAGCAATGTTAGACCCTCATACATCATCACAACTTAGTATAGATGAAATAAGAAATTTAGTTGATGATTTGATTAAAGCGCATGAAAACTGGTTACCTAAATTTAATTAGATTTATGAATTTACATTGATTATTATATGAAGTTTTAAAGAATAGTATTGAAGAGATATATAGATAGATATAATATATAAATATTCCTAAACAAATGATACCTTTTAAATGTCACTAGATTTTTATCTAATATAAAGTGTTAAATTTAGTGAGTGATGAAAAGTAACAGAAATACTACTAGACGTTAAGATAAAAAAGTTCTCTATTAAAGAGGGCTTTTTTACGCTATAAGTATACAAAAAATTATATGAAATATGAATTTATGAAGCGATTAGCATTAAATTTCTTTAAATTAAAAAGGCAGGGTCCGTTTCCTGCCTTTTTCTCGTGGATTAATAATATTATAGTATTAGAAATATATGGTAGATGGATAAATATTATAAAAAATAAATTGAGCTTACAAATGAATTATTTCCAAATAAATTTATTTTAATACATAAAAATTAAATAAACTTTTCTATATTATACATTTGAGTGCAAATTTAGTGTATTTTACTCCAATTGTATTGAAAATAAATTTAAATTTGTTAAATTAAGTTATAAGGTAAAAAATGACAAATTAATTTATGGGGGAAATAATAAAGGAGTTAAATAATATTTATGAAAAAACTTATATATATATCAATAATAATAGCTACAGGTATATACATATTAGGGTGTGAAGGTAATCATATAATAATTAACAGAAATATAACAACAACTAATAATAGTAATACAATTAAAAACGAGGAAAATTTAAAAATTGAAAAAAGGTTTAAATCAGAAATAAAAGAGTTAAATAATGTTTTATATCCTTTCTATGATGAAAGCAGTAAAAAATTTGGTTACATCAATAAGTCAGGTAAAGTTATTTTAAATCCTCAGTTTGATTATGCAGAGCGATTTAGTAATGGTTGTGCTGTTGTAAGAAAAGGGGAGCAAATAGGAGCAATAAATAATAAAGGAAAATTTGAAATAGAACTTTCAAGTAATGAAGGATTTAAACAACCTGATAAGAGTATGAGGTTAGATGATTTAATAAATTTAAAAAAAGAAAATAAAAAATATAAATTAAAAGAAGATGGATTACTATATGGGATAGTAGATAATGATGGAAACTATATAGTTTCTCCTAAGTATGAAGAAATAAAATTTATGGGGAATATGCCAGATGAGCTAATATCATCATTTTTTATAGGAGCTGATTATCATATAGACTATGATATATTTGTAGGCAATTATGCAGTTGTAAACAATGGAGAAAAAGATATATTAGTTGATAAAAATGGTCATGAAATTTTAGATATACCATTTAAAAATTTAGATTTGAAAGATGAATTTATAATGGGGTTTGATAGTGATAGTGAAAAAGTTAGTGTAAATATAATTGATTTAAATAATTTAAAAAATAGTAAACAATATTTTGGAATAGTCAATATATCTAAGGATCGAGCGATTGCTAGTAATGAAATGGGTTATATGCTAATTGATAAAAGTGGAAAACCAATAACTAAAGCTTTTAAAGATTTTTATCCTACAATGTTACCTATATATGCATTTACAGATGGACACAAATCTTATGTATTTGATAGAGATGGAAATGAAATTACTAGGTTTAATAAAGTATATTCTAAAATAGAAATCTATAGTGAAAATTTGTATTTAGTAACTAATTCAGATGGAACTGGAGAATACATTAACAAAAATGGGAAGGTAATTAAATGTTATAAGTCTTATTAATAAAACTAAATAGTAGGTAATTGGATTATATAGAAGGTTGAACAACTAGTTTTATAGAAACTTAATAGGATATCGAATTATTTAGTTATATTAATAATAAAAATATACAGGGGGATTTTTATGATTGACTTATTTGAGATAATATTTATGTTTTTAAGCTTTATAGTATACTATTTATTTACTTATTACTTTAACATCAAAAAAAATATAAAAAATTATGAAAAAGAAACAAAGTCTAAAGGATGTTTTAATCAAAATGACATGGATAAACATAAAAAATATTTTAATGCAAGAGGTATAGCATCTACTATTATGTTTGTAGGGATTGTAATTGGAATTGAAGTGTGTGATTACTTTCAAGTTGAAAATATATTTATTGAGATTATGGCAGTTGCTATAATAGGAGGAATATTTGGTTTTATATCAAATATGTATGTAGATAAAAAATATAAGGATATAATAAAATGATGGATACAGAGAATATATATAAGGAGTATCAAAGTCTTATACAAAGATTTTGATACTCCTTATTTTAAAGGTATTACTTTTCTATACGAACAATATTTTTCATATCATTTAAAGAATTAATTTTATTTATATTATTTATTTCTGCGCTAAATACCCCTTGAGCAGAAGTTGAATTAATATAAATCTTTTTTAAATTATATTTAGAGTCTTTAAGTGCTTGTAGTATTTCATAAGAAGCTAATGAAAATTGATAACAATTATCATAAAGATATTCTTTAGTATCAAATTTACTAATATCTTTTTCTAGATATAACTCTAAAACTTGTACATCTTTATTCTTATAATTTTCTTTTAAATTATAGTCTATATTATAATCATCACCTGTATAAACAGATAATGTAGAAATATTTTTATGTTCAAGTTTAGTTTTTGATAAAATTTTATTCAATAAATCTGCTTCTATTTCTTGGTTTATAGACTCTATTTGATCATATTGATAATAATCGTGTATATAGTTATTTCGAGTATTATAAACAATAGCATAAGTTTCCTTGCTTTTTTTATCTACTAACAAATAGGTATAATCAAATGGATTTTTAATATTAGCAGAATGAAAATTATTTAAATAAAACTTGTCTTTGTAATACTTATCTATATATTTTTCAAGTATATTTTTAGATTTTAAATAAGATATAGGATTTCCTTTTATCACAAAATAAGAATCTATGCTAAATAATACAAAAAATAATATGCCTATAACACTCAAATATTTTTTAAATCCATGTATATGTAAAAATACATTAAAATATTTACCAGCAGTAGAAAGTAATACTAACCAAACTAAAGCTGTTGGTATTAAAATTATTTCGTATCCAAAATCCGGCATTAAAAAATTTGTTACTAAAATACATATACTGCCTATCAATATTGTAGTAGTCGACTCTTTATACATACACGATAATAAGAATGGGACTATTATAATAAAAGGAAAAGTCCCTATATATTTATCGGAATAAAATACAAGAGATGAAATTATAATTAAGATTGATATTATTATATATTTTAGCTTGAAACTTAGTTTTGTTGAAATAATATTACAACTCCTTTCTAAACATTATTTCCCCGATATATTATAACCTATTTTAGAAAAAAATAAAAATTAGCACTCAATTATTGACACTGCTAATAAAAATGATAAAATATATATGTAGGGAAAAAAGTTTTATCCCAATATTTATTTGAAAAATAAACTTAGGAGGCGATAAAATGGAAAATAAAAAAGGAAACATATCAATACATACAGAAAATATATTTCCAATAATAAAAAAGTGGTTATACTCAGATAAGGATATATTTATAAGAGAGCTTATAAGTAACGGGTGTGACGCAATAAACAAATATAAAAAATTAATATCTCTAGGAGAGATAAAAGACAATAAAGATCAAGAATACAAAATAACTGTAACTATAGATAAGGAAAAGCAAGCCCTTGTATTTGCTGATAATGGTATAGGTATGACAGCAGATGAGGTCGATAAATATATAAACCAAGTAGCATTTTCTGGAGCAGAGGACTTTGTTAATAAATACAAAGATAAAATGGGCGAAGAAAATGATATAATAGGTCACTTTGGATTAGGATTTTATTCAGCGTTTATGGTAGCTAAACAAGTTCAAATAGATACTTTATCATATAAAGAAAATGCTGAAGCTGTAAGATGGATAAGTGAAGGACAAACAGAGTATGAAATAAGTAAAAGTGATACACAAACTACAAGAGGAACTTCTATAACATTATTCTTAGCTGATGATAGCAAAGAGTTTTTAGAGGAATACACAGTAAGAAATATAATAGAAAAATATTGTTCATTCTTACCTGTAGATATATATCTAAAAGTAAGTGATAAAGAAGAAAAAGAAGAAGATAATAAGCCTTTAAATGATACAACACCATTATGGTTAAAATCACCAAAAGATTGTACAGATGAAGAGTATAAAGAGTTTTATAGAAAAGTATTTAAAACATTTGATGAACCATTATTCTGGATACATTTAAATGTTGATTATCCATTTAACTTAAAAGGAATATTATACTTCCCTAAACTTAAAAATGAGTTTGAATTAATAGAAGGTAAAGTCAAATTATACAACAATCAAGTATTTGTTGCTGATAATATAAAAGAAGTTATACCAGAGTTCTTATTATTACTAAAAGGTGTAATAGATTGTCCAGATTTACCACTTAATGTATCTAGAAGTTTCTTACAAAATGATAGAGATGTAAGTAAAATATCTAAGCATATAGTTAAGAAAGTAGCAGATAAGTTAAAAGCATTATATAAAAATGAAAAAGAAAGCTATGAAAAATTCTGGGATGATATACAAGTATTTATTAAGTTTGGATGCTTAAAAGATGAAGGATTCTATGACAAAGTAAAAGATATATTATTATTTAAGGATATAGATTCTAAATATTTAACACTTAACGAGTACTTAGAAAATTGCAAAGAAAAACATGAAAATAAAGTGTTCTATGTAAGTGACGAAGAACAACAATCTCAATATATTAAGTTATTTAAAGATTATGATTTAGATGCTGTGATATTAGATTCTAATATAGATAATCACTTTATGTCATTTATAGAATTTAAAAATCCAGGAGTTACATTTAATAGAATAGATGCAGATTTATCAGATGTATTAAAAGATAAAAAAGATGAAGAAAATACAGAAGAAAAAACAGCTATAGAAAATTTATTTAAAGATGTTGTAAAAGACAAAGTAAAAGATTATTCTGTTGAAAGCTTAAAGAGTGAAGATACTACAGCCATAATATTAGTATCTGAGCAATCAAGAAGAATGGCTGAGATGAAATCTCAATTTGCAGGAATGGACCTTGGAATGAGTTTTGAAGAAGAAAAAACTTTAGTTATAAATGATAATAGTCCTATAATTAAGAAGTTAATGAAGTTAAAAGATGATGAAAGTAAGAAAGAAGAGATATCTTTAATTTGTAATCAAATAGTAGATGTTGCTTTACTTGCTAATAAAGAATTAGATCCAAAAGAGTTAGATGAGTTTATAAAGAGAAATAATAAACTTATGAATATGATAATAAGTTTGTAGTATGATGAACTGACTTAGGGTGTAGCACCGCGAATGGTTGATATTTAAGTTTTGCTCCATACAAGCTGAGAAGATGCTTGTAAATGTCGCTAAAACTTAAATATTAACCATTCGCTATACCCTAGGTCAGTTTTTGTTTGAGGAGATAAGAGGAAGAGAAGATGCTTGTAAATGTCGCTAAAACTTAAATATCAACCATTCGCTATACCCTAAGTCAGTTTTGTTTGAAGATATAAGGGGAAGATAAGAAGATAAGTTTTATATGGAAATTATTAAAAAACTAATCATTTAATTTATAAATAATTAAAATATGAAAAAATTTTAAAAAATACTATAAATTTACAATTATTTGCCGATATATAGCCTTGTAAAGAAAAAATATATAAATTTACAAGGGAAGGAGTCGCTGACAAATAATTATAGGCGGATAGAAGAAATGTTTAAAAATATATTTAAAATAAAGAAAAGAGAAAAGACTATAAAAAAACAATTAGCAAGAATTGTTATAAGTTTAGTTGTTATTTCTAGTATTTTAATAGGAGTTACATCACTGTATTTAAACTATACAACAGCAAATAAAACACTTGAAAATAATGTAGTAGAGTTAGCGCATCAAGCATCGGAGAACATAAGCTCTAAGATAATCAATATAAAAAGTACAGCAGAAGAAATAGGAAGTAGAGAAAAAATTGCAGACCCAAAGGTTAAGGTTGAAGATAAAAAAGCAATAGTAGATAGCCAGGTTAAAAAATATGGGTTTAGAAGAGGAAATCTTTTAGATGCAAATGGAAATAGTTATTTTGATGGACAAAATTATTTGGATAGAGAATATTTCAAAGAAGCAATGAACGGAAATTCTTATATAAGTAGTCCAGTTAAAAGTAAGATTGATGGCAAGTTAACTTTTGTAATATCAGCTCCAGTTTGGGAAAACGGACAAGAAGGAAGTAATGTTATTGGAGCTGTAACTTTTGTACCAGATGAAAATATATTAAATGATATTGTGGAAGGTATAAAGGTTAGTGAAAATAGTAGCACTTACCTTGTTGATAAAACAGGAACTACGATTGCATATGAAGATCACAGTTTAGTTGGAGTTGAAAACTCTATAGAACAAGCAAAAACAGACCCATCATATAAGGAAATTGCAGATGTAGATAGAAAAATTATAGCAGGTGAAAGTGGTGCAGTGTCTTTAAAAGAAGATGGTGAAAGTTATGTAGTTGGATATGCTCCAGTTGAAGGTACTGATAACTGGGGAATAGGAGTTATGGCTTATAGCAATGACTTTTTAAAAGATTTATACAAATCAATGATAATAACTATAGTAATGATAGGTGCATTTATAGCAATAGGATTTATTATAGCTATAAAATTTGCTAAGAAAATTGGAGAACCTTTAAAAGATTGTAGTGAAAGATTAGAGTTACTAGCAGATGGAGATTTACATTCAGAAATTCCAGAAGTAGATGCTGATAATGAAATAGGATTATTAAAAAATGCAACAGAAAAAATAGTTGTAGATTTAAGAGATGTAATATCTACATTAGATTATGCACTATCTGAAATCAGTAATGGAAACTTAAATGTTGATATAAGTGATAAAGTAGATTTATTTAAAAATGATTTTGAGCCTATGATGGTTTCTATAAATAAAATAGTTGACAGTTTAAATTCAACTTTATATCAAATAAATGTTGCAGGAGAACAAGTTGCGAGTGGTTCTCACCAAGTTTCAAATGGAGCACAAATATTAGCACAAGGTGCAACAGAACAATCTAGTGCAGTAGAAGAACTTGTAGCTACTATAACTGAGGTTTCTGAACAAGCTAGCATAACTTCTGAAAATATTAAAAAAGCACAAAATATAGCTAATAAATCGTCAATAGCTACAGAAAAAGGTCAAGAACAAATGAAACAAATGATTATAGCTATGGATGAAATAACAACTACATCAAATGAAATAGGAAAGATAATAAAAAATATTGATGATATAGCATTCCAGACAAATATATTAGCACTTAATGCTGCGGTTGAAGCTGCTCGTGCAGGTGAAGCTGGTAAGGGATTTGCGGTTGTTGCAGATGAAGTTAGAAACCTTGCTTCAAAATCTGCTGAAAGTGCAAAGGATACTGAAATCTTAATACAAAAATCAATAACTGCTGTAGAAAATGGAATGGCAATTGTTCTAGAAACTGCAAAATCTTTAGAAGAGATTGTTGAAGGAGCAGGAGAATCATCAAATGTTATAAGTGATATAGCAAAAGCTAATAGTATGCAAACTGAACTTATATCTCAGTCAAACGCAGGAGTTGAAGAAATTTCGGCTGTTGTCCAAACAAACTCAGCTACATCAGAAGAGAGTGCTGCAGCAAGTGAGGAACTTTCAAGTCAAGCTGAGATGTTAAAAGAATTAATTGATCAATTTAAGTTAAAAGAAGAAAATAATGGAACTATAAATTTTAATGACAGCTTCTAAATTTATAAGACTTAGTTTCTTAAGTTGAAAGTATGATTATAAATTTTGAAAAGAGTATATTTTTAATAAAAGATACTTATTTTGAGTCGGCTTTATTTTAAAGAGAGTATTATATATGTAATTAAAACATATATAATACTCTCTTTTTAAATTGAAGGAAAATTTTGAAATGAACTTAATTTATTAAAGGAATACGGTTTTATAGATTGTTAAAAATTAATTAATTAAACAAAAAAGGAAAAAATGTAAAATTTTTTAAATTTTACCCTATAATATTAAATTATTTTGCCGATATATAATTCAAGTAAAATTAAATTGCATGCACAGTATACTAAAAATAATTTAAATTATAAAAAGTAGGATTAGAACGGTAAAATCCTAAAAGTTCGAACTATAAAATATTTTAAAGTCATATATGATGAAGTTTTAATGCATGAAGTTAAAGAGGAAAGGAGTAACTGTTTAAATAAATTAATTATTTAAAACAGTGAAGTGACGATTTGAAAAGAATATTAAACATGAGAAAAAAAGAAAAAACTATTAAAAATCAATTAGCATTTATAATAATGGGGTTAGTTATTGCTTCAAGTGTGTTAATTGGAGGAACAACTCTATATTTAAATTATCAAACAGCAAATGAAGTATTACATGAGACTATTTCAGAACTTGCAAAACAATCGGGAGAAAATGTAAGCTCAAAAATTGCAAATATAAAAAATGCAGCTGTTTTAGCTGGATGCAGAGATAGAATAGCAGATCCTAAGGTTAGCATAGAAGAGAAGAAAACTATAATAGACAAGCAAGTTAAGTTATATGGATTCAGAAGAGGAAATCTTTTAGATGCAACTGGAAAGAGTTATTTTGATGGACAAGATTACTCAGAAAGAGATTATTTTAAAGCGGCTATGAGTGGAGAACCTTATATGAGTAGCCCGGTAAAAAGTAAAGTTGATGGAAAAATGACTTTTGTAATATCAGCTCCAGTTTGGGAAAATGGAGAAGAAGGAAGCAAAGTAATCGGAGTTGTATATTTTATACCAGATGAAAATTTATTAAATAAAGTTGTTGAAGAAATACAAGTAAGTCCTAATAGTAGTGCTTATCTTATAAATAAAGAAGGTACAACTATTGCATATAAAGATCATAGTTTAGTTGGAGTTGAAAACTCTATAGAAATGGCTAAAACAGACCCATCAAGAGAAGCTTTAGCAGAAATAGATAAAAAAAATATTGCTGGAGAAAATGGAGCGGATGATGCAACTATTGATAATAAAGGATATATAGTAGGCTATTCATCTGTTGATAATACAGATCATTGGGGAATAGGGATAATGGCTGATAGACATGATTTCTTAAAAGAAGTTTATCAATCAATGACTATAACTATAATAATGATAATATCATTTATAATTATAGGATTTGTTGTTGCTATTAGATTTGCCAAGAAGGTTGGAGAGCCTTTAAAAGATTGTAGTGAAAGACTAGAGTTATTGGCAGAAGGTGATTTACATTCAGAAATACCAGAAGTAGATGCTGATAATGAAATAGGATTATTAAAAAATGCAACAGAGAAAATAGTAGTAGATTTAAGAGATGTTATAACAACTTTAGATTATGCTTTATCTGAAATTAGTAATGGTAATTTAAATGTTGATATAAGTGACAAGGTAGATTTATTTAAAAATGATTTTGAACCAATGTTAGATTCTATAGATAAAATTGTAGATAGTTTAAATTCAACACTATCTCAAATAAATGTTGCAGGAGAACAAGTTGCAGGAAGTTCATATCAGGTTTCTGAAGGTGCGCAGATATTATCTCAAGGTGCTACGGAACAAGCTAGTGCAGTAGAAGAACTTGTATCTACAATAACAGAGGTTTCATCACAAGCAAGTATAACTTCTGAAAATGTTAAAAAAGCAGAGGAGATAGCTAATCAGTCTGCAATAGCAACAGAAACAGGTCAAGAGCAAATGAAACAAATGGTTTTAGCTATGGATGAGATAACAGCTACATCAAATGAAATAGGAAAGATAATAAAAAATATTGATGATATAGCATTCCAAACAAATATATTAGCACTTAATGCTGCAGTTGAAGCTGCTCGTGCAGGTGAAGCAGGTAAAGGATTTGCAGTTGTTGCAGATGAAGTTAGAAATCTTGCATCAAAATCTGCTGAAAGTGCAAAAGATACAGAAGAGTTAATAGAAAGATCATTAAAAGCTGTTGAAAATGGAACACAAATAGTTTTAGAAACAGCAAAATCTTTAGAGTTAATTGTTGAAGGTGCAAAAGCATCAACTGAAGTTATAGATGCAATAGCTAAGGCTAATAATTTACAAGCTGAGCTTATATCTCAGTCAAATGCTGGGGTTGAGGAAATTTCAGCTGTTGTTCAAACAAACTCAGCTACATCAGAAGAAAGTGCTGCAGCAAGTGAGGAACTTTCAAGTCAAGCACAGATGTTAAAGGATTTAATTGATCAATTTAAATTAAAAGATGATAATAAAAATGATACTATAAGTTTTATGGATAACTTTTAATTAAGCATAGTCCCTTAGATTATTTCTAAGGGACTATTTTTTTACTATATTTACTAGACCATTAAAATTTATAAGTAAAGTTAAAAAGTATAAGTTTTCAAATAAAAATGACAAATACAAACAATACAAAATGCCATAAAATTATTAATATAGAAAGATATAAAAAATGATATAAACAAGGGGGATTAAATATGGGAAAAATAACTTTTTTAGGTGCAGGAAGTACAATATTTGCAAAAAATGTTTTAGGGGATTGTATGTTAACACCAGCTCTTAATGAATTTGAGATTGCCTTATATGATATTGACTTAGACAGATTAGAAGAGTCTTTTAATATGTTAGATACCATAAATAAAACTTGCAACGAGTCTAGAGCTAAGGTTGTTAAGTATACTGATAGAAAAGAAGCTTTAAAAGATGCTAAATATGTGGTAAATGCAGTGCAAATAGGTGGATATGATCCGTGTACTATAACAGATTTTGAAATACCTAAAAAATACGGTTTAAAGCAAACTATAGGAGATACATTAGGTATAGGGGGCATATTTAGAGCACTTAGAACTATACCTGTTATGTTAGATTTTGCTAGGGATATAGAAGAGGTTTGTCCTGATGCTTGGTTGTTAAATTACACAAATCCTATGGCTATGTTAACATTAGCTATGCTTAAAGCTACAAAAGTAAAAACAGTTGGACTTTGTCACTCGGTACAATCATGTGCGTCTGAACTACTTAAAAAACTAGATATGCCAACTGATAATGTAAACTTTAAAATAGCTGGAATAAACCACATGGGGTGGCTTTTAGAAATAACTAGAGCTGGAAAAGATTTATACCCAGAAATAAAAAGAAGAGCTAAAGAAGGACCTATAACAGGATGCGATAGAAGAACTAAGGAAGAATTTACTCTTGAAAAACATGATGATATGGTTAGATTTGAGATAATGAATCAATTTGGATATTATGTAACAGAATCTAGTGAGCATAATGCTGAGTATTTACCTTATTTTATAAAAAATACTCACCCAGAACTTATAGAGAAGTTTAATATACCACTAGATGAATATCCAAGAAGATGTATAGAACAAATAGATAGTTGGAATAAGCGTAAGTCAGATTTAGTTGACAATAAAGAACTTACTCATAAGAGAACTAGCGAGTATGCATCTTATATAATGGAAGCCATGGAAACAGGAGTACCTTATACTTTTGGAGGAAATGTATTAAATACAGGACTTATAACTAATTTGCCTAGCGATTGTTGTGTAGAGGTAACTTGTTTAGCTGATAGAAATGGTGTTACACCTTGCTTTGTAGGAGATTTACCTATACAGCTTGCAGCACTTAATAGAACTAATATAAATGTACAACAACTTACAGTAGAAGCGGCATTAACAGGAAAGAAAGAATATATATATCATGCTGCAATGTTAGACCCACATACTTCATCAGAACTTAGCCTTGATGAGATAAGAAATTTAGTAGACGATTTAATAGAAGTACATGGAGATTGGATACCTAAGTTTAATTAAAACTAGAATATACAAGTTTTATACATGTAAATGGAGTTAAATCTACAAATAAATAGGTTTATTGGGGGGAGCTAAATGGCTTTAAAGAAAAAGTTAGTGTCAGCACTTATGGCAGTTACATTGTGTTTTGCAACGGGATGTAGTTCAACAGGTAAAGAGGAAGATGGAAAAGTAAGCTTAAGATATTCAATATGGGATACAGGGCATAAAGAAGCAATAGAGACATTAATACAAGACTATGAAAAAGAAAACCCTAATGTAGATATAAATTTAGAAATATATTCATGGGCAGATTATTGGACTAAATTAGAAACTGCAGCAGCAGGAGATTCAGCACCAGATATATTCTGGATTACATCAGGTTATTTTAGACAATATGCAAATGCAGATAAGTTAGTAGATTTAGAACCTTATATAAAAGAAAGTTCTATGGATATGAATAATTACCTACCTAGATTAGTGAATATGTATAACTATAAAAATATTCAATATGCTATACCGACATTTTGGGATGTCGGAGTAGTGTTAGTAAATGAAGAGTTGATAAAAGAACACGGATTAGAAATGCCACCCAAAGATTGGACTTGGGAAGAGATGCTAGCTTGGGCTGAAGATGCTAAAACGAAGCTTCCAGAAGGTGTATCACCTATAACGTCACCGCTTAATAGTGACTTACAGGTAGGATTTCATAATGCAATAGCATCATCAGGAACTCAAATGATAAGTGAGGACGGAAAAACAGCACTTATAGATACACCAGAAGCTAAAGATGGTATAAAGAAATTCTTTGAGTTAGGGCAAAGTGATTTACACACTTCACCAAATGAAACTATAGAAGTTGGAGCAGGGCCATTATTTAGATCAAGCAAAGCTGCTGCAGTTGAAACTATATCTTGCTATTTATTAATATATAATGATGAAGAACAATCTGATGTAGCAGGTAAATTTGCAGTATATCCATTCCCTAAAATGTCAGAAGTAGATAAGAGTAAAAGTGTTATAAGTGGATTAGGAAATGCTATAGCATCAAACTCTGAGCATAAAGAAGAAGCATGGGATTTTATAAACTATATGTCTAGTGAAGAAGCTATGAGAAAGTACACTGAAATAGCATTAGTTCCACAAGCGCATAAAAATGTTCAAGCAGATTACCCTAAGGTTGTTAAGGAAAAAATTGGCTTAGATGTATCTGTAATACCTGAACTTGCTAAAAATGCTGTACCTATACCATCAACTGTAAATACTATGGCTTGGGAAAGAGTTATATTTGACACATTAGATGAACATATGCAAGGAAAGATAACTTTTGATGAAGCTATAAAGAAGATGCAAGATGGAGTACAAGAAGTACTAGATAAGGAAAATAAATAAATCAAAAGGGAGTTTACTTTGAGTAAGCTCCCTTATTTAGCGTTATTAACAGATTTTAAATACTCCCTAGGAGAAAATCCATAGGTAGATTTAAATTTCTTTGAAAAGTAATGTATAGAATTAAAACCTAAAAGGTTAGATATTTCGCTAATTGTGTAATTAGATTCCATCATTAAATCCTTACTTTTTTTCAATTTCATATCATTTATATAAGCTTTAATAGTAGTATCAATATTTAACTTGAATAATTGTTGTAATTTAGAACTACTAATTCCAAATTCAATACAAATATCATTTATATCTATATACTCATAAATATTATCATCTATAAATTTTAATATATTATTTAGTATCGTATCGTCAAAGTATTGTTGAACTCTGTTTAAAGGCTTAGAAATATTTGAATCGGTACTAATAGTTTTTAGTATAAGCTCTTTTAAATAACAAATAGACAATTGTAAACTATAAGCATTATCGTTATTTAGTTCTTTTATAAGGTTTGACATTATATATAAAATATCTTTATTACAAGTAAACACCTTATTTTCAATAAGTGATGAATGCTTAAAATCAAGAGAAAAACATACAGTTAGATAAGAACAAGGCTTTTTATCATCTGTATATTGACTATGATATTGAAAAGGAGAGTAAAACATAAAATCTCCTTGAGTTAACTTATATTCAACACCATCAACATTAGTATATAATAATCCCCTATCTACAAATGTAAGCTCCCAAAAGTAATGCTTTTCACCATCAAAGTTATAATTGACACCTTTTTCCTGATACAATCTAATATACATAGTATCTATATTTATATTTGGAGTAATGTCTATATACTCATAAGGAGTATCAAGAACTATATATTTTTCAAAGTTTATTTCACCATATATATTCACCTGGCAACCATTTGATATAGGTATAAAATTAAAGTAAGTACCTTTATTTAACTTAACTTTTTCACTTATTAAAAAGGCATCTATATTATTAGAATCACTATCTTTAGAAACTATCAATAAAACAGATCCAGATTTACTAATATATAAATCTTCATTACAAATATATAATTTATCAATAGACTTATCTAAAGGACTAATTGAAGTTTTATTACTATTTAAAATTGAATCCACAGGCAATTTAGATATACTTAAACCATAACTTTTAAAATCTACACTAGTAGTTTGATTTAACACAGTTACTTCCCCCTTGTATATTAAATAAGTATACAAAGTAAATATAGCACACTGAAATATATGTAAACAACAAAGATAAAAAATTTATTGTGAAAATTTAATGTATATTAAAATAATTTAAGTATTTAATCAATACTACAACTAATCCAGATATAATTATTAAATATTCAGGGGTTATAAGTGGGAGATAAGTCAACTTAAATGGTCTATTATTAACTACGGCTATAATTCTAGTTAAAGCATAGGTAACAGTCAGTGCTATAAATATAAACAAAGCATTATTTCGATATTCATTTAAGAATAGAAAAGCCTATCAATGAAATTTTTATGAATGAACTGAATAAAATAATAAACATATATTAATTAATTTATATTATTTTATTTTAAATATAAAAAACATATTTATAATATAGCAAAAAAATAGAAAAGTTTAGGGTGTATTGGGAGGGGTTTTATGCATATAAAAAATAAGTTGAGTGTTCTAAGTAGTGTTTTAGTTATGGGAGTATTACTTACGACTGGGTGTGGGGGCTCAAGTGAGGGAGGATCTAACTCTAAAGGTGGTCAAGCTGAGCCTAGTGATGTTATGAAAAATCATAGTGCTAGAAAAGCTATAACTATGGCTATTGATAAAGAAAATTTTGTTGATGTAATTTTAAATAATGGTTCTGTGCCTGCGAATTATTTTGTGCCAAAAAATTTGGCACATGATGAAAGTAAGAAAGATTATAGAGATATAGTAGGAGATTTAGGTTATAGTCAGGATGATGAGAAGGCAGTTGAAGAATGGGAAAAAGCCAAAGAAGAGATCGGTTTTGATACGGTTACATTAGAGATGGTTTTATCAGATACGGAAAGTAATAGAAAGTTGGGTGAGTATGTTCAGTCAGAGCTTTCTATATTAGAAGGGTTAAACGTAGAGATAAAACAAATGCCATATAAACAAGTTACGCAAGCACATTCCAAAGGAGATTTTCATATAAGTTTTAATGGATGGGGACCGGATTATCCAGATCCACTAACTTATCTTGCTACTTTTACAGAAGGTCAAATGTATGCAGTTGCAACAGGATATGAAAGTGATGAGTACAATAATCTTATAAATAAAGCTAAAAATAGTAATTCAACGAAAGAAGCTTGGGATATATATAAAGAGGCTGAAAAGGTATTATTAGAAGATGCATATTTAGCTCCTATGTATCAAAGAGGAGTGTCATTTTTACAAAAGGATTATGTAAAAGATATAACTATTGCAAACTTTGGTCCTAAATATTCTTATAAATGGGCTGATATAGATAAGGCTGAAAAGGTATATAATACAGTAAATACAGCGGATATAACTAGTTTGGATGCTGCAAAAATAAGAGATACCTTATCTAGAGAAGTAACATTAAATGTTATGGAAGGTTTAGTTAGGATGGATAAAGATTTAAATACAGTACCTGGGGTTGCAACAGAGTGGGAAAGTTCAGAAGATGGCAAAACATGGACTTTTAAGTTAAGAGAAGATTCTTATTGGAATAATGGTAAAAGAGTCACTGCACATGACTTTGAATATTCATTCAAAAGAACTTTAACGCCTGCAACTGCTTGTGAAAATTCAAGTGTATTTTATGATATAGTAGGAGCACAAGATTATAATATGGGAAAAAATGATGATATGGATAGTGTAGGAGTTAAAGCACTAGACGATAATACTTTAGAGATAAAACTTGTAAGACCTGTTCCTTATTTTGATAAATTAATGTGTCATCCGATATTCTCTCCTCAAAATAAAGAGTTTGTAGAAGAAAAAGGAGATGCTTTTGGAACTAGCATAGAAGATACTTTGTTTAATGGTCCATTTATATTAGATACTTGGAAGTTAGAAGATCAATATAGCATGAGTAAAAATCCTAATTATTGGGATAAAGATGCTGTTAAGTTAGAAAAAGTTCATACTAAGATCGTAAAGGATAATAATACACTTTTAAATTTATATGAAACAGGAAACATAGATAGAGTAGGATTAACATCTGAAAATGTTGATAAGTATAAAGTCAGTAATGAGTTTGGGGTAGAGATGGATAGTATAACGTATTTCTTGATGTTAAATGGAAACAATTATGATGAATAAAATTTAAGAAAGAATAAAAAAGAGTAACATTTAGACTTTAAGCTAAATGTTACTCTTTTTTTATTTAAAGAACTGAGCTTAGAAAAAATTAAGAATAGTTGAAAAAATTTCTTGCAAAAAATTTGTTAGAAATTAAACTTAGCGGGTATATTTATGTACGTAAATATATAAATATTACAAATTTCGAATATATTTGACATAAATATTCAAATGTTGTAATATCTTATACTTGAAGAGAATATATAATGAAAAAGGTGGGATAATATGAATTTAGAAACAGTAGTTAACAATTTCATAACATGGATCACTACTAGTGGAGTAAGACTAGTAATCGGTTTAATCCTTCTGTGGATAGGGCTAAAATTAGTAAAGAAATTTGAAAAGCACTTTTCTAATTTTTTAGAAAATAAAAAAGTTGATACAACTTTAGTTAGATTTTTAGATTCACTTGTAGGTTATGGATTAAAAATACTTTTATTTATAACTGTATTAGGATACTGGAAGATAGAGTTAACAGGATTTGCGGCACTTGTAGCTTCAGGAGGGGTTGCGATTGGTTTAGCTCTTCAAGGAAGTTTATCTAACTTCGCAGGAGGATTCATAATATTATTACTTAGACCATTTAAAGTTGGAGACTATATAGAAACTGGTTCTTATCAAGGAACTGTTGAAGAGATAGGATTATTTTATACAAAATTAGCTACAGTAGATAATAAGTTAATACTTATACCAAATGGTGGATTATCAAATGGTAGTTTAGTAAATTATTCTGCTAAACCAAAGAGAAGAGTGGATTTAACATTTGGTGTAGGATATGAAAGTGACTTAACTCATGTAAAAGCTGTATTAACTGATATATTAAGTAAGCACAAGTTAATAATAGATGATCCAGCAGCACCGTTTGTTGGAGTAAGTGCTCACTCTGCAAGTTCAGTAGATTTTGTTGTTAGAGCATGGTGTAAGTCTGAGGATTACTTTACTATATACTTTGATTTATTAGAAGAAGTTAAGATAAGATTTGACCAAGAAGGAATTAGTATACCTTATCCTCAAATGGACCTTCATTTAAAGAAAGAAGATTTAAAATAATAATTTACAATTAATAATTTATAATATACAAAAACAAGCTATACCGATATGTCAAACTTTCACTAGACAGATAGGTATAGCTTATTTTTTATTAAAATAAATTATATACATAAAGTCTAAATCACATATAAGTCATAGCTATATATAATGTAGAGATCTTTATAAAAGTTTATACTTATGAAATAAGAATAAGTATCTAAGATGTTTTAAAGTTAAATAAAAATATAAATTTATATATTGATAAAGTATTTGATTATAGTAATACAGTGATTGAAAAATATGGATAAATATCAAAAAATACGAACTAAAATTAAATAAAAATTTAAAAAGTATTGAATATTACGAATTAATATGATATAAATATGAATATAACGTACGAAAAAATAAAAATTATAATAATCGTTCGTTAAATGACAGAAAAGGGTGGAATCATATTTATGAAAAAATTATTAGCGTTATTTTCAGTTTTAATATTATCCGTTACTATGCTAGTAGGATGTACTCAAACAAAGGCTGAAGAAAGTGACGAAAAGGTATTAGGTGTAATTGGGGCTATGGAAGAGGAAGTAGAAATTTTAAAGGGAAAAATGAACATACAAGAAACTAAGAAGAAAGCTGGTATGGAATTTTATAAAGGGGAAATGGACGGTAAAAATATAGTTTTAGTTCAATCTGGAGTTGGAAAGGTAAATATGGCAGCATGTACTCAGATTTTAATTGATGAGTTTGGTGTAGATGCACTTGTTAACTCTGGAGTTGCAGGAACTATGGATCCTAAGTTAAACCAAGGAGATATAGTTATATCAACAGATGCAGTACAACATGATTTTGATACAACAGTGTTTGGAGATCCATTAGGAGAGATATCAAGATTAGGAGTTACATTCTTTGAAGCTGATAAAGGTATGATAGATACTGCAAAGAAAGCAGCTGAGAATGTAGAAGGAATACATATAAAAGAAGGTCGTGTTGCCTCAGGAGATCAGTTTGTTGCTGGTGGAGAGGTAGCAAATAGAATAAAGGAAAACTTTGGGGAAGTAGCTGCGGTAGAGATGGAAGGTGCTTCAATGGCTCAAGTTGCTTATTTAAATGATGTGCCATTTGTAATACTTCGTTCTATATCAGATAAGGCAAATGGGGAAGCTGATTTATCATATGATGAATTTTTACCAATAGCTGCTAAGAATGCTAGTACGTTAGTTGAAGAGTTTATAAAGTTATATTAATCGGGAAATTGAATATATAAGGCTGTCTCTTGTGGGCGCTCGGATATCAGGATAAGTTTTACTCCATACAAGCTGAAAAGATGCTTGTAAATGTCGTTAAAACTTATCCTGATATCCTTCGCTAAGCATTAAGAGACAGCCTTTTTGTGAGTATCTTTAACAAATATATGTGAATAACTTATAGAGTATATTAATAGTAAAATCTTGTTGAAAGTAAAAAATAACATTTTGAGCAATGGATGAAGTCCTTGATGATATAAAGTAGTAGCTAAAGCAAAGTGAATTTTTTATATTTGAGGAAATCTATATATACAAAGATATGGTAAGGTTAAAATTCAAAAATATTTTAAGTAACATATTAATTTATTATGGACATGATTAGGTTGGATAAAAGAGTTTTTAGTTATAAAGTTTTTGTAAAAATATTTATATATGTTGAAACTATTTTGTTATAATATACATCTTATATATGTAATTAAAAATATTAAGGAGATTGAAATGATAAATGGAGATTTTATAAAAAGGGTCAGGGGATTTAATAAAAGTCAAAAGCTTTCTAATGAGGAAGTTTTGATAAGAAAATCTCAAGAGGGGGATGATGAGTCTTTTGAAAAGTTAATAGATATGTATGAGACTTATCTTTATAAAATGGCATTTTTACATGTTAAGAATGAACAAGACGCTATGGATATATATCAAGATACAGTATTAAAGGCGTATTTAAATATATCTAAATTGAAAAGCATAAGTTCATTTAAAACTTGGATAACAAAGATATTAGTAAATAATGTGTATGAAAGAGGTAGATATTTAAATAAATTTAGTGATGAAGAGACAAAAGATTATATAGGTGATTATTCATATCTAAAATTAGAAGAGAAGATAGATCTATATGATGCAATTGATGTATTAGAAGAAAAATATAGAACTCCTATTATACTACAGTACTTCTATGACTTAACTATTGCAGAAATTTCTAAAATAACAAACTGCAATGAAAATACGGTTAAAACAAATATAAGAAGAGCTAAGAAGAAAATGTACGATATATTGAAGGAGGAAGAACATGACTAAGTTTGAAGATATAAAAATACCTAAAAATATAAAAGAAGAAACTAAAAAAACTATTCAAAAAGGAAAGTTAATAAAAAGAAAAAATAAGAAAAAAACTTTAAAAATTGCATCCATATTAATAATATCATTTGGAATATGTTTAGGAAGTTTAAACTCTTCTGTAGCGGATAATATACCTTTTTTAAATAATCTATTTAGAGAGGGCAGTATTCCTGGTACAAAAAATGATTATACAAAATATATTCAAAAAATAAATGTATCAAAAGTTGTAAATGGAGTTAGTTTTACTATAAATGAAATTGTTTGTGATGGTCATAAATTGAAAATATCTTATACTATACACTCTGAAAATAAATTGCCTAGATATAATAAAGGATTTTATAAAGACAATTTAATTATGAATGAAAAACTTACTGTTAAAAATGGAACTGTAAAAAAGACTGGGAGCTTAATTGGTGGATATGAAGATGATTATACCTATACAGGTATAGAGTATTACAATTTATACTTTAAAGGTAAAAAAGCACCAGATAAAATTAAAATAAATTTTTCAGTAGAAAATATATACACTTATTCAGAATCTGAAGAAATTGTTGATAATATAGATGGACCATTTGATTTTAAATTTGAGGTTTTAAAAAGTAAAGATACCAGAGTGATAGATGTAAATGAATATAAAGATGGATTTACAGTTGATTCTATAGAAATAGGTACTTATAGCACAAGTGTAAATGTAAGATTTCCTAAAAAATTTATATTAAATAATAATCGTTCTAAATATCCGTCTATAAGTATTTCCACTCAATATGTAGATGATTTTTCAAGCATATATTATACAAGCGAATTAGATGAGAATCATTATAAAATAAAAGGAAACATGGTATATGATAGTGTAGTTGATGAAAATATATACAAGATAGGTTATCATGATGAAAATGAATATCTTATAGTTAAATTTGAAAATTTCAACAATGAAAGTGAAAATGATATTATAGAGTTTAAAATTAATATAAGTAATAGTCAGTAGTTTTAAACATGAATAATTAGTAGTGGTAGAGATATAATAATATTAACTATTAAAAAGACTAAAAGTAGGTGACTTGATGAAAAAGATAGTGATTTCGATACTTATATTAAGTTTTATGACATTATCTATTAATATTGATGATAGATATACTGTGTATGCGAACGTTAAGCCTAGTAACCAACAGAAAATGGAACAATATTATTTAAATCAGTTAAAAAGTATTTCGGACCAGTTGTATATATTGAGTTCGAATGTTTTAAAAAGTGTTATTGATAAATCTGATAAATCTAAATTATTTCAAGATATTGAGTATATAAAAACTCAGATAAAAAGTATGATAATGGAAGTACCTAAGTATTACAAGGAAAAAGATTCTGATATATATCAAAATATTGGATTGTTAGCTTTTTTAAATGCATTAAACTATTATAGCATGGCACTTACTTATTTAAATGAATTTTTAAATTCAGGTTCAGAGTCGGATCAGTCTATACTTTTAGAAAATTACTATTTTAATAAGTCAATGGGGGACCAGACGTATCTATGGCTAAAAGATAATCTAAAAGACAATTAATTATATCAATTGTCTTTTAGATTAATTTCTAATAAAGTTATAACTGGGACAATTAAAACTATATAAGTTTTATTACATTTTAATTAGCAAGTGTTTAGTTTATGTATAGTATACCTAATAACATAGTTAATGGAAATACAATATTAACAAACAAGCAAAACAATAATAAAAATTGTTAAAGTTATATTAATATCAAATTTAAAAGACTAAGATATATCTATTTTATATAAATTTATAATACTTATTTTATATAAAAACTAAAAAAGGAAGTAATATTAAATAGGTATGAATTATATATGTTATTTTTATGAAAGCTATTGAAGCTATAAATAAACCTTTATATAATTAATAAAAAATACAATATCATACATTCTATTCTAATAGGATTGGTAGGCTTGCCAATCCTTTTTACATTGTATAAAATTATTTTTAAAACTATTAACCAATTAATAAATCATAAAAATATAATTAGTCATAAATATATATTTACTTATTAAAGGTGAGTAAGCTAATTTCCAAGGAAATGTTTTTACATAATATGTTAAAATTATAAATAAAGCAACATAGATTTATTTATAAAGGGGTTTTAGAGATGAGATATTTTTCATAATGAATTAAAAAACAAGTACGGTGATGAAAAAGGAAGAAAAACTGTTTATAAATTACAAATATACAGAAGGGATTATCATACAATAGTGATAATCCTTTTTATGTTTAAAAAATTATAAATATTAAAAAGTAAATATACATTATAGTATATATAAATATGAATGACTTTAGTTTTGAGGAATATAAGGATCAGATTGCTTATAATTAGGATATGAAAATGATGATAAAAAAATAACATATATACCTTAATATAAAATAGAAAATCAAATATAAACTGAGTATTTGTTAAAAAAATGCACGAAATTTAAAAAAAATCAGATTTTTTGTACAAAAATGAATTTTTATGTATAAAAAATATTGAGTATAAATATATATTATGGTAACATTGTCCTAGGGAATAAATAAAGGCGCTCAGGAAACCGATATTTTGACCGTTTAATATTTATTATCATAATTAGGAGAGGGGAATAAATTTATGAGCACAATGGCAGAAAAGAAAAGCAAGAAATTCCCAATAGGGTTTTACTTCTGTGCTACAACTTTCTCATTTGAGAGAGCAGCATACTATGCTTCAAAATTCTTAATTTACGTATTCTTAAGTGCAAGTATAGTTACAGGTGGACTTGGGTTAGGAGCTGGAGAAGCAGCTATGATGCAAGCAAACCTTGTTGCATTTACTTATCTAGCACCAGTAATCGGGGGATATATATCTGATAGATACATAGGTGCAAGATATACAATTCCACTAGGAATGTTTATTATGGCAGCTGGATATTATTTAGGATCTATAGCTACAAATACTATGATGGTAAGCTTAATGATACTTTTAGTTTCAATAGGAACAGCTTTCTTCAAAGGAAATGTATCAGCTGTAGCAGGTCAATTATTTGACGACCAAGAAGAACTAGATTCAGCATTCTCGGTATTATATTCTTTTATAAACATAGGAGCATTTATAGGAACTACAGCAGTAGGTGTACTTTATGCTAAAACATTTGCACACAATGGTGTATTAGGATTCTCTCAATGTTTCTTAATAGCAGCAATATTATGTGCAATAGGTGGAGTATGGTTCATATTTGGATGGAGATTCTTAGGTGAAGCAGGAAAGAGACCATTCAAAGAAGGTTTAAATGAAGAAAAAACTGATGATTCAAAATCAAACGCACCTTTAGATAAGAAAGAGAAAAAGAGAGTATTAGCTATAGTACTAGTATCTTGTTTCTCAGTAATATTCTGGGTGTTCTGGTACTTATCATATCTAGCAGTTTATGATTATGGTGAAGTATTTGTTAACATGACTGTTGGTGGATTTGATGTACCATTATCATGGTTTGACTCTTTAAACTCTTTAACTTGTATAGCTTTAGGACCAGTTTTAGCTGCATTATGGTTAAAATTATCTAAGAGACCTCAAGGTGATTTAAGTTTATTTAAAAAGACTGGACTAGGATTAACATTTTTAGGACTTTCATTCTTAACACTTATAGGGGCTGAGTTATCAAGAGGAGTTGGAGCTCCTGAAACAGCTAAGGCAAGTTTACTTTGGATAGTAGCATTTGGAGTTTTACTAAGTTTAGGAGAGATGTGTTTCTCACCACTTGGAAACTCATTTGTAAGTAAGTATGCTCCTAAGAAAATGTTAGCAGTATTAATGGGAGTTTGGACTTTTGCAACTTTCGTTGCTGGTAAATCATATGGATATATATACAACTTTACTCTTCAATTTGATATGATGAAGGTATACACTATAATACCTGTTATATTATTTATTGCAGCAGTATTACTGTTTGTATTCGATAAGAAGTTAAACTCTCTTGTTGAAGATGAAAAAGAAGAGGCTAAAAAAGTTGCTTAATTAAATAAATGAAATTTAAAAGGCTGTCTATTTTAAGACAGCCTTTTTTTACGCTTAAGGAATGTATGTTTAACCAATATATGTTGATAACTTATATAGTATGGTTATATCAACACTTGCTGAAAGTAAAAAAGGACATTTTTGAGCAATGGACGAAGTCGTTGGCGATATGAAGTGATTCGCACACGTAGTGGCTCAAGCGAAGCGAATTTTTTATGCTTAAAGGAAATTGTAAAATATACATATGCTAATATATTGGATTTTGAATGAAGGTAATATATTATTAAAGTATAAATTATAGAAATTTATTAGGAGAAAAATATGAAATTTAATAAAATACATCATGTAGCTATAATAAGCTCAAATTATCAAGTATCTAAAGATTTTTACGTTAACAAACTAGGGTTAGAAGTAATAAATGAAACTTATAGAAAAGAAAGAGGTTCTTATAAGCTAGATTTAAAATTAGGAGATAGTCAAATAGAATTATTTTCATTTTTAAATCCACCTAAAAGAGTAACAAATCCAGAAGCTTGTGGACTAAGACATTTATGTATAGAAGTAGATTATATAGAAGAAGCAGTGAATGAATTAAATAGTATGGGAATAGATGTAGAGCCTATAAGAATAGATGAAATTACATCTAAAAGATATACTTTTTTTAGAGACCCAGATGATTTACCATTAGAATTATATGAAAAGTAAAATTTATTACAATTAATAAGTAATTAAAAGGGGGATACAATTATGAATTTGGCAACTCATGTAGTTGGAGCTGGAGGAGTTATTTTTAATGAAGAAGGTAAAGTTCTTTTAGTTAAAAATCCTAGAAAGGGATGGGAATATCCTGGTGGAATGGTAGAACAAGGAGAAACGGTAGCTCAAGGGCTTATTAGAGAGATCAAGGAAGAATCTGGAGTAGATGTAGATATTGTAAACCTTGTAGGTGTTTATTCTAATACAAAGAAGAAAAAAGGGTATAATGGGGTTAAAGAAATTCCTACAATTGTAACTATAGATTTTATTTGTAAATATATAGGTGGAAAATTAATTACAAGTGAAGAAAGCTTAGAAGTTAAGTGGTTTTCTATAGAAGAAGCATTAAAAATTATAAATCAAAAACAAATTTATAGATTTAAAAATGCTTTAGAATATAAAAAGCATTTATATTTAAGTGGATATGAAGTTAATTCAGATAATGAACTTGAAGTAAAAGAAGAATACATTTTTATTAGGTAGGATACTAACAGAATTTTAATTATGCAATTATTTCATAATTTTTATTTTAACTTAAAATAAAATTGCAAAATATGAAAAATAAGGTATAATTATAAACTAGTGTTAAAGGGTTGTAATTTGAGAGGACAAAAGGCGAATATAAAGGAGGAATTAAATTTTTATGAAAACTTGTATTTTGAAATTTTCTAATAAAATATTTCATCCTATATTTTTTTTAGACAGCGAAGGTAATACAAACTTTATGAATGAAACAGGGTCTAGATTTTTAAAACATATAAATGAAGAAAAAATTGAGACTATTATAAACACAAAAGACTTAATAGAAGAATGTGGGTATATAGAAAAAGATAAAGTTTACACTAAGACAATTACACTAGATAGATTAAAGTTAGATATCGAAATATATGTATTAAAGGTAAACTATATAGAGGGAGTATCACATATTATATATTTTGGAGAATCTATTTATACATCTGGTGCAGTAAAAGATATTTTAAATAGTATTGATAATGTAATAACTATATACGATAAGTATGGGAATTTACTAAATTATAATAATGCAGCAGAAATTATGGCATATAAAGAATTCAAACTTAATATAGAAAACTTTATAGGAACAAATTCAAACTACATAGTTGAATCTGGATTAAGTAAAGAAACTGTTGTAGGAAATGTAATTGAGTTAAAAGAAAAAGTAGTTAAAAACATAGAGTTTGCAAATGGAAAAGTTATGACTTATACAGGGTTACCGATATTTGACGAAGAGGGAGATGTAAAGAATGTAATGGTAACTGGAAGAGATGTAGAAAAGCTAGTTGAGATAAGAAATAAGCTATTTAATTTAAAAAAGGAAAAAAGCTTAATAAATATTTCTTATGAAAGTACTGGTGAAGAACATCCATTAGTATACTCTAGTAAAGAGATGAAAAAAGTTATGCAAATAGCTAAAAGAGTATCAAAAACAGAATCTCCAGTTTTTATTACAGGTTCATCAGGAGTTGGAAAAGAAGAAATTGCTAGATATATATATGCACATAGTGATAGATATAAAAAAACTTTTATAGCTATGAACTGTGCGGCTATACCATCAGATTTGTTAGAAATGGAATTGTTTGGATATGAAGAAGGTTCTTTTACAGGAGCTAAAAAAGGCGGAAAAAAAGGATTATTAGAAAAGGCAAATGGGGGAACTGTATTTTTAGATGAAATAGGAGAACTTCCTATGGATATGCAAAGTAAGTTACTTAGGGTAATACAAGAAAATAAGTTTATTAAAACAGGCGGAACTGAATATATAGAGGTTGATATTAGATATATAAGTGCGACTAATTTAAGTCAAAAAGATTTAATGGATAATTCTAAGTTTAGGCAAGATTTATATTATAGATTAAGCATTGTACCTATACACATACTAGATTTAAAAGATAGAAAGGAAGATATAATACCTCTTACTTTATATTTTATAGATCAATTTAATCAAAAATATAATAGAAAAACACAAATAAAAGATAGTGTACTTGAAATATTTAAACAATATGAATGGCCAGGTAATGTAAGAGAGTTAAAGAACGTTATAGAGAGAATAATGATACTTGGAGACGGAGAAGAAATAAAAAGTGGTGACTTTTATGACGCTATAAATTTAGATTTTGGACATGAAAAAGGGTTAAAAGAAAATGACTTAAATCTTCAAATTAAAGAAGAAATGACATTAGAAGAAGCTCACCTTATGCTAGACAAGCTTTTAATTGAAAATAGTATGAAGAAATATAAAGATGTAAAGAAAGTTTCACAAGTGTTAGGAGTAAATAAATCTACTATATATCGAAAATTAGAAAAAATAAAAGATAATACTGAATAGTTTAAAACTAATAAAAAAGATTATGATTTGAGTCATAATCTTTTTTATTATGGATGGAATTATTTGAGATATTATTACAAGAAAGTTTTATATCAAAAATTAAGTTGCAAAAATGAGAAAAAAACGCAAAAATGAGAAAAAAATGTCATTATATACATTTTTAAAATTATATAGAAACAAATTAATTATAAAATTAAATGTCTTTATTTCAACTAATACATAATGTTTTTTTAAAAAAATATATATGAAAAACAAACTTGGCATAAAAATTGCTATATATATCTTAGCAATAGATTTTGAAAAAGAAAATAAATTATAACAATTGGTTAGTTTGACATAGGAATAATACAAGAACTCATAATAATCAATAGGTGGTGAATAAAATGGAAGTTTTAGGAAGGGTGGTAAGTTTTACGATAGACTGTACTGATATAAATAAATTAAATAAGAGAATGTCATTAATGTAAAAGATGAAGGCTTATGTATTTATAAAGAATATTTAAAGGAGAATTAAATGAATAGGTTATTATTGACAACCATATTTTTTTTAGCAAATAACATACTATTTTCTAACCCCCCTATATCAGGTGCTCAAACAACAGGTAATGAGCTATTTAGTATTAGAAAAATAAATCTTAGAGATATTCCTCAAGAATACAATATTAATAATGATATTAATGTTGATTTGAAAACAGAAAATGGAATAGATATAGGTGATTTCAATATAAATAAAGATGGGGAAATAGAAGTGTACTTTAAGAGTGGAAAAGGGATAAGTACAGATATAGAAATTTAGGAAAACATGAAATAGAAAGAAAGAGGTTGATAATATGAATAAGAATTTATACTACAATGCATTTAATGATGATTTAACTATTAGAAATTATTTGGCACTAATGGCATGCATACTAAATCCGAGATTAAGAAAAACAGATGCCTTAAAGATTTTTGGAATTAAAGATAATGATAAATTAGAAATTGATCCTGCTGATGGAAAGCTAAAGAAGATGTCAGTTAGAAATAAAAGATATAAAAATAAAATTAGAGTTGTGGATGTTTTATCAGGTGAAGAAAAAATATGTGATTCTATAAGAGAAGCTGAAGTTTACACAAAAGTTGACAGAAATTATATATACACTTATATGAAAAAAGATATTGCTTATAAGAAAAGATATAAATTTTATGTTTACAAAGAGGCTTAAGATTTATATATAAATTAAGAAAGAAGTGGAAAATTGACATGAAGTTAATCGGGACATCAATAAGTTTAGCAATAGATTCTAAAGAAATTAAAAAATTAATATTAAAAGAAGATGGGACAAGCAGGCTTATCATAAAATCCAAAAAGATAGATGATAAGAAAGAATCAATTATAGCTATTGATTTTAATTACGATCATACAAATGATTTAATTACAAGAAGGTTTAATAAAGAGATTATATTTATTTATGGAATATATGAATCGATTAAAGCTAAAAATTATAAACCATTTATAGATATAAGTGTAAAAAAAATAATAATAAAAGATAAAAAAGAAATTATTAAAACTATGAACTATGAAGAAAATTCAGATGAAGAATTTGAGATAAATGATTTAAAATATCTAAGAGATAGGTATAAAGAAATATGTTCTCATGAAAGAAAAGCAGCTTATAAACAGTAGACTCTTATTAGAGAGATGCTGTTTATAGGCTTTCTTTTTATTTAAATTTAGAGAAAATGAATATCTGAGCATATATAGAAGAAAATATAACCAAACTATACATTTTGAAGGGAGTGTTTGTTATTAATAAGTTTAGAAAAATTATATTTATAAGTTTTATAATGATATTTATATCTACATTTTTAGTATGTGCAAGTTCCAAAGATAATAGTTGCTTGGTTATAACAGATAAGAAGATTCAATCAGAAAGTGAGTTTCTAAAAGTAAATATAAAATACCCTGTTTTAAGTTTAAAAGAGACTTGTAAAAATGATGTAGCCAGTGATAATATTGAAAAAATTAATAAAGATATAGCTAGCACAATAAATGATTTTAAAAACAATGTAGAAGTAGCTAGTAAAGAGTATGAAAAAAATAAAGATAATACAGGGATGAAGTATCAGTACGAAGCATTTGCTGATTATAATTATATATACAATAAAGATAATATAGTAAGCATTCCTATAACAATGTATGAATTTACAGGTGGAGCCCATGGGTTCACAACATTAAAGTCATTTAACTATGATATTAAAAATGGAGTTGAAATAAAATTAGGTGATTTATTTAGCGAAGATTGTAATTATACAGAGATAATAAACGGTTATATAGCAAAAGAAATAAGTAAGGATAAGAGTATATACTTTACTGGTGAAGAAGGATTTAAAGGAATAAGTGATAATCAAAACTTTTATATAGAAGAAGACGGAGTAGTTGTGTATTTTGGACTATATGAAATAGCACCGTATAGTAGTGGAATTCCTAAATTTAAGATTAGTTGGGATTTATTTGATGAATGTAGTAAAAAATAAAAATGTATCTCGTTATGGGGGGCGAGATACATAAAAGAACAACGAAAAAATTTATTAATTCTTACAAGTTAAGTATAGCTATATTAATACAGTTTCGCAACCAAAGTTTTAATATTCTACAGCAAATGATAAAATTTAAAGCAAATTTCGAGTTGAAATATTGACGATAGTTACAGTTAATACAAGTTTATTTTATTTATAGCTATTTATAAATTATCCTGATACTATATATTAAAGTACTTTAAAAAGGGAGATAGAAATGGATAAGTATGAAAAAATAGTATATGGAATTATAGTAGCTATGGGTATAGCTTTTATAGTATTTATAAATATGGATTTTACAGGACATAAGATGAAGTTTGAGGAAAATATTATAAAAATAGATGGAGAAGTTATAAAGGTTGAAGATATTGAAAGTATTGAACTTTTAGATGATGTTTATATAGGCAATAAAATAAGTGGAGCAAATACTTTTACTTATTCAAGAGGAAGTTTTAAAGTAGGTGGAAATAAAGAAGGCAGAGTTTATATTTACAATGATAGTAAACCCTATATACAAATAATAACTAAAGACAAACTTTATATATATAATGACAAAGAAGGTAGCGAGACTGAAAAAACTTATGGAGAATTGATTATTAGATACAATATAAAAAGTAATAGTAATGTTGAGATAGGTAAATTTGTAAAGTAATGTAAAATGCTCCCTATGTTTAATAGTTTTATTTGAGAAACTATTAAAATAGGGAGCATTTTATTTTGAGATTGGCAATAACTATTATAGCATATTTTAATATACTTGAGGTTGTAGTAAAAAAATTTAACAATTATAATGAAAATATATACATTAAGGGGATATCACAAGATGATGCTATATAGATTTATGATATAAGAGGGGTTAGCTGCAAGACGAGCTTGTCTTAATATAACTAGATTAGAAGATTAAATGAGATTATAGGTATAATGGAAGAGTGTATAAAAAGTGATGATTAAAAAGAAGCTGAGATAGTCGCTCGAGATCATGTAAAAAATGCAAAAGAGGCTTTTATTGAAGCTTATGAGTTGCCTAAACTTTAGTGGCTCGGTGGTTTAGTATATACGTCGCTGCAACGTATATACTAAACCACCTTCACTAACTAATTTTAGTAAATTTGGGGGGAATTATATATGAAGATTGGTTATGATGTGTTTGGAAAAGCTTATGGGGTGATGCTTAGAAATGATTTACATGAAATTGATTCTGTAGATCATAAGTTTTTAAAGGATATGATTTTAGTTGATGAAGAATCAGTAGAGATACTTTATGGGAATGATACTAAAATTTCTTATGATGTAAGTAAACATGAGATATTTGAATTTGCACAACAGTTTAAAGGAGATAATGATTTTGATACCATAAAGAATGTTTTGAAGTTTACATCTAATATTGCTTTAAACTATGATGTTGATTTTTCGGATATGATTTTTGGTGGAAGAGAAAAGGATATTATAGATAGAGGGACTGATTGGTGTGCAGATATGGCAAGGGTAGGTTGTGTGTTATTACAATGTAATAATATTCCTTGCAGGATAGTACATATTGTTAATACTGAAAAAGCATATTACGGGCATGTTGTTTGTGAAGCTTATTTTGAAGGTAAATATAGTATGTGTGATTTTATACATAATGCCTTTGGATATGATAAAGAACCTATATCTGCTTGGGAAATGAAAAATAATAAAGATTTAGTTACTAAAATTTACTCTAGAGATTGTAAAGATTATTCAAGGGATAATGATTTTGAAGGATTATTTTCAGAAATAGCTATAAATGAATATAATATTGTGGATGAAAATAATAAATATACAGAGTCAAAGCCAAATGAATATACTACAAGGATAATAAATGAAAACCATAGTGGAAGATGGTTTATGGGAGAAGATAATTAACTATAATAAAATGAACAATTATTATTAGAAGGAGAAACTATGAATATAACAATAAGAAATGAAAATAAACAAGATTATAGAAAAGTTGAAGAAGTTGCAAGAGAAGCATTTTGGAATTTGTATTTTCCAGGGTGCAGTGAACATATGGTAATTCATAATATGAGAAATCATCCAGATTTTATACCTGAACTTTCATTTGTAATAGAAGTAGATGGTGAAATCGTGGGAAGTATATTCTATACTCATTCAAAGGTAGTATCAAGTGATGGGACACAACATAAAACTATTACTTTTGGACCAGTAAGCATATTACCAAGTATGCATAGAAAAGGACTTGGGCGTAAGCTTATTACACATTCTATAGAGGAAGCAAAAAAGCTTGGTTATAATGCAATATTAACTTTAGGATACCCATATCACTATGAAACTTATGGATTTGTTGGAGGAAAAAAATATAAAATATCTATGCCTGATGGAAAGTATTATAAAGGATTATTAGTATTGCCTCTTTATGAAGGTGCACTTGATAACATTTCAGGTTATGCAGTTTTCTCAGATGCACTAGAGACTAATGAAGAGGAAGTTGAAATATTTGACAAGTCTTTTGAACCAAAGGAAAAAGGAATACAAGATAGTCAAAAAGAGTATGAAATTGCTTGTTGTATGCTTGATGAAGATTAATAAATAAATTAGGATAATTATTTTGAAGGGTAGCGTAAAAATGGCAGGATATGAGAATAGAAAAGAATTAATTTTAGAGATTTCTAAGAGAGCAAATTTATTTATAGAAGAGTTTAAAGATATTAATGAAGAAGATAAAGATAAATTAATTGATGGGGTTGATAGAACGCCTGATCAAATGATTGCCTACCAGTTAGGATGGATGAAGCTTATACTTGATTGGGAGAAGCAAGAACAAAATGGTAATAAGGTTATAACTCCAACACCAGATTATAAATGGAACAAGCTTGGTGGTTTATATGAAAGCTTTTACAAGGAGTATGAAAATTATAGCCTTGAAGAATTGAGTACTATGTTTATAGATACAAAAGAAGATATTATTGATTTGATTAATAGCTATACAGATAAAGAATTATTTGAAGTAGGTGGTAGAAAGTGGGCATCATCTACTCCATCTAATTGGGCTATATGGAAATGGATTCATATTAATACAGTTGCACCTTTTAAGTCATTTAGAACTAAGATACACAAGTGGAAAAAGTTAAAATAAATGAATGAGATTAAAATAAGATTAGATTGCTAAAAGGGGTATATTATGAAACATAATTTAGTTTTTTCGGATGGATTAGTAACTTTAAAACCTTTAAATATTGAAAGGGACTTCAGTGGTATTATGGATGTGTTTAAAGATGAGAAAATGCATTTATATATTGGGAATAACATTTTAAGAACATCGGATGAAGCAAAAAAACAATTAAAAATATATATTGAAAGCGAATTTATATATTCTTGGGGCATATTTTTAAATGATAAAGAATTTATAGGTACATACTGGATATGCATTCCATCAGAAAATGAAGATAAAAAATTAATAATTACAGATGAAGCACAACGTATATCTGTTAAATATTGGCGTAAAGGGATAACTAAAAGAGCTAGAAATTTAATTTATGATTATTGTTTTAACACATTAAATGTTTATGAAATAAGAGCTCATGCATTTAATAATAATAAAAATTCATGTATTTCTATGGAAAAGAGCGGATTTAAATTACTTGAACAATATAGAGAATACTTTAAAAAGCAAGAAAAAGAATTAACTATGAATCATTACTATTTAAATAAAGAAAATTGGATAAATCATAACAACTAAAAATATTAGTTAGAGGATTGAAGTTCATGGAATAATAAGAAAAGATTTTGGTTTGTAAATTATGGTAAAAATTGTATAAAATATATGTTAGTGGTATAATTTCTATAAAATTAAGTATTTAAGGGAGAAATTTATGGACAATATAGAAGAGTTAAAAAGTAAAAGTATAAAGAAAGATTTAATATTTTTAATTTTATTTACTTTACTTTTGATTGATAAGACAAGTGCTGTATATGAAAGTCATATGAGGATTAGTTTAAATATGTTTCTTTTTATTGTAGATTTGTTCGGAGTTATATTTTATACAAAAGAGATAGTGACTAAGATTAAGTTTAATAAAGAATTACAAAAAAATAATATTAATTAAAATATTAAGGCTAGGTAGATACCTAGTCTTTTTTACGCTTAAAATTATAAAAAAACTAGATAAAAAATAGATACAACTTAGTGATTATACGTTTTTTATACTAAATTGTATCTATTAATTAAATTTCTATATTCGAGTTTTATTATATATAATATATGTAACAATATTAAGCACAATAGTAGCTAAAACTAGTATTGTTGAAACGTTTGCTACTGTACCTAATAAATCCATAAGTGCTGACCAATCTTCTATATTTACTAGATGATTAGCATAATGTATTTGCATACACAAAGATATAGCACATGAACTAATACTAATTATTGAAAATAATCCTAAGTTGTTTTTAGAAGTATTATCTTTACACATAATAGCTATTATAGGCATTATAACTGAAATTAATCCAAATAATATACTTCCCTTATTCAACCAAACATAATCCATAATATCATTCTCCTTTCAAATTTCTAGATTAAAACAATATCTTTGATTATACCACATACTTTATGGAATAAATTTACAATTTTGTATTAGTATATAGCTGTATTAAATTACTTTAAAAAACTTTTCTAAGGTTAAAATTTCTAGTTAGTTATAAAATATACAGTCGAAAAAAGTAGGACGATTTTTAATACTTAATCATAATCTCTTTACTATAATTTAATTAAGAAAAGATGTTTTATTATAGTAAATGGAGGGAGTATATGAAGTTGTTTAAAAATTGGAATCTAAAAAAGCACTTATTTTACTCGTTGATAGCTAGTGTATTATTTGGAATAATAATTTATATTACAATGAGGGTAGAAGGTACATATTTACAAGCATTAGGAGGCTATTCAAGTAATGGCGGATTTTCTATATCATATACTTCAGGAACATACTCTATAGGGATAAGCTGTTTAAGTTTTATAGTTATGACAATACTTTATGCTCCTATAAATTATGTAGTTAATAAAAAGTAAATAAGAATATAAAAAATTCGCTTCGCTCATGTCGCCAACGACTTCGTCCGTTGCTCAAAAATGTCATTTTTTACTTTCAGCAAAATTTTGATATAACTATACTATATAAGTTATCAACATATATTTGTTAAGTATAAATTCCTTAAGCGTAAAAAAAGAGATATGTTAAACATATCTCTAGAAATTAGAATTTTTAAATTCTAGTCGAATATCACCATAATAATTTGCTGGAACCTCAAAAATAAGCTCTTGGGAAAAACTACTATGAGGGCTTAAATCACTTGAAGTACCTAACTGACTCTCTAAATTAATAGGCTTAAAAGTAGATCCATCATCGCACTTTAAAGTAAAGTATTTGCAATCTACATGCTGATTTATATTAGATAAATTCTCTAAAGTTGTATATACATAAAAAAACTTATTACCATCTTTAGGCTTAAGTTTGTCGTTTCCTAAATCATCTCTTGTGTTGTTTATAACTAGCTTAAAAGTTTGTAAATTACTATCAGAATTGATTAATGCTAGGCTATTGTTGTCAGGGTTTGATGTGAAATCTATAAACCATATTACAAAAAATACTGCAAATACACATAGCACATGAATAACCTTGACACTATATTGTTTTTTTACAGGTTTTCTTCTACGTAGTCGAGTATCTCCATTTAATCTTTTTTTCCATTCTTCACTAGATCCCTCAAATCTACGCTCAGGAGCTACACGGTAACTACCATTATACTTAGGCATTCCGTCTTTTCCTATTTTATAATTCTTATACATAAAATCCTCCCCTTGTATAAAAAAGAAATATACAAATGAATTTTACCACAAAAACAAGCTTAAATAAAATGAGAAAATATTTAAAAGTTTGTAATAAATAGAAAATATGCATAATTTCAATCTATAAACACTGTTTATAATTCTAAAAATTTAATATTTTGAAAATAACAAATAAAAAATAAATGAAAATAATTATCATTTTCTATAGACAAATAAGAAAACTTACTATATATTACAAATTAAGGAAAAAATAGAAATTATTACTGGGAGGGATTAATTTTGAATAAAAAAGTAGTAGGAATGGTTGTAACATCAGTGGTAGCAATTTCATCTATAACAATAATTCCAAGTCTTGCATCACAAGATGAAAATAATAAAGCCAAGGAAAATAATGTTTCGATAGAAGAAAGAGTAGAAACTGCAAATACAAAAGTAGATGCAAAAGATAAATCTGTTGAGGGTGAAAATTTAGAACTTGCAAAAGGAGAAACAACAAGTAGTGAAAGTAAAAGTACATATAAAAGTGCTAAAAGAGTAGAATCTAAAAATACTTCAGTAGCACAAAGTAAAAATAGGGTTGTAACAGAGTCGAGTAATACATCGAGTAATAAAAATACACAAAGTTATGTAGTTGAAAGTAAATATAAAAACGAAACAAATAAATCAAACATTACATCAAGTAAGAACATAGAAAGTAATAAAATAGAAAACAAAGATACAAACAAGCAAAATAATAAATTTATAGAATTAAATGAAGATACAAACAAAATAAATAATACACAAAGCAATAAAAGTAATGAAACTTCTAATATAGAAAAGCCTAAAACAGAAAACAAGGACACTAATGAAAATAATAATTTTATAGAATTAAATACAGATACAAATAAAACAAATAATACACAAAGTAATAAAAATAATGAAACTTCTAAAATGGAAGAGCCTAAAACAGAAGATAAAATTACAAATAAAAATGACAATAATACTTCAACTGATAAAAATAAACCTAACACAGGGAATAAAGATAAAATAGAAAAAAGAAGTAGTTTAAAAGCAAGTGATTTAAGAATCTCACCTGCAGAGTTTATTGAAAGTGAAAAAGAACCAGGAAAAGTAGAAAACAAAGTAAAAGTAACTATATCAAATGATACAAAAGCTACTTTTGCAAAAGACATAGATGGTGATGTGGATGCATTGGCATCAGCTAGTGCAATGGGGCTTAACAAAGGATACAAGCTTAATGTAAAAAGAGAGAATGACAAAAATATTACTTTATCGTTAATTGGAAAAGCAGAAAATCATAATGCTAATATAAACAAAGATAAGAGTAAAAATGACTATAATAAAAACGATATTTATGGAGACTTTAAACTTCTAATGCTACCAGAATTCTTTGAAAACAAGAGCGGTGTAGAAAATGGGGGATTATATGCAATTGCAGATATAATATATAAAGACTCAGAACAAGTAAAAGAAAACAATATAGTAAACTTAAGTAAAACTAAGCTAATAAAAGTAGAAGAAACAGGATATGCGGTAGTTACATTAGCTAAAGGAAATATTGACAATACTAAAATAACTATTAACTCTAAAGTGGTAAAACCAACAAGAGTAAATAGTGAAGGAACTATTGTTAAGTTTGAAGTTAACCCAAATGAAATAGCAAAAATAGAGGTAACACAAGGAAATAATAGTGAAGATTTTGTATTAAACGAAAAAGGAAAAGCATTTACTAGAGTTATTGAAAATGAAGCACCAGACAAAATATTAGTATCTGGTCCAATGAGTAAGTTTGATTATCATCAAGCTAACTTTGATTCAAAAGGTAATATAAGATTAAAACCAAACAAAACTACTTTCTCTACATCAAAAGAAGTTGTAGTTAAAGATGAGACATTACCTCAACTTGATATATCAAAAACTAAATTAGGTAATGATGTAGTTATAAATATAGATGAAAATACAGACAATGCTAAGAAGTGGCAAAAGAATATATACAGTATAGAAACTGTAGCAGATAATAATCCTAATATGGCTTCTAAATTACAATACTCTTTAGAAAATGGTAAGATAGTAATTGATAAAAACTCAGCAGCTATAAATGGCAGAAATGGAATACATAATATTAGAATCAAGTCAGAAGGATATAATGATTTAAATACTAAAATAGAAATTGTAAAATCTGCAGGAAAGATATTGTTATCAGGAGATTATAATTTCTATGCAAACAATGAATTACTATTTGAATTAGAAGGATTTAATTATGCAGTAGTAAATCCAATATATGAAGTAAGATTAGATGGAAAAGTACTAGAAGGTAATTGTGAAGATTATCATGTAGTATCTCATTTAATAAGACTGGAGAACAATTGCATAGATAAACTTACAAAAGGTAAACATGAATTAACAGTAAAAGCTCATGGATTTGAAGATTTTAATAGAACTTTCTACTTAGAAGAAGCGCCTAAAGGACTTGAAAATCCTTCAATGGGACATAATGAAAAAATTGAACTTGATAAAATAGAGAATATGCAAATGATAAGTTCAGGTAATAAAAAAGCTGAAAGTAAAGTAGAAGTAGATGCTATAGGAAGTGCAAGTGATAAAGGTAGTTCAAGTGAAACTCCAGATGCAGTAGGCGGAGCAAGTGGAGGTAGTACAATAATAAGAGGAAACATAGTTTATGATTTTGATCTATTATCAAATGCTATGATACTTAATAATTTAGGAATGTCGACTAAAAACTCTAGTGAAGTATTATCTTGGTGGCACGCTATGACTAAGGATGCAGTTTTAACAAACGAATCTACTAAAGTTATAGATTATAAGAAATATAAAAATGCAGTTAATGAAGCTAAGGGTAATGGAGAATATATAACATTTAAAAATTATTATGACAAGATTGAAAAGAGTGATTATTTAAATAAACCATATCAAGTTAAGTACATACTAGAAGATGGATTATTTGGAGTTGCACAAACATATTCTCAAGAAAACTTAAAAATAGCTCCTAAGATAGCTATTAGCGGAAATAAAGAAGATAAAATTTACCTAAGCGTTGAGAATGACACTCAATATCTAAAAGAGCTAGAGAATGTATCAATAGGAATGAATATACTACCTAAAGATGCTTATAAAGTAGAAGAAAATAAAATAACTATAACTGATACATCTTTATTAAAACATGGAGACAACACTATAAAACTACAAGCTAAGGGATATAAAGAAGCCAGTGTAGATATAAATCTATTAAAGAATAGTTCTAAGTTAGAGTTAAGTAAAGATGAAAACAACAACATTATTGTTAAATTAGATAAAAACTATAAAAATGAGATAGAATCTATAACATTAAATGGAAAAGCATTACTGGATGATACTCAACTTGGTGGAAATAGTGGAGATTACGAATATAAAGGTGATAGCCTAGTATTAAGAAGCAAACTATTTGATACTAATAAAGATAGTCAATACACATTAGTTATAAAAGCTAATGGATATAAAGATTCGAAAGCTATGTTTAACTTAAATGATTTAAGTACAAAGGAAGTTGATAAAATTAAAGTTCCAGACTATGTAAAATTAAGTAATGAAAACAAATACTACAAAAACGAAAGCGTTTTAGTTGATGTTGAAAGAATGTTTGATACTAAATACAGAGATGATATAAAAGAAGTATTACTAGATGGTAAAAAAGTAATGTATTCAAATCCAATTGGTAATTTTTATTCTATAGAATTAGGAAGTAAGAACTTTAAGGAAGAAAAAACTTACAAACTTACTATAAAAACAAATAAATATGAAGATTTTAATACTGATATAAAAATAGTAAATAAAGTTGAAAAGAAAGAAGCACCAAAATTAGAGGTTAAAACTGAAAATAATAAAACTATATTTACTTCAAAGGATGATAAATATATAGATACTGTATCAACAGTTAAGGTAGATTATAAAACTATTGATAAAAAAGACTATAGTGTAGAAAATAATAAGTTAACTATATTAGATAAATTATCAGAAGGAACTAAAGTCACTTTTGAATCTGATAAGTATGAAAACTATGTATATGTAGTTCCTAAAGCTGTAGATACATCAAAAGAAAATGATAAAAGTGGAAAAATAAATGTTCCAAATTATGTAGCATTAAATAACGGAAACACTTACAAAGTAAATAAAGATGTTGTAGTTGACCTTAAACATCCTTTTAATAATGAATACTTAAAAGATATAAAAGAAGTATTATTAGATGGCAAAAAGGTAGATTACAAAGAATCAAATAATTATTTTAACTCTATAGTATTAGGAAGTGAAAATTTCAAAGAAGAAAAAACTTATAAGCTTACTATAAAAACAAATAAATATAAAGATTTTAATGCTGATATAAAAATAGGGGAAAAAACTGGTGAAGTAGATAAAACAGAGAAAGAAGATAAAAATAAGCAAGAGCAAAATAAAAAAGATGAAGAAAAACAAGTTATAAAAAAACAAGTTCCGAATGTAGATGAAGATGTACAGGGTGGACTACTTAACAAAGCTAGGTTTACTGCAGACGCTGAGTATATAAAATCTATATCAAAAGTTAAATTAAACAATGAAAATCTTGAGAGAAAAGGTAGTTTAAGTCCAAATGAAGGTTACAATATGGAAAATGGTACTTTAACTATTTTAAATAAGTTAATAGGTGGAGATAAGATTACTTTTGAGTCTGATAAGTATGAGAATTATACATATGTAGTTCCTAAAAAGTCAGTAAATATAGATGTAAGTAGAAATTCAAATAATAAATTTGTATTTAATTCTAATGAGCAAGCTTGGACTAAGTCTGTAGAAGTTCTAGTTAATGGATCTAAGATTAATGCAGGAGAGTTTGAAGCTGATTTTGGAAAGGTAACTGTATTAAAGGATTTACAACCAGGTGATAAGGTGGTTATACAATCACAAGGATTTAATGATTTTGATTACGAAGTATCTTTATTAAAAGCAAATGTTAATGTTAAGAAGAATACTTGGTTTAATAAGAGCTATTCATTTACAACAATTGATAATAGTTGGAAGGAAAATATAACTTCTATTAAGGTAAATGGTGCTGAGATTAGTAAGACTAGTGATTATAGCCCAACTGAAGGATATAAGGAAAACTACAATGGTGGAGTTGATGTGTACAATTCTTTAAATAGTGGAGATACTGTGAGTATTGAAGCTAATGGATATGAAACATTTACTTATGTGGTAAGTTAGGTAACCAAGGTGGGGACGCGAAGGGGGTGTATACAAGTTTTGCTCCATACAAGCTGTAATTCATGCTTGTAAATGTCGCTGCAACTTATATACACCCCCTTCGCTAATTATTCTTGGTTATAATTTGAGGTAAGGATGAAGAGGAAGATATGAAAAAGAGTTTTTTTATAATACCAATTGTATTTGTACTTATGTTAGTTGGATGTAAGAAGAAGGAGTATGAGGCTTATAGTATGGATACTTATGCTATGGGGTCTTATATGAATGTAGTTATATATTCAGATGAGGTTGTTAAGGATGGTGTGTTTGATGAGATTGAGAGCACTATTCATGATATAGATAAGAGGATGTCTATTAATAGTAAGGATATTGTCAGTGAAGTTGATAAGGTTAATGATAGTGCTGGTAAGAGTTTTGAGAAGGTTAGTGAGGATACTTTTTATCTTATAAAGGAAGGTAAGAAGTATACTAAAGAAACTGATAATAATTTAGATATTGCTATAGGCTCTACTGTCAAGCTTTGGAATGTTGGGTTTGATAATGCAAGTGTTCCAAGTGATAAGGCGATTAAAGAGTCTTTAGATCATATAGATATAGATGGTGTTTTATTAGACGAGAAGAGTAGTTCTGTTAAGTTAGCAAAGGAAGGTATGATGATTGATTTAGGTTCTATTGCTAAGGGATATGTTGCAGATAAAGTTAAGGATATTATAGTTGATAATGGATATGAACATGCTGTTTTAAATATAGGTGGAAATATAATGTGTTTAGGAGAAAAGTATGATTTAAAGCCATATAAGATAGGTATTAGAGATGGTAATAAGTCTAGTAAGGACTATCTTGGCACTCTTGAGATTGTAGATAAGTCTGTTGTAACTTCAGGTATTTATGAGCGTAATTTTATTCAAGATGGTAAGTTATATCATCATATATTAGATAGTAAAACTGGATATCCAGTTGAGAATAATATTTTAGGAGTTTCTATAATTTCAGAAAACTCAACTAAGTGTGATGCATTATCAACTGCTGTATTTTCTATGGGATTAGAAGATGGACTTAAGTATGTAAATAATAAAGATGGTATAGAAGCTATTTTTGTAACTAAGGATAATAAGATTTATCTAAGTGATAATATAAAAAATGATTTTAACCTTACATCACAGGATTATGTTATTGCCAATTTATAAAAGAAATTTTATAGGATAAAAAAGCTTTAATAGAAGAAAATAATACCATGAGAATTATTAAAAATAATAAGGTGGTATTTAATATGAAATTAAAAAAATTAGCATCACTTGTTGTTATAGGTATGTTGAGTTTAAGCACGGTTGGTTGCTTTGATGAGCAAGAAGAGAAACAAGATGTTGAAAATGAAGATACTAAAATTAATCAAGGTGTAAGTAATATAGATTACCAGGTTGCATCTATTGATAACATGGAGGAAGACGGAATAGTCCAAGAAACTATAAATATAGTTGTTGAAAGTGAAGACTACAATAGTGGTCAGCTGTATCAAATTGCACAAACAGAAGTGTTAAAGTACACAGAGGATAATGATGTGAACTCTATAACTGTTGAATTTTACACAGATAAAGAACACATACATAAAGGGCATGATTTAGGTGAGGTTATATATGCGCCTAATGGGAAACTAGAAGACGCAGACAAAGTTAAATCAGGAGATTACACTAACTTTAAATTTGTTGATAATTTAAAAATTGTAAAACCTAGTAATTAAAATTAAAAAAACTATCTTGAAATATGTGGCGCTCATCGGCGAATATATAAGTTTTGCTCCATACAAGCTGAAAAGATGCTTGTAAATGTCGCTAAAACTTATATATTCACCATTCGCTAGCTATATTTTAAGATAGTTTTTTTGTGTAAATAATGAGCGACAAAACTTAGGGATAGCTTTTCATGTTACCAAATAGTTTGTTGATTTACCAAGTATTGTAAGGTAAGCTAAATATATATAATAAAAGATTAAGGGATGATTGGATGAAAAAATTATATTTACTGCTAACAATAATAATGTTTAGTTTGGTAGGGTGTTCTCAAGAAGATGATAGTATTCAGACCAAGAGTTACACATCTAAAGAACAAGTTAACTCTATTAAAATTAGTGAAGTAGATGCAAATACTAAACTAACAGTATCAAATGACAATGATATACATGTAAAATACTGGGAAGGAGATCATGATAAATATAAAATTGAAGTTGAAAATAATAAATTACTTGTTGAAAAAGTAGAGTCAAATAATGAAGATTTAAATTTAACTGATAAAACTACAGAAATACAAATTCCAAGCAAAATTTATAAAAATATAGATATAAAAAATTTAAATGGAGATATAGATGTAGAGTCAATTAAAGGGGAAAGTATGATTTTATATAGTACTAATGGAAATATAGAAGTTGAAAAAACAAATAATGATAAATTAGATATTAAAAGTGAAAATGGAGATATAAGTATAGATTCAATTGAAGGTAAAGATATTAATCTATACGATAATAATGGAAACATATCTGGAGATATAAATGCTAAAGAAGATGAATTTGATATACGAAGTAAAGTTGAAAATGGGGAGAATAACTTAGTTAATCAGATAAACAACAAAGATAAAAAATTAACTGTTCAAAATAACTGTGGGGATGTGGAAATACAATTTAATTTTTCTTAAATTATTAAATACAATTAATTAAATTTATTAAACAAGCACATGGGGAAAATGTTTTTGAAGTATAATTGTATATTTAAAAAAATATAATATTATAAAATTAAAATATATGCAATAAATTACAAAATTCGACAAGTAAAAAGTATATAATAAAAGTGCTTGATATATAAATCAAAGAAAAATTAAATAGCAACAAGGAGATAAGTAATGAAGTTAAATCAAAAAGTGTTATTAGTATTTTTTATAATACTTAGCATAGGGGTAATAGGGTGTTCAAAAAAAGTAGACGATGAAATTGGCAAAGTGGAATTTGGTAAATTAGCGCAAAAGTCAGAGGAACAAGATATTGATGTATATGAAGAAATTAACCAAGAAGATCATATAGATGAAAGTGAAATTATTGCAGACCTTAAGGCAAAAGAAGCTAATATAGATAATAAAGAGAATAGCAATGAGAGTAGTAAAAAAGAATATTTAGAAAATGATAAAAAATATAAAGAAGAAAACTATGAAGATAATAATGAAGATAATAATGAAGAAGAATATGTAGACGATCCAAAAGAAGAAGTGATAGACAATAATATAAGTCATAAAATTAAGCGTTTAAAAAATGTATATTATTATACAGAAGAAAATAAAAGTGAAAGTATTGGAAAGCAAGTATATGTAGCAGAAGGTAATAGTTATTACCATGCTATACCTAACTGTCAATACTTAGAAGGTGCAGAAACAAAATTAGTAACTCTTACAAAAAATACGGATAAATATGAATGTAATTGCTGTACTAATCCTGTTGAATATGATCCAAGCAGTAAAACAAGTTATGAAAAAAATATTGAAAAGAGTGAACCAACTAAAGGTCGTATCGTATATATAACTGATGGAAATAGTTATTATCATAGTTCACCAAGTTGTAAGTTTTTAGGTGGATCACATGCAAGAGCAGTTGGGATAAATGAAGTAGGTGAAAAATATCCTTGTAACTGTGTAGAATATTAATTAGTAGGGACTCGTATTTTAACGAGTCCCTTTATTTATGTAAAGATAGAAATTAAATCTTTTAGTGCTAAAAATAACCATCTTAGTCCAAGTTTATTGATTTTAGAAAACTAATATAGTATAGTTACAAAAAATATTCAAAATCAATAGCAATAGTAATAGGATTTATCGTAATAATTTTAAATGTAGTTATTAACTTGGATAATATATAAAGTAGATCATAGTTTTTTAGATAAGAAGAGTTATTATCAAAATAGTATAAACTATTCTTATCTAAAAAATAAATTATAGGTTGTATAATAACAGAGTAGTAAATTTTATATTTAAAAATATAAAGATTTTCAGGAGGAATTAATTAGTGAGTATTTTGAGAAGCATAAATGACATAAACTCTATAGTTCAATATATTGAAAGTAAAACTATAGAAGATATTATAATAGATTTATCTAATTTATATAATATGAAAACAGAAGAAGTAATAAATTGTCCTATGGGGTTATATTCAAAAGAAAAAACACAAGCAAACTATTACTTAGTAATATCAGATATAAAAAACAATATATATAAATATGAATGGCTATATCATCGATTAGGAGACATAGAATCAAAAAATGCACTTCTTAACTTATTGAGATATAGAATAGTTGCAAATATAGAGTTTTTAACAGAAATACATAATGAAAATAATGATAAAAACTTTGAAAATAATATAATAAACTGTGAGGCAAATGCAATAATTGAATCTCAAGACTATATAAAAAATGATTTTCCTAAACTTGCAATTAACATCGATAACATAGTATCAGATATATGGGAGATACCGTTAGTAATAGATTCGATAAATGATAACTATGAATTTTATATAAGAACTAATAAACAAACAAATTTCTTTGAATCAGTTCTATATACCTTACCCAAGGATACAAAAACAAATCATGAAAAAAACAAAGGACTTTATATGATACCTTATATAGATGATTACATAACTAACGTTCGATTAACAAAGGATGTTTGTTTAATACCTTATTTCATGCATAAATTAAGAGGATATAACTCTGTTATAGTATCTGAAAAAGAAGAAGAAAGACCGTATTTAGATAAATATCTAAAAGGGTTAAAAATAGAAGTAACTAATTCGAAACTACCATTTTATGATGGAATATTAAATTATATAGCTACTAACTATAAAAAAATGGATGTATTGATGCTGTTTGGAGCATACCATACTTACTTTGATAAATTAGATTTTTATAGAAAACTAAGACCAGATGGTAAAGTATATTTAAAACTTGATGCAAACTCTGGATGGATGGACTCTATGAACTTTGAAGATTATAAATTAAAAACTTTTTTAGAAAAAGTAGATGTAATCAGTGTTGAAAGTAAAGCAATGAAGAAATATTTAAGCACTAAAATACCATATAAAAAAATAGAGTATATTCCAAATGGATATTATGATTATTTAAAATGTGAAGAAGTAAAATACGAAGAAAAAGAAAATAACATTATAACTGTTGGGAGAATTGGAACAAAAGAAAAAAATAATGAAATTTTGCTAGAAGCCTTTAAATTAGTATCAGAGGAAATACCTAATTGGAATTTAAAACTTATAGGAGAGATAGAGCCAAGCTTTTATGAATATATAGAAAATTATTTTATAGAAAATCCAAACTTAAAAAATAGAGTAATATTTACTGGAAACATAGAATCTAAAGAAGAACTTTTTAATGAGTATAGAAAGTCTAAGATATTTGTACTAACTTCTCCTAAAGAAGGTGGAAGTCCGAATGTATATAGTGAAGCTGCGTTAAATGGAAACTATATAATTACGTCTAACATAGATGCAGCAATAGATATGACAGATAATCAAAATATAGGGGACATATTTAACCTAAATGACACTATGGAATTAAGCAGTATATTATTAAAAAGATGTAAAAATGAAAAATATATTGAATCTAAATGTTCATATATACAAAATTATATAAAAACATATTTTAATTATGAAAAAACAGTTTTAAAGATAGATTATTTACTTAATATGTAGGAGGCGTTATGGCAAACTTAAATTTTCAAAGATTAAAAGTTAAATTAGTAGAAATGTGTAAGACAGATGAGATATTAATAGATTTTCAAGATTATAAATCTAATATATCATCTATGTCTTTGACTAATAAAAATAATTCAAGCACAGTAATAGACAAATACATAGAAATATTTGGAAAAGTTAAATATGAAGGTGGAGAAGATGCGGATTCAATACTTTTTATATTAACCTTGATATTTAAAAACCTTATGAGTACTAATAAGCCAATAAAAGTACTTGAAGTTGGAAGTAGAGATGGATTCATAAGTAAATATATATTAGAAATATTAAATTATTTCAATGAAGAAAATGAATTGACTTGCATAGATACTTTTAATGAACCGGCAAATAATTATGGAATGTTTAACTGTACAAATTCATTTGAATTATATAGAAATAATATAGGTTCTGTTGGAACTGTAGAAAATATAAATACTATAATTGGTCACCCAATACGTGTTTGTGAACAACTTAAGAATGATTGTTACGATATTATATATATAAATTATAAATATAGTGATAGCATATTTATTGAAAAATATATAAATAAGTTAAAAGAAAATGGATTATTGCTAATAGGTTTAAATAATGATATGAACAAACTAAATGATTATAAATATAAGTATTCATGGAAAGATGTTAATATAAATCAAAACATTATTGTATATAACACTATTACAAAAAATGAAAAAGAATATTTTGAGATGGAGTCAGCGGATTATCAATATAAAGCAGTTTTTAAAAATATATATGAAGCTAAGAACTATTTAATAGATGATATAAAATACATAGTAAATAATATTGATGATTTATCTATAGAAAATAAGATTGATAGCTGTATAAATCTAGTTAATAATATGGAAGAAATACTTATACAAGTTAATGAAAAATTAATTAATATAGATTTAAAATATTTTGCTAATGAGGTTAAAAACTCATTATTAGATGTGAAAATTTCACTACAAGATAAAGGTTTAGTTCAAATATTTGAAAAAGACTTGATAGAAGCTACAAATGAACTAGATAATTTAATAGATATTGAATTTAAAAACAGATTTTAGACAAAGAGGGAAAATTTAAATGAGGTTAAAAGAAAAGAAAGATTTATTAAATATATTAGATGATATACTTAATAAAATTGAATATTACGGAGTAAATTATTTAAAAGAAAACATAGATTATATCAATCAAAATCTTAATAAGATTAATGTATTATCTAACAATAAAATAAATGCTGAGAATATAGATATACAAAAGTTTGAAAGTTTAAATATAGATGATGAACATAGTATTATAGAGCTTATAAATTGTATAGAAGAATTTAATTACAAATTAAAAGAATATGATGATATAAAAATAGAAATTGTATTTTTACCATACAAAGTATCTATGTGGGATTCTTTTGAAAGTGTATATAAAGCTGCAAAAAATGATAATAGATGTAATTGCAGTGTAGTTCCAATACCATATTATGAATTAGGTGAGAATAGAAAACCTATAAAACTTTGTTATGAAGGTAGTATGTTTCCTAAGGATGTAGAAATAACTCCTTATGAAATGTACAACATTGAAGAATTAAAACCAGATATAATATATATTCATAATCCATATGATGATCTAAATAAGTTAACATGTATTGATCCAAGATATTTTTCAGATAAACTTTGTAATTATACAGATATGCTAGTTTATATTCCTTATTATATAGATGGAAGCTACATAAATTCTGAAGAACATTTACATTTTTCATCAAATCCAGGACCTATAAATGCTACAAAAATTATAGCTCAATCTGAAGTTCATAGAAAGTTATTTATAGAAAATGGTTTTAGTGAATCTAAGGTACTTAACTTGGGAATTCCTAAATTTGATAAAATAATAGAAGTTTGCAAAAATGAGTGGCCTATTGATGATGAATGGGAAGAAAAATTAGAAAATAAAAAGGTGTTTTTATTAAACTTAACAATAGATGATGTTTTAAATAATGTTAACTGGGGGAATGAGTTAATAAATTTCATTAAAGAATTTGAAAATGATAATAGCATAGGTCTTATTTTAAGAAGCCATCCTCTTATGGAAGTTACTTTAAAAACAATGGTACCTGAGTATCATGATTTATATGAAAGAATTATAAATATTGCTAAGACGTTTGAAAATATAATAATAGATAATACCCCAGATACTTTTATGGCTATTAAAAAATCTGATGCATTGATAAGTGGATATAGTTCTATATTATTCCAATATTTAGCTACAGAAAAACCAATTTTATCATTTATGAAAGATGATAAGATAGATGAAAATAGAGAATACTGTCTAGATTATTTAGGTGTATATTTTGAAAATAAAGAAGTAACTGCAAAGAAGTTTATAGATATGGTAAAACAGGGGATAGACTATAAAAAAGAAATTAGAATGAATAAGTTTAAAAATAGTTCAACTAATATAGATGGAAGTTGTGGACAAAAGGTTCATGAATATATAAAAATGGAAGTATTAAATAAATAATGTTAAAACAAAAGGGACTTGTATTTACGAGTCCCTTATTTATTAGTAATTTATTAAGTTTTATTTAAAAAAATGAATTAGGTTCAGTTTCTGGAGCATCTTTAGGAAGACCTTGTTCTTTTTTAGGTGAACCATCTCTTAAATGCCACTCATACCAACCACCATCATAAACACATGTATCATCATAACCCATAGCTAAAGAATAAAAATATGTTTCACTAGCACGCCATCCTGTACCACAGTGGAAAGATATTTTCTTGTCTGGAGTAATACCCCATTTATCCCATCTAGCTTTCACAAGATTATAATTAAACATAGTATCATCTATATTTCTATAATCCTCCATATTATAAGGATCAGAACCTGCATAAGCAAATCTAGCATTTTTTATTTCACCAGCATCATTTATGTAAGTATATCCACTTTTTATACCTTTATATTCAATGAAACTTCTAACCGAAGCTACAACAGAATTCTTAGTATCATTAACATACTTTAACTCATCATCATAGTCTATTAAAACGTCTGGGTTTTGAGGAACACTAGCTTTAAAATCATCTACAGGAGAGTATTCAACAACACCTGTATCTAGTGGCATATTCATAGATTTAACCAAGTTTTTACCACCATTTAAAAGTCTAACATCTTCAACACCAGCATACTTTAAAACAGTACCAAGTCTAGCCGCAGCTGTTGTATTTGCACCATAAACAACAACAGTAGTATCCTTAGTAATTCCCATATCTTCTAATTTCTTCTTTATAACATCATCTTTAGGTTTATTCCAATAACTAAACTTTTCTTCATCGCTCATTTTATCGTAATTAGGAAAAATTCTTTCTCCTTCAACATGATTTAAACTATCATCTATAGTTATAGCTGATGGAATATGTCCTTTTTCATAATCACCTTTACTTTTTCCAAAATCTATTTCAATTACTTTAAAATCTCCACCTTTAAAGCTCTCAGGATTTTTATTATTTACCAAATCATAAACCCATTCTGGATGAACTAAAACTTCATAGTTTTTCATTTTCTCAATAGGTAAATTTTCGTTTGAATAACTACTAAAACCACCATCTAGTGAGTACAAATTAGTAAAGCCTAGTTCTGAAAACTTATCATAGGTAGCTTTATCAATATTACTATCTGAGTATATTATAGTTTTTTTTGACTTATCAATTTCTCGTCTTTTTAACTCAGTGTTTAACTTTACTGGATCTTCTTCAATATCAAGCCAAGTTACTGGAAAATCAATAGCACCTTTTATATGACCACCTGGACTATCATCAGTATCCCAACCAATATATTGATGTGACTGTCTTGTATCTATTATTTGAACATTACTATCAAGTTTAGACTTTAACTTTGCTACCTTAATACTTTGCATATCATTATCACTTACAGAATCCCCGTTAGAGCAAGCTACAAATAACATTGATATTGTAAGTATTGATAATAGTTTGATTGTTTTGACAAATTTATTCATATTAACCCCCTAATAATTTAAATATCCCCTAAGTCAAAATTATACCAAGGTTTATAATTGACTTCTAATATGTAAAAACTATAGTAATACTAACTGTTATAGAAAATATCTATAACAAGGAAATTAATGATTTTAGTGCGTGTAAAGCCTATGATAGTCCACTTTTATTGATTTTATAATTTATTTAATATACTATGTTTACAAATAATTTACTCAAGGGGAGATATAAATGAAAAAGGTTTTTAAGGAAATTATATTTTGTATGGTTTTTATAATAATGAGCATCCGGATAGTTATAATATCTGAAGATACAATAAGAACATTAATTGCCTTAATTTCAGGAATTGGATTTACATGTATTTTAATTAATAAGATAAAGCAAAGCAGAGTGGAAAATTAAAATAGTAATTTATAAATTCTAAATTTAGCAATTAGTAGCAAGGGGAGATATTATGGATAAAGCAATATGTATAAAAGACTTAAAGATGAGTTTTGAAGGAAAAGAAGTCTTAAAAGGAATAAACTTAGAAGTAGATAAGGGAAGTATAGTGGGGTACATAGGAGCAAATGGAGCTGGAAAAAGTACAACTGTAAAGATAATATTAGGATTAATTGAAGGCTATAGTGGAGTAGTTGAAATATTTGGTGAAGATATATCAAAAATAAATACTGAATATAAAAAGAGAATTGGATATGTTCCAGAAATAGCAGAAACTTATGAGAGTTTAACTGCTAGAGAATATTTGACATTTATAGGACAACTTTATGGACTAGAATATGATTTAGCTGATAAAAAAGCTTATGAACTAATGGAAGTTTTAGGGATAGAAGAAGCTTATGACTTAAGAATCGGTTCTTTTTCTAAAGGAATGAAACAAAAGACTGTTATAATATCTAGCTTAATGCACAATCCAGATATAATATTTTTAGATGAACCCCTAAGTGGATTAGATGCAAATAGTGTAATGATATTAAAAGAAATTATAACAAGTTTAAAAGAAGAAGGTAAAACTATTTTTTACTCATCACATATAATGGAAGTTGTTGAAAAAATAAGCGATAGAATAGTGCTTTTAAATGATGGGAATATAGTTGCAGATGGTAAGTTTGAGGATTTAAAAGAAAGTGTACATCAGAAATCTCTAGAGGAAATCTTTAACCAACTAACAGGATTTAGTGAACATAAAGAACTTGCTCAAAAGTTTATAGATGTAATAAAAGAGGTGTAGATTATGAATATTATCTCGCTAAAAACACTTGATAAAATTAGATTTTTATATGAAAAGTTAGGAATTGATTATGATACTTTAAGGCTGATAGTAAGCACAAAGTTAACTATGGATAGCAGAAAAGTTTCTAATTTATTAGGAAGTAACCAAGATGATGAATCTTCAAATCAATATAAAAAAATGATGATTCTATATTCAATAATAGGACTTTTAATGATAGTTATTATAGTATTAGGTAAAAATCTTTTTATATCAATGTCCATATATTTTGGGATGTTTATGTTTTTTATGATTACAATAGTTGTATCAGATTTCTCAACTGTAATACTAGATGTTAAAGATAAAGCTATACTAGCTACTAGAGGGATAGATTCAAAAACTTTGAATGCATCTAAAATAACACATGTTATGATATACATGATAAATATAAGTATAGCGTTAAGTGGATTTTCAGCAATTGCATCAATAGTAAAGTATGGAGTTATATTTTCAGTGGTATTCTTAATAGAAATATTTCTTATAGATATATTTATGATAGTTGTATCAGGTCTAGCTTACTTACTTATATTAAAACTATTTGATGGTGAAAAGTTAAAAGATGCAATAAGCACTATACAAATATTAGTGACAATATTATTTAGTATGGCGTATATGTTTATAATTAATATATCTGATAGTATGGATATGTTTAACAATATAGACTTAGGTATAGGAACTTACTTTTTACCACCTTTTTGGTTTTCAGCAGTACTTGAAATAATAGCTACAAGAAATGTAAGCAAAAACTTGATGATACTTTCGGCTTTAGCTTTAGTAGTACCTATAGTTTCAGTTTTAATATATATAAAACTTACTCCAGTGTTTGAAAAGAAACTTCAAAAACTTAATAATGAAGGTTCTAGCAAAAATGTTAAAAAGCACAATTTAACAATGAAGCTAAGTAAGATTGTGTGCAGAGATAAAGAAGAAAGAATCTTTTTTAATTTTGTTTCTAAAATAATAAGAAAAGATAGAGATTTTAAAACAACAGTATATACAACTATGGGAGCTAACATGGCACTTTCTATTTATGTTATTTTTGATAGAGACCCAGAGAATATTAGTGCTTATAGTTATTTATTCTTATACTTTTATGTGCTTTCAATACCTACAATAATAATAGCATTAAAAAATTCTAGAAATTTCAAAGCATCATATATATACACGACAACACCTATAAAAAATAAGATGAATGTACATAAAGCATCTATTAAAGCATGTTTAATTAATATAATAATACCTCTTTACTTAGTTCAAAGCCTAGTTTTTATATGTCTTTATAAGATGAGTATAATAAAACATATAGTAGTTATATTTTTAATTACTATTCTTATAACTATATCTACATTTAAGGTAATAGATAAAAGTATGCCTTTTTCTAAGCAAATTAATGTACTTAAGAAAAATGAATATATATCTGAAAATTATTTAATGATGTTTTTAATACTTATTGTTGGAGTAATTCACTTTGTTAGTTCCAGTATAGGTAATCAAGTTTTAGCTATTTATATAATAGTTTTATTAATAGCTAATATATATCTATTTAAAACAGCTTTTAAAGAAAAAATTTAAAAAATTATATATAAAATAAATAAGTAACTACCTTAGCTGTTTTATAATCTAAAGTAGTTACTTTTGGTGTGAAAATGATTATCAATAATGTTTTGGTGCCCAAAAAGCTTATCTTAGTCCAATTATATTGATTTTACAAGGTTATTGATATTTAATAAAAATATATCAGATATATATAAGGAGAGTTTTATATGAGTAGAATTTTAAAAACAGCAGGTTTATTATTTAAGTTATTAATATTAACCTTCTTAAGTGGGATTATTGCAAGTTTATTTACAATGATTTTACCTGGGGGATATGAACAAAATGAAATGTTAGCTTTAGTTTTATCATATTGTATTGCAATACCTATATTATACAAGTACTATGGGAAAGAAGATTGTTTAATGAGTAAGTGTAATTTTAAGAAAATAAGTTCTAAAGATTTATTTTATATAATATTGCTAGGAATAGGATTAAGTAGTGTTATATCTTTAATAATAGATCCATTAGTAAGCATATTTCCAAGTTATATAGAAGTATCAAATGAAATGTCGAGTAAAATAAATTCAGTTGTGAGTGTACTTTGCGTAGTAATATTAGTTCCTATATTTGAAGAAATAGTATTTAGAGGAATAATATTTGACCATTTAAAAAGAAATTATAGTCTTGTAACTGCAATAATTGTACAAGCATTATTATTTGGACTAGTTCATGGAAATATAGTTCAAGGTATATATACATTCCTAGCAGGTATAGTTTTTGTTTTAGCAAATATATACTGCGGATCAATACTTGGAAGCATAATTTTACATATAATATTTAATTCAGGAATTGAAGAATTATTAGGCTTTAATGATACAATATATAATATGGAATTAATTTTAGGAGTTATTCTATTTGTATATGCATCATATAAGATGATAAAAAATTATAAAAAACAAATTTATGATTGTAAGGTTAATTAAGCATATAGTTTAAATAATTAAGTATTGGAAAGATTTATATTGATTTTAATGGGATGAGGAGGAGAAACAATGATTCAGTCAGTTGTACATATTGCTTTAATTGTAGATGATTATGATGAGGCAATTGATTTTTATACAAAAAAACTTCACTTTACATTAGTAGAAGATACATATCAACCTGAACAAGATAAAAGATGGGTAGTGGTATCACCACCTGGTTCAAATGGAACAACGATATTACTTGCAAGAGCATCTAAGCTAGAACAAGAGCCTTTTATAGGAAATCAAGCAGGAGGAAGAGTTTTTCTTTTTCTAGGAACTGATGATTTTTGGCGTGATTATAACGAAATGAAAAGTATAGGGATAGAATTTGTTAGAGATCCTAAAGAGCAGGACTATGGAACAGTTGCTGTATTTAAAGATTTATACGGAAATTTATGGGACTTAGTTGAGTTTAAAGAAGGGCATCCAATGTCTAAAAGAGTAAAATAATTTGTTAAGTTTTTACATAAAAACACTAATATACTTAAATTATATTAAAAACAGAGGAGGCTAAAATTATAGCCTCCTTTAATTTTATTATTTAGTTTTAGATTAAACCTAAGTATGGTGCTATAGATAATATTAAAGCGCCTAATACGATTAAAGGAACAAGGCTCTTTAACATAAACTTAAGATATCTATCATAAGGAACATTTACAAGTTCTAATGTACCCATTACTGTAGCACCAGGATAAACCCCTGACATAAAGTTAAGTCCTAACGTAAAGGCAGAGATAAGAAGAATTTGTCCACCTTCAGCACCAATACTAGACGTTGCAAATAGTCCCATTGCAACAGAACCTAATATAGGCATTGTTATTCCAGAAACTCCACTTGTAGATTGAAGGAATAATCCGATTCCCATATAAGCTAAAATACATGCTATAGCAAATGCAAATGTAGGAACACCTTGTAGGGCTCCTTGAATCCAATAAACAAATGTAACACTCATTCCAGAAGTACTAGAACCCATTAAAACAGATATACCTTTAGCAATACTTAAAACTAAAACAACTCCTAAAAGATCAGCAGCTCCTTTAGAAAACTCAGAAACAAATTCATCTGACGAAAGCTTATTAATCCATGCTATAATAACGGCACCGATTAAGAATAAAATTGAAAACTCATCAAAATACCAATCACCAAAAGGAGTTATATTACCAGCTCCTATAAAATCACCTATAAATAGTATATTTGCTAAGAATGTAAATGGATAATTAATAATTTCATACATAGTAGTATCACCAATATTTATAGAATGCCATGGAACATATCCCATAACTAAAGCTAATATCATAATTATAAATACTACTAATGACCACATTCTTCTCTTTGTAAGTTCTTTTAATTCAGATGTACCATCTGTCAAAGTTTTTACATCACTTAAGTCACTTAATATAGATGAAGATCTATCATTTTTAACCTTAGTAGCATAGCGTATTACTTGAATTGTACCAACAGCATAAAGAACTATAAAAATTAATAATCTAAGTTCAATACCTGAACCTAAAGATAAAGCATCATTTCCAATTGCAGCTACTGCAGCTCCAGTAGAATAAGGATTAACAACACTAGCCATATTTCCAATACTAGCACCTACAAATAAAACTGCAAGCCCTGTCATAACATCGTAACCTGCTGTTACAAACAATGGAACTACAACAAGTGCATAAGCTGGGATTTCTTCCCAAGTACCATAAACAGTTCCCATAAGTGCAAACATCAACATTAGTAATGCTATTAATGATTTACCAGTAAACTTTTTTAATAGTCTACCAATTCCTGCATCAAGAGCACCTACATAACCCATAACCCCTAAAAATCCACCAGAAATAAGAATGGTAGCAGCTACATTACTAGCTTCAGCAAAACCTTTGATAGGAGCCATAAATACATCCCATATTCCAGCAGGATTTGTACCTGCATTTTCAACTAAATTTCCACTATCATCAAGAATAGCATTATAAACTACCTCGCTAACACCATTGTTTTCAACTACGGCAGATGTTGGAACTACCCACGTTAGACCAGCAACTATAACCAAACATATAAATACTATAACCATAGCTCCTGGAATTTTAAATTTTTTAAGCATAAAATAAGTCCCCCTAAAAAGTTGTTAGTTAATTTTTTATTTAAGTTAAAATTCTACATGAAAAACTTAAATCCTCCATAAAAAAATAAATATTTTGAAAAAAATAAATATTTTGTAAATATCATAGACATAAAAAAATTTTTAGATATAATAAATCTTAAATAGCTTTTTTAAGGGGGATTTTTGAGAATGAGAGAAAAAATATTAAATAGCATAGACAACTTACAAAGTTCTATGATTGAGTCTATAGTAGAAAGTATATCGATACCTAGTGTTATAGGAGAAGCTGAAGAAGGATGCCCATTTGGTAAAGATATAAATGATGTACTAGATCATACACTAAACTTATGTGAGAAATTAGGATTTAAAACATATAAAGATAAAGAAGGTTATTATGGATATGCAGAAATAGGGAATGGAGAAGAATTAGTTGGGATATTAGGACATTTAGATGTAGTACCAGCAGGGGATATTAATGCATGGAATACAGACCCATTTAAAGGAACAATAGATGATGGGAAGATATTTGGAAGAGGAACACAAGATGATAAAGGACCTATAATTTCTACTATATACGCAGTAAAAGCATTGATGGACTGTGGGATAGATTTAAATAAAAGAGTTAGATTTATATTTGGAACAGATGAAGAAACTTTATGGAGAGATATGGCTAAGTACAATGAAAATAACGAGGAAATACCTAGCTTTGGATTTACACCAGATAGTCAATTTCCATGTATAAATGCAGAAAAAGGATTATTACAATGTATATTAAGCTCAAGTGAAAGTTGTTCTATGGTTTTAAAAGGTGGGGATGCATTTAACGCTGTTCCAAGTAGTATAAAGTATAGCGGTGAAAAACAAGATGAGCTTAAAGTTGAACTTGATAGATTAGGATTTGAATACAAAGAAGAAGAAGGTTCTATAACAGTTATTGGTAAAAGTGTACATTCTCAAAAATGTAATGAAGGTGTAAATGCTATAGTTCGTTTATGTATAGCTTTAAATAATATAAATATAAAATCTCCTGCTATAGAGTTTATAGCAAAGGTTATCGGAGAAGACGCACACGCTAATAATATAATTGAAAATTGTGAAGATGTATCAGGAAAGTTAACATGCAATATTGGAAAGATAGATTTTAATTTAGATGAACAAAAAATATTCTTAGATGTTAGAATTCCTGTTACAGTTGAGAAAGAAGAGTTTGTAGGAAATTTACAAAAAGTAGCTAAGGAATACTCTTTAGGTTATGAAGAGTATGACTGGGCTAAGTCGATATATTTAAGTGAGGACCATTTCTTAATAAAAACATTGAGAAAAGTATATGAAGAAGAAACTAAATTAGATTCTAAGCCTTTATCATCTGGAGGAGCTACTTATGCAAGAGCAATAGACAACTGTGTTGCTTTTGGAATAGTATTTCCGTGGAGTAAAAAAACTGAGCATCAACCAAATGAGTATATATCAATTGATGACTTAGTTAAAGCTACACAAATATATGCTTTAACTATATATGAGTTAACTAGATAATAAAATAAATAAAAAGGGACTATCATAAAATGGTAGTCCTTTTTTATTTATAACTATTACCTAAATGAAACTTTTAAGGATAGTTATTCTTCATCTAAAAATTCAAATAAATCTTCGACCGTTACACAAAATACTTTGGCAATATCCATAGCTAGTTTTAAAGACGGATTGTATTTACCATTTTCTAAGTGAACGATAGTCTCACGTCTTACACCTACTAACTTTGCCAATTCATTTTGCTTCATAAGGGATTTTTCTCTGTATTCTTTAATGTTTGTTTTTAAAATAGTCAATGATTAATATATCCCCTTTCTTTCATAATGTATATATAGTATCACTCTTAAGACTGAAAGTATAAACATTGAGGCTATTATCATTATACCAATAACTGATCTAGAAAATAATATATTTTTTTGTATAGTAAATATTCCAATAATAGTTATTACAGGTATCATCCATTCTATACATACGCCATTTACTTTGGACATTATCTTTTCAGTTAATTCATCATTTATATCCTCAAATTTAGAGCTGAAAACGAAAAGTATCATTGAAGCTACTACAAATAAAAGTAGTACAATTTCTGAAATATCAGAGCTTATATAACTATCAATTATTGCTACAATTAAAACAAATAATAGATTGATTGTATCTAATATAAGCATAGACTTTTTCTTGTAATCATTTATTCCCAATAATCTAAACATTTTAAAACCCTCCTATAATAGTGATATATTTATAACTTTATATGTTATAAATATATCACTATTATAGTTTGAAGTCTAGTTAAATGTTAAATATTTATAACTTATTCCTAAAAACATGTTTCAAAATGTAGTAATAAAAATATATTTAAAAATTATTAATAATCATTTTTATAAATAAAAGTGATTATTAATAATATTTCAGTGCTAAAAAAGCCTATCTTGGTGCAAGTTTATTGATTTTATAAGATTATTGATATTTAATAAAACATATCAGATTTATAAGAAAGAAGGTACCACTATTGGAATTTTTAAGTATTTTTTAGTAAGGCATTAGCTAAAAATGTTATATTAATGGCTATAGATGTATTTAAATATACTAGGTAAAAAGGCGGGAGAAATTTATATGAACAGAATTTTAAAGACTATAGGTACGGTTTTTGGGTTACTTGCAGTTAATGTAATTTGTACTGGAATAGCAAGTATACTTACTGGTGCATTACCTGAAGAAAATATAATGTTAACTGTTACTATTGGTAACTGGCTTACGTTAGGCGTTTTATACATCTTTTTAAAAGATGAAAAACTTAGTTTTAAAAAAGAGCTGAACTTAAATAAAATAAGTGCTAAAGCTGTTTTATATAATATATTACTAGGTGTGGGACTTATTTGTGTTTCGCTTATAATAGCAAGAGTTTTAATAAATATATTCCCAGAATATAGTGAAATAGAGAAAGATATGGAGTATATGACGACTTCTATAATAGCTATAATTTGTGCGTCAGTATTTATTCCTATATTTGAAGAAATAATGTTTAGGGGAATAATCTTTAACCATTTAAAAGCAAATTATACTATTAAAACAGCTATTATAGTACAAGCTATATTATTTGGATTAGCACATGGAAATAGACTTCAAGGCGTTTATACATTTGTATCAGCTATAGTATTTGTATTAGTTAATATCTATTATGACTCAATAATACCTAGCATGATTTTACATATGGTACATAACTTTATTGGGATAACTGATATAGAGGACATATTATTTTTCAATGACTTTTTATATTCTATATTTATAGCAGGTGGGTTGGTAATTTTTGTATATATATCTTTTAAAATGATATCAAATTATAAAAAGCGAAATATTAAATGTAAATATAATTAAATAGATATAATGGACTATCTTAAAATAGATAGTTCTTTTTTATTTTTTTAAAAATTAGTGTAACGATATTAAAATGTTTATTTATAATTATAAAAAGAGTTTGAGGTGGGATATTCTGATTAAGTTAGTAATGGTTACACACTATGATTTATCAGTGATGGATATAAAATAGAATAGGAGTTTAAAGTAAGAAATATAGATGGAATTGAGTGCTGATAATATTTTAGTGCTAAAAAAGCCTATCTTAGTACATAGTTGTTGATTTTTGGATAGTATAGTTGTTCAATTATAGTAAACAGTGTCAAAGAGTATGTGAATTATATGTATTTATAGATACAAAACGACTCAAAAATAGAATATACACAAAAGGTGATTTTATTATTTAATTTACAACTCTATGATATTAAAAATATATAGATTGGAGATTGAAAATGGAATTTAAAATATTATTTCAAAAAAATTTTATTATTTTAATGATTGCAAAAGCTATTTCCTTTTTAGGAATAAATGTTTTAAACTTTGCATTATCTTTATATGTTTTGAATAAAACAGGATCAGCAACAGCCTTTGCAAGTGTAGTATCTATAGCAATACTTCCTAGAATATTTTTAGGACCTTTTGCAGGAGTCTTTATAGATATGTTTGACAAAAAAAGTATATTGATTTTTTTAGAAATAATTAATATTTGTATATTAATTGTAAGCCTGTTAGTTTACATAAAAACTGGTATGTTTAGTATGATTCATATTTTTTTATTAGTTATTTCAATTTCAAGCATAAATGTATTCATAGATCCATGTATTACATCGATAATTCCTCAAATAGTGAGCCAATCAGAAATTATTAACGCAAACGGAATAAATTCTTTACTTTCAAGCATTATGATTTTAATTTATCCATTAATAGGAAGTATCCTAATTAGTTTAGACGGATTATACATAGTATATTTATTAACTATTGCATTGATGATTGTATCATTGATTTTTAAATCAATAGTTAAAATCCCAAGACAAAAATCAAGTAAAATAAATAGTAGTAAATTTAAAAAAGAATTTATAGAAGGTATTACATTTATCAAAACAAATGATTTTATTAAGTTAACTTTATTTATTTTAGTTATAACAAATTTATTAATCAATCCTTTATTAACAGTTGGGTTGCCGTATATTATTAAAGAATTTTTTGAATTTAGTAATACTCAGTATGGAACTGTAGAATCTATAATAGGATTTAGTATGATAATAGCTCCATTTATAAGTTCATTTTTAATGCCTAAATGGAGTTTTGGAAAAAGTTTAAGTTACATATCTATTGGAATAGGATTAATTTGTATTACTTTATCAGGTGTATTATATTTTTATATAGAAAACAAAAATATAGTATATTATAGTATCATTTTTGCAGGATGTTTAATTACTGTTTTGGGAGTAGTAATTAATATTATTATACAGACATATGTCCAAAAAATCGTACCTTTTAATATGTTGGGAAGGGTTTACTCAACAAGTATGGCAATATGTTTGTCAATCACACCTATAGGGCAACTAATATTTGGATTAGCAGTAGATAAAATTAATCCTATTGTTTGTATGTGCATTACAGGTGGACTATTAATAATAAGTATTTTATCAGTAATGAAAAGTATATTTAGTGTTTTAAATGTTGAGTTAGAGGCTAATTAAAGTAAAAAAGAGTACAAAAAATTAAGAAGTAATACATGTAACTGAAAAAAATTATTATTAACATTTTAGTGCGTAAAAACTATATATTAGTCCAATTTTATTGGCTTTAAAAATATATTAAAAAGTTATAAGAAACGAATTAGAGATTGCAAAAGTAGACAAATAGAAATTTAAGAACTCTTACTATGAAAGCAAGGGGGAGGATATAAATGTATAAGATAAACATTAAAAGTAAAGATGATTATTATACAATAATAAATTATTTATTTGAAATATGTGATAAATTTAAAGTTGTAAGTATGTATGGTGATGCAAAAAATATTGAAAAATCAAAGTTTGATGATGAATTAAATTCATTTTGTATAGAAGAAAAGAAAGTTAAAAAATGGCCTGGTATGGCAAAATCACCTAAATCTAAAATGAGAGTATATTCATGCAATAAAACAACTTTGAAGCTATTTAAAAGACAGGAAAATTTCTTTGAATACAAACTAGATGATGGTATTGGATATTACAATACTTTTGATATTGATGAACAGTTTGATATATCATTTTACAATAATAATGAATGCCTTTTATATACAATAGGACATGAGGGACTTTGTCTTAGTGAAAATAGAAAACTTAAAGAATTTTTAATTGAAAAAAGTATAGACTTTGAAAAATAGGAAATAAGACGTATAAGCATAGAATTATATAGCTAATTTTTGATCTAAGTAAAAAGTTATTTACAAATGCCTATAAAACAATTACCATTAAATGGAAAATAATTTTATATATAAGGAGAAATTTATATGGGGATGAGGAAAAGAAATTTTAAAGTAGCTTTAACATTAAGTCTAGGACTAGCTTTATTAGCAGGGGGAACTAATACTACACTAGCTCTTGAAAAGAATAATTCAAAAACGTCATTAGAACAAAAGGCAACTAATGCCAATATAGAAAAGGTTCAATTAGACAATGGATTAATAATAAACTCAAAAGAAATGGGTAATGGTGAAGCTACAATTGTATTTGATACTGGATATGGAGAAAGCTTAGACAACTTTTCATATATACAAGAACAATTATCTAAAACAGCAAAAACTTTATCATATGATAGAGCTGGGTTAGGTGGAAGCAGTGATGCAGGAAACTTAGCACCATTAAGCGAGGAAAATAAAGAAATACTTATGAATGGTGGAACAATAGATTACAATGAGAATGACTTTAATGGGCTTACAAAAACAGCGAAAGATAAGGCTATAAATTTATATAAATTATTAAAAGCTAAAAATATTCCAGGACCTTATATACTAGTAGGGCATTCTTTAGGTGGGCATACGGCTATAGAATTTGCAAAAATGTACACTGAAGAAGTAGAAGGAGTAGTATTTTTAGATGGTTCTGCAAGAAGTGTAACAGGTGAAGGATATAGATTCTTTAATGAATTTGTACCAGGAATGGGAGATGACTTCATAGCAGGATATACAAAAGCAGATGGAACTCTAGATGATGTATTAATGAGTGAAAATCAAGTTAAAGACGATAAAAATGCATTAAGAAATACACCTTTATTTTATATAGAGTGTGATCCTTATGCTATGGCGCAAGGACCTATGGGAGATGCATTTGCAAAGTTAAAAACTAATCAAATTGCAGATATACTATCAATGTCTGATGATACACAACATATTCAACTTAAAGGTGCTACACATTATGTTCACATAGACAAGCCAGAAGAAACTCTAAAAGCAATAACAGAGTTTGTAGATTATTGTAAAGCTAAAAATTAATCTGAAAGTTTTAATAGATCTAGGATATATTCATATAAAAAAAGCCCTTAAAATCCAGTTATTTGGATTCTGAGGGTATCTTTTATTTTCTAAACATTTAATTGTAAAATCCCTTTCTATCATAATAAACAAATAAGCATAATCTAAAAATTGTAAGTAACAGTAAAGTTGATAGAATTACTACTCCAAGAATATTAGTAGATTTAAATATAAAAGAAGTAACAGGTGTTGTAGCAAGCATACCAACTGCGATTAAAGCTCCAACTATAACTTCTATACTTACTTTGTTTACTTTTGATAATATAGATTCGGATAATTCATCATTAAGTCCATTTAATTTAAAGTGATAAGTGATTGCAATGAAAATTATCCATGCCCAAAATGCTAATGATACATATTCTGTATATTGTCCTTTTGAGTAAAGGTCAAATGTTGAAATTAGCAAAATAAAAAGTGCATTGAAAATATTAGTGGTAAGTTGTGCCTTAATAGTAAATTGGCTATTAAACATATAGTTATCCCCCTTTGATAAGTGATATATTTATAACTTGTTGTGTTATAAATATATCACTTATCAAAGAGCTTTGCAAGCGTTTATGTTATAAATACTTCACATTTAAACTTTGTAATATAGACTATGGTAGATATTAAATAATGAAAATAAAAACAAAAAAATATATAAAATCAGAGGATTTTACAAAATAAGACAAAGCATATGTGTATAATGAGTAATGTAGGAATTCCAAATGGTAATAAAATGAAAATTATTATCAAAATAACGTTAATACATAATTGAAATTCAAATCAAAGGATAATAGTAAATAATTTAAAATTCTTAATGCATATAGTAGCTACATATTTTAATTAAAAATTTAAACAACATCTTAATATACAATTGGACTATTTAATAAATTATATATAAACAAGGAGATGCTTCATGGAAAAAATAAGTAGAGATACTGTATTTTGTTCAGCGTGTGGAACTAAAAATACCAGCATAAGCTCATTTTGCTCAAATTGCGGTAGTGAATTAGTTTCAAATAAACAAAATATAGACTACAAAAAAGACAACACCAACATACAAAGTAATGTAAGTAGCAACACAAACAATTATAGTGACTTAGACGATATAATGAAATTTGTAGGTAAGAATACTGGGTATTATCAAAACAAATTTGACACTATAACAAAAACAGGAAGCAAGACAACTTGGAACTGGGCAGCATTTTTCTTAAACATATACTGGTTACTTTATAGAAAAATGTACCTTCAAGCAGGTGGACTATTCTTAATAACAGTAGTATTAAACTGTATTCCTTATATAGGATGGATAGTATCTATAGGAGTATCAATAGCATTTGGTATGTACGCAAACTATATATACCTAGACCATATACAAAAGAAACTTAGCGAAATAAATATCTTAGATTATAGCCAAAGAGAATTTGCTATGCAAAAAAAAGGTGGAACAAACCTTGTTTTACCACTAGCAATAGTTATAGGTATGGCTGTACTTACACTTATAGCAATAGTAGGATTTATAATTTTATTCGGCATGGGTGCTATGTATTATTATTAAAAATATATATTAAATATATAAAAACAAAGAGGCTGACTCGAAATATGTATTTGTATACTTATATTTTGACAGTCTCTTTTTTCTGTGAGGAGGATTATATGCAAAATACAATAGAAAATGGAATATCTAAAATAGAAAAAGGATTTGAAAAGGGAAAAAATAAAATGGATTCAAGAAAAGAAATATCACAATTAAACAAAAAACTAAACGAATTAGACTCAAGAAAACAACAAAGCTTACAAGAACTAGGAAGCATGGTTTACAACTTAGTATCAAAAGGGCTTATCGAAAATGAAGAAATAAAGGAAAAATGCAACAACATAGCAGGATATCAACATTTAATATATGAAAACAAAAAGGAAGTAGAAGATATAAAAATACTAAAAGAAGGATTTAAATGTGGATGTGGAAACACTTTATACAGTGATGATAAGTTCTGTGGAAATTGTGGCAAGAAAGTTGAAATACAGGAAGAGGAAGTTACATATATAACATGTAGAAGATGTGAAACAGAAATTAATGAAGAAGCAAACTTCTGTCCATGTTGTGGAATAAAATTAAGCTTATTAGGGGAGTAGATATGAGTAAAAAAATCATATGCATAATTACAATATTATGTACCTTGTTAGTTTTAGGTGGTTGTAGTAACAAAGAAGAAAAAGATGTAAAAACTACAAAAGTAACTTTAAATACCATAGATGACGATGAAAAAACTATTGTTATAGATCCAGGACACTCATCTGTTGGAGATTTTGAAAAAGAGCCAATGGCACCAGGTTCCGATAAATTAAAATATAAAGATGTACTAGGTGCTAAAGGCGCATATACAAATATTTATGAAAATGAAACAACAGTATCTATAGGTAAACTTTTAAGAGATATACTAGCTGAAAAAGGATATAATGTCATTATGACAAAAGAAGATGTAGAGGATTCTATAAGTAATGTAGAAAGAGCTAAGGTAGGTAATGACAATAATGCCGATTTAGTGATAAGGATACATGCAGATTCAGCAGAAAGTAGTAGTGCAAAAGGCGCATCAGTACTTGTGCCTGCTAAAAATCAACACACAGAAGATATATACGAAACAAGTGCTACTTATGGAGAAAAATTAATAAATAATTATATTAAAGAATTAAACATACATAACAGGGGTGTTATAGAAAGAGATGATATGACTGGATTTAATTGGTCGGATGTTCCAGTTGTTTTAATAGAAATGGGATTTTTATCAAATAAAGAAGATGACAACTTTATAAGTGATGTATCTAATCATGAAAAAATAGCAAATGCTATAGCAAATGGTATAGATAATTGCTTTAGTGAGTAATTACGGAGGGGAAATTTAATGAACAAGTGCCAAAATTGTGGGAATCCACTAAAGCCAGGTATGACATTTTGCAACAACTGTGGAAGTAAAGTTGAGGTACAAAAAGAGACTAAACCTATAGATAATAACTATGGTAATGGAAATAATAATAAGAAAAAAGTATTTATAATAGCAGGGATAGTATGTGTATTAGTAGTTGTAGGGATTTTAATTGGTGGAAAAAGCTTAATGAATAAACCACAAGATGTTGAAGCTTATAATCAATCAGAAAAAGAAAATACTAATAAAGAAAATACTAATAACGATAGCAAAGATTACATAATAGAAGATAGTAGCACAAGATATTTAACAAAAGAAGATTTAAGTAAATATAGTAAAAAGCAATTAGCATACATAAGAAATGAGATATTTGCTAGAAATGGATATATATTTGATACAGAAGCATATTCTAATTATTTCTATGATAAGAGTTGGTATAAACCTAATCCAGAATTTAGTGGAAATGAATCAGAGTTAAACGATGTAGAAAAATCTAATGTAGCATTGATAAAAAAACTTGAAGGAAATAATAAAGATGAAAGTACTAGTACTAGCAGTAAAAGTAGTTCACAAGATAAAAAACAAATATATTTTGATAAACTAGCACAGTTAGAAAAGGAAGAAGAAAGTGTTCATAATGAATATAACTATGGTGAATTATGCGATGCTGATTATGTAACTGAAACTACTAAAGTTTATGAAGATTATGATAAAGTTTTAAATGAGATATATCAAGATTTAAATGCTACCTTACCTAGTGACACAATGAATGATTTAAGGGATATACAAAGAAACTGGGTAAAAGATAAGGAAGCTAAGCAAAAAGAGATTGAAAAAAATGAAACAGGAATGCATGTAAACTGGATGATAATAGGACGTAATGGAGCTTTAACACAAATGGTAAAAGAGCGTTGTTATGAACTGTTAAACTATTTCAATTAATATATGAATTATTAAAAAGACTATTGTGAAAACAATAGTCTCTTTTTATATAAATAACAAAGTCATTAGATTTATAAAGTGAATTTTATATGTTCGAAATAGTTAGAAAACATAATAATATAGAAAAATATGGTAAAATATAGGATAAGGATAATTTGAAAAAAGGGGTAAAATCATGTTAAATAGATTCATAAAAGTGGTAACAAACAAGCCAACAAACATAACTAAACCAGTATTTACAAAAGAATTTACTAAAAATAATAAACAAATAAAAGAACTTGAAAATTTATTGGACTCAGCTAATCAAAATTCGAAATCACTTATAGAAAATGATATAAAAAGATTAAAGTACGGATTAGTAGGAGAGAACAACATCTACTATGAACTAAAAAATAGCTTTATGCCAATGGTATGCCTACATGATATAAGAATAGAATACGATGGATTAACTGCACAAATAGACTTTATAGTAATAACTACTAAAAACATATTTGTAATAGAATGTAAAAACCTAATAGGAGATATATCTATAACTGATAAAGGTGAATTTATAAGATACAAGAAAAATAGCTACAAAAAACTAATATCTAAAGAGGGGATGTATAGCCCTATAGTTCAAAATGAAAGACATATAAATTTATTAAAAGAACTACTAAAAGATAAACTAGGCTATAAAAATAAATTAAAAAGAATAGAATCTTTAATCGTAACTGCAAATCCAAAAACTGTTATAAATAAAAAATATGCACCAAAAGATATAAAAGATAAAATAATAAGACACGACCAGCTAATAGAATATATATCAAATATAGAAAATAACAAAAAGATAGAATGGGTGTTTATAGAAGAAGATATGATGAATATATCAAATTGTTTAAAACAACAGCATAAAGAGTTAAACATAGATTACAAAGCTAAATACTCACTAGATAATGAAGTTCCTATCAAGGAAGTAACTATTAAAAAGGAAGCCCAAATTAATGAAAATATAAATTTAAAAACAGATGATGATATAAGAAATGATTTAAAAGAGTACAGATTATCAAAAAGCAAAGAAGAAGAAATAAAAGCTTATATGGTATTTAATAATGAAACTATGGAAGAATTAATAACTAATAAACCTAAGAATCTAAAAGAACTAGAAAATATAAAAGGATTTGGACCTGTTAAGATTCAAAAGTACGGAGAAGACTTAATAAATATTATAGGATAGTAATTTTCAAGGGGAGATATAATGAGCCGACAAAATAAATTAAAATACATAAGTGATAAAATAAAAGTAATAGAAGATGAAAGAACTAAACTTATAAATAACATTACAATAGGGGAACAATACCTAGACAAAAATTACAAAGACAAAATAGAAAACAACCTAAACAAAGATACAGGAAAAGTAATAGAATATAAAAATCAAATATCATTTATAGACAAGTTCTTAGATAAACTTATATATAGAAATAACTTGAACAAAAGAATAAAAAACTTAACAAGTGAAAATAACCATGAACTAGAAAATAAGCTACTAGAAAACAACAATATATTTATAAATAGAAAAAAAGAAGAATTAAAAGACTTTCTAGATAACGTAGAAGGTAAATGTCTAGATGAAAATCAAAGAGAAATAATCCTAAAAGATGAAATAAACAATTTAGTAGTAGCAGGAGCAGGGTCAGGAAAAACAACAGTAATAGTAGGTAAAGTTGAATACTTAATAAAACACTGTGGATATAACAGTAAAGATATATTAGTACTTTCGTTCACAAATAAATCAGCAAAAGAAATGCAAGAAAGAATAGTAAAAAGCTCTAACTGCCAAGTAGATGCAATGACATTTCATAAACTAGGCTTAAAGATAATAGAAGAAGTAGATAAAAAAGAACCAGAGATAACTGATAAAAACATAAATGATTCAATAGAAGAAATAATAAATGAACTACTTAAAGACAACAGTTATTTAAGCGTATTTAATAAATTCTTCTCAGAGCATATGCATGAATATAAAAGTAAATTTGACTTTAAAAACTTAAATGAATATGTAAATTACTTAAAAAGTTCTAATATAAAAAGTATAAAGGGAGAGAAATTAAAAAGCTTAGAAGAAGTATATATAGCAAACTTTTTCTATATGTACAATATAAACTACACATACGAAAGACAATACCCATACGTAAAAACTAAATACAAACCAGACTTTTATCTACCAGACTACAATATATACATAGAACACTTTGGTATAGATAAAAACGGAAATGTACCAGATTTCTTTGAAGGCAAAGATGGAAAAAGTGCAAAAGAAGTATATAACGAAGGGATAGCTTGGAAAAGAGAATTACACGAAGAAAAACACACTAAACTTATAGAAAGTTATTCTTATGAACAAAGAGATGGTGTTTTATTAGATAACCTTAAAAAGAAGCTTAGAAAAGAAGGGGTACAATTTAAACCTAGAGGGCAAAAAGAAATATTTGAAGATTTATTAAAACAAAATGACAACGAAATAAAATCTCTTATAAAATTAATAAGTGGATTTGTAAGTTATATGAGAGCCAACAACATAGAAATATCAACAGTACGTAAGAAAACTAAAGATGAAAGAAACAAAGCTAAAAGAGATAGAAAAATAGCTTTTGTAGAACTTATAATACCTATACTTGAAAGATATGAAAACTCTTTAAGAGAAAATAATAAGATAGACTTTTCAGATATGATAAACCTAGCTTTAAAATATGTAAAACAAAATAAATACACATCTGTATACAAATATATAATAGTTGATGAATATCAAGATATATCTTTAAATAGATTAAACTTGATAAAATCATTAAGAGATCAAAATAAAGCAAAACTATTTTGTGTAGGTGATGACTGGCAAAGCATATATAAATTTACTGGAAGTGAAGTAGCTTTATTTACAAACTTTAAAGATTATGTAGGATACACAGAATGTAGCAAGATTGAAAAAACTTATAGATACAATCAAAGTATAGTTGATATAAGTAGTAGATTTGTAGAGAAAAACCCAGAGCAGATAAAAAAAGATATACAAGGTAGAGGATATAAGCCTAATAGAAGTAAAACGGATATTATAAATGGAATAAAATCATCTGTATTTTTAAAATATGGATTTGATAATAAATCACTAAAAGCTAAATTAATAGATACACTTAGAAGTTTACCAAAGGATAGCGGTGTATTATTAATAGGAAGATACAATTTTGACATGAGAAACTTTTATGATGAAGTTGATATAATTCAAGTTGGAGAAAAAGTAATATTTAGAGAAAGAAGAGATTTAGATATAAAGTTTATGACAGTACACAAGTCTAAAGGTCTAGAAAGTGATAATGTAATTATAATAAATACGAGAAGTGGACAATTGGGATTCCCTAGTAATATAGAAGATGATTACGTTTATGAACTTTTAAATGATAATAAAAATGAATATGACTATGCAGAAGAAAGAAGACTGTTTTATGTAGCACTTACTAGAACTAAAAATAATGTGTATTTACTTGTAAATGATTTTGATAAATCCGATTTTATAGTTGAATTAGAAAAAGAGTATGGATATGCTAATGAAAAAAGGGATGTAGTATGTCCAAAGTGTTCTAGTAAATTAAAAGCAGATAAGTTTAATAATAAAGTTGTTATGAGATGTAGTAATGTTAATTGTGACTTCAAGGATTATAGTGTTAATGAGTATGATGTAGGTATTAATGGAAAATGTGAGATATGTGGCAGTGATACTGTTATAAGATCAGGGCCATATGGAATTTTTTATGGTTGTTCTAGTTATCCTTATTGTGATTGTACCAAACCTATAAGAGATTAAGTTAAACATAGACACATGCTATTTAAATCGATATAATGATTTATAAAGAAAAAACTAATATATAAAGGTGATTTGATGTTGGAAGAAAAATTAAAAAATGAACTTCAATTAATATTTTCTAAATACAAAGAGATAGAAAAAGTAATATTATTTGGATCAAGAGCAAGACAAGATAATAGATACAATTCAGATGTAGATATATGTTTATTTGGTAAAAACATAACACATTTGATACAAGCAAAGGTAAGTATGGACATAGATGAAATAAATACACCTTTAAGTTTCGATATATTAAACTTTAATGAGTTAAATAAAAAAGAACTTATAGACAATATATTAAGAGAAGGGATTGATATATATAATGGGTAAAAAATTAGATGAAAGAAAGCAAGATTTTTTCAAAGCTTTAAAGAGACTTGAAGAAGCATTAACAAAAGACTTAAGTGATGATATTATAGTTGATGGAATAATACAAAGATTTGAATTTACTTTTGAACAATCATGGAAAGTTATGAAATTATATTTAGAAGACCAAGGAATATTAGACGAAGCATTAGCACCAAGAAGTACTATAAGATGCGCATATAAACATAAACTAATAAGCGATGGAGATATATGGATTGAGATGATGTTGGATAGAAATAGAACATCGCATATGTATGATGAAACAACTGCACTTAACATAGTTAAATTAGTAAAAGAAAAGTATGTATATGAATTTAACAAATTAAAGGATTTTCTTGAACATTAAATTTGATTATAAGATAATGAAAAAATAAGTCTGTAGAAAATATTATATCTATAGACTTATTTTATATAATTTATTTTTCTAAAGATTTGAAAGGATTAAATTAAATGAAAAAACACATTAAAACTGCTATAAATGTAATATTAGTATTAATTTTGATATATAGCGGATATAAAATATATTCAAAATTAGCAGATTACAAAAAAGCTGATGAAACATATACTCAATTACAAGAAATACATAATAATCAAATTGCTAACAGCAATATTAATAACGAAGATAATAAGAAAAATGAACCTAGCGATGAAAATAAAGTAAATAATAAATCAAATGATGATAAAATTGGAAACAACGATAAAACTGAAAATAATAAGTCTTTAAGTGAAATAAATCCTGATTATAAATTTTGGTTAAACGTGGACAACACTAATATAAACTATCCTGTTGTTCAATGTGATAACAACAGTTTTTACTTAAAACACGACTTCTACAAACAAAATAGTAGCTCAGGAGCTATTTTTATGGACTACAGAGATAATCAAGAATCTCAAAATGTAATACTTTATGGACATAATATGAGAAACAAAACAATGTTTAACAACTTACTAAAATTTAAAGATGAAGCATTCTTTAATCAAAATAACAAAATAAAAGTTATGAAAGACAACCAAGAGTACATATATGAAGTATTTTCAGTTTATACAACAGAAGGTAATGATGATTACTTAACAACTAACTTTTCAAGTAATCAAGAATACCAAGACTATATAAATGATATTAAAAGTAAATCATTATTTAAATCTAATATAAACGTATCAGAAAAAGATAAAATAATTACATTATCTACTTGTAGTTATGAATTTGATGATGCTAGAACAGTAGTTCATGGAAAATTGGTTACACTATCTTAACTTGTACACTAACCCAAACTGGGTTACAATTGGATTGGGTGATTGTTATGGAAAATATAGGTATGAAAATAAAGACAGCTAGAAAAAAACATGGGTTAACTCAAGATGAGCTAGCAAAGCGGGTAGGTTTATCAAAATATGCAATAGCTAAGTATGAGCAAGGTCAAAGAGAACCAAATCTTGCTACATTAACTAAGATAATAGATGAATTAGAATTAGATTTTTGGGAAGTATGTTCTCATAAAAATTTAAATATAGAAGCAGCTAAGCCTTACGAAGAAGGTATAAAATTTGCAGAAGAAGTATGCTATAGAGTAAATAGAAAAAAACTTGCTAAAGAATGGTTAGATGTAACCCCAAAAGAAGAAATAATTTACGAACTTTTAAAAGAGAGTTCTGATTTGAATATACCTAAGAAATTAATGAAAATACAAAAGAAAGAATATGCTAAAAAACATGGTATAGTAGATCAAAATGAATGGCATAAAGTTCATTTGCACTATATGGAAATAAGAGAAGCTATATATATTGATATGGTAGAATCCATACTAGAAACTATAGAATTTAAAATGAAAGTTGCAGAGGAATTTATAAAAAGATATGAAGAGTAAAGTACTAAGTGAAATTAGTACTTTATTTTTATTGTAAAATAACTTTTAGTACATAAAAAATTTTCGAAATATATATAAAATATGTAAAAATACAAAAATTTACCTGATTGTACAAAATAAGAGTGTATAATAGAAAGTAATAAATATCTTAGTATAATTGAAAATGGAATTATTATTATATTTATAATTTGAAAGATATACTACAGATATGAAAATCAAACGGAGGAGATGAATTATGGATAAAAAGAAGATATTTGCAATGATAGGAATTGTTTGTTTAGTAGTTGTTATAGGTCTTATACTTGGAAGAAAAAGTTTAATGTATAATTATTATGTATTTAAAGGTGATAAACAAATACATATATCAAAAGCTATGGATTATTATGAAAAAGCTCTTAAAATAAAATATGATGAAGATGTAATAAATAAAATAGATGATAAAATTGTAAAGAACAAAGATTTTGAACATATATTATACGATTTACAAGATGTACTTAATGTAAAAGATTCAAATAAACTATATGCTAATGCTTATGCATTTAGAGCTAAAGAAAACTTTGAAAGTAACAATTATGAGACTGCTTTAAATTATTTGAAAAAAGCTGAGGAACATGATTATAATATAAAAGATTTTGAGTATTACAATGAAATAAAAGGTAATTACAAGGAAGATAGCAAAACAGATGATAAAATAGATAATAAAGATAAAGAAGAAAATAAAAAAGAAGATGAAAAAGATAAGGATGAGGATAAAAATAAAGACTCAGAAAAAACTGGAGGCTATATAATAGGTGATAGTAGTTCTAGAGCTTTAAATGAAGCTGAGTTAAGCAAATATAGTAAGAGTGAGTTAGCATATATAAGAAATGAGATCTTTGCAAGAAATGGATATGTGTTTAATAATCCAACGTACGCTAATTATTTCTCAGGAAAAAGTTGGTACAATCCAAATCCAAACTTTGGAGGCAATGAAGGTAATTTAAGTGCTGTAGAAAGATCTAATGTAGAGTTAATAAGAAAAGTTGAGGCTAGTAAGTAGATATATATTAGGATTTCAAAAATAATATGATGCTATTTTAAGAAAAAATGTGTATAATAGTAAAAAGACACTTGTAATTTAATGTTCAAGTGTCTTTTTTGTTAACACAAGAGATAAATACAAATCGAAGGAGCAAATATGTTATTTGAAAATTTAGATATAATAAAGCCTATACAAAAGGCATTAAAAGAAGAAGGGTATAAAAGTCCGACTCCAATACAAGAAAAATCAATCCCAGAATTATTAAAAGGAAAAGACTTATTTGGATGTGCTCAAACTGGTACAGGAAAAACTGCATCTTTTGCTATTCCAATACTTCAAAATATATATAATGAAAAAAGTAATTCAAAAGAAAGAAAAAGAAATATTAAAGCTGTAATATTAGCACCTACTAGAGAGTTAGCTATACAAATAGGTGAAAGTTTTGATAGTTACTCTAGACATATGAATATAAGAACTACAGTTATATTTGGAGGTGTATCACAAAATCCTCAAGTTTTGGCACTTCATGATGGTGTAGATATAGTAGTTGCAACTCCAGGTAGAATGCTTGATTTATACAAGCAAAAGTTTTTAAATTTAAAGAATGTAAAATATTTTGTATTAGACGAAGCTGATAGCATGTTAGATATGGGTATGATACATGATGTAAAAAGAATAATAGGATATCTTCCAAAAGTTCGTCAAAATATATTTTTCTCAGCAACTATGCCAAAAGAAATTTTAAAATTGGTAAACTCTATATGTAAGAATCCAACAAAAGTAGAAGTTGCACCAGTGTCATCTACAACAGAAACTGTTTCTCAGGGAATATATTTTGTAGGCAATAAAAAGCAGAAAATAGAACTACTTACACATGTTTTAAAAGATAAAGATATTAAGTCTTTATTAGTATTTTCAAGAACAAAGCATGGTGCTAACAAGATAGTAAAAGAGCTTGATAAGATAGGAATAGAATCTAGTGCAATACATGGAAACAAGTCACAAAATGCTAGACAAATGGCTTTAAATGATTTTAAACAAGGTAAGATTAAAATTTTAGTGGCTACAGATATTGCTGCTAGAGGTATTGATATAGATGGATTATCTCATGTAATAAACTTTGATTTACCTGAGTGTGCTGAAAACTATGTTCATAGAATCGGAAGAACTGGAAGAGCAGGACGTAGCGGAATAGCTATATCTTTCTGTGCACCAGATGAGCTAGATAGATATAAGAATATCGAGAAACTTATAAATAAAAAGATAGATGTTAAAGAGACACCTAAGTTAAAAGTTATTGAAGAAGTAGTTGTTAATAAACCTTCTAGAAATAATAATAGAAACAATAATAGAAATAATAATAGAAGAAGTAGGGAAGATAGATTTAGCAAAAATAATAAAAATAAATCTAATAATAGAAAAAAATCTAACAATAGAAATAAACCTAATAAAAAGTAAAATATTTATTATGATGCCGACGTATTTACAAAGCAAAGTTATTTTTATACGAATAATATAGATTGTATTTGTTTTGCCGAGGCTTAAGAGAAGGTGGATATATAGGTTTTGCTCCATACAAGCTGAGAAGAGCTTGTAAATGTCGCTGCAACCTATATATCCACCTTCTCTGTTTTTTATTTGTAAGTTTAAATATAGTATTATAGATATAGTATAGTTAATATAAATTACTACTAAATCCTATATCTATTTTTATATAGGCAAATTACTAAATATAGTCAGCATTAATCTTATATTAAGTATAGTATAATATGTGATAGATAAGTACAAACTAAGCAAGAATAAGGTGAACTAAAGACGAAAGTACAGGAAGTAAAATTGGACAATAACCAAAGAAGGTATTTATTACTTGATGATAACTATCTTAAGGAAGTTACTAAATCATATAACTTATAAAACTTTTCTTTAGGAACTTCATGAACCTCATTATAGTCAGGTGCTAGAAATATATGTGCAGTAGCACTATAAGAAGAATCTAAAAGCTCATTAATATCTGTCTTAGTAATAAAAGTATTAACTTGATTTTCATCACTAAATATAAACTCATTAGTTGTACCTAATAAAATAGAATGGTCAATACCTGAGCTAATAGCATTAAGTTGAAGATACATATCTATAACAACATCCTCATAAGCAGTAATAGTATATCCTTTTTCTTTATAAATTTTCCAGTATCCAAACTTGTAACTACCTGTCATATCTACTGTATCATCAATAGTATCCAGTTTTAAACCAAGTACATTTCTACAACTATCAAGGGTAAGATATCCATCGCTTTCTAATATTTCTAATAATAAAAGATAAGAATCAATAGTTTCCTTATTAAGTTCTATAAATTCAATATCAAAAGAAGAATCTATGGAGTTTAGTAGTTTTTTATGTGTATTTATAGAGCTGGATGTGACATGAGCACTAGCGCTATAAGTCTCATATAATTGTATTGATTTATTTAGATTATTAATATTTGTTTCTAATCTCAGGTCATGAAGAGAATTTTCAACAAAAGATATATCAAGTACCTTATCCTCATATTCAAAATCTAAAGATTGTACGCTAGAGGAATCGGTCTTATATGAGTCACGTCCAGTTAAATCTTTTACTATATCGTGAGTGGTTAGAGTTTCATCGCTGTATAAAATCTCAACATATTCTAAAAATGCACTTTCTAAATTATCATATTTAGATTTCGTGCTATCATACTTAGGCTCTGGATTTGGATTGATTGTAGCAATAAGGTATAATATAGGCAATATTATAATTAAAGGTATAATAAATTTTATTTTTTTCAAAATATCCTCCCTTAAAATTGAATATATTATATTTATATGATAGTAGATATATTTAGTTGATATTTTATCTTTTCCAATTAATTTTTCATCATTTGAATATGAGTACAAAGTATGTATAGTAGGAGAGGGAAGTGAAGTATCACAGAGGTTTTATTTAGAGGAGTCTGCTTATGGACCAAGAACAATAGAATATAGTTCAACATGGAATGAACGTGATTTTGAAATTTTGCAGGAGAATAATAATTATACTTTACGTATAACTGATAAAGACATGTTAGCTCCAGGAACTAAGATATATTTAGTAGCGATTTACGGATATGAAGCTAATGAGTTGCATCAAAAGTAACGATATAGATATGTATAATAGAGTAAATGAAAAAATCACATAAACTAATAGAAAACTCACTAAGTATAATAGACCCAATATAATTGCAAAGGTGAGGCACTTAAAGTTTGTTGAAGTAGCACTTAAAGTCTGCTTTTTAGACTTTGTGCGAATGAAACAACTTTAAGTACCTCACCGAAGCCTTGCCAAGTAAAACTATTTTGTATTTCTATTTCTTAAATAATCCTCAAACTTTTCTATAGCAATAATATCTTCCTTAGATAAATCTGAATATTTATTTTGATCAGCACAACTTAAATTATCACAAGTATTTTTAACATCTGAAAATCCAACTAAATAATCTACTGAAACATTAAAAAACTTTGCAAACTCCTTTAACCTATCAAAACTAGGCTCTTTCCCCTGAGACTCATATCCAGCAATAGTTGCTCTACTTATATCTAAAGTTTCAGCAAAATCCTTCTGAGTAAGTCCTTTTTCCTCTCTCAATTCCTTTAATCTATTACAAAAATCCATCACACAACACCTCCTACAAAAGTAATTATAGCAGAAGAGTTCTTAAAAGTAACAATTACAAATGAAATAGTTTTCTTTGATTTACAAAACTACACAAATATAAGCATTAAAATAAATGATAATTTATAATAAAAAATTCGAGTTCCTAAAGGTAACTTTTTTTAAAATTAATTGAATAAATTTAAAATGTAAAAAAGTGTTCGATTTAATTATGTTGAAAAATCAAATAAAAATAATTTATGTTCGATTAAAAAATAAATTTCGATACGAAACGTTGATAAATGAACGCTTTCCATAAAAAATAAATTTTATATAATAAAATGTTCTTTAAAAAAACGTTGACTATGCTATGAAAAATAAATAACATTTAAGTGTAATGATTCAAAAGTAAACTTAACTAGTTTAAGAATAACTTTTAAAAAGTAGGGGGATAGATATGAGAAAAAAATTAAAATCTATAAGAGTAGAAAAAGGATTAACACAAGAAGAATTAGCTTTAAAGGTAGGGATATCTAGAGCTCATTGTACAAAAATAGAAATAGGAATGAGCAATCCTTCACTAGCAGTAGCTATGAAACTTAAACAAGTACTAGAATATAGAAATGATGATTTGTTTACAGTAAGCTAATTTAAAATTAAGGAGAGAAAACCATGGATATAAAAATTGATGTTAACTTAAACTTAAATAATATAGAAAATATAATAGATAAAATATCTAACATGATAAATTTAAACAAAGCTATAAATATAGATAATAAAAATCAAAAAATAAAAGTAGAAGATAAACAAGAAAATAATGAAACTAAAGCTACTAAGCTTGATGAAAAAGAAGATATAAGTACAGATACGCTTAGATACTTATTAGTAGAGTTATCGAAACAAGGAAAAGCAGAAGATGCTAAAAATGTACTTAAAAAGTTCAACTGCACTAAAATACCACAGTTAAAACAAAGCGATTATAAAAAAGTATACGATGAACTTAAAAAAGTACTTAACTAAAAATTAGGGGAAATAGGGGGATAAAGATGACTAAGGTAATAACGGGAAAAGTAAGAATGAATTACACAAATCTATTCACACCAAAAGCACAAGAAATATTTGACGAACCAAAATATTCATTATCAATACTAATACCAAAAGAAGATAAAACTACAATAGAAAATATAAATGAAGCAATAGAAAAAGCAAAGAAAAAAGGTCAAAACATATGGGGCGAAAGTATACCAAATGATTTTAAAATTCCATTAAGAGATGGAGATATAGAACGCTCAGATTCAAAAGACTACGAAGATCACTTCTTTATAAATGCAAGCAGTAAATACAAACCAGGAGTAGTAGATAAAAAACTAAATGAAATAACAGATTCAAAAGAAATATACCCAGGCTGTTATGGAAGAGTAAGTTTAAACTTTTTTCCATTTAGTAAAAACGGACAAGTAGGAATAGGATGTGGAATAAATAACGTACAAAAAATATGTGATGGAGAAGTAATAGCTATAAACTCTAGACCAGAAGATGATTTTAGCGTAATAGATGACTTTGAGGAAATTTTATGATTTTGTCCATCGATATAGAGACCAGAAGTAATATAGACCTTACAAAATGTGGGGTCTATAAATATTGTGAAGACAAATCCTTTGAAATATTATTAATAGCCTACGCCTTTGATAATGAAGAAGTAAGTATAATAGATATGAAAAAAACAAAAGAAATACCCAGTAGGGTTAAAGTAGCAATCCTAAACCCAAAAATAACAAAAATTGCATTCAACGCAAACTTTGAAAGAATATGCTTATCAAAGCACCTAAACACCTACTTATCACCACAAAGCTTTGAATGTACCCAAGCAAAAGCACTAAGACTAGGACTAGTACCAGGCCTAGACAAACTAGGGCAAATACTAAACTTAGAAACTAAAAAAGATAAAGAAGGAAAAAGCTTAATAAAATACTTTCAAAACCACGAACCACAAGAAGACTTAAAAAAATGGGAAAGCTTTAAAAGCTACTGTAAAACAGATGTAATAGTAGAAAGAAACATAAGAAGAAAATTAGAAAAATACAAAACCACAGAATTTGAAAAACAAATCTATAACTTAGATCAAAAGATAAACGATACAGGAATAAAAGTAGAAAACTCTTTAATAGAAAGTGCAATAAAACTAGATTTACATTATGAAAATGAATTAAAAGAAAAAATAACAAAATTAACAAACATACAAAATATCAAAAGTCCAATACAAGTAAAAAAATATCTACAACAAGAATTCAATCTTCAAGTAGATAGCTTATCAAAAGAAAATGTATCAAAAATAATAAAAAACACAACCAATGAAAATCTAAAAGAAATACTATGTCTTAGACAAGAACTAAACAAAACCTCAATAAAAAAATACGAAGCAATGAAAAGAACAGCTTGTAGTGATAATCGTATAAAAGGATTATTTAGATACTATGGAGCAAACAAAACTGGAAGATGGGCTGGTAGATTAGTACAAGTACAAAACCTACCACAAAACAAAATAGATTTAAATCTACCAAGAGAAATTCTAATAAAAAGTCATATAAAAAACACACACCAAGAAAACATAAACTTATTAGAAATATTATATGAAAGTCCTAAAAACATACTATCCCAACTTATAAGAACAGCATTTATACCAGATAAAAATAAAAAGTTTATAATATCAGACTTTAGTGCAATAGAAGCAAGGATAATAGCATATATTTCCAAGGAAAAATGGCGTAATGAAGTATTTAATACACATGGAAAGATATATGAAGCAAGTGCAGCCAAGATGTTTAAAGTACCAATAGAAACTATAACAAAAGAAAGTGAACTAAGACAAAAAGGTAAAATAGCAGAACTAGCACTAGGTTATCAAGGTGGAAAAAATGCACTACTAAAAATGGGAGCAGAAAGTATGGGACTTTGTGATGAAGAGATATTAAATCTTGTTAAAGCTTTTAGAAGTTCTAATGCTAATATAGTTGATTTGTGGAGAAGTATTGAAAAAGGATGTATTAAAAGTGTACGAGATAAGGTTAGTGTGAAAGTTAATGAGTATGTTGAGGTTATAAGTGATAAGGATTTTATGTTTATAAAATTGCCTTCAAAAAGGAAGCTTGCATATTTTAATCCAGAGATAGAAATAGATAGTACTTATGGTAAAGAGGTACTTGTTTATAAGAGTTTGAACCAGACTACTAAAAATTTTGAGAAGACTTATACCTATGGAGGAAAGCTTACTGAAAATATAGTTCAGGCTATTGCAAGAGATGTGTTGGCTTTTAAGATGCTAGAACTAGATAGAGCTGGGTTTAAGATTGTTATGCATGTTCATGATGAGGTGGTTTTAGAGGTTGATGAAGATGTAGGTGAGTATAAGGTTACTGAAATTATGGAAAGGGAGATACCTTATCTTAAAAACTTAAGATTAAAATCAGACACATACACAAGTAAGTATTACAGGAAATGATGAAGCTTGGGGATTTGGGACATTTGTAGTTGTAAATGCCCCAAATCCCACTGAGTCTCATATATTTTTCTGAGGGGGAGGAGAGAAAGAGATGAGAGATCGATTATTTAATATATATGTAGCAAGTAGTAGAAAGGATGTTGTTTATAAGGGTTATGAGTTGCCTTTTTCTAAGTTTGTTAAGAGGTTAGAAAAGAGTAGTTATACTGATGAGTGTTATGAGGATTATTTGAAGATGGAGAAGAGTTTGCAGGATGATGTTAAGGATGTCGGTGGGTTTGTTGGCGGTAGTTTGAAGGATGGGAAGAGAAGGAAAGATTCAGTTTTGAGTAGGAGTTTGATTACTTTGGATGTGGATTTTGGTTATAGGGGTATGTGGGATTTTATTACTATGACTGCTGATTATTGTTTGGCTATGTATACTACTCATAAGCATAGTAAGGATAATGAGAGGTTTAGGTTGGTTATTCCAACTAGCAGGGATTTAAGTCCATTAGAGTATGAGGCTGTTGCTAGGATGGTTGCTAGTGATATCGGAATTGATTATTTTGATGATAGTACTTATGAGCCTTCAAGGCTTATGTATTTTCCTTCTACTAGTAAGGATGGAGAGTTTAGGTTTGATTATTTAAAGGATGATTTTTTAGATGTTGATGAGTATTTAGCTAGGTATGAGGATTATACTGATACTTCTTCTTGGCCCGTTTCAAGTAGGGTGGATAAGATTGAAGTGTGTGATAAGGATAAGCAGCAAAATCCTTTGGAGAAAGATGGTGTTATAGGAGCGTTTTGTAGGACTTATGATATTCATCAAGCTATAAATAAGTATTTAGGTGATGTTTATGAATCTACAACAGATCCTAATAGATATACATATATAAATGGTAGTACTTGTGGTGGGTTAGTTGTGTATGAGGATGGTTTGTTTGCATATTCACATCATAGTAGTGATCCTTGTTTTTCAAAGATGTGTAATGCTTATGATTTGGTTAAGAACCATAAGTTTAAGGATGTTGAGGAAGATAAAAGTTATGCTTTGATGTTAGAGATGTTAATAGAAGATGAAGAGGTTATGAAAAGATTAGGTGAAGAAAAGATAGAAACTGCTAAGAGTGAGTTTAGTGAAATTTATGAAGAAGTTGAAGTTGATAATAATGAAAATAAAAATACATCAGATAATGGATTTATAACTAGATTGGAAGTTGATAAAAACGGAAGATATAAAAACACTATAAATAATATAGTTATAATACTTGAAAATGATCCTATCTTAAAAGGAAAGATAGCTTTAAATGAGTTTTCACATCAAATAACTATAAAAGAAAATTTACCTTGGATAAAAATAAAGAACAAGAAATACGGAGATATATGGACAGATGCTGATGATAGTAATTTAAGGCATTATTTAGAAAAAGCTTATAATATAAAATCACAACAAGCTATATTTGATGCAATAACTGTAGTAGCTAGGAAAAATACCTTCCACCCAATAAAAGATTATTTAAACTCTACAACTTGGGACAAGACTCCTAGAGTAGATAAATTATTTATAAACTATCTAGGAGCAGAAAATAACGAATATACAAAAGCAGTATGTAGAAAAATGTTAACAGCAGCCGTAGCTAGGATATTTAATCCAGGAGTTAAGTTTGATTATATGGCTGTATTTGTAGGTCCTCAGGGTATTGGTAAAAGTCATCTTATAAACTTATTAGGTCGAGATTGGTATTCGGATTCTATAAATACGGTACAAGGTAAGGAAGCTTATGAACAGTTACAAGAAGCTTGGATAGTGGAAATGGCAGAGCTTACTGCTACTAAAAAAGCTGAATCAGAAGCTGTTAAACACTTTATATCTAAAAGAGAAGATATTTATAGGGTTGCTTATGGAAGAAGGGTAGAAAAGTTTCCAAGACAGTGTGTGTTCTTTGGGACTACTAATGAAGTTGAGTTTTTAAAAGATAGAACAGGTAATAGAAGATTTTGGCCTGTAAAAGTTGGAGTTTCAAAGATTAGAAAATCTATGTTTAAGGATTTGGATGAAAATGAGATAAAGCAAATCTGGGCAGAGGCAGTAGAGATATACAAAGGTGGAGAGAAATTAATATTAGAAGGAAAGATACTTAAAACGGCTGTAGAAAATCAAGAGATGCATTTAGATATAAGTCCAAAGGAAGGTATGATTAGAGAGTATCTAAAAGTATTATTACCGCCTTCTTGGGATGATATGGATATAAGTGCTAGAAGAAGATATATATCAGGAGGAGATTTTTCAGACTTTGAAAAAGGAACAGAAAAAAGAACAAGGATATGTGCTATGGAGATATGGGTGGAGCTGTTTAATGGAGATCCTAAGCAGTTAAGTCCTATGCAATCAAGGGAGATTAATGGCATACTTAGAAAAATTCCAAACTGGAATCCTCATCAAAAAGGATCTGGAAAATTAAAATTTGGTAAGTTATATGGCTATCAAAAAGCCTTTGTATTAACTGAAAATGATGAACTTGAAGTGTAAAATTGATGTCTGTGATGTCCTTGGAATGGTGTTAAATGTCTATGAAAGTGCTAAAAATGTCCTTGAAATAGCAAAAAAAGTTATAAAAATAGGTGTTAAAAATTTAAAGATGAAGCTATAAAAAGAGCAGAAAAATTAAAATTTAAGATATAAAAAGAAAAATGAGCAAAATTGATGTCTGTGATGTCCTTGGAAATTTCCCATAGACATCACCAAGGACATCGGCTTAAGGCAGTAGTGCCAAGGGTTATAATGCTATGATGTCTATGATGTCCTTGGAATTTACTATAAATATAAAAATAGAAAAACATAAAAAAAGTATACATATATAAATACATATACATGTATACGAGTAGGGGGAGTAAGAACATCATATAGTCGCTCTATGACATCCTTAAAATAATTATATTAACTTTGGACTTGTTTTGTGCAATAAACAAGTTAAAAAAAGGAGGAAACTTTTTATGGGGAAAAATATTTTAGATAGTGTTCAAAAAGAGGACTTGCCAGAGGGAGTAAAAGATTTAGCTGAGATTTTTGGAATAGATACGGTTATGGAGCTTATTGACTATTGTGGGGGTAGTTGTTTGTATTTTCCAAGTAAAGGATCGATTATAAAAAGTGCTAGAAATAGGGTTATAAAGCAAGAGTTTGATGGAGGTAATTATAAAGAGTTGGCTCGAAGATATGGAATTAGTGATATCCAGATACGAAAGATTATCAAATTTAAATAAGGGCGAGGCTTGGACGCGAAAGGGGCGATATATAAGTTTTGCTCCATACAAGCGGTAGATCATGCTTGTAAATGTCGCTGCTCCTTATATATCGCCCCTTTCGCTAAGCTATTGGTGGGATTATAATACTAAGTCGTATTCTTTTGTGTCTGTTGATACTACTTTGGCTTCTACAGCAGATGTGAAGTGACTTCCATGTGGAGCGAAGATGTTTTTTTCAACTATTAAGTTCATAGCATTTACTACTTCTTCCTCTGTAAGGTTTTCTCTTGGATCATCTATTGATATGGATACCTTTCTACCTACTGCTGTTAAGAATGTCATTACTAGTTTTTTAGTGAATATCATAATTTACTACCTCCTTTAAAATTAGTTAAGTATTGTGTTGTCTTGTTTTAAGACTTCTAAAGCTGGGTGTTCACAAAGACCTATTAAGGCATTGGCTACGTCTAATATGTTTTGTGATGAAGCATCACTTTTTACGTTTGATAGTGTACGGTTTTTAACTATTGTTTTTCCGTTTTCGTCAAGGCCACAGTCGAATTTGATTTTTAAAGCTGATGGGTTTTTAGTTTCTTGTACTGGCATTTTGTACCTCCTTAAGTTTTTTAGAGAAGTTGTTCTCTTTGATAATAATTGTATAAGGATTTTAGGGATGGTTATATTAAATTAGTTTTAGAATGTTTGTTGTAAAAGGATGAATGTAGAAATATGGAGATGATGCTGTAGTAAATAGTAACAATTTGGTTATAATTTAACAAATTTGTTAAAAAACTTACTAATATGAGTTAAGGTGTACTACAATATATATTGGCAGAGATAAATTACAAGGGGGAAAATTTTATGAAAATTTTAAAGGGTTATTATGAACATATGAGAGAGAGTTTAAGCGATAGAGAGTTAGTTTATGTTGAGGAGATTACTGATAATAGTATGAGTAGTATTGTTAGTAAGGAAGAGGCTGAGTTTGGGTGTTGTAGGTTTGATGAGAAAGAGCTTTTAGGTATGAGGGATGAGATGAGAATGTATGTTACTTATTTGATTTATAAAAAGGGTAGGGATATCAAGTAGGTAGAGTTTACCGAGGCTTAAGAGAAGGTGGGATATATAGGTTTTGCTCCATACAAGCTGAGAAGCGCTTGTAAATGTCGCTGCAACCTATATATCCCCCTTCACTGATTTGTAGAAAAATTTAAAGTGTTATAAAGTTCAACTATTTCTTTTTTTATTTTTTCCAATTTCAATACCTATAAACATACCGATAGGAGTATATATAAGTGCATTTAGTATATAATAACTAGAGATTACACCGATTATAAATCCAATTATCATACCTTCAGATTTGTAAGTTTTCTTGTCATTTTCTTTTATAACTTTGATCATTGTAAAAAGGATTATACATACCACTATAACTGTGAAGAGTATTTGTATTATGTGATTCATATCCATAAATCTAACTCCCAACCTAAATTTAAAAAACTATATTTAAAGAAAGAAAAAATTCGCTAATGATTTTTAAATGCTTTATACTATTATTATAATACATAACTTATGGAATAGAATTTTAATGGGGGGGATTTTATGGAACTGAGAGAAAAAACTAGACGTTATACACCAGTACTAGTTTCAATTGTATATATGGTGTATTTTTATGTTTTCTGTATTTTGAGCTATGAAAATGGATGGTTGATTTCAACTAAGGATATATCATTTTCAAATGTTGGAGTAGGTTTGATTAATGATTTAGGTAGTATGTGGGTTCTTCCTTTTATTTTACTTTTAGTATATCGTAAGAGGTTAGGGGAGCTTGGGTTTAGAAAGTCTAAGGTAAGTGTTGTTTTGTTGTTAATATATGTTTTGTTTTTTATGTTGCATGGAGATTATTCAATTAGAGGTTTTTATCGTGCGTTTTTTTATTTGTTTATTGTGGCATTGCCTGAGGAGATTATATATAGAGGGTATGTTTATAATGAATTGAAGAAGTATGGTCGTGTGAGTGCAGTTATAATAAGTGGAGTTGTGTTTGGTATTATACATGCTATATTGCCTAGTGTTATGGCAGGAGATGGTATTGGATTTCTGGTTATGGAGATGTTTAATAATATTGGCTTTGGTATAATGGCTAGTTTTATTTTTGTTTACTATTTGGATAAGGGTAAGAGTATATTTGTTCCAGTTATGGTGCATGCACTGTTAGATTATTCATATGGTGCATGGGGGATTATAGTTGCTGTTATTACTTTTGGATTTTTATTTGTTTCAAATAGGAACAATGAAGAAAGTGTTAGTGTTGATTGATAAATGGTATTTGTTTTACCGAAGCTTATGAGAAGGGGGATATATAGGTTTTGCTCCATACAAGCTAAAGTACGCGCTTGTAAATGTCGCTGCAACCTATATATCCCCCTTCTCTGTTTGTATAACTTTAAATAAATTTATTTTAACTATTTAGCTCTCCTAGTTACATACTAAGAAGCTTTTCTTCTATATATTCATTAAATGGTTTACCTGCTATTGTTACTGGGCCGTCACCAAATAAATCTACTGCAATATTAAAGAAATTGATTATTAATTTATTATCATCAATATAATATTCATCCATATGTCCTGGGATAAATACTACTTCATATTCTTCTTTACTTAATTTATCTTCCATATGGTCTAAATTAAGCTGCTTTACTGGTGCTATCATCATATTTGTGAATTGTAAATCTTCAAGCATCCACATATTTTTATTCCAGTATCTACTTTCCTTTTTTGTAGGCTTATTGATAAGCTCTCTATTTGACATTGCAGAAAGTACCTTTCGTACAGATTCTTCTGTAAAGTCTTCACCATATAGATATTTCATATTTGGGTTATCAGATAGTCCTATAAAAAATGAATCTGCTATCTTTTCTTTTTGATGTAGTGAATCCCAAACATAAAGCATCATTTCTAAGATTTCACTATTAATTGTAATTTTAGCCAAGTTAAATCCCCCTTTTGTCTTTAAATATTTTTTTATATGCGAACTACTCTCCACTTAAATTAACCTTCCGTTTCCGTTTCCAGCCCCCCTTAATTGGCTTGTGAATAGAAACAGCTATTCCTTAGTTTTAGCTTTACATACAGTTGTCGATTGGTTGAATATTTTACAGTTTTGAAAGTTCTACCACATTACCAGTATAACACAAAATCAAGAATATGTAGATAATAACCACCTTTGTTATATTGAATATCCTTATTCCTTCAAATATTTCTTTAATTTCCATTATTCTATATTTATCTGGTGTATAAGATACTTATATAGCCATTAGGAAATTATATATATAGGATATGGTTATAATGAATTGAAGAAGTATGGTCGTGTGAGTGCAATTATAATAGGTGGAGTTGTGTTTGTGATAATTGATAAATAGTATTTGTTTTACCGAGGATTAGGAGAAGGTGGATATATAGGTATATATCCACCTTCTCTGTTTATATCATTTGTTTATTTAATATGATAAAATATCCTATAGAAGTTATTTGGTGGAGGAATGTATATGCAATACATATGTACAGGGTGTAAAGAAGAGTTTGAAATAAATAAAAAGGATTTTATAATGTGCCCATATTGTAATTTCCCAATATTGGGTAAAGAAGAATACCTTAAGATACAAGAAGAAATAAACAACAGTAAATATACAGAAAAAGATTTAGAAGACTTATTAAAAAATGAAGAAAATATATATAAAAAAATGGATGGATCAACATTAGAAAAAGTAAAAAAATACATAGAAGCAATGTTTAAGCTTGTAAAAGATCCAAAAGCTCAATGGCAGCAAAAACTAATTTCGGCGGCAGCTTTAATTTATGTAATGAACCCATTAGATTTTATACCAGACCTTATCCCTATGCTTGGATATGTAGATGATGTAGGTGCAGTAATGGCAGCAATTACATCACTAGGAAGTGCCATTGGAAAGTGTAAAAATATTGTAAGTGAAAATAAAAAAGATAAAGCTAATAAAACTATAGTATATAAATTAAAAGATGAAAGCAATATATCGAAAACTAATGCTGTTCAAAAGAAGAACCTGTTAATGTGGAATATACCTGAAAATAAAAGAAGTGATATAGGTGTCGGATTAATAACTGGAAAGATAATGAATAGAAATGAAAGCTATGTTTTAAATAGACATATAGGAAATTTCTTGGTACCAGTTAATGATTTTGACCAATATATAACCGATAATATTTTTAATGAAGCCACTATAATACTAAAGGCATTAGGAGTAAAATCTATAAAATGTACTAAGCAAATGGCTACAACTAAAGATAAAAAAATAGTAACTAAAGGAAAATTCCAAGATATATTTAATATTGAAAATAACACAAATGTAAAAGGTATAAAAGTACAAAAGGATGAGTTCGAAAGCAATTTTGAAAAAGTTGATTTAAGAGAAAGTTTAAAAAATGTTGATTTTATAGATAAACTAATATGGTACTTTTCTGACAACTCAATTATAGGAGAAAACATATTTAATGAAAGATTTGAACAAGGTTTAATAGATACAAAGATTAAAAGAGATATAGAACTAAGCTCAGTTTTAGATGTAGAGAGTAGAGTAAATATAAAAAAATACTGTGATGCTAAACATGATGTTAATATAAGTGAGGGTTCTAAAGTACAGTGGAGTATAGATGTAAAATATCATTCTCTATCAGATATAGATAGAGAAACTTTAAAGGATATACATAAAAATATAACATCAAAAATTGAGGAAAGAAGATTACAGTTAGAGCAAAATTTATAAAAGTCACTATTAAAGTGGCTTTTTTATTAGATAAATTACTGAAGAACTTGGAATTGAACTTCCAAATATAAATTCTTTAAAGTGATTGTTTAAAGCACCTAAAATAATTTATGATAATTTTGGAGATTTATATGATATACAATTATTTGCTTACGAAGATTTAAAAGATGGACTTAGTAGTTAGGTTGGAATAATTATTGAAAGTGTTGATTGATAAATAGTATGTGCTTTACAAAGGGTTATAATTTAAAATAAATTTAAGAACTTAAAAACTCAATGTTAATATTCAATTTTTTAGATTTATAAAAGATAGTGCATAAGAGAACACAAAATAACAAAATTCGACGCAGGGTAATGATATAATGGGGAAGTAGTCAAAATAAAGACTAAAAATACAACTTTTAAGATCAAATATTTAAAACAATATCAGGGGTATAATTTAGGAGGAATTTTAATGAGGTTGAAATCAAAAATATTAGGATTAGTATTAATAAGTGCAATATCGATAGGGGTTTCAGGGTGTAATAACACAGGGAAAAATAATTCTCAAACACAAGAAACAGCTACAGATGAAGCTTTTATATCTGACTTCCAAAAATCTATAAATAAAAGATGGGATGAACAAGATAAATTAGAGAAAAAAATTACAAATAATGTAAATTACACAGATGAGCAGTACAAGGAAGATACTACTAAAGTTTTAGAAGAAGAAATAAATAATATAAAAAAGAATTTAGATGGAGTTAAAGATAAAGATTTAAAAAAATTAGGAACTGATTATATAGAAGGTGTAAAAAAACAAATAGAAGCAGGAAATACTGAAGATTATGAACTTATGGATAAATATATACAAGAGTCTGAAAAGTTAAGAAAGCCAGCACTAATATCTATGGTAGATGATTATGGAGTAAAAATAGATGAGGATCATAAGCAAACATATAAAGACTTTAAAGAGCAAGCAACAGTTATAAATAAAGAAAACGAAGCAAGATCATATGCAGATAAATTAGCTACTGAAATGACACTTGAAAGAACTACAGATGAATTTGGATCTGTAGAGTTTTCATGTATAGTTGAGAATAAGTCTAAAATAGATTTTAAGAGTCTATCTTACAAAGTTCAATATAAAGATAAAGAAGGTATTGTTGTAGGTGATGATATTATATATTTAGAAAATTTTGCTCCAGGGTCTAAGCAAAAGGTTACTTTAATGCCTATTGATGAAAGTGCAGAGAAAGTAGTCATAACTACTGATTGGTTTGAATCTAAATAATTTATAAACTAATAAGATGTATGGCTTCTTGATGAGAAAATTTTATGAAAAAATTATAACTAGGTATCGTAACTTACGATACCTTTTATTTATATAAAAAATTATAATTATGTGTTTGATATATTAGTTTTAAAAATAAACAAGTTATCAATTAAAATACTAACTAAAGATTTTTGCATATTAAACGAAAATAATTAAAGTTAAGTGAATTAATATATAAATTTACAACTAAATAGGTAAAACCACTATAAAAACTTATAAATATTGCAAATACAAGAAAAGGAAAGAAATAACTTCAAGATAATGGCAATAAATTACAAAATTCGACAAAGGATTGATGTATAATATCGTAGATCTATGTAAATTTTGAAAATGATATAATATTAATAATAGATAAATTAATCGTTAATAAAAGTTGAAAGAAGGAAGTGAAAAAGTGTTTAATGATATATTAGAATACTTTAATAATGATAGAGAATCTCTAAAAAAGACAGCAAATGAGATAAATGAAGCTTTATATGACTATCCTCATAGTGCCGTAGTAAAGGGAAGATTATTAGCAGAACAAATATCTAAAGAAATAGCTATCTTAGAAGGAGAAGATTATTTAAACTCTTTAACTCAAGTTGATAGAATAAAGAAATTGAATGAGGACGGATTAATAGATATAGAGATATACAAAGCATTTAATAGTGTAAGAAAACTTGGAAATATTGCAGCACATGATGAAATAGAAGGTGAATTAGAAGCAGCACTTTCTATACATAGAAATTTACACAAAATAATATGCTGGTTCATAGAAGTATATCTAGACCCAAACTTTGAATCTATACCATATAAAACTCCGAAACCTATAGTTAATGATAATAGCAATGAGAAAATAGAACATATGATAGGGCAATTAGAACAATTTATAAATTCAAGTAAAATTTCAGATACATCAGAACATATAACTAATGAAACTAAGGATATAAAAGAAGTAAATGACATCAAAGAAGAGGGAGAATTTGATGAAGTTAATAAAATAGAAGAAACTTCAATAGAAGAAATAGATGTAATAGAAGAAGCTTGCATAACTATAGAAAGTAGTAAAAATTGTTTGATAAATGATTTGAAGAGATTAAAAGAATCATCTAAAGAAGCTGTAGAAAATCTTTCTAGCTTTAGTAATTTTAAAAGCTATATGCACGTTAAAAGAGATGTTGAAAATGAACTATATGAGATAATAGAAAAGTCGAGTCAATCAAATAAAGGAGAACTTATTTTAGTATGTGGAGGGGTTGGAGACGGAAAATCCCACTTGATATCATACTTTAGAAATAAATATCCTGAAATGATGGATAAGTTTAATATGCATAATGATGCTACAGAAAGCTTTGAGCCAGGAAAAACATCAATAGATACACTAAATGATGTCTTAGATAGTTTTTCAGATGATAATATAGACACAACAAATGAAAAGTTTATACTAGCTATAAACTTAGGTGCATTAAGTAATTTTATAGATTCTAAATATGGAGATAGATTTACAAAACTAAAGGAATATGTAGAGGAAAAAGGCATATTAGATATTTCTATTTCAGATAGTTCTTATAATGAACAATCTAGTTTTCAATTTATAAATTTTAGTGATTATCATATATATTCACTAACAGACGAAAAACCGAGGTCTAAATATTTAGAAGATATAATAAAAAATATAACTCAAGAACATAAAAACAATGTGTTTAAAAATAGCTATAAAAACAACTGTAAAAATTGTGGTATAAATTATAAATGTCCAATAAAAGCAAATTATGAAATGCTAATGCAAGAATCGGTAAGAGAAGCCTTAATAGATATAGTTGTAGAATCAGTAGTAAAAGACAAGCTTATAGTATCCACTAGATCTTTACTAAACTTTATATATGACTTTATAGTAAACACAACTCTAGATAATAAAAATGATAAAGAACTTATCAAATATATTGAAAAAATAAATTGTGAAGAATTTATGGATTGTGTATTTACATCTAATTTATATGAACACAAAGAGCTATCGTATATATTATCATCTATAAGCAAAATAGATCCTATAAATGCTAAGTCAGAAAGTTTAGATAATGTAATTATAAAACTTAACACAACAGATGATATGACGAATGTATTTAATGAATATATAGAAATAAACAATGATAGTTATCTAAGTACTATTTTGAATAAAAACGAAGAAATACAAAATGTAATGAATAGGCAAAAAAATAAAGGTGATAAAGAACAAATACAAAATAAACTTATAGATATGTTTATAAGATTAAATCTATTTGTACCTAAAAAAGACTTAGACTTAAAAGATACAATATATGTAGACTATATGAAAAATGTATATTATTTTAATAAAGGCGAAAAGAAAAATTTAAGTAGTCTTTATAAAAATGTTAAAGAGGCTAGTTATAGATGGAACGGAGATAGTGAAGATGGAACAATAAATTTATCTATAGGTAGAAATCAAATTAGATATAAAATGAGTCAAAGATTAAATATTAAACCAGATTTATCTAATCTAAAAATAAATGACAGTAATGAATTATTTAAATTTAATCCTAACTTAACTTTAATATACAAAAGTGAAGAACAAGGAAAATCATATGGTATAGATATAGATTTTAACTTATATGAATTACTTATGAGAGTTAAAAATGGATACAGACCTAATAAAAATGATAAATATAACTATATAAACTTTGTTGAATTTATAAATAAAATTCAAAAACTGGGAAATCAAAATAAAGAAATTTATATAGAAGATAGGTCAGGCTCTAAAAATTCAAAATATAAATTAGTTTATGATGAAGACTTTGAAGAGTTTAAGTTTTATATAAATTAAGTTTGCAAATGAGGTGTGAAAATTGCAGTTTATTATAGATGAACAAAAATTTGAAAAAGACTATGTAGTGAAGGATGGTATTAAGCATAGTTCTTCTAAAAACATAAAGATACTTCCGTATAGTACGAAATACGAAAAAAAACATAATGAACAAATAAATAAATTTGAAACTTGTGTAGGTGAATTTTGTAGGAGTATTTACAATAAAAAATTAAATAGTGATGAAATAAACTTGAGTGATGTAGATGTTTTTATAGAAAATGTTGACGCAGGCGCAAGTGATAAAGTAGCTTTAAAAAGCATAATAAAAGAAATGTTTTTTGATGAAAATGGAAATTTACACACATTTCATCCAAAGCTTTTAAACTATATAAATATGCCTAAAAGTGATTATAATCAAGGATTAGCTATTTTTTTATATGATATATTATTAGGCGAATCTAACAACGGAGATATAAAAAATAAAATAATAGAGTGTTTTGATTATAAGCCAGAAAATATAATGGAATTTATGATATTAAAAAGCTTACCAGAACTTAATGATAATAAAGAAGTAAATAAAAACCATAAGTGTGTAGCGTTAAATGTATCTAATTTATTTAAACAAGATTTAGACTTCATATTAAATAAACCAGCTTTATTTATAGAAGAATTTGAAAATCTATTAAAATATTATTACTTCTTTTATGTTTCTCAATTATCAATTAAATTATCCAAGTTTTTTGATGCAAACAAAGGAGTTACAGAAGAATTATATTTTAATTTAGATTGGGAAACTGTATCAAAATCTAGAACCAGTTATACTTTAGGATGGAAAATGTTAGAAAGTAATTTAAAACCATTATTTAGTCATTCAAATTTACTAGGAATGTTAAACTCTAATAATGAATCAACTATATATGATTATGTGGAAATAAGTAACCTAATTAATCATATATCAGATGAAGATAGAAATGAATTATATCAAAATATAAAAATGATAAAAAACAAATATGTATCATTAATAGATGATGTCGATTGGGATGATTTTAATCCAGTAGAAAAATATAGTGATGATTTTCTTAAGCAAGAAATATTTGATTTCTTTAAAAGAATAGATTATCAATTTATAAATTCAAATACAAGAAAAAAACCATATGATGGATACAAAAGATGGTTTGAAGAATATTGTAAAATGAATTACTTAAGAAGAAGAGGTTCTCTTGGGTACACATTAAATATAACTCAAGAACAACTTTTATTTATAACAAAGTTATGTATAAAAGATAAAGATAAAATAAAGTTAAAAGATTTATTTGAAGAATACAAGGTAAGAGGTATTTATTTTGATAGAGACTCTCAAAGTAAAATAGTAGAGTTATTTGAAAAATTAAATATTATAGAAAAGAAAAGTGATAGTGGGGATGCACAATATGTTAAATCAATTTTATAGTTATTTAGCTAAAAATGTAATCGAATATTTTAAATATAGAAAAATAAAAAGCGGAGACAAGTTTAATATACAATTTGAAAAAGAAAATGAAGTTATAGAAATGTATGAAGCTTTGAAAAAAGAAAGTGAAAATAAAAAGTTTATATACAACATATCAGATGGTGTTGACTATGAAACTTTTAGTATCGATATAAATGGCACAGAAGTTATAGTATCAGCAACAGATGAAAATATAACAGCTGATTTTTTAATTAGATTAAGAAATCTAGTTGGAGATGAAACTAACGAATATTTTAAAGATAAAGCAATACTTTTTATTCATAATACAACTTTAGATAGTTTAGTAAAAGGTACTGAAAGTTTTCAAAAAGAAGGTATGCCATTTCATACTAAGAACCTAGTTGAAAACATAAAGAAAAATTTAGATAAAAGTAGTTTGAAAGAAGAAGATAAATATATATTAAAGTTTACCTTAGATAAGATGGGAAGTTCGGTTTTAGAGGATAATTCATCAATATTTCAATATGCCAATGTATTAAATGTATTAAATAAGGGTGTAATTTCAAAGAATGATTATAAAGAATTTGGATTGTTTTATGATGAAAATTTATTAGAAGATAAAACTCCTAAGATGATAAAATCAAGATTAAATGAAAATGCATCTATATTTTCTAAAATAGATTCTATACATAAGTATGGTAATCCAGAAATAGAACTAGAGAAAGATTTTGACCCAAAGGGAGTTGAATCTTTAAAAAGAGATAATTGGAAAGATGTATCATATAAAGATATAAAAATCTCAATAGAAAATATAAAAGGCACAAAAAAAGTAAAATTAGACAGTATAAAAGTTAGTGATAAATTAGTCTTTTGGGATAAGCCAGAAGGTGAATCAGAAGCTAGACAAAGAAAAAGAAATATAATTATTTTTAACAGAGATAAACTTAATACAGTATCTTTAGAGTTTAAATTTGATATACCTGTAAAAAGACCTGATTTTAAATTAGATAAAAAAACTCAAGAATATGTGAATATAGCTATAAGTAAAGAAAAAGTAAAAGTATCTATAGTTGTAGATGAAAGTACAAATACATTTGCAAAGATTAAGTATGATGATAAAAGAGTTAAGTTTGAGTTTAGAGTATGTGTAGTATCTTGTGAAGAAGATATACTTGAAAATATAAAAACTAATTTTGAAGTGCTTATGAAATCTAAAAAAAATATGATTGTAGCAAACACTGATGAAGAAAAAATAATACTTAATCCAAAAGGAAGTAGTAAAACCCAAGAATATATAACACAACTTGAGAACTCTGTAATATTAGATACGGATGAGAAAATGGAACTATTGTTTGATGTTAAAACAGAGGAAGAAACTGAGTTTGCAAAAGTAGATATAAAATATAATGATTCTGTTATAACAATAGCAAAAGAAGAAGAAAAAGAACGTCCAAGTATGATAAGTGGACTAAGGGTATGGAAGCAAAAAAGAGAAAAAGAAGAAAGCTTTAAGTACTTGTCAAATAATAAATTAGCACAAGGTACAAGCGAATATTTTGCAAAAGAAGATTTTAAAGATAACTTAGAAATAGAAAAAAATATTATACAAGAAAATGCAATGCACTACACTTGCGTAGGAGATATATATGAAAAAGAAGAACTATCGATAGATGAAAATATAAAGCAAGCTTATGAGAATTTAATAAATTATTATAAGGTTAATGAATTACTACCAAGTTTAGCTTATTATGATGAAGATTTATTAAATATATCTAAAGCTTACTTAAATAGTATAATTGAGACATTTAATAATATAGAAAATGATGAAGTATTATCGAAAGAACAAAGAAATCTATCTAAACTAGGAACAATACATAAACTAGACGGTGATAAAGAAATACTTTTAACTCCACTTCATCCTATAAATATAGCTTACCAAGTTATGATAAATGAAATGATAGATAAAGAAGAAGTAGAAGAAAATATATTAAAGTTATTAAGCTCAAGATATTTACTGCCTTATGTATATAAAAATAGAGATTTGCTTTACAAGGTTATTGATCAAAAACATTCACCAGAATGGACTTATTATGTTGACCATAAAATGAGTAGATATAAAGGATCTAGAGATTATGTTTCTAAGTTAACAAGAGAAAAATTAGAAGAGTTTATAGAACACTTTACATATTTATTCAGGGATATAAGTAAGTCTAAAATAAGTATAAAGCTTATAAACCTAGGTGATTGTAAAGAAGTTTTATTAGGTATATTTGACTACTACACAAAGAAATTAAATAAAGGTGAAGATATAAACAATTTAATATCATTAGATGTTTATATATATGGAGAGAAAAATACAATAAATGCATTTGAAGAGGTTGCATTTTACGATTCTATAGAAGATATAAAAAATCACTTTAATATAAATCTTAAAGCGGAAAATCATTCTGAAGAAGATGTATTAAATTTATTTAGAGAGAAAGTTAAGTTTTATAAAAAAGATAAAAGCGAAATGAGTTATGAGTATTCACATTTAACATTCTATGAAATGGATCAAGATGTAAGTATAACAAGTAGTTCTATGGATGATATAAACACAGGAATAGCTCTTAATGGATTAGTATCTGGAGTTCCATCTATGTACTTAAAGGATACTTATAGAACTGGATTTGGATCAAAATTTGCTAATAAAGAAGATGATCTTATAAATATATCTATGAGGTATAACTCACTTACAAAGTGTATAGGTACAGAAGATCCATTCAATGATAGTTTGAGTGTAACAACATCGATTGGAGAAAAGAATAAGGAATTCTTAAATAAAGTTTATGATACATCTCATTGGGTGACATTTATAGATCCAAAGGTAGATTTAAACTTCTTTAAAAATGATGAGAATGCCAAAGACTTACTTATAATTCACTATAGTGATCAATACACAACATCTAGTGGGTATGATGCTATAACAGTTACAAGAAGATCTAAACAATATCAAGTTATAGTTGAAGAATTTTTACGTAGTAAAAATGTAGAACCTAAGGAAGATACAGTAGCTACGCTTATAAATTACTTTAATGCGGTAAATGGAGATTGGCTACTAAGACTTATATCTAGTAGATCTCAATTCCCTAGAGAAAAGCTAAGTATATTATCAGCTATAAAAATAGGTTTAGCGTATTTCTATCATCCAGATATAACATGGATACCTATATCTTTAGAAGAAGTACTTAGAGTATCTGGAGGAGCAGGACTTAGCCAAAAGAACGGATTATTTACAATTAAAAATCTAACAGGCAAAACAGACTCTTACTCTGATGATTTGTTATTTGTTGGTATAGAAAATAAAGAAGAAAAATTAAAAGTTCATTTCTATCCAGTTGAAGTTAAAATAGGTGAAAATAGTGAAAATGTTATACAAAAAGCTATAGAACAAGCTAATAAAACTAGAAATTTAATAGAAGAACATTTAATAACTACAGAAGATGATGACAATAAGTTTGCAAAGCTTATGTATAGAAATTTTATGATGCAACTGGCTACAGTAAGTGCTGAAAAAATGAAGTTATACAATGTATGGAGTGAACAAAATTGGGATGAAGTCATAAACAGTGATATAAGAACTAAGTTATTAAATGATGATTACGAAATAAGTAGTGATTTAGATGAACTTATAGGAAGAGGATGTGTGATATCTTTCAAGAAAGATTCTTTCTTTAATAAAGATTTAGAAAAAAGAGAAGGTATAAATATAATAGAGCTTTCAGAACAAGAAGGATATAACAATATAGTAAAAGATCTAGAAGATATAAAAAATAGATATATAACTGGACATAGTGATTTTGATGTAGAAAAAATGCTTATAAAAACATATGGAAATTATGAAATTGAAGTTCTTGATACTAAGGTTGAATATGATGAAGCTCATGAAATAAATAAAGATAATAATTTACCTGATGTAGCTGCTGATAAAGAAGGATCATATGATCAATTAGTTAATAGTGATAATAATAGACCTATGGAGATTATGTTTGGAACTAGAAAAGATAATGATAAAGCACTTTTATGGTATCCAACAGATACGGAACAAACTCTTCATACAAATACAGGAATAATTGGGACTATGGGAACTGGTAAAACTCAGTTTACTAAATCATTGATAACTCAAATGTATAGAGAACAAAAGCATAATGTGGACTCTAAGCCAATTGGAATGCTTATATTTGACTATAAAAGTGACTATTGTAAGAAGGATGATGATTTTGTAAAAGCTACAGATGCTAATGTTTATAAACTATGTCATTTACCTTATAACCCTTTAGCTATAGTTATAACAGATGAAGATGCTAGTTTTTTACCTCTACACACAGCTAAAACTTTAACTGAAACAATATCAAAATCTTTTGGATTAGGTGTTAAACAAAAAGCTCTTTTAATGGATGTTATAATGGAAGCTTATGAGTTAAAAGGAATACTAAAGCATGATGAGGATACATGGACTAAGCCTGCGCCTACAATAAGTGATGTATGTTCAATATACTTTAATAGAGAAGATGTAAAAGAAGATAGTTTATATGCGGCACTTAGAACTTTATATGATTTTGAAATATTTGAACCAGATTCATCAAAGACTAAAAACTTATTTGAAATTATAGATGGAGTTACGGTAATAAAGTTATCTGGATATGATGAAGCTACACAAAACTTAGTAGTTGCGATAACGCTAGATATTTTCTATAATCAGATGTTTATTGAAGGTGAGAGTAAACAAGAAGGTCAATATAGACAGTTAAATAAACTAATACTTGTTGATGAAGCTGATAACTTTTTAAGTAAGAATTTTACGTCTATAAAGAAAATATTAAAAGAAGGTAGAATGTTTGGTGTTGGAACTATATTATCAACTCAATTACTAAGTCATTTTGCTACTTCAGAAAATGAGTACCAAAATTATATATTAACTTGGATTATTCATAATGTATCCGATTTAAATAATAAAGATGTTAGATATATATTCAACACTCAAAGTAAAGCTGAGGAAGATAGTATATACAATAAAATAAAGAGTTTAGCTAAGCATGAAAGTTTAGTTAAGATACCTAAAGAGAATGCACCTATATATATAAGAGATAAAGCATTCTGGGAATTAAATAGTTAAAGTAATATGTAAAAATTTACAACATAAAATAGGAGAAATAAATAATGCAATTAATTCAAACGAAAGATTACTTTGAGGCACATGAACATAATTTAAATGATATATTTTATGATACTAAAAAGTTTTATGTACCGGATTATCAAAGAAAATATGCATGGGGAAAAAATCAGTTGGAACAATTTTGGGATGACTTTATAAAAACCTACGAAAGTACTTATGATTCACGTAATAAATTAAGATCTATTAATACTCATGCACCTCATTTTTTTGGGGGAATAGTATTAACTATATTAGGTGATGGAAAATACGAGATAATAGATGGACAGCAAAGAATAACATCTACTACTATATTTATAAAAGTATTAACTGAATTGTCAAACAGGGTAACAGATATGAATAAATTAATACATATTAGGGACCTAACGGATCATTTTATAAAACAAAAAGATAATATATCTATGGATTTGGAGCCTAAGTTAGAGTTGGATTCTACAATAAATAGTTTTTTTAAAGAGTATATATTATTAAAGAATAATAAGAAAGAGAGAGAGCAATACTTAAATGGTAAAAATTATAAAAAAAATTCATCTGAACAATTACTAGCGGATGCATATGAATTTTTTTATGAAAAGATATATAATGAATTTCCAGAAACAATGACTTCCGAAGAAGTTTTTAACAAATTATGGGCATATGTAACTACAATTACAAGATATTTTTTAGTTCTTAAAATTGGGGTAAAAAAGAAAAATACAGCCTATACTATATTCGAAACTTTAAACAAAAGAGGAAAAGATTTATCTGAATCAGATATGATAAAAAATGAATTATTTAAAGCTATAAATAGTAAATCAGAAGATATAAAGTTTAAATGGGATAATATATGCGATAATATTGATAATGAAGACCTAACAGAATATATTAGATTTAACTATGCGTCAACTGAAGATAATGTTACACCTGCAAAGCTATATGATAAGGTGAAAAGATTAATAAATGATAAAAATGCATATGATTACTTATCATCATTAGAAAGTGAATCTGAAATATATGGGCATATAGTAAATATAAATTCTAATTATTGGATTAAGTATGCGGGAAAGTTAGTAGGACAAAATATAATAGATAATCTAAATGCTCTGAAGTCTATGGGAATAACAAATAGTACTCCGCTTATACTATCTGGAGCGGTTAGATATATAAATAAAAATGATAGTAAAGATGATTTTGATAAACTTTTACACAACATAGTTACATTTTGCTTTAGATATTTTACTATAGGTGGAAATACAGTATCTAATTTTGAAAAAGAAATAGGATGTATGGCTAGAGCTATTAGATATCCTGGAACTGTAATAAAAAAAGATAGCAAAGAGTATAAGATTGACTCGATAGATGATATAGTTGAATATATGAAAAAGTTAACTTCTGACATTTTATTCAAGAAAAATTTCAAAGAATTTTCTACTAAAAGTATGTCTTTAGCATCTTATATTTTATTTAATTTAGAGAAATACTTAAAACCAGGAGTTCAACCTTTGCCACATAGTCCTAAACAACATATAGAACATATAATGCCTAAAAAACCTTCAAATGCGAAGGCTAGAGTAAATGAATGGAGTCATGTTAGAGATAAAGCTGAGTATGTAGAATATATACATAGATTAGGTAATCTTATGATACTAGAAAGTGAAATTAATGTTAAAATAAATAATAAAGATTTCACAGATAAGTTAATAGAATATAGAAAATCTAATTTATATTATCCTGGAATTATAGTCCAAGACTATTCAACATGGGATTTTGAAAGTATTGAAGTTAGGCAACAACTAATGAGTAATACTGCTTTAAAAGTATGGAACTATATATAAAAATAAAATAGTTATAATGAGGTTATTGAAAAGTCTAAAAACAAAACTCTATGAATTTTTCAAAGTAAAAATGAACCCATAGAATTACATTTTATGGGTTCATTTTCTATTATATTTAAGATTTTTAAATTTTTCTTTAAAATAATAAAATCTACTTTTTAAGTGATTTAGTTGCAATTGTTATATTTTTATATACCAAGATCATTATTAGATATTTGTCTAATAAAATGTTCCAAATTACTAGAATAATTATATTTATTTTTAAGCATAACAGCTCCTCTATCTATATGAAGTTTAGCATGATTAGGGAAGTACTCATCATCGGTTAAACTTTTACCAGCATATTGTTCAAGTAAAGCTTTAAATAATCCATCATACTGAGCTGTTATAGTTTGTCTATTTAACTCAAGCCCATTATTATCAAAACTCTTATAATCCTCAATAGGTTCATCACTAGTTAAAGACATTGAAATTGCAAGTTTACAAAGTGCAAATGGCTTTAAATTCATTCTAGAACCTAACTCTTCAAATATTTCTTTTGTTTGCATTGATGTTTTTAATCTAAATCCCATAATTACACCTCGAAAAAGTATCCTTTAGACTGTATAGTCTTTCTATTTATATCATCATAATCAATTAAATACTCACCATTTAATCTAGGTTTAATATCTTTATATGATTTTTCATCTATCTCTGTATTAGTAGATAAAATAATAACCTGATCGCTTATAGTAGAGAAATACTCATTAGTAATATTATTTCTATGAGTTTCATCTATTCTTGCGTAAGGAGTATCTATTATAAATGGTATTTCTATATCAGAAGCTTTTAGTAAAGCCCAGTATAAGCAAAGAATATATATTTGTTTTTCTCCACTAGAGAATCCATTTATATCAACTTTTGTTCTTAAAGTTATAAAGGCTGATTGATTACCATTTTTTATCTTATTAAGTAACTCAGAACGATTTTTAACTTTATACTCAGTAAATAAATCCTCGAAGAATAAGTTACCTAATTTTTTCTCCATTTCATCGTAACCTATATTTTCTATAAGGTTTTCGATTTCAAGAGAGTTATACATTTTGTTTATATATAAAGATGTATTAAAATTACTATCTATATCTATGAAATCTATAAAGTTATCTTTACGTATAATTTTTTTGAATATATACATAAAATTATTTTGAATTTCTTTTGTTTTACTTTCAGTTAAAGTTGTAATCATATCATCTAACATAAGTATAAGGTCAGAAGACATATCTACAACTTTATTAGATTGAAGTAAATCTATATACTTTGATTTAGCTTTATCTTTAGCTGTTTCAGTATTTAAAACTAATAATTCTAAATCTTTTAACTTAATATCTAAATTATTCTTAATCTCAGATAAATGTCCGATTTTGTTAGATAAATCTGTTAGTTCATTTATATATTTATTTAAAGACTCATCTTCAAGACTATTATTTAATGTAGTTCTGATTGTTGCTAATTCTTCACCTATATTTCTATGTTCATCAAACAGTGAAAGTATATTGTTATTATCAATACTCAATTTGTTGTCTATTAAAGAAAGTATTGAATTACTTTCATCATTAGAAAGGTTATGAATAACCTTGAAGTCATCTGCTTGATTATTAGGTTTTATATCATCAATCAAAGCTTCTGAAACAGTCATAGCTATTTCATCTATACTAGAAGTATCTAATTTACTTAAAAGAAGATTTTTGAAATAATCTGCTGATAATTTATCCTTTAATTGGGAATATACAAGATTGTCACTTTCACTTTTAATTTGATTTTTCAAATTAAATATTTGATCTTTAACAATTAAAAATGGAAGAATATCATTACAAAAATCTTTTATAGATTGATTTATTACAGATCTTCTAGTTTCTAGCTCTATAGTTTTTTTATTAAGAATCTCTCTTTCTTCAGCAAGAACTCCACCTTTTTTTCTAAAATCACTTTCTAACTGTTTTTGTTTTTGATTCAAATCATCAAACTCAATTGAAATATTATCAAAATTATCAACTAAGCTAGATTTTTCTAAAGTGAGCTTAGTGAACTCATCCTCTAAAGCTAAATAATTTGCTTTAGCTAACTCTAATTCAGAATCGTCATTTTTACTATTTCTGATACTTGAAAGTATAGTGTTTTTTAAAACATCAAAAGTATCGAAATTACAAAGTGATAAAAGTGATTGCTTTAAGTGAGTATTAGAATTTTTACCTATGAAAAATTCTGAAAGATGTTCACCATCAAAGAAGAAAAATTCAAATATTTTTGGAGAAATTATTGATGTTATATAATTTTCAAAAAAGTTAAGTTCTTCATCTTTTAAAGGAATAGGTGAGTAGTTCTTATAAACTAAAAATATCTCATCTAATTTTTTATTTTTAAAAGTCCATTTTCTAGTCAATGTATATATGTTTATTTCTGTACCTTCGCTTAACTCTAAGTCAATAGAAACAAATGCATCTACTAAATCAGACTTAAGAGAGTTATTATTTATATTTGATTTCACTTTAGATATATAAGAAGCATTAAATCCTTGGTATTTATAAGCCATAGGTCCGTATATACAAAGTTTTATAGCTTCAAATATTGTAGATTTACCAGCTCCATTTTTACCACCAATAAGTATAATGTTTTTATCATCAGTAGTAGCAAAATCGAAGACAGTTTCCTCTTCATAAGATCTAAAGTTTTTAAGTTTAAGCTTATTAATTTTCATTGTCTAACTCCTTGCTACTTTCTTCTTCAATTTTTTCAACAATATCTTGATGAAGCCATTGTTGATTTAAAGTTTTATTTATTGAATTTTTAAGTTTAGTAGTATTACTAAAATGTTTATACTTATTAGTATCAATAATTAATTTATTAAATAAATCATGATTTATATTATACTCATTACATTTTTCATTTATTGCACATAGAGTAGAAGAATCAAATACTGGTTTTTTGTACTTAGACCAAGGAAGATCTTTACCAGTGATTTCTCTATATATGTCTACTAATGTTGTAGCTGTTAAGTCTTCTTCATCGTCCCATATTGCATCTATAGCTTTTAGTTCATCTAAAGTAATTAGTTCTATATCAGGATAAAACTCTTGCATTCTTATTTGAGTTTTTAATAATTCTCTAAGTATCATTTGTCTAGCTTCAAAAGTAAAAGGTCCAAACATTATACGCCCATCTCTTTTTATAACGGAACCATTTCTTTTATGTTTTTTACGATTTTCAGGAACATCTCTTTGAGATAATATCCATGTTCTAAAGTCAAGTAGAGGTTTGAGTTCTAAATGGCCAGATTTTATAAATCCATTTAAAGACTTGTCTTCTTTGACAACTGTGCAAATCCAACAACCAAATCTACTATTACCACAACTACTTTTAGCAGTGGATTCGTCTGCTATAAATGGACATTCTCCCGAATCACCAGAACCTTTAGTATACATATGGAATAATTCCATAGTATCAGTTCCCCATGATGTTGCAGTAGAACCAAATCCATCATTAGCTTCTTCAAGTATATTATCATTATTATTAACTAATACATCCCACACATCAGCAGTAGTAAAGTCTACTATAGGAGTGTAGACATAAGCTAAATGGTTTTTACTTTTTAGAGTTTGATGAGGAGTAAGAAGATATCCTTCTATTTCTCTTTTTTCAATTCTAGCTTTTCTAGCTATACTTTCATCTTTACGAACTCCAAGTAAGATAACAACATCTTCACTTTCTAATTGTTTTTGTATAAATTGATTAGAAGGTTTTATTTTTAATCTTTCCGTACACCAACGATATTGTATAGATTTAGGAGTAGGGTATCCTTTACCTATAACATTAGTCCAAAAGCTATCACCAGGATGTGGATTTACAACTGTAGCTTCTATAGGTAAATTATATTCTTTAGCACTTTCGTTCATTTTATTTATATTATCGTTAAGATAATTTAATATTACAGGGTTTTCTATAAGTGTGTCAGATGACACTATATAAACAGGTTTGTGTCTTTTTTCTTCAGGTAAATTTAGAAGCATTCTAAATGTAAGCTCTGCAACAACACTACTATCTTTTCCGCCACTGTACCCTATGATCCAAGGTCTATTATCGTTAAGATATACGGCTTGCATTTCATTATAAATGTCTTCTAGCGTATAATTGTCAAAATAATTAACAGCCATATATATTCATATCCTTTCTATAAGGTATTTCATTATTATTCAAACTATAATTATATCACACAAATGTTCTGATTGTAAGCTTAAAATAAGCATGTTAAGATAATTGCATTGTGGCTTACAACTATGAAATTGCATAATTTTAAAGGTTTAAGACAGATATGGGTTTCTGATATAATAAATATATAAATTATAAAACTTAAGGGGATAAAGAAAAACATGAGTAAAAAAACTTTTTTAGATACATTTAAAGATAAAGGGGAATTAAATTATGAAGATATAACGAATAAGTCTGTTGGATTTGTTATAAACAATGCAATAGACAAAGACAAAAGAGGGTTATATGATGCTACAATAGGATGCTGGAAATGTAGTATCGACAGAGTTAAAGAAGTGGAACTAGTGTTTAGCTTGTATAGAACATATATTGTAGGAATATGGATACCTAAAACTTGGGAGAGAACTAATGGAGGAACTCGTGTAAAATGGGAAGGTATTAAGTGTACAGATGAAAAAATTTTAGAAAAATACTTATATAAAAAAGCACCTAAATCTTATAGTGCAGTAAGATACTATGGAAATAAAAAAATATAATAATTAAAATAATTTAAGACTATTGAAAAGCGGTGTAACTAATAAACTAAAAGAATATTATATTTATATAGATAAACGAGGAGTAACGAAAAGTTACTCCTTATTTTTATGTAATTTAAAATATGTATACAAACTATAAATAACTAAACCAGTAATCAAAATGTATACAATCTATAAACAACATATGAAATTATTTAGAAAATTTAAAAAATTAAAAATATAACGCTTGATATAAGCATTACCATACACTATAATTAACTTAAATAACAAAAAACAAAACGTATACAATCCAAAACAACTAATCAACCAATCAAATAATCAAAATGTATACAATCTAAAATACATTAAATCTATATCAAAAATCACTTAAAAAATACTTTATTTATCAAATAAACAAATCACAATACAAAAATCAAAACGTATAACATGGATTTATTCCAAAAAATAAATATCTTAAATTGGGGGAGTCTTTTTTATGGAAAAAATGATTTTACACAAAGAAAGCTGTAAAAGCTGTGGCTATTGTAAAAATGTATGTGCCAAAGAAGCAATAATAATGGGAGATTACATCAATGACAAAGGATACCAAACTGTAGATGTAATCGAAGAAAAATGCGTAAAATGTGGACTTTGCTATGTAATGTGTCCAGAATATGTATTTGAAATATTGGAGGTGGAGTAAATGACTAAAATGTTAATGAAAGGTAATGATGCAATAGCAGAATCAGCAGTAAGAGCTGGTTGTAGATTATTTGCAGGATATCCAATAACACCTCAAAGTGAAATACTTGAATACCTAGCAAAAAGATTACCAGAAGTAGGGGGACACTTTGTTCAAACTGAATCTGAAATAGCTGGTATATCAGCAGTATATGGTGGAGCAGCTGCAGGATTTAGAGTATTAACAAGTTCTTCAGGACCAGGATACAGCTTACTTCAAGAAGGTATATCATACATAGCTTCAGCAGAACTACCATGTGTATTAGTAAATGTTATGAGATATGGTAGTGGACTAGGAGACATATTCCAAGCACAAGGAGATTACTGGCAAACAGTAAAAAACGGTGGTCATGGAGATTATAGATGTATAGTATTTGCTCCAAACTCTGTTCAAGAAGCAGCAGATTTAACATATATGGCTTATGACAAAGCTGAAGAATACAGAAACCCAGTAGTTATTTTATCAGACTCTTCAATAAGTCAAATGATGGAACCAGTAGAATTTAAAGATTTTAATGAACATGATCCAAATAAATTTGAATGGTCTTTAAAAGGTAAAGGCGATGGACCATTTAGAAGAACAACATCAGTAATGTACTACAAATCTGATTACGATAAGTATATAAAAGCTAAGTACGACAATATAGCAGAGAATGAACAAATGTGGGAGGAATATGAATTAGATGATGCAGAGATAGTATTAGTTGCATATGGAATTTCTTCAAGAGTTTGTAAAGAAGCTGTTAAGATAGCTAGAAAAAATGGAGAGAAGTTAGGATTATTAAGACCTGTATCTTTATTCCCATACCCAATTAAAGCATTTGAAAAAATTAATAGTGATAATGTTAAAGCATTGATATCTGTAGAGTTATCAGCACTTGGGCAAATGGTAGAAGATGTAAAACTAGCTTGTGAAATGAAGATACCAGTATTTACTCACTTATCGGGGTCAACTGTACCATTAGCAGAAGAAATATTAGCTACAGTTGAAGAAGTAGAAAACAAGGTAGCAGAGGGGGTTTGTTTATAATGATTAAGAAAAAACCTAGTTTATTAGTAGAAGATAACAAATTTTGTCCTGGATGTGGTCATGGGATTGTAAATAGATTAGTAGCAGAAGTATTAGAAGAAATGGAACTTGATAAAAAAGCTATAGGTTCAGTTGCTGTTGGATGTGCTTGTCTTATGATGGACACTTTTGGCGTGGATTGGGTTCAAGCTCAACATGGTAGAGCAGCTGCTGTAGCAACAGGTATAAAAAGAGTAAGACCAGAAAGTCCAGTGTTTACTTACCAAGGAGATGGTGATGCACTTGCAATAGGATTTTCTGAAACAATGTATGCTGCAATAAGAAACGAAAATATTACAGTAGTATTTGTAAACAATGGAGTATTTGGTATGACAGGTGGGCAAATGGCACCTACAACTTTAGAAGGACAAAAGACAACTACTTCTCCATTTGGTAGAGATGTTGATATAACAGGAAGACCAGTAAATGTAATTAAGTTTATGGAAAATTTAAATATAGGATATGCAGCAAGAGGATGTATAACAAATCCAAAGGAAATTAATCAAACTAAGAAATTTATAAGAAATGCTTTTGAAGCTCAAATGAATAATGAAGGATATTCATTTGTTGAAGTTGTATCTCCATGTCCAACAAACTGGGGATTAACACCAGAAAAATCTTTACAACATATAAGAGAGAATGTTTTAGTGGAATATCCAATAGGTGAATATGTAAAGAGAGGTGAAAAATAATGGCAGATATGATTTTTTCAGGTTTTGGTGGTCAAGGAGTATTAACAGCAGGATTAATAGCTGCAAATATAGGAATGTTAAATGATAAAAATGTTACATGGATTCCTTCTTATGGTTCGGAGATGAGAGGTGGAACTGCAAACTGTAACGTTAAAATAAGTGATGATGAAATATCAAGTCCATTTGTAAACAAGATAGATGTTTTAGTTGCTATGAACCAACCTTCAGTAGTTAAGTTTGAGAATATGATGAAACAAGGTGGAATTATAATAGCAAATAGTTCAATAATAAAAGATTATAAATTCAGAGATGATTTAAAAATATATGAAGTAGCAGCTACAAATATAGCTGAAGAGTGTGAAAATGCAAGGGGAGCAAATATAGTAATGCTAGGAGCATTAGCTAAAGCTACTGATTTGTTTGAAAAAGAAGTGTTTATGCAAGGTGTTGAAAAGTTCTTTTTAGATAAGGGAAAAAATAATCCAAAGAATAAAGCTTGTTTTGAAAAAGGATATGAAGCTTGTAAATAGTGGGGGGACATTATGAATTTAGAAAAATTATTAAATCCTAAAAACATATGTGTTGTAGGTGCAAGTGAGAAAGAAGGCTTTGGAGGAGACACTTGTAGAAATATTTTAAAGTATATGGATACAGATAGAGTATTTTTAGTTAATCCAAAGAGAGATGAGGTATTTGGTATACCTTGTTATAAGAGTATAGAGGATATAGATAATACTATAGATTTAGTTATAATATGTACACCTCAATTTACTGTAAATCAAATACTTAAAGATGCACATAAAAAAGGTGCAAGAGGTGCAGTAGTATATGCTAGTGGATATTCAGAACTAGGAACAGATGAAGGAAGAAAAAATGAAGAAGAGTTAGAGTCTTTATGTAGGGAGTTAGATATTGCTTTAATGGGACCTAACTGTGCAGGATATATAAACTACAACAGCAATACTCATGCCTTTGCTTTTATATCAAATGATAGAGAAAGAAAAGGTTCTGTAGGATTAGTATCTCAAAGTGGTCAGATAGCCCTATCTTTGATGGAAAGTCCTAATATGAGATTTTCCTATGCAATATCATCAGGAAATAGTTCTATAGTAAAAATGGAACAATACCTAGATTATTTAATAGATGATGAAGAAACTAAAGTTGTTGCAATGTATTTAGAAGGAATAAAAAATCCTAAGATGTTTGAAGAATGTTTAAGAAAAGCTGCAATAAAGAGAAAACCAATAGTAGTATTAAAGGTTGGTAAGTCTGAAAAAGCTTCTCAAATAGCATCTTCACATACAGGAAGTTTAGCTGGTTCTGATAGAGTATACGATGCAGTATTTAAAAAGTTTGGAGTAATAAGAGTAGATGATATAGAAGAGCTATTGGCAACATCTCAAATGTTATCAGTTCTTGATAAACTACCACAAAATCCTAACTTTGCATCAATGAACTTATCAGGAGGAGAAACTGGAGTATGTGCAGATTTAGGTGAAATAAATAATATAAAGTTCTGTGATTTTTCAAAGGAAACAATGGATAAGTTAAATAACTTACTTCCAAGTTATGCAACTCCAAATAACCCACTTGATATGACAGCTTCACTATCTTATGATATAGAGCTTTATGCAAGTGCCCTAAGAGCAGTAATGTATGACGAAAATGTAGGAACAGTATGTGTAGGATATACACTGCTTCAAGAAATAGCTGATAATGCAATATATTATATGGCTAAAGGAATTGAGTTGGTAAAACAAGAGCCAAATTCTAAGCCAGTTGTAATGATACCATTTTTAGAAAATACAAGAAATGAAGAATACTTAACACAGTTAGAAAATATTGGAGTTCCAGTAATGCCTCCAGCAGGATATGCATTTAAAATATTAAAGTATCTAGCTGACTTTATAAGCTATAACCCAGCAGATGTAGATTTAGAACTTGCTATACCTGATGTAGTAGGCGAAGGTAGTGTGGCACTTTCTGAATATGAAAGTAAAAAGTTATTAAAAGAATATAACATACCTGCTCCAAATGAAGAAGTTGCTAAAACTGTTGATGAAGCAGTAGAGTTAGCAAATAGCATTGGTTATCCTGTGGTTATGAAAATAGACTCTGTTGATATATTACATAAGTCAGATATTGGTGGAGTTAAGTTAAATATAACTACTGAAGAAGCTGTAAGAAAAGCATTTTATGAAATCTTAGAAAATGCTAAAACTCATGAGCCAGATGCTAGAGTAGGTGGAGTATTAGTTCAACAAATGGCAACTAAGGGAGTAGAAGTAATAGTTGGAGTAAATAACGATCCACAATTTGGACCGAGTATTCTTTGTGGATTAGGAGGAGTGTTTGTTGAAGTATTCAAAGATACATCACTATGCCCTGTTCCTGTTTCTAAAAAAGAAGCTATTAATATGATTAATGAACTTAAGTCATCTAAATTATTAAAAGGTTATAGAGGAAATCCAAAGTTAGATATAGATGCTTTAGCAGATGTAATAGTTAATATATCAAACTTTGCTAAGGATAATAAAAATACATTAAAAGAATTAGATATAAATCCAATATTTATATATGAAAACGGATTAAATGCAGTAGATGCATTAGTAATAAATTATGAGAATACAAAAAGTTTAAATAATGAATGTGAAAAATGTGTTGAATGTGAAATGAGTAGAGTATAAGTTTTTATAAATTATAAGGGGGAATAAAATATGTCTAATAAAAATCAAAAACCATATATAGTAGTAGAGTGGAACGATACTGAAACGGATGCAAAAGGGTGGTTATGTGCATATAACTTTGTAAATCATTACTGCGGTGGTGGAACAAGAATGCACCCAACTGTAAATAAAGAGGAAGTAATAAGACTTGCAACAGCAATGGGATATAAGTATAAAGCTATAGAGTCTAAAACAACTGGAGGGTGTAAAGGTGGTATAGCTTATGACTATAAAGCACCAGATGCACTTGATGTATTAAAAAGATATTTAACTGCTATGGCACCATATATAGGTTCTGGGGTTTCTATAGGTGGAGATTTAGGTGTTGATTATGGTGATGTTTTAAGAATATTAGATGAAATAGGAATAGGGCTTCCAACTACAAAAGAGATGAGAGCTAATCCTAAGTTTGCTCAGTATATAAAAGATCATGATGATGTATGTGCTAAAACATATGATGGATTCTTAATGTATGACATGATAACTGGATATGGTTGTGCATATTCATTAGATGAAGCTTGGAAAATAAAAGAAGGAAAAGAAGGCGCTAGTGTAGTTATACAAGGATTTGGATGCGTTGGAGCTTCAATGGCTTATTGTTTAGATAAGATGGGATACAAAGTTGTAGGTATAGCTGATGTTCAAGGTCTAGTTTACTGCAAAGATGGATTAGATGTTAAGAAATTAGTAGAAACAAGAAAGCCAAAGGGAGAAATGGATAGAGATGCATTTGAACCACATTATGAAATATTAGATAACTCTAAGTGGTTAGAAATGGATTGTGATATATTAGTTCCAGCAGCACTTGAAGATGTTATAAACAAAAACAATGCTCATTTAGTTAAAGCTAGCTTAATAGTAGAAGCAGCAAATATACCTGTAACTCCTGAAGCAGATGAAATATTAAAAGAAAAAGGTGTAGATATCTGTGTTGACTTTGTATGTAACATGGGTGGAATAAGAATATACGAAGTAGTGGTATTTGGTTTAGTTGAGCCAACTCCAGAAGCTATAGTAAATGATTTAGAAGAAATAGTAAGAAGACAAACAAGAGTTATGTTTGAAAAAGCTAAAGTAGATTGTAAAACTCAAAGAGAAGTAGCAAGAGAGTTATTTGCACCAGATAAATCTGATACACCAGATGTATTAGAGATAGCAAGTTGTACGGCAGAGTAATATATTTATAAAATTAGATTAATATGCATTCAAATAGGTTACTTATGTATAGTAACCTATTTGAGGCTATATCTATATTTAAATAATGAAATAGAAAATTTTTAAAAATAAAAATAAATACATGGTGGTGTTTTAATGAGTAATATAAAACAAAGTAAAGCACATAAATATTTGGCAATATTAGCATTGTCCTTGGCTGGAGGGTCGATTTATTTACTTCCTTATCTTAAATATATATTCTATGATCAAATGATGTCAGTAATGGAAATTACAAATACTCAAATGGGTTCAATGGTATCACTTTATTCAGTAGGATGTATGCTATTATATATTCCTGGTGGAATACTTGCAGATAAGTTGTCTACAAAGAAAAGTTTGATACTTTCATTAGTGGCAACTGCTATACTTACGGTATTATATGGTATTACATTAAACTATACATTATCTTTAATTATTTGGTTCTTACTTGCACTTTCTACTGCATTCATTTTCTGGAGTGCACTTATGAAAGTAGTTGGTCAGATAGGAACAGCAGAGGAACAAGGTAGAATGTATGGTTTATATTATGCTGGTAATGGACTTACACAAGCAATATGTAACTCTATTGCACTAGGAGTATATTCAAAGTTTGGTGACCCAGCAACAGGACTTAAAATGGCAGTGTTTGTAATGGCAATAGCAAATATAGTAGCAGCGGCTATGGTATATTTCTTTGTAACTGATTCTAAAAAAGAAGAAACTCAAGCTGCGAGTGAAGATAAATTTGATTTTAGCAAGGTAAAGGATGTATTAAAAAATCCTATAACATGGTTATTATCTTTAGCAATACTTTGTTCTTATTCTATATTTACAACAAGTACTTATTTTACTCCTTATTTAACAGAGGTTGTTGGAATATCAGAGCAAATGTCTAGTACAATAGCAATTATTAGATCTAATTTATTCTTGGTATTCTGTGCTCCACTGGGAGGATATATAGTAGATAAATTAAGATCAACAACAAAGTGGTTTATGATAGGTAATGCACTTACAGCATTGTTTTTCTTCTTGATAATAATAATGGCATCATCTGGTCAAATGGTATTAATAACACTTACTTTAATACCAAGTGCTCTAGGTTATATGGTTTATGGAGTAGCTTTCTCTATGGTAGGAGAATGTAAATTCCCTGTTAGTGTAACGGCTACAGTAATAGGAATTGCATCTATAATAGGATATTTACCTGATTTTTATATGCATAACATATGCGGTATGATATTAGATAATGTTGGTGCATCAGGATATAATTATATATTTGCAATGTTAGGTGGAATTTGTTTACTTGGAATATTACTACCATTTATGATAAGAAAAAGAGTGAAGAAGCAAGAAAAACTTGATGAAGTAAAATAAAATGTATAAAATAGTATTATAATAGTATGAAAACGGTGTGCTTTTAATTTTAAGCACGCCTTTTTTAAAATATGGGGGGGAATAAAAATCAAAGCAGATCCACTTACAATCAGAGTATACGAATATATATCACAAAAGATACAAATTGGTGAATATAAACCAAATCAACGAATTACAGAATCGGAGATTTGCAGTGCAATAGGAGTTAGTAGAACACCTGCACGAGAGGCTTTAACAAGATTAGCAGGGGAGAATTTATTAGAAAAGATTCCTAATAAGGGATTTATAGTAAAGGAGTTTCAAGAAAAAGAAAAACTTGATACTTATGCAGTTATTGGAGCATTGGATTCTTTGGCAGGAACATTAGTTATAGAGGATTTAACATCAGATGAAATAAGAAAAATGGAAGAATTATCAGAGATGATGGGAATAGCTATAAAATATAAAAACTATGAAAATTACTTAAGTATAAGTAATGAATTTCATAATATTTATCGAAATAAATGCGATAACCAAGTGCTACTAACAATGATAAATAGCCTAGTATATAACTTTATGCCTAAGTCTTATATTAGCGAAAATCAAGATGATCTTTTTGAAATGTTAGCTTTTAGCAATAAGCAACATGTAAATTTAGTAGAAGCTTTTAAGAAAAAAGATACTAGATTAGTAGAGGAAATATTAAAGATGCACTGGAGGATGTTTTCCTTAAGTGAAATAAGAGAATCGTAGTAATTAAAATTATTGGGGGGAAAATGAGAGAAGAGATGATATTAAAAAATAAGAATGGGAAAATATACAGGGGATTTATTAAAAAGCTAGAAATTAATGATATTGAAGATATTTTAGAATTTCAAAGTAAAATAATCAAAGGTATAGATGATAAATGTATATACTGTGAAACTAAAAGAGTAGAATTTGAAAACTATTTTAAAAATAAAGATACTCTTATAGGAGTATTTACTGATGAAAATATATTAATTGCTATGGGAGTATATGCTAGATACGGAGAAAGTGAAGACAATTATGGATTTGATTTAGGAATAAGAGGAAAAGAATTGTTAAAAGTTGGTCAAATTGATTCTGTTGCTGTATTAGAGGAATTTAGAGGAAATTCTCTTCAAAAAATAATATGTAATAAATTAGAGGAAATTAGTAAATCAGAAGGATACCACATATTATGTACTACAATATCTCCAAATAACCCCTATAGTATTAGAACGTTTGAAGGTTTAGGATATAGTATAATTAAAGAAAAAGAAAAGTATGGTGGAATGATAAGATACATATTAATGAAAAAGTTATAATAAAATAATTTTAATGACATATTAATTTATAGGGGTGAGACTATGGGAGAATTATTGAGTGGAATGTTTACAGGATTAATGGCTGGAGGTGCAGCAGGAGCTTTAGTCGGACTTATTCCTTATTTCCTAGGAAAATCCAAAGAAAGAAAAGATTTAGGTGCAACATGCTTAATAGTATGTATAATATGTGGAATGCTTTTAGGGCTAATCTTAGCTATACCTGTTGCAATTGTATGTTGTGGAGTAATAATGTATAAAGCAAAGAATACTGTTAAATGTCCTTATTGTGCAGAGCCAGTAAGAAAAGAAGCAACTATCTGTAAATATTGTAAACAAAAAATTAAGTAGGATGAATTTTTTGAATATTTAGTTGACCTTTTGCTCAAACTATCATACTATATATAGTAAATAATTATAAATGGAGGATATTAATATGATGTACTGTTGCTGTTGTTGTTTTAAAACTAATAAAAATTTAAAATTAACAACAGACTTATGCCCATTTTAATATCGTATAATTATTATAATAAATTGTAAATATATGAAATTAAGCTACAGGCAAGTCTGTAGTTTTTCTTTTTATACAAGGAAAACTACACTCTTTTTCTGTAGCTTTTTTAATACCCATAAACAATAAGGAGGATTTTTTATGAATTTAAAATTTTACAATACTTTATCAAATACTGAACAAGAATTTATATCTATAGAAGAAAATAAGGTTAAGCTATATACTTGTGGACCAACAGTATACAACTTTGCACACATAGGAAACTTAAGAACTTATATATTTGAAGATATCTTAAAAAAAGTACTAGAATACAATAACTATGAAGTTAATCACGTTATGAACATAACAGACGTAGGTCATTTACAATCAGATGCCGATGATGGGGAAGATAAAATGAAGCTAGGTGCAATACGTGAAAATAAAGATGTTCTAGAAATAGCAAGATTTTACGAAGATGCTTTTGTTTCAGACCTAGAAAAGCTAAATATTAAACTTCCAAACAAAATGCCAAGAGCAACAGAGCATGTAGACAGCATGATAAAAACTATAAAAAAATTAGAGGAAAATGGATACACATATATTGCAAACAACAACGTTTATTTTTCTATAGATAAATTCAAAGACTACTACAAACTAGCTAACTTAAGCATGGAAGAGCTTCAAGCAGGAAGTAGAATTGAAGTAGATAAATTCAAGAAAAACCCTCTAGATTTTGTGCTATGGTTTGGAAATTCTAAATACGAAGACCATATATTAAAATGGGATTCTCCTTGGGGAGTAGGTTTCCCTGGGTGGCATATAGAGTGTTCTGCTATGGCTATGGAGTACTTAGGTGACAGTTTAGACATTCACTGTGGAGGAATAGACCATATCCCTGTTCATCATACAAATGAGATAGCACAGTCTGAAGGAGCTATAGGTCATAAATGGGTAAATTACTGGATGCATGGTGAATTCTTAGTTGTGGATAATGGAAAGATGTCTAAATCAAGTGGTGAATTCTTAACGCTAAATAAGTTAATAAAAGATGGATTTGATCCTTTAGTATATAGGTACTATGTACTTCAATCAAAATATAGAAAACCTCTAGCATTTAGTTACGATAGATTAAAAGATGCAGGTAAAGCTTTAGATAGTTTAAAGAGTAAAATATCTAATATATTAAACAATATTGATAGTGATTTAATAGTTGATACAAACAAAGTTACTTTATATAAGGATAAATTTAAACAACATATAAATAATGATTTAAATTTATCAAATGCCTTTACCGTATTGTTTGATGTGATAAAAGATGATGCTTTAAATAATTTAGAAAAGAAAGTTTTAATAGAAGATTTCGATACAGTATTTTCATTAAATTTATTAGTGTCTGATTCTGAAATTCTTTCTGATGAAAAGATAAATTATATAGAGGCTTTAATTAAACAACGTAATGAACATAGAAAGAACAAAGAGTGGCAAAAGTCTGATGAAATTAGAGATTTGCTTTTAGAAGAAGGAGTAAAGATTGAAGATTCTAGAAATGGAACAACATGGACTTTGATATAATTATATATTTTGTTAAGAGAAAATTAAACTTCTTGGAATTTAGAAAATAAATTTCAAGAAGTTTTTTGATTTGATTGAAGATTTAGACAAACTAAGCTTTTCTTAATAGAATTAAATTGGTAAATATTATACAATAGACTTAAACAGAAACTTAGGGGGGGATTATATGACGGAAAGAGAAAAGATGCTAGCAGGAGAACTTTATGATTGTGGTGATAGTGAATTACTAAATCAATGGCATAAAGCAAAAAATTTAATTAGAGATTTTAATCAAATAGATTCACAAGATTTAAATAAAAAGGATAAGATTTTAAATGAATTATTAGGTGGACGTGGAGAAAACCTATGGATTACAGCTCCTTTTTATGTGGATTATGGCAATAATATTTACTTTGGTAATAACTGCGAAGTAAATATGAATTGTACTTTTTTAGATGATAATAAAATTGTAATAGGAGATAATGCTCTTATTGCACCTAATGTTCAAATATATACAGCATTTCACCCAACAAATTCAAAAGATAGATTTGGTGAAATGAAAGAAGATGGTTCATTTGAATTTTGTAAGACCCAAACAGCTCCTGTTATTGTTGGTGATAATGTTTGGATTGGGGGTGGAGCAATACTTATGCCTGGAGTAACTATAGGAGACAATGTTGTAATTGGAGCAGGTAGTGTAGTTACAAAGGATATACCATCAAATAAAATAGCTTATGGAAATCCATGCAAGTTTATAAGAGATAATATTTAAGTGAAGATACATCATAATTAATAGTGTTAATATAGATAAATTTAGATAAGTTACATACAACAGAATTAGGGGTTATTAGAATTAAGAAAAACCTATTTTTAGATGCAGAGAATGTGGTTGACTGGTGTAAAAACAAAATAAAATTACCTCATGCTACTATGACAAGAAAGGGTAAAAACTGGTATGTTAATGTGGATAAATTTATTATAACTGTAAATGGGTATAGTTACACAATCATTACTGCACATAAGGAAAAGAAATAATTTATATTACAATTCAAATCTAAATAAATTTTAATATTGAAAAGCAATTACTTAGTAGACTTACAAAACCGTATAGTAAGAAAGGGGGATTTAGTGAGAGTTAGCTCCTTATTAATAAGATACCTCACTAAAAATAACATATGATTAATATAGATTTCTTTAAATGGAATGAAGTAGACGATAGGGATTTACTATTTGCTGTAATAGTTTCAAGATTTCAAAATAAATGGATTTTAGCAAAGCATAAAGATAGAGATACCTGGGAAATTCCAGGTGGACATAGAGAAAAAGGGGAAGCGATAGATATTACAGCAGAAAGAGAACTACAAGAGGAAACAGGAGCAAAAGAATTTAAACTTGTACCTATTTGTATTTACTCAGTTACAAAAGAGGATAAGGACACAACTAAACACCCGGTATCTACATTTGGGGGATTATACTTTGCACAAGTAACCGAACTAGGAGATTTACCAAATCTTGAAATTGAAGAAATCAGACTCTTTGATAAATTACCAAGTCAATTAACTTACCCAGAAATTCAACCTCAATTACTAGATAAAGTAATTAAATATATTTCACACTAAAATACTTAATCAAACTGCTATACTTATATTAAAACAAGTTATAGGAGGGGGAAGTTTGGAAGAATTAATGAAGTTAGTAAATCGAAAATTCTTAAAAGACATAGAACTATTACAACTAGAAGATAATGAATATGTAATAGATTTAAAATACATAAAACCACACAATGCTCACTACAACGAATATATAGCAACTATTCAAAATAAAGATAAAATAGAAAAACACTTCGTATATTTAAAACATAGATAGTAATTTAAAATAAAAGGACTTAAAATCAAATTGAATTGGTTTTAAGTTTTTTTGATATTTAAAGTTTTAAACAATAAAATTAACATTAAAAAAGAAGGATATTAATCAAAAAAGTACAATAATAAATTGTTTAAGTAAATTTTATTAACAGGGGGATATCATGCAAATATTAGGAAGAGATATAATAATAAGTTTAGCTATAATTATAGCTATAATATTTACTAATACTAAAAAAAGAAATGAAAAGGTAGTTTCCTTATACAATATAGGAATTATATTATTTACAACAACTATTGTAATTATATATTCACTAACAGGAATATCACCGATAAGTGGATTTCACACAGAAATAAGAATAAATGAAATATCAGTTATTCCATTATCTACAATAACAGGCATGGTTCAAGGAGGATTAACATTTCATACAATTATAAACATACTTGGAAACATAATTATGTTTATGCCAATTGGATTTTTAACACCTTTATTATGGAATAACTTAAAAAGTTTCAAAAATACCTTAGCATTAGGTTTTTCTATATCATTACTTATAGAAATAACACAACTATTTTTAAGCAGAGCAAGTGATATAGACGATTTAATACTTAACACTTCAGGAGTAGTTTTAGGTTATTTAGTATTTATGGCATTTAACAAACTATTTCCTAAATTTAAAGAAAAAATATTACTTCAATCAAAAACTATGGAAAATAAATATATGTTAGCTATAGGAATATTCATTCCCTACATTGTGATTATTGTAGGTGGAATTTACGATAGAATTGTTTATTAAGTTTTCTAAATCAAAGATAGCTAAAGAAATAGAAAGAGATAAAAATGTAGAAAAAATAAAAAAATTCTGATAAAATTTTATAAAGAAACGTATTCAAAAGGAGTAAAGCTAAAATGGAATTTAGAAAAACAATAAAATCAGATGTAAATAACGTAATGAAAATTATAAAACAAGCACAAGACTATTTTAAATCACAAGGTGTTGATCAATGGCAAAATGGTTACCCAAACGAGGAAACTATAGAAAATGATATTAAAAATGATGAAAGTTATGTTTTAGAAAAAGATGGAGAAATTGTTGCAACTACAATGCTTACGTTTAACGGGGAACCAACATATACTTCAATACAAGGTAAATGGTTAAGCAATGATAAGTATGCAACTATACATAGAGTAGCAGTAGACAATACTCATAAAGGGAAGGGATTATCATCACAAATTATTAAATATGTAGAGAAGAATTGTTTAGATAAAGGAATACATAGTATAAAAGTTGATACACATGAAGATAATACATCAATGCAAAGATTACTTGAAAAAAATGATTTCAAGTACTGTGGAGTTATATACTTAGAAGATGATAGTAAAAGAATAGCTTTTGAAAAATTATTATAAATTATAATAAATGCCCTTGGAATTAAATTCTGAGGGCATTTATACATTTTAATCCCAAATAAGCCTATGATAGTCCAGTTTATACATTTTTACAATACTAAATGTTAAGATAATAACAGTGTTATTACTCTGCAAGACATCAATAGAAAAATCAAAAACTTAATGGAGTGAATTATAATATTAAAAAGTATTTAAAGTAAATTGCTATAAAATTCCAATGACAGTTATGGGTATATTTTTAACGTATAGTATTTTATCAGGAATATATTGGATAATAAATAAAAATATAAAGAATGTTTGTCATTATGAATTGATAGTATTAACTTATATAGGCGGATCAATTATATTATTAATTGTTGTTGCGTATAGAGGGTAAAATGTATTTTATAGAGGTGACCAAATGAGTATCGCAAAAGGGATTGTAATAATATTTTCTATTTTACTAAGTATATACAATGTATATACACTGTATCAAAAGGATAAAAAATAATAACTTCATTTAGGAAGTAGTAAAAATACATTTAGAATCTAATTTAATAGATTTTAAATGTATTTTTACTTTATACAATATATTTAAAAAATTATTATACAAATTGAAAATATTTACCAATTAATATAAAATAAAAATTGATTAATTGTATCATACAAATAATCTCAGTGAATACCTATACTATCATTTTGCAAACCTTGGAACTTATTAATAAATCCTCGAGGGTAAAGCAAATATTAAAAGCTACTAACAATAGTCGTTATTGTTAGTAGCTTTTCTTTTATTTATTATTAAAAATTTAAATTGTAAGTATTGATAATTACAATTTCAAATTTTTATGAATTGATGATAATATAATTATATAGAAAGCGCTTTCTAATCCTGAAGTATATTTCAAAGTGATAATTATTTATCAATAAAAACTCAGGAGAAGTATACAAAAATTTATGGGGTTTTTAATCATAAATTATTTTAATACTTGGAGGAAACTAATATGAGCTACAAATTAAAATTACAAGAAGTTAATGACTTATTTAATGAACTAAAAAAAGAGTACATAATTTATGCTCCTAAAAGATTCAAGAAGCAGGGAAGATACTCAGACACAGATATAATCAAGTATGATGAAATAAACTCAGTAGAAGAAATTGTATTTCAAGAAAAATCAACTTATCCTGCGAAGGAGGTAATTACTCCTATATCTCAAACTTTATATTATTTTATAGAAAATGATTTTAGAGAAAGTGATATGAAAAGTCAAAAAAAGATACTTATTTTCGCAAGACCTTGTGATATAAATGCTCAAAGAAGACAAGATAAAATATATCTTAAAAATGGAAACCTTGAAGATGTTTTCTATAAAAGAGTAAGAGAAAAAGTTAAGTTTATATGCATGGAGTGTACTGAGGGATGGGATACTTGTTTTTGTGTATCAATGAACAGTAACATAACAGATGATTATAGCTTAGCAGTAAGATTTAATGAGGATAACTTATTATTTAATGTTAAAGATGAGTCTTTTACAAAATACTTTAGAGATAAGAATAAAAGTGAATTTGAACTTCAATTTATTAAAGAAAATAAAACAAAAGTAGAAATTCCTCAAATAGATAATATTGAAATTTTAAATAGATTAAAAACTCATAAGATGTGGGAAGAGTACAATAAAAGATGTATTGAATGTGGAAGTTGTACTATAGCCTGTAGTACATGTACCTGCTTTACAACAATAGATATAGTTCATGATTCAGCTGGTAATATTGGTGAAAGAAAAAGAATTCAAGCATCTTGTCATATAGATGGATTTGATGAAATGGCAGGGGGCCATGTATTTAGAAAAACAGCTGGAGACAAAATGAGATATAAAGTGATGCATAAAATACATGATTACAAAGCACAATTTGGAGATGAACATATGTGTGTAGGATGTGGAAGATGTACAGATCGATGTCCAGAAAATATATCTATTACAGCTACTATAAACAAAGTTTCAAAAGCTATTAAAGAACTAAAGGAGGATATGTAAATGGGAGGAAATATTTTAACACCTAAATCATGCGAAATAATTGATCTATTTAAAGAAACTGATAAAGAATGGACATTTAGAATAGCAAGTGATGTAGTTGTTCAACATGGTCAGTTTTTACAATTATCCCTTCCTAAGGTTGGAGAAGCACCTATATCAGTGAGCGGATTTGACGATGGATATTTAGAATTTACTATAAGAGCAGTAGGAAAAGTAACAGATGAAATATTTAAGTTAAGACCTGGAGATAAAATAGCTCTTAGAGGTGCATATGGCAAAGGATGGCCAGTGGAGAAATTTAAAGGAAAGAATGTAATAATAGTAGCTGGAGGTACAGGAGTTGCACCAGTAAGAAGCTTAATAAATAAGTTCTATAGCGAACCTAACTTTACTGAAAGTGTAAATCTTATATTTGGATTTAAAAACTCAGACGGAATACTTTTTAAAAATGATTTAGAAAGATGGAGTGAAAAGTTTAATACTATATATACTTTAGACAATGATACAAAAGATGGATGGGAGAAAGGACTTGTAACTGCTCATCTAAATAAATTACCTTTAGAGAAATTTGAAGATAACTATGAAGTTATAATAGTTGGGCCGCCAATAATGATGCATTTTACAGCCTTAGAGTTCTTAAAACTTGGAGTTCCTGAAGAAAAAATATGGGTTTCTTTTGAAAGAAAAATGTCTTGTGCAGTTGGTAAATGTGGACACTGTAGAATAAATGAAACTTATGTATGTCTTGAAGGACCAGTATTTAACTATACAAAGGCTAAAACATTATTAGATTAGGAGGAGTTAGCTATGAACCATGATATAGATATAAAAAAAGTTAGATTAAATTGTTTTCGTCAATCAAAAGTTCCAGGTGAATTTATGCTTCAAATGCGTGTTCCAGGTGGAACTGTAAATGCTAAATATTTAAATGATGTTCAAGAGATTGCTCAAAGATGGGGAAATGGCACATTTCATATGGGAATGAGACAAACTTTTAATATACCAGGAATAAAATATGAAAGTATTAATGCAGTTAATGAATTTATTAAAGAATATCTAAAAGAAATTGAAGTTGATGAGTGTAATTGTGATATGGAAATTAATGAGAATGGATATCCAACAATAGGAGCTAGAAACATAATGGCTTGTATAGGTAATACTCATTGTATAAAAGGAAATGTTAATACTAAAGACATGGCTAATAAAATAGAGAAGATAGTATTTCCTTCTAATTATCATATAAAAGTGTCTGTAGCTGGATGTCCAAATGATTGTGCTAAAGGTCATTTTCAAGATTTTGGAGTTATAGGTCAAGCTAGAATGGAATATCATCCTGAAAGATGTATAGGATGTGGGGCTTGTGTTAGAGCTTGTGAACATCATGCAACAAGAGTTTTAAGCTTAAATAACAAAAATTTAGTAGATAAAGATATATGCTGTTGTGTTGGATGTGGAGAATGCGTGTTAGCATGTCCTACAAGCGCGTGGACAAGAAAACCTGAGAAGTTTTATCGAATAGTTATAGGTGGAAGAACAGGTAAACAAACTCCGAGAATGGGAAAAACTTTTATAAACTTTGCAACTGAAGATGTTGTTTTAGGAATTTTTGGGAATTGGCAAAAATTTTCTGCATGGGCTCTAGATTATAAACCACAGTATTTACATGGTGGACATTTAATTGATAGAGCTGGATATCATAAGTTTAAAGAGATAATTTTAGATGGAGTAAAATTAAATCCAGAGGCATTAGTTGCAGAGAATATATTCTGGGCGGAAACTGAATATAGATCAAACTTTAATGTTAAACCGATTAACAAACATAATGTAGTTGAGTCTAATAGAGAAATAAAAGAGAAATAAAGGATAAAAAAGACATGTATCAGATACATGTCTTTTTTACGATTAAGGAATTTATGCTTAACGAATAGTTATTGATAACTTATAGAGCATAGTTACACGAACATCTTGTTGAAAGTAAAAAAGGACATTTTTGAGCAACGGACGAAGTGGTTGGCGACATGAAGTAGTTCGCACACGTAGTGGCTCAAGCGAAGCGAATTTTTTTATTAAACATAGATATATCAACTGTTTAAGCTATACTTAAACTATAAAAAAATTAAATTATATTCATTAATAATTACAATTAGAAATTTGTAGAATAAGGTGATAAAATGTAATTAGAAAACGTTTTCTAATATTTTCAAGGGGGCTTTAATATGGAAAGTAAAAATTTTGGATTATTAGAAATAGCAAGAACTCAAATTAAAAATGCATGTGATAAGTTAGAACTAGATTCATCTGTATATGAGGTTTTAAAAAGTCCGATGAGGGTTTTAGAAGTATCATTTCCAGTAAGAATGGATGATGGAAGTATAAAACTATTTACAGGATATAGAGCTCAACATAATAATGCTTGCGGTCCTTTTAAAGGAGGATTAAGATTTCATCCTGCAGTATGCTTAGATGAGGTTAAAGCTTTATCTACTTGGATGACATTCAAATGTAGTGTAGTAGGATTACCTTATGGAGGAGGAAAAGGTGGAATTAATATTGATCCTAGAGACTATTCAAAGTCAGAGTTAGAAAGAATATCAAGAGGCTTTGCAAAATCTATAGCACCTATAGTTGGTGAATACGAAGATATTCCTGCTCCTGATCTTAATACAAATGGAGAAATTATGGTTTGGATGTTAGATGAACATACGAAGGTAACGGGTGAATTTTTACCAGGTACATACACAGGAAAACCAGTAGAATTTTATGGTTCACTAGCAAGAACAGAGGCCACAGGATTCGGAGTAGCTAACATGGCTATAGAAGCGGCTAAGAAAAAACATATGGATTTAAACAAATCTACTGTAGGTATACAAGGGTTTGGAAATGTAGGTAGTTACACTGCTAAATATATGGCTGAGGCTGGAGCAAAAATTATAGCTGTAGAAGATCATACAGGGTGTATATACAATAAAGATGGTATAGATGTAGAAGCACTTATTAAATATAATCTAGAAAATAGATGTATAAAAGGGTTCCCAGGAGCTATAAAAGTATCTGAAAGCATAATAACAATGGATATTGATATACTTTTCCCTTGTGCCCTAGAAAAACAGATTACAAAAGAAAATGCTAATGATGTAAAAGCTAAAATTATTTGTGAAGGAGGAAATGGACCAACTACTCCTGAAGCAGATGAGATTTTATATAAAAAAGATGTTGTAGTTATACCGGATATACTTGCAAATAGTGGTGGTGTAACAGTTTCATATTTTGAGTGGGTTCAAAATATAGAAAGAGTAATTTGGAGCTTTGAGAAAGTTCAATTAAAGCAAAAGGAAACAATGATAACAGCATTTGAAGAAATATGGAATATAATGGAACAATATTCTGTTGATATGAGAACTGCAACTTACATGAAATCTATAAAAAGAATTCAAGAAGTTATGAATCTAAGAGGAATGTTAATATAATTCTATAGTAAAGGTCTGGCTCTATATTAAGTTAGAGTCAGACCTTTTAGTTTTTATTAGAAAGATTATTTATAATGGAAAAAGTTTTGAATACATAGTTAGAATTATAGACAGAATTTTTAGAGAAATTAATATATAATTATAATAAAGTATTTAAAAGGGTGGGGAAAAAAATGGAGAATATAAAAGAACTTATACTGCAAAGATCAAATCAATTAAAACAAGAAATAATAAATCATAGAAGACAATTTCATCAAAATCCAGAACTACATACCGACTTACCAAAAACAGTGGCTTATGTAAAAGAAAAACTAGTACAAATGGGTTACGAGCCAATAGATTGTGGTACTTGTGGAGTAGTAGCAACAGTAGGAGGCAAAAACTCAGGAAAGACCTTCTTGATAAGAGGAGATATGGATGCACTTCCTCTAAAAGAAGAAACAGATCTTGAATTCAAATCAAATAACAACAACATGCACGCATGTGGACACGATATGCACACGGCAATGATGCTAGGAGCGGCTAAAATTCTAAAAGAAATAGAAGACGAAATACAAGGTACTGTAAAGTTAATGTTTCAACCAGGTGAAGAAACTCTAGCTGGAGCAAAACTTATGATAGAAAATGGACTGCTAGAAAATCCGAAAGTAGATGCAGCAATGATGATACATGTATTTACAGGATTACCTTTTAAAACTGGTTCAGTAGTATTTTTAACTGAAGGAGTAGCATCAGCAGCAGCCGATAGATTTGAAATACACATCCAAGGAAAAGGTGGGCATGGGTCAATGCCTGAGACCACTATAGACCCTATAAATGTTGCGTGTCATATACACACAGCAATACAAACAATAAATAGTAGAGAACTTGGATTAAAAGATGAAGCAGTATTTACAGTAGGAAAAATTCAAGCGGGAACAACTTCAAATATAATACCAGATACAGCAACAATGGAAGGAACTATAAGAACTTTTAGCAAAGATATGCGAGACTTTGTGCCAAAGCGAATGAAAGAGATAACAGAATATACATCAAAAGCATTTAGAGCAGAAGCTGAGTTTAAATATATACAAGGGTGTCCATCTGTTATAAATGATAATGAACTTTTAGAAAATATAAAAGAAAGTGCAAAAGAACTTGTAGGCCAAGATATGGTAGCTCATTTAGAAGATATTATGCCAGGAGGTAGATTGCCAGGTTCAGAGGATTTTGGATTTGTATCAGAGAAAATTCCAGCAGTTATATTAATTTTAGGAGCAGGTTCTCCAAGTGAAGGTTATGAGTATCAAGTTCACCATCCAAAAGCAACTTTTAACGAAGATGCATTAGTAAATGGAACTGCTATGTATGTTTATTCAGCAATGAATTGGCTAGATAAAAATAAATAATTATAAAAAAGTGTAGATTATTTGATCTACATTTTTTTTTAAAAACTCTTGCATTAGACCAAAGATGGTGGGACATGATTATGCAATTGTTTGATTATCAGTCAACATTATTTCAAGTAGGGATGAGGGATACTAACAGTTCAATTGAGTATTTTATCTATTGTGAACCTATAAATGAGCCTTGGAATTTAGAGATTGATGGTATGCTTGAAATATAAGAATTAAAATATCAATTGACTATTAATATTAATTGAAAATAGATTTAAATCTAACTAAAAGTGTGTTAATATATAGAATATACAGAAAAGTAAAATTAAAAAATAAAATATGTCTATAATTATATATCGGCAAACTTAATAATAGATAAAGGGGGGAATATTTTAAACTTTAATATATGAATTAAAAATACAAAAAGCAGGGGCTAAAATTATTTTTAAATTATATGCTAATTAAATAGGGGAGAAACTAAAGATGAATGAATATATAACCTCGCAACAAGGAAGTTTATTAATTATAATAATTCCACTTGCGTTGATAATTTCAAAGATATTAATGTTTTTAAAAGGATATGTAAGAAATAATAGTAAAATTATAAGAAGCTTCAACCATACAACTGTAATTTTTACAATCGTATCAACTATTCTTTTTTATATGTATGACTGGAATAAATATTTTTGTGCAATATGGTTTTTTAGCATAATTGCATATTTAATTATATTTAATTTAATGTACATAAAAATTGAAGATTTATATAATCCGACTCCTAATATATTTGAAATAGCAACTAACGGTGTAGCTATATTATTGGGGATTCTTATATTATCAACACCTGATACAAAAATAATAAACTTGATTGGATTAGGTGGCAATACAAACATAGAAATATTATTTAAAATACTTATATATATATATGGAACGCTTTTAATATTACTAGATAATCACATAATATTATTTTACAATAAATTTATAAGACAAATTGATATGAAAAGGTTTTAAATAAAAAACTACGTATATAAAACGTAGTTTTTTTACGTAATAATATACTAAGTTGATATAATAAATATATATACAAAAATGGGGGATACAAAATGAGAAATATAATGATAGTAGAAGACGACAAAATGCTAAATGACGGAATAGCCTTCAATTTACAAATAGACAACTACGAAATAACATCAGCTTATAACTTAAAACAAGCTAATGAAAAATTAAATGAAAACATAGATATGATAATTCTAGACGTAAATCTACCAGATGGAAACGGACAAGACTTTTGTAGTAAAATAAGAAAAACATCAGATATACCAGTAATATTTCTAACAGCTTGCGACATGGAAGAAGACATAATAAATGGATTAAAACTAGGAGCAGACGATTATATAACAAAACCATTTAGTATAAACATACTAAAACAAAAAATAGAAACAATACTTAGAAGATGTAACAGAAACACAAATAATACCTTAAAGATTCACGAATTTGAATTTGACTTTGAAAATATGATAGTAACTAAAAACCAAGAAAACATAACACTAGCACCAACAGAATATAAACTACTAAAAAAACTAGTACAATCAAAGGGACAAGTTTTAACAAGACAAGCATTAATAGATGCAGTATGGGATACCGAAGAATTTGTAGAAGAACATGCACTAACAGTAAATATAAATAGACTAAGAAGCAAAATAGAAGATAACCCATCAAAACCAAAATACATAAAAACGGTATTTAAAATGGGATATACATTTGTAGGTTAAAATCATGAAACATATAAATAAAATATACATAGGAATAATAATACTAATAACAATAATTTTTATAATATTTATAAACACAAACCTAGAAAATACACAAAACATAAAAACTATAAACATAGGTATAATCATATTTTCAGCGCTAATATTAATACTAAGTTTTGTATATTATTATATTCTAAGAAAAGATATAATGAGTTTTTCAAACAGATTATCAAACACTATAGATGATATAATAAACAACAAAGAAAATATAGAATTTAATACAACAGAAGAAACTATTACTTCTAAAATAGAAAATAAACTAAAACAATTGCTTGAAATAATAGAAAATGAAAAAACAATATATAAAGAAGAAAAAGATAGTATAAAAACATTGATATCGGATATATCACACCAAATAAAAACACCAATAGCAAATATATCTATGTACAATGAAACACTAACAAATAAAAGCTTGAATGAAGAACAACAAACATTATGTATAAACAATATGAAATTTCAAGTAGAAAAACTAGAATGGTTAGTGAAAAGCTTAATAAAAATGTCTAGACTAGAAAACAAAATCATAAACTTGAATAAAAATAATACAAGCATTAATGAAGTAATAGCAAATGCATTAGGTGGAGTATATCTAAAAGCAGAAGATAAAAACATAGATATAAATATAACATGTGATGAAAAAGTAAAAATAAACTGTGACAGCAAATGGACTAGTGAAGCTATATTTAACATACTTGAAAATGCAGTGAAATACACCCCAAGTGGTGGAAATATAAACATATTAGTAGAGAAATTAGAAATATTTACAAAAATAGAAATAACAGACAGTGGAATAGGGATAGATGAAAAAGAAATAAACAACATATTTAAAAGGTTTTATAGAAGCACTGAAGTATCAGCTGAGGAAGGGGTTGGACTGGGATTATATCTAGCTAGAGAAATAATAACTAACCAAGGAGGGTACATTAAAGTAGCATCTAAAAAAGGAATAGGAAGTAAATTTTCAATATATTTATTAAATTAGTTACAATTATTCGCTAACCAAAATTATCCTAAGAATAAAAAATGCCTTAAAATATATATCAATCAATATATCTTAAGGCATTTCTTATACAAAAATAAACTCTTACTCAATAAACCATGGAAACAACTCATACGTTCTTTTAACACTTCCATCAACTTCAATTAAATTTTTCTCAATCCTATAAAATAATCCAGTATACCCAACATACCCACTACTAACATCATAATCTGCAAAAGATATACTAAATATAGGAGACAAGTTTTTACGAGCTCTAACTAAATCAGTTGTAAACATAAATAACCATATAAAAACTATGATAGTTACAATTTGAACTCTTTTCTTAGTTTTTTTCTTCATTGTAGATAACTCCTATTTTTAAAAATTTAAAAATTAAAAATTCATAACTTTAAAATATTACATTTTTATATAATTATATGAATCGATAGAGTTTTAGTATCTCAATAACAAAAACTAGAGTATAAATTTTTTATAAACAATCAGTAAAGAACTAAATAAAAGTAATCAGAGGATAGGTGTGAGTTATGAGGAGCAGCGACATTTACAAGCGAGCATTTTAGCTTGTATGGAGCAAACCTCATAACTCACACCTATTCTCGTAGATATACAATAAAAAGATTAGCTTACTCAAATCTCTCAAAATTGTTATAAAAAATAGTTTAAATATAACAGCACTGTGAGGACTTTTACCCCCAAAACAAACTATCATATAAATATAACAAACAAAAAGGAGAAATAAATAAATGATTACACTAAAAGCAACAAACCTAAAAAAACACTATGGAAAAGGAAGTAACCTAGTAAAAGCCGTAGATAACATAAACCTACAAATAAACAAAGGAGAATTCATAGCAATAGTAGGAACTTCAGGAAGTGGAAAAAGTACATTACTACACTTATTAGGAGGGTTAGACAGACCAACAGAAGGAAAAGTAATAGTAGACAACAAAGACATATTTTGTATGAAAGACGATGAACTAACAATCTTTAGAAGAAGAAACGTAGGATTCATATTCCAAAACTACAACCTAGTACCAATACTAAACGTATACGAAAATATAGTACTACCTATAGAACTTGACGGAAATAAAATAGACACAAAATTTATAGACGAAATAATAAGTACACTATCATTAACATCAAAAATAAACTCACTACCAAGTAACTTGTCTGGAGGACAACAACAAAGAGTAGCAATAGCAAGGGCACTAGCAACAAAACCATCAATAATACTAGCAGATGAACCAACAGGAAACCTAGACAGCAAAACAACTCATGAAGTAATGGGATTACTAAAACTAACTAGCCAAAAATTTAATCAAACAATAGTAATGATAACTCACAGTGAAGAACTAGCTCAACTTGCAGACAGAGTTATAAGAATAGAAGATGGTAAAATCGTAAACCCAGGAGGGAATGTATAATGCTAAACAACAACAACACATCCTCCGTAAATAAACTAAGTAAAAAAATACTAAAAGCAAATAAACTAAGAAACCTATTTGCAGTAATGGCAATAGCACTAACAACATTATTAATAACAACAACCCTAACAGCAGGAATTACCTTCTACAAAACCAACAAACTATACAGCATAGTAAGTACATATGGGATAAATGCAGATGGATACATAAATATTAACAATGAAAATATAAAAAAACTTGAAAAAATGAATAACATAAAAGACATAGGAATTACTAAAATGGCAAGTATACAAGGAATTAAAAACAAAGAACTTTTAAATGAAAGAGTATCTCTTGAATATGCCAACAAAAAAGCCTATGACATGATGTTTATAGTACCAATAGAAGGAACTTTTCCAAAATCAGAAGATGAAGTACTAGTTCCTACATGGATGCTAGATGTATTAAAAATTGATAAAAAAGTAGGAGAAAAAATAAACCTAGATATAGAGATAGATGGAAAAGTTCAAACTAAAAGCTTAAAACTATGTGGATATTATGAATCTTTATTAGGAAGAGGTTCTGATAGCTCAAAAGTATTTGTAAGTGAAGATTTTATAAATAAATACAACAAAAACATATTAAAAGAAGCTGGAAGTCAAACTGCTTTTTTAAATCTAAAAAATATAGATAGCAAATCAACAGAGAAAGATGTAGACAATGAATTAGATAAAATAAAAAAAGAAATAGGTGCAACTAAAGCGAAAGTTCATCCGAAATACTCAGATGAAAATGCACCTGTAGATAATGCTACAAATCAAATTATAGCCGTGGTAACAGGTATATTAATAGTTATATTTACAGGATATTTAATAATATATAACATATTTTATATCTCAGTTAGTAAAGATATAAAATTTTATGGGTTACTAAAAACTATAGGAACAACCTCAAAACAACTAAAGAAACTAATATTAAGACAAGCATTAATTCTATCGATTATAGGAATACCAATAGGACTTATATTAGGATACCTAGTTGCAAGTTATATAATACCATTGGCAATGTCTATGACTATATTTAAAAATATAACTATAGTATCAATGGATATGTATATATTTTTAATTGCAACAATATTTTCATTAATAACTGTATATATAAGTTGTAGAAAACCAGGGAAAGTAGCAGGAAAAGTTTCTCCAGTAGAAGCTACAAGATATGTAAGTAGCGATTTAAAAACTTCAAAAAAGAATAGTAAAAAAGGAGTTGGGGGAGCTAAAATTCATAAAATGGCTTGGGGTAATATTTTAAAAAATAAAAAGAAAGTATTTTTATCAATACTATCTATAACTCTAAGTGCACTTACAATAATATTTACAGTAACAGCAACTCTTGGAATAGATCCTGAAAAACATGCGGATAATCAATTACTTTATGATATGGTTGTTAGTAATGATATAAGTCACTTTTATGGAGAAGAAGAGTATCAACCAATAACTGAAAACTTAATACAAGAAATAGAAACTTTAGATTTTGTAAAAGAAGTTAAGCCTCAATACAGTGTTATAGGTTATGAAGCTGATGGAAAAATTTATAGCTTTGGAGCTACTATAAAATTACAAGGAAAATTCAAAGAAGAAATTGAAAGCTACAAAAATGAAAAAGGATACAATGGATTTAGCTATGTAGACAAAGATATGATAAATACAGAAGTTAAATCTTTAAACGTAGGGGATTTAGATAAAAATATAGATAGAGTTAAATTAATTGATGGAAAAATAGATAAAGGAAAGTTTGAAAGTGGTAATGAAATAATATACTATGCTCCTTTAGAAAAAGCTAATGTTTTAAAAGCAGGAGATAAAATAACTCTAAACTTTGTTCAAAGAGATAAAAATGGAAAAGTTATAAATGAGATAAAAAAAGACTTTAATATTATGGCAATAGTAACAGGCAATGACAATGGATGGAGTGCTAATGACCTTGGGTTTATAACAATGGAAGAAAATACTTTTAAGGAAACATTTAAAGATTATAAAAATTATGTAAGTAAGATTAATATAGAATTAAAAGACACTGATGATTTAGGTGAAGCGGATAGAAAAATAAGTGCGATTTTAATAGACTCAGGCAATAACACATTAGGTATGGTTTCTAAAAATTACTTTATTGATGGAATAAGTGAATTAAAAGTTATATTTATGACTATCGGAAGTATAGTAGGAGCTATATTAGGATTTATAGGAGCGATAAACGTAATAAACACAGTATTTAGTAGCATATTTGATAGAAAAGTTGAATTTGCAATGCTAGAATCTATTGGAATGACTAAAAATCAAATTAAAAAGATGATCCTATTTGAAGGAATTTATAACATATTACTAACTATAATACTAATAATTCCATTAGGAATAGTAGTGTCTTTCATAGCTCCTATGGTGGTACCTATTTACGGAGGATTTAGTTTTAAGATATATGCATTATCTGTAAGTATATGTATAATTATGATTTCTATATTGATGATAAGTGTCCCTTTTATAGCTTATAAAATAATTAGTAAAGAAAGTATAGTTGAAAGAATAAGATCTTAGAAAAACAACTTAAATTTTAGTGCAAGTTGTGTCTGAAATATGACAATAGTCTGAAAATTGACAAATACTAAACAATCTATAATATTGATGGAATAACTTATATGCAAAAATATTTTTATGTAAAAAATAAACATCGTGTCAATAAATAGACATTGTTAAAAAATAGATATAAGTATAAAATAACAATAATCATGAAATAATACCAATAAACAAGCAAAAAAATGCCATTTTTTTAACGAATAAAATTTAAAAATGTAGAATGAAAAAATGGCATAAAAATTGCTTGCAATATATAGTAAGTCAAAACTATATCAAGGGGGTATTATAGTGATAAATATAATAAGAATATTCTTAGGTGCATTTACTGCATTCTTTGCTTTCAATTTTGCAAAAGATGTATCTAAGGCAAAAAAAGAAAACAAATTTGAAGACATACCACAATGGAAACCAGTAACAACTGGGTTTGTAACAGACTTTTTCGATACATTAGGAATAGGATCATTTGCACCAACCGTTGCAATGTTTAATGGTCTAAAGATGAATATATCAGATAGATTAATACCAGGAACACTAAATGTATGCCACACAATACCAGTAGTATTAGAAGCATTCATATTTACAACAGTAATAGAAGTAGACCCCGTAACCTTGATAAGCTTAATAGCATCAGCAGTAGTAGGTTCATACCTAGGAGCTGGAATCATATCTAAAATGGATGAAAGAAAAATACAAATAATAATGGGTATAGCACTAGCAATAACTGCTTTACTTATGTTACTTGCTCAACTTGGATTAATGCCAGGAGGGGGAACTGCAACAGGATTAACTGGAGCAAAACTTGTAATAGGAATTATAGGTAACTTTATATTAGGAGCATTAATGACAGCAGGAGTTGGACTTTATTCTCCATGTATGGCAATGGTTTATTTCTTAGGGATGTCACCAGATGTAGCTTTCCCTATAATGATGGGTTCTTGTGCAATGCTAATGCCAATTGCAAGTACTAAGTTTATAAAAGAAGGAGCTTATGCTAGAAAAACTTCTTTATTCGTAACATTAGGTGGAGTAGTAGGAGTATTTATAGCTGCATTTATAGTAAAATCTATGCCTATGAATATATTAAAATGGTTAGTAATAGTAGTTATAGCTTATACATCTGTAGCTATGTTAAAGAAAGCTTTTAACACTGAGAAAAAAGCTTAATATAAAAAAATAATTAATAAAAGACTGTCTTAAAATTTAAATTTTGGGCAGTCTTTTTTATGCTTAAATTAACTATATTAACAAATGCTTATAGACGATTTATGTAAATTAAGAAAAATAATATATTTTATATTACGAAAGAAATGGGTATGTTTTTAATTAGCATATAAATAAAACTAAAGGAGATTTTAAAATGAAAGTTACAAAAAAAGAATTTATAATGAAAACTTTAATGTTTATATTTGTAGTTTTTATCGCATTTGTATTTAGAATCATATTTGGTTCTGAAAACACTATAGTAGGCATAATTGGAATTATAGCAGCATTATCTCTTATAAGTACTGATTATACAATAAACCCAGTTAAAAATACTATATATTTTATATTAATTGAATTAACAATAGGAATAGCTGCATATATAGCATCATTAAACCCAATCTTGGAATTAATAGTAACTTTTTTAGTTATATTTTCAGTATTATACAACTTTACATATAACACTAAAAACTCAACATATACAGCTTTTACACTAGGTTATTTATTTATGCTATATGCACCAGTAAAATTTATTCAATTACCTTCAAGATTAGCAGGCCTTGTTTTTTGTGGTATTTTAATAATGGCAGTGCAAATGATATTTAACAAAAATAAATTGAAAAAATCTGCACAAAAAATTATTCAAACTACTATAAAAACTATGAAAGAAGAAATAAATACTTTAAGTAATGGAAAAAATTTAGAACAATCTACAAATTTAAAAAAAGATATATATACTAATCTAAGAGATTTACAATCTAACATTTATGAAAGAATAGATAGAGATGTACAATTGCCAGTAGTATTAACACAAACCTTATTTATTAGTATGTTTTTAGAAAGTTGCAACTTGACTTTAGACAAAATTAAAAATGAGGATAAAGGTTATAACAAAATATTAAACTATTTAGATTATATTTTGGATGAAATAAATAAATACATACAAAAGAACACTAGTATAGATGAGATTTTAGAAAAACTAGATAGATTTACAACAGAAGTTAAAAATACTAATACAAAATATTATTTAGGTTTTGAACTTCAAACAGGAGTAAGTATATTAAAAGATAATTTAATAAATGCAAATGAGGAATATACAAAACAATTAAAAGAAAAATATTCTATAAAACATATAGTAAATAAGTTAAATGAATTAAAAAATAATATAAATAAAGAATCTCTTAAGTTTACCTTTGCACTTAGAGGAGCGATAGTTATAAGTTTAGGTGTAGGGATAGTTAGTATTTTAAACCTAAAATATGGCAAATGGTTAGTATGTAGTTCCGCAAATGTAGTTCAACCCTATCTTGAAACTAGTGAAGATAGAGGCAGAAATAGAATTATAGGAACTATACTAGGCCTAGTTGTTTTTGAAACAATATTTTTTATTTTCAAAGGAGAAATGCAAAGATCTATTATAATACTTACAGCAGGATATTTAAGTATATATGTAAACGATTGTAAATATAGAATGATATTTACGACTACATCATCATTAGGAATAGCGGCTATTACAGGAAATGTAGAAACTATATCTATTGAAAGATTAATAATGGTATTTATTGGTACAGGTATAGCGTTATATGCAAATAAACTGATATTACCATATAAAATGAGTGAAATAACTAAAAAGGAAGTTAGACAAGTTACAAAGTTAAATGAAAAAATACTAGAAAAAGTATATGACTTAGAAGTTAACAATAAAAGTTTAGGCGAAGAGTTTAAAAATTTAATCATTATAAATGAACTTGATAATAAAAAGATAAGTTTAAATAATAAAACTTTAGCATCTAGCAAGATAGATGATTTCTTATACAATCAACGTATATTTATAAACAAAACTCGCTTCTTGATGAATACAGTGAAAAAGTGTAGTGAAACTATAAAAGATAAAACTAAGCTATTAAGTTATATAAATAATATAATTAAAAATGAAAATACAAAAGAAGATAAGATAGGTTATTTAAAAAGCTTAGATGATATAATAAGTAAAATAATATTAGTAGATATAGTAAAACTAAAAGAAAATATAGAAAAATCTAAAGAGCTAATAAATCAAATATAGTTAAAAAATAGTGCTATTAAATATTGTTTTATAGTGAAATATTTAAGAAGGATAATAAATCAAAGGAGATTTGAAATGAGTATCAACAATAAAAAAATAATGCCTACAACTATAATGTTTTTAGTGATAGTAGGCGTAATCGTTGGATTTAAATCTGTATTTGGAGATGCAAATACATTAGTTGGGGTTGCGGGAGTTACGGCAGCACTATCTTTACTTGGAACAGACTATACTATAAATCCAATAAAAAATACTATATATTTTGTAGGAATTGAAGTGGGACTTGGAATAGCTTCATATTTAGCAGGATTAAATGCAGTACTTGGATTAATTATAACTTTTATAGTTATATTTTTTATATTATATACATTTACATATAATACTAAAAAGCCAACATATGTAGCATTTACTTTAGGGTATTTATTTATGCTATACACACCAGTAAGTACAGAAGAAATGCCAATGAGATTAGCAGGCCTTGCGTTTTGTGGTTTAGCAATAATGGCAATGCAAATGTTAGTTAATAAAAATAAACTAAAAACAAATGCTAAAAAGACAATAGCTAACTCTATAGCATCTATAAATGAAGAAATTGATTTAATAATTACGAATGAAAAATCAAATTTAGCACAAAATTTAAATTTAGATATATATAATAACTTAAGGGATTTAGTATCTCAAATTTATAAAAGAATAGATAAAGACGCAGAACTACCAATGAACGTAATGCAAGCTTTATTTATTAGTAAATTTTTAGAAAGCATAAACTTAACTTTAGACAAAATAAGAAATTCTAACGATATAGATAATGGATATAATAAAACATTAACTAGTACAAAAGAAGTATTAAATAGTTTAAATGAATTTATAGAAGAAAAAATAACTATAGAAGAAATTATATCAAGATTAGAAAAATTTGAAGAAGAAAATAAAGAAGTTAATTCTAAATATTATCTAATATTTGAAATACAAGATGGAGTAAGTATTTTAAAAGAAGATTTAATAAACAGTAAAAATTACTGCGTTAAAAAATTGAGTCAAAAATATTTTGTTAAAAATATATTAGGAAAATTAAATGACTTAAAAAATAACATGCATAAAGATTCTCTTAAATTTACATTTGCACTTCGAGGAGCTTTAGTAACTAGTATAGGTGTATGTATAGTTAGTGCTTTGGATTTAGAATATGGTAGATGGTTAGTATTTAGTTTATCTTCAATAGTTCAACCATACTTAGAAGCGAGTCAAACAAAAGGTAAGGAAAGAATAACAGGAACAATAATAGGATTAATACTATTTGAAATATTATTCTCTATTGTAAGAGGAGACGCTGGAAGAACTTTAATTATACTAATAGTAGGATATATAAGTAACTATCAAGTTAAATACACTTATCAAATGGTATGTACCACAGTATCAGCATTAGGAGCAGCATCTATGACTGGAGATATAGGAATACTATCCATTGAAAGAATAAGCATGGTACTTATAGGAACAGTAGTTGCTTTATATGCAAACAAAGTTATCTTACCATATAAAATGAGTGAAGTAACTAAAAATGAAATAAAGAAATCTATAAGACTAAACGAACAAATACTAAAAAAACTATATGATTTAGGAATGCAAAATCTAGTAATAGATGATAAAGCTAAAGAAATATTAATAGTCAATGAACTTATTAATAAGAAAATAGATGCAAATAATTTAACACTAACATCTAAATATATAGATGACTTTTTATACAATCAGCGTATATTTATGAATGAAATAAGATTTTTAACTAACAATTTTAAAAAGTACAAAAAAACAAAAAAAGATCACGCAAAATTATTTTATGACATAGAAGCTATAATGTATAAACAAAATACAAAAGAAGAAATAGAAAAATACTTTGAAAATTTAGAAGATAAAACAAGTAAATTAATACTAATAGACATACTAGAATTAAAAGAAAATATACAAAAATCAAGGGATATATCAGAAATGCTATCTCAACAACTATAACCTTATACTAAAATAGGGTGACTAATATGGTAACAGAAGGTGTTGGATTATAAGTTGCAGCGACATTTACAAGCAGCTCTATCGCTTGTATGGAGCAAAACTTATAATACAATACCTTCGACTCATACCTAGTCACGCCTAAATCAACTACCACAAAACTTATTCCAAGAATCCGGATCACAAACTAGTTTCTCAAAATCCAATTCATAACAATCATCAATCACTTTTCTATCATAAGAAAAAGTTTTATCGTCTATACTAAAATGTATAATATCTAAATTATCTATAAGTGAAAACATAACAACTGCATTCTTTTCAGATAAACTACGAAAGTCTACTGTATTAATATGATTAAAATCATAAGACACAACCAATTCATAAGGTTCTTTAATAGTCTTTAGTTCAAACCCTTGATTGTAATTAACTCCGGGTAGATTATAAAGAATATTACCAACTGCGCTATTATCTCCAACACAAGAATTTTGATACTTAGACAACTCTTTAATATTAACTTCAGACATAGTTTCAATCTCATTGAAAATACTAGCATCATTTACACTTTCACACCCCACTAGAAAGAAAAGTGACACTAAAACCAAAGGTAAAATATATTTCCCCACCAAAATACCCCCTTTTAAGATAATTATACAATATTTTACATTGGAGTAATATAATTAAAGTATATTAATATATAAATCTAGGAGGAGAATTTATGAAATATTATATGAAATCAAAGCTTTTCAAAATAAAGGAAGACTTTTGGATAAAAAATGAGTACGATGAAGAAGTATTCTTTGTAGATAATAAGTTTTTAACTCTAGGACTTCAGTTTGATATGATAAAAAATGGAGAAACTTTATACTCAGTAAAAGAAAGATTATTAGCTTTTATGGGAAAATACGAAGTAATGAAAGGAAATAAGGTTGTAGCCAATATAAATAGAAAATTTACTTTTTTCAAAGATAAGTTAGATGTAGATTGCGAGTATGGAAATTTATGCATAAAAGGTAATATATTTGACTATAACTATAAAATTTATAAAGATAGAGAAGTAATAGCAACAATAAGTAAAGAATTCTTCTCATTTACAGACAACTATAAGGTAGATATAAATTTTGAAGATGAAGCATTTATATTAACTTTGGTAGTTATAATAGATGATGTCATAGATAAACAAAGAAATAATAATTAATAAATAAAATAGGTCTACACTAATAGAAGTTTATTAGCGTAGCCTATTATTAATCTAAAAAGAAACTAGTTAGATTATTTATAAAATCTGACTCTACAGGAGTTAATGTATAATTGCTTCGACAAATCCATCCAAATATCATATTCAATCCATCCAAATCAAAACATTTGTACTTAATGTTAAAATTGTCAAATAAATTTAAGTTTTTGTTATCAAATTTAGACAAAAACGTTACAGCATTTGTACTTTTCATTGTATATAAAAGAGATGCATAATCTGATACAGATATTAAATTGCTTATACTGTCTTTCTTTTTAATAAAATCCAATTTATTGTAAATTAAATAAGGATCATCTAAATTACATGATACTAGAGGATATTGATATAAATCATCAAAGGTTATAGAATCCCTACAATATAAAGGATGATTATCTAAAACATAAACACACAACTTATTCGGTGCTAAAGGAGTAAACTCTAAATTTTTAGATTTAAATATAGTGCTTAAAAAATCAAAAACATCGGTTGAAACACTTATAATACCTATATTAAATAACTTACTATAAACATCTTGTATTACTTCAAAGTAAGGAGTTTGCTTAAATACAAAATTAGTTTTGTTATTTTGATAAACCTTATGAATACTTAAAAACTCATCTAATACAAATGAATAAAAGTTGGATGTAACCTTTAGGTTATATGGTAACGGTAAGTTTGAATCTGCACCAATAGTATTAATTAAATCTACATTATCCTTAATACCACTAGCAAGATTTAAAAACTTAGCTCCTTTTTGTGTAAGAACAACACCTGTATTTTTTCTTTCAAATATAGCAAATCCTAGTTCTGATTCTAATGCTTTTAAGGAAGTACTTAAATTTGGTTGGGTAAGTAATAAATTCTTAGCAGCCTTTGAAATTGAACCTACTTTTGCTATTTCTAATACATAAATAATTTGATCAAGTGTGATAACTATCCCTCCCTTAAAAATAGGTATAAATAAAATTTATATCTACCTATAAAAAATATAGATTTTATCATACCGATTATAGATTGATATTATATTAATAGATAATAAATAGCAATAAAATTTTAAAGTAAAGGAAGTTGAAAAATATGAATATAACACAAGAAGCTAAAAATATTGAAGATTATATAATAAAATGCAGACAAGACTTACATCAAATGCCCGAAGTAGGAATAAATTTAGAAAAAACTAGTACTTATGTAAAGAGTAGACTAGATGAACTACAAATACCTTATAAGCAACTAAAAAATTGCAGTGGTATAGTAGGAATCATAGGAAATAAAGAAGGAAAAGTAATTGGATTAAGAGCTGATATGGATGCATTACCTATAAAAGAAGAAGCTGATGTTTCTTTCAAATCAAAAAATAATAACATGCATGCATGTGGGCATGATACACATACCGCTATGCTTTTAGGTGCAGCTAAAATTTTAAAAGAAAATGAAGATAGTTTAAATGGACAAGTTAAGTTATTATTTCAACCAGCAGAAGAACAAGGCATGGGGGCTAAACTTATGGTAGATGAAGGGGCATTAGAAAATCCTAAAGTAGATTTTATAATAGGACAGCATATAGGTGCTTTTGAAGGTATTAATCCTGGAACAATGTTTATTAAGAGTAATAACTTTTTAGCATCTGCAGACTCATTTTATATAAAGATACTAGGAAGTGGAGGTCATGGATCTACTCCTGAATTAACAGTAGATCCAATATATATATCTACGCAAGTTATAAACTCAATTTATGGAGTTATAAGCAGAGAGATAGGTGCTACAGATTCAGTAACTATAAGTATTTGTAATGTAAAAAGTGAGCAACAAGAAATACCTGCTTATAATATAATTCCTAACTATGTGGAAATAATGGGAACTGTAAGATGTAGTAAAAACTCTAATAGAGATTTCATAAAAGAAAGAATGGAGAGAATTATTAAAAATACTACTGAAGAATTTAATGGAAGTTATGAATTTGAATATATAAAGCAATTTCCAGCATTAAATAATGATCCTAAGATGACTGAATTTATTATAAACTCAGCTTCTGAAGTTGTAGGAAAAGAAAATATTATAAAACTAGATTCTGGAATGATGGGATCAGAAGATATATCATACTTTTTTGAAAAAGTACCAGGAGTATTTTGGGGATTAAATGCAAATATAGAAGAAGAGAAAATATATTGTGCTCATCACCCAAAATTTAAAATTAATGAAAATGTATTATACAAAGGAAGTGCAATATTGGCACAATCAGCTATTGACTATTTAAATGATTAACTATAATAATAAAAATCCTATTAATGTTATTAATAATTTATATATTTATCAATAAATGACAAAATATGACAAAAACTTTATGTATAATAACAGTGTTAGTTTAACATAAAGAAAGGGTGAATATTATGAGAAATAAAATTGCATTAGCATTAATAGTAGTTTTATCAATGGTTGTATTAGCAGGTTGTGGAGGAAATAGTCCAACAGATGTAGTAAATTCTTATTTTAAGGAAATAAAATCAGGAGAAAATAATGAAGTATCAAACTATATAGTAGGTACAGTAGATGAACAAACTGCAACAGATCAAGATACAGATCCTAAATTAGAAGAAGCTATAAACATATATGTATCAAAATTAGATGCAAAAGTTTTATCTGAGAAAGTAGATGGTGACAAAGCTACAGTAGAAGTTGAATTAAATGGATTAAACTTTGGGCAAATGATGATAACAGTTTTACAAGAAAATATAGCTGACATATTCAGTGGAAAAGAGCAATCAAGTGAAGATATAGGTGCAGACTTTTTAGCTGCTGTAAAAAGTGCTAAGCCAGAAAGTAGAAAAGGAAAGATAAACTTAACTAAAGTTGATAATAAGTGGAAGATAGAACAAGATAATGATTTAATAACACTAGTATTCGGTAGTGTAGAGTAATAATATATACTTTGAGAAGGGTTAACATATAGGTTTTGCTCCATACAGGCGATAAAGCTGCCTGTAAATGTCGCTTAAACCTATATGTTAACCCTTCTCTTATTTTAAAATATTAATATAGATTAAAAAGCAAAGCTTATATTATGCCTCCTGTGCAAGCTTTGGTAAATCTATGCTTTAGAAGTTCTCTTAAGTGATATCTTTACAACTTTATATAAAAATGCACCAACAAAGAAGTTTAATACACAAGTTGGAACTACTATTGTTAAAAATAGTGGTAAAAATGGAGCAGGAAGTCCTACTATAATTTTTGCAAAGTATAAAAATGTAGTTCCACTTATTAATGTTCCTATAGGTAGTATTATCATAATTAACACATTATCACTTAACTTATTTAAAACTTTTATCTTAGTAGATAAATATATAATCATATAAACTATATTAGCAGTTACAATTTTATCTATAATATTTGGAAGTTGACCTCCAGGAAATTTAGTAGTCAAAGCAGTAAATACCCCAGTAATAATTGCAGATATTATACAAGTCTTATAATCATTTTTATTTAATAACATTATTACAAATAACATAGCAATAGCAAAATCAGGTTGCATCGGTAGTCCTATAGAAGGCGTAATTTGATGTAGCATTAGTCCTATTGCTAAAAGTATTGAGTTTATAGTTAGTGTTCTTGTTTTCATAATTGAAAATCCTCCTTGTATTTTTAAATATTTTGTTTAGCCAATGAGCTTCGTTATCGTTATTTGAATCAATAGTTCATAACACATCAATCACCTCCTTAAATTAAAAAGTTTTATAAACATAAAAAAACTTCGCCCTAAATAAATAGGACGAAGTTTATTCCGCGATACCACCTAAATTGTAATTTATAAGTAGTATTATATTAACTATAAATATAATTAACATAACACAACTTATAAATATACCTCTTAAATCAAGTACTAACATACTCTACCCGCTATAACGTGCAGGACACGGTAAATATTACTCTCTAAAAAAGATTTCACTTTACTCCTCAAAGGCCCATTCACCAAGTTCTTTCATGCTAAGATTCCACCATCCTCAGCTCTCTATATCGAACCTAAACTTAACTACTATCCCTTATCAATGGATATATATGCTTTTTTATTATGATATGATTAAATTTTAAAAATGTCAACTGAAAATTAAAAAAATTCATAAAATATAATGAATATAATCATTTTAGTTTGATAAAAAATTAGTTAAAATACTTACTTTTCATTACAATTTCATAGTAAAATAAGGTAAGATAAGAATTAATAAAAATCATAATAAGGATTGATGGGGATGAAAGATATAAAAGCAATAATCGTAGAATATGAACTTTTAGCAAGACAACAGCTTAGATATCTTATAGAAACAAATAGTAATATACAAATTGTTAAAGAGTGTAGCGATGGGTTGCAAGTTTTAGAATTTATTCAAAATCATAAAGTAGATTTAATATTTTTAGATATAAACATTCCAAAACTAGATGGAATATTATTAACCAATATAATAAATAATTTTAAATATAAACCTAAAATTATTTTTACAACAGCAGATGAATGCTATGCAGCTAAAGCATATTCGTTAAATGTGTATGATTATATACTAAAGCCTTATTCTAAGAATAGGTTAATAGCATTATTTGATAAAATAGAAAATGATTTTAAAGAATCTTTACAAATAGAAAATACAAATATAGAAGACCTTTCAAGCAAACTAAGTCTTTGGAAGGGAGATAAAATAGTAGTTATAGATGTTAAAGAAATTTACTATTGTGAAGCGCATAAAAAAACTACTTATATCCACACTGAAAAAGATATATTTGAAGTAAGAGAAGGAATATCTCATGTAGAAGAAATTATAAATAATAATATATTTTATAGATGCCATAGATCGTATTTGGTAAATTTAACAAAAATAGGCGAAATAATTCCTTGGGGAAATAATGCTTACATAATAAAGTTAAAAAATAATCATGAATTAGAAGTCAGTAGAAGTAAAGTAAAAGAATTTAGAAAGCTTATGCATATATAAAATTTTGTTCCTTTAAAACTACAACTAGTTCCCTAAAAAAGACATTTAGTTCTCAAATCGACAAATAAACACAAAATAACTGTATTATTTATATTAAGAAATATATATAATATATATTTCTTATGAATGTAGTTATTATATTTATTTGAACGAGGGGAGATTTTAAAATGGTAAGTTTTTTAGGGTCAATGGTATTACTTATAGTAGGATACGTATTCTATGGTAAGTTTGTTGAAAAAACCTTTGGCATAAATGACGAAAACCAAACGCCAGCCAACACGTTGACAGACGGAGTGGATTATATTCCAATGAAATGGAATAAAATATTTTTAATCCAATTCTTAAACATCGCAGGGCTAGGACCAATATTTGGAGCTATACAGGGGGCATTATTTGGACCGGCAGCATTTTTATGGATTGTTTTCGGATGTATATTTGCAGGGGGAGTACACGACTTTTTATCAGGATATTTATCTATGAAAAATAAAGGAGCGTCGGCATCGGAATTAGTTGGATTGTATCTGGGGGACAAAGTTAGAACGGTAATGAGAGTTTTTACAGTTGTATTATTGATATTAGTTGGAGCTGTATTTATGACAGGTCCTGCGGCACTACTAACAACACTAACATCAATAGACGCAAGTATATGGGTAGTTGTAATAGTTCTATACTATATAGCGGCAACAGTTTTACCAGTAGATAAAGTTATCGGAAAAATTTATCCAATATTTGGAGCAGCACTTTTAATAATGGCAGTAGGAGTTGCAGGAGGACTAATCGTTCAGGGGTACGATATACCAAATGTAACACTTCAAAACTTAAATCCAAACGGACAGCCAATATTCCCATTTTTATTCATAACAATAGCTTGTGGAGCAATTTCCGGGTTCCATGCGACACAATCACCAATGATGGCTAGATGTATAGAAAAAGAAAGTGAAGCACGAAAAGTATTTTACGGATCAATGGTTGCAGAAGGTATAATAGCTTTAATATGGGCAGCCGCAGCCATGTCATTTTTCGGAGGCGTGCCACAATTAGATGTTATATTAGCTGCTGGGGGACCAGCATCAGTAGTAAATACAATATCAGTTTCACTAATGGGCAAAATTGGTGGAGCACTTGCAATACTAGGAGTTGTAGTGTGTCCTATAACAAGTGGAGATACAGCATTTAGAAGTGCAAGACTTACAATAGCAGATGCTATGAAAATAGACCAAACTAGTACGAAAAGTAGATTTATGATATCTATACCACTATTTGTAGTAGGGATAGGACTAACATTTATAGACTTTAACATAATATGGAGATATTTCTCATGGGCTAACCAAACGCTAGCAATGATAATGTTATGGACAGGTTCAGTATATTTAGCAAAAGAAAATAAAAATCATTATATAAGCACAATTCCAGCTATATTTATGACAGTCGTAACATTTGGATATATCATGCAAGCACCAGAAGGATTTAGACTACCAGCAGAAATATCTAATATTATAGGAGTATTAGTTGCAGTGATATTTACATGTTTATTTGCAAACAAAGTGAAAAAAATAAAACAAAACAATAAAAAACTAGAGGCCTAAAATAAAAACCTTACAAAGAAACTACCGAGTGATAGTAAATAACAAGGTATATAAATTAAATTTCATACAAGTCATATCGCACCTCCTATTGTATGAAATTAAAATATATATCTAACGTTACTATAACTCGGTAGTTTTTTATGTAAAATAAAATCTAGAAAAACTTATATACTCATCTAAAGTTCTAAAAATTTCTGAATTTCGAACTAAAAATATAAAATAAATTTAAAGAATAATTTGCTATGAAAATATTTTCATGCTACATTTTATGAAAAATTGTATTTAATGTAGCAATTTTTGCATTTCATTCATCAATACTTACATTTAGTACAATATTAAACAAAACCTTAACAATAAGATGTATTATCTAGGTATAGAAAATTTAAACAAAAGAAATCATTCATAATTATTTAAAGAAAGGGTGAACCTAGATGATAAGTTTCATAGGGTCAATAATATTACTTATAGCAGGATACTTTACTTATGGTAAGTTTGTTGAAAAGACATTTGGAATAGACGACAACAGACCAACACCTGCAACAACAATGGAAGATGGTGTAGACTATGTTCCGATGAAATGGAGAAAAATATTCCTTATACAATTCTTAAACATAGCAGGACTTGGACCAATATTTGGAGCAATCCAAGGGGCATTATTTGGACCAGCGGCATTCTTATGGATAGTATTTGGATGTATATTCGCAGGAGGAGTTCACGACTTCTTATCAGGATATTTATCAATGAAAAACAAAGGGGATTCAGCATCAGAGTTAGTTGGTAGATATTTAGGAAACTCAACTAAGACTTTAATGAGAATATTCACAGTTGTACTTTTAATACTAGTTGGTACAGTATTTATGACAGGACCAGCAGCACTTTTAACAACATTAACATCAATAGATGCTAAGATATGGGTTGTTATAATAGTTTTATACTATATAGCAGCAACAGTTTTACCAGTAGATACAGTTATCGGTAAAATATATCCATTATTTGGAGCAGCGCTTTTAATAATGGCAGTTGGAGTTGCAGGAGGATTAATATTCCAAGGATATGATATACCTGAAGTAGCTCTTACTAATTTAAATCCAAATGGACAACCATTATTCCCATTCTTATTCATAACAATAGCATGTGGAGCAATATCAGGATTCCATGCTACACAATCACCAATGATGGCAAGATGTGTAGAAAAAGAAAGTGAAGCTAGAAGAATATTCTACGGATCAATGATAGCAGAAGGTATAATAGCTTTAATATGGGCAGCAGCAGCTATGACATTCTTTGGTGGAGTACCACAATTAGATGTTATATTATCAGCTGGAGGACCTGCAACAGTAGTAAATACAATATCAAATACTTTAATGGGACCGGTTGGTGGATTACTTGCAGTATTAGGAGTTGTAGTATGTCCTATAACAAGTGGAGATACAGCATTTAGAAGTGCAAGACTTACAATAGCAGATGCTATGAAATTAGATCAAAGTAAAATAAAAAATAGATTTATGATATCTATACCATTATTTGTTATAGGTATAGCATTAACATTCATAGATTTCAACATAATATGGAGATACTTCTCTTGGGCTAACCAAACATTAGCAATGATAATGTTATGGACAGGTTCAGCATACTTAGCTAAAGAGAACAAAAACCACTTTATAAGTACAATACCAGCTATATTTATGACAGCTGTAACATTTGCTTATATACTTCAAGCTCCAGAAGGATTTAGATTACCAGCAGGAATGTCTAATGGATTAGGAGTTTTAATAGCAATAATATTCACTGTATTATTTGCAAATAAAGTTAAAAAATTAAAAGCTGAAAGCCACAGTTTATAATTATTAATACAAAAAGTTGTTAACATAGGAGCCTTAATTTAAGGCTCCTTTTTTATGTTTAGTTTATAAAGTTTAGATATACCAATTAAATATTTTTTACATATATAATAAATTATTTAACAGTAAAATAATTTTAAACAAAAGCTAAAGTATTATATCATACATCCGAATAAAGATATGTAGCATATTATCAGAATGACAAAAAAATAACGGTTGTGGTAGCGATTGCAAAAAAAGATAGGGAGTAAACGGTATGAAAAATTTAAAAATAGGAAGAAAATTAGGAATATGTTTTATTGTAGTAATATTAATAATGACAATTGCAAACTTTAATACATTGTCTAGCTTAAAAAAATCGGGGAATTTAAGTCATGAACTTTATGAAGGGCCATTTGTATTAGTTCAAGAAGCAGTAGGTATTAGAACTGATATAGTTGGAATATCTAGAAGAATTAATGGTGGATTTGCAGATAATGAACATGTGCAAACTAGACAATTAGTTTTAGAAGAATTTAATAATCTAGAACAAAGAATAGATAGAATACATGAAAATGTAAAAAACTCTAATGAAGATGAACAAATAGACAAAGAAATCGATGAATTAGAAGGATATGTAAAAGTTTTAAAACAAGAATATGAAAAAATATACACTGCTACACAACAACCAGGGTTCACTGGACCAATGACACAAATCGATTTAACTGGATATGCTGATGCGTTTAAGAAATGTAGTGAAATATCAGATAGTATCTATAAAGAAGCAAAAGACATTGCTCATAATTTTGATAATGGCATTACAAACTCAGTAAAAAAAGCTAGTTTTGCATCAATAGTATTAAATTTAGTAAGTGTATTAATAGGAATATTTATATGTTTATACATAACTAAGAGTCTTAAAAAGCCAATTGAAGAAATTGAAGTGGCAGCAAATAAAATGGCTGATGGAGATTTTGATATTGAAATAGAATACGAATCAAAAGATGAACTAGGATCTTTATCTGACAGTATGCGTAAAATGAGTAGCAAAACAAAAGAGATGACAAATGATGTAGTACATGTTTTAAATGAAGTATCAGAAGGAAACTTTGAAGCTGAACCAGCTGTAGAGTACATAGGAATATTTAAATACATAGAATCATCTATACATAGAATAACTAATGATTTAAGTGGTATTATGTCACAAATAAATATTGCATCACAAGAAGTAGAATCAGCATCAGAACAAGTTGCAAGTGGAGCACAAATTTTATCACAAGGAACAACAGAACAAGCAAGCTCAATAGAAGAATTATCTGCAACTATTATGGAAGTATCTGAAAAAATTAAAGGTACAGCAGAAAATGCTCAAAGAGCAAATGATTTAATGGATAGTTCTAGTGAACAAATTAAAGTTGGAAATGAACAAATGAATCAAATGGTTAATGCTATGGAAGAAATATCTAACTCATCTAATGAAATAGGAAGAATTATAAAAACAATAGATGACATAGCATTCCAAACTAATATATTAGCACTTAACGCAGCAGTTGAAGCAGCACGTGCAGGAGAAGCAGGTAAGGGATTTGCCGTTGTGGCTGACGAAGTAAGGAACTTAGCTGCAAAATCAGCAGAAGCTGCTAAAAATACAGCAACACTTATAGAAAACTCAATAGAGGCAGTTGAAAGAGGAACTAACATTGTAGACAATACAGCTAAATCTCTTCAAAGTATAATAGAAACAACTAAGCAAACAACTCAAGTAGTTGATGATATAGCTAAAACATCAGACGAAGAGGCTGTTGCTATAAATCAAGTTACATTAGGAATAAATCAAATATCAGATGTAGTTCAAAATAACTCGGCAACATCAGAAGAAAGTGCAGCAGCTAGTGAAGAATTAAGTGGACAAGCTCAAATGTTAAGAAATCTTATTCAAAACTTTAAATTAAAAGATACGAATAATCATGATAAAGAACTAAATTTTTAATAAATAAGAAATAGACTAGAGCATATGCTCTAGTCTATTTCTTTTATTTCACAAGATTGTATTTTTTCTTTTTTCTTTTCAATATATCTATTAACATATATTAGTATAACTCCTGTAACAGGAACTGATAACATCATACCTATAAATCCTGTATACTTACCAGCAAGTGTTACAGCTAGTATTGTAAATATAGGAGGCACTCCAACTTGTTTACCAACAAAATGAGGCTCAAGAACAGCACTTTCTAATTGTTGAACTAAAATCATAACAATTAAAACTATTAAAGCTTTATCAAACGAGAAGAATAAGTTTATAAACGTTGCAACTATAGTACCTATTATAGGTCCAAAGAATGGAATCATATTTGTTACACCTATAATTATACCTACAAAAAGTGGATAATGAGACTTTAATGCAAATAGTATTATAGTACATATTGTTCCATATATTAATGAGTCTATAGCTTTAGCGATTATATACGAACCTATATTTTTATCAAGTATTTTACCGAATTCTTTAGTTTTTAAATAAAGCTTTCCAAATAAACATAAAGCTAAATCATCAGCTATTTGAATACTTTTCTCCTTAGATAACAGTAAGTATACAGATATAACTATACCTAAGAATATATTTACAGTATAAGATACAAGAACACCAATTAACTCTAAAAGTGCTTGGCTAAGACCACCTGCAATAGCTGTAGCCCCAGGTATTAAAGTTTTTGATATGAAATCTTTTATCTGTACTGCAGTTTCTGGATTTTTTATATCCAAATTAAAGTTTTTAAATACAGTATTTAACACATCTTCTATATCACTTACACTATGAGGCATAAATGCATATATGTCAGCTATATTAGTTTGTATAATTGGAACTACATAAAGCCATGTAAATATTAAAGCAACTAAAAGTATTCCATAAATTAATAAAACACTAATACCCCTTTTAAGTTTAAATTTCTTTTGTAAATACACCATTGGTTTATTAAGGATATATGCTATTAAAAATCCTATAATAAATGGAGTTAATACACCATAAATTATTTCTACATTTGTTTTTATAAATGACCAAATGTTATTGTAATTCTTAAGAAGTACAACACCTATAAAAAACACTGCTATAGCTATTATATATCTTAATGATTTTGAAACTTCATCTAAAAACCTACCCATAAATCTCTCCTTAAATTTATAATTTATCAATATTTATGTAGTATAACATTATTAATAGAAATTTTAAATATATATTTAAAAATATAACAGATACTTTACATTTACTATATTTGAATTGAAAGTATAATAAATAATGTAGTAAAATAAAGATTAGTTATTAAACAATTAAGATAAGGGTTGATAAAGTTGGAGTATATTTTAAATGCAAGACAAATCAAAATACTTAAGATATTAAAAAATAGTACTCAGCCTATAAGTAGTAAAGCATTAGCACAAGATATAGGTTGCTCAACAAAGACTATTCAAGTAGAAGTTAAAAATTTAAATTCAACATTTGAAGATATAAATATAGATTCAATAAGAGGTATTGGATATAAATTAGTGGGAGATACAAGTTCTATAAATTTTATAGATAATAAAATTGATGAAAATGATATAGATAGAGTAAGCTATATATTAAAACGTATATTATTACTTTATAAAGATAAAACATTAAAAATTGAAAGTTTAGCAGATGAAATGTATGTAAGTTTATCTACTATAAAAAATGATTTAAAAGAAGTTAAAGACATCCTTAAAGAATATAATTTAAAAATAGTATCAAAACATAAACTAGGAATAGGTATTGAAGGAGAGTTAAAGAATATTAAAAAATGTATATTAGAAAGTAGCCTAAAGTATGATGACATAAATCTTGATGACTTTTTTACTAATAATATAAAAGAAAGTATAAACTCTATAAGAAGTGAAATACTATATAATCTAGAAAAAGAGAATATAATATTTACAGATTATGAATTTAACAATATGTTTAATTACATACTAATATCTTTATCTCTTGAAAATAAAATTGACTATAAAGAATATATTAAAGAGTATATAAAATATTATAAAGATAAGATTAGTAAAGAACACAGTAAAGATTATCAACAAAAGATAAGAAATTCTATAGATAAATTTACTAAAAACTTGAAACTAGCAACATCTATAGACTTAACAAAAGATGATATTTTTAAAGAATATTTATATAGACATATAAGTAGCTTTTGTATTAAAAAAGAACTTAATATAAATCATCAAAGCATAATGGCTAAAGATATAAAAAGTAAATACCCTTTTGCCTTTGAACTTGCAACGATAGCAAAAACTACACTAGAAGAAGATTTAGCGATAGATATAGATGAAAGTGAAACTGCAAATATAGCAATACATATAGGTGGTGCACTTCAAAGAACTAATTATAGTGAAAATGAAAGAGTGTTAAAAACTATAATAGTATGTGCATCTGGAGTTGGAACTTCGATGCTTATAAAAGCTAAATTAGAAGCTAAGTTTGACAAAAAACTTGAAATATTAAAGGTAATACCATCATACTTAATAGATTATGTAAAAGTTTTAGATATAGATTTTATAATAACTACTGTACCTTTAAATATAGAAAATATACCAGTTATAAAAGTATCACCATTTTTAGATGATAAAGAAATAAAAATAATAGAAAAGTTTATAGAAACAGGAAATATATATTACAATATAAACTTATCAGATATATTTGAAAGTGATTTATTCTTTACTGATTTAGATTTTACTGATAAATATGATGTAATTAATTACATGTCACAAAAATTATTAGAAAAAAGTTATATAGATGAAGAAATGAAAAACTCTTATATAGATAGAGAAAAAATAGCTACAACAGAAATAGGAAACATGGTAGCTATACCTCATGGAGCTAAAGGTAAGGTCTATAAAAATGCTATTGCTATAGGAATACTAAAAAATCCTATATCTTGGGAAGTAGGACAAGTAAGATTGGTAGTTATGCTTTGTATAGAAAAGGAAAGTGTACTAAATTACGAAGAACTATTTTCAAATATATATAAAAGAATAGACTCTATTGCCAAGGTAATAAGTATATGCGAATCTAAAAAATACGATAAGTTTATAGCAATGTTTAAATAATTAAATAATAAAAACCGACAAATTTCTCTTTTAACTAAGAGAAATTTTTTGTCTTTTAGGAAAATGTATTCAAAGGTATTATAAGTATATAAGATAACACTAACGAGGTGATAACATGATTTACACAGTAACACTTAATCCATCTATAGATTATGTAATAAAGTTAGATAGTCTAAAAAATGGTGGAGTAAATAGAACAAAAGAGGAATACGTATACCCAGGAGGTAAGGGAATAAACGTATCAACTATATTAAAAGAATTAGGACACAACAACAAAGCATTAGGTTTTGTTAGTGGATTTACAGGAGCATATATAAAAGATACTTTAAGAAATAAAGGTTTAGAAGAAGACTTTATAAACTTAGAAAATGGATTTACAAGAATAAATGTTAAAGTAAAAAGTGATGAAGAAACAGAAATAAATGGACAAGGGCCAAGTATAGATGAAGAAAGTTTAAATAAGCTATACGAGAAACTTGATAGCCTTAAAGAAAACGATATATTAGTTTTGGCAGGTAGTATACCAAACACTTTAAACTCTGACCTTTATGAAAACATAATGAAAAGGTTAGAAAATAAAAATATAAAAATAGTAGTAGATGCAACCAAAGATTTATTAATGAATGTTTTAAAGCATAAACCATTTTTAATAAAACCAAACAACCATGAATTAGAAGAGTTATTTGGTGTTAAGTTAGAAACTACGGAGGATATAATAACTTACGCTAGAAAGTTAAAAGAAATGGGTGCTAAAAATGTATTAGTATCTAGAGGAAAAGACGGAGCATTGCTAATAACAGAAGACGATAAAGTTCTTTTAAGCAATGTAGCTAAAGGACAAGTTAAAAACTCAGTAGGTGCAGGAGATTCTATGGTAGCAGGATTTATAGCAGGATACTTAAACTCTAATAGCTATGAAGAAGCACTAAAGCTAGGGGCCGCTAGTGGAGGAGCAACAGCTTTTTCTAATGATTTAGCAACTAAAGAATATATATACACTTTAATAGATGAAATAAAAATAGAAGGGAGATAATACTTATGAGAATCGTAGATTTAATAGATAAAAAATCAATAGATCTTAACTTAAGAGCAAAAGATAAAAGTGATGCAATAGATAAGTTAGTAGATTTAGTAAATAACAGTGGAAATTTAAATGACAGATTAGAATATAAAGAAGCTATAATAGCTCGTGAAAATCAAAGTACAACAGGAATAGGAGAAGGTATAGCTATACCTCATGCTAAAACTAAAGCAGTTAAAAATGCATGCTTAGGAGCTGCAGTTTCTACAAAAGGTGTAGATTATGAATCATTTGATGGAAGTCTATCGCATTTATTCTTTATGATAGCAGCTCCAGAAGGTGCTAATAATACTCACTTAGAAGTACTATCAAGATTATCTACAATACTTATGGATGAAGAATTTAGAAATAAGTTAATGAATGCTAAGAATGAAGATGAGTTTTTAAACTTAATAGATTATAAGGAAAGAGAAAAGTTTCCTGAAGAAGAAAAGGAAGAAGTTGTAGAAATTAAAGAAACTTCAGATTCTAAATATCCTAAAGTATTAGCAGTTACAGCTTGTCCAACAGGAATTGCACATACGTTTATGGCAGCAGAAAGTTTAAATAAACAAGCCGATAAGATGGGAGTTAGTATAAAGGTAGAAACTAATGGTTCATCTGGTGCTAAGAATATATTAACTAAAGAAGAAATAGAAAATGCAACTGCAATAATAGTAGCAGCTGATAAAAAAGTTGATATGGCTAGATTTGACGGAAAGAAAGTCATAATAACTAAGGTTGCAAACGGAATACACAAGGCAGAAGAGTTAATAACTAAAGCTCAAAATGGAGATGCTCCAATATACAATCATAGTGGAAATATAGAAACTAAAGAAGAAGAAAGTGATGAAACTGCTTTTAGAAAAGTATATAAACACTTAATGAACGGGGTATCAAACATGCTACCATTCGTTGTAAGTGGAGGTATATTAATAGCATTAGCCTTCCTACTTGACGATTACGCTATAGACCCAGCTCACTTTGGATCTAATACTCCTTTAGCAGCATTCTTTAAATCTATAGGAGATACTGCTTTTGGATTTATGTTACCAGTACTAGCGGGATATATTGCATATAGTATAGCTGATAGACCAGCTTTAGTAGTAGGTTTTGTTGGAGGAGCCATGGCAAATGCTGGTGGTTCAGGTTTCTTAGGTGCATTACTTGCCGGTTTTATAGCAGGATATTTAGTAGTAGGACTTAAGAAAGTATTTAGTGTATTACCAGATTCATTAGATGGTATAAAACCAGTTTTATTATATCCTTTATTCGGAACACTTTTAATGGGTATTATAATGACATTTGTAGTAATACCTCCAGTAGCAGCTTTAAATGCAGGAATAACTAATTTCTTAAATGGACTTGGTACAAGTTCTAAGCTAATACTTGGTTTAGTATTAGGTGGAATGATGGCAATAGACATGGGTGGACCTATAAATAAGGCAGCTTATGTGTTTGGTGTTGCTGCACTAGATTCAGGACAATATGAGATAATGGCAGCAGTTATGGCTGGTGGTATGGTACCTCCTTTAGCTATAGCACTTGCTACTACTTTCTTTAAAAATAGATTCACTAAAGAACAACAAGAATCAGGTAAGGTTAATTATGTTATGGGATTATCATTTATAACAGAAGGTGCGATACCTTTTGCAGCGGCAGATCCGCTAAAAGTTATACCAGCTTGTGTTGTAGGTTCTGCAACTGCAGGAGCTTTAAGTATGATGTTTAATGCAACTCTTAGAGCACCACATGGTGGAATATTCGTTGTACCAGTTGTTGGAAATCCTTTAGGATACTTAGCAGCGATTGCTACAGGGTCTGTTGTTGGAATGGTGCTTTTAGCAGTACTTAAAAAACCTATAAACGAATAAATGTAGATATAGAATGTCTTCGGTTGGCTCCGCGCTAAAATCCAAAGACATTCTTTTTTTAACTTAAAAAGCGTTCCTTTTGATATTCTGATATAATTAACTTAATAATTTACTGACTAGGGGGATTTACTATGCAGTCAAAGTGGATAAAGTGGGCTAGTGAGATGCAGTCTATAGCTCAGGCTGGGTTAGCTTATTCAAAGGATAAGTATGATTTAGATAGGTTTAATCAGTTAAAAGATTTATCTCAAGAGATAATAAGTGAGTATACAGATGTTGAGGTTGAGAAGGTTAGGAATTTATTTGATAGCGAAGTTGGATATTTAACTCCTAAGGTTGATGTAAGAGGGGCTGTAATAAAAGATAATAAGATTTTATTAGTAAAAGAAAGTAACGATGGGTTGTGGAGTATGCCTGGTGGTTGGGCAGATGTTAATTTGTCTGTATCAGAAAATATAATTAAAGAAGCTAAGGAAGAAGCAGGTGCTGATATAATTCCAAAAAAATTAGTTGCAGTATTAGATCGAAATAAACACAATAAACCAGTTTCAATACAAAGTATTTATAAGATATTTGTACTGTGTGATTTTGTTGATGGAGATTTTGAGGAAAATACGGAAACGGAAGCAAGCCAGTTTTTTGAATTAGATAAGTTACCTAGTTTATCAGAAGCTAGGAATACTAAAGAACAAATTAATATGTGTTTTGATGCATATCACAAAGAAGATTTTGAAGCAATATTTGATTAAAGATACTAATCCTAAAGCATAAGAGTAAGTTATGTTTTAGGATTTTTTATTTATTTATTAAGGAGTGAGAGTTATGAGTGAAGATTTGAAGAATTATTTAGATAATATAAAAAAGCCTTGGGGAGTTTTATTTTATAAGATGGTTTGGAAGCAGTTGTCTTGGGCTAAAGGTATGAAAATTTTAGATTTTGGAAGTGGGTTTGGAATAACGTCAAATTATTTAGCTAAAGAAAATGAAGTTATAGCTATTGAACCAAATGAAGCGATGGTAAATATGAGAGAGCAAGAAAATGACTATACTCAAATAGTTGGAGATATCGAAAAACTAAAGGAACTAGAAGGTGAAAAATTTGATTTAGTTATTTGTCATAATGTTTTAGAGTATGCAAATGAACGAGAGGATATAGTTAGGCAACTTGTTAGAGTACTTAAAAAAAATGGGAAGCTTTCAATTGTAAAACATAATCATACTGGAAGGATAATGCAAAAAGTTATATTTGAAAATAATGTAGATGAAGCTTTATCGTTATTAGATGGTGGAGATATTGAAGTTATGAATTTTGGCAAGGTAAATTATTACTATAATGATGAAATTTTAAAATGGGAAATTAATCTTAAGATAGATAAAACTTATGGAGTAAGGACATTTTGGGGACTACAGCAAAATAATGAAATTAAATCAGAGAAAAGTTGGCAAGAGAAAATGTTTGAAGTTGAGAAAAAAGTTTGTGAAATAGAGGAATACAAGAATATATCGTTCTTTAATCATATTATATTTATTAAAGATTGATACAAGTTTTATAAAAAATTAAACGAATATTAGTTTAAATGGAGGTATTATGGACGGATATATAGTAGATGATTATGGCAAGATTTTTTATAGAGTAGTAGGAGAAGGAAAGCCTATTTTATTTATTCACGGAGGACCAGGTTTAACGCATGATTATTTCATACCTTATTTACTTGATTTAGAAAAATCAAACAATAAATTAATCTTTTTTGACCAAAGAGGGAATGGATTATCTTCATATTTAGTTAATGATGAACATATAAATATAAGTCAATTTACACAAGATATTGAAACTTTAAGAAAAAAATTAAGTATTGAAAAGATGGTATTACTAGGACACTCAATGGGGACTTTCTTTGCGCTAGACTATGCTAAAAAGTTTCCTCAAAATGTTGATAAGCTAATATTGTCAAATGCCACACCTATGGACTTAGACAACTTTAAAAAAATGAATAATAACATAATAGAAAACACATCTCAATATAGTGAACAATTAAATGAAATATCAAATAGCTTAGAATTTAAAAATTATGATAGTGAATCATTAAAAAAATATTTGATGTTGCTTAATAAAGCTAGTTTCTTTGATGAAAGGCTAGTATGCAATTTATTTGAAAATGTGACTATAACAAAAGAGTTTATGAATAATTTTCAGTTTATAAACAATCGAATACTAAATCAATATTTAAATCAAATAAGTAATTATAAAATAGATGATATAATGATACCTACTTTAATCTTAAATACTGAGTATGACTTTATACCAATTGAGTCGAGTGAATATATAAAAAATAGAATAATGAACTGTACAGTTAAAACTATATATAACTCAGGACATTATCCTTTTATAGAAAAAACAAAAGAATTTATAAGTGAAATAAATCAGTTTGTAGGAGATTAGTCTAGGAATCTTATATTTTAGGAGGAATTAATATTAATAAGTCAAATAAAGTTATATTAAAAGTTCCATTAGTTGAAGAATTGTCATATAGAAAGTTTATTTTAAATGATAAAAGCACTATGAGTTACAACAAGGGTTGTGATGAATTTGATGGATATAATACTGAAACTGGATGTATTGAGTTTAATGAAAGTAAGTGGGAAGAATGGTTTTTAAAATGGGTTAATAATGATGATAAAAGATATTACGCATATATTATTCGATTAGATGAAAATATTCCTGTAGGAGATGTTGCACTTTATTATGATGACAATGAAAAAGGATATTGTATTAGCATTGTAATTGAGTATAAATATAGAGGCTATGGTTATAGTAAAGAAGCATTAGAGCTATTATTAGAAGTTGCGTTTAATGAGTTAAATGCAGAAAAAGTATTTGATAACTTCCCCAAAGAAAGAAAATCAGCAGAAAAACTTTTTAATAACCTAGGATTTAAAAGGGTATCGGATGAGATAGTAGAATTATTAAAAGCTGATTATGAAAATAATGCTGTTGAATAAATAGACAATGCTATTTTAAGGAGGGGGTAAGTATAGATTTTGATAAATATAGACTTAAGAGTTTAACAGAAGAATCATTAAAGTTCATATGTTCTTGGAAGTATGAAAAACCATATGACATATATAATTTAGACTTAAATGAATACTTGAAAAATAGTTGTTCTTGGGGTGTAGAGCAATTTGTTTTAGAAGGAGATGGGAGTGTAATTGCATATGTTTCATGTCAAATAATTAATGAAAATATGTGGATAGGATGGTCTTTGAAACCTGATCTATGTGGAAAAGGAATAGGAAAAAAATTTGTGGACAAATGCATAAATGAAATTATAGAACTTAAAAAGTATAACAAGAATGAAGTGTTTTTAAAGGTAATCAACTGGAATAAGAGGGCTATAAGAACTTATGAAAAATCAGGATTTAAATACTACGATAAACTTATACGAATTGAAGATGATAAGTCGAGTGAGTATTTTATTATGAAAATTGATATTAATTAACGCTATTTGGGAGAAATGAAAATTGAATTAGGGGGGAATTTATGAATAGAGATTTGAATTTACATGTACCTTTATTTGAAGAACTTGATTATAGACAAAACTTATTATCACAAAGTGATACTATGTCTTATAACAAAGGTTATGAACTTGAAATGGAAAACTACAATAATGAAACAGGATGTATAGATTTTAGAAGTGAATACTGGGATGAATGGTATCATAGATGGATTAATAAAGGACCAGACAAGTTTTATGCATATATAAAAGATGAAATTGGGGGAGCTTTTGTTGGAGAAGTGAGTTTTCGTTATGAAAGTAGTAATAATGCTCATTGTATTGGAATAGTTATTGAGAATAAACATAGAGGCAAGGGGTATTGTAAGAAAGGATTAACTTTACTTTCAGAGAAAGCATTTATGGATTTAGGAGTAGATAAGCTGAGAAATGATATTCCTGTAGATAGGGTATTTGCAATAAAGGGGCATAAGAAAGCTGGGTTTAAAGAAATATGTGTTGAGAATGGGATTTGTGTACTTGAGCTATCAAAAGAAGATTATATAAAATAAAGGAGGTTGAATATGTATTTTAAAAAACTTATTGGAGAAAAAGTATATTTATCGCCAATTGATAAAAATGATTATCTTAAATATACAGAGTGGATAAATGATATGGATGTTGCTATAGGTATGACTTTTGCAAGTATGTTAATTGATGAAGAAACTGAAAAAAGTGTTTTAGAGAGATTATCGAAAGCACCATTTAATTTTGCTATTATTCTTAAAGATACAGACCAAGTTATAGGTAATGTTGGTTTTCCAAATTTAGATTATGTTAACCGTGCTGGCGAAGTTGACATACTCATTTAACACACAGGCATTAAAGTGTTATGAAAAAGTAGGGTTTAGAGTAGTTGGAAATTTAAGAGAATGTAAAATCATTGGAGGAGAAAAATATGATGAGGTATATATGGATATATTAGCAAAAGAATTTAAATCTCCATATATAGTATCAGTTTTAAAAAATAAGATTAATTCATAGTAAAAAGGGGGAGAAATATATGAATCATAAAGGAACGATACGTATAGAAACTGAAAATTTAATCTTGAGGAAATTCAAATTATCAGATGCAGATGCTATGTATAGAAACTGGGCAAGTGATGAAGAGGTTACGAAATTTCTGACTTGGGGACCTATTGATGATATTGCGATAGCGGAAAGTGTCATAAATGAATGGATAGAAGGATATGACAATGAAAATTTCTATCAATGGGCTATAGTAGTAAAGGAAAATAAAGATGAACCTATAGGATGCATAAGCATTGTACGTCAAGATGAAGCAATAGGGATGGTTCATGTGGGATATTGTATAGGAAAAAAGTGGTGGAACAAAGGAATTACGTCAGAAGCACTAGAAGCTTTAATCAAATTTTTTATAACAGAAGTAAAAGCAAATCGTATAGAATCAAGACATGACCCAATTAATGAAAACTCAGGAAAAGTAATGCTAAAATGTGGTATGAAGTATGAAGGAACTATGAGAAAAGCAGATATAAATAATCAAGGAATTTGTGATTATTCTATGTATGCTATACTTTCAGAAGATTATATAGAGAATAATTAAATAAAGGGGATTGGTTTATGAGTTCAATAATAGCCATATCTAGCAAAGTAGCCAATTATGTATTTCATATGTTATCTGTAGCTAAATGTGGATACAATAACGATTATGGAAATAAATACAAAAAAATTCACTCTAAGTATGACTTAGATATATTAAAGAAAAATGAAAAATATATAACTGTATGTGGAGGAGAACACTGCGGAAAATTATATAGTATTTGTGTTTGTATTCCAGCTTCTCTTAATGAAGATAAATTAATAGATTATTATAAAGGGTTAAATGATTTATTTAAAAATAAGAATCTAAAAAGGCATGAATCAAACTATACAGAACTATATAATGAAATATTCTCATGTGAAAGCTTAGATATAAATAAAAAATCTCATATTGAGTTTTACAATTCTTTTATACATCTTGAAAAAGAAATAATAGAAATATCTGAAGTTATGATTAACAACTATAATATATACGTTGAAAAAGTATGGAATCATTCTGAGAAAGAAATTAGTTTTAATATAAATGAGTTAAATAAGATATTTTCAAAACATAACTATACTGATATATGGGAAAAAGAATTGGGTTATAAATACAAGTACGATAATTTCTACGCTGTTATATGTAATTCTATAGATAATGGACCTCAAGCAATAAACATATCTCATAATAAAAATATTTTAGGAACAATAAATGATAATGTAGCAATGTCTAAACTTATTAGTCATGAGTTTGGAATTTATATATTTAAGGATATATTACTTGACTTAGGAATTTTTAATGATTCTAACATATTATTCTATTATAAATATTTTGAAGCTATAGCTGAATATTACAACCAATTAGTATGTGGTGGGTGCGGATGTTTTGATAGATTTAATGAATATATTGATTTTTATAAAAGTTTAAAAAATGAAAATCCTGAAATTAGTCCTAAAGAGATGTTTATAAAGGCAGTAGAATTATTTGAGGGATGTAAATTAGGGTGTTAGGAGCAACAAAATGAAAGAAAATAGAATTTGTCCTAAATGTAATTCTAATAAAGTTGTAGAAATCGAAGATAAAGCTGGAATTTACCAGATATATATTGGTAAATTTAAAATGATACCAACATGTAGGCGTGTATGCTGTGAATGTGGATATATTGAAGAAAGATGGGTTAAAAACAAAGAAGATTTAGAAAAAATATATGATATGTATAACTAACTAACTAACTAACTAACTAATTGTATTAAACTAGGGGGATGATATATGAAAGATAAGATGTATTTTTCTGAAACAGATGCTAAAATAGCAGGAGTATGTGGAGGCATTTCTGAGTTTTTTGGATTCAATTCAACAACACTTAGAGTAGTATTTGTAATATTTGCACTAATAGATGGTATAAGTATATTTTTGTACATAGCACTAATATTTTTAATGCCTAAACGAAACTTTAATTAAATACATTAAAAACAAAAGTAAAGTCCTTAGAAATTTAAGGACTTTTATTATAGAAAATTATTTGAATGTATTACTTACTTTTAGGATTATACTTTTTTACATAATAAACAATCATTAAAAATGCAGCACTCATTGCATACATCATATCTTGCATAGTATCCTTAAGCCCACCAGACTGTGTAGTCATATTTAAAAACTGATCAAGTAAATACTCTGCTATTTCACATACACCTGACACTCCTAAACTAAAGAAAAATATTACTATAAAAAATAATAACCTATCAAGTGAGTTTCTAGGAGGCGTTACAAAAATATATTTTAGGATATTCCAGCATATCTTAACAGTTATAAAACCACTTATAAAATGCAAAACACTATCATAAGGTTTAAAAATATCATACATTCCATAACATGACCCTACTAAAAATGATGCTACTATGAATAAGTTTCCTATTATATACAAAGGAGTATCTATTACATTAAAGTTTTTAAAATAAAATTTGCATATAACATAAGTTATAGCTAATGATATAAAACTTATTAAAGCTTTTGTATTATCTCCTTTAAACAAAAAATAGACTACTGAAAAAATATATATTAAATAAAGTAACCACTTAAATCTTTTCAAATTTTTAGTACTCATAAAATAACCTTCCTTTTAAGAATTTATCATTAGTATGTGTAGTTTTTCTTAATATATTAAACTTAAAAATTGAAAGCGTTTTATGTTAAGAGTATGTTAAATGCTTTAAAATATGTTGCAAAAAAATATAGGAGTAATATAATATAAGTATAAATAAAGAGTACTCCTTGAAGGGGAGTAGCTTTCGCATTAGCGATAATCAATCGTCAATTTCGGATTCCTAATCTCGGTATCCCGGTTGATTAGCGAGATAAAACCTTGTTAGCGAGACCTTCAAGTAAACTTTACTGACCATAAAGTTTGCTTGACGGTCTTTTTTACGTCTTAGAGACTTTTAATAAATGACTAAAAGATCAAAGCGAGTGTTTTATTTAAATAAACTATTCGGAGGTAAGTATGTTTTATAAAAAAAGTATCGATGAAACATTAAACCAATTAAAATCTAGTTTAGAGGGTTTAAGTTCAGACACAGCAAAAAATTTACTAACAACACATGGATACAATGAACTTAAGGAAAAGGTAAAAATACCAACATGGAAATTATTTTTAGAAACGTTTAAAGATCCACTAGTAATTATATTATTAATAGCAGCATTAGTTCAGGTGTTCTTAGGAGAAGGTACAGAAAGTTTAATAATATTTGCAGTTATAGCACTAAACTCTGTATTATCAGTAGTTCAAACTAAAAAAGCAGAAGGATCTTTGGAGAGTCTTAAAAAACTATCAGTTCCTAATGCAAAAATTATAAGAGACGGAATAAAAGTTACAGTTCCTTCAAGAGATATAGTTCCTGGAGATATAGTAATATTAGAGGCTGGGGATTATGTACCAGCAGACGGTAGAGTAATAGAATCCCAAAACTTAAAAGTAGTAGAGGGGATGCTTACTGGAGAAGCAGAACCTGTTCTAAAACATGAAGATTTAATAAATGAAGAGGTAGCATTAGGAGATCAAAAGAATATGGTCTTTAGTGGTTCTATGGTAGTTTATGGAAGAGGATTATATGTAGTTACAAAAACTTCTATGGATACTGAAATGGGTAAAATTGCAGATTTACTTGAAAATGCAGAAAATAAACAAACACCACTTCAAGTTAAATTAGATGAATTTAGTAAGAAACTTGGTGTATGGATAGTAGCATTAGCAGCATTAATATTTGGTATAGAAGTATTAAGAGGTGGAGATGTAGTAAACTCATTTATGTTTGCAGTAGCTATAGCAGTTGCAGCTATACCAGAAGCTCTATCTTCTATAGTTACAATAGTACTTGCAGTTGGAACAAACTCTATGGCTAAAAAACAAGCTATAGTAAGAAAGTTACCAGCAGTTGAAACACTAGGTTCTACAAGCGTTATATGTACAGATAAAACTGGAACATTAACTCAAAATAAAATGACAGTTGTAGATACTTATGTATATAACCCACAAAAAGCTTTAGTAGAAGAAGATTATTTAGAGTTAGCACCAACAAAAGAAATATCATTACAAGAAAGCTATCTAGTATTAGGATGTTCACTTTGTAATGACTCTGATGTAACAAGCGAAGGTGTAGAAATAGGAGACCCAACAGAAATAGCACTTATGAATTATGCTAATAAAGTTGGATTTGATTATCAAGAAATAAGAGAAATAAATGAAAGACTGAGTGAATTACCATTTGATAGTGATAGAAAACTTATGTCAACAGTCAACAAAATAGAAGACGAAGCAGTTATGTTTACTAAAGGAGCACCGGATATAGTGTTTAGTAGATGTAAATATGCATTAGTTGGAGATGAAGTAGTTAAAGTAAATAATGAAATAATAAATGAATACAAAAAAATGAATGAAGAATTTTCTAATAAAGCTCTAAGAGTTTTAGCATTTGCTACTAAGCGTGTAAATGATGAAAACTTTATTCCAAGTATAGATGATGAAAAAGATTTAACATTAATTGGACTTACTGCAATGATAGACCCACCAAGAGAAGAGGTTTATGAAGCAGTTGAAAATGCAAGGAAATCTGGTATAAAAACTGTTATGATAACAGGAGATCATAAGACAACAGCAAAAGCAATAGCATTAGATATAGGTATATTTGAAGATGGAGATTTAGCACTTACTGGTAGTGAATTAGATGCTTTAAGTGACAAAGAATTAGATGAAAAACTAGAGCACATATCAGTATACGCAAGAGTTTCTCCAGAAAATAAAATAAGAATAGTAAAAGCTTGGCAAAGAAAAGGTAAAGTTTGTGCTATGACAGGTGATGGTGTTAATGATGCACCAGCATTAAAACAAGCAGATATCGGTATAGGTATGGGTAGTGGTACAGAAGTTGCAAAAGATGCATCTGATATGGTTTTAGTAGATGATAACTTTGCTACTATAGTAAAAGCAGTAGAAGTAGGTAGAACAGTTTACACAAATATTAAAAAGTCTATAATGTATTTATTCTCTGGAAATTTAGGAGGAATAATAGCTATATTATTTGCAGTATTTGCAAGTTTACCAAATCCATTTACAACTATACAATTACTATTTATAAACTTAGTAACAGACTCATTACCAGCAATAGCACTTGGACTTGAAAAGCCTGAAAAAGGTGTTATGAATAATCCTCCAAGAAACAAAGATGAAGGAATATTTTCAAAGGATGCTATAAGATTTGTTATAACTAGAGGATTTATAATAGGATTAGTTACAATAGCTGCTCAATTAATAGGTATGAAGCATTCAGCAGAACTTGGGGTAGCAATGGCGTTTGCAACACTTACATTATCTAGAATACTTCAAACTTTTGCTGCAAGATCAAACTCACAAACGATATTTGAACTAGGATTTAAGAGTAATAAGTATGTATTAGGTGCAGTAGTTGTATGTTTAGGAATGTTCTCATTAACATTACTTCCATTTATGAGAGAAGTATTTACAATGCCAGCTACATTTAATTTAACAGCGCTTCTTACTTGTTTTGGATTAGCTTTAGTTTCAACAGGATTAATGGAAGCTAGCAAATTTATAAATAAAAAATAATTAAATAATTATATAAAAGAGTGTAGATAAATCTACGCTCTTTGAATATATATATATATATATAGATTTTAAAAATTTAAGGAGGAACATATGAATAATTTAGATTCAGACCCCGGGGGTATACTCTCCCAATTAATTCTAATAGCTATACTAACAGCTATAAATGCCTTTTTTGCATCTGCTGAAATGGCAATAGTATCAGTAAATAAGAATAAGGTTAAAACTTTAAGTGAAGAAGGTAATAAAAAAGCAATTTTGCTAGATAAACTTATAAAAGAACCTAGTAACTTCTTATCTACTATACAAATAGGTATTACACTAGCAGGATTTTTCTCAAGTGCATCAGCAGCGACAGGTATATCAACTTACGTTGAAGAAATATTTAAGCCACTAAATATTCCTTATAGTGGAGAAATATCTATGATAAGTGTAACATTAATACTTTCATATTTTACATTAGTATTTGGAGAGTTGGTGCCAAAGCGAATAGCACTTAAGAAAGCAGAAAGTATAGCACTTTTTTCTGTAAAACCAATATATTTTATATCTATAATAGCTAAGCCATTTATAAAAATACTTTCAATATCTACAGCTGTTATATTAAAGCTAACTGGAAATAATGACGCTGATATAGAAGAAACAGTATCAGAGGAGGAAATAAAAGCTTTAATATTCAGGTCTAAAGAAGATGGATTGATAGAAGATGATGAAAAAGATATGCTATGTAAAGTATTTGAATTTAATGATAGATTAGCCAAGGAAATAATGACTTCAAGAAGTAATGCTTTCCTAATAGATATAGATGATGATTTTAAAGATATATTAGATGAAATATTAGAATTTAATTATTCAAGAATACCAGTATATAAAGATGATATAGATAATATTATAGGTATACTTTATGTAAAAGATTTATTAGCAGAAGCAAGTAGAATTGGATTTGACAACATAAACGTAGAGAAAATTCTTCATAAACCTTATTTTGTTCCAGAAAATAAGAGAACTAATGATCTATTTAATGAAATGAAATTAGCTAAAAATCATATGGCTTTACTATTTGACGAATATGGTGGCTTTTCAGGTATTGTCACTATGGAAGATTTAGTAGAAGAGATAATGGGTGATATTGAAGATGAATATGACAGAGAAGAAGATATAATTCAAATAGACGAAGGTAATTTTATAGTTAAAGGGTATTTAAGTGTAAATGATTTTAATGACAGATTTGATATTCAAATAGAAGATGGAGATTATGATACTTTAAATGGATATCTAATGACTGTACTAGGAGATATACCTAGTGAAGGTGAAGTGGTTGAATTAGAAAATGTTAAGTTTACAGTTGTTAAAGTTGAAAATAGAAGAGTAGAAGATATAAAAGTAAATTTATTAAAAGTTAGTAATATAGCTTAATTATTAAAAGACTATACAGAAATACAGGTTTTATCCTGATTTTGGTATAGTCTTTTTTATATATTTTAAAGCTTAAATATTAAATTATATTTAAATAAATGACAAAAAATGACAAAAATAATTTCAAAACACTTTAGATTATTCAGAAATTACCGATAATACTAAATAGTATGTAAAATTATTCATAAATAGGAAAATATATATAAATATGAAAACGGCTGAAATATTTTGGATAAGGAGGTTTAGTAAGTATTATTGAAATTACTGATATGTTAGTATGAAAAATTGTTAACACGGATATATGTAGATAAATTAGAGAGAAATAATGGCTGCTGTTAAAAAATAACGGGAGATAAGTGTTAATGAAATTTAAAATAGGATTTAAGAAAAAAGATAGAAGTATAAAAACAAAATTAATAGGAATGATAGTTGGATTTATAGTTATAAGTAGTTTATGCTTGGGCGCTATTGCAAGCTACTTAAATTATAAATCTTCTAATGAAATATTGCTAAGTGCTGCTATGGAAACGACTAAACAATGCAGTCAAATAGCTTCTCAAAAAATTAAAAACTTAAAGAATGCTGCAATTCAAACTGGAATAATAAAAGATATATCAGATCCTAAAATAAGTTTAGAAGAGAAACAAGATATTATAAAGGGACAAGAAAAATTATATGGAGTATCTTTAGGTGAAATTATAGATATAAGTGGTAAATCTATTTTTACTGGAAAAGATTATTCAGAGAGAGCATATTTTAAAGCTTCGATACAAGGAGAATCATATATAAACCCTCCTATTATAAGTAAAACAACAGGAGAATATACAACAGTTGTTTCAGCACCTATATGGGAAAATGGTATACAAGGTAGCAATATAGTTGGAATCGTAACGTTTAATCCAGACAAAGATTTTTTAAATGAAATTATAAATAATATAAAAGTAAGCAAAAACAGTTATGCATACCTTTTAGATAAAGAAGGAACAACAATAGCTGATAAAAATACTAAAAATATAGGAAAAGAAAATGTAATAAAAGAATCTCAATCAAATCCAGACTTAATACCTTTTGCAGAATTAGATAAAAAACTTTTATCAGGAGAAACAGGATCAACTGATGTAAGATTAACAGGACAAGAATGGGTATTAGGATATGCACCAGTACAAGAAAGTGATGGCTGGGGTATGGGATTAATGGTAAATAAAAATGACTTCTTAGGTCAAATGTATAAATCTATAATGATTACAATAGTATTAGCTATATCATTTGCTATTATAGCAAGTATAATGGCGATAAAATTTGCTAATAAAATAGCTAATCCATTAAAAGATTGCAGTGAAAGATTAAGAAAATTAGCTGAAGGTGATCTAGTATCAGAGGTACCAGAAATTGATTCTGAGGATGAAATAGGATTACTTGCACATGCTACGGAAAAGATAGTTAATGATATTAGAGCAATGATAAGTGCTTTAACAAATATATTAACAAATGTAAGTGATGGAAATTTAAATATTGATACGGATAGTGAAGAGTTAAACAATTTATTTGTAAATGACTTTAAACCTATGTTATTAGCTACAAATCAAATAATAGAAGGTTTAAATGATACTTTAGAACAAATCAATGTTGCAGGAGAACAAGTTGCAGTAGGTTCATGCCAATTATCGGAAGGAGCTCAAATGCTTTCACAAGGTGCAACAGAACAAGCAAGTTCAGTACAAGAACTTTCAGCAACTATAAATGAAGTATCAGCTCAAGTTCAACAAACGGCTCAAAATGCAATAAAAGCAAAAGAAATATCTATAAAATCAAGTATTGCAACAGACAACGGAAAAAAACAAATGCAAGAAATGATTAAAGCAATGGACGAAATAAGCAAAACATCAAATGAAATAGGAAATATAATAAAAAATATAGATGATATAGCATTCCAAACTAATATACTAGCTCTTAATGCAGCTGTAGAAGCAGCTCGTGCAGGAGAGGCTGGTAAGGGGTTTGCAGTAGTTGCAGATGAAGTTAGAAACCTTGCTGAAAAATCAGCACAAAGTGCAAAAGATACAGAACAGTTAATTGAAAAATCACTACATGCTATAGAACATGGCTCGCTAATTGTTTCAGAAACTGCAAAATCGCTTGAAGAGGTGGTTGAAGGAGCAAAAAGCTCAGCAGAAGTTATACAATATATAGCAGATGCAAGCAATGAACAAGCTGAGCATATAAGTCAAGTAAACAATGGGGTTGATCAAATATCAGTAGTAGTACAAACAAACTCAGCAACTGCTGAAGAAAGTGCTGCTGCAAGTGAAGAATTATCAAGTCAAGCTCAAATGCTAAAAGACCTTATAGGAAGATTTAATTTAAAAGATAGATAATATAAGAATTAAAGTGAAAAATTTAGATAACATAATTTAACAGGTTGTGCCAAAATAGAGATTACTCACAGTAAGATATTAAGATTTTAATATCTATCTATTTTGGCACAATTTTTTTATTAATCATAGTTACTTTTAGGAAGAGTTAGATTTTCATAAAAATAAATTTTTTAGAGTAGTTTAGTATGTGGAAAATAATGGGTATATAAGGATTGATAAGTATTCAAACAAAAGGAGTGGTTTATTATGGGAAGACTAGGGATATCAATATATACAGATAAATCTAGTGCAGATGAAGTATTAACTTATATAGATAAGGCAGCTAAAAATGGATTTAGCCGTATATTTTCATGTTTGCTATCTGTAAACGATACTAGAGAGAACATATTAAATAAATTTAAAGTTATAAATGAATATGCTCATGACAAAGGTTTTGAAATAATATTAGATGTTAGTCCTAAGGTTTTTGATGAATTAGGGATAAGTTATGATGATTTGGCTTTCTTTAAAGAAGCTAACAGTTACGGAATAAGATTAGATATGGGATTTACAGGGTTAGAAGAATCTTTAATGAGTTTTAATCCTTATGATTTAAAAATAGAGATAAACATGAGTAATTATACTAAGTACATAGATACAATAATGGATTATCAACCTAAAAAAGATAATATTATAGGATGTCATAATTTTTATCCTCATAAATACAGCGGATTAAAAATTGATCATTTTATGAAATGCACAGAAAAATTTAAAAAATATGGATTAAAAACAGCTGCATTTGTGACTAGTCAAAATGAAAATACATTTGGACCATGGCCCGTTACAGAAGGACTTCCAACACTTGAAATGCATAGAAATTTACCACTAGATGTTCAAGTGAAACATTTAATAGCTTTAGGAAATATAGATGATATTATAATATCAAATTGTTATCCATCAGATGAAGAGATAGAAAAAGTAGGTTCTATGAGAACCGATTTAGTAAACTTTGATATTGAATTAGTGGATAATATACCAGTAGTTGAAAAGGATATAGTGTTAGAAGAACTTCATTTCAACAGAGGAGATGTATCTAGCAACATGATAAGATCAACTCAATCTAGAGTGAAATATAAAGGACATAAATTTGAGGTGTTTAACACACCTGAAATTATAAGAAGGGGTGATGTAGTAATAGAAAGTAGTGAATATGGAAGTTATGCGGGAGAACTTCAAATAGCACTTCAAGATATGAAAAATAGCGGAAAAACTAATGTAGTAGGAAGAATAAGAGAAGAAGAAATATTTATACTAGATTATATAAAACCATGGCAAAAGTTTATGTTTAGAGCTATTTAATAAAGTGATATAAAATATCATATACTATATAAATATATATTTGGGAGGAAAACATATGTATGAGATTATAATAAGTATAATATCAACTCTTATACTAATTTCACCACCAATATTTATAAAGTATTTGACAAACAATATGATGAGTATAATTAAATTTTATATTTGTATGATAAACTTAGTTAAACTTGAATTAGAGATGTAGGACTGGTTAATAGGATATGCGAAATAAACAGTGTGCTTAGAAAATATATATAGTTAAAACTTATGTATTTTCTATTCACAGTTTATTTTGTACTATCCTATTAACTTTTTAAGAAGGGAGTAGAAGATATTAAAACTATTGATAATTTCTTTGATATAATGATATAAATAAGTATAGTAATCAATACATTTATAAGGAAGTGAGAGTATGTTAAAAACTGGTGCAGCTATATTTTTCTCTGGAACTGGTAATACAAAGCATGTAGCTAAGCTTTTTAAAGAGAGATTTAAAGAAGAAGGTATAAATATAGAACTTATAGATATTGCAAAGAAAGATAAATTAGAAAAAGATTATGATTTTTATATATTTGGAGGTCCTATTCATGCAGAGATGATACCTAAAATACTTACAGACTGGGTATCTAAAAATATTTTGAATAGCTCTAAAAAGTGTATAGTTTATCATACTTTAGCAGGGGGTAAGCATATACCAGGAAGAATTTATTTAGCTAAGTTACTACATAAGAAAGGTTTAGATGTGGTAATAAATACTTCAGTACAAATGCCAAATAATTATTATCATAAATTTTTTAATAAAAATACTGATGAGGAAATTATTGATATATTAAGTAACTCTCCAATAAAAGTTGATAATATAGTTAAAGACTTTTTAAATGATAATAGAAGTGATATAAAATATAAAAAAAGTACAGTTGGTTTTAAACTAGTTTATGATAGCTTTTTAATATATGCTAAAAAATATGCTAAAAGAAATTTTTCACTAGATAAAAGTAAATGTATAAATTGTAAAATATGTGAACATGAATGTCCAACCAAGAATATATCGATGAATGATAAGAATATAGAGTTCTATGATAGATGTATAGGTTGTGAAAAATGTATACATAGATGTCCAACTGATGCTATTTTATACAAAAACAAACCTTTTGATTCTTATAAAATTGAAAGATACTTAGATAAAGAAAAATTTTACAAAAAATAGAAAGTAGTACTATAATATATTTAGAAAGCTGTATCAAGATAAGACTAGTAAAGTTTTGATATAGCTTTTTTATTTTTAATAAAAAGAGGGATTGAAAATGAGGATAGGAACATCAAATACAACTAAATATGTAGATAATGCATGTGAGAAAGAATTAGGTATACCACTTATAGTAATGATGGAAAATGCAGTATTAAAAGCTTTCAAACACATGGAAGTAGATAAATATAACAAATATACTATAGTATGTGGAGTTGGAAATAACGGGGGAGATGGACTAGGACTAGCTAGACAACTTATTACAAATGGAAAAGACGTAAAGATATACATAGTAGGAAATCTAGAAAAATTAACTGATTGTACAAGCATAAACTATAACATCCTTAAACACATGAAAGTAGATATTAACTTAATATGTACAGAATCTTATAAAAAAGAATTACAAAATCTAAAAATAGATGTAAATAGTAGTGATGTAGTAGTGGATGCTATATTTGGAACAGGGTTAAAAAGAGATATAAATGGATTTTATAAAGATGTAATAGAAATTATGAATGAAAATAAACGTATATTTTCAATAGATGTACCATCAGGAATAGATTGTGATAATGGATATATTTTAGGTATATGTATAAATGCATGTAAAACTATATGTTTTGAGTTTTATAAAAGAGGATTTTTAAATTATGATATTAAAAAATATATTGGAAATGTGATTGTTGAAAATATATGCATTCCTAAAGAAATATTAAATAAATATGATAATAAAGAATATATAACTAGAATTGATTATATAAAAAATAATTTAATGGAAAAAGATATACACAGTTTTAAAAGTGATTATGGAAAAGTAATGATAGTAGCAGGAAGCAAAGGATTTTATGGAGCAAGTTTTATAGCTACACAATCAGCTGTTAAAAGTGGTAGTGGGTTAGTTACATTGGTAAGTGATAATGACGTAATAGACAAAGTTAGTTTAAGATTAACAGAAGCAATGACTTGTGGATATAATGAAGACAGATTAGAAAGTTTATTAAAAAGTTGCGATAGTATAGGTTTTGGTTGTGGAATGGGAAATAATGAAAATACTTTTAATAAACTAAATTACATAATTAAAAACTCGAATTGTCCTATAGTAATAGATGCAGACGGACTTAATGTATTAGAAAATAGATGGGAAGAGATATTAGATGTTGAAAAAGAAATAGTTATAACTCCACATCTAGGCGAAATGGCTAGACTTACAGGTTTTGATATAGACTATATAAAAGAAAATAGAATAGATGTAGCTAAAAACTTTGCTAAAAAACATAATATAATAGTTCTTTTAAAAGGCTATGAAACTATAATAACAAACGGGGAAATCACATATATAAACCCAACAGGAAGTAATAAAATGGCAAGTGGTGGTATGGGAGATTGTTTAACAGGAATTATAACATCCTTTATTGGGCAAGGAATGAAACCACTGCAAGCTACCGTTTGTGCTGCTTATGTACATGGATATACAGGTGATAAACTATCAAAGCATTTAAATACCTTAAATGCAACTGATATAATAAATAACTTACAAAACATAATATTAGAAATTTAAAATATAAAAAAGGCATGTCTTTTAATCTAAAGAATAAGATTTATGACATACCTTTTTTATATTTAAAAGAATTGCTTTCAATAAGGGATTTAAATACATATGACTTGACTTAAGCAAGTTTTTATATTAAAAATAAAAGTTTATTTTAATTTGCATTTAATTATAAATAATAATATAAAGTTTTTGTGATATATATCAAATAATGTGTAATTTTTGGTAAAATATATATTTAGAATATATCTAGAGTATGTTTTGGAAAGAAGGTGTTATAGATGATTGTAAACAGGAGGGAACTAAAATATCCTATAGGAGAGGTAGATTATTATAAGGTAAATGAACTCTTCCAAAAAGTATTAACTCCAGATTCTAATAATAAAGAATATGGATATAAAATAAGGAGCTTATACTTTGATAGTTTAAACAATGATGATTATTTTCAAAAAATAGATGGAGAAGAAGTAAGGAAGAAAATTAGGTTAAGGATATACGATACAAAAACTAACACTGTAAAACTTGAAATAAAAAGAAAAATTAATATAAGCCAAATAAAAGAAACTATTACAATAAGCAAGGAAGATGCAATAGCACTTATAAATAAAGATTATAGTGTTTTGCTAAAATATGAAAACAATACAGCTAAATCTGCATATAACATAATGACATTAGGACAGTATAGACCAGTAGTTTTAGTTGATTACAATAGAAGAGCTTATATACACAATGAAAATAACATAAGAGTTACATTAGATAGTGATATAAAATCTAATGAATTTGACTTTGATATGTTTAGTGATGATGTAATAATGACTCCAATAGTTGATTATTACAATGCAGTACTTGAAGTTAAATTTGATGGAGAATTGTTTTGCTGGATATCACAAGCTTTAGCTGGTCTTGATACAACAAATAGGTCACTTAGTAAGTATTGTAGTTCAAGAAGATTTTTCGAAAATTATATATTATAAGGGAGATAAGATATGAAAGAAACATTATACAAATATCTAACATCACAAAGTGGAACAGTAACTGCATTTGATGCAATAGAAATAATGGCTATAGCCTTAATGTTATCAATGGTAGTATTTTGGACATACAAGATAACTTTTAGCGGTGTTATGTACAATAGAAAATTTAATGTATCATTAGTTATGATAACTCTAGTGACTACTATGGTTATGATAGTTATAGGTAGTGATATAGCGTTGTCATTAGGAATGGTTGGGGCATTATCTATAGTTCGTTTTAGAACAGCTATAAAAGATCCAAGAGATACTGGATATATATTTTGGGGTATAGCAATTGGACTTAGTGTAGGTAGTTCAAATTACATGATAGCTATAATTGGGTCCTTATTCTTATTTGTAGTTTTATCTATATTTAGTTTTAGTGGATTTGGAAAAGAAGATAGATACATACTTATTATACGTGGGCCTCGAGAAAGAGAAGAAGAAATTATGAGATGTGTATTTAGTTCATTTAAAGGAAGTCAATTAAGAGCTAAAAACTCTGTGGGAGATAATATGGAAATAATATATCAAATTAAGATTAAAAATAATGAAGATAAGAACATAATAAGTGATTTATATAATATAGAAGGCGTAAGCACTGTAAACATAGTAGCACAAAATGGAGAAACTATAGGTTAGGTGATAAGCTATGAAAAAAGATATATTTAGAAGTTTTGTTGCACTTATGTTTTTATTTTTAAGTTTGGTATTAGTATCAAATTTGAGTAATATTAAAGAATTAGCAAAAAAAGAAATTAAAAAATCAAAGGAAAAAGAATTTACTAATTATTATGAAGAATCTATAAATAAGTATTACAATCTTCCTATTGTTGTAATGAATACAAATAGCAATAAAATAAAAAGAGATGAACGAATTGCTGGAAACATTCAAATTTATAACAACAAAGATGGAATTAATAAACTAAGTGATGAACCTAACCTTATTAGCAACGCTAGTTTTAAAATTAGGGGAAATAGTACTAGTAAGTATCCAAAAAAACAATATAGTATAAAACTTTTATCTAAAAAAGGAAAAGAAAAAGAAGAAAGTATATTAGGAATGCCTAAAGATTCTGAATGGATTTTAAATGCTCCATTTGCAGACAAATCGCTTATGAGAAATTATGTAGCTTTAAATACAGCAAATGAAATAATGGGGTATGCTCCAAAAGTAAAGTTTTGTGAAGTATTCATAGTAGATGATAGTAGTAAAAAAATAACAAAAGATGACTATCAAGGCGTATACATGATGATTGAAAAAATAAATAGAGGAGAAGACAGAGTCGATATTACAAAAACTTTAGAAAATATAGATGATACTAGTTTTATAATTGCAAAAAATAGACAGAAAAAAGATGATATAGAAGTAAAAAGTTATGGAAAAGAAACATATATATATCATCATGGGCTTAATATAGAATATCCTAAAAAGGATTTAACTCCAGGTAAATATAAATATATTCAAAGATATATAAGCGAATTTGAAAGAATGCTTTATTCCGATAAATTTAATGATCCTATTATTGGTTACAACAAATATATAGATGTGGATTCCTTTGTAGATTTTTACATTATAAATGAATTTTTCAAGAACACTGATTCAGGGATTTACAGTACCTATTTTTATAAAGATTATGAAGAAAAGATGAAAGCAGGTCCAGTTTGGGACTTTAACCAATCATTAGGGAATCATACTGAAGATATAGGGATTCCATTTGAGTATGAAGGTTTCTTTATGAATCAAAGACCTTGGTTTGATAGACTAATGGAAGATAAAAAGTTTGCAGATAAAGTAGTAAAAAGATATAAAGAATTAAGAAAAACATATTTAAGTGATAATCATTTGATAGAGGAAATTGATAAAGCTAATAATAAACTAGGAGAGTCTACTGGTAGAAACTTTGAAAAATGGTCTATAAATTTATGTAACCAAGCGGAAGTATTTGAAGAAAATGAAGATATTACAGGAAATTACTCAAATGATAAAACTAAGTATGAAGACTTCTTGAGCAATCATAAACACTTAATAAAATCAACATCAGGTAAAGCTAACTCTCATGATGAAGAAATACAGTTAATGAAAAACTTTATAATAAATAGAGGTAAATGGATGGACCAAAATATAGAAAGTCTTAGTAAGTGGGCAAAATAATGGGGAGGAAAATATAATGAAAAAGTTTTTAGCTATTTGTATAGTTATATTTATAATCGGTGTAAATGTGATAGGAAATATTATTACAAATAAATCAGCCCCTAAAGATAAAACCTACTTTACTAAAACAAAAGATAAAGACATTTACATAGTCAAAAACAATGCATGGGAAAAGCTTAATATAGTTGGAGTTAATATAAATCCTACTAAACCAGGAGTGTTTCCAAGTGAAAATAAAGTAACTGAAGAAGATTATCTAAGATGGATAAATTATATTTATGACATGGGAGCTAACTGTATAAAAGTATCAAATTTAATGAGTGAAAATTTTTACAATGCACTATATAAATTTAATAAAAATAAAAAAGAACCTATATATTTGATGCAAGGAATATATTTCGATGAAACATTACTAAAAAATGGTCAAGACCCACAAAGTAGTAAGCCATCTAATGCATTTAAAGAAAATATAAAACTTGTTATAGACTCAGTACATGGAAATCATTACAATTTTAATAAGCCTGATATATTAAAAGAATATAAAACTGATGTGTCTAAGTATATAATAGGATATACAATGGGAATAGAATTTGCTAAGCATGATTTAATATACAGTGAAATTATGAATGAAAAGCATAATTATGATGGAAATTACTTATATACATCAGATAAAGCATCTTCTTTTGAATCGTATATGGCTAAGATGGGTGATTATTTAGCAACTTATGAATTTGATAAATACAAAAAACAAAGCATAATAGCTTTTATAGGATCATCATCATATCATATAGCTAGTAGTACAAGTAATCCAATTAATAAAAATGTATTAAAGGATGATAATAAAGAATCTAATGATATGGATATAAAAGATTATTTAGATGTAGAGGATATAAAAGCTAAAAGAAAGTTAAAAACTGGAATTGTAGCTAGTTATAACATTTATCCATCTTATACAGAATTAAAAGAGTACCAAGGTAATATGGAAAAGTATTTTGGAAAAATAAGGAGTTATCATAAAGTTCCGGTGATAATAGGGGAAATAGGAATACCATCAAGTAGATCAGGAGGAGATTTTAACAAAGATATAAATAAAGGATATATAACTGAAAAAGAACAGGGTCAATCTTTAGTTGATATTTATAAAGCTGTAAAATCATCAGGGATAGCAGGATGTTTTATATTTGAATTTCAAGATAGTTGGTATTCATCAGCTTGGAATACAAAAAAAAGTAAAATATTAGATAGATCAGCTTACTGGAGCGATGCGCAAACGTATAGTCAAAGTTTTGGACTCATGACATTTGAACCAGGTAAGTATAAAATTACTCCATATCCAGATGAAAGTTTAAACGACTGGAATGAAGAAGATATAGTAAATAAAAATGATAATCTTAGCTTATCAGTAAAAAGTGATGAAAAGTATTTATATTTTATGATAAAATCTCAAAATACTTTAGACTTAAAAAAGGATGACATATATATTGACTTAGATATAACTCCTAAATCAGGAACTATGAAAAGTACTCAATACAATTTGGAATTTAATAACCCTGTAGATTTTATAATAAGATTAAATGATAATGATAAATCTATGGTATCAGTTCATGAATACTATAATAGATTCAATTTTTACGAAAATAAAAGTTTATATGAACAAAGACCAGATTTAATAAAACATAAACCAGATATGGATTATTTTTCACCTATATACATAGAAACTAGACCTAAAATGTATGTTGAAGCTTTAGGGGAAACGCAAGATAAATTAACATATGAAACTGGAAAATTAATAAAAGGGAATACAAATCCAAATAGTAAATACTTCAATTCAGTAGCAGATTACTATATAGGTAAGGATTATGTAGAAGTCCGTATACCATGGGGATTGTTAAATTTTATGGATCCATCAACAAAGCAAATAGAATCTGACTTTTACCAAGAATTTAAAACTAAACCAATAATGATTAATGATATAAAAGTTGGATTAACTTTAAAGGAAGGTGAAAAAACTTTAAATAGGTTAGATAGCAAAAATTATAATTTAGATGAATGGATGTTTCCAAAATACAAGGAAAGGTTAAAACAATCTTATTATATAATTAAGGATGAGTTAAGTAAAAAATAAAGAGGGAAATATTATGCAAAATATAGCTAATATATATATAATATTAAGTTTTTTTATGTACATAATATCTTGTTCGATTATATTTATGATAGTCAAAGATATGATTAAATCTAGAACAAATAAAAAGTTAGAGAAAATAAGACCTTCATTTGAAAAAGATATTTTAAAACAATTAGAATATATAAAAGATAATAAAGAGATATCTAAGATAGATATAGAATATATACGAGAAAAATTAGAAAAAACGGTTTATATAAAGGTTTTTAATGATACATTAAAAACCTTTAATAAGAACCATAGTAATCAAAAATACACTACGTTATATATGAAAAATTTTGAAGATATAGTCATAATGTATGTAAGAAAATATAAGAGGAAAGATAATATATTAAAAACATATATGTCTACATTACTTGGAGAGTATAGATTAAGTAGTTATGAAATAAGTGAGTTTTTATTAAATTGTATAGATACAAAGTCCATATATTTAAAAGTAGCAGCATTAGAAGCTATATCTAAAATAGGAAATATAAAAACTTTTGAAATGGCTATTGAATCTATATCTAAAGATGATAAGTATATAAACAACAAGATTTTTACAGACATAATAAATCAATTTGGAGGAAATAAGTTTTTACTAGATAAGTTCTTGATTGATAACTTAAGAGATTTTGGGGAAAATACTCAAAAAGTTGTTATTGAGCATTTTAAAAACAATAAAACTGAGTTTGTAAAAGATGAATTATTAAAATATCTAAATGAAAATATTAATAAAGAAGCTAGTATAAGTATAATAAAATATTTTTCAAAAATAAAATATGAAAAGGCAAAGAAAAAGATAATAGAATTTTTAAATAGCAAAGATTGGGAATATAGAGCGGTATGCTCAACAGCACTTGGAAATTATAACTGCAATGAAAGTAAAATGGAACTGTTAAATAGTATAAGTGATACTAACTGGTATGTAAGATATAATTCAGCTAAGAGTATACTAAGTTTTGAAGATTGTGATTTAATTGAAGCTGTATTAGCTAAAGATGATAGGTACTCAAAAGATATACTTTTTTACGCTATGTTTAAAAATGATAAAATATCATATGAAGATTATTTAGAAAAATCAGGAAAGATAGAGGTTGCATATTAATGTTAAGATTAGTAGTTGATTATTTAAATATGTTTTTTTTATATTATATATTTATATATGCGTTAATATTTTTTATATCTACTATAGTGTCAGTTTTAAAATTAGATGAAGAAAAGCGAAAAAAAGAATACTTAAATGAATTATCTTTAAAAAGTAAAGAAAATTATGTGCCTGTATCTATATTAGTGCCAGCTTATAATGAAGAAGCTACAGTTATTGATTGTATAAAGTCATTAATGTATTTAGACTACCCAGAGTATGAAGTGATAGTTATAGATGATGGATCAGATGATAACACATCTGAAGTGGTAATAGATTACTTTAAATTGAAAAAAGTGCCAAGACCTATAAGACGTATAGTAAAGTGTAAAAATGAAGAATACATATACGAAGGTTTAACTAAAAATAATATAAGTATAACTTTAGTGAAAAAGGAAAATGGAGGAAAAGCAGATGCATTAAATATGGGGATAAATATATCAAAATATCCGCTTTTTACATCGTTGGATGCAGATTCTATTCTTCAAAAAGATTCAATAAGTAATATCGTTATTCCTTTCATGGAAGATGATACAACAATTGCAGTTGGAGGAAATATAAAAGTTGCAAATCAGGTTATTTTAGATAAAGGTGAAGTAGTAAAGGTTATGTCTCCTAAAAAAATACTTACAATATTTCAAACTATAGAGTACTACAGAGTATTTTTAACTACAAGGGTTTGGTTTAATAGTTTTAATGGAAATTTAATCATATCTGGAGCATTTGGACTTTTCCAAAAAAATGCTGTATTAAATATAGGAGGATATGATACTGATACAGTTGGTGAAGATATGGATCTTGTAGTTAAGTTACATTCATTTTATAGAAAAAATAAAATACCTTATAAAATACAATATGAGCATAATGCTATTTGTTGGTCGCAAGTACCAGAAAAACTAAGAGATTTAAGTGGGCAAAGAAGAAGGTGGCATATAGGGCTTATTACTAGTCTTAAAAATCATAAATATATATTTTTAAATCCTAAGTACGGACTAGTTGGATTGTTTTCATTTTTATACTTTGTAATATATGAAATGTTTTCTTGTATTATAGATATTTTTGGATTAATGTTGATACTAATCTCATATTTTAGCGGATTACTTAATATGGAGTTTCTATTTACATTTCTATTTGTATATATAGTTTATAGTGTAGTAATATCTGTTACATCAATAATTCTTGAAAATTATATATTTAAGCAAATATTAAGTATAAAAACTTTATTAAAGTTAATATTATTTGCAATACTTGAAAGTTTTGGATACAGACAATTATGCTCTTGGTATAGAATAACTGGGTTTATGGGATATAGAAAAAGAAAAAGACAGTGGGGAAGAATAAGCAGAAAAAAACAAAATAGAATGGTTGATTTAACGGAAGAAGATAAAAAACATTATCCAGCATAATTTAAAATGTAACAATTATATGACAATTATACTTAATTACTACAATTTAAATAGAAAATATGCTAATATATAAATCTTGAAAAACGACCTTATTCGACAAAATATTAGGCGGTGATAAAATGAAGAAAATAAGAGCTAAGGGATTTATTAGCATATTTTTAATTTTAATAGTTGGATTTGGGTTCAAATTTGCATATTCTCAAAATGAGGAAATAATATATAAAAGATTTAAGGATAATGTTGTATTTTACCCACAACATCAAGATGATGAAGTTTTATGGGGAGGAACTGCAATAGTTGATGCAATAAATGAATGCGGAGCGGATAATGTATATGTTGTATTAGTTTCAGATGGATCTGGAGTTAATGTATTTAAGAGAAACCCAAAGTTTAAAGGTATAAGTAGAGAAAAGAAGAAAGAACTTAGAAATAATGAATTTAAAGCGTGCTTAAGTAAATTAGGAGTTAAACCCAATAATATAATAATACTTGCAGATAAAGCTAAAGTACCAGGAACTCATTATGATTTAATGGAACAAACTATTCTAAGTTTTGAAAAAAATTTAAAAAGTGTTACTCATATAGCACATCATTATAAATATGATGATCATATAATGCATAGAAAAAATGGGCAAGTATTAAAGAGACTAAAAGGTGAACATAAAGTAGAAGATGCTAGGTATTTTATTAAGCCTACATATGTAAAATATATAAATGAAGATAAACAAGATATATATTTAGCTCAGAGTGAAAAAGAGAGGGCTAAGGTCAAAAGTGCACTTGATGAATATAAGGTTGTAGATGAAAAACATCAAAAGTATGGGATTGGATATACTTCTGCACATAGTTACTTTGAACACTTATATAATGATCCTAAATATACATCAATACTTAGTATTGAATAATAAAAAATAAAAAAATATTTTAAAAGCTATCTTAAAAATATAAGATTGAAATATAGATGAAGGCTATATCCATTGATATGACTTAGATTAAACTATATTTAAATCTTGTAAATAAGATGGCTTTTTTTATGTTTTTCTTAACAAATAAACACGGTTTTAGGCGGGAAAATAAGGAAAGTAAGTTTGCAAAAGAAACAACCCTGTGATACAATAAAGTTGTTGGTAGAAAAAACTTGTTGTAACAATTAAGTTGTTACTTACATATAAATAAAATTAGAATTAAAAATTAGGAGGTAATATATGAATAATAATAACAATATCGTATTTAAAATATCATTAGTACTGACCAGTATGGTGGTGTTATTTGGATTAATATCACCAGATATGTTTAGAGAAGCATCAAATAAGGGGTTTAATTTAATAGTAAGCAATTTTAATTGGGTATATTTAATAGTAATGCTTGCATTAGTAGGATTTGCGGCATTCTTAGCTTTTAGTAAATATGGAAATATAAGACTTGGTAAAGATACAGATAGACCGGAGTTTAGTAACTTATCATGGTTTTCAATGTTATTTGGAGCTGGAATGGGTATAGGATTAGTTTTCTTTGGAGCGGCAGAGCCACTGAAACATATGGTATCACCTATAGGTGTAGCACCAGGAAGTCAAGAATCAATTAATTTTGCAATGCAACAATCATTTATGCACTGGGGAATAACTCCATGGGCAGCATATGCAATAATGGGATTATCATTAGCATATTTCCAATTTAGAAAAGATGCCCCAGGACTTATAAGTAGTATATTTTTACCTATATTAGGTGAAGAGGGAGTAAGAGGACCTATAGGTAAAACGATAGATATATTAGCAGTATTTACAACTATAACAGGAATAGCAACATCTCTAGGTATGGGAACAATGCAAATAGCAGGTGGACTTGAGTATATGTTTGGTATAAAAAATACTATATATGTACAAATGGGAATAATAGCTATAGCAACAATACTATACATCAAAAGCTCAACTAGTGGTTTAGATAAAGGAATAAAACTACTATCTAATATAAATTTAACATTGGCAATTTCATTATTATTAGGAGCTATAATAATAGGGCCTACAATGGATATGATAACTAACTTATCAAATGGAATGGGAGTTTACTTAGAACAATTTATATCTCAAAGTTTATATATGGACCCAACAGGAAGTTGGATAGCAGAGTGGAGAGTATTTTACTGGGCAATGTGGATAGCTTGGATACCATTTGTTGGTATATTTATAGCTAGAATATCAAAAGGTAGAACAATAAGAGAATTTATAATAGGGGTTACTGTAGCGCCAGCATTAGCTTGTATAGTATGGTTTGCAGTGTTTGGAACATTAGGTACGAACTTAGGATTAGATTTTGCAAAAGATGCAACTATGGTAACAGAAACAGCTTTATTCAAGGTATTTGGAAATTATCAATTTGGTAATGTATTATCTATAGTAGCTATGATACTACTTTGCACATTCTTCGTATCATCAGCTGACTCAGCAACATATGTACTTGGAATGTTTACATCTAATGGAGACTTAAATCCAAGTAACAAGAAAAAAATTACATGGGGAATAATACAAGCTTTACTAGCTATAGTGCTACTAATATCAGGTGGATTAGATACACTACAAACTGTATCAATAGTATCAGCGTTTCCATTTGCAGTCATAATGTTAGTAAGTATAGTATCTATAATGAAAGCATTAAGACAAGAGTTTGAACCAGAACAAGAAAGAGTTAAAGTTAAGGTAACAACAAAAGTAGCAGAAAAAGAGTATAGAGTTGAAAATAAATACAAAAAACCTATACTACCAAGACAAAAAGAAGTATATTAATAATATAAAAACAAATACTTATATTAAAACATCATTCAACAAAATAAAGGGGCTATCTATTTTTAGATAGTCCCTTTTATATTAAAACAAACATTATTAATAAATTTCTTTTTCAAATACCAAGTCAAATTCAATTATTTTTCCGTTTAATTCGAAATCACTAGGTATAGCACTCACAAAACGCCAACCTTCTTTACTATACTTGTTTATAATCTCTCTATGATCTGAAACTCTAAATACAGAACTTGCTTTAGACTTAACATATATATATTCATACATAATAAATTGCCCCCTTAATTATTAACTATGCCTAAATATTAATAACGGAGTTAAGCGGAGGGTATATATAAATAAATATATATACCTAAGCGACTCCTAAAAAATTAAAGTTATTCTTCTGTTTTATATAAAAACATTGGAACAGAAGTGTGGATATTAGCATCACCAATAACCATTAAAACATCATTTTCCATAAATTCAATATAAGGGCCTGGAGAAAGGATAAGTTCTCCGTTACGCTTTACTGCTACTATAGTACCACCAGTATTTTGCCAAAAGTTAGTTTGACCAGCTGTCATACCAATAAACTTACAATCAGATGTTATTTTAAACTCAAAAGGAACTAGAGGGTTAATAGTAGATAATCTACTAGAGTAATCTACTATTTTATTCATAGTTTCTAGTATTTGAGACTCAAGTTTAGCTCTACTGTTAAGTAGAGATGATAAATCAGACCTATAAGATGATATATTAGTTATATTTTGATATTTTTTTAAAAAAGATTCAGCATTATCGGAAGATAAAACTATTATTCCTCTTCCTTTTACACTTTGAACAACTTGTATGTCTTCAAGTAACTTAACAGAACGTCTAATCGTTTCAGGTGATACATTATACTTAGCAGCAAGTGCTGATCTACCACGAAGTGTAGTTCCTTCAGCTATACTACCGTTATATATATTATTTGCTATATCAAGAGCGATTTTTTGATATATGGGCATAGTATGTGATTTTTCCATAATTCCTCCAAAAAGATTCAATAAAATATATTACAACACTTAAATATTTTATCTATATTATAAATAGATGTCTATAATAATTTAATAAATAGTATCTATTGAATATTATATCACTAAAAAAGGAAATATATATAAGATTATATAATATATAAAGGAGTAAATTTATATGGAAAATATGAAGAACTTATTGGATTCAGAGTTAGTTAAATATAATGATAGTGTTGTACCTAAAATACCAGTTTTTGAAGGGCAAGATATGACTTCAGAAGTTTATTATTTTAAATCAGGTCAAATATTAAAAGAGCATAGACATCCAAATGGAGAACAAATATTTTTCTTTTTAAAAGGAAATGGAAAAATGAGAGTAGGAGAAAATACTATTGATGTAAGTGTAGGATGTAGTGTATTTGTTAAAGCTGGAGAGTGGCATGAAATAACAAATGGAGATAGTGAAATGGTAGCAGTGCAGGTTACTAAAGTAGGAGCTGGAGCTGAATACAAAGAAAGTTAAGAGATTTGATTAAGATTGTCTCAAAATAAATAGTTATTATAAATATTATAATTAACTTATATTTTGAGACAACATTATTTAAATCTATTTATATAACTTATCTTTTTTATGTTTAATAAAAGGAAATTCTTCTCTTATTTTATCTACATAATTAAAATCTATATCGCAAATAAAATACCCTTCATTACCATCTAATCTATTCAAAATATCACCCCAAGGAGAAACTACTATAGAATTCCCGTAAGATACATATTTATCATCAAGATTTCTAGAAGGTGCACAACCTATTGTATAAACTTGATTATCAACGGCTCTAGACTTAAATAATAATTCCCAATGAGCAGGCCCAGTTTTCATATTAAAGGCAGCTGGAACTATTATAGCTTTAGCACCTTCATTTACCATCATATTAAAAATTTCTGGGAATCTTAAATCATAACATATACATAATCCAAACTTTCCAAACTCAGTTTCAAATGTAGTTACTTTATCTCCAGCGCTAATTGTCTTAGATTCTTGGATAACTTTATCACCTATTTTCATATCAAATAAATGAATTTTTCTATGTTTGCCTATCATATTACCGGATCTATCAAATACATAAGAAGTATTATATACTTTATTGTTTTCATCAAGTTCCGGAATTGAGCCTGCTACTAAGTATATATTATGAAGCTTTGCAAGTTTAGATAAATATGTGAATGTAGCATCACCCTCGTGCTCTGCGTACAAAGGAAACTTATGAGTTATATAAGGACAGCAAAACATCTCAGGTAAAATGGCTATATCAACTTTATCTTCTACAACTTTATTTAAAAAATTACTTAAAGTTTCTAAATTTTTAATTTTATCATCTACAATATTCATTTGAATAACAGCTAATTTACATTTATTCATATAATCCCCCTTTTAAAATAATTATGTAATATTATATTAATATAAATTAAACATATATACTATCTTAATGATATAATATAAAAAATATAAATTAAAGAAAGAAGGATAAAGCTTTGAATGATTTATTAATAATGCTAAATTCCGATATAAAAAGGTGCAATGAGGTTTTAAGTATAAATGATTACTTAGAGATAGTAATAACCTTAGAGGAGCTAAATGATAAATATAAGGATAATATAGAGGCTTCATGCAAAGAAAGTAATAGAGTGTGGAATTATACTAAAAAAGATTTACAAATTTTAAAAGATAAGTTGATACAAAAAAGAGATGAAATAGTAAATGAATATATTTATATAAATATTGATATAAAATCTATAATAGAAAATATGAAAAGTGATATATCTATAAATAAGGAATTAGAATATAGCGAAAAAGAAGAAGCAATAAATATTTTAGAATCTATATACATAATATATAAAGAAAAAATATCTAGGGAATTAAAGTGGGAGAAACTTAAAAAATATATAGCGATAGCATCCTCTAAAGATGTATATTTAGGAAGTAAAATATTAGAATTGATTAATTTAATAATAAAAAAATAAAAAAGGGATATTATCCCTTTTTTATTATCTACAAATATAAGAATTTACATCTACAGACTGAACGATTCCTAATGCTGGTGGATTCCCTATAGCATAAACTGTATATATCCTATTAGCCTTAAGGTTTAATTTGCCTGATAAAACAATATCTCCACCATCATTTAACGTAATATCAACATCATACATACCAGCTGGAACTTTTACATAGTCACTAGATTCTTTAAACTCTATATCTTCAAACAATACATTTGAATTAGCTAGTATATCAACACTAGGAGCATTAGGAGATAAGTGAATTACACGAACTGTAGCTTCTTTTGTAGATGGAACCTCATCGATGTCATCTTCTATTATTAAAAGCTCAATAGCATCTAAATTTCCAACAGCAGCTATAGTAAAAATTCTATCATCAGGAACATCAACCGTTTTACTTAAAACAACATCGGTATCATTTCCAGCAGGATAAACTTTTATGTTATGCATACCTTCTTCAAGATAAGAATAAGGTGTCATACTTGTAAAAGTTAAATCTTCAGCCACTAATTGATCATCAACGTAAACATCTACTGCGGGTGCATCAGGAGATGCATGAAAAACTCTAACTATAGAATAACCATCCTTAGTTTTAAAACAATCCATTTATAAATCTCCCCTTATTATAAAATTTGTTACAATAGTAGATTATGAAAATTTAAGTGTATATGTTCATTATTTAAATGAAACTTATTATAAAAAATATTTAAGGATGAAATAAGTGGGTATAATATAAATAGGACAAATACAATGAAAAATTTTAGGAGGATTATCATGTCAGAAAAAGTATGTTTATGTAAAGGAATAACGAAAGAAACTATAGTTAATGCTATAAAAAATGGAGCAAATACAGTAGAAGATGTAAAAGAAGCAACAGGTGCTACAACTGGATTTTGTCATGGTGGTAGATGTAAATCTAATATAGAAAAATTAATAGAAGAAAATAAATAATTACTTATTTAAACATAGAGTACCGTCTATTCTAACATTTTTAGAAATAGACGGTATTTTTATTATTAAGGAAAATATGATTATCATAAAAATATAGAAAAATTATAAATTTAAGTATATTAATATATTAGGAGTACATGTGAAAATTTTTTATTTAATGCATGTAATAGTTGATATATCAATTGGTTTATAGATATAGAAGTTCAAGTTAAATAAAATTTTTATAAAATTAAATTTTAAAATTTGGTATAAAATTATTTTATTGGGTATAAACATATTAAGCATTTAATTGTCTAAATTACGATTAAAGTGAGCTTTAAATTTTAACTTTATAATTTAATCACAATAAAGGAGCAATTGACAATGAAACACTTATTTACAGAAAAGGTAGTTCCAATAGAACTAGACAACCCATCTATACAAATAGACTATGATAAATGTATAAAATGTGGTTTATGCAAAAGAGTTTGTGAAAATGAAATAGGAGTTGCTAATTACTTTGATTTAGAGAAGACTGGAGATGTAGCAATATGCATAAACTGTGGTCAATGTGTACAAGCTTGTCCTAAAAAAGCTATAACTCAAGTAGAAGATATAGACAGAGTTAAAGAAGCTATAAATAATCCTGATAAAATAGTTATATTTAATACTGCACCAGCTGTTCGCGTGGCACTTGGTGAAGAATTTAACATGGAAGAAGGTTCTTATGTTGAAGATAAAATGGTTAAATCTTTAAGAGAACTTGGTGGAGACTATGTATTTGATGTAACTTTTGGGGCTGATATGACCATAATGGAAGAAGGAAGTGAACTAGTAAGCCGTATGTTAAATGGAAATGGAAAACTTCCTCAATTTACAAGTTGTTGTCCATCTTGGGTTAAGTTTGCAGAAACTTTCTATCCAGAAATAATACCAAACTTATCTACAACAAAAAGTCCAATAGGTATACAAGGTGCTGTTATAAAAACTTATTTTGCCCAAAAAGCAAATATAGATCCAACTAAAATAGTAAATGTAACTATAACTCCATGCACATCTAAAAAATATGAAATAAAAAGACCTGAAATGAGTGATTCAGCTAAGTTTAACAATGTTGAAGGTATGATGGATAATGACATAATATTAACAACTAAGGAACTTGCTAAATGGTTAAGAGAAGAAAATATAGATTTTGAAGCTTTAGAAGGTTCAAAGTTTGATAATATGTTAGGGCTTGGTAGTGGAGCTGGTGTAATATTTGGTAATAGTGGTGGAGTTATGGAAGCTGCGGTTAGGACTGTATACAATATACTTACTCATGAAAATCCACATAAAGACTTCTTACAATTTAAACCAGTTAGAGGACTAGAAGATGTTAAAGAAGCTACTGTAACAATAGGAGATAGAACTTTAAGACTAGCTGCTGTCCAAGGCACTGCACATGCTAGAACTTTAATAGAAAAATTAAAAGCAGGTGAAGTTGAGTATGACTTTGTAGAAGTTATGACTTGTAAAGGTGGCTGTATAGGTGGAGCAGGACAACCAAAGATGAAGGCTAGAATAACAAATGAGATGAGATTAAAACGTATAGAAGGATTATACGATAAAGATAAACATATAAAGGTTAAATGTAGTTATGAAAACCCAGATGTAATAAATGTATATAAAGAATTTTTCAAAGAACCACTATCTCATTTATCACATGAACTTTTACATACTAGTTTTGAATCTAAACACAATATGCTAGGCTTAGATAAAGATAGCAATGTAAGTGATATAGGATAACAAAATAGGATAGATATTATTAGCTCATTGAAATTGCAGTCATATATTGATCATATGTGACTGTAATTTTAAGGAGTTTTAAAATTGAAAATAAATTGTTAAAAAAATATAAATGAAGGATTAGAGAAAATTTTATCTAATATTATTAATTTAGACATATTAATATATAAATCTGATATTTAAATATATATTTTAATAAAACTTATGAAGTTAGGGTATATATTTAAATATCAAATTTATAAATATAAAAATCGAGGTGAATATATGGATGTCAGAGAAATTATAGAAAAATTATATAATACAAATGATGCAACTGAAGAAGAATTGTTATATTTATTAGATAATATAGATGATAACTCAAAAGCGTTATTGATGAAGAAAGCTCATGAAACTAGAATTAGAAACTATGGAAATAAAGTTTATATGAGAGGACTTATAGAACTTACTAGTTTTTGTAAAAAAGATTGTTTGTACTGTGGACTTAGAAGACATAATAAAAATGCCGATAGATACAGATTAAACTTAGAGGAAATTTTAGAATGTGTAAGAAAAGGTGATAAGTTAGGGTATAAGACATTTGTACTTCAAGGTGGAGAAGATTCTTATTTTACGGATGATAAAATGGTAGAAATAATAAAAGCTATAAAGAAAGAATTTCCACAAAATGCAATAACGTTATCTTTAGGAGAGAGAAGTTACGAATCCTATAAGAAAATGTATGAAGCAGGAGCTGATAGATACTTATTAAGACATGAAAGTGCAAGCAAGAATTTATACGAAAGCATTCACCCAGGAGAGCCTTTTGAAGTTAGAAGAAATTGTTTAAAAAATTTAAAAGAAATAGGCTATCAATCAGGTGCTGGATTTATGGTAGGAATACCAAATCAAACTAATAAAGACTTAGTAAATGATTTAAGATTTGTGAAAGAATTTGAACCAGCAATGTGTGGAATAGGACCTTTTATACCTCATAAAGACACACCACTTAAAGATTTTGAACATGGGAGTTTAGAAAAAACTGTAATATGTTTAGCTATAGTTAGGTTACTACTTCCTAAAGTATTACTACCAGCTACAACAGCACTTTCAAGTATAGACCCTAAAGGAAGGGAAGAAGGATTAAAAGCTGGAGGAAATGTTATAATGCCTAATTTATCTCCTATGTCTGTTAGGAAAAAATACTCTTTGTATGATAATAAAGCATACATATTAGATGAAGATGCAGAATATAGAACTATGATAGAACAAAAAATTAATGAAGCGGGATTTGAGGTAGAAGTAAGTAGAGGGGATAATCCTGACTTTAGGAAATAATAAAGGAGATTAAGTTATGTTTATAAATCATGAAGAAATATACAAAATTTTAGAAGAAACTAAAAATCCAACAAATAAAGAAATAAAAGAAGTTTTAGATAGAGCAAAAAAAAGAGAAGGATTATCATATAAGGACATAGCGATACTTTTACAAGCTGAAGAGGAAGCTGATTTAAAAGAAATATACTCTTTAGCAGGAGAAATAAAAAAAGATATATATGGAAAAAGAATAGTTGTATTTGCACCACTTTATGTAAGTGATTATTGTGTAAACAATTGTGTATACTGCGGATATAAAAGAGATAATAACTTCTGCAGAAAAAGATTGACAATGGATGAAGTTGCAGAAGAAGTTAAGATATTAGAACAAATGGGACATAAGAGATTAGCTTTAGAACTTGGAGAAGATCCAGTTAATGCACCTATAGATTATGTACTAGAATGTTTAGATACTATATATAAAACTCAAAATGCAAATGGAGAAATAAGAAGGGTTAATGTAAATATAGCTGCTACAACTGTTGAAAATTATAAAGCTTTACATGAAAAAGGTATAGGAACTTATATATTATTCCAAGAAACATATCATAAACCAACATATGAAAAAATGCACCCTAAATCATTAAAAGGAGACTATAATTATCACCTAACTGCTTTTGATAGAGCTATGGAAGCAGGGATTGATGATGTTGGAGCAGGCGTTTTATTTGGATTAGCTGATCCTAGATTTGAAGTATTAGGATTAATGATGCATAATGCTCACTTAGAAGAAAAGTTTGGAGTAGGTTTCCATACTATATCGGTACCAAGACTTCAACCAGCAACAGGGGTTACATTAGAAAATTATCCACATTTATTAGATGATAAAATGTTTAAAAAAATAGTAGCAATACTTAGAATTGCAGTACCATTTACTGGACTTATATTGTCAACAAGAGAAACTCCTTCAATGAGAAAAGAATTACTTAGATATGGAGTAAGTCAAATATCTGCAGGTTCATCAACTGGTGTTGGAGGGTACAAAGATAGAGAAGAGGGTAAAGAACAAAAACAATTTAAAACTAGTGATGAAAGAAGTCCAATAGAAATATTAAAAGAGTTATTGAGTGATGGATATATACCAAGTTATTGTACTGCTTGTTATAGAAAAGGAAGAACTGGAGATAGATTTATGCAACTTGCTAAATCTGGAAATATTAAATATGTTTGTGAGCCAAATGCTCTTATGACATTACTTGAATTCACATTAGATTATGGAGATAAAGAGCTATACGATAAAGCTCAAGAAATAATAAATGTAGAAGTTGAAAATATTCAAAGAGAAGATATAAAGTCACGCACTAAAGAAAGTATGGAAAAAATGAAAAATGGAGAAAGAGACTTTTATTTATAGGAGGCAAATATGAATACTACTCCAAATGCTAATAGAAAACATATAGGAATATATGGAAATACTAATAGTGGAAAATCATCCCTAATGAATAAAATTTTAGGTCAAGATATATCTCTAGTATCGAGTATAGAGGGTACAACAACCGATCCAGTTCAAAAAGCTATGGAGCTTATACCTTTTGGACCAGTTCTTTTAATAGACACAGCAGGCCTTGAGGATAAAAGTGAACTAGGAGAAGTAAGAGTTAAAAAAAGTTACGAATACTTAAAAAGATTAGATTTTGCCATATATGTAGTTGATGGTAAAAACATTGATATAAATACTTATAAATCATGGAAAAGAGAAGTTAACAAATATAACGTTAATCATATAGTAGCTGTAAATAAAGTGGATTTATTAAGTGAAGAGGATATAAATAACATAAAAAGTATATTTGATAAAGCAATATTCTTATCAGCAAAAAATAATAAGGGTATAGATGAATTAAAAAATGAACTTATAAAAAGCTTAGAACAAGAAGAAGAGGAAAAACCTATAGTAGGAGATTTATTACCTTATGGGGCTAAGGTTATATTAGTAGTACCTATAGACTCAGAAGCTCCTAAAGGTAGAATTATCCTACCTCAAGTTCAAGTTATAAGAGATTGCTTAGACCATGGTATAAAAACTTATGTTGTAAGAGATACTGAACTTCAAGAAGCATTAAGTGAATTAAAACATGTAGATTTAGTTATAACAGATTCACAAGCATTTAAGGAAGTTGATGAAATGATTCCAAAGGATATGAAACTTACTAGTTTTTCAATATTATTCGCAAGGCAAAAAGGAGAACTTAATGATTTTATTGAAGGAACCAAGAAGTTAGATAAACTAAAGCCTATGGATAAAGTGCTTATATGTGAAAGTTGCACTCATAACATATCTCATGAAGATATCGGTAGAGTAAAAATACCTAATATGTTAAGAAAGATAGCTGGTGGAGAATTAGATATAGATTATAAAGTTGGTTATGACTTTAAGGAAAATGTATCTGATTACGATCTTATAATTCACTGCGGGGCATGTATGGTTAATAGAAAAAGTGTACTTAATAAAATTGCTATTTGTAAGGAAAATAATGTACCTATAACTAACTATGGAATGGTTATAGCGTATTTTACTAAAATACTAGATAGATCAGTTGAAATATTTAAATAATATAAAAACAGGTGTATATTTATACACCTGTTTTTATATTAACTTCAATACTATCATCAATATAATCTTTTACAAGATTATAAGGTACTGTTTTATTAAAAGCAGGATACCCTGAAATAAACCTTACTAAAACCGGAGTTTGTAACAATAAAGGATTATTTTCTAAAAAAGTTATATCACCATTAACTATAGAACTAATAGACATAGGAAGCAACTCTAAAAACTTTTTATATCTATATTTAGCTACCTCATATGGATAATCTCCAACAAATACAACTAATGTCAACTGATATATATTTTGATAAAACCAATACCACTGACCATAAATTAAATTTGTACTTACTGTAAATAAATCAAGATCATAAAAGTAAGGAGATATAGATAAATCTACAATAGTTGGATTGTCTAAATGTAATATAGTATATCTTCTAAATCTAATGGGTTCAGTTTCTGTATAAGGCTTAACTATTTTTACATTTACTTTAGATAAGCTTGTATCTCTCAAGAGAACACCTCCTAACTGTAATATCTAATTTATTATATTTAAATAAATTTAAATGGTGATACATTAAACGATAATATACATATACATATATACTTAAAGAATATATTTGTAATATGTAAAAATTTTATCTAAAGAGGTGATTATTATAAAGTATGAAGTTATAGTTAAGTACAACTCTAATATAAAAAGGCTAGAAAGTGAGTTAAACATAGAAGTTGACATATTAAGTCCCTCTTATGCAGCAATAACTACAAACAATAAAGAAGATATAAATAGATTGAGAGAGTATAATGAAATTGATTATATAGAGAACGTTTATATATTAGAAACTCAAGGGTCATCAAGTGGATATTTAAATAATTCTAGATTTAAAGCAGAATATCCAAAGCATTTATATAATTATAACTTTTTAAATTCCCTAAAAACAGATTTGGATGATATAGATGGAAAAAATAAAATGAATAGATTAATGGAAATTAATACAGTTATGGATACGGATTTATCTAATTCTATATTAATAACTCATGATGAAAAATTTTTTGAAGAAGTTGAAACTTTAAACATAAGCTATGACTTAGTTAAATTAAGCAACACAAGGACATTGATGTTTCTTCAAGTTTTAAGTAGAAATAATATAGAAGCGGTACTTAGATTAAAATCAGTTGAAATAATTGAAAATGTTGTAAGAGTAACACCCCTAGGAGAAATAACTAGAGGAATAGAAAATGGAATAACGGGGCAAGAGGAAATAGGAGTTAATTTCTTTAAAAATAATCCTAATATCTTACTAACTGGTCAAGGAACAGCAATAGCTATTATAGATACGGGAATAGATTATTTACATGAAGATTTTATATACCCCGATGGAACTAGCAAAATATTATATTTATGGGATCAAACAAAAGAAGGAAATCCTCCTAATGGATTTTTTCTAGGAACAGAATATACAAGAGAAGATATAAATAAAGCTATAAAGGAAAAAGACTCTACGTTGTCAAAAGATGAAGAAGGTCACGGGACTATGATTAGTGGAATATGTGCAGGTTTAGGAAATGTAAATCGTTTATTTGAGGGGATTGCGCCTGGAGCTGATTTAATAGTAGTTAAACTAGCAAAAGTAGATGGGTATTATAATAGTGCAATGGCATTTGCTGGAGTTCAATATGCTTATAGAAAATCAGAAGAGCTAGATATGCCTACAGTGATAAATGTATCTGTGGGAAGCAATGGATTAGCAGGATATGCAGGAAGAGTTAATAGTAGAGAGACGTATCTTTCAAATGGAATATGTATAGTAACTGGAGCTGGAAATGAAGGAAATACACAAACTCATATTTCGGGAACGTTGGAAAGAGAAGGTGCTATAAATGAGATAGAAATACAAGTTGAAGAGGAAGAGCGTAGTCTAAGAATAGAGGTATGGCTTAGTAGGCCAGACAGAGTAAATTTAACTGTAATATCACCAACAGGAGAAGAAACTAAAGCTGTAGATCTATCTAACTATGATTTAGTAACGGGAATCTTTGATATAGAAAATACCACTTACTCAATTAGATACTCATATCCTGCAAGCTACTCAGGACAAGAACATACAATAGTATATTTATATAATGTAAAGAGGGGTATATGGAGATTAAGATTAGAAGGGGCTTATATAACAGGTGGTAACTATAATGTGTATTTACCTAATCGGGTTTTCTTGAAACAGGGAACTAAATTTAAGGAATCGACTCCTAATTACACAATAAATTATCCATCGGTACATAATGATGTTATAAGTATAGGCACATATAATTCAATAAGTAGAAGTGTATGGGCATCATCATCAAGAGGACCTAATATAATAGAAAGATTAAAGCCCGATGTACTAGCTCCAGGGGTTAATATAATTGCACCTTATATAAATGGAGAATATGCAACTATAACAGGAAGTGCTCCGGCAGCAGCACATGCATCTGGAGCTATTGCTTTATACTTTGAATATATTATAGTAGGAAATACTTACCCTAATAAAGGCTTTGTACAAAAAATAAGGACTTTTATGCAAGGTGGAGCAAGTAGATTAGGTGATTTACAATACCCAAATAATACAGTTGGATATGGAATACTAAATTTAAAAGGTATGTTTGATCAATTAAAGTAGGAGGGAAAAAGGTGAAAAAAAGTGAAAAATCATTTTACTTACTTTACAAAGGTAATATTATAGGAGCCTTTGAAAATAATGGAATAGAAAAGTATATTATATTAAATGATAAGCTTGCATCAATATATGTACCTCTTAATTTTAATGAACTTATATTAAACAACATAAAAGAAGTGAAATGGTGGAGCGGATCAGATGCTATGAGTTCTTTGATGGAAATTACCAATGATTTAGAAAATGGTGAAACTGCTAGTGATGCTGCTGGAACAATTTATGTAGAAACAAATCCTTACGTTAATGTTTCTGGAGAAGGGATACTAATTGCAGTAATAGATTCTGGAGTAGATTACTTACATGAAGACTTAATGGATGAAAATAATAATAGTAAAATACTATATTTATGGGATCAAGAAAGTAATTTAAAAAGTCCTCCTGAAGGGATGATATTTGGAAGTGAATTTACAAGGGAGGAGTTAAATCAAGCAATAAAGGAGAAAAATGGTAATCTAAGCAAGGATAATATAGGAACAGGAACTATGGTTTGTGGAATGCTAGTAGGCGAAGGTAATTTAATTAAGGAATATAAAGGAATAGCAAGAGATGCAGAATTGATAGTCGTAAAATTAAGGGGATATGAAGGTGTTTATTATCCAGGTAAAATAAGCTACACTGTATCGGACTTTTTAGCAGCAATAACTTATGTATTAAGAATTGCAAAAAAAGAAAATAAACCGTTAATAATTAATTTAACGGTTGGAACAAAATCAGATATAAGGGTAGAAGTATCTATATTAGAAAGTTATAAAGAGGTACAAAAATCAGGTGTTATTTTGGTAAGTGGCGCTGGAAATGAAGGGAATACAGATATACATTATAGCAATAATATACTTTCGGTAAATGAATATGAAGATGTCATAATTCAAAATGGTGAAAATAATAATTTAGATATAATTTTAAGTGGAACTGGTCCAGATAAAATTGGAATACAAATAATTTCTCCATCGGGAGATGTTAGTCAAATTATAAGGTACACCCCAGATGATCAAACATATACCGGTAAATTTTATATTGAGAATACTTCTTATAGAGTAGTCTATAGGTTTCCGTGGTTAGAAACTGCAGAACAAGCACTTGAGATAAATTTAAATGATATAAAACCAGGTGTTTGGACCCTTAGATTAACACCTGAATTTATTATAGATGGAACTTTTCATGTATACTTGCCAAATAAAAATTTAATATCTAAAGATACTAGATTTTTAGATCCTACTTCTACAGGAACAATAACTCAATTAGCACTATCACGAAAGATTATAACTATAGGAACTTATAATGGAAAAACCAACAGCTTATGGATTGGTTCTTCAAAAGGTGGATTAACAGGACATAGAATAAATCCAGATATAGTAGCTCCAGGAGTTGATATAATATCAACTTATACAGATGGAGGATACAATACAGCTACGGGAACTGGAGTAAGTAGTACTATTGTATGTGGGGCATTAGCACTTATAATGGAGTACCTTAGTGATCAAAGTGGATTACCTAAGTTATCATTGTTTACAGACCCTTTGAGAACTTATTTAATGCTTGGTGCCACAAGAGATGAGATATATGAATATCCAAATTTATCTCAAGGGTATGGAATATTAAATTTAAGAGATACTTTTAGACAAATTGCTAGAAATTTATAAAATGCAAAAGGTGGGGCATATTAAGAAAGCCCCTTTTTTATGCTAATATAATGAGAAGGTAAATATAGCACGTTCATTTTTAGATTGTGTATATTTAAAATAATAATCAATCCATTAAGATTTAAATACTTTTTATAGGTGATTTAAATTTTAAATTCAAAATTATAAAAAAAATTAAATATTACTTAAATAACTGTGGAAAATGTTATCCTTGTGTGATATACTGTGGAGGTCATAATAATTTTCATAAAGGGAGAGGAAGTATGTTAAAAGCAATCTTAGGATTATTAGCAGTAATTACAACAGGTTTTTCAACAGTCTACATAAGTGACTTTAAAAAACACAGAGATAAGAGTAAAAATAGTATATTTAAAACAGGTATACTTATAGGGTTTATAACAGACTTTTTAGATGCAATAGGGGTAGGGTCTTTTGCAACTACTACGGGGATATTAAAACTTAATAAAAATATTCATATACCAGATAAAATATTACCAGGGACATTAAATGTTGCACATGCACTACCAATGATAGTACAGGCATTTATGTCATTGAATTCAATAGAAGTGGATTTGTTAACTTTAGTAAGTATGATAATATCAGCGGTAGTAGGTTCTTGGATAGGAGCAGGGATAATATCTAAGTTACCAGAGAGAAAAGTACAATTAACTATGGGGGTTGCATTAGTTGGTACAGCTATATTAATAGTATTAGGACAAGTTGGATTAATGCCAGCAGGTGGAGAAGCTATGGGATTAACTGGAACAAAACTAATAATAGGAATAGTAGGAAACTTTATATTAGGGGCCTTAATGACAGCGGGAATAGGTTTATATGCACCTTGTATGGCAATGGTTGCTTTACTAGGAATGAATCCAAAAGCAGCTTTTCCTATAATGATGGGGGCTTGTGCATTTGTTGGACCTATAGCTAGTATAAAATTTGTGAGAGAAAAAGCTTATGAAAGAGAAATATCTATGGGAATAACTATAGGTGGAGTAGTTGGATCTGTTATAGCTTTATTATTTGTAACTAATATGCCAGTGTATTGGTTAAAGTGGTTAGTAGTTGCTGTTGTAAGTTACACTGCTGCAACAATGTTTAAAGCAGGACTAAAAAATGATGAAATTGTAGAGCTTGAGCAAGCTAGTTAATTATAGAAATCTATAAAACTTAAAAGTTTTATAGATTTTTTACGTTAAAAACTATAATTATCATAAATTTTTATTAAAAAAACAAATAATGGGTAATAGTTATATATAATTAAAAGATGAGCAAAATAATTTAAACAAATTGAAGCAAGAGAGGATAAAAATATGAAAAAACAACATGAAGAAAATACAGCAATTGAAAGAAATTCATATGAAGAATTATTTATGCCAAAGAAAAGAGCTTATGAAGAACTATTTAAAGGAGGGTCTATAGAAGAATTAACTGATGACAATCCATATTCATTTATACACCCAAATCATGATGAAGTAGAAGAATTATTAGAAAAAAGCAAAGAAGATAAATAAATTAAAAATATTAACAAAAACAACAGTTAATTAATAATATATGAATGAATAGATTATATTATTAAAGGAGTAAATATATGAAAATAAAATATAAAACGTCTGGCTGTTGTTGTAGAGAAATAAATTTAGAGATAGACGAAGATAATATAATAAAAGATGTTGAGTTTATAGGTGGATGTGCAGGGAATCTTATAGGAATAAGGTCATTAGTTATTGGAAAAAAAGCTGATGAAGTAGCTAAAATGTTAAAAGGAATACCTTGTGGTACTAAATCTACATCTTGTCCAGATCAACTATCAAGAGCAATAAGGGAAAATATATAAATAAGCTTATTTATAAAAGACAGGCGACTTGTAATAGCCTGTCTTTTATTGTCGAAAATATAGACTATTTCAAATAAGAATGATATAGTTTGTATTAATAATCGATAGGGGAGAGAAAAATGTTAGAAGTAAATAGTAAGAAGAGGTTTAAAGTAAATAATAGATTAGCAACAGTATTAACTATAGGTATATCTGTTTGTCTAGTCTTACTATATATAATTAGTTTAATTTCAATATTTAAGTACAATATAAACATGAAAATAGAACCAGAAGACTTTATAAGACTTTTTAATATATTGTTGTCGTTTTTGGCTATTGTAAGTTGTTTACTATGTTACAGCAGTACAAAAAAGGAAGAACTATTTATTATATCCTTGATGTATATGATATTTTTAGTAGATATACTTTTAGGTGTATTTGATAATTTAACATTAGAAAATACAATTATAAGTATGAAAGGATATATTGCTATATCAACATCTATAATGAGAATAGTAATTATTTTGATAGCTGTATTTCCATTTAAAAGAACAAGGAAACTTATAATGAATAATAAAATTTTAGTTATAGTTTTAGTTCTTATAGGAGCAATTTGTTTTGGATATCTAGAGCGCGAAAGTATAATATTTCCTATGAATAAGGATACTGATTTCTTTATAGGATATAATGGATTATTAATTTTCATTTACACCATAAGCAGTATAGTATTTTTTGCAAAAAGTATAAAGAAAAATGATTATACATATTCAGTTATAGGTGCAAGTATATTAATGTTATGGATAAAAGCTATATATGCAATAATAGGATCTAATAAACCTATTATAGATATAAAATTTATATCTATATCTATAACATATATGGCATTTATTATAGTTATAATAGGTTTATTTTTAGAACTTACCATAAGTATAAAGAAAAAGAAAGAGTTACAAGATGAGATAAAAATATTTTATAACTTAGTTGAAAAAAATAAACACAGTTGCATATTTATAAGTAAATTAGATGGACAAATAATTTATTCAAATAATAAATTAAAACAATATTTCTTTAAGAATGAAGAGTATAGTGAGGAAATACTAAGAGAGAAAATTAAAAAATCAATATATTCATTAGATGAAGAAATAAATAAAAACATAAAAGAAGCTATGCATATAGATGGGTGTTGGAATGGAAAGGTAGAACTTAAAAAAGAAAAGACAATACTAGATTGTAGTATACAAACCATAGATATGAATAATGATTGTAAAACATTGGTTGTATCTTTTACAGATATAACAGAAAAGCAAAGAATGGAATCTTATGTTATTGAATATGAAAAAATGAAAAATCATGAAAAAGTTAAGAATGAATTTTTCGCAAATATAAGTCATGAACTTAGGACTCCTTTAAATATATTTTACTCTACAGTTCAATTATTAGATTTAAAAATAAATAATAAAGATGAAGATTTTAGAGGCTACTACTCTAAATATAGACAATGTTTAAGATTGAATTGTCAAAGAATGTTAAGACTTATAAATAATATTGTTGATATAACGAAGATAGATGTAGGATATACAAAGGCTAATATGGTTAATTGTAACATAGTGATGTTGGTAGAAGACATAACTATGTCTGTAATAAGTTATGCAAAACAAAAGGATATCAATATAGTATTTGATACAGAGATAGAAGAGTTAGTAATACAATGTGATCCAGAAATGATTGAAAGAGCTATGTTAAATTTATTATCTAATGCAATTAAATTTACTAATCCAAATGGAAATGTTTTTGTAAATATACACGCAAATAAAGAATGGGTTCAAATAATTGTTGAAGATGATGGAGTAGGTATTCCTATACACATGCAAGACTTAGTATTTGAGAGATTTGTACAAGCAGATAAATCATTAAATAGAATGAATGAAGGCAGTGGAATAGGTCTTAGTATAGTTAAGTCTATAATAGAATTAAATGGTGGCGAAATATATTTAGAAAGTGATGGCAAGAATGGAACAGAATTTGAAATTTTATTGCCTAATAAAATGTTATTAGGAGATGAAATGGAGTTAGAAGGAACTAAATATCATGTAGACATACAAAAAATTGAGTTAGAACTTTCAGATATATATGAGCTGTATTAATGTAACTTTAAAAGTTATTGTTAAATATTGGAATAAAATATATAATATTAGTATAAATATTATTTTTTGCTTTGAAAGGAAAGTATATGGGGAAAAATTGTTTATTTAATAGGGTTAATGTTTTGATTTTAATTAATATTTTTATCCTTTGTTTTGTTTTGAAAAGCAATGTATACGCAGAATTCAAAAGTATAGCATTTAACAATTTAAATGTAGAACATGGTATGAGTCAATCTACAATCGATGTAATATTTCAAGATAGTAAAGGTTATATATGGCTTGGTACAAATGATGGTTTGAATAAATATAATGGATATGAATTTAAAGTGTATACTTATGAAGAAGATAAAAATAGTATTAGTAATAATTATATAACAGATATAGCAGAAGATGCATATGGAAATATATGGATAGCTACTATTGATGGAATAAATAAACTAAATGTAGATACAGAGGAAATTACTAATTATACTGCAGATGAAGGATTAATATCTAGTAATAATATAACAGAAGTTATGTTATCCCAAAATGGTAGTTTGATAGCTGCTACTGCGAATGGATTAAATGTATATAATGAGGAATCAAATAAGTTTGATAGAGTATTAGAAAAAGGTACAGAACTGATAAGTCAATTTATATATTCTATAGATGAAGACAGCGAAGGGAACTTATGGATAGGAACTAAAAAAGGCGTAAGTAAAGTATCTAAAAATTTAAAAGTAACAAGAAACTATCCTATAAATGATAAAGAGAACTTTATAGGAAATAGTGAAATATATAATGTATATTGTGATGATGAAAAAAATGAAGTGTGGTTTGGAACTTTAAATTCTGGATTATATAAATTAAACACAATAACTAATGAAATAAATAGTTATGTTAGTAGTCCGGATGATTCAAACTCTATACCTAGTTCATCAATAGGTGCAATTACTAAAGATAGCAAAGGAAGTATATGGATAGGCACATCTAAAGGACTAGCTAAATACAATGAAAAAGAAGATAACTTTCATATTTACACTAATAAATTATATGATAAGAACAGTTTAGTTAATGATAACGTGAAAAGTTTGATGGAAGATAGTGAAGGGCTTATATGGGTAGGAACATATTCAGGTATAAGTGTATTTGATACAGATAGCAAAATAAATCACTATAAAGCAGGACCAGATAAAGACTATTTATTAAATGAAAATATTGTACATGGTATATATGAAGATGAAGAAGGATATCTATGGGTAGGAACTAATTCGAAAGGTGTAAATATAATTGATAGAGAAACTAATAAGTCTAAATATGTAAACACATCTAATAATAAAAGCTTTATTAATGATTCCATAAATGATATAACAGGTAAAGGAAGTATAGTTTATATAGGTACAGATGGCGGGCTTATAAAAGTTGATAAGTCTAAAAATACAATATCAAGCTATACAGAAAAAGATGGACTAATAAATAATCGTATAAAAGATGTAATGATAGATAGCAAAGGCTATTTATGGATGGGTACTAGTGATGGTGTGTGTATATTAAATATGAAAACTGATGAAATTATAGATATAAATAAATATATAAATGATGGCAAAAAAGAAAATAAGTATGTACGATGTGTTTTTGAAGATAGTGAAGGAAATTACTTTTTAGGATTTTTAAGAGAAGAAGGTCTATGCAAGATAGATGTAAAAAACAAAACTATTACACACTATAAAAATGATAAAAAAAATAAAAGTAGCATAAGCAATAATTATGTAAGATATATAAATGAAGATAGTAAGGGAAATATATGGGTAGGAACTAGCTACGGACTAAATAAGTTAGATAAAAACACGGATACATTTAAAAGATATACAACTAAGGATGGTATAGCTAACAATACTATATATGGAGTATTAGTAGATAATAATGATAGTATATGGGTAAGTACAAATAAAGGAATATCTAAAATTGACACAATTAATGATAAAATACAAAATTTAAGTGTAACTGATGGACTTCAAGGAAATGAGTTTAATGGAAATTCAGCTTATAAAAACAAAAAAGGAGAATTCTTCTTTGGAGGAGTTAATGGGTTAAATTCATTTTACCCAGAAAATATAATAAAATCAGGAGAAAAGCCTAATTTACTATTTGATAAATTTATTATTAATAATAAAGAATATAATGATATTGAAGGATTAAAATTTAGTGAAACAACTGATACAATAACTATTAAGTTTTTTACTCCTAAATATTCTAGTGAAAAAAGTACAACATATGAATATAATTTAGAAGGAACTAGTGGAGATGTAGTAAGAACTAAAGATAACTATGTTACATATAATGATTTACCTCCAGGTAAGTATACATTTAAAGTTAGAGCTATAGATACAAGTGGAAATATAAGTGATGAAAACAGTGTGAACTTTACTATAAAGCCTCCATTTTGGATGAGTTGGTATGCTTATTGTATATACGTACTTATAATTATTATGTTTGTAATAAATCATAAATATAAAGTTAAAAAATTAGATAGATTAGTACAAAAGAGAACTTTGAGATTAAGAGAAGAAATGGAAAGAAATACTGTTTTATTAAATAAAAATATAAAACTAGAAAAAAATAAAAATAGCTATTTTGTAAATTTATCTCATGAGTTGAGAACTCCCTTAAATGTTATAAGTAGTACCAATCAATTAATAGTAGAACTTATGAAAAAAGATGGGGGAATAAAGGGTCAAAGTTTAAATCATCATATAGATGTATCTCAAAGAAATTGTAAGAGACTTTTAAATCTTATAAATAATATAGTTGATACTACAAAACTACAAAATGATATGTATGTAATATCTTTAAAGGAAACAGATATAGTATTCTTAGTAGAAGAAACAGCCTTGACTTTAGTAGATTATGTAAAAGCAAAAGGAATAGAGCTTATAATAGATCCTGAGATAGAAGAAAAAACTATTATGTGTGATAGTTATGAGATAGAAAGGTGCATTGTTAATTTAATTGGAAATGCAGTTAAGTTTACTCCAGAAGGTGGAACTATAACAATAAATATTGAAGATCTTGATGATAGAGTTAAGATAAGTGTTTTAGATACAGGTGTAGGTATTGATGAAAAGCATCATAAAATAATATTTGATAGATTTAGCCAAGTTGTTGATTTAAATAATGAAGTCAAAGGTGGCAGCGGATTAGGACTTACAATAACTAATCATATAGTAAAGTTACATAATGGAGAAATTTATGTAGAAAGTGAACTTGGAAAAGGTAGTGAATTTATTATAATACTTCCTATAAATCCTAATGTAGAACAGAAACCTAAATCTGAAGAATCTAATGTGGAACAAATATAATAAAAAAGCAAACTCAATTGGGTTTGCTTTTTTACTTAGATTAAATAATATTATAAAAAAGTATTTACAGAATATACTAATTTATGATATATTATATACAGATTAAGGAGAGGTGTCCGAGTGGTTTAAGGAGCTGGTCTTGAAAACCAGTGACTCCGAAAGGGGCCGTGGGTTCGAATCCCACCCTCTCCGCCAGTTTATAAAGTACCTAGTAAGTAGGTGCTTTTTTTATGTTATAGTTATAATTAAAACTCAAATTAACAAAAAAAGAAATAATAAATTAAAAGAGATATCTTAAAGTATAATGTAAGTATATTTTTAGGTATCTCTATTTTTAAAAATAAAAGAAGGTGAAAAAATTGAAAATAAGTACTGTTAAATCTATTATTGAGTCAAATACAGATAAGAATAGATATACAACTGGAACTATGCTATATAAAAATAATTTAGTAAAAAATAGTTATATAAAGAAGGATGGAGAGAATATAAATTTTTATTCTATAGTAGTTAATGAATACAATAAAGAATCTAATACTACTTTAGTTGTAATAAGTGATAGGACAAACAGAATAATTAGTACTAGTTGTGATTGTAATGATTGGTTAAGTAAAAGTGAAAATAACAATACATTTATATGTAGTCATATGGTGGCTACAATATTTCAATGTATAGATGACTTAAAAAAGAAAAAAATAAGTAAAGTTGATAAACATAATTCATTTAATAATGAAATAAAATATGTGAACTTGAATATAAGTGCGGATTTTACAATTGATGAAAATAACAATTTAAACTTTTCGTTTAATATAGGAAAATTAGATAAACGTAGATATAAAGAAATATACAAAACATATAAAGAAAACAAGAGATTATATAAAGTAAGAGATTCGTTATATATAGATTTACATGATAAAGATACAAGAAAACTTTTAGAGTTAATAGATGCGCTTGGGGTTGATAGTGAAATTGAAAATGTAAAAGTTGAAAGTAATAAAGCTTTGTATATTGACAATTATATAAAAGAAAACAATATAAACTTTATAAAAGGAAAAGAATATATAGAAAATATATCTAATAGATTTAATAATCGAACTGATCAAAGTATAGTTCCGAATGGATTGAAAAATATACTAAGAGATTATCAAGTAGAAGGTTTAAACTGGTTTAGAAACATAAGCTTTTATGGATTTGGAGGAATACTAGCAGATGAAATGGGATTGGGGAAAACTTTACAGACAATATCATTTATAATGACAAATAAAAGTAAAAAAAATATAATAATAACTCCAACATCACTTATACATAACTGGAAAAGTGAATTTGAAAAATTTGCACCAAATATAAAAGTAGGAATGGTTTATGGAGATAAAAAAGCAAGAGAATCAATTCTTAAAAATTATAAAGAGTATGATGTTATTTTAACTACATATTCAACTATAAGAAATGATTTAGAAAATTATGAAGGTATTAAATTTGATAACTGTATTATTGATGAAGCTCAGAATATTAAAAATTCAGATGCTATAACTACAAAATCGGTAAAATTTATAAATTCTAAAGTAAGATTTGCTTTAACAGGAACACCTATAGAAAATAATTTAATGGAGTTGTGGTCTATATTTGACTTTATAATGCCTGGTTATTTATATGATAAAAAAGAGTTTCAAGATAGGTTTTTAAATAATGATAATAATGAACTTAAGAAGTTGATAAATCCATTTATTTTAAGAAGAACTAAAAAAGAAGTTATAAAAGAACTTCCAGATAAGATAGAAAAGAAATTTATAGTTGAATTAAATAAAGAGCAAAAAAGAATATATGAAATTTATAATAAAAATGTTTTAGAAAAATTAAAAGATAATAAAAATAATAGCGATAAAATTACTATACTTTCATACTTAACAAAATTAAGACAATTATGTTTACACCCTAAATCCTTATTAAAGGACTACGAAGGCAAAAGTTCTAAAGTTGATACATGTATAGAAATAGTAACAGATGCTATTGAAAATAATAGAAAAATACTTTTATTTTCTCAATTTACTACTATTTTAAAATATATGAAAGAAGAACTGAACAAAAATAATATAAAGTACAGTTATTTAGATGGACAAACTAATTCTAAAGAGCGATTAAGATTAGTTAATGAATTTAACAGTGATGATGAAATAAAGGTATTTTTAATATCATTAAAAGCAGGTGGTACTGGATTGAATTTAACTAGTGCAGATATGGTTATACATTTTGATCCTTGGTGGAATATATCAGTAGAAAATCAAGCAAGTGATAGAGCTCATAGAATAGGACAGAAAAATGTAGTTGAAGTAATAAAGTTAATATCAAAAGGTACTATAGAAGAAAAAATTGTAGAATTACAAGAAAGTAAAAAAGCATTAATAGATGATATTATAGACAATAAGCTATCTAATGCAAAAACACTATCAAATCTAAGTAAAGATGAACTAATAAATTTATTCAAATAGTTATTTTATATTCAAATAATAAGATTCCTATATGTAATTAAGGAACAAAAGAACAAAAAAATACATATTAATATATAAGTAGATAAATCTACTTATATATTAATATGGGAGATGTTTATTAAAATGGCAAAGAAAAAAGTTGAAGAAAACATTAAAAAAGTTACTAAGCCAGTTACAGATGTAGGTAAAGAAGTTTTAAATGGAGCCGGAAATATAGGTAAAGAAACAATAAATACAGGATTAAACGTAGGTAAAGATGTGTTAAATGGCGTTGGGAATATAGCAAAAGAAACAATAAATACAGGTGTAAATGTAGGGAAAAAAGTTAAAGAAAATATAAAAGGTAAATAGTTTTAAAAAGGGAGCTCAATGCTCCCTTTATTAATATACATGTAAATATTGGGATAAACATGAAACGACAAGAAATGACACTTCTAATAGGTTATAATATAAAAAGTGCATAGACATATAGAATGAGAGGAGATTAGAAAATTGGGGAATAAGTTTGTGGCTTTAAAGGAATCGTATCAATTGTTAATTGAGAGTGATAAAATACTTAAAAATAGATTAGATTATGACGGGTTTATCAAAAATATTTCTATAGACCAAGAAAATAAGGTAATCTTAGTAGAAGATAAATTAGGAAGTATTATACAGTATGACGAATGTGATTGTTATACAGCACTTATAAAAATAATTAAGAGATATAAAGATGATAATATAAGTAAAATTTATAAGAATCTAAAAGATATAAGTTTAAAAGTTGAAATGGCACAATTGTAATTATAATAAAAAATAATCTTTGCTTAATTATTTAAGTAAAGATTATTTTTTATTGTTTAAATAAAGATAGGAATAATCTGTTATAATGTATATTGAACTTAAAAATAAAATTATATGAAATAAAAGGAAGTTAAATATGGTTAAAGTTACTATAAAAGATGTAGCAAAAGAAGCAGGGGTAGCAACGTCTACAGTATCAAGAGTTTTATCTAACAACTCAAAAATAAGTGATGAAACTAAAGAAAAAGTACATAAAGCTATAGATAAATTAAATTATAAGCCAAATGCTATAGCTAGAAGTCTAGCAAAAAATAAAACTAGAATACTTGGAGTGATATTACCAAGTGAAGCACAAGATTTGCTTGTAAATTCATTTTTTATAAATGCAATGAAGGGAATGAGCTTATATGCTCAAAGTAAAAACTATTATATTACTTATGTATTTACAAAAGAAAATGAAACAGAATTAGAAAGTATAAAAGAGATAATAAATACAAATTTAATAGAAGGTATAATTCTTTTAAGATCAAAAGAAAATGATCAATGTATAAATTATTTAAAAAATATAAATTTTCCATTTTCAATTATAGGCAGACCAGAGGATTCAGAAGGAATACTGTGGGTTGATAATGATAATTTTCAAGCAACTTACAATATTGCAACTAGATTAATCGAAAAAGGACATAAAAATATTGGTTTTATAGGTGCTATTGAAAATTTAAACATGTCAAAAGATAGACTTAATGGATATAAGATGGCATTAGAAGTAAATGGGATGAGTATAAATGAAAATATAATTATTCATGCCAAAGATTTTACGGAAGATGAAGGATACATATGTACAAAAAAGCTAATTAAACATAATGAGTTAAGTGCGATTATAGCAACTGATGATGTATTAGCTTTTGGAGCTAGAAAAATATTAAAAGAAGAAGACATAGATAATATATCTTTAGTAGGATTTAATGATACCCAATTAGATAAGTATCAGACACCACCACTAGCATCTGTTAATATAAATGCAGATGAACTGGGATATCATGTCACTAGGTTGTTAATTGAAAAATTAGAAAATAGTGAGTGTAAATGTAGTCATTTTATAGTAAAAACAGAATTTATAGAAAGAGAATCATTTATATAAAAACAAGCTATGTATAATTAAGACATAGCTTGTTTTTATATAAATGCAACCGATTGCATTAGAATGGATTTATTTTATAATTAAATTATAAAATAAATCCAATAAATTGTTGAAAACATTTTCATGGCGTGATATACTAAGACTGTAAAAAGGAAAATAATTAAAACAAATAAATTTTTTTAACAAATTATGCAATCGATTGCATAGAAAGAAAGGGGATTAATATGAGTAATAAAACTAAACTAATATCTTTTGATTTTTGGCAAAAACTAGGTAAAGCGTTATTAGTAGTTATAGCGGTTATGCCAGCAGCAGGACTTATGGTTTCAATAGGTAAACTTATAGGGATGTCATCAGATGCACACATTATTATGACTACAGCTAAGGTTGTAGAAGATATAGGTTGGGGAATAATAGGGAATCTACATATATTATTTGCTGTGGCTATAGGTGGTTCTTGGGCTAAAGAACGTGCAGGTGGATCATTTGCAGCTGTAATTGCGTTTATACTAATAAATAGAATAACAGGAGTTTTACTTGGAGTAAACTCAGAAATGCTATTAGACCCTAACGCAACAGTAACATCACTAACAGGATCTACATTAGTAGTTAAAGATTATTTTACATCTATACTAGGTGCGCCAGCTCTTAATATGGGAGTATTTGTTGGTATTATATCAGGATTTATGGGGGCAGTACTATATAATAAGTTCTATAACTTTGATAAGTTGCCAAAAGCTTTAGCATTTTTCAATGGAAAACGTTTTGTACCGTTTGTAGTTATATTAGGTTCAGTAGTAGGAGCTATAATATTATCTATAGTATGGCCATTTGCGCAAGGAGCATTAAATGCATTTGGAGTTTGGATAGCATCTTCTAAAGATACAGCACCAGTACTAGCACCATTTGTATACGGAACACTTGAAAGATTATTATTACCATTTGGACTTCATCATATGATAACAGTTCCTATGAATTATACAGAACTAGGTGGTGTGTACCATATAGCTACTGGAGCAGCAGCGGGAACTACAGTTGCAGGGCAAGATCCATTATGGTTAGCTTGGATAACAGATTTAATAAACTTTAAATCAGCAGGGGATATTTCAGCATATAACAACTTACTAACAAGTATAACACCAGCTCGTTTTAAAGCAGGACAAGTTATATTATCAACTGCATCACTTGCAGGTATATCTTTAGCAATGTATAAAAATGTAGATAAAGATAAAAAGAAAAATTATAAACCTATATTTATATCAGCTATGTTAGCTTGTTTCTTAACAGGAGTTACAGAGCCTATAGAATTTATGTTTATGTTTATATCACCAATATTATACTTAGTATATGCACTGCTTACAGGATTAGGGTTTGCTCTTGCAGATATAATAAACTTAAGAGTTCATGCGTTTGGATTTATAGAATTTTTAACTCGTACGCCAATGCTTATAAAAGCAGGACTTACAATGGATTTAGTTAACTTCTTTATATCATGTGTAGTATTTTTCTTATTAAATTATGTAGTATTTAATTTCTTAATTAAGAAATTTAACATAGCAACTCCAGGTCGTAAAGGTAATTATATAGAAGAAGGCAATGAAGAAAATGAGAAAAGCGAATCTGCTAATATAGATCAAGATGTACTATCTGGTAAGATAATAAATCTACTTGGAGGAGCAGATAATATAGAAGATGTTGATGCATGTATGACAAGACTAAGAGTTACAGTAAAAGATGTTGGCTTAGTTGGAAGTGAAAAAGAGTGGAAAGCGCTGGGAGCGCTAGGTCTTATAGTAAAAGATAGAGGAGTACAAGCTATATATGGACCAAAAGCAGATGTTTTAAAATCAAATATACTAGATATGTTAGGAGCGTAATAAAATTGAGACTTTTAACACTAAACTGTCATTCGTGGCAAGAAGATAAGCAACTTGATAAGATTAAATATATAGCAAAAGTAATAAATGAAAAAAATTATGATGTAATAGCTCTTCAAGAAGTAAGTCAACTAATAGAAGCTAATATAGCTTATGATAATGTAAAGGATAATAATTTTGCATTATTATTGAAATACGAGCTAAATAAATTAGGAAACCATGAATATGATTTTTATTGGGATATTTCTCATATAGGATATGATATTTATGAAGAGGGGCTTTGTCTTATGACAAAGCTTCCTATAGTTAATAAAGAAACGTTTTATATATCAAAAAGCAAAGATATAAATTTTTGGAAAACTAGAAAGATAGTAAAGCTTGATATAAAATACAGTGATAAAAAAATTAGTTTTTATTCTTGTCATTTGGGGTGGTGGAATGACTTAGATGAGCCATTTAAATATCAAGCAAACAACTTACTAGAAAAAATAAAAAATGATGATTTAGCATTTTTAATGGGAGACTTTAATAATAATGCAAATATAAGGTATGAAGGATATGACTATCTTAGTGAAGCGTTATTAGATACATATAAATTAGCAAAAGAAAAAGACGATGGAATTACAGTCAAGGGAAATATAGCTGGATGGGATAAAAATAAAGATGAATTAAGGTTAGACTTAGTCTTTACTAATAAAGATATAGATGTTATTAGTTCTAAAGTTATATTTAATGGATTAAATAAAGAAATAGTATCAGATCATTACGGAGTAGAGATAGAGATAAGTATATAAAGTTTGGAAATTATGGAGGTTTAGAAATATGAAAAAAGTTTGGTGGAAAGAAGCTGTAGCTTACCAGGTATACCCAAGAAGTTTTTTTGATTCTAATAATGATGGAATCGGGGATTTAAGAGGAATTATAGAAAAATTAGATTATATAAAAGATTTAGGTATAGATGTTATATGGGTATCACCTTTTTATAAATCTCCTAATGACGATAATGGATATGATATAAGTGATTATAAAGATATAATGGATGAGTTTGGAACTATGGAGGATTTTGATGAATTACTAGATCAAGTGCATAAAAGAGGAATGAAATTAATTGTTGATTTAGTAATAAATCATACTAGTGATGAACATCCTTGGTTTATAGAGTCTAGATCTTCAAAAGAGAATCCTAAGAGAGATTGGTATATATGGAGAGATGGAAATGAAAATAAAGAACCTAACAATTGGGAAAGTATATTTGGAGGTTCAGCTTGGGAGAAAGATGAAGAAAGTAATCAGTATTACTTACATTTATTTACTAAGAAGCAACCAGATTTAAATTGGAAAAATAAAGAAATGAGATCAGCAATATATGAGATGATGAATTGGTGGTTAGAAAAAGGTATAGATGGGTTTAGAGTAGATGCTATAAGTCATATAAATAAAGAAGAAGGACTTTTAGATATGCCTAATCCTGATAATTTAAAATATGTTTCATCTTTTGATAAGCATATGAATGTAGATGGAATACATAAGTATTTAAAAGATATAAAGGAAAATACTTATTCTAAATATGACGTTATGACTGTTGGAGAAGCTAATGGAGTAACTCCAGAAGATGCGCATCTATGGGTATCTGAAGAAGAAGGTAAATTTGATATGGTATTCCAATTTGAACATTTAGATTTATGGAATAATGATATGAACAAGCAATTAGATTTAGTGAAATTCAAAAAGGTTTTAAGCAAATGGCAATATGCACTTCATAATACTGGGTGGAATGCTTTATTTATAGAAAATCATGATATTCCTAGAATTGTATCTATGCTAGGAAATGATAATGAACACTGGTATGAAAGTGCAACATGCTTAGGGCTTATGTACTTTATGCAAGAGGGAACTCCTTTTATATATCAAGGTCAAGAAATAGGTATGACAAATGTTGAGTTTGAAAGTATCGAAGATTATAATGACGTAAGAACTAAAAATGAATATTATTTGGGCTTAGAAAATGGAATGAAACATGATGAATTAATAAAAAGATCTTGGAGATTATCAAGAGATAATGCAAGAACTCCAATGCAATGGAATAATACAGACTATGCAGGGTTTAGTAAAACTAAGCCTTGGATAAATGTAAATCCTAATTTTAAAAATATTAATGTAGAAAATCAACTAAAAGATGAAAATTCAATACTTAATTTTTACAAGCAGATGATAAAAGTTAGAAAATCAGATGACACTCTAGTATATGGAAAATATAAACTTATATTAGAAGAAGATAAAAACATATATGCGTATGAAAGAGTTCTAGAAGACAAAAAATTTGTTGTTATAACAAATATGTCAAATAATAATATTATATATAGCAATAAATCTCAACAACTTAGATATGAAAATTTAGTGTTATCAAATATAGATGTAAAACAGCATAAAATAACCGATAAAATAGAACTAAGACCATGGGAAGCTAGAATGTATAAATTATAGTTTATAGGGGGATTAAATGAGCGAAAAAGAGAAGATGTTAAGAGGTGAAGGGTATATAGCATCAGATAAAGAATTAGTTAAGGATAGAAAAAATGCAAGAAAATTAACTAGAATGTACAATCAAACAACAGAAGATGAAGATAAAAAAAGAAGTGAAATACTAAAAAACTTATTAGGTACTATTGGGAATAATATATTTATAGAACCTAATTTTAGATGTGATTATGGGTATAATATTCATTTAGGAGAAAACTTTTTTTCAAACTTTGATTGTATAATGCTCGATATATGCAAAATCAATATAGGTGATAATGTAATGTTTGGTCCAGGAGTACACATTTATACTGCATATCACCCTATAGATAGTACTTCAAGAATATCTGGAATAGAGTATGGCTCACCTGTTAACATTGGAGATAATGTTTGGATTGGAGGTAAAACCATAATAAATCCAGGAGTTAATATAGGAGAAAATACAGTTATAGGTTCTGGGAGTGTTGTAGTTAAAGATATACCAGCAAATTGTGTTGCTGTAGGAAATCCTTGTAAGGTAATAAAAAAAATATAGTAAATACAAAACTATTAAGAATTAAAATGGAAAATACCACATATAAAAACTAATAAAATAAGTTTTTATATGTGGAGGGGTTATGGAAGATTTATTATCTAAAATAGATATAATGAAAAATAACTTACAGATTAAAGATATAAAATCAATAAACAAAAATAAGTTTAAGACTATACCCACAAAAGATATTAACAAGGATAATGAACTAATTGTTAAGGAATATAATTATTATGTAAAATTAACAAAAAAAATAAAAAGATATTTAAAAAATGATGAAAACATAGTATTTGAAATTAATAGAGATAGGTTTAATAGAATAATATGTCTAATGACTAACTTAAAGAAAAGTGAACTAGATGTATTTTTTTATATTGACATAAGATTAATTACAGGAAATACAAAAGATACTTTTATGAGGTGTACTTATTATAATAAAGATATGGCTATATTACATATAAATGAATTTTCATCAGGAAAACCAAATAATGGATATGGAAGCATTATATTAAAAAAATTGGATTACATAGTAGAAGAAATTAATATAAGGCTAGATGCATATAACCATTATTATGAAGATTATAAATTTAATTATATATATAAAATAGAAGGTTTAGCTATACCTACAAAAAGTATAATAAATCAAGAAAATTTAAATAAAATATATAGAAAATATGGTTTTTTAGTAAATGAAACAGATAATATGAAAATTGAAAAATATATTAGAATCAATCACTTAATATATAACTAGAATATGAACTTAGTTTTTGGATAAATTAAATATGAAACATATATCATCTAGGAGGAGTTATTATGAATAACAATAAAAATAGACACAAAGATAGACCAAAAACTAATGCAGAAAAAAGAAAGATATTATCAGAGCATGGATCAGAAATAGGTATAATTGACGGTAAGAAAATAGGAGCTAGAAATTCTGGATCTACAAAAACTAGAGATGAAAAATTATATAATAAAATAGGCAAAAAAGGAACGTATTAATAAAAATAGGTATGATGTTTTAACATCATACCTATTTTTATTAACCAATATATACATAAATCATAATATATAAAAAGACATTTGAATTTTAGGAGGTATATTATGAATTTAGATTATTGCATTAGAAATAAGGAAACAATAAAAGTCAAAATAAAGTCAGAGTATTCCGAGGAGTTTGTAGTTGTAGAATATGACGATTACTTGTATGCTACTGGAAATAAACCTAATAAAAATGGTGTTTTTATATTAAATATAAGTGAAAATGGGAATGTAAAGATCAAACTAGATGGAGGGGACTATATAAGATTAGATAATAAAAACTTTCTAATAGCTGATACAGATAAAGAAGGTGCAACTAAATTTAAAGTTTATAAAGTCGATAATAAATTATATGTATTAAAAGCACCAAATGGATATTATGTAAGAGTCAGAGAAGATGATAAGAGATTAGCGGCTAAAGCAGAGGGAACAGGAGAAAAGACAAGATTCAAGTTTAAAGAAGTTGATTAATGAATAGGGGGATTATAATGAAATATTCAAGCTATAAAATAGGGAATATAATAAAAATACAAGATATAGAAGGTCAGCCATATAAATTTATAACTATTGGAACAGATCCAAGTGATATATATACTTTTACAAAGTTAATTTACAGTGATGAAACTTTAATAGTAGATTGTGAATATAATGAAATAAGTATAGATGATTTAAAAATAGGAGATAAAGTAGTAGCATACCATTCTAATATAATGACACTTAGTATACCACCGCAAACTCAAGTATATATAATAGAAGTTAAATAACTTTTTACACATCTGTATCAAAATATAACTAATTAATATTTTGATACAGTTTTTTATTGGAAGGGATTATTAATAGAGAGATAATCGTATCATATTTTAAAATTCAAAAATTCAGTATTATTATATGGATATAAAGTTAAATTATAAATAAAAATTAAATATAATTAGGTAGAATAAAATATTCATATAAGTATTTATTAATTCATATATTTTAACTAAGGTATATTATAGAAAAGGAGAGTGATTGTAATGGCTAAGGATATAGTTATAGATTTTTTAACCAAACTATCTATAGATATAGAAAATAAAGCTAATGTAGATGTAAGTTATAGCCAACAAAGAGATTACTTTTCTAGTGGCAAAATACTAGGGCAACCTATATACTATGTATTTAAATATTTTAGAAAAGAACAGCAATTAGGTATGTATATAGAATCAAGGGATTGTGAAGGAGCTCAGTTTTTAAAAGATATATACTATGAAAAAAATGAATTTATATCAAGAAAAGTTGGGTATGAAATAAGTATAAGTGAAAGAAAGCAAAATAAAGATTGGGTAAGAATGGGCTTTGAGATAGACGTAGATAATTTTAATGAACTTATGGAATATAAAAAGTTATATTTCCATGCATTTTTAAAATTTAAAGGATCAATAGAAAAAATAGTTGAAAAGTATGTAGATGCAATATTTAATTTTACAGGAAATTTTGGATATACAAAGACAGAATTACTGAGAGAAGTATACATGGATGAAGAGGTTTTAGATGATATAATATTCAATTTAGATAGAAAGAAAAATATAATACTTCAAGGGCCTTATGGAGTTGGAAAAACATTTATAGCTAAAAAAATATGTTACTTTCATCAAGGAAATAGAGATAATTCAAATATAGAAATGGTACAATTTCATGAGCATTATACATATGAATCTTTTATAAGAGGGAACAATAAAGGAGTTAACGGAGAAGAGTATATAAGAGATGGTATTTTTTATAAATTTATAAAAAGAGCACAAAATTATCCTGAACATAAACATTACTTCATAATAGATGAAATAAATAGAGTAGATTTAAATAAAATATTTGGAGATATAAATTTGATTATAGAAAATAATAAGCGTGGAAAAGAATACTCTATAAAACTTTTAAATAGTGAAAAAGATGAGATTTTTTATATACCAGAAAATGTATATATTATAGGCACTATGAATGTTGCGGGTTATAAAACTAATAGAATAGAATATCCAATAAGAAGAAGATTTGGATTTATAGATATAGAGCCAGTGTTTGATAATATAGACTTTAGAAATTATCTTGGAGAACATATTGGTGTTGAAATGGCAGATAAAGTAATAAGCAAAATGATTAATTTAAATAAAATAATAGAGGAAGATGAAACACTAGGGAAAGATTATAAAATAGGTCAAAGCTATTTTATGGGAAATGACAGGATCGATGAATATCAAGTATATAGTTGGTATAGGCAAATTATAAAAAAAGAAATAGAACCTATATTAAAAGTTCATATGAAGAGCAAAGAAAAGAAATACATAGATAATATAATAAAAAATTTAATTGATGAATAAAAAGTCCTTGGATATATACATATAGAGGGCTTTTTGTATATATAAAAAATTTTATAATATAAAGCTGTGTTGATAAATTTATGTTATAACTATATAAATAAAATACAGTGCAATTTTTATTAGATAGATATGTGAAATATAATATATAATATATATGTATAAAACAAGATAAGGAGAATGTCATATGAATGGTAGTAACAGAAGGATAAAAATTTTAGAACTTTTAAAAAATAAACAAAAAGCAGTAAGTGGATCAGAGTTATCTAAAATATTAGCTGTAAGTAGACAAGTTATTGTTTCTGATATAGCACTACTTAGAGCATCAGGAGAAGCTATATTATCAACACCTAAAGGTTATGTAATTGATGATAGAGAAAATGAAAATTATATATATAAAACTATAGCATGTAAACATAAAAAAAATCTTATAGAAGAAGAACTAAATTTAATTGTAGATGAAGGTGCTACAGTAGTTAATGTTATAGTTGAACATAGTGTATATGGGCAAATAACTGGAGATTTACATTTGTCTTCAAGAAGAGATATAAGAGAATTTATGAAAAAATTAGATAAAGACACAACTCCATTGTCACAACTTACAGATGGGATACATTTACATACTATAAAGTGTAAAGATACAGAAACTCTAGAAAATGTAATTAATGTGTTAAGAGAAGGTGGATATACATTATAACGTTGACAAATTTATATATAGACTATACACTTATAATTACATGTGTAAAGACAGATGTGATTATAAGTGTATAGGGGGATTATTTATGAATAAAAGGACGAATACTAAAACAGTTGTTATATCAGCAATATTATGTGCATTAGGAATTATAATACCTATGTTTTCACCGATTAAGGTAATATTAGAGCCTGCATCGTTTACATTAGCTAGCCACGTAGCTATATTTATGGCTATGTTTATATCTCCATCAACTGCTATATTTGTAACAATAGGGACTACGGTAGGTTTTTTGATAGGAGGATTTCCGATAGTTATAGTATTAAGAGCACTTAGTCATTTAGGATTTGTAATTATAGGATCTATTTACTTAAAGAAACATAGCAAGTCCATAAAATCTATAAAATCATCTTTAGGATGTTCGTTTATTATTGGAATGGTACATGCAATATGTGAAATTTTAGTTGTTATACCTTTTTATTTTGGATCAGATTTAGCAAGTGGATATTATGAACATGGATTTATGGTATCTATAATAGGTTTAGTTGGTATTGGGACTATAATACATAGTATGTTGGATTTTGGATTATCTGTATACATATGGAACTTAATTCCTAAAAATTTTAGGAGTATAAGTGAACTAAATGAAGTTGTTAATAGTTAAAATATAAAAAAACAGTTAATATTAACTGTTTTTTTATATTTTTAATGGAAATTTTTGATATAAATATTAAAATTAATACAAAAATCAGTTATAATATAAAATATGATAGGAAATTTAAACTAAATGTAGAAAAATATATATTAATTCACAAAAAATTCATATTGATGATATATTATGTATTTAAAAGTATGAATTAATATGATTTAAAGGTTACAAAAAATATACAAATTTTGAAAATTTACTAATGATTAGTATGTGTAATAACGAAGGGAGATTAAGTATGTTTGATAGAAAAATTGCAACAGCTATATCTATAACATCTTTAGGTATAGTACTATCAGGAACATCGGTATTTGCTGATACGAAAACAGGAACAGTAACAGCAAGTGCATTAAATATAAGAAGTGGACCATCTACAAGTTATTCTATAGTAGGATATGCATCTAAAGGGAATAATTTACAAATATTAGAAACATCAAATGGGTGGTATAAAGTTAAATTATCTAATGGAAAAATTGGATGGGGAAGTGGAAAATATATAAATGTATCAGGAGAATCATCAAATACAGGTACTCCATCAACAAGCAAAACAGGAACAGTAACAGCTGATGCATTACATGTAAGAACAGGACCATCTACTGGACATAGCAAAATAACTAAAGTATATAAAGGCCAAAATGTAGATGTATTAGAAAGTTCAAATGGATGGCATAAGATAAAAACTCCAAGTGGTCATATAGGATGGTCAAGTGGAGATTATATAAGTTTATCAGGAGGATCTGATAGTGGATCAGGAGGATCTGATAGTGGTAATACTGATGATTCATTAGCAGGTAAAACAGGAACAGTAACAGCAAGTGCATTAAATGTAAGAAGCGGACCGTCTACTAGTAATGGTGTAATAGGTACAACTTATAGAGGTAACAGTGTTCAAATAATAACAAGTTCAAATGGATGGCATAAAGTTAAGTTATCAAATGGACAAGTAGGATGGGTAAGTGGTAAATATATAAGCTTATCAGGACAAGGTGGAGGAGGAGATATAGATACTCCATCAACTGGTAAAACAGGAACAGTAACAGCAAGTGCATTAAATGTAAGAAGTGGACCATCTACTAGTAACTCAATAGTAGGAAAAGTTTATAAAGGAAATTCTGTTGAAATATTAGACAGTTCAAATGGATGGCATAAAGTTAAGTTATCAAACGGACAAGTGGGATGGGCAAGTGCTCAATATATATCTACATCTGGATCTGGAAGTGGAGGAGATTCTACTAATCCAGACGGAGGAGGATCTGTAGATACAAATAAAGCTCAAGCTATAGTAAATACAGCTAAAGCACAACTTGGAAAACCATATGTTTGGGGAGCTGAAGGGCCTAATAGCTTTGACTGTTCTGGATTAATATACTATGTATATGGACAAAATGGAATAAACCTTCCTAGAACATCAAGAGAACAAGCTAATGTAGGAACTACTATAAGTCAATCACAATTACAACCAGGAGATTTAATATTCTCAAGTACTGATGGAAGCGGTGGAGTTTCACATGTAGGTATATATATAGGTAATGGACAAATGATACATGCGCCACAAGCAGGAGATGTTGTTAAAGTTACAAATGCAAATTCTTCATATTGGCAAAGTACTTTTGTAAAAGCTAAAAGAGTTATATAGATATTAAGGTATAGGGAGATATTTTATTTTAAATATCTCCCTATATTAATTTTACACAAATTTAACGTAGAATTTTTTATTTATTTAAGGTAATACTATAGTGTAAAATTTAAATATAATTTATAATTAGTTTAGAGATATTTGGAGGTGGAGAAGTGAAGAAAAAAATAACATCTTTAGTTTTAGTTTTCATAATGATGATTTGCATTACTCCAGTACAGGCATTTGCAAATAGTAATCATAAAACTATTGTCATAAATATGAACAGAAGCAATTTCTCGGACTTTTTAGAAATACCAACATTAAAAAAAGAGTTAGAAAAGCGCGGATATATTGCATTAATGAATGTAAGAGGGGATCAAGGAACAGATGATAAAAGATCATATGCTACTATAGGTGCAGGTGGAAGAGTTAATACTTATAGTGGTGATTTTACAGGATTTAAAGATATAAATGAAGACAATAAAGTTTTATATGAAAGTGCTACTGGAAAAAAAGCTAAAGGTATAAACGACGCAAATATAAATTTATCTATAAATGATAATATAGAAGATGGAAAATATGGGTCAACACTAGGTGAGTTAGGACAAACTTTAAATGAAAAAAAATTAAAAGTATCTGTTTTAGGAAATGCTGATACAGGTACTGAACCTAAAGACCTAAATAGAAACATAGCAGCCATGGCTATGGATAACTACGGTAGGGTTGACAGCGGAAATGTAGATAATATAAATAAAGTAGATAATTCTATGCCATTTGGTATAAGTACTGATTATACTAAATTAAAAAACGAAACTAAGAAGTATTACAATGAAAGTGATTTATTATTTGTAGAATTAGGAGATACATACAGATTAGATTTATACAAAAACTACTTAAATGAAGATACTTACTCAAAAATGGAAAGTAAAATTCATAAAAATATTGACTCTTATATAAAAGAAGTATTTAATCTTATAGATGAAAATGATAAAGTTTATATAATTAGTGCTTTTCCAAAGACTATAGACTATAAAAATAAGAGAAGATTATCACCTGTTGTAAAGTTAGATGGAGATGGAAAAGGATTATTAACATCAGCTACAACTAGAAGAGATGGAATAATTGGTAATGTAGATATTGCAGTAGATATATTATCAGACTATAATTTATCATCTGAAAATATGGTAGGTAGAGAATTAGAAAATATAAGCATGGATGACAATGCTAAATTTATAAAATCTGAATATAGTAAAATTGTAAGTATATCTAATGTAAGAAGTAATATTATACATTTCTATATAAACTATGTTTTAATTGTAATAGGTTTAGTTATAGGTTTGATAGCGTTTAAAAAACCAATTCAAAATAAGTTTAAAGATAAATACTTGAAATTAGCAAATATATTAAAAGAGTTAGTTAAGTTTGTACTTATTTTACCGCTTGCATTTTTACTAGCTCCAATACTTAATTTGAATACTCAAATAGGTATATATATATCTATAATTGCAATATCTATAGTTATATATGCACTGGGAGGTCTAATATTTAAAGAAGATAATAAACAAATAGGTTTTTACTCTATAATATCTATTGGAACTATAGTAGTTGATGCTCTTTTGGGATCTTACTTAATGAAAAATAGTATAATGTCATATGATGCAATAGTAGGAGCTAGATATTATGGAATAGGGAATGAATATCAAGGTATAATAATTGGATCGTCTATAATAGCTATGGCTATTTTAATGATGAATAAAAAATTACCTAAAATAGCAGTTCCTATAATATCTTTGCTTATATTATTTATAAGTGCTTCTCCAACTATGGGAGCAAATGTTGGAGCTGCAATATCTGAAAGTGTTGCTTTAATATTATTTACAATGCTTGTATTTGATGTGAGGATAGATATAAAAAAGGCAATGCTTATATTAATAGGTGCAGGACTTGTTGTACTAGGTTTTGCCACAATAGATATGATTAGTGGATCAGAATCACATTTATCTTTATTTATAAACCAAATTATATCAGAGGGGCCAAGTGCCATAATTGAGACTTTCTCTAGAAAAATATCTATGAACATGCAATTAATGCAAACAAGTTCGTGGGTAAATATAATATATATAGGTATAGCATCTATAGTTATAATTAGGATATTATATCCTAAGGTATTTAAAACAGTAATGAGTGAATATGTATATATAAAGAAAGCACTTATATCTATAAGTGCAGGAGCTTTAATAACCTTGCTTGTTAATGATTCTGGTGTAGTATCAGCTGCTACAACTATAATTTATATATCTATTCCGTTTTTAATAATGATGATTAATAAGATAATATTTAAAGAAAGATAATAAAATAGCGTACATTGTACGCTATTTTATTTTATTAAGTAACAAATCCCCCGATAAAATCATAATATAAAATAAAGGCAAAGCACTGGCCGTAAAATGGGGGAATATTTATGAAAATTCAAAAAATAGGAACTGTTATATATTTAGATGAATATAGTGCTAAGGTAAAGATTAAGAAATCTAAAAAATATAATTTTTACTGCGATTGCCAAGAAAATAAAATCCTCACTGTGAATAACAATATAAACGCTAAATTAGGAGATGAGGTTTTTATAGAAATTAATAGATTAAAAAATATAAAATTAATGTATATATGCTATATTCAACCAGTTATATTTATAGTTATTGGCATGTTATGTGGAGAAATTATAAAGCAAAGTTTGAATCAACCAAGTATATTTTATAATTATATATTTAGCTTAATATTTTTTACAATAGGTATAATATATAAGGATTATTATAAAGAAAAAAATAAGCACAAAATAGAAAATAATCATAAAATAGTTAAAATAATATCCTAATAAAATTAAAATGTTCTATAAGATTGCTCTTATAGAGCATTTTAATTTTATTAGCAATTATTAAGTTAACGTAGTATAATCTAAGATAGACTAAGTAAGGAGATGATTTTATGAATTTAAACAGAAATGATGAGTGTTGGTGCAAAAGTGGTAAGAAGTATAAAAAGTGCCATATGGAATTTGACGAAAGGTTAGAATCGTTAAAAAAAGATGGATATGAAGTACCTACACATGATATTATAAAAAATAAAGAACAGATAGAAAAAATAAAGGAAAGTGCAAGAATAAATAATGAAGTATTAGACTTAGTAGCTAAAAATATTAAAGTAGGAATGACTACAGAAGATATAAATAAAATAGTACATGACTATACTGTATCACAAGGAGCTGAACCAGCACCATTAGGTTATGGAGGGTTTCCAAAGAGTGTATGTACATCTATAAATACAGAGATATGTCATGGGATACCAAGTGAAGATGTTATATTAAAAGATGGAGACATAATAAATGTTGATGTGTCTACTATATATAATGGATATTACTCAGATGCATCTAGAATGTTTATGATAGGTAATGTAAGTGATGATGCAAAAAAATTAGTAGAAGTTACAAAAGAATGCTTAGAAGAAGGTATAAAAGCTGTAAGACCATGGGGGCATATTGGAGATATAGGAGCAGCGATACAAGCTCATGCTGAAAAACATGGATATTCAGTAGTTAGAGATTTTGGAGGACATGGTATAGGACTTCAATTCCATGAAGATCCATTTGTATTCCACTATGGAGCTAAAAATGAAGGAATGATATTAGTACCAGGAATGATATTTACTATAGAGCCAATGATAAATGAAGGTGGATATGAATTATATATAGATGCAGAAAATGAATGGACAGCATATACAGATGATGGATCGCTTTCTGCACAATGGGAGCATATGGTTTTAGTTACTGAAGATGGGGTTGAAATATTATCAAAATAAAGATTAACATAAAAACTATATAATAATGGTATGAAATGTTGCATATGTATAATTAGTAGTTATAAGTTACTTTAAAGAGGTGTTTTATGGAGAATAATCAAAATAAAGTAACAAATAAAAAGAAACAAATTAATTGCAAAAACAATAAAAAAAGTTTCGGGCTAGGAAGTTATACATATGCAGACTATGTAATACTATCATCTACATTATCTTATGCCATAGGTGAAGAGTTAAATGATGAAGATTTGGCCTTTCTAATAGTGTTTTTGAGTCAAGTATCATCGGATTTAGCTCTAATAAGAACAAAAAGAGCTCTTAAAATTAGTCAAGAAACTCAGGATGAAGAAGCTGATGAACAAGATATTATAGAATCTATAGATATAGATACAATAGATAATACACTTTTTACTTCAATAAATAGAAGTAAAGTAAAAAAAATAAAAAAAAGAAAAATAAAGAAGAAAAAGGCTTAAAAATAATAAACTATAGTCTTTTTCTTTTTTTAGGCTTAAGGAACTATAATTGTTTATGACTTGAGAATAAAACATGGAAAATAGTATATAAAATATGAAATTTTTACAAATATTGATATAATTAAGTGAATCATTATATAGAGATTGATATAATAGTTATTAGGAAATAAAATTTAAAATAGGAGTGATATCTTGCGGTCAGAATTAAAAAGTATTGGATTAATTATATTGGGATCATCAATACTAGCATTTGGATGCTATAACCTTAATTATCAAAATAATATAACTGAAGGTGGAGTTTTAGGGTTATTACTTTTAATAAAGAATGTATTCGACATATCTCCATCTATTACTAACTTAGTCATTGATTTATCTTTATTTTTAATTGGAACTAAGTTTTTTGGGAAAAAATTCTTATTATATTCTATATTATCTACAATTACATTTTCTTCAACCTATAAAATTTGGGAAGGTATTGGATTTATAGTTCCTAATTTAGAGGGAAATATGTTAGTCGCAAGTATATTTGCAGGGCTAATGGTAGGTATAGGAGTAGGATTGGTTGTAAGAGGTGGAGGTGCATCTGGAGGAGATGATGTAATAGCTCTTATAGGAAATAAAATTACACCGCTTAAAGTTAATCATATATACTTAATTAGTGATTGTATAGTACTAATATTATCTTTAGTATATTTAGATTTAAAACAAATATTATTTTCTCTTGTTGCAGTAACTATAAGTGGAAAAGTAATAAGTGTTATATATAAAGATGAAGAAAATAAAACTGAAAATGAAGCTATAATAATATAAAAAGTACTGTAAAAAGTGCTTTTTTACATTTAAGGTACTTATGATTAATAAATATCTGTGAATAACTTATAAAGTATAGTCATACCAATATCTTGATGAAAGTAAAAAAAGGATGTTTTGAGCAACGTACGAAGTCGTTCGAAGCGAATTTTTTATATTGCACATTATATAGTGAAAGTTTAAAAATGGTTAAATATGGTATAATTATTATATTGATAGTAAATAAGGGGGGGAATATATTGAAAATAATTAATAAAAAATTAATAATTGTAAATCTGATAATAGTACTTAGTATAGTATTTACTGTTGGGTGCACATCAAAATCAAAAACTGAAGAAGCATACAATAAATATATTGATGTATGGCAGAAGAAAGATTATAAAAAAATGTACTCTATGCTTAATAATGAATCTAAGAAAAATATAAGTGAAGAAAACTTCATTAGTGAGTATAAAAAAGTGTATGGACTTATAAATGCATCTAATATAAAAGTAAGTACAGAAGAAGAAATAAAAGAAAATGAAGATATTAAACTAAATGTTAAAATGGATACTATTGGAGGAAATATAAATTCTTCTGAAGCTAAAATTAAGCTTTTAAAAGAAGATGGAAATTACAAAATAGCATGGAATGAAAGCTTAGTGATTCCGCAATTAAAAAAGGGAGATAAAGTTGGAATAGAAAGTGATGCTTATAAAGGCAAAAGAGGAAGTATATATGATAGAAATGGAAATTTATTAGCAGGAGAAGGGGAAACAAAACAAGTACAAATAAATATAAATAAATTTAATGATTCAAATGAAGAGTCTAAAGTAAATGAAATAGCAAATATATTGGATATAAGCCAAGGATATATAGAAGATAAAATATCACAAAATAAAAATCCAGAACATGCAGTTGTTTTAGTTGATTTATTAGAATCTGACATAGATAAAATAAATGAATTGCTTCAAATACCAGGAGTTCAAATAATGACCAATAAAGGGGTTCGAGTATATAATGGTGGAAAAGCTATAGGGTCTTTAATTGGGCATGTTGGGAATATAACATCAGAACAGTTAGAGAAAAATAAAGAGGCAGGATATAATGAACATAGTAAAATAGGTGTAGGTGGTATAGAAGAAGTATATGAAAAAAAATTAAGAGCAATCGATGGAGGTAAAGTTTATATACTAAAAACTGATGGAACAAAAGAAGTAATAGCAGAAAAAAAACCTAAAAATGGAGAAGATGTAAAACTATCTATAGATCTTGACTTACAGAAAAAAATATATGAAGAAATGGAAGGAGAAAAAGGTGCTAGTGTGGCTACAGATCCTAAAACAGGAGAGGTGTTAGCTATGGTGAGTTCACCTTCGTTTGATCCTAATGTGTATAGTACATACATAACTAAAAGTGAAAAAGATGAGTGGGAAAAAGATTCAAATGCTCAATTTGAAAGAAGATTTAAATATGCATATTCGCCAGGATCTACTATGAAGTTGGTTACTGCATCAATTGGATTAAAAGATGGGGTTATAGACCCTAACAAAGCAATAGATATAAAAGGTAAAACATGGGATGAATATAATGTTACAAGAGTAACTGATCCTGGAAAACCAGTTAATTTAAAAGATGCAACTATGTATTCAGATAATATATACTTTGCTAAAACTGCAGTTGAAATTGGAGGAGATAGATTTGTAAAAGGTGCTAAAGATTTTGGCATAGGAGAAGATATAAAATTTGGATATCCAATGCAAAAATCTCAAATATCTAATGATGGTAAGTTAAATAATAAGTCGTTGCTTGCAGATACCGGATATGGACAAGGGCAAGTACTTACAACACCTTTAAATATGACTATGATATACTCAACTTTAGGAAATGATGGAAAGATAATGATGCCTAAGTTAGATATAACAAAACCTAGTGAACCGAAGGTATATAAAGAAGCTATAGACAAATCTAATTTAATTACACTTACAGACTGTTTTTCATCTGTAATAAATGATGAAAGAGGAACTGGTCATGATGCTAAAATCGATGGGGTTAATATAGCAGGAAAAACTGGTACAGCAGAAATAAAGAAAAGTAAAGAAGATACTAGTGGAACTGAGAATGGATGGTTTGTAGCAGTTGATACAGATAAAGGTAAACTAGCTATATCTATGATAATAGAAAATGTAAAAGATAGAGGTGGAAGTCATATACCTACAGTCAAAGTAAAAAATGTAATGGAGTATTATTTAAACAAATAAATTTGATATAACCATTGAATTATGCTAAATTAAGATATAAAATATATTATAATTTAAAATGATTTTATGGGGGAATGAATATGAAAAAATTATTAGCATCTGATGTAGATGGAACACTTTATGTAAACCAAAAAATAGATGAAAAAAGTTTAGAAGGTATAAAAAAGTTTAGAGAAGACGGAAATGTATTTTTATTGTGTACAGGTCGAAATTTTGGTGGAGTTAAACACTTATTTGAAGAGTATGATATTGAAGTAGATGGATTCGTACTTTGTAATGGAGCTATAGTTTTAAATAAAGATTTTGAGGCTATACATAATGAAAATATAGATGATAAAACTATAAAGTCTTTGTTTGAGGAAGCTAAAGATAAAAGTGAGTATAATTTTTATTTTGCAGATGGAGAAAATTTATATATAATAGATGGATATAATACACATCCTATAATAAGTTCAGCTGACCTGTCTAGTAAAATGAACATAATTAGAATAAATGAAACTGAATTTTATGAAAATAATTATTGTGCAAATATAGTTGGAATTGATATAAAAGATGAATGTGTAAATAAAGCTGAAAATAAGAAGTTAGATATTGAAAATAAGTTTAAAGATAACGTATCAGTATATAGAAACTTATCTTTTATAGATATAGTTCCTAAAAATACATCTAAAGGAGAGGGTATATCCAAGGTGCTAGAATCATATGGAGTAAAAGAAGAGAATGTATTTGTAATAGGAGACTCTTGGAATGATTTAAGTATGTTCGAAAAGTATAATAATTCATATACTTTTACATACTCAGAAGATGATTTAAAAAAACATGCAAATAATATTGTGAATACGTTTTATGATGGTTTAAATCATATGATGAAATAAATTAAATCTATTTTAAGTGGAAATAGTACACTGTAAAACATATATATAAGTATAGACTATTTTCATAGGGGGAATAGATTTGAAAAGAAGATATGAAAGAATGCAAAAAATTTGTAAAGATTTATCTGAAGAAGCATTTAAAGCTTACGCAGGTAAAAAGGACTACAAAAGAGCTATTGAATGCTATACTATATTAGCAACAAGTACGGGGGTACCAACCGATATAGCTAAATTTTCTCAAAATATGTTAGCTAGATTAAATAAAAAAATAGAAGAAAATTTATAAAAAAAGATTGCTTGATAAAAATCAAGCAATCTTTTTTTGCTTAATAAAATTATACTTAACAAAAATTTGTTGATAATTTACACAATATAGATATATCAACAGATTGGTATTAAAAGTAAAAAATATTTTTGAGCAATGAATAAAGTTAATGGAATATAATCTAAGTGAAATTTTTTACTTCTTTTCAAGAAAAGTGTTGACCTATATATAAGAAAAGTGTTATATATATAAGTGTAAAGTGTTAAAAAGAGTACACTAAATAAACGAATAAAACATACTATAAATTAATATATAAAAAATGAGGAGGACTCAAAATGAAGGCAAGAGTTGCGATTAATGGATTTGGAAGAATAGGAAGAATGGTTTTAAGAATAGCTGAGGAAAATGGTTTCAAAAACTTTGAAATAGTTGCTATAAATGCTAGAAGCGATGCTAAAACTTTAGCTCATTTATTTAAATATGACTCATCTTACGGAGTGTTTAGAGGTAAAGTAGAGACTGATGAAAAAGAAAATATTATAATAAACGGAAAAAAAATAAAAGTATTAAAAGAAAATGATCCAAGCAATTTGCCATGGGAAGAATTAGGTGTAGATATAGTTATAGAATCTACAGGAAAATTTACAAAGAGAGAAGATGCTCAAAAACATATAGATGCAGGGGCTAAGAAAGTTATAATAACTGCTCCAGGAAAAAATGAAGATAAAACTATAGTTATAGGTGTTAATGAAAATGAATATGACAATAATAAACATCATGTAATTTCAAATGCATCTTGTACAACGAATTGTATAGCTCCGGTAGTTAAAGTTTTAGATGAAGAATTTGGAATAGTAAAAGGGTTAATGACAACTATACATGCGTATACAAATGACCAACAAATATTAGATAAAACTCATAAAGATCTTAGAAGAGCAAGAAGTGCGGGAGTTTCTATGATACCTACAACAACAGGAGCGGCTAAAGCTGTAGCTAAGGTTTTACCTGACTTAGAAGGAAAATTAAATGGATTTGCAGTAAGAGTTCCAAGTCCTAGTGTTTCTATGGTTGACTTAGTTTGTGAGTTTTCAAGAGATGTTACAAAAGAAGAGGTAAACAAAGCATTAGAAAAAGCATCAGAAAGAGAATTAAATGGAGTATTAGGATATTCAGATTTACCACTGGTATCTATAGATTACAAGCAAACTTCAGAATCATCTATAATTGATGGATTATCTACTATGGTTAATGACGGTAATATGGTAAAAGTTGTAGCTTGGTATGATAACGAATGGGGATACTCATGCAGAACTGTAGACTTAGTTGCATATGTAGCAAAAGAACTTTTAATGGCAAGTAAAGTTAGTGCTTAAAATGTTAAAAAATTAAAGGCTGTATCAAAAGTTATTTTGAGACAGCCTTTTTAAATGGAAAAATTGCAAATTTTATAGTTTATTCATAAAAAATATATATAATTTAGGGGGATAATATAATTCAGTTGGTTGTTAATCAAAAATTTATACTAGTAGTAGATGATTAAAATATATTTATAGGCATAATAAAATAAAGTGATATAATAACACATTTTACAAATAAGATTAATTCTAGTTATAAACATAAAAGTGAGATAATATTTATAAATAAATATAAAATAAAATGTTTTTAAATAGTATTAAAATTATGTATTATAGTATATAATTTTAATAAGAAATATTTAAGTTTAAAAGGGCTGTCAAATTTAGACAGTCCTTTAAACTAATAAGGAAGTGGCTTTATGAACTTTTGGAGGGAGAAAAGAAAAAAAATATATTTTATAATTCTCTCAGTAATTATAGTGATTATAGGGCAGTATTTTCTTTTCAAGCATGGAGTTATAAGTCCATTAGTAAAGGGTGTAGAGTTTAGGATATCGGAAGGTAACTATATGCAGACTATAGATGAATACATAATTAAATTAGGTGAATCTATAGAGGTGAATAGTGGTAATTACATAGTTATACCACCTTATGCATCTAAACCTAAAATTTCATATAAAGCATCTAATCCTGATATTTTATCAATAGATAAAAATACTATAACAGGAATAAAAGAAGGTTATTCTGCTATTATGGTAACAAAAAATGGTAGGGCAATAAAAAAAGCTACAATTAGAGTTGTTGATCCTAAGGTAGAAAACCTAGAAGTAGATATAAATCAGGATGATATACGATATGTAGGTGATACTACACCTATAAATGTAAGTGTTGATGTAGATTTTGATTTTCATGAGAAGGAAAAATATACATATGAAATATCTAATGAAGATGTTTTAAAAATTGAAGATAATACTCTAAAAGCTATAGGAGTTGGAAACTCTAAACTATCAGTAAAATCAGGAGATAAAGTTAAAGAGTACAACTTTAATGTACAAGCTAAAGTTTCTAACATATATGTAAGTGATAACATAAATCTACATATAAATGAAACAATAAAGCTTGATACTAGAATAGAAACTTCACCTAAAAATTTAGAACATCCTGAAATAAAATATGAGTTATTAGGATTTAAATTACCTGTATCAAGATCTATAACCATGCCTACTAAAAATGGAACGATAACTGGTATAAGAGAAGGAAGCGAGAAAATCAAGATAACCTGTGGGAATAAAAGTAAAATAGTAACCGTAAATGTTTTAAAAGAAGATGTAGAATCTAAAAAGGTAAAAAATCTAGAAGTTATTTCTAAAATAGATGGAGATAAACTGGTAATATCATTAAATTGGGATTATTTAGAGGATATTTACGAATATGAAGTTTATTTAAAAAATAATTCTTTAGAAGAAAAAGATTTTAGTTTATTTAAGTCTATAAAAATAACTAAAGACGACATTAAGGAAAATAATAAAATAAATACTACTATAACTATAGATTTAAAAGAGATACAAGATCCTAATGTAGATATATATGTAGTAGGTAAGAGTGATGGAAAATATACTCAAAAGAGTGATGTTGTAAATGTAAAAGAGACGTATAAATCACCAGAAAATATAGAAGACTATAAAGTAAATAACTTAAAATATACTATAAATGAAGATAATAGTATAAGTATATCATGGGATAAACTAGATAAATTTGACTGTACATATAGTGTCTATATAAGAGATAATACTAAAAATGAAGAAGGTGGATTTGAATTATATCAGTATGGAATAAGTGATACTAATATAAATATACCTATAGAACCAAATAAGGATATAAATATGGACGTTTATGTTGTAGCAAATTCATCTCAAGGAGCAAGTCAATCTAGTGATGTAATAAATATATTAAAAACTATAGAAGAGATTAAACCAGAAGAATAAAAATAAAAAAGGATAGGTTTTAACCTATCCTTTTTTTATTTTATTTTTTCTAAATATCCACTAGGATGGAAATAATAAATACTAGATGTATTTTTATCAACAAAGTATCCTAAGTCAGTATCTACATTAGGAAGAAAAACATATCCAGAAAGTCCTTTTTCTTTTAAAGCTGGAAAAGTATTTTCGTCACCTTGATATGCATAAACTAAATTTGGATTCATATCTAATAATAAATTAAGAGCATCTTCTTTAGTTAAAATTTTTACAACATCAACCTCTTCAACAGGTTTATTGCTATTTTCATTATTAATTACTTGATCTGTGTTAGAGATATCTTCTTTAATCTCTACATCTGTATTTTCAGTTTTAGGAACATCTATGTCATTAGAAGAAGTTGTATCTTCTTTAGGAGTATATTGTTCAATGTTAGTTTTCTCATTAGTATCTATGGAAGTTTTAACTGTATCATTAGTTTCTAATGTTTTATTATCAGTATTTTCTTTTGAAGTACTTTCTAAAGTATCTTTTTCTATAACAGTTTCTTGTTGATTATTTACTTCATTATTATTTTCAGCAAATACATCCTTAATGACAGGATTAGTAATGAATAATGCACTGCATAACACAAATAAAACAATAACTAATTTTTTCATATCATTACCTCTTTTCAAAATTTAGTAATCTTTCTATATATAAATATTAACATAAATTATTTATGATATAACAGTTACAGCCTTGTAATTTAAGGTTACTAAATTGTAATAAAAAAACATGCTAATTTTAGCATGTTTTTATTAAGATATAGAGCTATACTTTTTATCTATAAAATTGCTCAAATATATTTTTATAACACCCATAAATGGCGCTGAAAGTATCATACCTGGAATACCAAAGAACCCTCCACCTATAGTAACTGCCAAAATTGTTAAAAATGGACTAAGACCAAGTTGTCCACCAACTATTTTAGGCTCTATAAATGCAATTTCAACTTGTTGTACTAATATTAAGTAAATCAATGAAAATAAAGCAACACTAGGATTATAGAATAGGTTTATTATAACTACTGGAGTCATACCTATTACGGGACCAAAATATGGAATCATATTCATAAACCCTATCAATGTTCCAAATAACAATGAATATTGAGAACCTATGAAATAAAGTCCTATTCCTGAAATTAGACCAACTATAAATGAATCTAAAATTTTACCTGCAAAATATTTGCCTATATTATCATTTATGGTATGACCTAAATTCAATATGAAATTAGCGTGTTTTTTACCAAATAATACACATAATGTTTTTTTATAAAAACAGAAAAAGTTTTCTTTTTCTAAAATTATGTAGAAGCATATTATAAATGCAAGCACAAATTGAACTACAAATTTAGATATAGAAAAAGTAGTAGTAAATATTTGACCTATATAGCCTATAAATAAGCTACTAATTTGAGGCATAGCTGAGAATATTTTATCTCCTACCTCTTTTAGAGTCTTAGGATCTACATTTTTTAAACTGTCACCTAACTGAATTAAAAATTGTTGAGTTTTATCTGCATAAATAGGAAATTCATTTACTATGTCAGCTAAACTACTGACTATAACTGGAGCAGTAAAGAATATAAAAGAAGCTAGTAAAAATATTAAAACACCATAAGTTATAAACAAAGAATAAACTCTTTTAATTTTTAACTTTAATTCTAAAAAATTAACTATTGGTATAAATATGTAAGCTAATATAAAAGCTATTATAAATGGTGTAAGTAAAGATAGTAAAACCTGTATTGTATTAAAAAAATATTTATAGTTGTCTATAAACTTTATAAAAATATAAGATACAACAACGGTTAATACTACATTTAAATATATTTTTTTATCTTTCAAAATCAACACATCCTTTCAATAAATTTTTATAATTAAAAATTAAATCAATATATGTATTATACAATAAAAGTATTGTGAATATATATATATTAATAAAACAAATACTAAATAAATTTGATAAGGTTACATCACTATAACTTAGGGGGTGTTTGTTATAGAGCATGAAGTAATAGTTAAATACAATGGAGATGTTCTTAAAGTTGCAGATGAACTAGATGTATCTGTAGAGATTTTAGGTTATAACTACGCAATAATAACTTCAGATACTATTGAAAAAATAGATAAATTACTTGATTATCCTCAAATTGAATATATAGAAAAACCATTTATACTAACAACTCAAGATGCACAAAGTTTTTCAAGAACGGGGATAACAAGATTTAAAAACACAAATAGATTAACAGGGAAGGGTACTATATTAGGAATAATTGATTCGGGAATTGATTATAATATAGATTTATTTAAAGATGAACAAGGCAATTCAAAAATATTATACTATTGGGATCAATCATTAAAAGGAACTCCGCCTGATGGATTTAAAAATGGAACATTATACACTAATGAAGACATAAATAAGGCTATAAGAGGAGAAATAAATATACCTATTTCACCAACTAGTTCACATGGAACGCATGTAAGTGGTATTGCATGCCAAATTGCAGAGGAAGCTAAACTGATAGTTGTAAGAGTTGGAAGTATACAAACAGATATATTTTCTAAAAGTACAGAATTTATGAGAGCTATTAAATTTATATTAGATAAAGCATTAGAATTAGAGATGCCAGTAGCTATAAATATAAGTTATGGAAGTAATGAAGGGTCACATAGAGGGCTATCATTATTTGAACAATATATAGATGATATGTGTTCATTTTGGAAAAATAATATAGTTGTAGCAGCTGGTAATAATGGAGACAAAGATGGTCATAAAAGCATAAAATTAGAAGATGAAGTAGTAGAAGTTGAATTTGTTGTAGGAGAAAATGAAAAAGTATTAAGCATAAACATGTGGCCAGACTTTGTAGATGACTTTAGTGTATATTTAGTTAGTCCATCTAACACAAGAACACAACAAATTTCATTAACATCTGGTGAAATTAGAAATGTTTTAGGTAGCACTAGAATAAAAGGGTATTTTTATCCAATATCGCCTTATTCACTTTTAAGAAGAATTACAATCCAAATGAGTTCTAATACAAATATAAATCCAGGAATATGGAGGTTAGTATTTACACCTATAAATATAGTTATGGGGAATATTGACATGTACCTACCAACATCAGAAGGAATAAGCAAAGACACTAGGTTTTTAGAGGCTAATAAAAATTTAACAGTTACAGTTCCAGGTACAGCAAATAAAGTAATTACTGTTGGAAGTTTTAACTCAAGAACAGACACTGTATCTATATTTTCGGGAGAGGGAGATATAGATAAAAATGTGTATAAACCAGACTTACTAGCTCCAGGAGAAGATATATTATCAGTACTTCCAGGAGGTAGTATAGGGGCATTGACTGGAACTAGCATGGCAACACCACATGTTACAGGGGTAGTTTCTCTTTTGATGGAGTGGGGAATTGTAAATAAAAATGATTTATTTTTTTATTCTCAGAAAATAAGGGCTTTTTTAATAAAAGAAGCTAAAAGAAATCCTATTTACACATATCCAAATAACTCAATGGGATATGGAATGTTAGATTTATCAGGAGTTAACCTAGATGGCATATCTCAGTTAAATCAGGGATATGACTTACTTTATAGAAAGAAGAGAAAAAAAAAAATCAAAAACATGAGGTTAGAAATACCTGATGATTTAGAATTTTTATATAGGATAACTCATGGTCCGGGATTTGAAAAAGAGTTAAAAGAATTAGGTGCAGATTATAGTTATTATGAAATAAGTGATGATACAGGTATAATAGCACTTCCAGTAAAAGATCAAAGAAAGTTTAATAATTTATTAAGTATAAAATCTATAAAAAATTTTGAGCCTGTTATAGTTATGAATCAACTAGGTACTGTAAATAGGGGAATTGAAAATGGAGTAACAGCAAGAGAAGAAACTGGAGCGAATTTTTTACAAAATAATTCAAACATACCTATAACTGGAAGAGGGGTACTGATAGCAATAATAGATTCTGGAATAGATTATTTGCATGAGGATTTTATATATCCAGATAAAACATCTAAGGTTGTTTTTTTGTGGGATCAGACAAAAGATGGAAATCCACCTAAAGGATATAAAATTGGAACTGAATATACTAGAGAAGATATAAATAAAGCTATAGAAATACAAGATGGAAGTTTATCAAAAGATGAAGATGGTCAAGGTACTATGCTAAGTGGTATATGTGCAGGGCTAGGCAATATAAACAAAGAGTATGCAGGAATATCTCCAGACTCAGAACTTATAGTTGTAAAATTGAAAAAAATAAAAGGTAATTATAATAGTGCTATATTTGAAGCTGCTATAACTTATGCATATGAAAAAGCATATGAAATGAAAATGCCATTAGTAATAAATTTATCCCTAGGGAGTAACAACTTAATAGGAGCAACTGAAAGTATATTGAAAGCTAAACCATTATTTACAAGAGGTTTATGTTTAATATCTGCTGTAGGAAATGAAGGTAACACTCAAACTCATGCATCTGGGAAATTAGACTTTGTAGGAGAAGAGCAAGATGTAGAATTAGAATTATTTGAAGATGAAGATTTATTAGAAATCAATATATGGTTAAATAAACCAGATAAAGCTAGTGTAGCGGTAATAACTCCTAGTGGAGAAGAGAGTAAATTTATACAGGTATCTAGCTATAATGAAGTATCTGGTTTATTTGACTTAGAAGCAACTTGGTATGTTATAACATATATATATCCAACTCCTTATTCAGGGCAACAGCAAACTACGGTTATATTAAAAAATGCAACAAAAGGTATATGGAGAATAAGATTAAGAGGAGAATATATAACTAATGGAACCTATAACGTATATCTTCCCAATAAAGTTTTAATAAATCCAGGAACAAAATTTAGAGATTCTACACCAGCTGAAACTGTAAATTATCCATCGACATATGGTGATGTGATATCAGTAGGAGCATATAATATAGTTGATAGTAGCATATGGCCACCATCATCTAGAGGACCAACTATAAATGATTTACTTAGACCTGATATAGTAGCACCAGGTGTAAATATAATATCTACATATCCTGGAAATAAATATGCCACAATTACTGGGACTTCAGCAGCAGGAGCTCACGTTACAGGGGCTGTTGCATTATACTTTCAATATACATTAGTTGATAAGTATTATCCTCGAAAAGGTTTTACAACTATGGTAAGAACTTATCTTCATGGAGGAGCAAAAAGGAGTCAAGATATAGAGTATCCTAATGAGAGTTATGGATATGGATTTTTGGATATAAAAGGATCATTTGATCAGTTAAAATAAATAAAGGGAGGAAATATTATTGTGGAAAAATCCTACCTTATAATTTATCAAGGTAATGTAGAGAATGTAATAGATGAATTAAAAGCAAATTTTATAAACAAGTACATTATACTAAATGAGAGTTTATTAGTTATATATGTTCCTATATTCTTTTATGAAGAAATTTTAAACGATATAAATAGTGTTTCCTGGTGGCAAAAGTCTGCACCAATGAGTTCTCTAATAAAAATTAATGGAGACTCTAAGAATTTAGATAAAGGTGTAAGCGTAACTGATTCAGCAGGTACAGAGTATATATATAAAAATCCTTATATAACTACTACGGGCAAAAATGTATTAATAGCAATCATAGACTCAGGAATAGATTATATGCATCCTGATTTTAGAAGTAAAGATAATACAACTAATATTGTAGCTATATGGGATCAAGAAAGTGATAAAAAATCTCCTCCAGAAGGAATGCTATTTGGAAGTGAGTTTACAAAACAAGATATAAATAAAGCTATACTTGAAAATGATAGAACTTTGAGTGTAGACAACGTAGGGACAGGAACAACTGCTGCAGGAATAGCTGCAGGAAAAGGTAATTTAAATTCTTTATATAAAGGAGTAGCTGTTGATGCTGAACTAGTCGTTGTAAAACTTAGGGAGTATGAAGATACTTATAAAATAGGTAAAATAAATTATCAAAAATCTGATTTTTTAGCAGGGATAAAATATGTTTTGGACATTGCAAAAAAAGAAGACAAATTCATTGTTATAAATCTAACAATAGGTCTTGTATCTAAGTCTATAATAGAGATGACGATGCTAGATACATTTACACAATTAAATGAATCGGGAATTATTGTAGTGAGTGGTGCAGGAAATGAAGGGAACACCGATATTCATTATGAAGGAAAATTTATAGATAAAAACAAAGTGCAAGATATAATAATTCAAGTTGGAGAACAAAAAAATTTAGCTATAAATCTAGTAACTAGTGGCCCTGATAAGATAGGAGCATCATTAATTTCTCCATCAGGGGAATTAAGCTATCAGATAATGTACTCTCCTGAATATTATGTTTATAGAGGCAAATTTAATTTAGAAGATACATCTTATGAAATGAGGTTAGTTTATCCTTGGCTAGAATCAGGGCATCAAGAATTAGAAATAAGTTTATATGATATAAAGCCAGGGATATGGACATTAAGATTAGTTCCAGAATTTATTTTAGGTGGAAATTATGATGTATATCTGCCTAATAAAAATTTAATTTCACAAGAAACTAGATTTTCAGATCCTGCATCATTATCTACTATAACTATGTATGGAGCAGCTGAAAATATAATAACTATAGGTGCTTATAATGATAAAACAGATAGTATATGGATAGGATCATCTAAAGGGCCTGTAAAAACTAAGGGGATAAAACCTGATATTGTAGCTCCTGGAGTAGATATAATTGCTCCGTTTATAAATAATGAATACAATACATCTATGGGGACAGGTGTAAGTTCATCCATTGTAAGTGGTGTATTAGCATTAATAATTGAATACATTAGAGAACAATATGAGTTTTATCTTGGAGCTTTGTATACACATCAACTTAAAACTTATCTAATGCTTGGTGCAACTAAAAAAGATATATATATATATCCTAATGTATCGCAAGGATATGGAAATTTAAATTTAAAAGACACTATGATAGCAATTGCAAATAACTTTGAATAAATATGAATTTTATAAAATATAATGTAAAAACTAATACAAAAGAAAAGAGGTGATACATATGAAAAATGAAAAATGTAAAGCTTTAAGTGGAAAGAATAATAAAAGATTAAAATCTAATAGGCCTACAAATAGCGAATGTAGTGCAGCATGGGCAGGAACTGAAGATTTAAAAAAAGAAAGTAATGTGTCTATACCCCCATTAAGTAATGTTGAAGAAGCTAAAGATTGGGTTGATAATGGAAGTAGGTTATAGATAAAATGCATGCACTTAGTGCATGCATTTTTTATTCGCTAGGAACTAAAATATAATTACCTGCCTTTAAATCATAGTCTTTAGAAACAATATCAGAGTTTTCTTTATAAACTACTTTTCTAAAATCATCTAAATTATTTATATCTTTATTATAAAATTTTATAATGTCATCCAATGTTTCACCATACTCTATAAAATGCTTAACAAAATGTCTATCACTCATAATATTTTTGTATGCATTTGTATAAGGTATTTCTGAAAGTTTATTAAAAAAAGATGTATTTTCAACTAGATAATTTACAGTATTATCCACACAAGTTATATAATTATATATTCCAGATTTTAAAGCTTCGCCTATAGAGTTACATTTATCAACATTAGGAGATATAAATAATAATATAACTATAAATATTAATATATATTTCAAAAGATAAACACCTCCTAATTAGGAGTATTAGTAAAAAAAAATAAAATAAACGTATTTCACAAAATTTTTTTATGTAAAATTGTAAAAAATAAAACGTTGACTTAAAAAAAATAAGTTGGTATAATCTTATTAAATAATTGCAATAATAAAAATAAAGACTATGAAGAGAAGAGTAGGTATAAAAGGTAGTTATAGCGAATTGAGGATGGTGGAAGCTCAATACGAAATTTATATTGAAGAACATCTCGGAGTCTCTAACCGAAATAAATTATTTAGAGTAGGCTTAGACGGGAGGTCCCGTTATAGACTGTAAGCAATGCTTAGCTAAGAGGCCAAATATTTGGCAATTAGGGTGGTACCGCGATAGTAATAGTCTTTCGTCCCTGTTTATATAGGGAATGAAAGGCTTTTTTTAATACAAAAAAATAAATTTAATTAGGAGGATTTAAAATGCAAAGAGATTTTATAGAAGTAAAAGAACTTTTTAGAAACAAAGAAGAACATATCGGAAAAACTGTAAAAGTGGCTGGATGGATAAGAACATCTAGAGCATCTAAAAACTTTGGATTTATAGAATTAAATGATGGAAGTTTCTTTAAAAATTTACAAGTTGTAATATCGGAAGATAAATTAGAGAACTTTAAAGAAATAACTAAGTTACCAATAAGTTCATCTATATTAGTAGAAGGAGAATTAGTATCTACAGATGGAGCTAAACAACCTATAGAAATACACGCTAATAATATAGTATTAGAAGGAGAGTCAGATAGTTCATATCCACTTCAAAAGAAAAGACATACTTTAGAATACCTAAGAACTATAGCTCATTTAAGACCAAGAAGTAACACTTTCTCAGCTGTATTTAGAGTAAGAAGTTTAGCAGCATATGCTATACATAAATTCTTCCAAGATAGAAACTTCGTATATGCACACTCACCAATCATAACAGGAAGTGACTGTGAAGGTGCAGGAGAAATGTTTAAATTAACTACTTTAGATTTAAACAATGTACCTAAAACTGAAGAAGGTGAGATAGATTACTCTAAAGATTTCTTTGGAAAAGAAGCAAACTTAACAGTTAGTGGACAATTAAATGCAGAAATAATGGCTCTTGCATTTAGAAATGTATATACTTTTGGACCAACGTTCAGAGCTGAAAATTCATTTACTCAAAGACATGCGTCAGAGTTTTGGATGATAGAACCTGAAATAGCATTTGCAGACTTAGAAGATAACATGGAATTAGCAGAAGATATGATAAAATATGTTATAAGCTATGTTATGGAAAATGCTCCAGAAGAAATGGAATTTTTCAATAGCTTTATAGATAAAGGATTAATAGATAGATTAAACAATGTAGTAAATTCTGAATTTACTAGAATTACTTATACTAAAGCTGTAGAAATGTTACAAGAATCAGGTCATGAATTTGAATATCCAGTAGAATGGGGAGATGACCTTCAAACAGAACACGAGAGATATTTAACAGAGCAAGTATTTAAAGCTCCAGTATTTGTTACAGACTATCCAAAGGATATAAAAGCATTCTACATGAGAATGAATGAAGATGGAAAAACTGTTAGAGCTATGGACCTTTTAGTTCCTGGTGTTGGAGAAATAGTAGGTGGATCTCAAAGAGAAGAGAGATACGATGTCTTATTAGATAGAATACATGAAATGAACTTAAATGAAGAAGATTACTGGTGGTATTTAGAGCTTAGAAAATTTGGAACAGCTACTCATTCAGGATTCGGATTAGGATTTGAAAGAATAATAATGTACATGACTGGTATGGCAAACATAAGAGACGTAATACCATTCCCAAGAACTCCAAGAAATGCTGAGTTCTAATATATAATAAAAATAAGTGAGATTAATCTCACTTATTTTTTTATTTAATAAATTTACACTTAATAGTATTAAAAAATTAATATTGTAAAATTTGATATTGTAGACATTAAAACCGTATTAGAATATAATAATAATAAGGTTTTAAGCTAAATGTTAATCAGGAGGTAGCAATATGTCAGATGATAGAATAATAGATTTTAATGAGTTAAAAAATAAAGTAAAAGATTCTGATGTTGATAAATTTGAACAATATATATATACTCTTTATAATTCAGTAATGACAGGCAGTATAACTATGGTTGAGTTTTCAAAGAAAATAATGGATTATATGAAGGAAAATAATATATCTCAAGAAAAGTTTGTGAATATACAGAAAAAGTTTATGGAGAGATATGGAATGGATCCTTCTGAAATAGATAGTCAATTAAGAAGTTTTGGTATAGATCCTAGTAACATAGACTTCAATAATATAAATAATACAAACTTTGAAGATATGAAAAAGAGTATAGGATTTTATGAAAAGTATAGCCAAAAAATAAACCCAAAAGCTGCAGTAGAAACATATATAAAGAATGACCATAATGATATAAAAATAACTATAGACAAAGAAGATGTTACTTTAATAAGTAAAGGTAAAATAAACTTAGTGGATGCAGAACTAAACGAGTTTTTATTATCTTATAAAAACGTACTAAATAAGACTATAAAAATAACTATGTGTGAAAATATAACAGAGTATGATTATTAAAAAAAGAGATAGGATAAATCCTATCTCTTTTTAGTGTTCAGAAAGATCACTTTCACTGAACTTGCTATTAAATATATCATAAATTTTATTTATAGGTTTTTTAAGTGGTAATGCAAATATTAAAGATATTATAATATATATAGATAGTATCATTATATCTTTATATAAAACTGGATTATAAACACCACCTATAGCCTCTCTTAGCATAGATATCGAATAAGTGAATGGTAAATATGGATTTACCATTTGGAAGAATTCTGGAGTAACTTCTATAGGGAATGTACCACCAGAACCAGCTACTTGAATAACTAAAAGAATTATTCCCATAGCTTTACCCATATTTCCAAATACAGATACTAAAGAGTATACTATAAATGTAAACACGATACTTGTAAATACTGATCCTAAAACAAGTAATAGTGGATTGATTGCATCAACTCCTAGAATATATATATCACCTATACTAACTATTAAGGCTTGAATTATTGCAATAGCAGTAAATGTAAGCCCTCTACCAAAGTATATTTGATAAGGTTTATAATCTCCGTGCACTTCAGCCGATAAAAGTGAAGATAATAAAAGTAGACCGACCCATAAAGACAACACAGTATAAAATGGAGTCATAGCAGAACCATAGTTTGCCATTGGATATAATTTATTTTCTTTTACAGTTACAGGCTCTTTTAAGAAGTCTTTTTCTTTTGCTATATCATTTTTAAGTAGATTTACTAAATCATTTAACTCTTCTTGATTATTAACCTGTTTTATTGAGTCTGTAAGTTCATTTACTATATTTTCAGCTTTAGGTAATTCTTCTTTTATATAATTTATACCATCAATTCCTTTATCTGACAGTTTAAATGCAGTATCTAATATACTTTCGGCTTTAGGTAATTTAGCCTCAGCTTCTTCTAAAGTTTTTATTATATCATCACTAACAGAATATCCTTTTTCAAATATATTATTTATAGGTGTTGCAATTGAAGAATCAAAGTTATTATATAGAGAAGATGTAATGTTGTTGACATCATTTCCTACTTGTAAAATAGTATTTAATATATTTGAAGTAGGAGTTTCTCCATTTTGTATTTGGTCTTTTAATACATTTAAAGAATTAGTTCCTTGTGTTAACTTTGAATCTATATCCTTTAATTTATTTATAGTATTAGTTAAAGGATGATTAGGTGTAAGATTATTTAATCTATCTAAAAAGCTTATTAATGACTTATTTATAGAAGATAAGTTATTTAACTTAGCAGATAAACTATCTATTAATGCTACAGCATCATCAGACCCATTATTTATTGACTCAATTAGTGTATTTGTAGTATCTATAATAGAGTTTGATATATCATTCATTAAATTTAAATCATTTTTAATTATAGGAATTATTCCATTTATACTATCTTGAGATGTTTTTAAAAATTCTTTAACATCGTTAGATAGACTTTTAGATTTAGTTAAAGTATCTTTTATTAAAGGAATATCCTTTTTTATATCAGTAACTAAATCTTGAACTTGAGTAGCGCCACTAGATGCTAAATCAACAGTTTCGTTAATATCATCAAATTTGCTTTGAATTTCAACTAAAGAATTTTCTATATCTGATAATTTAGGAATTTGATTTTCAAGTTCTAGACCTAATTCATTAGATGCTTCAAATAAAACTTGACTAACTGTTTCAACTACAGTTTGATTTATCTGAAGTTGAATAGTTGAAGCACCCTTATCAGTTATTTTAGGTGCTATAGCATTTATTTTTTCATTTACTGTATAAACTAGCTCTCCTTTTTTTACATCTGAAGTTATAAGAGAAGTTAAGTCTTTTGAAAAATTGCTAGGAATTTCTATAGAAGCATAGTATGAACCATCTTCAACTCCTTTTCTAGCTTTCTCTTTGTTTACAAACTTCCAACCTAAATCAGTGTTTTCTTTTAAATTACTAACAAGTTCATCACCTATATTTATATCTGTACCTTTAATTGAGGTACCTTTATCATTATTAACAACAGCAACGGAAATATTACTAGTACTTCCATATGGATCCCATGATGCTTTTATATTAAACCATGCATACAAAGATGGTAATATGCAAAGTGCGCTTACTACTATAAGCATTGCGTAGTTAGTAAAGATATCTTTTATGTCCTTTCTAAATATGTAGAAAATATTTCTCAATACAATAAACACCTCCAAAAGTAAGAATTCTAACGAATTTAAATTATAATGTTTTTAAAGTAAAAAGTCAATATTTAAAATAAAAATATTTAAATATAAATTTAAATTATATAGTAATTATAACCAAATGAAGATATTATATAAGAAATAAAAAGATGGTCATATGACCATCTTTATCTTAGTATAAGCTTTGCCAATAATGTTATAATAGGTAAAGCTATTAATGTTCTAGTTAAAAATACTATAAATAAGTCCTTTAAATTAAGTGGTATATCAGACTTAAGTATAACTGCTCCAGTTTCTGTTAGATATAAAAGTTGCGTTATAGATAAAGCTCCTATTATAAATTTAGTTAATATGTCAAATGTATCACCTGAAACCATTATAGAAGGAAGGAACATATCTGCAAATCCAACTAAAACAGCAGGTGCAGCTTCAACAGCATTTGGTATTTGTAAGGCTTTTAATATAAATACTATAGGGAATGAAATCCAATGGAATATTGGTGTAAACTCAGCTACTATAAGTGCTAAAGTTCCCCAAGCCATAACAAGTGGCAATAATGCTAAGTACATGTCTATAACAGTTTTACATCCGTTTTTTATAATTAATTGTAAAGATGGAGCATTAGAAGCTCTGTCTAAAGCTTTAGATAAAGCAAATTCTACTACGTTTTCACCATCAGGTATTAAATCTTCTTTAAGATGAGGTACATTTTGATGTGTTTCATCTTTTATTTTTGATAGTGGGTATACACGAGGCATTATAATAGCACAAGCTAGTGATGCAATACATACAGTTCCGTAAAATGGTACAAATAAGTTCATTAATCCTAATTGGTCAGCTATAACAGTAGAAAATGGTAATGATACTAATGAGAAACAAACTGATATTATACAAGCTTCTTTTGCAGTATAAAAACCTTGTTTATATTGTGTATTAGTAATCATTATTCCAAGTGTACCATCTCCTAACCAAGATGAAATCGCATCTACAGCTGAACGGCCAGGTACTTTGAATACTTTATACATGAATTTGGAAATTAAAGTTCCAACAAAATCCATAAGACCGAAGTCAACAACTAAAGGTAATAAAAATCCTGAAACTAAAAATATTGCAAGTAGACTAGGTAAAACCCCTAATATAGTTTGACCAGTAACTTCAGATCTAATAAATTCTGGTCCAAAGTTAAGAACAGTCATAGATATAAATAAAGCTCCTAATATTCTAAATACTAGCCAAAACATAGGAACATCTAGAACACTTTTTAAAAAATCATTTTTAATATTTATAAATTTACTTACTATAGATAAGATAGCAGATGAAACAATTACTACAAGAGCTATGTGGTCTAGATAATTAGCAAATGAAATTTTAAGTAATTCAGCTAAGAAGCCTATTCCTATATTTATTGATGAAATACCTTCAATAGGAACAAATTTACCATAAGGTAGAGGTATTACAAATAATAGTAAACCTATAAGCGATGGTATTAAAAATTTAAAAAAAGTATTTGATTTATTTTCGTTACAAAAATTAATATTTTTCTCCATAATAATATCTCCTTTTGAATGTTTAGTTATTAATTTATATAAATGCATTTATATTTAAAATTAAAAAAGTCCCTTGGCTAAAAGCCAAGAGACGAAAATTTTCCGCGGTACCACTCTGGTTGATAGAATATAATAAAATAAAATTATAATTCTATCCACTTAATCTCTTAAGGCGAGAACACCTATAGTCATACTTAGTTTCAAACTATATTCTCCAAAGCTCTCTTCACTTAAACTTCAATGTTAAGCTTCCACCATCCTTAACTCTCTATAAAATTCATTTAAGCTAATCTCTTTTTCACAGAATTTTTTAATATTTATTTTATATAATCGTAATAGAAAATATAAACATTGTCAATAAGAAAGTTATAAAAAATTATAAAAATTAAAAATTAAATTTCAATGATAGAATTTTAACAAATAATTAAACATATTATTATATAAGTGAAATTATATGTTTTTGGAGGGGGTTTAGATTGGATAAAAACTATGAAAAAGGAATTGAATTATTAGAAAATAATGATATTGAAAATGCAAAAAAATATTTTCTTAATTCTGTAAAAAGTGGAGAAAAGAGAGCTTTGTATTACTTAAGAAAAATAAGAAATAAACAAAATATAGATAGTAAAAGAAAAAAAGAGTATAGTTACAAAATTATTCAAAGCAATTTAGGATATAAAGTATATATACCAGATAGTTTTAAATTTTTAGATACAATAAATGATAAATGTTTTGATACCATAACAATTGAAAAAGATGATAATTTTGATTTATATAATTTAAAAACACAGGGATTTTTAATAGAAATCCCTAATGATTGTTTAGAGCTAATTTCAATAGATTCTATTATAAATCATATGCCAAATATAAGTGAAGTTATGGATTATGAAAGTGAAAATACTATTGGAAAAATTGTAAAAACTAAACCTATATATGGAATAGTTAGTTATACGTTAATAACAAAAGGATATAAGGGTATATATCAATTTAAAATATCTGTAGATGAGTTTTTAGAAAATGAATATGTAAATGTTATATATAAAATACTAAATAGTTTTGAATGTATAGACAAATAATAAAAAGCTATATGTTTTAATTAAAACATATAGCTTTTTATTATTTGTTAGCTTTTGCATTTTCAATTTCTTCAGCTAAATTATTAAGATATTCCCATCTTTCGTATTTATACTCTAATTCTTTTTCTAAGTTAGACTTTTCATTAAGCATTTCTTGAAGCTTTGTAAAATCTGTTGAATATTTATCTAAACTTTCATCAATAGTATTAATTTTTTCTTCTAATTTAGCAATATCTTCATCTATGCTATCAAATTCTCGTTGTTCGTTAAATGTAAACTTTAACTTTTGATTATTTTTAGGTTTTTCTTTTTTGATAGAATTACTATCTGTTTTAACTACTATATCGGCTGTTTCAGTAGGATTGTTTTCTTTAAAAATTAGGTAATCGCTATAATTACCAGTATATATATTAATATTTCCATTACATTCGTATGCAAATATTTTATTACATATTCTATCTAAGAAATATCTATCGTGGGATACACATATAACAACTCCAGGGAATTCATCAAGATAATCTTCTAATATGTTTAAAGTTGATATATCTAAGTCATTTGTAGGTTCATCTAAAAGCAGAACATTAGGAGCTGACATTAAAGTTCTTAGTAAATGAAGTCTACGTCTTTCACCACCTGAAAGCTTTCTTATATAAGTGTATTGCATAGTTCCATCAAATAAGAATCTCTCGCATAGCTGAGATGCAGTTACTCTTTGTCCATCTGAAGTTTCTATATAATCACTTACTTCTTTTACATAATCAATAGCACGCATATCTAAGTTCATATGAGAATCATCTTGAGAAAAACAACCTATTTTGACAGTTTCTCCAATTTCAATATGGCCACTATCAGGATTAAGTTTTCCATTTAAGATATTTATAAGAGTAGATTTACCCATACCATTTTTACCTATTATACCTATTCTATCTACACGAGAAATAGCATACTCTAAATTACTTATAACCTTCTTATCATTAAATGATTTAGAAATATTATGTATTTCTATTATTTTTTTACCTAGTCTACTTGAAGCAGTTACTATTTCAAGATTTTCTCTAGATGATAAACCATCTTGATTTATAAGTTCATCAAATCTTTGTAATCTAGCTTTTTGTTTTGTCGTACGGGCACGAGCTCCACGTTTTACCCATGCAAGTTCAGTTCTTATTAAATTTTGTCTTTTTTGTTCCATGCTAGACTCAAGAGCTAATCTTTCAACTTTTTTTTCTAGAAACATTGAGTAGTTGCCTTCATAGCTATATAAGTTACCTTTATCTAACTCTATTATTCTATTAGTAACCCTATCTAAAAAGTATCTATCATGAGTTATCATAAGTAAAGATATGCTTTTACTATTTAAATATTCTTCTAACCAATCTATAGTATCATTATCTAAATGGTTAGTTGGCTCATCAAGGATTAACAATTCACAAGGTGTTATAAGTGCTGATGCTAATGAAATTCTTTTTCTTTGACCTCCAGATAATTCAGAGATTTTTTGATTGAAATTATTTATTCCAAGTTTAGTTAAAACGGATTTTGCTTCACTTTCTAAATCCCATAAATTTAATGCGTCTATTTTGTCTTGTAATTTTATTAATTCTTTATTCAGTTCATCGTTATAATCTAAATTTAGTTTATCTAATATTTTTTGATAGTCACAAAGTAATCTCATTTCACTAGAAGTACCTTTGAATACTTGTTCTATTACAGTGGAGTTTTCATCATAATGTGGATTTTGAGGAAGATACTCTATCCTAACTTTATTTGGTTTTATAATATTTCCGGCATCTACATATTCTTGACCTGCTATTATTTTAAGTAAAGTAGATTTACCAGTACCATTTACACCAATAAGACCTATTTTATCTCCTTCATTTATTCCTAAAGATATATTATTAACTAGTACTTTTTCAGAGTAACTTTTGCTTATATTTTCTAAAGATATTAAATTCATGTTACCACCCTTATTATTATTTTAATTTACTAAATTATTATAACAGTTTTTATATTATATAGGAATTTTAAATGAAAAATAGGCATAGATAATTTATCTTTGCCTGTTTTTTATAACTTTTTTTATTTTTTTCTTTCTTTTTATGTATGATCTATCAAATGTGTCTAAAGTTTGAGATTCAAGTGTATTCTCTTCTTCAATCTTTGATTTACAAAAAATTCTTATTTCAGAAGCAAGAGCTAGTTCTTCGCCTAAGGCTATTAAAAAAGATCCGAGTATCCCTAAAGATTCATCATCTTCTATTTCTTCTGAGATTATAGCTGAAAATATTGCGACTAAGAACATATATTGATTTGCATAAGTATTACAATAATTATTATAATTTAATTTGTTTGACATATTACCTCCTTTTGTATATATATTTATAATATATGAAGAAAATAAAAGAGTGACACTTTAAATTAAATTATAAAAAGGTGGGTATTTATATAATATATTTGATTATAAATAAATATAATACTAAAATATAAATATATATATTGAAAAGTGGTGAGATAGATGAAAAAGATAAAATTTATATATAACCCAAACTCTGGAGATAAAAAAATAGTATACAAATTAGATGATATAATAGCTAAATTTCAAGATAATGGATATACAGTAGTTCCATATCGAATTTCAAAAAATAATACTATGGAACATGGATTAGGAGATATTCATGATAACTATGATTACATATTAATTGCAGGTGGAGATGGAAGTATAGATAGGTTAGTAAATTATATGAAAAAAAATAATATAAATTTACCAATAGCAATACTACCTACAGGAACAGCCAATGATTTTGCTAATGTACTTAATATACCTTTAGGTATAGATGAAGCAATAGATAAGATAATAAGCTCGACGCCTAAACACATAGATTTAGGAATTATAAATGATGATTATTTTGTTAATGTAGCAAGCTCAGGAATGTTTACTGATGTATCTCAAAGAGTTGATGAAAATTTAAAAAATTCTATAGGAAGAATATCATATATTATAAAAGGTGTTGAAGATGCTCTTCATTTAAGAAAATTTAGTGTAACTGTCAAATCAAAACAGTTAGACTATGAAGGTGATATGTACTTAATATTAGTACTAAATGGAAGAACTGCTGGGAATATAAGTTTTGCACATCAGGCTATGTTAGACGATGGGCTTTTAGATGTTATAATATTTAAAGCAATGCCAATACCAAAGACTATTCCGCTTCTTTTAGATATTATAAAAGGGGCGCCTATAGACAAATACAATGAAATAATATACTTTAAAACAGATGAGTTATTTATTGAATGTAAAGAAAATATAGTAACTGATATAGATGGAGAAAGAGGACCTGACTTTCCTCTTCACATAAAGTGCGATAAAAAAGGAATTAGAATTTTAGGAATTGAATAGAATTAAATTATAAAATCCACATTGTTATAAATGTGGATTTTAGTTTATACTTAGTAAGAAGGTTAATTAATGATTAAGAATAGGAGTCAAGCATGGAAAAGTTATATTATAAAGATCAATACATAAAGGAATTTACAGCTGAAATTATAGATATAAAAGAAATTGGTTCAAAGTTTCATATTCAATTAGATAAAACTGCATTTTTTCCAGGAGGAGGAGGTCAGTTTTGTGATACTGGTAAAATAGAAAGTCATGACATTGTAGAAGTATATGAAAAAGACGGAATAGTATATCATGTAAGTGAAACTAAACCTATTAAAATACATAAAGTAAAATGTTTTATAGATTGGGATAAAAGAGAAGATGGAATGAATCAACATTTTGGACAACATGTACTTTCGGGTTGTTTTTTTAAGTTACTAAATGCAAATACAGTAGGGTTTCATTTAGGAAGTGAGTTTAGTACTGTAGATATAGAAGGAATACTAAATGAAGAACAAATAAGAAAAGTTGAAAAATATGCAAATGAAATGATAGAAAAAGATATATTAACAGAGTTTTTAACACCAAGCAAAAAGGAATTAAAAAAAATTAGGCTAAGAAGAGCTATACCGAATACAAATGAGCAAATAAGAGTAGTTAAAATAGGTGATTTAGATATAAATGCTTGTTGTGGAGTTCATCCAAGATCAACATTATCCCTTAGAATGATAAAAATAAGAAGATTTGAAAAATGTAGAAGTGCAACTAGAATAGAGTTTTTAGCAGGTAAAAGAGCTATAGAAGATAGTCTTAAAAAAGATGAACATTTAAGTGAAATATGCAGATATTTAAGTTGCAATGAGAAAGAAGCTATACAAGGAATTAAAAATTTAAAAGATAAGTTAGATGATATATCATATAAGAATAGAAAATTAGAAGAAAAAATTTCTGATTATCAAATAAAGGAAATGATAGAGGAATCAGAGAAAATAGGAAAAGTAGCATTAATAAAAAAAATATATAAAGATGTAGATGTGAAGTTTGCTTCTAAGCTTTCAACTAAATTAGTTGAAAATGATAATATAATCTCTATAATGGCAATAAAATTAGATGGAAAATCAAACTTTATATTTTCAAAATCAAAAAATATAGATAAATTAAACATGAGTGATTTATTGAAGGATTCGATAAAATTAGTAGATGGAAGAGGTGGTGGAAGTCCCGTATTAGCTCAAGGTGGAGGAAAAGATAATGGTAACATTGAAGCTGTTTTAGATTATGTATCAAATAAAATAAAAAATGAATTAAAATAAAAATAGAGTAGGAATATTCCTACTCTATTAATATATTTTTTAATTTATCTACGTCTATTAATTTTACATAGTCATTAGTATAATCAATTAAATTATCATTTTTCATATTTATAAACTCTCTAGATAATGATGGTCTAGGTACGCCTAAGCTTTCAGCTAATTTAGTTTTAGTTGTAGGCATCTTTATAAAATTACTTTTTTGACTTTCATATTCATCAAGTAGAAAACTTGAGATTTTTTGTCTGATACTCAAATAAGAAACCGTTTTAACTGCTTTATTAAGCTCTATTATCTTATTAGTCATATCATTAAAAAATGATATTAAAACTTCCTTGTTTGTGGAACAAAAATCTACAAAATCATATTTATTTATAAACATTATTTCGCTCTTAGAATTAGAAATAACTGTAGCTGGATACACATTAACATCTGAAAATGTTATAACTTCTCCAAATAAGTTGCCTTTTGAAAATGAAGACATAAGAATTACCTTATCTCCTGGTAAAATTCTTTTTATATCGACCCCACCTTTAAGAATCAAACCTATAGAAGTACAAGGATGCCCTTCAAGAGCTATAATATCATCTTTATTGTAATGTTTTATAATATAATTAGATCCTTTAAATAAGTTTAGTATTTCATTTCTTGTTAAATTTTTAAACATATAGTCACCTTATTAAATTATTAGTATAGATATATTGTACATCAAATATTATTATTTATCCAATAATATGTACTCTATTTTTACAACATAGAGTAGTATTCAACAGCAAAATCTCTAAAAATTTTAGCTGATTTACTCATGTAATTATTATGATCCCATGAAATATTTAAATATCTCTTACAAGATGGGTCTATTATTTTAAGTAATTTTAAGCAATTATCACTTTGCATATTCCATGATACTTTAGGAATAAAACTTATCCCTAAACCAGCTATAATTAATTGGCGAACTATGTAAGGAACATCACTTTCAAACACTATTTTAGGGCTAAAACCAGAATAGTAACATAATGAATCGGAAATTTTTCTAAATGGCTTGTCTGATTCAAAACTAATAAAATTTTCTTCAGAAACTTCTTCTAAAAAAATACTATCTTTAGATGCTAAAGGATGGTTAATTGGAACGCCTATTAACAACTCTTCTTCCAATAAGTTAATAGAAGTAGGGCTTTTTACCTCATCTAAGGTTGATGATATGCAAAAATCAAAGTCATTATATTCAAGGTTTTTAGACATATGTTGATGTAATTTAAATGTAACATCAGGATGTAGTTTTTTAAAGTTTAATATTAAGTTAGACAAGGTAGTAGATCCTGCTAAAACCAAAAGTTTGATCTCATTATTTGATTTATCATTAACATCTAAGAGTTCCTTAGTTCCGTTTTCTAATATAGATAGACACTCATTAACAGTTCTTAAAAAAATTTTGCCATTAGAATTTAATTTAATAGATTTTCCATTTCTATCAAATAAATCTATGCCTAACTCTTTTTCTAAAGAGTTAATGGTTCTACTCAATGCAGGTTGTACTATATTTAATTTTTTAGCCGCATTAGTCATATGTTCAGTTTTAGCAACTGTCTGAAAGTATTTAAGGTGCAATAATTCCATATAAATAAATCACCATCCTATATATTTATATAACAAATTTGCTACTAATGTATAACAAATTATATATTATACTTTTATTAAATTGTAGATTAAAATATTCTAAAAGGCAAAATGTTTTCTTTGAAATCATCAAGTATACTCAATTGACGTAGATACATATAACCTCTAGGCATATATTTAAGGAAAAAGAAGTAAGATGTAATAAGGGGGGATGCAAATGAGTTTTGATTTTGCAAGTGTATTTTTAAGCCAATTTATTTTGATGTTCTTAGCAATAGTTACAGGACTTTTATTTGGAAAAATTAAGTTTGGTAAATTTAGGTTTGGAATATCAGGGGCATTATTTACAGGATTGTTAATTGGATGGGGGGCTTTTAAGTATGCAGCATCAGTGCCTGAGGGTGCAGCAGCATTTAAAGCATCGCAAAAACTACTATCAGTAGGTGTTGTATCAAGTGATTTCTTTAATATATTCTTAATATTATTTGTTTGCGCAGTAGGCCTTTTGGCAGCAAAAGATATGGGAATCGTATTGAAAAAATATGGATTAAAGTTTGTTATATTAGGAATGGTTATAACTTTCACAAGTGCAGGAGCTACATATGCGGCAACATTCTTTAGTAAAGATGCAAATCCATATGAAGTATCAGGCGTGTATACAGGTGCGCTTACAAGTTCACCAGGTCTTGCAGCAGCAATAGAAACAGCTAAAGGGCATGCAACTGAAAGAACTAAAGAATATGACAAGATGAATACAGAAGAAAAGAAAAAATTCTTGCAAATGGCAGGAGTAGAGAACATACCAGAAGATATAGAGGCATTTCAATTAACAGATGAAATAAAACAACAATATATAACAAATGCAGAAGCAAGTATAGGAGCAGGTCATGCAATAGGATATCCATTCGGAGTTTTAATAGTTATATTAGCAGTAAACTTCTTCCCAACAATATTCAAAATAGATGTAGAAAAAGAAAAATTACAATATAAGAAAGAACTAGATGATGCAAGAAAATCAAGTAATACAGGTAAAGAAATAAAAGAAAGTAAGTTTGATATATTAGGATTTGTAATAGCTTGTACTTTCGGATATATAATTGGAAATATAAATATATACTTACCATTTATAGGATACTTTAGTTTAGGATCTACAGGTGGAGTGTTAATAGGAGCACTAGTGCTTGGATATATAGGTAAGATTGGAAATATAAGCTTTAGAATGGATTCTAAAGTACTAGGAGTTATAAGAGATATTGCATTAGCATTTTTCTTAGCAATAGTAGGTTTAAGATATGGTTATAAAGCTGTTGATGCACTAGTAGGAGCAGGAGCATATCTAGGAGTAGTATCATTAGTAGTAGGTGTAGTAGGTATGTTAATAGGCTTCTTCTTAGGCAAATATGTATTAAAGATAAATTGGCCAATGTTATCAGGTGCAATATGTGGAGGAATGACTTCAACTCCAGGGCTAGGAGCTGCAGTTGAGGCACTAGGAAGCGATGAGCCAGCAGCAGGGTATGGGGCTACTTATCCTTTTGCACTTTTAGGTATGGTTATATTTACAATTATACTTCATAAACTACCTATGTAAAGGATAGATAAAAAATTAAATTATATACAGGGGGAAACTTATGAATAATAGATTAAGATGTAATGAATTACAAAATAAAGTAATGAGTGCTAAAGATGCAGCAAAATTATTTGAAAATGATATGATAGTTGGAACTAGTGGATTTACACCTGCAGGATATCCTAAGGCAGTACCATTAGCAATAGCAGATAGAGTAAAAAATGGAGATAATATAGAATTGACATTAATAACAGGTGCATCTGTTGGACCAGAATTAGATGGTGCACTAGCTGAAGTAGGAGCAATAAAAAGAAGATATCCATATCAAACTAATGCAAATTGTAGAAATTCAATAAATAATTCAAAAATAAATTATTCAGATATGCATTTAAGTCATACACCACAATGGGTAAAATACGGTTTCTTTGGCAATATTGATATAGCTATAGTAGAAGCTGTAGCTATAACAGAAGAAGGGTATATAATTCCATCTACTTCAATAGGAAATTCAAATGTATTTGTAGAGTGCGCAGACAAAGTAATAGTGGAGATAAATACATCACAACCAATAGAATTAGAAGGAATACATGACATATATAATGTAGATACACCACCAAATAGAAAACCCATACCTTTAATAAGGGTTGATGATAGAATAGGTACAAATTATATACCTTGCGACAAAGAGAAAATAGCAGCAATAGTATTTACAGATTTAAAAGATCAAACAAGACCAGTAGCACCTATTGACTCAGTTTCTGCAAAAATGGCTAATAATCTTATAGAATTTTTAAAAGATGAAGTAAAAGCAAATAGACTTCCTAAAAATTTACTTCCACTTCAATCAGGAGTTGGAAGTGTTGCAAATGCAATACTTGGAGGATTAGTAAACTCTGAATTTGAAGATTTAGTAGTATATTCAGAAGTTATTCAAGACAGTGTTATAGACCTAATTGAATCTGAAAAAGTTAAATTTGCATCAGGAACATCTCTTACTATATCGCCAGAAAGATTAGATAAGTTTTATGATAATTTTAGTAAATATAAAGATAAGCTAATACTTAGACCACAAGAAATTAGTAATAGCCCTGAGGTAGCTAGGAGATTAGGCGTAATAGCTATAAATACGGCTATAGAAGTTGATATTTATGGAAATGTAAATTCTACGAACATAATGGGAAGTAGAATGATGAATGGAATAGGTGGATCAGGAGACTTTGCTAGAAATGGATATTTAACAATATTTACAACTGAATCAATAGCTAAAAATGGGGATATTTCAAGTATAGTTCCTATGGTATCACATCATGACCATACAGAACATGATGTGATGGTAATAGTTACCGAACAAGGAGTAGCTGACTTAAGAGGATTATCTCCAAAAGAAAGAGCTTTAGCTATAATAGAAAATTGTGCACATCCAGATTACAAAGATGAATTGTATGATTATTTCAATAGAGCATGTACAGGAAAATATAAGCATACACCTCATATTTTAGAAGAGGCATTATCGTGGCATGATAAATTCTTGAAAAAAGGAAGTATGATGGAAAAAGAAGTTAATGTATAAAAATTATTTTTAAAAATTAATGAAAAATGCTAATAAATAATTGCATACGATATCATTCAATTAAGTAAAAATTATGAAAAAAAGGTAGTTTAACTATAATTAATTTAATTATATTTTAACAGTATGAAAGATTAAATTTAGAAAATTTCAAATTTTACAATCTATCAATCATATGGAGGAAAAGCTTGGGAAAAACGATTGCAAAATAGGGGGCATATATGTAATAATTTTATTAAAAGGACATTCTAAAGGGGAGATAAGGGATTAAGATTTATATTAATTTAATGTATAAAAACTCTAAATAAAAATTTATTATCAACAAGATATATTTTAGAGATAAAAGAATAGGGGGATTTTGTATGACGAGTAACAAAGAACAAATTCAAGATGGATTTAAAAAATGGGAAGAAGGTAAGGTTAATAAATCTATAGCTAGATTTCCAGAAAGAAAAGAAAAATTTGAATTTGATACAGGTCAAGAAATGAAAAGATTATATACACCATTAGATGTAGAAACTGACTATGAAAATGATTTAGGTTATCCAGGACAATATCCTTTTACAAGAGGGGTTCAACCTACAATGTACAGAGGAAAGTTTTGGACTATGAGAATGTATGCTGGATTTGCTACAGCAGAAGAATCAAATAAAAGATACAAATATCTAATAGACCAAGGATCTATGGGGCTTTCAGTAGCATTTGACCTTCCTACACAAATGGGATATGACTCAGATGATGCAATAGCTGAAGGAGAAGTAGGAAAGGTTGGAGTTTGCATAGATTCATTAGCAGATATGGAAATACTATTTGATGGAATACCACTAGATAAAGTATCTACATCAATGACTATAAATGCACCAGCATCAGTACTTTTAGCTATGTATATAGCAGTTGCTGAAAAGCAAGGTGTATCACCTGATAAATTAAGAGGTACTATACAAAATGATATATTAAAAGAATATGTAGCAAGAGGAACATATATATTCCCAGTAAAACCATCTATGAGATTAATAACTGATATATTTGAATATTGTTCAAAAGACGTTCCAAAGTGGAACACGATAAGTATATCAGGATACCATATAAGAGAAGCAGGATCAAATGCAGTTCAAGAAGTTGCATTCACATTAGCAGATGGTATAGCTTATGTTAATGCAGCTATAGAAGCAGGTTTAAACGTTGATGACTTTGCACCAAGACTTTCATTCTTCTTTAATGCACATAACAACTTATTAGAAGAAGTTGCTAAATTTAGAGCAGCAAGAAGAATATGGGCAAAAGTTATGAAAGAAAGATTTAACGCAACTAATCCAAAATCATGGGCACTTAAGTTCCATACTCAAACAGCAGGTTGTACACTAACAGCTCAACAACCTGAAAACAACATAGTTAGAGTTGCAATTCAGACATTAGCAGCAGTACTTGGAGGTACTCAATCACTACACACAAATTCAAAAGACGAAGCACTAGCACTTCCAACAGAAGATTCAGTAAGAGTAGCACTTAGAACACAACAAATAGTAGCACACGAAAGTGGTGTTGCAGATAGTATAGATCCATTAGCTGGTTCTTATTATGTAGAAAGCTTAACTAATCAAATAGAAGAAGAAGCTTTAAGACTAATAGGAAAGATAGATGAATTAGGAGGAGCTCCTCAAGCTATAGAAAAAGGATTTATACAACAAGAAATAATGGATAGTGCATATAGATATCAAAAAGAAATTGAAAATAAAGATAGAATAATCGTTGGTGTTAACAAATTCCAAATAGAAGAAGAGGCTCCTAAGGGATTATTAAGAGTTGATCCAATGGTAGGAGAAAGACAAAAAGACAAAATAAAAGAACTTAAAGAAAGAAGAGATAATGAAAAAGTAAAATTAGCCTTAGAATCTTTAAGAAAAGCATGTAACTCTGATGAAAATGTAATGCCATATATACTAGATGCAGTAAGAGAATATGCAACTTTAGGAGAAGTATGCGGAGTTATGAGAGAAGAATTTGGTGAATATAAACAAACGGTTATGATATAGGAGGGTAAGTGTATGAGACCAATAAGAGTATTAGTTGCAAAACCAGGCTTAGATGGCCATGATAGAGGTGCAAAAGTAATAGCTAGAGCTTTAAGAGATGCAGGTATGGAAGTTATATATACAGGACTTAGACAAACGCCAGAGCAAATAGTTGCAGCAGCTATACAAGAAGATGTTGATGTAGTTGCTATGAGTATATTATCAGGAGCACATAATCATTTGCTTCCAAAAGTAGTAGAATTATTAAAGACTGAAGAAGCGGATGATATATTAGTAATAGGTGGAGGAGTTATACCAGAAGAGGATATTCCGTATTTAAAAGAAAAAGGAATAGCTGAGATATTTACTCCTGGAACTCCAACATCAGTAACAATAGATTTTATAAAAGAAAACCTAAAAAGAGCATTAGCTTAAAAAGGAGATTACAATGAAAGATATAGTGAATAGAGTCCTAGAAGGCAAAAAAAGAGATTGTGCTAGACTTATCACTATTGTAGAAAATGAGCAGCCAGGATATGAAGAGGCTTTAAAAGACATATATAAACACACTGGGGGAGCATATGTTATAGGAATAACTGGCCCTCCTGGTGCTGGTAAATCTACTCTAACTGATAAGTTAGTAAAATTAATAAGAAAAGAAGATAAGAAAGTAGGAATTATAGCTATAGACCCAACAAGTCCATTTACAAAAGGAGCTATTCTTGGAGATAGAATAAGAATGAACGATTTAAATACAGATAAAAACGTATTTATAAGGTCTATGGGGACAAGAGGAAGCTTAGGCGGTTTATCAAATGCAACTCAAGCCGCTATTAAAGTATTAGATGCTTATGGGTGTGATTATATATTCATAGAAACAGTAGGTGTAGGACAATCAGAAATTGATATAGTAAAAACAGCAGATACAACGCTTATGGTAATGGTTCCAGGTTTAGGTGATGATATACAAGCTATAAAAGCTGGAGTAATGGAAATCGCTGATGTGTTCGCTATAAATAAAGCAGATAAAGATGGTGCAAAGAAAACATCTTTGGAAATAGAAATGATGTTAGATTTTAAGAAAGATTGGGATTTTAGACCTCCTGTAAGTTTAGCTGTAGCTGAAACTGGAGATGGAATAGATAAAGTATTTGAAAATATTTTAAAACACAGAGCTTTTTTAGAAGAAAATAATAAATTAAATGAACAAAGGTTAGAAAGAAATAGGATAGAGGTTAAAGAGTTAGTACAAAGAAAAGTTTCTAAATTAGTTAAGAACTTAGAATATACTGAAGAAGTTGATAAGTTATTATCTAAGACTATAACTAAGGAGATAGATCCTTATTCTATAAGTAATATGTTGTTTGAAAAGGTTACAAAATAACTATTTAGGGGGAAATCGTATGAATATATTAAGAGTTGACCATGTTGGAATAGCTGTAAATAATTTAGAGGAAACTTTAAAGTTTTATGAAGAAGTTTTAGGTTTAAAATGTGAAGGAACTGAAGTTGTTGAAGACCAGAAGGTAAAGGTAGCTTTCTTACCTGTAGGAGATACAGAGTTAGAATTATTAGAATCAACTACTGAAGATGGTCCAATAGCTAAATTTATAGCTAAAAATGGAGGTCGTGGAGGAATACAACACGTTGCAGTAAGAGTAGATGATATAGAAAAAGCTATAGAAGAAGTTAAGGAAAAAGGATATAAAATGATAGATGAAAAACCTAGATATGGAGCTGGAAATGCTAGAATTGCATTTTGTCATCCAAAGGGAACTGATGGAGTATTATTAGAATTAAGTGAGAGAAAATAACTAGAAATTAAAATCTTTGGGGGTGATTTTATGTCACAAGAAAAACTAAATTTACTTTATGAAAAAAGACGAAAAATAGAGCAAGGTGGGGGACAAAAAAGAATAGATAAGCAACATGCATCAGGAAAATTAACTGCAAGAGAAAGATTAAATAAATTATTTGATGATAATACTTTTGTAGAGTTAGATGCATTTGTTAAACATAGATGTACTAATTTTGGTATGGAAAAGCAAGAAATACCAGGTGAAGGAGTCGTTACTGGATACGGAAAAGTTGATGGGAGATTAGTATGTGCATTCGCTCAAGATTTCACAGTACTTGGAGGTTCTCTTGGAGAAATGCATGCTAAAAAAATTGGAAAAGTAATGGATACGGCACTAAAACTAGGAGCTCCAGTTGTTGGACTTAATGACTCTGGAGGAGCCAGAATACAAGAAGCAGTTGATGCTCTTGCTGGATATGGAGAAATATTTTATAAAAATACAATAGCATCAGGAGTAGTACCTCAAATATCTGCAATAATGGGACCTTGTGCAGGTGGAGCTGTTTACTCTCCGGCATTAACTGACTTTATATATATGGTAGATCAAACTAGCCAAATGTTTATAACAGGTCCGCAAGTCATAAAGACAGTAACAGGAGAAGAAGTAACAGCTGAAGAATTAGGTGGAGCATCAACTCACAATACTACTTCAGGAGTTGCTCATTTTATAGCAGCAAATGATGAAGATTGCATATTACAAATAAGAAAACTATTATCATTCTTGCCTTCAAACAACTCAGAAAAAGCACCTATAGGAGAATGTTTAGATAATCCAAATAGAAAAAACGATGTATTAAATAGTATAATACCAGAAGCTTCAAATAAGCCTTATGATATGAAAGATATAATTTACGAAATAATAGATGATGGAGACTTTTATGAAGTTCAACCATTCTTTGCTCAAAATATAATAACTGGATTTGCAAGAATAAATGGAGAAAGTGTAGGGATAATAGCAAACCAACCAAAAATTATGGGTGGATCACTTGATATAAATGCTTCTGACAAATCAGCTAGATTTATAAGGACTTGTGATGCATTTAATATACCAATACTTAATTTAGTCGATGTTCCAGGATTTTTACCAGGTACTTCACAAGAGTATGGTGGAATAATAAGACATGGAGCTAAAATGCTTTATGCATATAGTGAAGCAACTGTTCCAAAAGTTACACTAATAACTAGAAAGGCATATGGAGGATCATACCTTGCAATGTGTTCAAAAGACTTAGGAGCAGATATGGTTTTAGCGTGGCCAACAGCGGAAGTTGCTGTTATGGGACCAAGTGGAGCAGCTAATATAATATTTAAAAATGATATAAAAAATGCAAAAGATCCTAAAGAAATGAGAGAGTTAAAGATAAAGGAATATACAGATGAGTTTGCAACTCCATATAAAGCGGCAGAAAGAGGATATATAGATGACGTTATAGAACCTTCATTGTCTAGAATAAGAATAGCAGATGCTATAGATATGTTAGCTTCTAAGCGAGAAGATAGACCGCCTAAAAAGCATGGAAATATACCTTTATAGGAAGGTGGTAAATTATGAATATTAGCCAATTATTAGAATCATTGAAAGATCCATCAGCAGTACTTTCATTAGGAGAAAAGTTATTAGTAGGGGTTAGTGTAGCTATACTTTCTATGACCGTAGTTTTTATAATACTAGTTATGATAGCACTTATAATAACTATATTACAAAAAGATAGAAGTGGTAAAAAGGAAGTTAAATCTGAAGTGAATTTAGAAAATGAAGTAGTTGAAATTCAACAAAGTAATAATGAAGATTTTGGGGAATTAGTATCTGTGATAACTGCAGCAATAGCAGCGACTACAGGAAATAGTACAAATAATATAATAGTTAGAAAAATACAAAGAAGTAACAATAATAAAACAAATTGGGAAAGAATGGCTAAAAATACTACTAAGTAAAACAGGGGGAATTTACTATGATAAAAAAATATAATATAACTGTCAATGGAAATACATATGAAGTGGAGGTTGAAGAATTAGGAGTAGAAGCATCAGCGCCAAGGCCACAAGTAGCTCAAGCTCAACCAAGACCGCAACAAGCTCCAAAGGTACAAACAGCAAAAGCACAAACAGCTCCAGCGGCAGGTGGAGGTAGCGTTGTAGCTCCAATGCCAGGAACTATAAATGATGTACGTGTTAATGTGGGAGATAGTGTTAAAAAAGGTCAAGTATTACTTATACTTGAAGCTATGAAAATGGAAAATGAAATAATGGCAAGTTGTGATGGTACTGTTAAAGCTGTAAATGTATCAAAAGGGGCATCTGTTAGTGCAGGAGATGTTTTAGTAACTATAGGTTAAATTACAAAATTTTAAAAGGGGGATTTACCCGTGGGAGAGGTTATTAATAATTTTATTCAATCAATGGGTATTGTTAATATAGACTGGCGACAAATTGTAATGATTCTAATCGCCTGTGTATTATTATATTTAGCAATAGCAAAAGGATTCGAACCTTTATTACTGGTACCTATAGCTTTTGGTATGTTACTTACAAATCTTCCATTAGCAGGTGCTATGAATACACCAATGTCATCAATAAGTGATATTTCAGTAACTACAGATTCAATTAATGGATCTATTGCTACAAAATCACCAGGAGGTTTGCTATATTACTTGTACCAAGGGTGTAAACTTGGTATATTTCCACCACTTATATTCTTAGGGGTTGGAGCGATGACTGACTTTGGACCTATGATATCAAATCCAAAGAGTATATTATTAGGGGCTGCAGCTCAGTTTGGTATATTCTTTACATTTATAGGGGCGTTACTTTTAGGATTTACTGGACCAGAAGCTGCATCTACAGGTATAATAGGCGGAGCAGATGGACCTACTGCTATATTTTTAACGACGAAATTAGCACCACATTTACTAGCACCAATTGCGGTTGCAGCTTATTCATACATGGCTTTAGTTCCAATTATACAACCGCCTATAATGAGAGCTTTAACAACTAAAGAAGAAAGAACGATGGTTATGACTCAATCAAAACCAGTATCTAAAAAGGTAAAAATAATATTTCCTATAGTAGTTACAATAGTTGTATCACTATTATTACCATCAGCGGCTATACTAGTTGGATTATTAATGTTTGGAAATTTACTTAAAGAATGCATGGTTACAGATAGATTATCAGATACTGCATCTAATGCATTAATGAATATAGTAACTATATTTTTAGGTTTATCTGTTGGAGCATCAGCAGAAGCAGAAATATTTTTAAGTGCTCAGACTATAAAAATATTTGCATTAGGGGTAGTAGCTTTTAGTATAGGAACAGGATCTGGAGTGCTTTGTGCAAAACTTATGAATAAGCTTAGTAAAGATAAAGTAAATCCATTAATAGGAGCAGCAGGTGTTTCAGCAGTACCTATGGCAGCTAGAGTAGCGCATAAAGTTGCTCAAGAAGAAAATCCAGGGAATTTCTTACTTATGTATGCAATGGGACCTAATGTTGCAGGTGTTATAGGATCGGCAGTAGCTGCAGGTATACTGTTGAGTTTATTTGGATAGCAAAAAGGATATGAACTAAGTTCATATCCTTTTTAGATTACCTTAGATATAAAATATATAGATATTAAGTTAAAGATTATTGCAAGAGGGATTCCTATTGTAAATTTAGGGTGTTTAGTTTTATGTCTAAAAGTATACATACCTAAATAAGCTCCGATACCTCCACCTAATATAGAGAAATTTATTAAAGTTGCTTCTGATATTCTCCACTCGCCCTTAATAGCTTTATGTTTATCTATATACATAAGAGAGAATGTTATAATACACATTACTAAAAAATAAATAATTACTATTTTCATAAAATAACCTCCTATACATAATTAATTAATATTATAATATAAGTATGGGGAGGGATTATGAAATATAAAAGAAATATTTTAGAAAAAAAAGCTTTTGAGAAATTAATAGATAAGCTAAGAGATATAAAAATAAGCAAACGAATACTTTGTTCATATCTTATAATTTCTATACTTCCAGTTATATTATTGTTTATATATGTAAATTATACAGCTACAAACTTAATAATAAACAATACGGTATCATCAGATAAAATAGCATCTAACTTAATAAAAGAGTCTATAAGTAGTTATATAGATAAATTTGACTCAATTACAAATGAAATTATATGGGACTCTACATTATTAAATGATATAAAAAATTATACATCACTTACAAAAAATCAAAAAAAAATTTTTAATGAAAAAATATTTAAAATATTAAAATCAAGGACATCATACATATCAGATATAGCAGATTTTACAATATTAGATGAAAATTTCAATGTGGTTTACAATGAAGGATTTAGATATATAAGCTATAGTACTAAACTAGATAAAGTAAAAAAAGGTATAAAAGATTCGAAAGCTATAAATTGGACATCAATAAACCAAGGAAAATCAAATTATATAGTAATGACAAAGCCAATAAAAATACAAGATTCTGCTTATGGGTATTTATTTTTAGCTCTGAAAGATAAAGTTATTTTGGATATGTTCAAAGATTATAATAAAAATTTTAATGGATTTGGGATTATAGCAGACGAATTTAATACGATTATTTGCACAAATAGTGATTATATAAAAAGTAATTTAAATAATATTAAGAGTAGTAAACTAAAAGAATTTTATTTTGTAAAAAATATAGATAAAAATGTAGACATTGTAAAATATAATAATAAAAAATTTATATTATCAACTCAAAAAATAAGTTATACATCTTGGACTTTGTACGGATTGATTCCGTATTCATATATATATATAAGTTGTATGAATCTATATAAAACACATATCATAATTAGCTTATTTGTTATAGCTATATCAATAATAATATCAATTTTAATATATAAATCTATTGTAAACCCACTAAACGAAATTGTACAAGCTATGAATGAAATGAATGAAAATAACATTGGAGATGAAATTCATATAAGTGGAAATGATGAAATATCATTTATAATGAAGCAGTACAATAAAATGTCTAGAAATATTAAAAATTTATTAAACACAGTTAAAGTTAGAGAAAATGAAAAAAGAGATGTTACCTTTAAAATGTTACAAGCACAAATAAATCCTCATTTTTTATTTAATACACTAGGAAGTTTAAGATATATAGCATTATTAAATGATGATAATAGTGTTGCGAATGGACTAGAATCATTAGCTAAACTTTTAAGAAATATTATACTAAATAAAAATGATTTTATTACAATAGAACAAGAAATTGAAAATATAAAAAATTATATAACTATACAAAAAATAAGATATGGAGATAATTTTGATATAAATTTTGATGTTGATAAAAAACTTTATAGTCAAAAAATGCTTAAATTTATATTACAGCCAATAGTTGAAAATAGTATATTGCATGGATTTGAAGAATTAAATGAAGAGAGTTATATAAAAATAACATTAAGAGAAAAAGATAATATGATAGCTTTTGAAATCGAAGATAATGGATTAGGAATAACAGATGATAAGCTTGAAAATGGTAATTTTGATATAGATAGATTTGCAGGTATTGGAGTAAAGAATATAAAAGATAGATTGAATTTATATTATGAAGGAGTATTTTTATTTGAAATAAAATCAGCTAAATATAAAGGTACGAAAGTAAAGATAGTTATTCCTAAAAACTAGGGGGAAGAGTAAATGAATATATTAATTGTTGAAGATGAATATATAACTAGAACTTTTTTAACTTCTATAATAAATTGGAAAGAAAATAATATGAATTTGATAGGAACGGCAAAAGATGGATTTGAGGCAATGGAGATAATCAAACAAGAAACAATAGATATAATAATAACAGATTTAAAAATGCCAAAGATGAATGGTAATGATTTAATAAAAGAATTAAGAAATGTTAATTTTGATGGAAAGATTATAGTATTAAGCAATTACGATGAATTTGATATGGTAAAAGATGCTATGAAAAATGGAGCTTTTGAATACTTATTAAAAGCAACTATAAATAAAGATGAATTATTAAAAGTAATAAATAATGCAAAGAAAGAACTAGAAAGTACTAATAAAAATATAAAAAGATACAATTTAATAGATATATCTAATGAAAAGTTAAAAGTACAAGAATTTTTAGAAGAATACTTAATAAATAAAGATACTATTGAATTAGAAGAAAATTTAAAGTGTAAATATCTTACTAATTTAAATTTAATTTATGCAATAGCAGAAAATAAAGATATAGATGATGTGAAAAAAGAAAAAAAGCTAGGAGAGTTTATTAGTAACATAGTGAACACTCATGCTTTATATACAAATTTAGATTTTACATCGGTTATTAATATCAGAAGAAATGAATATGTAATTATAATAAAAATTAATAAAAAAATTGATTTGGAATTATTATTATCTAATATAAAAAGAAATGTACATTATTACTTAGGTATAAACTTTAAAGAAGTATTTTTAGAGAAATTTAATGACATAAATAGTGTATTAAAATATATAAATAAAAAGTATGAAGAAGATAAATATAAATTTAATGATAAAGTATATAATTGTAGACTTGAAGTAAAAAAAGTTATAGGATATATAGAAAATAATATCAGTAAAAAAATTTCACTTGAAAAGTTAGCTAGCGTTGTAAATATGAATGAATCCTATTTAAGTAGAATATTTAAAGAAGAACTAAATATTACTATATCAGACTACATAAAATTAAAAAGATTGGAATATGCAAAGGAACTATTAAAACAAAAAAATATGAGAATAAAAGATGTTGCAATAAATGTAGGAATATCTGACCAATTGTACTTTAGTAGAATATTTACAAAACAATTCGGAATTACTCCAAGTGACTATAGAGACAAATATAACAGGATGTAATTATTATCCATATATACGTAAAGATTTTATATTAAAACATAAGTTAAAATTATGTTAAGAATATGATTTCATAAGGGTTAAGGAGGTATGTATGAAACATCCATTTAAAAAAATAATGTCTATTATGGCAATTACTACAATGATATTAGGATCTATAGTAGGGTGTTCATCAACTGGAGAAGACAATAAGAGTGAATCAGTAGAGACATCTAGTGAAAACAAAATCGAAGGTAAATTAGATGTAGCTGTATTTGAAGGGGGATTTGGAACTGCATTTTGGGAAGAAGCAGAGAAAAAGTTTGAAGAAAAATACCCAGAAGTTGATGTTGTATTAAATGCAAGTCCAAATATAGGAGATGTAATAAGACCTCAAATAGCTAGTGGAAACTCACCTGATTTTATATATCATAGTGCACAAAATGCACAAAGCGTTGCAAAAGCGCTTATAAAAGATAAAAACTTAGCAGATTTAACAGATGTGTTTGAAAGTCCTGCTCCAGGTGAAGATACACCTATAAAAGATAAAATTATGGATGGATTTTTAGATAAACCATCATGTGCACCATATGGAGATGGAAAAATATATTTAGCACCTTTATACTATAATGTAACAGGTCTTTGGTACAATAAAGCTTTATTTGAAGAAAAAGGGTATGAAGTTCCAAAAACATGGAATGAGTTTTATGAATTAGGTAAAAAAGCTAAAGAAGATAATATAGCTTTATTTACTTATCAAGGTCAGCACCCAGGATATTTAGAAGCGTTAGTATGGCCAACAATAGCATCACAAGCAGGTGAAGAAGCTGTAAATGATATATTTAACTTTGAAAAAGATGCTTGGAGCAAACCAGAGATAAAAACAGCTCTTGAAAATATAGAAAATATAGGAAAAGAAGGGTACTTATTAGATGGAACAGTAGCTATGTGTCATATACAAGCTCAAACATCTCATTTAAAGGGAGAAGCATTATTCTGTCCTAACGGAAACTGGTATGAAGGGGAAATGAAAGATGCAATACAAGAAGGTTGGGAATGGGGATTCATGGCTCCTCCAGCTGCTAAAGATAGTTCAGAACAATATGTATCTACGATGATAGAAGAAATGTATATTCCTGGAAATTCAGACAATATAGGAACTGCTAAAGAATTTATGAGATTTTTATATAGTGATGAAATGATAGAAGCTAATGCTAAATTAAATCAAGCGGTAGTTCCTACAAAAGGAGCTTTAGAAATGGCAAAGCCGTATTTAGCTGAATCTGCATATAATTGTTTAACTGTGTTTGATAGTGGAGTTAAACCAATAGTAGAAGCTTGGAAGACAGTGGAAAATACAGAGATAAATATGAGAGATGAAGTTTTCAATTCAGCTAGTTCTGTATTTAATGGAGAAAAGACTGCATCTGACTGGGTGGATGGATTAAAAAAATCAAATGAAAAAATAGTTGAATCTATAAATAAATAATAAAAAATAAGAGGTAGGCTTATCCTATCTCTTATTTTCGTTTGTATATATGCTATTGGGTAATATATTTGAATTGCTACATACTATATTAATAGATTGCTGATTGTTTAATATATAATCTACTTTTTTTAATAATTCAGTTCCTACTGTATAGCTGCTATTTTGTCTAGTTGATCTATTTGAGGTTAACAAATAAAACATAAAATCCTCCTAAAATAATATTTATTAGAAGGATTAACTATAATTAAAATAATTATTCAAAATTTCTAGATACGTATAAAAGTTTTTTTATATTTTTATTTAAAAATTTTATAAAAGGAATACACTGGTAATTATAAGGATTAGATTTGTTTGAAATTAAGTTAAGATTTTTTCTGCAGCCTCCACCACAAAGCTTAAAATATTTACAAGACTTACAATTATTGGAGATATTTAAAGAACGATTAAAAAATAATCTAGAAGTATCATTAAACCTCATTTCTGAAAATAAATTATCATGAACATTTCCTAATTTCCAATCATCTATGCAATAAAAATCACAAGGATATACATCTCCATTAGCCTCTATAACTGTATGAATGCTACAAAATCCTCCCATACCACAACTATTAGGATTAAGTCCATTTAAAACCTCTATATAGTCCATAAAGTTTCTGATATAGATATAGTTATTATTTAGAAAATCTTTAAACCATAAATCAAATAAATTACTTAAAAAAATATAATAATTATTACTAGTCATTACATAGCTATCATTAGAATCAATTGTTTTTATGCAGGGAATAAATTGTATGTATTTAAAATTATTATCCTTAAAAAACTCATATATATAATTAATATATTGAGAAGAATAATTAGTTATAACACATAAAATATTAAATTCAATATCATAATGTTTCAATAATTTAATGGTAGACATAATTTTATTAAAAGTTTTAGATTTATCTAAAGAGAGTCTATTTAAATCATGTATAAATTCAGGTCCATCCAAAGATACTCCAACTAAAAAATTATTATCTTTGAAAAACTTAATATAATCTAAATCAACATTATACCCATTTGTTTGTATTGAATTTATTATTTTTATGTTATTTTTATTAAACTTGTTTTGTAGATATATTAAATATTTATAAAAATCTAAGTTAATTAATGTAGGCTCACCACCTTGAAACATAAAATTTATACAGTCTATGTTTTCTTTAAAAGCATTCTCTACTATAGTTCTTAATGTGTTTTTTGACATAAATCCAGTATCAGATATTTTTCTAGATTTAGAAATGTTTTTATAAAAGCAATAATTACAATTTAAATCACATTTACTAGAACAAGGTTTTATTAACAATGTTAACGTTTTCATAAAAATTCCTCCACATATATACTTATAAATAAAATATAGCATAGAAAATATATAAAACGTATAAAAATACAAAACGTAAGTACGAAATTACAAATACATATGATATTTAAATACATACAATATTATTGTAAAGATTAATAAGGAGGGATATAATTGGAAGCTATATCTAAAAAAATATTGGGAATAGAGTTAAAAGATTTAGAAAACTGTAAGGGAATAAACACAGCTAATGAAATTGTACAACAGCCTGATGTATGGAGAGAAGCCACAAAAAATTTATATGATAACAAAAGTAATATAAAAAAATTTATAGAAAACTTTTTAGAAAAAGAAAATGGTAGAGTAATTTTAACTGGAGCTGGAACTTCTGCATTTGCAGGAGAAACTTGTGAACCTTATTTAACTAAAACAATTGGGAAAAGAGTAGAAGCTATAGCAACTACAGATTTAGTTGCAAGTCCAAAAAACTATTTTGTAAAAAATATACCAACACTTTTAATATCTTTTGCAAGATCAGGAAATTCTCCTGAAAGTGTTCATGCAGTTAATCTAGCGAATGAATTAGTAGAGGATTTTTATCAAATTATAATAACTTGTAATGAAGATGGTAAACTAGCTATAAATACAAAAGATGATAATAATAGTCTACTATTACTTATGCCATCAAAGACTAATGATTTAGGATTTGCAATGACAAGTAGTTTTACGACTATGGTACTAAGCTGTATAGGTATTTTTAATATAGAAACTATAGATACTTTTGTCAGTGATACAGAGAAATTAGCAATATCGGTGGAAAAATTTATAGATAGTAATATAGATAAAATACAGAAATTAGTGAATGAAGATTTTGAAAGAATAATATACTTAGGATCATCAACTTCAAAGGGAATCGCAAGAGAAAGTGCTCTAAAAGTTCTAGAACTAACAGCAGGAAAAGTAAATGCAAGCTATGATACTCCTTTAGGATTTAGACATGGTCCAAAATCTGTAATAAATAATGAGAGTGTAACTATAATTTATATATCAAATGATAAATATACAAGATTATATGATGTAGATTTGGCAAAAGAAATGCTAGCTCATAGAAAAGAAGATAAAGTTATTTTAGTAGGATGTAATATAGAAGATGAATTGAGAGATAAGGCAAATTATGTATTTGAATTAGAAAAAATCAATTATGATATAGCTGATGAGGCATTATTACCACTACAACAAATTATATTTGGGCAAATTTTATCGTTTTTAAAGTCAGAAAGTCTAGGTATAACACCAGATAATCCTTGTCCAACAGGGGAAGTTAACAGAGTAGTCCAAGGGGTAGTACTACACGATTTAATACAGTAATTAAGTTATAACAGGGGGGAAAGAGAATGAGTTTAATATCAACAAAGGAAATGCTATTAAATGCTCAAATTAAAGGGTATGCTGTACCGGCATTTAACATACACAATTTGGAGACTATACAAGTAGTTCTTGAAGCTGCTAATGATTTACAATCACCTGTAATATTAGCAGCCACGCCATCTACAGTAAAATATGCAGATAGAAATTATCTTTTAGCTATAATAGAGAAAGCAAGTGAATTAAATAATATACCTGTAGCATTTCACTTAGATCACCATGAAAATGTAGAAGATATAAAGGAAATAATAAAACTTGGATGCAAGTCAGTTATGATAGATGCTTCTAAATATGAATTTAAAAAAAATATTGAGATAGTAAAAGATGTTGTTGACTTTGCACATAAATATGGAGCGACAGTAGAAGCTGAACTTGGTAAACTAGGTGGAGTAGAAGATGATCTAGAAGTTGATGAAAAGGATGCATTTTTAACAGATCCATTAGAAGCTTGTGAATTTGTAAAGTTAACAGGTGTAGATTCGTTAGCAGTAGCAATCGGAACAGCACACGGATTATATAAAAGTGAGCCTAAACTAGACTTTGATAGATTAGAGAAAATAAAAGAAGTAGTTGATATACCTTTAGTTTTACATGGGGCATCAGGGGTACCATACGACTTTGTACAAAATGCAATAAAAAAAGGAATATGTAAAGTGAATATAGCTACAGAACTTAAAATACCTTTTTCAAATGCAATAAAAAAATATTTTAATGAAAACCCAGAGGCTTCAGATCCAAGACAATATTTAATTCCTGCAAAAAAGGCAATGTATGATGTAGTAGCTGAGAAAATAAAAATGTGTAAAAGTGAAAACAAAGCATATGATTACAGTTGTAACCTTTAATCCATCTATTGACAGACTTTATAAAGTTGAAAATTTTGAGATTGGATCTGTCCAAAGAGCACATTTTGTGAATCCAACAGCAGGTGGAAAAGGAATAAATGTAGCAAAGGTATTAAAAAAGTTGGGGCAAGATATTAATTGTGTAGGTTTTTTAGGGGGATTTAATGGAGATTATATAAAATCTAAAATAGAAAGTTTAGGAATTAAAGATAATTTTACTAAGATAGAGGAAGAAACTAGACTATGTATAAATATTATAGATAGAAATAATGTTAGTACAGAAGTTCTAGAGAATGGTCCATATATAAATCAAAATGAAATTATGGAATTTGAAAATAATCTATTCAATATTTTAGAAAATACAAAAGTATTAGTAGCATCAGGTAGTTTAGCTAAAGGTATACCAAAGGACTATTATTACAAATTAGGTAATTTATGTAATGAAAAAAATATAAAATTTATACTAGATAGTAGTGGGGAAAGTTTAAAATTCGGACTTAAGGCTAAACCCTATCTTATAAAACCAAATGTGGAAGAATTAGAAAATTTAAGTGGTAAAAAAATAAGAAATATAGATGATGTAATAGATATAGCTAAAGATATTTTAAATACAGGTGTAAAAAATGTATGTGTATCTCTTGGAAAAGATGGAATGATTTTGATTAATAGTAATATTATTTATAAAGTAGAAATACCTATCATAGAAGTTGTAAATACTGTTGGAAGTGGGGATTCTTCTATAGCTGGTTTTTCACTAGGGATTTTAAATGAACATAATTTAATAGATACATTAAAGCTAGCCAATGCATGTGGAATGTCAAATGCTATGAGTATATCTACAGGAGATATAAATTTAGACGATGTAAATAAATTTATAGATAATATAGAGGTATATGAGTATGTTTATAAAAGTTAATATTTTAGGATAGGGGGATTACCTATGTATTATATAGGTGTAGATGGTGGAGGAACAAAGACTACTTTTACCATGATTGATGATAGAGGATATAAAGTAGCTCAGTATACTACAACAACGACACATTATGAACAAGTAGGATTTGATGGAGTAAAAGAGGTATTAACTAAAGGTTTAAATAAATTAATAGAGATATCGAATATAGAAAAATCTGACGTAAAAAGTGCATTTTTAGGATTACCAGGATATGGTGAAGTAAAGAGTGTTGCATACGAAATAGATAGTATAGTTGCAGAGATATTTGAAAGTATAAAATTTAAAGTTGGAAATGATGTTGAAGTTGGATTAGCGGGATCTTTAGCAGGAAAATCAGGAATAAATATAGTTAGTGGAACAGGATCCATAGCACTTGGAAAAGATATAAATGGTAAAACTATAAGATGTGGCGGTTGGGGAGATTACATAGGGGATGAAGGATCCGCTCATTGGATAGGAAAAAAAACTATTGAAGTGTTTTCTAAAGAGGCAGATAGAAGAATTACAAGAGGAATGATTTATAAAACTATAAAAGAAAAGTTGAATATAGATGATGACTTTGAGATAATTGATTATGTATTAAATAATATAAAAAAAGATAGAACACAAGTTGCACAATTTTCAAAAATATGTTTTGAAAGTGCAATGAAAAATGATAAAAATGCAATAGAAATATTTGACGAAGCTGGGTATGAACTTAGCTTATTAGTAAAAATGATAATAAATGAATTAGAGTTTAATGATGAAATAATGATTTCATATTCAGGTGGAGTTTTCAAAAGTGAAGATTTAATACTAAACCCATTAAAAAAATACTTAAATGAATATAATATTAAGCTTGTTAAGCCTATATTAGGACCTGATATGGGAGCATGTTTGCTGGCTTATAAATTGACTAATAAAGAAGTTGAAAATAGTTTTATCGAAAATATGGTTAATAATTTAGAATGTAGCTTAGCATAAAAAATAGGTAGATTTAAATCTACCTATTTTTTATTTATATATAGATTTTGAATATTCAGTTGGGGATATACCGAAATGAGATTTGAATTTTTTAGAAAAATAGTGTATTGAAGAAAAACCTAATATTTCTGAAATTTCACTAAAAGTATAAGATGAGTTCTTTATAAGTTCTTTGCCTTTATTTAATTTAAGATTGTTTACATAATTTTTAACGGTAATATCCATATTTTTTTTAAATAAAGAATGAAGTGTTGTTGGGCTTATAGAGAAATTAGAGCATATTGTTTCTATACAAATTTTATTGTAAATATTATTATTTATAAAACTTAAGATTTCATTTAATAAATTATTTTCATAACATTGCTGCATGTGTGTAGTAGGCTTACTGTAACTAGATAAATTTTTTGTTCGTAAAATATTTATTATTAATTGTTTTAAGTAGCAAAGTGACAAATCATCAGAATAAATATCGCTTAAGGAAAGTTCTTTTATTAAAAAATTTATAGTACTGTATGAAGTTCTATCTAATGTAAATACTTTGTCACAAAGTAATTTAAATTTATCAAATTCCATATTGAAATTTATTGTTAAATATGAGCAAGATTCATTATCTAAAGTATATTGAGTATGAAACTGGAAAGGAGAATAAAACATCAGATCTCCTTGATTTAAAACATATGTACTGTTATTTACATTTGTATATAAACACCCTTTATCTACATAAGTCAATTCCCAATAAGGATGAGACTCTCCATTAAATCTATAATTTATTCCTTTTTCCTGATAAAATTTAGTATAAATCTCGGTTATGTTCAAAGAAGATGAAATAGATGAGTATATATAACTTTGACTTAAAGATAAAAAGCTATAGGAGTTAATAGTATTAGAAATAGAAATTAAAGATTTATTAGAAATAGAAATAAAATTGAAATAAATTCCTTTTTTTAACTTTATAGGTCTATTTAATATAAAAGAGTATATGTTGTTTGGGTCAGTAGCTACTAATATCATAGTAAGTCCATTTATAGTTTTTATATATGTATCATCTTTGGTTGTAATATTTAAATTAGTGACACTTTTATTGCTAAATTCGTAGAAATTCATATTAATAGGATCAATATCTTGGGATAAACATAATCCAAATTGTTTGAATTTAGGAGAGGTAGTTTTTTCAAACATTTTAATTTCCTCCTTATTTATTGATTTATATAAATTATATATCAAATAGTAGGTATAATAAATAGCTTAATATAGACCAAAGTAAAAATTATCTATATATGCGTAGAATTAATCCATTTTAATATAAAGTAAATATAATTAATATTAAATTATAATAAGTTTAATTTATATCTAAGGGGGAGTTATAGTGAATGCTAAAGTAAAAAATCCTAAAAAAGCAGAAAATAAAAATTCTAACAAAAAAAATATATTAGGCAAAAACTCTAAAGAAAGAAGTAAAAATATTTTTATATTTTTCTGCGTAGTTCCAACCTTTTTATTGTTTTTGTTATTTAAAATTTATCCTATGATAGATGCAGCAAGGATGTCTCTTTATAGATCATCAGGACTTACAAGTACACCTAAGTTTATAGGATTTGAAAACTTTGAGATATTAATTAATGACCCTATATTTTGGAAAGCCTTAGGAAATACATTTTTCCTATTATGTGTATTCCCTTTAGTTACTATGTTACTAGCACTATTTTTAGCGGTAATATTGACAAAAGGAAAGCTATTTGAATGGGAAAAAACTTTATATAGATTAGTATATTTTTTACCTAATGTACTGTCAATGGTTGTAATAGGAATGTTATTTATGTATATATATGACTTTAATCTAGGTATATTGAATTCATTTTTAGATTTTATTGGAATGGAAGGGCTAAAGAGAACTTGGTTAGGAGAAAAAGATACTGTTTTATGGGCATTGTCGTTTACTATGGTTTGGCAAGCTGTAGGATATTATATGGTTATGTATATAGCGGGAATAAATCGAATCCCACAAGATTTATATGAAAGTGCAACATTAGATGGTGCGGGACCAATAAAGCAATTTTTTTTAATAACACTGCCGCTAATATGGGAAGTTGTAAGAGTTACTATAACATTTTTTATAACAGGAACCTTTAACTTAAGTTTTGTTTTTGTAAAAGTAATGACAAAAGGCGGTCCTGATAATGCATCTCAGACATTAGCAAACTATATGGACACTCAAGCGTTTATGAATGCAAACTATGGATATGCAATGGCTATTTCTATAGTAATGTTTATAATAGCTATAGGACTTGCATTAGTAGTAAAAAAGATTACAGAAAAAGAAGTTGTAGAACTATAAAAGGAGAATTGTTATGAGAAAATATAAAAACTTAACACCGATTAATATAATGTCAGCATCATTCCTTAGATTAATTTTGATAGCTTTTTTGTTTATGGTGGTAGTTCCATTGTTGTGGACTATAATGCAATCCTTTAAAACTTCACAAGAGTTCTTTACAGATGCGTGGGCATTACCTAGTTCATTTAATCTCACTAATTATATAAGTGCATGGAATAAAGCAAATATGTCTGGTTATTTTTTCAACTCAGTATATGTAACAATAGTATCTACTATATTTTTAATGATATTATCAATACCAACATCATATTGTTTAGCTAGATTTAAATTTAGAGGGTGCGAAATTATAATGCTAGCTATGACATTAGGCTTATTTATTCAACCAACATATATTTTAGTTCCTTTATTTTTACTGGTTAATAAACTAAATCTATTAAATAATTTAACGGCATTAAGTTTAATATATGCAGTAATTCAATTACCTTTTTCTATATTCATACTTACTGGATTTATAAAAGGAGTATCTAAAGAATATGAAGAGGCTGCTGAAATTGATGGTTGCAGCAGAATTCAAACTATAAGACATGTAGTACTTCCGCTAATAAGACCTGGAGTACTTACTGTATTAATATTTAATTTTATGGGATTTTGGAATGAATATGCTATGGCATTTACTCTACTAATAGATGATAGCAAGAAAACACTACCAGTAGGCCTTCAAAATCTTATGGAAGTTCAAAGATTCTCTACTGATTGGGGAGCATTGTTTGCAGGGATGGTAATTGTAATAATTCCAACAGTATTAGTATATGCAGTATTAAATAAAAAGCTTACAGAAGCAGTAAATGTAGGTGGACTTAAGGGGTAGATATTATGAAACCAAATATAGTTGTATTTTTTTCAGATCAGCAGAGATATGACACCATAGGTTGCTATAATGAAGATATAGACATAACTCCTAATTTAGATTATATGGCAAGTGAAGGTGTCCTATTTGAAAATGCATTTACGTGTCAACCTGTATGTGGACCGGCGAGAAGCTGCATGCAAACAGGTAAATATGCAACTCAAACAGGGTGTTTTGTAAATGATATAGGACTTAAAGAAGATGAAGAAACTATGGCAAAGATATTGTCTAAAGAAGGTTATGAAACGGCATATGTAGGAAAGTGGCATTTAGCTTCCACAAGAAACGAATGTGACTTTTCTACATCTCCAGTACCTGATGAAAAACGAGGTGGATATAAAGACTATTGGATGGCATCAGATATATTAGAGTTTACCTCTCATGGATATGATGGATATGTATTTGACAAAGATATGAATAAGATAGATTTTAAAGGATATAGAGCTGATAAAATAACAGATTTTGCAATTGATTTCCTAGGAAATAGAGATAAAAATAAACCGTTTTTATTATTCATATCACATATAGAGCCTCACCATCAAAATGATAGAAAAAAATATGAAGGACCAAATGGATCAAAAGAAAAATTTAAAAATTATAAAATACCAGATGATTTGAATATTTTAAGTGGTGACTATAAAGAACACTATGCAGATTATTTAGGTTGTTGCGAGTCATTAGATTATAATCTAGGAAGAATAAGAGAAAAGTTAAAAGAGCTAAGAATAGAAGATAATACGATAGTAATTTATACTAGCGATCACGGTTGTCACTTTAAAACTAGAAATAAAAAACTACCAAATGGAGGAGCTGATGATTATAAACGTAGCTTTTATGATAATACTATAAAAGTACCTTTAATAGTCTATGGGCCAAAATTTAAAGGTGGTAAAAAAGTTAGTGAATTAACAAGTTTAATAGATATTCCTAAAACTATAGTAGAAATTGCAAGTGAAAATAACTATCCTGAAATAGAAGGTATACATCTTAATCATTTAATAAATAAAGATATATGTAGAGAAGCCGTATTCATTCAAATTAGTGAAAGTTATGTGGGGAGAGCTATTAGAACTAATAAATATAAGTACTGCATCGTAGATGAAAGCAAAAACCCATACAAAGAAATGCAAAGTGACTCATATAAAGAATTATATTTGTATGATTTAGAAAATGATAGTTTAGAACAAAATAATTTAATAAATGATATAAAGCATGAAAACACAAAAATTCATATGAGAAAATTGATTAAAAGTTTTATTAAAGAAATTGAAAATATAGATGTAAAAATAGTATATTAAAATATTTTAGAAACTTTCGTATAAAATAATTACGAAAGTTTTTTATTGTAAACAATTAAAGTATAAAGCAAGATTAATTTAAATATGGTAATATTAGGGTATGAATTTTAAAAAAGAAAAAAGGTGATAAGATGAAAGCAGAAATTATAACTGTAGGAACTGAAATTTTACTAGGTGATATTGTAAATACTAATTCTCAGTTTTTATCAAGAGAGTTAGCAACTCTTGGAGTAGAGGTTTATCATCAAGAAACTGTAGGCGATAATGAAAATAGGCTTATAGAAGTATTAGAAGATAGTTTAAAAAGATGTGATATAGTAATAACAACAGGAGGTCTAGGGCCTACGAATGATGATATAACCAAAGAAGTTGCAGCTAAATGTTTTGATCAAGAGTTAGTTTTATATAGTGATATATGGGAAGATATAAAATCTTATTTTTCTAAATTAGGGAAAGAACCTACTGAAAATAATAAAAAGCAAGCATATTTTCCAAAGGAATGTGTAATATTGGAAAATAAAAATGGAACAGCTCCAGGAGCTATATTGAAAAAAGATAATAAAATGATAATACTTCTTCCTGGACCTCCAAAGGAAATGATACCTATGTTTAATAATGAAGTGAAAAGATATTTAAATGATTTAACAGATTATACATTAGTATCTAAAACCTTGAGATTTATAGGAATAGGGGAATCTGAGTTAGAGTCTAAATTAATAGATTTAATTAATAAGCAAAGTAACCCAACTATAGCTCCATATGCAAAAGAAGGAGAAGTTACTATTAGAATTACAGCTAAAGCAAATGATGAGAAAATAGCAAATGATTTAATCATAAATACAGAAGAATTAATAAATAAAAGAGTTGGTATGTATTTGTATGGATATGATGATACTACATTACAAGAAACTGTAGCTAAATTACTAGTTGAAAAAAATATGACAATAGCTGTAAGTGAATCTTGTACAGGTGGAATGGTTTCTTCAATGCTTATAGATTATCCAGGCATATCCAAATGTTTTATAGAAGGCTGTGTTACATATTCGAATGAAGCTAAAATGAGTAGACTAGGAGTTAAAAAAGAAACTTTAGATAAATATGGACCAGTTAGTGAAGAAACTGCTATAGAAATGGCAGTAGGGGTAGCGAAAAATCTAAATACTAATATTGGACTATCAACAACAGGAGTTGCAGGACCAGGAGGTGGAACTGATGAAAAGCCTGTTGGATTGGTATATGTTGGGTTGTATATAAATGGTAAAACAAAAGTTAACAAATATAACTTTACAGGAAATAGAGAGAATGTAAGAAATAAAGCCACGAAGGAAGCATTAAATTTATTAAGACTAGAACTTATACAGTAAAAGGAGTAGGCAAATGATAAAATATATATTTTGTGATTTAGATGGAACATTATATCATAATGGGATATCAAGCGAAGATGGTAATGCAATAAAAGAGATAGAAAATGAAGGTATAAAGTTTAATATAGCTACAGGAAGAATATTTCCACAAGCTGTAAGAATGGTTAAAGATGATATAAATATGAATGGATATTATATATGTGAAAATGGATCTTATATATATGATAGTGAACATAACCTAGTATTCAAAGGAACTATAGATGACAATATAGTAAAAAAGGTTATTGCGGAATTTAATTCAGATTATGCAACTATATATTTTAAGTATGATGGTAAAGTTGTATTATTAGAAGAAAATAAGTTTTTTAAAAATTATTCAAATGAATATATAGTAGATAAAGAATTTTCAAAAAGAGAAAATTATGATAATTTAGTAGGAAACATAGGGATAGTTTCTCAGAATATAGATGAGTTATATAGTTTAGAATCATCTTTAATAGAAGAGTTTAATGATGTATTAGATGTTTATTTTTCGTCTGAACATACGTTAAACTTAGTACCTAAAGGTGTATCTAAACATGAAGCTATAAAATATATTTGTGATAAAATAGGAATAAGTTTAGATGAAGTGGCTACTATAGGAGATTCTCCTAATGATATAAGTATGTTACAAACTACTAAATATAGTTTTGCTATGAAAAATTCAAGAAAAGAAGTTTTAGAAAGTGCTAACTACTTAGCTGATTCGGTAAGTGATGCAATATTACAAATAAAAAACATAAATAAGGAATTTAATAATTAGGAGGGAAAAATGAAAAATATATTAGTTTTATTAGCAGAAGGATTTGAGGAAATAGAAGCATTAACAGTTGTAGATGTATTAAGAAGAGCAAATGTAAATTGTCATATGTGTTCTACTGAAGAAGAATATGTAAAAGGAACTCATAATATACAAGTTAAATCAGACGTAATAATAGATGAAGTAGATATAAACAAATACGATGGAGTAGTATTACCAGGCGGTCTTCCAGGTGCTTACAATTTAAGAGACAACAAAAAGGTAAAGCATATAGTTACAAGTTTAAACGATAATAAAAAAATAGTAGCTGCTATATGTGCAGCTCCAGAAGCATTAGAAAGCTTTGGGATACTAAATAATAAGAAATGTACATCTTATCCAGGATTTATACAAGATAGAAATAAAGTAGAGTATATAGAAGATACAGCTGTTGTAGAAGATGAAAATATAATTACTAGTAGAGGTCCAGCAACAGCTATAGAATTCTCATTAGCTATATTGAAAAAATTAGGATACGAAAATGAATGCAATGAAATAAAGGATGGAATGTTAGTAAATTTTTATAAAAGTTGTAAATAAAAAATAAAGTAGGTTAACCTACTTTATTTTTTATTTATATATTTTCTAATTAACCTATTTGCTCGAGTTTGTGATATATCAAGAGCTTTAGCAAGTTTATATGAACTAGGATTATTTTTATAATACTTTTGTATTAATATTTTCTCATAGTTAGACATCAATAAATCTAGAGAATCAGGATAATCTTTTTTTACTAGGTTACTGTGATTAATAACTGACTTTGGAAGATTATCTATAGTTATTGATTCAGATGTTGATGTAACTAAAATATTTTGTATAATATTTTCAAGCTCTCTCATATTACCTGGATAATCATAATCTAATAATGCATTTATGGCATTTGTAGATAAAGTTTTATTTATATTAAATAAATTTGAGTATTTTTTAAAAAAGTAAAAGATAAGCTCCAAAAGATCTTCTTTACGATCTCTAAGAGGAGGAACTTTTAATTCAACAACATTTATTCGATAATATAAATCTTCTCTAAATTTTTTTTCATTTACAGAATTCAGTAAGTCAACATTTGTTGCAGAGATAAACCTTATATCAACTTTTTTAGTCTTAGTACCTCCAACAGAAGTAAAAGTTTTATCTTGTATTAATTGTAAAAATTTTGACTGTAATTCTGTTGGTATATCACCTATTTCATCTAGAAATAGAGTACCTCCATTAGCTAATTCAACGAGTCCTATTTTACCCTTAGAGTTAGCACCAGTAAAAGCTCCACCTTCATATCCAAAAAGCTCTGATTCAAGTAAATTAGGAGAAATAGTAGAACAATTTATAGTTATAAAAGGTTTAGTAGAACGATTACTGTTTAAGTGAATATGTTTTGCTAATGTAGTTTTACCACACCCTGATTCACCTAACAATAATACATTAACATCAGTCTTTGCAACATTTTTAGAAATTTCAAGTATAGACTTCATACTATCACCTTTTATAGCTGTATCATGATAAATTAAATCATTAGAATTATTTAAAGAATGTAATTTATTTTCATATTCTTTTATTTGTTCTTTAGAGAATTCAAGTTTATTTTTTATATTATTTAATTCACTTATATCTCTAGAATTTTCAACTATAAATTCTATATTACCTTCATAGTCAAATACTGGAGTAGCAGTTATTATAAGCGTTTTTCCTGTGATTGTTTTTTGTTCCATGGAAATTTTTTTTCTATATTTCAAAACATTAGGCACAGGTGTCTGGTTAGAATAACCTTCCTTATTTAAAAACATAACTGTTTTACCAATCATTTCATCTCTATTTATACCATAGTTTGCTTCAAATGCTTTGTTGCAATAAATCATATAACCATCTTTATCACAAACGAAGATTTCATCATGAGAAGCTTCAACTACTCTTTCAAAGAAGTCATTTTTATATCTCAAGTGTAAGTACCCCCAATTACCATTATATAAGCAAAAATTATTATATTACACTAATGAGTTAAAATCAACTTAGTATACTGGTAAAATTGCATTAAAATTTACAAATAAGTCCAAAAAAACTTATAAAAATTAGTAAAATAAGTTTAAAACGACTCAATATAGTATCTTATTTATAAAAACTTATTTAAATTAAGCCATTAGATGTATTTAATTAAGTTGGCATAAAATTTGCTTTAATAAAAAAACGATATCACATAATTGATAAGGAGGTAAAAAAATGGAACAAAGAAGTAGAGGCTATGCCTTTGTGGTTATAGCTGGAGTTTTATGGGCAACTATTGGATTATTTGTAAACACATTGTTAAATAAAGGATTAACTCCAGAGCAGGTTGCATTTTTAAGGTTGTTTTTAGGTTTTCTGATATTATTTATTTATAGTTTTATAAAGATGCCAAATGCACTAAAAATAAGCAAGAAAGGATTAGGATACTGTATAATGGTAGGGATTATAAGTCAAGCCGGGTTTAATATATGCTACTTTAACTCTATAGATTCGATAGGAGTATCAGCATCTGCAGTACTTTTATATACATCACCATTATTTTTAGCTTTTTTATCAATGATTGTATACAAAGAAAAGCTAAATAGAATAAAACTAATATCATTAGCAGTTTGCTTTATGGGATCTATATTAGCGGTTACAGGAGGTAGCTTAGAATTAGGGCAACTTAATATGAATGGAATATTATTAGGTGTAATGTCTGCCATTACATATGCTTGTATGTCTATAATAAGTAAAGGTGCACTTAAAGAGTGTGAAGGTATAACCTTATTAATATATGGATTTTTAATTGGATCAATATTAATGATACCACTAGCAAAACCTACTCAGTTAATATCGTATACAAGTGATATTGAAATATTATTTGTAATGTTAGGGTTAGGAGTAATTCCAGCAGCAGGAGCATATATATTTTATTTAAATGGAATATCTACTGGAATTGATTTATCAATAGCAGGGATATTGGCTTCAACTGAGTTAATTGTATCTGTAATTATAGGTTGGACACTATTAGGAGAAGATTTCTCAATTGTAAAATCAATTGGAGTGGTATTTATGATTGTATCTGCATTTATTGCTATAAAGAAACCAAAAGAAAAAAGTAATAGTTATAATATAAGTGATACAGAATTAAAAGCTGTACATTAAAATAAAGGCTTAGTAGATAGCATCTATTAAGCCTTTATTTTATTATTTATTATACTTTATACCTTGATAAGAATTTCTTTCTTTCATAGTAGCATCTATAGCATTTAAAACTTCCCATTTTTTTAAGCTCCACATAGGACCTACCATTTCATCCCTTTTACCATCTCCAGTAAGTCTATGAACTATCATTTCAGGCGGTAATATCTCTAATTGATCACAAACTAAGTTTATATAGTCATCTTGGTCCATTAAATCAAACATACCTTTTTCAAGCATTTTTTCCATTGGGGTATCTTTCAATACATGTAGAAGATGAATCTTAATTCCATGAACTCCTAGCTTGGAAACTGCTTTTGCTGTTTCCATCATCATATTATAGTCTTCACCAGGTAATCCATTTATTATATGGACTACAGTTTTTATATTGTGTTTTTTAAGTTTTTCAACACCTTCTAAAAATGCATTATAGTCATGACCTCTATTGATTATTTTAGATGTTTTATCGTGAATAGTTTGCAAACCAAGTTCAACCCAAAGGTTAGTTCTTTTGTTAAGATCAGCTAAATACTCTAAAACATCATCAGGCAAGCAATCTGGTCTAGTTGAAATGGATAATCCAATAACATCATCTAAATTAAGAATAGTTTCGTACTTTTCCTTTAATACATCTACAGGAGCATGTGTATTTGTATAAGCTTGAAAATAACCTATATATTTAGCATTAGACCACTTCTTGTGCATCATTTCTTTTATATCTTCAAACTGCTTTATTAAATTATCATTAGGATTACCAGCAAAATCTCCAGATCCTTGCTTACTACAATAAGTACATCCTCCATAAGCAACTGTTCCATCTATATTAGGACAAGAAAAACCTGCATTTATAGATACCTTAAAAACTTTCTCTCCAAAAGTATTTCTAAGGTAATAATTCCATGTATGATATCTTTTATTATCGAATGCATATTTAAAATTTGTCAAATTAATCACCTTTTCTTTAGTTATTATTAAATTTACTATACAATATTATCACAAAAACTATTCATGTACAAACTAGTAAGATAAAATAACAAAAATAGTACCTTATTTAAATAAGGTACTATTTTTTATGATTTCTTTAATTTATTTCCTGTTGATAATAATTGAAAACCTATTAAAACCATAATTAAAGCTAAAGATGTAGCTATAAATCCAGATAAAAACAATGGAGAAATTATTAATATTAATCCACAAATTAACAAAAATCCATTAAACCCACTAAAACTTATATAAGCGTTATTTTTACTTTTAATTAAAAGCATAATTTGAGTTGCAACAAGGTATGCTCCTAAGATAGAAGAAAAGAAACCTTGTATCCTTTGAGGAAATATTAAAAATAGTATAGCTACTATTAAAAGTAAAATCTGCTTATTTATATATGGTCGTATCTTATCTTTAGACTCGTATCTTCTAAGTTCATTTATTGTTTTTAAGTTTAAATAAGCTAAAAATAAAGTTATAGCTCCCAATCCATAGGACAATAACTTAATACCTAAATTTCTAAATAATAAAGAAATAGTTCCAACAACTAAAAGTAAAACACCTAAAATTATAAAATTATTTGCATTTTTTTTGTTGTTAAAATTATTAAAATTAAAACTTACATTCATTATATCACCTCTTTAATTGTTAAAGTGATTATATCAAAAAAATAATTATCATAAAATACTTTATTTAAAATTTTTATAAATTTGTAATTTAAAATGGACTTGCATCATAAGCTTTTACTATAAAAAAAGGGGGTAATAAGTTGTTCAAAATAACTTCAATACTATTTGCAGTTTTAGCAGGATGTTCAACAGCTTTAGAGGCTCTTATAAATGGGGAGTTAGGTAAAAGTACATCACCACTTATTGCAACATTTGTAAGCTTAGTTGTTGGATCTGTATTTTTTTTAATTAGTATGATAATAACAGGTGATATAAAATCATTTTTAGCTTTAGATTATATAAGTCCTAAATTTTTATTAGGAGGTATATTTGGAGGGGGTATAATATACTTTACAGTTAAAGCGATACCAGGATTGGGATTATCTAATACTTTGACTATTATAGTTGTATCTCAAATACTAATAGCTCTTTTTGTAGATGTAGTAATTTTAAAGGAACAAACTATGCACCTATATAAATGTATAGGCGCTATATTATTATTTATAGGAACTTTTTTTATAGTTAGTTAATTAGATACTTGTTAATTAGTATATATATGCTAAAATTAACTTAAAATACTATATATTTTAGGAGAGAAATAGCAATGAATAATAAATTTATTATGTCATTTAGTGGAGGAAAAGACAGTACATTAGCATTATATAGAATGATAAAAAAAGGATATGAACCTATAGCGCTTTTAACAACTATAAAAAAAGATGCTGATAAGTCATGGACCCATGGTTTAACAAATAGACTTTTGCAACAAGTGAGTGAAAATTTAAATATACCGCTTCTTAAAGTAGAATGTGATGTATGTGAATATGAAAAGGAATTTGAAAATGTTTTAAAAATTGCAAAAGAAAATGGTGCAAAAATATGTGTATTTGGAGATATAGATATACAACAGCATAAAGAATGGGATATTGCCAGATGTGAGAAGGCAGGCTTAAAAGCCGAGTTTCCTTTATGGCAAGAAGATAGAGAAAGTTTAGTATATGAATTTATAGATAGTGGATTTACAACAATAATAAAAACCGTTAACTTAAAATACTTAAGTAAGGATTTTTTAGGAAAAAAATTAACAAAAGATATAGTTGAAAAAATTAAAGAAACAGGAGCTGATCCATGCGGAGAAAATGGAGAATATCATACTTTTGTAATAGATGGACCATTATTTAAATCTGATATTAAATTTGAAAATAAAGGTATAGTAATTGAAAATAATTATGGACATTTAGATATAATATAGAAAAAAACTGCTTTAATTTAATTAAAGCAGTTTTTATTTTTAATACAAATTAGGTAAATATGTCTATGGGAATTATGTAAAATAGTAACCATTATATAAATACCTACTTAAGACAATAATAATAAAACAAACACTAAATTGACTTAAGAAGGTGACATTTTATGAAATCATCTAAGGTAATTAGTTATTTTATTTCTATGCTTATAATTACATTAGTATTATTACCAAATAATATTTATTCAATGCAAAAAAATGAAAAAATACCTGATGAAGTTATTATAGGTGGAGAACTTTTGCATATTGAACTAAATACAAATAAAGTTATGATATTTGGAGTAAATCAAGAATCCAAATTAAAAGATTATGATTTAGTAGAAAGTGTGGAAGGAAGTATTGTAAAAAAAGTTTTTAATAAAGAAAATATGAAAATAAAATCAAAACAAGAATTAATAAAACTTCATATTTCTATGAAAGATAATGATGAAATAATAATGAATGTTAATAGAAATAATAATTTTGTGAAATTAAAATTAAATAAAAATGAATTAAGATATAATAATTTAATTGATAAAATTCCATATACAGCAACACTAACATATATAAACCCTAAAAGTAGAAGCTTTAAAGCTGTAGGTCATAGTATAGGATTTGACAAAAACAATGTCAAATTAAAAAATGAAGGTGAGATTTTCTATTCTAATATATTGAAATTAGAAAAATCTAAAAAGAAATATGTTGGAAATATAACAGGAGATAAGAATTCAAAATCAAAAGGAGAAATAACTAATATTGATAGGTATGGAATAAGTGGACATATAAATGAGAAAAAAAGTATAAATAGAACATATAAAATAGCAGATGAAAAAGATATTAAGCTAGGTGAAGCATATGTAGTTATGAAACATAATTGTGAGGAAAAAAAGATACATTACAAAATAAATGTATCAAAAATAAATAAAGATAAAGATAATAATATAAAAAATTTTAATTTTAAAATAGTAGATAAAAGGCTTATAAGTAATTATGGAGGAATAGTACAAGGAATGAGTGGATCTCCAATAATTCAAAATAATAAAATTATAGGAGCTCTTTCTCATGTTATAACAACAGATACAACCAATGGAGTAGGAGTTTATATAAAAATAATGATGAAAGAATAATTCTTTCATCATTATTTTGTATTAAAGTTAATCCATATAGGAGCTGTAACTGATACTTTATTGTTCTTTTGATATACTTTAACGTAGTAAAAAGAATTTTTAAGACATTGTAATTTAAATTCTAATTTTGCTAAATTAGAGTTGAATTGTTTTGAAGCTACAACTTTGCCATTGTTGGACAATATATCTATTTTTTGTATTTTATCGTTTAAATCAGTATCTATAACACTTATATTAAAATATAAATTAGAAGCATTATTTATAGTAGAGCCCATTACAGAATCATTTATTGTATAGTCTATTTTTATATTTTTATCTTGAGTTGCATAAACTCTCATATTTTTTAATGAATCATAAAAAGAGCTTTCATTTAGGTCAGTACATAATACGACTGTTCTAAATTCATTTGCAACTCCCCAATTTTCTCTATGATTATCTTGGTTAGAACTTGGAGCTAGATGCCAACCACAATCTAATGCTTTTTGATAATCATCAAAAGAAAGTTTATTTTTATTTATATTCTTATTATATCCATTACACACCTCTATTAAAGATATTACATTATCAGCATATTTATCATACTTGAAATTGTTAAACCTACCAAATATATCACACGGATGATTAAACTGACCTATGATATTATCCTCTTTAGAAATAGCTTTATAAAACGATTTAAGATCACTATAAATAGGATTATTAGTAGATATAAAACCTTTAGAATTATATATGTTTATATGTCCTATAGGATTTTCTATATTTATATATGGATAAGTCATCTCAAATCCTTTTAGAGCTAAAAATTTTCCATTTGAATTATAATTAGAAGCTACTTTGGATAAATTATTCCATGTATTACTATTACTTCTTGATAATGTTGAATCAATATCATTATCAAAATAGTTAGAGTGCTCTGTTATTGCAAAAAAATCTAACTTAGCATTAAATTTAGCTGTGTAGTAAGCATCTTCAAAGCTCCCTTTTCCATCGCTATTTGATGTATGGGAATGAAGCAATCCATAATAATGATTATACTTTGGGGTACCTACATTAAAATACCACTCTAATTTTATTTTGTTTTTATTTATATCAAAAGCCTCAATTTTAACAATTTGAGTTCCTCTTTTTAATTTTTTTGAAGGAGTATAAGTTAAACAATCATCTTGTATTAAACAATCATTAGTTACATCTTTATAATTTAAATAAAACTTAATTGATTTTATGTTTATTTCATTACTATTGTTTAATTTAGCTTTTATTGTTGGTCTAGAAATAATATACTGTTGAGCATTTAAAGGAGAAACAATACTTATATTAGCATCATTAGTATTCCCATCTAAACAATAAATTAGTGATAATTTGCTTGAAATAAAAATAGCTAAAATCAATATAAATATATATTTAAAAAATTTCATAATAATCAATCCTTTATATATTATTTAATTATTATACTTAGCTAATTAATTTATAAAAATGTATGTAAAATAATACAAAAAATATAAACTTATGAAATAAATAAAGTATATAAAATTTAAAAATTAACACAATAAATACTAGCGTTGGATATAAAAGCAAAGAGTTAGAGTAAGGAGGAATAAATTTGGATATAGCAATAAGTCTTATTGGAGGATTAGGATTATTCTTATATGGAATGAACTTAATGGGAAATGGACTTCAAAAATCTGCAGGAGAAAAACTTAAAAATATCATAGGGCTTCTAACCAGCAATATATTAATGGGTGTATTAGTTGGAGCAGTTGTCACAGGTATAATACAAAGTAGTAGTGCTACAACTGTTATGGTCGTTGGTTTTGTTAATGCAGGAATAATGACATTAACACAAGCTATAGGTGTTATAATGGGAGCCAACATAGGAACTACAATAACTGCACAGTTGGTATCTTTTGACTTAGAGGGAATAGCGCCAATTGCATTAGGAATAGGTATAGTTTTATTCTTATTTACTAAGAAAGCTAAAACTAAAAATATTGCAGAAATACTAATTGGATTTGGTATATTATTTACAGGTATGGAATTTATGAAGGATGCAGTAAAACCTCTGGCTGAATATGAAGGTTTTAGAAATGCACTTATATATTTTGGGCAGCATCAAGTACTAGGGGTGCTAGCGGGATTTGCTATAACTGGAATAGTACAAAGTTCAAGTGCATCTATGGGAATGTTAATAGCACTTGCAACACAAGGGTTAATACCTATAAGCTCAGCTTTACCAATATTATATGGAGATAATATTGGAACGTGCGTTACATCATTAATCTCAAGTATAGGAGCTAATAGAAATGCAAAAAGAGCAGCTATTATGCATTTAACTTTTAATGTTATAGGAACGTTATTATTTATAATTATATTAAATAAACCTATAGTAGCATTGGTTACACGTATAAATCCTAATGATGTTGCGAGACAAATAGCAAATGCACATACATTATTTAATGTTGTAAATGTTATAATACTACTTCCTTTTGCTAAAGTTATAGTTAACATAGCTATGAAGTTAGTACCTGAAAAAGAAGAAGAAAGAGAAGAAAAAGAAACTAAATATTTAGATGAACGTATGTTAGAAACACCATCAATAGCTTTAGGAAATGTAACAAAAGAAATTACTAGAATGGGAATTAAATCTAAAGAGAATCTAAACAATGCAATAGAATCATTTATTAATCAAGATATGGGAAAAGTGAATAAAACTTTAGAACAGGAGAAAGTTATAAACAAATTACAAAAACTTATTTTAAATTACTTACTAAAATTATCAAAATGTCCGTTAGATGATGAGGAAAGAGAATTTGTTGACTTAATGTTTAATACTGTCAATGACATCGAAAGAATAGGAGACCATGCTGAAAATATTGCAGAGTTAGCAAAGGGATCAATAGAAAATCAAATAAAATTATCGGAAAAAGGGCAAATTGAAACAAAGGAAATTTATGAAAAAGTATTAATGAGTGTAGAATATTCAATAAGTGCTTTAAAAGAAGATAATAAAGATTTGGCAAATAGTGTATTTGAAATCGAAAATGAAGTTGATGCCATGGATAAGTCATTTAGAGCAAATCATATGAAAAGATTAAACGAAAATACTTGTAGTATCGATTCGGGTATAATATATTTAGATTTATTAAATAATTTAGAAAGAATAGCAGATCACTCTTTAAACATAGCTCAAAGAGTATTATAAAAATAGGTAAGCGTGTAAGCTTACCTATTTTTATAATCTTTAAATTTTACATACATTAAAATACTATATAGTTTAATATAATTTATAAAGAGTAAAATATATCTTAGGAGGGCAATAATGCTAGTTGACGCTATAGAAGTAAAAGTTAAAAAAAGTGATATAAAGAAAATAGAAAGAGATAAAATACCATTAATGAGTAAAGTAGTTCAATTAAACCCTAGGATAAAAAATACAACACTTCAATACATAGAATACAAAATTATAACTTATGAAATTTTTATAAAAATCAAAGGTAAAAATATATTCAAACAAGATATAAATAAAGATAAATTGACTTTATTGGTAAATACTCATACGGGGGTATCTAAATCTATAATAAATGAACCTGATACATCACGAATAAATGTATCTAAAAAATGTATAAAAAGATCTAATATAGACGAAGCAGGCATGTTAGAAATCATAAAAGGAGAAATAATTAAATTAATAAAAAATAATAATATTAATAACAAGTGTCATATTCATGATATAAAACTAATAGATATAAAAAGCATTTATAAACCGTATTGGGTAGGGATATATAATGGAAAATCAATTTTACTAGAGGCATAAAAATAATAATACAGATGTATACATCTGTATTATTATTTACTTTGTATTATTTTAGGATCTTTATCATTACAATTATTATTTTTTGTAAGATAATCTAAGGTTTTAAGTTGATATCCTTCTTTTTTCCACTGAGTTATAATTTCATCAAGTATATCAGTGTTTGTTTTTGAGTTAGGATGAAGTAATAATATTGCACCAGGATGTGTTCTAGAAAGTATTTTCTTTTTTGCATCTTCATGAGATGGTTGTCTATCTTCGAACCAATCTACATATGCAAAACTCCAAAAGATAGTATTGTATCCTAGTTTTTGAGTATACTCTAGTGATAACTGGCTAAATTTTCCCATAGGAGGCCTAAAATATTTGGGCATATTTTTACCTGTAATATTTTTATAGCTCTCCTCTACAGATAAAATCTCTTTTTTAAAGTCATCAAAATTAGTTATACTAGCCATTGAAGGATGGCTTCTAGAGTGATTACAAACTAAATGACCTTCATTAGTCATTCTTTTTATTAAATCGGGGTTTGTTTTTAAATAATGATCTACAACAAAGAAAGCTGCAGGTACATTATGTTTTTTTAGTGTATCTAATATTTTTTCTGTATTTCCACTTTCATAGCCAGCATCAAAAGTTAAATATAAAACTTTTTCATTAGGATTTCCAACGAAATGAGCATCATATTTACTAAAAAAAGATGCTTCTTTAATAGGAGTAGGTTGCTTTCCATCTTCTCTAGGATTAAAATACCAATTATACTCCTGCGTAGATGAATCTGGGTTTAGAATTTGAGTTTTTATTTTATCAAAAATATCAAATTCTCCATTTATAAGAAATCCTGTAAGTATAAATATTGCAATTATAAAGAAAGAATTTCTTTTATGTGCTCTATTCATAAAATCACCTCTGTAAATTAAGTGTTAAATATATTTTATACAATTTACATAAATATAACCTATGAAAATATAGGATATAAAATGCAACCTTAACAAATACTATAAATAAGTACTTTATTTGGAGGTAAAGCATGAAAAGAGTAATTTTGATAATAATATCTATAACAATTTATATAAATTTGTATATTAATATATTTGGAAATGATAAGTGTATAACAAATAAAATTGATAAATTTATAATTAATAATATAGATTCAAAGTATATATTAGAATATATAGATTATAATTACTCTAATATAGAGGATAAGAACTTAAAACAATTAGTAGTAGAAAAATTTATAAAGTATAATGAAGAAAATATTAGTATGTATCAATTTGAATTTGATAATATGTACGTAAAAAATGTAACAAACCTTCAAACTAAACAGAATTTAAAGTCAGAGCTGATATTACTTAATAAAGTTTCCGATTATAGTGAGTTCAATCAACATAGGTTTAATTTTACAGACAATAAACCTAATATAGTAAATAATTTAGTAAAAATATATACAAGAGGCTACAAAGTGATTTTAGAAAATAATAAATTTAAAATAAAAGTAAATTATAAAATAATTAAAGAGATGTCTCACCAATAATGAGACATCTCTTTAATTATTTTATATCTATTAACTCATTTAAAAATAGCTCAAACATTACTCCGTCGTTTCTATCGTGGTTAAACTTCGATGTATATGAAACTGTATTGTGAATAAATTTATTAGCTTTATTAATGCTATCTTCTAATGAATATCCATTTAGAATCATACCTGTAATTATTGAAGTAAAGATATCTCCAGTTCCACTATAAGATATATTATTAAATTCTGATGAAGTAAAATATATCTTATTTGATAGTTTATCAAATGCTAAATTAGATATTATACCATTAGATATTATACCAGTTATAATTACTTTATTAGGACCTAGATTAGATACTTTTTTAGCCAGTTCAATTAACTCAGCTTTGTTAAGGTTGTTTTTACTATAATCCTCACCTACTAATATAAGAGCCTCGGTTATATTAGGAGTAACTATATCTGATTTTTTTACTAAATCTCTTATTTTATCACATATAATATTGTTAAACACTGGATATATTGAACCATCATCCCCCATTACAGGATCAACCACAATAAGAGCTGATTTATTATTATCTATAAAATCAGATACTATATCGATTTGATTTATTGAACCTAAAAAGCCACTGTATATACAATCAAATTCAATATTAAGTTCCTGCCAAATATTTTTATAAGTATTCATTTCATTAGTTAAATCTAAAAAAGAATATTTAGGATAACCAGTTTGGCTAGATAGTATAGCTGTTGGAAATGGGCAACATTGTACCTTTAAAGCTGATAATATTGGAAGAGCTACACTTAAAGAACATCTTCCAACTCCAGATAAATCATGAATAGCTGCTACTTTTTTTATCATATTATAATTCTCCTTAAAACATAGTAATAACTATATATTACTATGAAAACAATATATTTAATATATTTTTTAATAAAATGATAGATTGTATTAATACAATCTATCATTACAGTTTTAAATATACTTATAAATATAGATCTATATGGATAACATAAGTTTAAAAGAATAAAAAGGAGAACTTAAATGAGTTACATATTACTTATAATTGGATTTATTATACTTATAAAAGCTGCTGATTTTTTTGTAAGTGGAGCATCATCTATAGCTAAAGCTCTTAGAATACCTACTATAATAATTGGACTTACTATAGTTGCATTTGGGACAAGTGCACCAGAAGCAGCAGTAAGTGCAACAGCTGCATTTAAAGGGAATAATGATATGGCTATAGCAAATGTTGTTGGATCAAATATATTCAACTTGTTAGCAGTAGTAGGAATATCTTCTATGATTAAACCTGTTAAAGTACAAAAAACTACAATATTAAAAGAATTTCCATTTGTACTTTTAGCATCCTTAGTTCTTTTAATATTATCTCATGATATAAAGTTTCAAGGTTACCCTGAAAATACATTAACAAAGTCAGATGGGCTTATGCTATTGGCTTTATTTTCTATATTCATGTATTACTTACTAGAAATGGCTATAACTTCTAAAGAAGAAATGGAAGTAGAACAAGGAAGCTCAAAAGCTTCAATACCAAAGAGCATATTAATCAGTTTACTTGGAATAATTGGAATTATTTTAGGTGGAAAAATAGTTGTAGATAGTGCTACAAATATAGCATTAGCATTGGGGATGAGTGAAAATTTAGTGGGTCTTACTATAGTGTCTATAGGTACATCTCTCCCAGAACTAGTAACTAGTGTAGTAGCTGCTAGAAAAGGTGAAAGTGATATAGCTATAGGAAATATAATAGGGTCTAACATATTTAATATATTATTTGTACTAGGGATATCTTCATTTATTCATACAATATCAGTACATACTATAGTATTTGTTGATATGTTTATCATGTTCTTAGTATCTATTGTAACTTATATATTTGCAACTACTAAAAAAGAAGTTAATAAACTAGAAGGGGTAATTTTATTTTGTATGTATATAGCTTATATGGTATTTATAATTGTAAGACAATAGAATTATAGTAAAAAGCTATACTATATGTATTTAGTATAGTTTTTTACTATTGTACATAAAAATAATATATATGATAAAATTTCATTGTAAATCATTATAGTTATTGGGGGAAATAAGATGATATCACTACCAGAAAAATTTGAGGACTTTAGTGAAGCAAGAAGAAATGGATTTATAAAAGCTAAAGAATTAAAAGAAAGTGGGAAAAAATTAGTTGGCGTATTTTGTGCATTTACACCAGTTGAAATACCTATGGCAGCAAATGCAGTGACAGTAGGGGTATGTGGAGTAAGTGAAGAGCCTATACCAGAGGCTGAAAAAATACTTCCAAGAAATTTATGTCCACTTATAAAATCAAGCTTTGGGCATGCTATAACAGATACATGTCCATATTTTTATTTTTCAGATTTATTAATTGCAGAAACTACATGTGATGGAAAGAAAAAAATGTATGAAGAGTTAGCAAAAATAAAAGACTTACATCTAATGCAACTTCCAAATAGCAAAAAAGGTAAGTATGCATATGAACTGTGGAAAAATGAAATTATAGAATTAAAAGAAGAAATAGAAAGAAAGTTTTCAGTAGAAATAACAGAAGAAAATTTAAAAGATGCAATAAAAGATAAGAATGAAGAAAGAAGATTATTAAAAGAATTTTATGAATTATCTAAGTTAGTGCCACCACCTATGAGTGGATATGATATGCACCAAGTTTTATATAATTCAGGATTTAAATTTGATAGAGATGAATTAAAGGAAAATTTAAAAGATATGATAGTATCTATAAAAGATAAATATGAAAAAGGAGAAAGACCTATAAGTGAAGAAAAACCTAGAATTCTTATAACTGGATGTCCTATAGGAGGAGTAAGTGAGAAAATAGTTAAGACTTTAGAAGATAGTGGAGCTGTTGTAGTTGCATATGAGTTGTGTGGAGGAATAAGATCAAATGATGAATTAGTAGACGAAAGCAATCCAGATCCTATAGATGCTATAGCTAAAAAATATATAAATATAGCTTGCTCATGTATGGCTAATAATGATGCAAGAATAGAACTATTAGATAGATTAATAGATGAGTATAAGGTAGATGGAGTTATAGATGTAGTACTTCAAGCATGTCATACATTTAATGTTGAAAGTTATAGAGTTAAAAAATTTGTAAATGGAGTTAAAAATAAACCTTATATGGCTATTGAGACTGATTATTCAAAGTCAGATACTGAACAGTTAAGAACTAGATTTGAAGCATTTATAGAAATGATAGACTAAAATAGGGGGGAAATATGTATAGTATAGGAATAGACTCAGGGTCTGTAGCAACAAAGGGTGTTTTATTTGATGGAGAAAAAATACTAAAAAAAATTGTTATACCAACAGGGTGGAGTCCTAAAAATGCATCGCTTGAGGTATTTGAAAATCTTACACAAGATATAGATAAAGATAATATAAAAAAAGTTATAGGAACTGGATATGGAAGAGTTAGTATGGACTTTGTTGATAAAAAAGTTACAGAGATAACTTGCCATGCAAAAGGAATTCATTTTCTAAATAACAATATAAGAACAATACTTGATATAGGTGGACAAGATAGCAAAGTTATAAGTTTAGATGATGATGGTAATGTATCAAATTTTATAATGAATGATAAATGCGCAGCAGGAACAGGTAGGTTTTTACAAGTTACAGCTAATTTATTAGGAAGTGATGTTGAAAGTATAGATAAACTTGCTAAGAATACAGAACCACAAATTATATCGAGTATGTGCACTGTATTTGCAGAATCAGAAATTATAAGTTTGTTGGCTAAAAATATTTCTAAAGAATCTATAGCAGCAGGAATATTTAAATCTATAGCAAATAGATCAGCATCTATGCTATCTAGAATAAATATAGTAGATGATATTGCATTTACAGGTGGAGTAGCTAAAAGTAGTGTTCTCGTAGACATGATAGAAGAAAATTTAATGAAAAAAATATATATAACAGAAGATACACAAATTGTAGGAGCATTAGGAGCTGCAATTGTTGGATACAAAAAATAAAAAAGGATGGGGTTTCCATCCTTTTTATTATGCAACTGAATCAGTTGATTCTTCTAATGTATCTTTAGGTAGTCTTGTTATACCAAATCCTGTAGCCGCTAAAGTTAAAGATATTACAGGACATAATAAGTTGAAAAACGCATACGGTAAAAATGCAAATGAGTTAATTGCAAGAGTAGCACTCATATACGCTCCACAAGTATTCCAAGGTATAAGTGGAGATGTTATAGTAGCACTATCTTCTAAAGCACGAGATAAGTTTTCAGGGCAAAGTCCTTGCTTTTTGAATGCTTCTCTATACATACTACCAGGCATAACTATTGCTAAATATTGGTCAGCAACAGCTAAGTTAGTTCCGATGCAAGTAAATATTGTAGCAGCTACTAAACCAAAAGTACCTTTTGCAAATTTTAATATAGCTGTAGCTAATGCTTCTAGCATACCAGTTTTTTCTAGTATACCACCAGTAGCTAATGCACATAACATAAGCGATACTGTACCTAACATACTATCAAGACCTCCACGAGTTAGCAACTCATCAACAAATGCCATTCCACTGTTAGATGTATAACCAACTTGAGCAACTTCTAACACTTCTTTAAATGACGCTCCTTGGAATAAAATAGCAACAGCACCTCCAAGTAATGTACCTATTATAAGTCCTGGTACTGCAGGAACCTTACATATTACCATAACTATAACTAACACAGGAATCAATAATAATAAAGGAGATAGTGTATTATAGCTAGCAGCTAAAGCTTGTTGAATTTGAGCTATTTGACTATTGTCTATAGCTTGCCCAGCATATTTAAAACCTATAATCCCGTAAATAATAAGCGAAATTGCATATGCAGGAACTGTTGAATAAAGCATATGTTTTATATGTGTAAATAAATCTGTACCTGCCATAGCTGGAGCTAAATTTGTAGTATCTGAAAGTGGAGACATTTTATCACCGAAGTAAGCACCAGATATTATCGCCCCTGCTATTATTTCTTTAGGGATACCAAGGGCACTACCTATACCTAAAAGAGCTATACCTATAGTACCAGCTGTAGTCCAAGAAGAACCTGTAGATATAGATACGATAGAACATATTATTGTTGTAGCAACTAAAAATATTCCTGGAGATAATATATTTAATCCCCAATAAATCATACTTGGAACAACACCAGATAAAATCCATGTACCAATTAACATTCCAACTATTAATAAAATTATTATAGCTTGCATTGTAGAATTAATAGTAGCTAAAATACCTTCTTCTAGTTCTTTCCATGTGAACCCTAATTTAAAAACAGCTACAAACCCACTAAATATTCCACCAAGGGCTAGTGGTATATGAGCTGAAACGCCTAACTTAGTTAGAGATATAGATAATAAAACTATTAAGAAACCTATACATAAAAGCGAATCGCCTAATGAAGCTTGTCTTTTTTCTCTTTTTAACATAATTACCTCCCAAAGTTGTAAGAATATAACGAAAAATGGAGAATAATAAAAAAAGTCTAGAAGATGCAAAGAAACTCCTAGACTTGAAATTATAAATCAATATAATAACTTAATCTAAAGATAGCCCTCCACATAAAGTGACAGTGTTATACATATTTTGCATAACCCCAATATATAAGCTTAAAGCATTACTTATATATTTCGGCATTATTACCTTTCTTATTACATCACAGGAGCTTAACCTCAATAATAATACTATTTAACAATGCAACCTCTACCATTAGTTATATTCTGTTTAATTATTTTATGTATACAATTATATCATATAAAATAAAAAAGTAAATAGGAATTTAAATACAAATAAAAATTTTAAGAAAATTTAAAATAGTCTATCTAATAGATAGACTATTTTTTAGCTTAATATATTAGGGCCATAAGTTGATATTATTTCTTCTTTTAACTCATTGGGATCATTTATACCTAGGCTCATTGCTTTAGCTAGTATATTAGCTTTATCATAAGGAGCCATCCAAGAGAAAATACCTCCTAGACAGTTATCTATAACATACTGAGATTTTATATAAATAGATAGAATATCGTCATATGACATTGCAAACTCTCCATTTTTTTCTAAATATGAAGCTTGAGCCTCTTTATCGAACTTAAATGAGTATCCATTTTTATTTATATAATCTCTTCTAAGCTGATCATAAGATTTTGTTACACTAGAACCTAATCTACCATAAAAAGGAACTCCCAATAATATTTTTTCGGAAGGCATACCAGCCTCAACTAAATTTATAACCATTGAATCTACACTATATCCAGGAATGCTTAGGTCAGAATTATATAAATTTGCTTGATGCTTTTTACCACTTTCTCCAGTAGATCCAGCTGTAAAGTCATAACTCATCAAATTAAAATAATTTATTAAAGGCGCTATTTTATCAATTTCAGCACTTTTATTTATATAAGCTTTGTCTCCTGTTCCAGCTACACTTAACCACTTACTATTCCCAATTACATCTCTTATAGCTGTTAATAGTAATGTAAAGTTTTCTCTATCCTCAGGTCTAGATTTAATTCCAGCTGCACTATTTCCTGGATATTCCCAGTCTATATCAATTCCATCTAAGTTATATTGATTTATAAGTGAATTTACTTCTCTAGCAAATTTATATCTAGCAGATGGAGTTAATGCAGCATCTGAAAATCCATCTTGTCCCCAACCTCCAATAGCTGCAATAACCTTTAAATCAGGATTATCTTTTTTTAGAGCTAATAATTGACGTAAATATCTAGGTGTTGGAACAAATAATGTACCATCAGGTTTTATTTCTACAAATGCATAAATAACAAAATCAAGTAAAAATGCATCTACATTAGAAGGATCACCTAAAACATATTCTCCAACCAATCTTCTTAAATCAGGACATGCTGGATTTACAGGTATAGATTTAGATGGAGCATCAATTTGAGGTCTAGATTTAGCACCTTTTTTCTTAGAGTACACTGGTTCAATAATATTATTATTGTCAGAATTTGATTTATCAGGTACAAAACAAAGATACCAGTCTATACATTTTTTATTATTTGAACAACTAGTAATTCGCTCTTTAAGTTCTTTGTATGTCTTAGGAGGTGGAAGTATAACAGGCATACCTGGTAGCCAATTTGCAGGTGTTACAACATTTTGTTCATCTGAAGTTTGTAGAGCATCAATTATTCTTATTATCTCAGGTATGTTTCTTCCTGTAGTTAATGGATAATATAATATAGTTCTTAGTATTTGGTTTGGGTCTATTATAAAAACTGATCTAATAGTAGCTACATCACTCATAGGCTCTGAAATCATTCCATATAGTTGAGAAATCTCCATTTTTCTATCATCAATTATAGGAAATGGAATTTCAACACCAGTGTTTTTGTAAATATTATAGATCCATGCTAAATGAGAGCTATTGCTATCGACACTAAGTCCTAAAAGCTCTGTATTTCTTTTTTTAAAGTTAGGGTAGTATTTTGCAAAGCATAAAAACTCTGTAGTGCAAACAGGTGTAAAATCACCAGGATGTGAAAATAAAACAACCCATTTACCTTTATAGTCTGATAATTTTATAGGTCCATGTGTTGTGTTAGCACTAAAATTAGGTGCTTTAGAACCTAAGCTAGGAAGGCATGGCAAATAAATCACTCCTTTTAAAAATAGTCTTAATTTAATTTATTAATTAATATAGAGTAATGTTACTAATAAGAATTGCTATTTTAAGACAAATTTGGTATATTTATTATATTAGAATACATGTATGATTTATTGATAATAGGGGGCAAAAACATGAAAAAAAGCCAAAAAAATAAAAATGTGCCAAAGTTTGTTAAAGTAATTTCAGACATTTGGAAAATATTTGTTTTGTCATCTTTAATATCTTTAAGTGTTACTAGCATACTCTTGTTAATAAATTCATTTACAGGAGTGTTTATAGGATTTAGATATTATATTGTTTTGGCACTAGGAATGATTATGACACTGACACCATGTTGGGTTTTATGCGATTGTAAAAGAATATTTGGTAGAAGAATAATTAGCGCTAAAAAGCAAGTTAAGACTAATAAAAGACATCAAAGAAATAAAGATACAGTTAGAAGAAGAAAAATATCTTAGAGTACAGCACATGCTGTACTTTTTTTCATATAACTTAATATAATTAATATTAAGTCAGGAGGGGTTATATGAGATTTGATGTGTTTTATAGTAGTGTTACAGGATATAAAAATAAAATTAAGGGGAAGAATTCTCAAGACTATTTAAGAATTAAAAAAGTTGAAAATGGAGTTATATGTGCAATTGGAGATGGTCATGGAATAGATAGATGTAAATATAGTTATAAAGGATCGGAATTTGCATGTGATGCATGTATAGATATTTTAGAAAAACTATATAATGAAATAAAGTTTATAAATTATGAAAATTTAGATAATATAATGAACTATATAAAAAAAGAGGAAAAAATACAAAAACTTATTCAAGAGAGATGGAGAAGTTACGTATTAAGTCACTACAAGACTAAAATTCCAAATGTTTACAATGTAGACTATGTTCTTTATGGTACAACACTTATAGGAAGTTTGATTACTGATAAAATAAAAATTTATATACAAATAGGAGATGGAAATATAGTTGAATACACAAATAAGTTCAATTTAATAAAGTATGATAAAAATAGTAAAGTATATGGGGTATTAAACTCTATGTATTTAGATGATGCTTATAAATATATAGATTTAAAAATAAGTATTAATAATATAGACACTGTAGATTCAATAGTTATTTTTTCAGATGGTTTTACAAATAGTTTTAAAACATATGAGGAGTTAGATAGAAGTTTAAAATTATCTATAAAAGAATACAGAAAAAATGTATTTACAAGGTATAATTTAGAAAAAAAATATAAGCGATATTTAGAATATTTAACAGTGAATAAAAGCAAAGATGACATAAGCATAATATTTATTATATAAGTTGGAAGAAAAAATATTAAGCTTTTACTATATTACAAAATATGGTTAATAATTCTACTATATGTTATAATAAATCATAAAACATTTATATTACTGTTTGAGAAAGGTAAGAGAATGATTATGAAAGATTTTTTTGAAAAAATAGTAGAATTTATAGACAGGAATAATAAAATAATAATAAAATCATCATTAATAATATTGAGTATTATTTTGCTAGGTATATTTATTATATTTACCGCTGATAGTTTTAGCGTAAGTAGAGAGAGTAATAAGCTTGTAAGTTATATAGAAAAAAGAAATTATTCTCAGGCTATATCATACTACGATAAAGTAAAAGAAGAATTTTCGGAAACTAAGATGAATAGATTTAGCAAAAACTTATCAAAAAAGGTTAATAAAATAATTTTAAATTATGGAGATCGATATATAAAAGGAGAGATAGGTAAAGATTACTTTATTTCACTTATAAACATAGTTAATGAATTAGATACAGTTTATATAGATACAGACAGTATAATAGACCAAGCTAAAAGAGTGAATGAACTATACCTACAAGAAAAAATAAGTTATAAAACAGCAATGGGGTATATACAAGCTGTATCTACTCTTAAAATTTCAAAAAATGAAATTTATGTTTATGCTAAAAAAATTGAAGTCATTGAAGATTCTAGAAAAATTTATAAACTTGGAGTTACAGATCAAAGCAAAAAAATGTATAAAGAAGCAATTCAGAATTATGATAAGGTAATATCTGAGGATAAAAAGTATTATGATTTAGCACAAGATAAAAAAGAAGAATGTATAGAGCTTATGTATGACTACTATATAGATAAAGCTAAAATTGAAAATGAAAATGGAAACTATCAAGAGGCACTAGAATATATAGATTACTTAAAACAATATTATTTAGATGATGAAACTTTAGATGATTTATCGACTGAATTTGAAAAGAATTTAGAAATGTACAATATGACTAATGATGAAGTAATATCATTGATATCTAAAAAAAGTGGAATAGATAAACATGATATTAGAGCTAATATATTCCAACAAATGATAAATGGAAATAAATATTATTATGCAGAGGCTTTTGTTAAAAATGACAGAATAGATGAGTTTTTAATAGATCCAATGAATAAAAGAATATACTCATATTTAGATGAAAAAAAATCATATAATAATAATTATAGTGATGGACATTGGAGAGCGACCAAAGATGGTAACGTTGAATTTACTATAAGTAAAAGTACAGCTGAAAGTATTTTGGAGAAAAAACTAAATGAACTTGGAGACAATTACAAATATCTTGCTATAGAAGAAAAAGAAAAAGCACTAAGATATGTAGATGATACTAAGGTTGTAGAAAACTTTGTAGGCAAAAACAATGATATTTATTATTATGCAGTAGTTAATAGAGGATTTTTTAAATCTAAAGAAGTATATTTAATAAATCCATATACAAAACAAATATATAAAGTAGAAGATAATAGTGTAAATAAGATATAAAAGCGTGTGAAAACACGCTTTTATTTTTAAAATTTAATAATTTATATAAATATAATAAGAGTTATGATACTATTAAATTATATTTAGAAGTTAAGGAGATTTATAGTAATTATGGAGGATAAAAATAAAAAATTATATATTATAGTTAGTATTATTATCATTGCAATTGTAAGTATATCAATAGCTTTATTTATACAAAGTAAAAATAATAAAATAGTGAAAAATGTATATATAGAAAATATAAATGTTGGAGGAATGACTAGAGCTGAAGCTAGCAAAAAATTAAAGGAATCATTCAAAGAAAAAAATATAACTCTTAAGTTTGAAAATAAAAATTGGGATGTAGATTATAAAGATTTCAATTTTAATTACAATATAGAGAAAACTATAGATGATGTGTATGAAATTAATAAGGGTAATAATATAGCTAATAATATTATAGAAACAGCTAAAGCTATATTAGGAAATGATACTAAAGTAAATATAGAGATGAATTATGATAATAAGAAATTAGAATCAATAATAAATGATATTGCAAAGGATATAAATAAAAAATCAGAAAATGCAACTATAGATATAAATGGTGATGAAATTAATATAACTAGTGAAAAAATGGGAGCAAAAGTTAATGTGGCAGAAACTTTAAAAAACATAAAGTCTAGTTTAGAAAAGCATAATTTTATATGTGAAATAGTAACAACAAAAGATAAGCCAAATATAACAAAATTAAAATTAGAAAACATTAATACTATTTTAGGAAGTTATTCAACAAATTTTAATGGAGGCATATCTGGGAGAAATCAAAATATAAAGTTAGCAGCTCAAAGAACTAGTGATATATTACTAATGCCAGGAGAGTCATTTTCTTATAATACTTATACAAAAAAGAGAACACTAAGTAATGGATATAAAAATGCACCAGTTATTGTACAAGGGGTTGTTCAAGAAGGAATAGGTGGAGGGGTATGTCAAGTATCTACAACTCTATATAATGCTACATTATATGCAGGTTTAGAGTATATGGAACTTAGAAATCATTCAATTCCATCCTCATATGCGCCAAAAGGAAGAGATGCTACAGTAGCTGATGGAAGTATAGATTTTGTATTTAAAAATAATTTGAAATATCCAATATATATAAAAAATACTGTAAATGGAAACACGGTTACATGTCAGATTTATGGAAGTTCTAAAGATAAGAAAGATATTGAAATATTAACAAGTACTGATGAGGTTTCAGTTGCACCTATAAAAAAAGTTGATGACCCATCATTAGAAAATGGAAAAGAAAAAGTTTTAGAAAAAGGTAGAGATGGGTACATAGTATCAACTTATAGAATATATAAGGATAACAATGGGAATATAATAGAAAAGGAAAAGGTGTCTAAGTCGTATTATCCTAAAAAACAAGGTGTAGTAGCTGTGGGAACTAAGGAAGATACACCTAAACTCGAAGATAATAAAGAAGAATCTGTAATTCAGCCTGATATACAAGTACCTGAAGAAAAACCAGAAGTTAAACCTGTAGACCCAACTACACCACCTGTAATAGATCCAGAATCAAAGCCAGAACAAGAATTAACACCAGAACAAGAGAATAAACCAGAGGATCAAAATAATATTAAACAACCTCAGCAGACACAAAATAATCAAGTAGATACGACAAAAGGTGAATAAATTAAATAGTATTTAAGATTAAAAAAGTCTTACTCAAATATTTGGGTAAGACTTTTAGTAAATTATGTATAATTTTGACTAAATTAAATTAATGTGGTATTTTATTATATATAAATTATAAAGAGGGTGATTAACATATTAAAGTTAAATATACAAAGTGATATAAAAAATTTACATAAAAAAATATTAGATATGTCACTTATAAGCGAAGATAATAATGATACTACTTTTTTTAATATAGATGATGAAGAAATAAATGAAACATTAAAAGCTCTTAAAAAAACATATATAACATCTAATAGTAAAGATGAAACAATATTAAATTTAAAGCATAAAACAAAAAAACAAAATAAGGATATAAGAGCATTAAAGTTAGAGTCTTATAAAAAATATAATGAAGCTTTAAATATGATAAAAAGAAGCTTCATGACAAGTGCTACAGAAATGGTAGAAGAAGCTTTAGAATTAAATCCTAAGGATACGGATATATTAAATTTAAGAGGCTTGTTAAAACTTTTAAAATGTAATTTTGATGAAGCCTTTGAGAGTTTTTATAAAAGTTTATGCTATGATAATAATGAACTAGCTAGAAGGTATGTAGATTTATTAACATCAGATACTTTTAGTATATTTCTAAGCAGATACAACCATGCCATAAGATTTATAAATAATGACTTAAATCAAGAGAGTATACAAATACTTGAAAATATAATAAATGAAGAACCTGAATTGATAGAACCTTATTTACTACTTCATTTAATATATGAAAAACTAGGCGATAATGTAAAAGCTGATGAATATTTAAAAATGTTACAAAAAGTAGATAAAGATAATAGTATTTTTGAAAAAGAAAATACAGATGTGAAAAAAGAAGAGTCTGTTAAAGAAGATCCAAAGAAAAGTAATAAAAGTCATAAATCATTATATGCATTAATAGCTGTATTGGTTTTAATAATAGGTGGAATTTATTTTACTAATAAAAAGAAATTAGATGAGTTAACAAATCAAGTTAGTGAGAAAAATGAGAAACTTGATCAAGCTAGTGAAAAATTAGATAAAACAAAAGATGAATTAGAAAAAGCAAAAACAGAAAATAAAGACAAAGAAGAAAGTAAAACTGAAGTTATTGTAGGCGATGAAGAAGATTTATATTTTAAAGCAATGGATTTAAAAAAAGAAGGTAATAATGAAGAGGCTATAAAATATTTAAAACTAGTAGTTGAGAATGGAAAAACTAAAAAATATATATCAGAAGCTATATATCAATTAGCATTAATAAATGAAGATGAAGGTAATAATGAAGAAGCTATAAAATATTATAGAAAGTATGTAAATACTTATAAACCTTCAGATAATTATTTTGATGATAGCTATTACAATATGGGTATGTTATATTATAAAGATGGAGAATTAGAAAAAGCACAAGAGACATTTTATAGTCTAAGAGCGGAAGATCCAGATAGTATGTATAACAACTCAGAAGTGCAATCTATATTAAAAGAGAGATAAAAGAGTGGGTTTATATAAGAGCGTATTAACGCTCTTTTTTTTTATGCTTAAGACTGTTATTAACGAATATTTGCGGATAATTTATGAAGTATATATATATCAATAGATTGTATTTGAGCATAAAAATTTTGAATAAAGTACAAAGTTGTTGGCGACATTAGAGAAGCAAATTCCTATTATTTAGAATAAAATTTAAAAATTAGTATAGGAAATACAAATTAATAATATTAATTATTAGTAGAGTAGTTAATAATTTATGAAAAGGAGGTTAAATATGAAAAAAGATAAATTATTTCTTCCTATACTAAGAGATGGAAAATATGGATTTCTTGATATTAACAATAATATAGTTATAAAGCCTAAATTTAAATATGTATCGGATAGGTTTAGAGACGGATATTGTATTGTAACATATATAAAGCGTATTAGAAAATCTGTAAAATGGGTTTTTGGATATCTAGATGAATATGGATATAACAATATATATTTACATTTAGATAGTGCATCAGATTTTAATGAAGGAATGTCTAAAATTAAAATCAATGGTAAATATGGTTTTTTAGATAAAAATTTAAACTATGTGATAGAAACTAAGTACGAATCAGCAGCTAATTTTAATGAAGGTTTAGCTGGAATCAAAATCAATAAAAGGTGGGGCTATATAAATAAGTACGGAGAAATAGTTATAAAACCTATGTATAGCTATGTTAATGCATTTAATGAAGGTTTAGCTTTAGTTGAGTATAAGAATAAGTATGGATATATAAATAGATGTGGAGAATTCGCTATAAATCCAGAATATGATATAGCAACTGATTTTTCAGAAGGTATAGCAGGTATACGTTTAAATGACAAATGGGGTTATATAAATAAAAAAGGAGAAAAAATAATAGATTATAAGTTTGATAGGGCGAAATCATTTAGTGATGGGTTAGCACCTGTATGTATAAATGATAAATGGGGTTACATAAATATTTATGGAGAAATAGTTATTGAACCAATATTTGACTATGCATGTGAATTTTGCGACGGATTAGCTAGATTTAATATAGGGTCTAATTCACTAACTAGAGGGATGTGTATCCCTAAAGGTGGATTATGGGGATTTTTAAATAAAGATGGAAAAATAAAAATATTACCAACATTAAAATCAGTTTCAGATTTTGAAAATGGATATGCACAGATAATTGAAGGAGATAACAATAACTATATAGATAAAAATGGTGATATTTTAATAAATTAAGCTGAAAATGTAGAAATATTAGGTTTGAAAAAAGAAAGATATAATAGTAATATATAGAGAGAAGTTTTAGGGAGTAGTAATCTCCCTTTAATTTTGCAAAAAAATAAACTAGGAGATAGAGTAAATGAAATTATTAAGACAGCTGGCCTTAATACTTATTATATGGGCCGTGGGAGAATACATTAGTTCATTTTTAAGTAATATAATTATTATACCTGGAAGTATAATTGGAATGATTTTATTATTTATATTACTAAAAATTAAAGTTATAAAAGTTGAATCTATAGAGGAACTTAGCAACTTCTTTTTAGACAATATGGCTATATTTTTTGTTCCAGCAGGGGTATCGCTTATAAATTCATTAGATTTAATTGGTTCAAATGTAATAGTTTTAGCTGCCACTATACTAATAAGTACTACATTAGTAATGATTGTTACAGCTTTAGTTGTTGAAAAAATGATAGAAATGAAAAGTAAGAGAGGTTAATTTTATGTATGATGTATTAAAGACACCTATATTTGGAATAGTAGCTACAATTATATTTTTTAATATAGGAGCATATATCCAAAAGAAAACAAAAATGGCTATATTCAATCCATTATTAATAGCTATTTTGGGAATAATAGCTTTTTTAAAGGTAAGTAATATTTCTTATGATAGTTATAAACTAGGAGGAGATACAATAAATTTCTTTTTAGCACCAGTAACTATTGTACTAGCAGTACCTCTGTACAAACAATATGACTTATTAAAAAAGCATTTTTATGAAATAATGATAGGAATAACTACTGGGGTGGTAGTTTCATTTGTTAGTATAGTAATTATAAGTAAGTTAACTAAATCAGATATTTTAATAATGAACTCATTATTAGGAAAATCAATTACAACTCCTATGGGAATATCACTAACATCTACATTAGGAGGAATAGAATCAGTTACAATAGTAGCTATAATTTTAACTGGAATAATAGGAGGAATAATAGCTACACCTATATTTAAAATAATCAATACAAAACATCCAGTATCAAAAGGAATAGCGTTAGGAACAGCATCACATGCATTAGGAACAACAAAGGCTTTGGAATTAGGAGAAGTTGAAGGTGCAATGAGTGGATTAGCTATAGGTATCTCTGGTACAATAACTGTAATTTTAATTCCGATATTAATTAATTTTATAAAATAAAGATATAAATATAAAAAGGTTTGAAGGGAGAAAAATGATGAGTGAAGTAAAGAATACTTTAGAGGAAAATATAGTACTGAGGTATTTATTTATAGTAGTGGGAATAACTATATCATCAATAGGAATTAATGGTTTTTTGAAACCAGCACATTTATTAGGTGGTGGAGTAGCGGGACTATCAGTTGCGCTAAACTATCTTACTAACGTAAATATAGGGGTATTGTCATTTCTTATAAATGTACCTATATTTATATTAGGTTTTATATATTTAGAAAAAGAGTTTTGTATAACTAGTTTAATAAATATGATTTTATTTTCTACTATTTTAGGATTGACTCAAAACATAGGAAACTATATTGGGGTTAATGACTTATTATTACAAACAGTATATGGAGGGATACTAGGAGGAATAGGACTTGGTATGGTATTTAAGGCTAAGTCTTCTCTAGGAGGTACAGATATAATTGCAGCTATTCTTAAATTTAAGAAAAATATACCGATGAAAGATACTGGTCTTTTTATGAACTTTTTAGTAGTTTGTATAGGGGCTACGCTTTTTGGATTAGAATTAGGATTATATACATTAATAGGAATGTTTTTAAATGTATATGCTATGAATATAGTTAAAGACGCAATGAATTCTCAAAAATCAGTTATGTTAATATCTAATAAAAGTGAAGAAATATCAAAATGTATAATGAAAGATCTTATAAGAGGAGTAACGCTATTAGAAGCAGAAGGTGCATATACACATGAAAAGAAAAAAATAATATATTGTATAGTTGCTTCAAATGAAATACCAAGGATAAAAGAGATAGCTTTAAGACATGATAAAAAAGCTTTTATATCAGTTAATGATGTAAATGAAGTTAAAGGAAGAGGATTTAAAGAAAAATATTTATAAATTATGAATAAAATATTAAATAATAGATAAAATACATTATGTGATATAGAATATATCACATAACAATATCTAGAATTGTTAATATAAACGGGTAAATATAGTATACATATACGTATAAGCTGTGCTCGTACTTTATTTAGAGCGGAATTGAAATATTAAATCGGAACTTAATTAAAATAATAAAGCATGCTAAAATTAGCATGCTTTATTATTTTAATTATGATATATAAAAATAGGAAATTTAGATGAAAGTATGGAAAAAATGTAGAAGTTTAATATATAATAGAATTAAAAATATAAGAGTAATAAGTGAAAGTAGTGGGGTAGTTATAAATGAACACAGAAAAAAAAGATAAAGACTTAATAGAAACGTACAAAAAAACTATACATAGTATAGAAAAAGAAGTTAAACGTATAAATTTTTTAAATATATTTATATCTAAAAAATCATCGCATGAGGAAGAAGTATCAATAAATAATGAAAATTGCCCGAAAACTGATAAACAAGAAATTGAATTAGATAAAAAAAAATCTGGAAGAATTCATACATTTAATAATGGAGATACCTATATAGGTAAAATTGTAGATGGTAAAATGGAAGGTAGAGGTACATATATATTTTTAAATGAAGATGGGACAAAATTAGAATATATAGGTAATTTTAAAAATGATATGAAAGAAGGCCCTGGAAAGTGCGAACTTCCTAATGGATGTATATATACAGGTGAATGGAAGCATGATTTAATGGACGGGATAGGAAAGATGACTTATGCAAGTAATGATGATTATTTAGGAAATTGGAAAAATGGTAAAAAAGAAGGTCATGGAGTTTATACATGGAAAGATAAAGGTATGTATATTGGTGAATTTAAAAATGGTAAGATGGATGGAATAGGAACATGTTATGATAATGATGGATTAATTATGTATGAAGGTGAATTCAAGAATAACTTACCTCATGGTCAAGGAAGTTACACATGGCCAGATAATAAAAAGTATGTAGGTGAATTTAGGCACGGAAAAAAACATGGACATGGAACTTTCTATATAAATGGTGAAATATGTTATCAAGGAAACTGGAAGTTTGATAAGCCAAGTATTTTCAATAAAAGTTTAGATGAAATAATATCTAGTATAAAATAGACTGTATCTAATATAGGTATAGTCTATTTTATTTATATAAAAATCAATATTATGTATGAAAGAATATAAATATTAATAAATGTATATAATTTAAAAAGCTATAAAACAATTTAAATAAAGGTGTGATAGTTTTGAAAAAAATAATATACATATTAATATTTATAGTTTTAATTACAATATATGTAAATATAGATGGAAACTATGATTATATAAATAATAAAGCAATAAAAGAAACATCTGTTATAGGGGGAGAAGATATAAAAAAATATTACAATATAAAAATTGGAGATAGTGAAAGTAGTGTAATAAATAAAATTGGATTACCAGATAGAAAAGATTTAAGTGAATATGGATTTACATGGTATGTGTATAATAGATTTGAAAAAAATTTTATCATGGTAGGAATTGATAATAACAAAGTTGTAGGATTATATAGTAATTCTTTAGATTCTGAAGAAACTGAAGGAATAAGACTTAATGATAAACAAGAATTAGTTAGACAAAATTATAAAGCAATAGAATATAAGAAAAAAGGAAATACTAAATTTATGATAGAATCTGATAATCAATTTGATATAATTTTAAAAAATAATAAATATATAACTATATTTTATGATTTACATAAAGGGAATAAAGTAATTTCTTATCAAGTAATAGATAAAAATATAGAAGATAGCACTAAAGATATATATCCTACGTATAGCGATGAATTAAAGGAAAGCTTTGAGTTACAAATAATAGATCTTACTAATAGTGTTAGAGAAAAAAACAACCTAAATAGATTGAATTTTAGTAGTAAGGCTAAGATTAGCTCTATAAAACATAGTGAAGATATGCGAAATAAAAATTATTTTGACCATGTAAATAAAAATAATGAATCACCATTTGATAGGATGAAAAAAGAAAAAATAAAATATAGTTTAGCTGGAGAAAATATAGCGGCAGGTCAAGTTAGTGCTATTTATGCCCATGAAGCTTGGATGAATTCATTAGGGCATAGAAAAAATATTTTAGGGGATTATGAAAATATAGGAGTTGGAGTAAGTTTTGGAGGACACTATAAAATATATTATACTCAAAATTTCTATAGTGAATAAACTGACATTACGAAAGGGTGCATTTTATGCAGTTCATAAAAAACAAGTTATATTATATAGCCATAATTATTATAGTTTTTATAATAATTAGTTCAGGGCAAGTTTTTTCTATTAAAAATGAAGAAATATTTATAAAAAATGGGCCAAGAGATAAAAAGTATTTGGCTATAACTTTTGATGATGGACCACATCCGAAAGAAACTAATGAAGTATTAAATGTATTGAAAAAATATGATGTAAAAGCTACTTTTTTTATAGCAGGAAAGCATGCAAATTGGTATAGTGAGCCACTTATAAGAGCTAGTAAAGAAGGCCATGAAATAGGAAATCACACATTTAATCATCCAGATATATCAAACTTAGATAAAGCTCAATTAGAGGAAGAAATTATTAAATGTGAAGAAGTTATTGTTAAAATGACTGGAAAAAAACCTACTCTTTTTAGACCGCCATATGGAAGTTATAAAAAAGAAGAATTAGCTAAAGTTGCAAGTAAGCATGGCTATAAAGTAGTGTTGTGGACTACAATAGATACTAAAGATTGGAAAAATCCACAGGCATTCAAAATAGCAGATACAATAATAAATAATGCTAAAAATGGAGATATAATATTACTTCATGATTATGCAACAAATAATACTGTGGAAGCACTAGATATATTTATACCAGAAATGCAAAAACGAGGATATAAATTTGTTACGGTGTCTGAGTTATATAAATAATAAAAAATAATCTTAAAATATAAAGAAATATATACACTTTTTATCTTAAATTAATATTATATAATAAGACTATTTCTAAAAAAGGATGAAGTGTATGTATAATAAAATATTTGAAAGAAAAGAATTTATAATATTTCAGGTTAAGGAAGGTTATATAGCTTACAATACAAAAAAAGAGTTTAAGGATGGGCATACACACCTAAAGCATTTTAATGCAGCTAAAAAAGCTATAGACTTAGTCATAAATAAAAAAATACCTAAAAGCACTAATGTATACTATTTAACAAGTTTAATAAGATTAACAAATGATGATGGGTATGTAGAAAAAATTAATGAATTAATTGATGTAAGAAGTAAAAAAGGAAAAAAAGAAAAGTATTACAATGTAGGGTATAGATGGACGAAAAGGAGCTCATAGGCTCCTTTTTTATTTTATTATTAGTTTTTTAATACAGTATAATTGAAATATTTATTTTCTAAAATTAACAAAGAGGATATACCTTCTCGGTCAAACTGTTTTATTGTTTTTAAAGCTTCTTTTTTTGACATAGGAGAAGATATAGACTTTGTATCAGATCTTATTATAATATACTTATTCACAATAAAACCTCCTAAAAAATATAATTTTTAAGCTGTTGTACTTTAAGTAGTTTTTGTTTAATATTAATAAATATACATAATATATTCTTGCCATTTTCATCAAAAACGTCTATGTTGACATTGATTTCTCAAGAAATATATAATTAACTTGTAGTAAAAAAATATATAGACATAAAAAATAAGATATTTTGTAATTTATTAATGTAGAGGGGGTATTTTATGATACTAATGATAGATAACTATGATTCCTTTGTTTATAATTTAGTACAGTTTTTAGGAGAAATAGGAGAAGATATAATAGTAAAAAGAAATGATGAAATAACTATAAGGGAGATTGAAAAACTAAACCCTGAAATAATTGTATTATCTCCAGGACCATGCTCTCCTAAAGAAGCAGGAATATGCATAGAAGTTGTAAAAAACTTTAAAGGTAAAAAGCCTATATTAGGAATATGCTTAGGGCACCAAATTATAGGACATGCTTTTGGTGCTAAAATAATAAAAGCCAGTCAGCCTGTACATGGAAAAGTTCATGCCATAAATCATAATAATAGCGGAGTGTTTGAAAATTTAAATAATCCTTTAAATGTAACTAGATATCATTCACTTATAATTGATGAAAATACAATAAATGATGAACTTGAAGTTACTGCAAGAAGTAAGGATGGAGAGATAATGGGCGTAAGATGTAAGAACTATCATATAGAAGGTGTTCAATTTCATCCAGAAGCTATACTATCCGAGCAAGGTCATGACATATTAAGAAACTTTATAAAAAAATCTAGAGCTTGTAAGGAGGATAGCAAATGTTAAAACAAATAAATACTAATTTAAATGCGTTTGAAATATACTCTTTATTTAAAGAGGAAAAAAATAGTTTTATATTAGATAGTGGGATGGATGAAAAAAAATTAGGAAGATATTCCTTTATAAGCTCTAGACCATTTGAAATTATAAAATTAAAAAATACAAATGAAAATCCATTAGATTATCTTCAAAATAAATTAAGTAAATTTAAAGTTGAAAATAATACTGATTTACCGTTTATAGGAGGGGCAGTAGGATACTTATCTTATGATATAGGTAATTATATTGAAAAACTTCCTAGAACGGCTATAGACGATACAGGAGTGTATGATTTATATTTTGGTCTATATAATTTTGTAATAGTTGTAGATCACTTAGAATGTAAAACCTATATAGCTACACCAAATATAGATATAGAAAGAGAAAAAATAATAATTGAAGAAATAGAAAATATTATAATTAATTCAGAAAAAAAAGATATACAGGTTGAACATGAAGAAGTTATAGAGAGTAAATTAGTTTCTAATTTTAAAAAATCTGATTATATAGATTCTATTAATAAAATTAGAGAATACATAAAATCAGGAGATATATACCAAGCTAATTTAACTCAAAGGTTTGAAGGAACTACTAATTTATCTAGTTATTTTTTATATAAGAGATTAAGAGAAGTTAGTAAAGCTCCTTTTGCTGCTTATTTAAACTTTGATGAATATCAAGTATTGTCTAATTCACCTGAAAGATTTATAAAGTGTATAGATAGAAAAATTGAAACAAGGCCTATAAAGGGAACAAGACCTAGAGGTAATACTAAGGAAGAGGATATTAGATTACAAGAAGAATTGAAAAACAGTGAAAAAGATAAGTCTGAGCTTCTTATGATAGTAGATCTAGAAAGAAATGATTTAGGAAAAGTATCTAAAATAGGAACAGTTAAGGTACCTGAATTATTTGTAATAGAACCTTATGCTAATGTAAGTCATTTAGTAGCTACAGTAACAGGTGAACTTGAAGATTCTTTAGATAGCATAGATGTATTAAAAGCTACATTTCCAGGTGGATCTATAACAGGAGCTCCTAAAATTAGAGCTATGGAAATTATCGATGAATTGGAGCCAACACAAAGAAATGTATATACGGGATCTGTAGGGTATATAGGATTCAATGGAGATATGGATTTTAACATAGCTATAAGAACCTTAATAAAAAAAGATGAAAAAATATATTTTCAAGTTGGAGGAGGTATAACTTGGGATTCTAACCCTGAAGATGAATATCAAGAAACTTTAGATAAGGCTAAATCTATAATGGAGGCGGTAAAAGGATACTATGAAAAATAGTGTATCATTTAAGAGTGAATTAAGTAAATTTGGAATGGGATTATTTGAAACTATAAAAATAGAAAATTCAATACCTATTGAATTAGATCTTCATTTAGATCGTATGTATAATTCTATAGAAGAATTGAATTTAAATATAAGTGAAGATAAATACGATTTAAAATCTAAAATTTTAAGTTATATTGATGAAAATAATATAGTATACAAAGCTCTAAGAGTAACTGTATTTGATGAAGGATATAACATATCAACAAGAGATATAGTGTACAATAAAGAAATGTACAATAAAGGATTGAAATTGATGCTATCTACTAATAAAAGAGGAGATAGCATCTTATATAAGCATAAAACAACAAATTATTTTGAAAATATATATATTAAAAGGTATGCGTTAGAAAATGGATTTGATGATGCGATATTTTTAGATTATGAAAATAGAATATTAGAATGCAGTATAAGCAATATTTTCTTTATTAAAAACAATCAAATATATACTCCAAACAAAGATTTATCTATATTAAATGGAATAATGAAAAAAAGGATTATAAGATTATGTGGAGAATTAAAGATTAATATAGTAGAAACTGACATAAAAATAACAGATCTAAAAAATTTTGAATTTTGCTTTGTAAGTAACAGTTTAATGGGAATTATGAAAGTTGAGAAAATAAATGATATTAAATTCAAGCAAAACAATGATATTTTTAATGAGCTATGGAGTAGAATAATTAAATGAAAGAGTTTTTAAAATGTTATTATAAGGAATTAGAAAAACTTAAAAATGATAAAAATAATATTGCTATTTTTCAAGTTGGATCTAGTAAAAATCTAGATTTTACGAAGCTAAAAGAAAATATAAAAGATATAGATATATTCATTATATCTGAGCAAATTGAAGAGCAAATAAGATACACAAAGACAATATATGATATTGAATTAGATATAAATAAATTTTCTATTAAGCACGTTGATAAAATGATTGAAAGTAAAGAATATTTTTTTATAAACGAAATGAAAGATGCAAAAATTATATATGATAGATATAATATGGGAAAAAATGTTATAAATTTATCTAAAATTAAGTATGAAGAAGGCCCCGAAAAAATATCTAAAGAAAATTTATTAGTAATATCTACAACAATATATGATAATATATCTAGATTAAAGGAAAAAGACAAGTTTGAAAATTATGAATATGAGTTTTTGACGAATATATATTTAAAAGATATAATAAAGGGATACTTTATAATTAATAGTAAATGGATACCTAAAGATAAAAAAATTTTTAAATATTTAAGTGAAAATGAAAAAGACTTATTTAAATTAGCAAAAAAGGTCTGCGAAGATTATAATTACTATAATCTAGAAAAAGTATATAAATATGTATTTAATGATTAAATTATAAAAAATGAGGGGGTTAAATGTATGTATAATGTAGATAAGAAAAAGATAGAAAATGCTGTAAAAGATATATTGGAAGCTATAGGAGAAGATCCTAATAGAGAAGGATTAGTAGACACACCTAAAAGAGTGGCTAAAATGTACGAAGAAATATTCTCTGGAATACATAAAGACCCAAGAGATCATTTAAAAATATTATTTCAATCAGAGGAACATGAAGAACTAGTTTTAGTAAAAGATATACCTTTTTATTCATGTTGCGAGCATCACCTAGTTCCGTTTTTTGGAAAAGCTCATATAGCTTATTTACCTAGAGAGGGTAGATTAACAGGGCTATCTAAGTTAGCTAGAGTTATTGAAGACTTAGCAAAAAGACCACAGTTACAAGAAAGAATCACTAAAAGTACTGCAGATATAATAATGGAAGAATTAAAACCATATGGTGTAATTGTAGTATTAGAGGCAGAACATATGTGCATGACTATGAGAGGTGTAAAAAAACCTGGGTCTAAGACTATAACATCTGCAGTGAGAGGTATTTTTGAAAAAGACATAGCTGCAAGAGCAGAAGCGATGAGTTTAATAAACATGAGATAGGAGAGATTAAATGTTTGAATATGGCAAAAAAACTTATATAATGGGGATTTTAAATGTAACTCCAGATAGTTTTTCAGATGGTGGTGATTATACAGATATAAAAAAAGCTGTAGACCATGCTAAAAAGATGATTGAAGATGGGGCAGATATCATTGACTTAGGAGGAGAATCTACTAGACCTGGACATAAAAAAGTAGACGTTGATGAAGAATTAAAAAGAGTCATTCCTGTTGTTAAAGCTTTAAAAGAAGAATTAGATATAAAGATTTCTGTAGATACTTATAAAGCTAAAGTTGCAAAAGAGAGTCTAGAACTAGGGGTTGAAATGATAAATGACGTATGGGGACTTAGAAAAGACCCAGATATGGCTAGTGTTATAGCTAAATATAATGCATATGTTTGTATAATGCATAATCAAAATGGGACAACTTATGATAAAGACATAATAGAATCTATGAAAGAATTTTTATTAGAAAGTATAGAAATAGCTAAAAAATCAGGTATAGATGATAAAAAAATAGTTCTAGATCCTGGTATAGGTTTTGGAAAGACATTTGAACAAAATGTAGAGGTTATGTCAAGGTTAAGTGAATTAAAAACATTAGGTTACCCAATATTACTTGGTACATCTAGAAAATCTATGATTGGAAATATTTTAGATTTAGAACCTAAAGACAGAATTGAAGGAACGATAGCTACTACTGTTTTAGGTATAAAAGATGGGGTAGATATAGTAAGGGTACATGATGTATTAGAAAATATCAGAGCTATAAAGGTTACAGATGCTATATGCAGAAGGTAGGTGTTTTTATGGATAAAATCTTAATGAATAATATGGGGTTTTATGGATACCATGGAGTTTTTAAAGAAGAGAGTATTTTAGGACAAAAGTTTTTTATAGACATGGAACTGTATTTAGATACTAAAGAAGCTGGTTTAACTGATGATATGAATAAATCTGTTAGCTATGGAGAGGTTTATGAATTAGTAAAAAATATAGTTGAAAATAAAAGATTTAACTTGTTAGAAGCTCTATCAGAAAATATAGCTAAAGAAGTTTTAAAAGAATTTTCCTTAATAAAAGAAGTTATGGTTAGAGTAAAAAAACCTGAAGCTCCAGTGCCTGGTATATATGATTACTTTGGTGTGGAAATAAGGAGAAAGAGACATGAATAAAGCTTATTTAGGTTTAGGAACTAACATAGGAGATAGAGTGAATTACTTAAGCCAAGCTATTAAAATATTAGATTCTGAGAAAGATATAATTATAACTAAAAAGTCAAAATTATATGAAACTAAAGCATGGGGATATACAAATCAAGATGATTTTTTAAATATGTGTATAGAAATAGAGACGAAATTAAATCCTAATGAACTTTTGAAAAAGTGTCAAAACGTAGAAAAAGAATTGAATAGAGAACGAAAAATAAGATGGGGGCCAAGAACTATAGATGTTGATATATTATTTTTTAATGATATAATTTTACAAGAAGAAAATCTAGAAATTCCTCATCCTAGAATAGGAGAAAGAGCATTTGTATTAATACCACTTATTGATTTGAATGAAAAACTTAAAATAAATGAAATAAGTATAACAAAGTACCTAGAATCTTTGACGGCTGAGGAAAGAGAAGAAGTAAAGGAGTTTATAGGTAATGAATAAAAACCTATTTAGTGATAATTTAAAAATCAAAATAAATAACGAGTTACAAATACCAGATAATAAAATTGTAATGGCAGGACCATGTGCTATAGAAAGTTATGAACAACTTTTACAAACTGCAAAGTTTATAAAAGAAAAAGGCGCAAATATGTTAAGAGGTGGAGCTTATAAACCAAGAACGTCTCCTAAATCATTTCAAGGATTAAAAGAAGAAGGCCTTAAAATTTTAAGTGAGGTAAAAAAGGAAACTAATTTACCTGTTATAACAGAACTTATGGACTCTAGAGATTTAGATAAAGTTTATGAAGTTGCAGATATAATTCAAATAGGTTCTAGAAATATGCAAAATTTCACACTTTTAAGTGAAGTTGGAAAACAAGATAAGCCTGTAATGTTAAAAAGAGGAATAAGTTCAACTATTACAGAATGGATAGGTGCAGCAGAATATATTGCTATAGGTGGAAATAATAATATAATCATGTGTGAAAGAGGTATAAGGACATATAATGATTACACAAGAAATACCTTAGATATAGCGGCAGTTCCTATAATAAAAAAAGAAACGAACCTTCCTGTAATAGTAGATCCAAGTCATGCAACAGGAGTTAGATATCTAATAAAACCTATGTCTATAGCATCATTAGCAGCAGGAGCAGATGGAATAATGGTTGAAGTACATCCAAATCCTAGAGAAGCTTTATCAGATGGACCACAATCTCTTCATTTTGATGAATTTGAAGATTTAATGAAAAATATAAAAAATTTTTAAAAAAATAAAGAGGCTAACTGCCTCTTTTGTTTTTTAGTTAAATAATTATATTAAAATATTAAAAATTAGTATTGAAATTGCAATTATTATACAAAATAATAAAATGACATGTTTTTATAAAATTTTTAAAATAAAAAAATTAAATTTTAAAAAAAAATTTATGCAAAAAAGAAGGAATGATATAAAAAAAGTCGAATTATGTATAATGAACATTTGACAAATTTCTAATATATTGTAAAATAGTAATGTTAAAAAAATTACACCAGAAGGTGATAATATGAGTGATATAAAAGATACGATAGAAGAAATAAAATCTAGAACTGATATAGTAAAAGTAATATCAGATTACATTAAAGTACAGCAATCGGGAGCAAATTACAAAGGGCTATGTCCTTTCCACGGAGAAAAAACTCCTTCATTTTACATCAATACTTCAAAGCAAATATATAAGTGCTTTGGATGTGGAGAAGGTGGAGATGTAATTAATTTTGTTATGAAAATTGAAAATCTTGAATTTATGGATGCGGTCAAGTTATTAGCTAAAGATTGTGGAATTGAAATAAACACAAATATGGATGAGCAATCTAAAATCAGGATGGAAAAAATAAAAAGATTTCAAGATATAAATACCGAAGCTGCTAGATATTATTTTTCAAACCTAATTAAAGAAAAAAATTATGGGTATGAATACTTAAGAAGAAGAGGACTGGATGATAAAACTATAAAAAAGTTTGGTCTTGGATATGCGCCTAAGGCTTGGTCTAACCTTATGGACTATCTTATATCCAAAGGATATGAAAAAGACACTCTTGTTGAGTGTGGATTGGTTACATACAAAAAAGATGGAAATAAATATTATGATAGGTTTATCAATAGAGTAATTTTTCCTATATTTGATTATAGAGGTAATGTAATAGGATTTGGAGGTAGAGTTTTGGATGATTCTCTTCCGAAATATTTAAATTCTCCAGATACATTAGCATTTAATAAAAAATATAATTTATATGGATTAAATTTTGCTAGGAAAAATATATCAGATAGAACAATAATTCTTGTGGAAGGATATATGGACTTAATATCTTTATATCAATATGGAGTAAGAAATGTGTGTGCTACACTAGGAACTGCCCTTACACTAGAACAAGGGAATTTACTAAAAAGATATGTAGATACAGTTATAATTTCTTATGATTCTGATGATGCCGGTGTTAAAGCTACATTAAGAGCTATAGACATATTGGTAAGTGTTGGAATAAATGTTAAAGTGTTAAACTTAAAAGATGTTAAAGATCCTGATGAATTTATAAGAAAGTATGGTTTTAACGAATATAAAAATTCTATTGAAAATTCAATTCACTATATAAGATATAAAATAACTAAGTGCAAAAAAAATTACGATTTATCGAAAGATGAAGAAAGGCTAAAGTTTACTAAAGAAGCTACAAATATAATCAAAACTTTAAAAAGTCCTGTAGATATAGACTATTATATTAATTTCTTGAGTTCAGAAAGTAATATAAGTATAGAATCTTTGAAAAAAGAAGTGTATGGTAAAAATTACAATCCTAAATATAATGAAAATTATAAAAAAGATAAATATTTTAAGCGAGATGAAAATGCTTATAAAAAACCTAAAATAATAAATAATGGTAATGAAGTTATAGAAAAAACTTTAATAAAAATATTATTAGAAAATAAAGAAATTAGGAAGTCTTCAATTCTTAAATTAGATGAAAATGATTTTATCTTAAAAGAAGATAAAGAAATTTTAAATTTTATAATTAAAAATGAAGAATTGGATAAAATAACTATTGACAAAATGAAAAGTTTAAACTTATCCGAAAAATATATTAAAGATTTGGAAAATTTAAACCTAGAAAATATTGAAATTTATGATTCTAAGAGCATAGAAGAAATAATTAAAAAAGTAAAAAGAAACAAGCTTCAAAATGATATAGATAATTTATTAAAGAAGCAGATGGAACTAGAAAAAAACAAGGATAATGAGAATTCAAATGCGAAAGAGGTAGATGTACAGGTTATGGAAATTGCTATAAAAATAGTTGAACTAAGAAGAATGTTACAAAAAATATAAATGAAGGGAGGTTTGAGAATGGAAACTAAAAAACCAAAAAAAGAATCTAAAAGAGTAACAGCAAAATCACTTATAGAAAAAGGGAAAAAACAGGGTAGCCTTACGCTTATGGAAATAATGGAGGCTTTTGCAGAAACAGAACTTGATAAAGATCAAGTTGAAAATTTATATGAAACATTAGGTAATTTAGGAATAGAAGTAATTCAAAAGAAAGAAGAAAAAGCTGATGCTGATATAGAGTTTAATTCAGAAGATGGAGATGTATCTAATTTAGAAGATATAGATGATACTATAGATGATGATATGTCTAAAGAAGAAAATACTATGGAAATAGAGCAAATAGACTTAACTTTACCTAAAGGGATAAGTATAGATGACCCAGTTAGAATGTATCTAAAAGAAATAGGTAAAATACCTTTACTTAAACCTCATGAAGAAGCAGAACTTGCAAGAAGAATGCATGAGGGAGATGAAATAGCTAAACAAAGATTAGTAGAAGCAAACTTAAGACTAGTTGTAAGTATAGCTAAGAGATATGTTGGAAGAGGTATGTTATTTTTAGATTTAATTCAAGAAGGTAATTTAGGTCTAATAAAAGCAGTAGAAAAGTTTGACTATACAAAAGGATTTAAGTTTAGTACTTATGCTACATGGTGGATAAGACAAGCTATAACTAGAGCTATAGCAGACCAAGCAAGAACTATAAGAATACCTGTTCATATGGTTGAAACTATAAATAAATTAATAAGAGTATCAAGACAATTACTACAGGAGCTAGGTAGAGATCCAAAACCTGAAGAAATTGCTAAAGAAATGGATATGACGGAAGATAAAGTTAGAGAAATAATGAAAATAGCTCAAGATCCTGTATCTCTAGAGACTCCTATAGGAGAAGAAGAAGATAGTCATTTAGGAGACTTTATACCGGATGATGATGCACCAGCACCAGCGGAAGCAGCAGCATATTCACTATTAAAAGAACAAATAGAAGAAGTTTTAGGATCATTAAATGAAAGAGAACAAAAAGTTTTAAAATTAAGATTCGGACTTGAAGATGGACGTGCTAGAACACTTGAAGAAGTTGGAAAAGAATTTGATGTAACAAGAGAAAGAATTAGACAAATAGAAGCAAAAGCATTAAGAAAATTAAGACATCCAAGTAGATCTAAAAAGCTTAGAGATTACTTAGATTAATATAATTAATATAAAAATTCGTCTATATATAGGCGAATTTTTATATATTCAAAACATAGGTGAAAGGAAGACAAAATTTGAAATTAACAGATAGATTATTAAAGATAGCAAACCTTGTGAGTGAAGGAAAGAGAGTTGCGGATATAGGTACAGACCATGGATATATTCCAGTATACCTTCTAAACAATAATAAAATAGATTATGCTATATTAGCTGATGTAAATAAAGGACCTTTAGACAATGCAAAAAAAGAAGTTAATCATAATAACTTAGAAGATAAGGTAGATTTAAGGTTAGGATCAGGGCTTGAGGTTTTAAATGAGAATGAAGTAGATGAAGTTATAATAGCTGGTATGGGAGGAATCCTTATAAGTGAGTTATTAGAGGCTAAAAAAAGTGTTGCACATACTGTTGATAAACTGATATTACAACCTATGCAAGCACAAAATGAACTTAGAAAATATTTATATAATAATGGATATGAAATATTAAATGAGGTATTAGTTAAAGAAGATTTTAGAATATATGAAATAATCGAAGTTAAGTATACAGGTAAAAACACTAATTTTGAAAATGACATATACTACGAAGTAGGAAAAAAGTTAATAGACAATAAAGATGAATTATTAACTGAGTTTATCCATAAAAAAATAAACGCATATGAGGGAATAATAAATAAGCTAGAAGGGAAAACAGGAGAGGCCATAGAGGCAAAAAGAAAAACTGTTATAGAGGTTATAGAAAAACTTAAGGGGTTGATCTAATGAAGCTAAAAACATTATTGAAAAAAATAGAAAGTAAATATCCTTTAAACTTAGCATATGAATGGGATAACGTAGGTCTTATAGTAGGAGATTATGAAAAAGAAATTAAAAAAGTTATGACAGTACTAGAGGCTAATGAAAAGGTAATTAATGAAGCTATAGATAAAGATATAGACTTAATAATAACTCATCACCCATTTATATTTTCTAAAATTAATAAATTAACAACATCTAATTTAAAAGGGAAGTTAATACATAAATTGATAAAAAATGATATAGCTATATATTCTATGCATACTAATTTTGATATAGCATTTGATGGACTAAATGATTATTTTGTTGAAATGTTAAATATTGAAAATGTAGGGATACTAGATAAAACTAAAAATGAAACATTGTATAAACTAGCGGTGTATGTACCTAAAACTCATGTAGATGTAGTTAGAACAGCTCTTGGCAATGCAGATGCAGGACATATAGGAAATTACAGAGAATGTTCATTTACTACTGAAGGGGAAGGTAGATTTAAGCCTTGTGAAGGAGCTAATCCATATATAGGAAGTGAAGAAGCTTTAGAAAGTGTTAATGAAGTAAAAATAGAAACAATAGTTCCTCAGAGAATATTGGATAAAGTTATAAGTGCCATGATAAAAGCTCATCCTTATGAAGAAGTTGCATATGATTTATATAAATTAGAAATAAAAGGTGAAAGTGTGGGACTTGGTAGGTATGGAAAATTAAAAGAATCTATGAGCTTTAAAGAATTAGGTATGAAACTTAAACGTGAATTGTCTATAAATCATTTAAGGATAGTTGGAGATTTAAGTGATAAGGTTGAAAAAGTTGCTATAGTTACAGGTTCTGGAGCTGATATGATAAAAAAGGCTTATAAACATGGATGTGATGTTTTAATTACAGGAGATATGAAGTATCATGATGCTCAAGATGCATTAGATATGGGAATGAAAGTTATAGACTGTGGACATTTTGATACTGAAAAGGTATTTGCAGACATAATGTTTAAGTACTTAAGCCGAAATTTTGATATAGATATTATGAAAAGTGATGTAAATTTAAATCCTTTTGATATAATATAGTTATGATTAATAGCCTTAAGAAAATCTTAAGGCTATTTAAACTATGGAGGAACAATATGAAATGTGAAAATTGTGATTTAAAATGTGATAACAACAATTATTGCAAAATTGATGGCCATTATATAAATGAATATGGAAACGATAAAATTAAAATTGTTCATGAAAATATATGTAATGACTGTGGTGAAATAAATAAAGCTGGAAATATATATTGTAATAGATGTGGAAACAAACTATCTATATTAAAACAAGTAGAAAAAAACAAATATAATATTAAAGATTTATACGAAAAGGGTAATACAATAGGTAATATTAAATCTTATATAAATAGAATTGATTTAAAAAAGAAAGCAATACCAGCAATTGTATCTATGCTTTTGTTAATAATTATAGCTATATTTATAAAATTATTAATAAGTATAATGGGGTTAAGTATAAACAAATATATCAACATATTTAGTATAGTTTTAGGTTTAAACTTAGTTCCTATAAATTTAGTGTCATCCTCAGTTATAGGAGTTGGAAATGTAGATATAAGCCTAGGATTGATAATTTACTTGGTAATTCCGTTTATATGTATTGGTGTAAGTAATGTTATACTTATAAATAAAGATTATATAAAAGAAAACGAAATTTTTAAGGATGTTTTTACAATAAGTATAATATATGGACTACTATTAGGATTTATATCTTTTTTAGGTAAAGAATTTATAAATGTTAATGTAAATGAGTATTATAGTATGTCTATAGTTATCAAATATAGTTTTTTGAACAGTGTTATAAATGGTATTATTATATCGGTTTTACCTACATACATAGTTTTATTTAATAAAACAAAACCTAAATTAAAGAAATTTAAAGTTATAAATAGAGTTTTAAAAACTATAGGATTAATATATTTATCAATTTTAGTTATTTTGGCAATGAGTTTGATTTTTAACAATACATATGGAGGAAACGATAGTATAAGCAAGTTTGTCAATATAACTCAAGTTGGAGGATATATTCTTCAAGCTGTTAATTTAATACCTATTGTTGTACTAAATACAATAATATCTATATTTAATATAAGTGATATTAGTATATATTTGAATGAAAATTTAAACTTACTTATTTATTCCATGATATTACTTACTATAATTATACTAATTATTACAGGGTATGATATAAAAAATAAATTTAAAGATAAGAAAGTTATAAAATATTTTTGTATGTGCTATTCTATTATTATAGGAAGTATAGTATATTTAAGCAAAATTGATACAAGTGGAAGCTTATCATTATTAGAACTTCAAAATTATGAAACATATTCTTACATAGGATCAAGTGTTATTGTAGGTATTATAATAGCTTTTTTATACAGTTATATTGTAATTTTATTAGGGTACAAACTTAATAATGAATAGTAGGTTGATATAAGGAGAAGTTTATGCACAATTTTAAAGATAGAATAAACAAAAATAAAGAAAAAGTTGAAATCATCAAAGAGTTAAATAAATTAAATGATATTATTGAACAAGCTAATAGTGAAAAAGTAAAGATATTTGTAGAGGCTGGAATAGAAATACATAAAAAGATAAGAAAAAAAGAGATTACTCAAGATTGTATAATTGGCTTATTTGAAGGTATAAGTGAAATAGATAAGACTATATATGAAGCTAATTTGGAAATTAATAAAATTACGTTAAAAAATGAAATGATTTGCGAGTGTGGAAATAGAGTAGATGTTGAGAATAATTTTTGTTGTATATGTGGTAAAAAAATAGACTATGAAAAAAATACTATTAAGTGCCAGCATTGTTTTAGTGAAATAGATGAAAATTCTATATATTGTGGTTGTTGTGGTCAAAAAATAGTAAAAGATATATAATAAAGGGGATGCTAAATGCATCCTTTTATATTTAGATTAAGAATTTACAGGAAGAAGGAAGGAATATGTCAAAAGCTAAGAAATCAGCGGTGATATTGATGTTTATAACTCTAATATCAAAGGTAACGGGCTTTTTTAGAGATATAATTTTAGCTCAGAAATTTGGAGCTAGTATTATAACTGATGCTTATATAACGGCACTTAACATACCTGTTGTTTTATTTACAGGAATAAGTGCATCTTTAGGAACTACTTATATTCCTATGTTTTTTAACATTAAAGAGACAAATGGAGATGAAGAAGTTAATAAGTTTACAAATAATATTTTAAATATAATTACAATTCTTAGTTTAATAACTATAGTTGTAGGGATTATATTTGCACCATATATAGTTAAAATATTTGCTATGGGATTTAAAGGTGAAGAATTAGAAATAACAACAAAATTTGCTAAAATACTTATGCCGTCTATAATATTTATAGCTATAAATGGGTTGGTGTCATCTTATTTGTTAGCAAATGGAAGGTTTTATATATCTGGATTAGTTACAATTCCATTTAATATAATATGTATAATTGCAATAATAATAGGTAGTTATACAAGTTCGTATATTATGGTATGGATTACTTTACTTGCATATATAGCTCAACTTATATTTCAAATACCTTTTTTAAAGAAAAGTGGATATAAACATAGCTTAACAATAGATTTTAAGGATGAGAATGTAAAAAAAATAATTTACTTAATTTTACCTGTATTTCTGGGTTCGTATGTAAATCAAATAAATAGTGTAATAAATAGGACGTTAGCATCTACTTTAGATACAGGTAGTATAACTGCTCTTAATTATGCTAATAAACTTAATGTATTTGCAGTTGGAATACTTGTTATATCTATTTCTACGGTTATGTATCCGATGCTTTCTAAATATGCTAGTCAAAATAATATAAAAGCTTTTAAAAGCAGTTTAATTAGATGTATAAATTTAGTTCTAATTATTATGATTCCGGTTATGTTTGGGACTATGATATTTTCAACACCTTTAGTAAAATTTTTATTTGAAGGAGGTTCATTTGATAGTAGAGATACTTATTTAACATCTAGTGCGTTATTATTTTACTCTCTTGGTATGGTGGCATTTGGAATAAGAGATATATTATCTAGAGGGTTTTATTCTCTACAAGATACAAAAACACCGGTAAAAAATGCAATTGTTGCAGTAGTTGTAGATATTATATTTTCCATTATATTAGTTAAAATTATGGGTATAGGAGGGCTTGCGTTATCTTCTTCGATATCTGTTATATGTGGGGCTCTGTTACTTATGAAATCTTTAAGGAAAAAAGTTGGAAGATTAGGTATTAAGAGTAGTATAGTAACGTTTTTAAAATCATTTATAGCTTCTATAATTATGGGGATTATAGTTAACTATTTATACAATTTTATCTTTTTACTGTTAAAAAATAGTATGGATAGGGAAAAATACATAATACTTGTATCTTTAATAATATCAGCTACGGTTGGAGCTATGATATATTGCATTTTATGTGTATTATTTAATATAAAAGAAGTTAAAGAAATATTATATCAAATTAAATATAAAATTTTATGTGTTATAAAAAAAGCAAGATGATACATCTTGCTTTTAGTTTTATAAAAAATATATATATTATGGTATAATTAAATATATATAAATACAAATAGTTTTAATTAGGGGTGAAAAAATGAGCCTAGAAATATCAGAAAAAACATGCAAAGATAATATAAAATATTTAAAGTTGCTGTCTAAACAGTATCCTACAATATCTCAAGCATCTACAGAAATTATTAAGCTAGAATCTATACTGAATTTACCAAAAGGAACAGAACATTTTTTATCAGATGTACATGGAGAGAGTGAGCCGTTTGTACATGTACTAAAAAATGGATCTGGCGTGGTTAAACGAAAGATAGAAGAGTTATTTGGGGATTCACTTATGGAAAGTGAAAAAAAGACTTTAGCTACTTTAGTTTATTATCCAGAGCAAAAACTAGAAATAGTTTTAAAAGAAGAACAAAATATAAATGATTGGTATAGAGTCACATTGCATAGGATTGTAGAATTATGCAGGTACGCATCTACTAAGTATACAAAAGACAAAGTAAGAAAATATTTACCAAAAGAATTTGCCCATATAATTGAAGAATTATTAAATACAGATTGTAATATAGATCATAAGAAAAAATACTATCAACAAATCATAAATACTATAATTGAAATAGATAGATCTAAAGAATTTATAATTGCAATCTCTAAACTTATTCAAAGGTTAGTTGTAGATAGATTACATATAATAGGTGATATTTACGATAGAGGTCCGAGACCGGATATTATAATAGATACTCTTATGGATTATCATAGTGTAGATATACAATGGGGAAACCACGATATTTTATGGATGGGGGCAGCAGCAGGACAAAAGGTATGTATAGCTAATGCATTGAGAATATCAGCTAGGTATGCTAATTTAGACATAATAGAAGATATCTATGGAATAAATCTTCTTCCTTTAGCTACATTTGCATTAAATGCATATAAAGACGATCCGTGCACTACATTCTTGCCTAAAATATCTGATGGAGAATATAATAAGAGTGAAATATCTTTAATAGCTAAAATGCATAAGGCTATTTCAATAATTCAATTTAAACTTGAAAGTGAAGTTATAAAGAGAAGACCTGAGTTTAAAATGAATCATAGAATTTTATTAGAGAAAATAAATTATGAAACTGGTACTATAAATATTAATGGTAAAGAATATAAATTAAAAGATGATAACTTCCCAACTATAGATCCATCTAATCCTTGTAAATTAACTAAGGATGAAGAAGTAGTGATAGAAAAATTAAAATCATCATTCATAAATAGTGAAAAATTGCAAAAACATACATCTTTTTTATTTTCAAAAGGAAGTATTTATTTAAATTGCAATTCAAACCTTTTATTCCACGGATGTATACCTTTAAATGTAGATGGATCATTTAAAAAGCTTACTATAGATAATGTTGAGTATAGCGGTAAATCGCTTATGGATAAGTTTGATTTATTAGCTAGAGAAGGTTATTTCCATAGTCATGGGAACAAACAAAAAGAATATGGAATGGATATAATGTGGTACTTATGGACAGGAGAAGCATCTCCACTATTTGGAAAAGATGATATGACTACATTTGAAAGATATTTTATAAAAGAAAAAGAAACACATAAGGAAAAAAAGAATGCATATTTTGAATTTAGAGATACTGAAAATATGTGTAATATGATATTTGAAGAATTTGGATTGGATAAAAAAGAATCTCACATAATAAATGGACATGTACCTGTTGAATGTAAAAAAGGAGAGAATCCTATAAAAGCAAATGGGAAGCTAATAGCAATTGATGGAGGCTTTTCTAGAGCATATCAACAAAAAACAGGTATTGCTGGTTATACACTTATATACAATTCGTATAGTCTTCAATTAGTATCACATCAACATTTTACAACTACAGAACAAGTTATAATAGAAGAAAGCGATATACTTTCTACAACTTCTATAGTAGAAAGAAATATAAATAGAAAATATATAAGAGATACTGATTCAGGAAAAGAAATCTCAGAAAATATAAATGATTTAAAATTACTTTTAATGGCTTACAGAAAAGGTATAATAAAAGAATCATAAAAAAAGAGGTAATGTTTAATTAAACATTACCTCTCTTTTATTAAGCTAAATCTGAATTTTGAAAATCATCATTCCAACACTCAGTTCCTTTTAAATCTTTTATTGAAGATGCTTTAAAAGTAGGTTCTTTTATGCCTGAATTTTTTTGATTAGTATAATCTTTTAAAGCCAGGAATGCAAACTTACTAAGCTTAGCTATGGCAAATAGGTTTATTATAGCCATTAAGCCCATAAATAAGTCTCCTAAATTCCAAACTATTTCAACTGCAGTTAAAGATCCAAATATAACCATACCAACAACTAACACTCTATATCCAGTTAGTAGTGATTTATTAGTACTTATAAATTCTATGTTTGATTGACCATAATAATAGTTACCAACTATAGAACTAAATGCAAATAAGAATATACAAATAGCGATGAAGTAATTACCTAAAACACCTATCTGAGAAGATAGTGCATATTGTGTTAATTGTATACCTGATAAATTAGAAGTAGCATAATCAGAACAAGTTAATATTATAAAAGCAGTACAGCTACATATAACTAAAGTATCCGTAAATACTCCAAGTGCTTGAACTAATCCTTGCTTAACAGGGTGAGATGTAGTTGCAGCAGCTGCTGCATTTGGAGCACTACCCATACCAGCTTCATTAGAGAATAAACCTCTCTTAACACCCATAAGAACAGTAGCACCGATACCACCACCAGCTATTGCTTTTAATCCGAATGCATTTTCAACTATAAGTTTAAAAATTTCTGGAAGTTTTTCTATATTTATAGCTACTACAAATAATGAAACTAATATATAAGCTACTGCAAATATAGGAACAATAACTTCTGATATTTTAGCAACTCTATGAACACCTCCAAATATTACTACTGTTGTAAGAATTGCAAGAATTATACCTATAATCATTTTATCTATACCAAATGCAGATTGGAAAGCTTCTGCAACTGTATTTGATTGTATTGCGTTGAAAACAAATCCAAAACATATTGTGATAAGTACAGAAAAAGCAATACTTAAGACATTATTATTAAGGCCTTTCTTTATATAATAAGCAGGTCCTCCTCTGAATCCATTTTCATCTTTTACTTTGTAGATTTGAGCAAGCGTCGACTCTACAAAACTAGATGCAGCACCTATTAATGCTACTATCCACATCCAAAATACTGAGCCGGGACCACCTAAAGTTATAGCTATTGCTATACCAGCTATATTACCTGTTCCAACTCTAGAAGCAGTACTTATGCAAAATGCTTGGAATGAAGAAACATGCCCCTTTTCTTTATCAGATGTAGAAGATGCACCTAAAAGTCTAATCATTTCTTTAAAATATCTAAATTGAACGAAATTACTTTTAAAAGTAAAATAAACTCCTAATACTAATAATAAAGCAATTAAAACATATGACCATAAAAAGTCGTTGATTGATGTAACTAAGTTGTTAAAGATAATCAAAATAATCCCTCCTAATATATAAAAATATAATTTATTAAATTCTCAAAAAAGAAATTTTATAAAGTTAATTATGCATTTTTAGAAATTATACAACATATTTACTAATAAATCAATATATATAATTGTTGGAAAAACTTAGGATAACGTTATTCTGTATAAATGAAACTGAAAAATCAAAAAATAAAATTGCAATAAAATAAGGAAACTAATAAAAAAATGTAAAGACTAATTTAAAATACACCTAAATAATGAATGTATATATGAATAATCAATAGGTAAAAATAAATTGAGAAAAAGTTATCATAGATTAAATAAAACTACTTGATTCTACAAAAAATTAATTATATAATAATATATGTAATTAAATTAAATTTAATTTTATTGTTTATGAAAACGTAATTTAATGCTAAGGAGTGTAGAATATGGGCTTATTCGATATATTCAAAAAGTCAAAGAAACAAGAAGAAGTTAAAGGGATAGTATCACCTACAAATGGAGAGTTACTAGATATAACTAAGGTACCAGATGAGGTATTTTCAACTAAGATGATGGGTGATGGATTTGCTATAAAGTCAAATGATGGTGTTATCGTGTCTCCTGTAGATGGTAAGGTAGGAGTAGTTTTTGAAACAAAACATGCTGTAATAATAGAGTCTACAGAAGGAAAAGAAATACTTATACACTTAGGTATAGATACTGTAAATTTAAAAGGTGAAGGATTTGAAGTATTTGTAAATGTTGGGGATGAAGTTAAGGCTGGAGATAAATTAGTAAAAATGGATTTACCATTTATAGAAGCTAATGCAAAATCATCAATAAGTCCAGTTATATTTACAAACTTAGAATCTAATGAATCTATAAAGGTTGTAGAAGGACCTGTAAAGGCATTAGAAACTGGAAGAGTAGAAATAGTTAAGTAATCTAAGAGAGTCTGAATTTCAGGCTCTTTTTTATTTTTATCAAAATAGTAAATTTTTTATTAATTAATTGGAATTTTTTTTCGTTGAAGTGAATAAGTTTTAATATAGTATTTAACTAAGGGGGAAAATAAATATGAAAAGCCAATTAATAAGAGATTTACATTCTGTGAACATAAGAAGACATCCGCTAACTAGAAAAAAATTAGAAAATTTAAAAACTTCAGAAATAGTTAATATATGGTATGAATACTTTAAAAAAGAATAGATTATAAAATAAAGAGTAGCAAGTTAAAATTTAACTCGCTACTCTTTATTTATGTTTTTCTGGTTTATTGTAAGATTTACCTTTAGTATCTATAGTTATAGAGTTTATAGTGAAAATTTCACCCTTAGATCCTAAATCTTCTATTTTATGAACTAAGTCTAGTCCTTTTATAACCTTACCAAAACTTGCATATTTACCATTAAGATTAGGTGATGACTTTGTAACTATAAAAAATTGACTACCAGCACTGTTTTTATCAAAGCTCCTAGCCATAGATAAAACACCTTCTGTATGTTTTAAATCATTCTTAAACTTATTTTTATTAAATTCTCCTTTGATTGTATATCCAGGACCTCCCATACCAGAGCCATCAGGACATCCACCTTGAATTACAAAGTTTTTAACTACTCTATGAAATGTTAAGTTATTATAAAATTCCTCGTTAGATAAATATATAAAATTGTTAACTGTATTAGGAGCTATATGAGGATAAAGCTCAGCTTCTATAATACCAATATTTTTAACATCAATATAAGCTACAGGAAGTTCGCTTGGAACTTGTTTAACCTCAGTAGAATTTTCGTTTTTAGCTATTCTAAATAAATTACATATCTTAGATAAAATATTACTTTCTTTACTCATTAAATCACCTTCCAAATTTAGATATATTTTAAATTATATCATAAATGATATGAAAAATTTTTATGTATAAAAAATTTTGTATAAGTGAACTTATGTTTGGTTATAATTCAAATAGGAAAATATTAAAGGAGGTATAACATTGAATAGTGTTATTTTATTAGGGAGACTTACTAAAGATCCTGAAATTAAATATATAGGAGAAAAAGGAATTCCGGTTGCTAATTTTACTTTAGCTGTAGATAGGAATGTAAAAAAAGAAAGTAAATCACAAAAAACAGATTTTATAAGAATTGAAGCTTGGAGAAATGCGGCAGATATTTGTGCAAATAAAGTTAAGAAAGGAAACTTAGTATCTTTAACAGGAGAGCTTAGAATAGATGAATATGATGATAAAGAAGGAAATAGAAAATATATTACAAAAATAACTACACAAAATATTAATTTGCTTGAACATAATAAAAAAATGATTAATGGAAATGATTTGTTTAATAATGAAAGTGATAAAGGTATAGAAGAATCTGCTCTTCCGTTTTGATAAAAAGCCTAAGGTAATCTTATCTTAGGCTTTAATTATAGTTAATAAATTAGTAAACTTGTTGAAAGTTTAACAATTTATTAACTATAATTAAAGTATATGAATATTAGTCAATATAATCAAAAATTGGAGGGGGAGTTTTAATGTGGTTTATGAGCTTTTCTAAAGCTAGCTGCAAAAACTGTTATGCATGTGCGAGAGTTTGCCCAGTAAATGCTATAAAGATAAAAAATGAACATGCTCAAGTTATAAAAGAAAGATGTATTGTTTGCGGAAACTGTTTTAAAGTTTGTCCTCAGTATGCAAAAATAATAAAATCAGATGTTAAAACTGTTAAAGAATATATAGAAAGTGGTAAAAAGGTTGTAGCATCCGTAGCTCCTAGCTTTTCAGCTATATTTGGAAATAATAGCAACAAGTTAAAAACACTATTACTAAAGTTAGGATTTTATGGAGTAGAAGAAACTATAAAGGGTGTAGAAATAATTGAAGATGCATATGAAAACTATGCAAATAAAGATGATGACAAATGTTATATAACTAGTTTTTGTCCATCAGTTACAAGTTTAGTTCAAAAACATTATCCAGATTTAATTGATAATTTAATACCTATAATATCTCCTGCTATTTGTCATGCAAAAATATTAAAGGAAAAATATAAAGAAGATATAAAAGTTGTATTTATAGGACCTTGTTTAGCTAAAAAAATAGAAGGAGACGAAGATGAATCTATAGATGTTGTATTAACTTTTGTAGAGTTAATAGAATGGATAAATAAAGAAGGAATAAATATTGAAGAATTAGAAGAAAGGCCTTTTGAAAAATTAATAGGAAATAAAAGATTATTCCCTATAGTAGGAGAACCTACTAGATGTATAGAAAACAAAGGAACTAAAAAGATAATTATACAAGTTGAAGGAAGCAAAGATTGTATGAGAATGCTTGAAGCCATTCAAGTTGGAAAGTTTAAAAATACATTGTTAGAACTAAGCTATTGCAGACATAGTTGTTTAGGGGGCTCAGGAATGCCCAAAGATGGAATTAACTGCTATGAAAGAAGAGTTAGAGTAAGAAAATATGCTAAAAATTTAGAGGGAATTGATAACATAAAAGAACTTAGTAATTATAAAGATGAGTTTAAAGATATAAGCATAGATAAAATATATAATTCTTTGAAAATAGAGCTTAAACAGCCTACGGAAAAAGAGATTAGGGAAATATTAAAAAGTATGGGGAAATATATAAAAAAGGATGAATTAAACTGTGGTAGCTGTGGATATAAGACTTGTAGGGAAAAAGCCATAGCAGTATATAATAATATGGCAGAAATAGAAATGTGCTTGCCATACATGAGGGATAAAGCTGAGACTTTAACAAATATTATATTTGACTCTACACCAAATATGATTGTTATTGTAGATAAAAACTTAGACATAATAAAAATGAACAAATCAAGTGAAAGTTTTTTTAAAGTTGAGATTCCAAGAGGTAAAGGTTTACCTATAATTATGTATTTAGATGAAGATAAGTTTAAAGAAGTTAGAGATAATAGGAAAAATATAATTAGAGAGAAAGTTATATTATCTGATAATTCTAAGACTATAATTCAAAGTATAATATGGATAGAACATAATAAAGTTTTACTATGGATAGCCGATGATATAACCGAAAATGAAGAAAAGGATAAAAAGCTTAAGCAAAAACAAATAGAAGCTATGAATATGACTCAAGAGGTTATTAATAAACAAATGGTAGTAGCTCAAGAAATTGCTAGCTTATTAGGAGAAACTACAGCTGAAACTAAAGTAACTTTAAATAAATTAAAAAATCTCATCCAAGAAGAGGTAAGATGATGGATACATTTATTGATTTTTCAAGTGGTAGTATGAATAAATATAAAGAAGAGTTATGTGGAGATAAAGTAGAATTTTATAAAGATGAAGATAAATTTATTGCAGTGCTATCAGATGGACTTGGAAGTGGTGTTAAAGCTAATATTTTAGCAACTTTAACATCAAAAATAGCTATAACTATGTTAAAATCAGGAGCAGATATTTATGAGGTAGTAGATACTATAGCAAATACTCTTCCAGTTTGTTCAATAAGAAAACTAGCATATTCAACATTTACAATAGTAAGTATAGATAAAACTAATATGATTTATATAGCTGAATTTGACAACCCAAGCATGTTTTTTTTAAGAAATGGAGTTATAGCAGATATAAAATGGGATATTATAAAAATTAATGAAAGAACTGTAAAAGAAAGTAGGTTTAAGTTAAAAGAAAAAGATATATTAATATTTGTTAGTGATGGAGTTATACACGCTGGAGTTGGAATGGTATTAAACTTAGGATGGAAATGGTCTGATGTAGCAAAATATATAGAAAAGTATATAAAACCGAATATGTTATCTAAGAACATAACAGACACATTACTTGGAGTATGTGACCAATTGTATATGCAACAGCCGGGTGATGATACTACTGTAGCATGTGTAAAAGTTACTAAATCAAAAAAAACTATTTTATTTTCAGGACCTCCGATAGATAAAAGTAAAGATAGTGAAATTGTTGAAAAATTAATGAAATATAAAGGTAATAAAATTATTTGTGGAGGAACAGCTGCAAATATTGTAGCAAGAGAATTAAATGAGCAAATACGTACTAGCTTTGAGATACTTGATAAAAACGTTCCGCCTATTTCATATATAAAAGGAATAAACCTTGTTACTGAAGGAGTATTAACATTAAAGCAAGCAATTGAAAAATTAGAAAATATAAAAACTGAAATGAATTTGAAGTTTCTAGATGGAGAAGATGGAGCATGTAAACTTGCGAAATTACTATTTGTTAATTCTACACATATAAAATTTTTAGTGGGAGGAGCTATAAATCCAGCTCATCAAAACCCATGTTTTCCTAAAGATATGAGTGTGAAAATTGAAATATTAGAAGAACTCCAAAGAACACTTATAAGTTTAGGAAAGATAATTGAAATTGAATACTTTTAAATAAAATTAATTTTAATAAATATAAGGAGATGGTATAATGGATAAGTTAGATTTTATATATGATAGAGTAAGTATAAGAAGATATAAAGAAGATTCGATACCTAAAGAAGATATTTTAGAAATTTTAAAAGCAGGAACTTATGCACCTTCAGGTAAAAATCTTCAAAATTGGCATTTTGTAGTTGTAACAGATGTTGAAAAAATAAAAAAAATTGCAACAATAGTTGGAGATAAAGGTCTCAAACTTGCTAATAAAATTAATGATGAAAAAATGAGAGACTCAATCTTGAGGATGTTACCATATTTCACTGTATTTAAGGGAGCACCAGTTTTAATACTTGTATATGCTAGTGAATATCCAAATACAGAGTATAATGTATTAAAACTTATTAAAGAACCAGAGGATGCTATAAATAAAGCTTTATTTTCAGATCCAGGGATACAAAATATAGGAGCTGCTATGGAAAATATACTTTTAGCATCAAGTGCATTAGGCTATGGAACTTGTTGGATGACAGGGCCCAACTATGCAAGAGATGAAATAAAAGAATGTATAGGATTTAATAAAGAAGGGTATGAATTAGCTTGTATGACACCACTTGGAATACCTACTGAAAAAAAACACCCAAGACCAAAGAGAAAACCTATAGAAGAAGTAACTACTTTTATAGACTAATATAAATTTTAGACAAAAGACAAAATAGAAGGAGAAACAGTATGAGCAAAAATTTAGAACTATCATATTCATTTGGATATGTATATGACAAAAGTAAATTAATAGTTATGTGTCCAATAGGCGAAAATACTATGAGTGAAGAAGAATATGAAATGGAAGTAGAAGTTGCGTTTTTAGAAGATGGCATAGAAAGAGCCTTTGAACAAAATGATATAGATGAAGCTAATGAAATTATAAAACCTTTGGAAACATTCTTAATGAAGCCAAATAAGATAATTCCATTTGTTACTAGTATAAAAAATGCAGAAACTAAAGAAGAATATAATAAAATGTTAGAAGAGTTTGATGAAGAATATAAAGTTAAAGAAAGCTATAAGAAAAAAGGTTATGAAATAGCAGATATATATGAAGTATTTCAAAATATAGTAAATTACATACCTAAAGAAAGTTTAGATAACTTAAATATACTTAAAGTAGAAGCTGATAAAATTAACTTAAAAGAATTTATAAATAACACTAGATCTAATTTAGATGATGCTATTGAAAGCAATATGATTCCTATTGTCATGAGAAAAAGCACATTAACAAATAGACTTTTTGTAGAAGATGAAAAACAAGTTTTAAATAAAGATAATATAAATAAAGATGAAATATTAAATGTGTTAGATAAAAATAGTTTATATGTTATGTTTGGAATAGATACAAGTGAGTATAGTGAAGGGATTTTATGCGCTAATAAAGAAAAAATAGAAGACTTAGATTGTGATATGGGAGATTTAGAAATTTCTTGCACAAGAGATTTTGGATATATAATAGAAAAAATAGATGGATATTTATGTTTTAAAATAGCTAATTTTAATAGTGAAGCTTATAATAATCAAAAAATAGCACAAGTAGTTGATTATAGTGGAATATTTAAACCTATGATGATAAATTTTATAAATCAATTTATAAAATAGATAAAATAAGACCTAGAATATAGGTCTTATTTTATTACATGAAATACAGTAAACTTGCACTAACACAGCATATATGATAAAATTCAAATGTTAAAATTTAATAATATAAGAAATAGGTGATAAAATGCTTAATGAAACAAAAGAGTTATTAAAAAACTTCTATGAACTAGATGATGAAATATTTAATTTAGCTAATGAAGTTATGGATGATATAAAAGGTAGATTCGAAGAAATAAAAGAAATAAGAGAATATAATCAATATAAAGTTTTAAAGGCTATGCAAGAATGTCATTTAAGTGATACTCACTTTAACTGGACAACAGGTTATGGATATAATGACGTTGGACGTGAAAAAATAGAAGAAATCTATTCTAAGGTGTTTAACACAGAAGATGCAATAGTAAGACCTATAATTGTTAATGGAACTCATGCATTAACACTTTGCTTACAAGGTATAGTAAGACCAGGAGATGAAATACTATCAGTTACAGGCAAACCATATGATACATTAGAAGGTGTTATAGGTATAAGAGAAGAAAAAGGGTGTTTAAAAGAATTTGGAGTTACATATAACCAAGTTGACTTTTTAGAAAATGGTGAAGTTGACTTAGATGGTATAAAAGAAAACATAAATGAAAAAACAAAGCTAGTAATGATACAAAGATCTAAAGGATACTCTTGGAGAAAATCATTAACAATAGATGATATAAAAGAAATCATAGATACTGTAAAAAGTATAAAGCCAGAAGTTGTAGTAATGGTAGATAACTGTTATGGTGAATTTATAGAAACTAAAGAGCCTACAGATGTAGGTGCTGATATAATGGCTGGTTCACTTATAAAAAATCCAGGAGGAGGACTTGCTCTAACTGGAGGATATATAGTTGGGAAAAAAGAATTAGTTGAATTAATATCATATAGATTGACATCTCCAGGAATAGGTAAAGAATGTGGACTTACATTTGGAACAAGTAGAACTGTTTTACAAGGATTTTTCATGGCTCCATATGTAGTATCACAAGCATTAATGGGAGCTATATTCTGTGCAAGAATGTTTGAAAAATTAGGATATGATGTACTTCCAAAATATGATGATCTAAGAAGTGATATAATACAATGTGTAAGATTAAATAGTGCACAAGAAGTTATAGATTTTTGTCAAGGTGTTCAAGCAGCTGCACCAGTTGATTCATATGTAAAACCAGAGCCTTGGGCAATGCCAGGATATGATAGCGAAGTAATAATGGCAGCAGGTGCATTTATACAAGGTTCTTCTATAGAATTAAGTGCAGACGCTCCAATTAAACCTCCGTATAATGTTTATTTCCAAGGGGGACTTACTTTTGACCACTCAAAAATGGGAACTTTAAAAGCTTATCAACATATGAAAAAAAATAGATAGCAAAAAACCCTCAATTATTGAGGGTTTTTACTTTTTAAAATCTATTAAATTTCCTTCGCATAAATCTTTTTGTTTTATATTTATATTAAACTCTTTAGATAAAACTCTTATAGAACCAAGTTCTTTAGGTGTTATTATAGATATAGCATCACCTTTATTTTCTCCTCTTGCAGTTCTTCCAACTCTATGAACATACTCATTACTACTAACAGGGAAGTCTAAATTGAAAACATGAGTTATATCTTTTATATCAAGACCTCTTGCAGATAAATCTGATGAAACTAATACATTAGCTTTACCAGTTTTAAATTTATATAAAGCATTCTTTCGATCTTCTTTACTCATTTTTCCATATATGCACACAGCGTTTCTATTATGGTGGTTTAATTTAGCATTTATAATTTCTATGCTATCTTCATCATTTACAAACACAATAGCTTTTTTAGGGTTAACAGCAGCTAATGATTTTCTAAGTAATTTAAATTTATCTCTTACATCACCTAATAAATACATGTGATTTATATTTTTATTAACACTTATTTTTGGAGTAGATCTTAATACTTTAGGATCTTTCATTATAGATTTTAACACATCTATACATTTGTCATTAGTACTAGCTGAGAATGCTAGAATTTGTCTATCTCTTAATGTACACTTGACTATATCTTTTACAGTATTTAAATTTTTTCCGCTAATTAAGTTATCAGCTTCATCTAAAACTATAGTTTTTACGTTGTGAACTTTTAACTTTCTTTGTTTTATTAAGTCAAGTATTCTACCAGTTGTACCAACAACTATATGTGGTTTAGTAGATTTTATATTTTTTATTTGCTTTTGTATATTAACTTCACCCATTAAAGGTAATGTAGTGATATTCATATTAGAATTTTGAGAAAGTAGCTTAATTTGGTCCACAATTTGCATAACAAGTTCATGTGTTGGGGCTAAAACCATAACTTGAGTTTCTCTTTGTGTAGAATCTATCTTCGAAAATAAAGGTAGTAAGTATGCTAAAGTTTTACCACTTCCTGTTTGAGCTTGTACTATTAAATCGTTATGTTTTTTTATATCCTCAAAAACAAGAGATTGAACTTTGTTTAAGTTGTTGATACCTTGTTTTTGTAATGCTTTAACTAAATTTGAATCTAAATTTATGTCTTTAGTTTTGTTCATTTTTTACTCCTTTTTTATATAATTATTTCTAAATTAGATTTATAGTATAACACTAAATTAAATATAATTCAAAAGTATTCATATAGCAAATAAATTTGAATTATTATACAAAATTATACTATAATATAATTTATGAAATTTAAAAAGGAGTATAATCTTATGAGTAGTAAATATGATGAAATTTTATTAAGATTAATTTTGTGGAGAGAAGTTTTATATATCCCTACTTATACAATATTATATGATTATTTTGGTAATATATTTTGGATAGTGGTTGTAATAGACAAACTGTTAAATTTATTAATAATAGCTAAAAATATAGATATAGATATATTGTTTGATAAGTTATTAAAACCATATGAAGATAGAGATTATAAATCAGAAAAATTAGCTAAACTAGGTTTTTTTACAATTATAACAACCCCTATACTATATGTATTAACACTTATAAATAATCAAAAATTATTTTTAATACTAATAACTTTAGAAATAGCTGACTTTATAGTTTTAAAATTATTAGATAAAGATACAGTTACAAAAAAAAGAAAATTTAAATAATAAATATAAAAATACACACACTAAATTAAAAATATTTTCAGAGGTGAACGTAACATGAAAATTTTAAAAGTGTGTATTATTACAGTTATTATATTAGCAACATATACAAATATTATAAAATCGTATACTTATTATGATTTGCTTTTTGAGAAGTCTAGTGAAATTATAGTAAAAGAAGAGCATAAGAATATAAATATAAGAGATAGAATAAAAATTAAATATGATCAAAATTTATCAAAAGATGAAATTGATATAATAAACTATAATATAAAAAACTATTTAGACATAAATAAAATGTTAAATAGCAACGTACTAGAAAATGAAAATCAAGAAGAAGTTATAATTACATATATCAATATAAATGGAAGATTAATTAAAGATTATAAAACATGGAGTAAAAGTAAAAATGTAAATATAATGGTTCCTATAAATATAGAATAAATGAAATTGGAAAGGGTATCTAAAAATAGATACCCTTTTAAATTATTTTTTGAAAATATCTATAAAAGCATCGTATCCATTAGCTTTTAAATTTTCAATGATTTCCTCAGCATAAACTCTATTGTTGAAAGATCCACATACGACTCTATAAAATGTATTGGAATCTATAACAGGAGGTTGAGGAGTTGAAGAAGGTTTTTCAGGAGTTGGTGTAAATTTAACTCCTAAGTATTCACATATACCAATCGCTATGGATAAAGCAAAACTATCTTGCTTATCTATAAGTAGTTTAGAGTCTTCATTATTATCTATAAATGCAAGTTCTATTAAGCAAGAGCGCATACTACTCTTTCGTAATACATAAAAGTTTGCAGTTTTAAGTCCTCTATTTTTAGTATAAATTTTAGAATCTAATATCTCATTATGGATATGATTTGCCAAATCATTGGTCTTAGTAGAATAACTAAAAGTTTCTATGCCTTGAGCTGTGGTATTAAATGAGTTACAGTGAATAGAAATATAACAGTCGGCCCCCCATTTATTAGCAGCTTCAGTTCTAGAATTTAAAGAAATAGTAGAATCGTCACTTCTACTTAAACGGACGTCGAGATTTTGTTTTTTTAAAATATCATATACTTTTTTAGCTACAGATAAATTTATATTTTTTTCTAATAAATTATTAACACCAACAGCACCGCTATCGTTACCTCCATGACCTGGATCAAGAAAAACTTTTTTTACCATAATAACCTCCTAAAAAATATAATTGTACTTAAAGTACTATATATAATATGAAAATAACAAAAAACTTGTTCACTAAGATAAGACATAAAAAAACTTTATAACACATATTCAATTAAAAAGTTAAAAATTATTAAATTGAAATTTATTGTTTTAAAGTTAAAATTAACGGGTAAATAATAAATGCTAGCATAAATAATACTTACTAAAATTGGAGGCAATAAAAATGAAAGCATTTGTAGATAAAGATATATGTATAGGGTGTGGAGCATGTACAGGAATATGTCCAGAGATATTTGATATGGATAACGATGGATTAGCAGTTGCTAAAGAGTGTGATATAACTGCTGATTTAGAAGAAAGTACATTAGAAGCGCAAGAAGGATGTCCTGTAAGTGCTATATCGGTAAAATAGATAATTAGTACCTATAAGCTAAGATAGCTTATAGGTATTTTTATGTAAAATTTAAAAAAATTTAATATATAAAAGACAATATACGACAAAAAATATAGTTAATAATTTAGTAATATAGTATAATATTGGTCATAATAAAAATAATATATAATAGCTTAAAATGGAGGCTTTATTATGAAACGAATAAATTTGCTAAATATATTAGCTATATTTTTTTGGGTAAATATATTGATTATAGCTAATTCTAATTTAGTATACGCCTATGATAATATAAATTTTAGAAATATAACTATAGAAGATGGATTATCACAAGGATCGGCAGAGACCTTATATCAAGATAGTAATGGATATATATGGATAGGTACGAATGATGGTCTAAATAGATATAATGGATATGATTTTAAAGTATATTCATATGAAGGGAATTCTCAAAATAGTATAGTAAATAATTATATAGTAGATATAAAAGAAGACAATAAAGGTAATATATGGGTAGGAACAGCAAGCGGTTTAAGTAAAATTAACGTAAAAGATGATAAAATTACAAATTATTTAGATTCACCTGATAAAGGAAATTTATCTCACTATAACATAGGTGATATATTGGTTACTAATGATGGTAGAGTAATAGTAGCAACATCTGGAGGGTTAAATATATACAATGAAAATCAAGATAAGTTTGAACGAGTTTTAGAAAAGGAAAATCAACTTACAAGTCAAGTGATAAATACCTTAACAGAAGATAATGAGGGCAATATATGGCTAGGAACTAAAAATGGAGTTGATAAGTACGATAAAAATTTAAAAAAAAGAATAAATATATATGAAAATGGGGGAAAAAACTCTTTAAGTGAAAGTAATATATATAAAGTATATTATGACAAATCAGGATATATATGGGTTGGAACTAGCAATTCAGGATTAAGTCAAATAAATTTAAAAGACAATAAAATAAGAAGGTTTAAAAATAGTTCTAGTGAAAGAAACTCACTACCGGGGAATTATGTAAGAAATATGTTAAAAGATAGCAGGGGCAATATGTGGATATGCACTGATCAAGGTTTAGCAAAATATACTGATGATGGATTTATAACTTATAATAATAAAGTATATGATAAAAATAGTTTAGCAGATGATGATACATTTAGTATTATAGAAGATAAAAGTGGGTTAATGTGGGTCGGTACTTATGCTGGAATAAGTATATTTGATCCAGATAACCATATACAGCACTACAAAACAGATCCCTTTGACCAAAATTCTATAAATGATAACTTAATACAAGGAATATATGAAGATAATGAAGGTCTTTTATGGATAGGCACAAACTCTAAAGGATTAAATATAATTGATAGACAAACAGATAAAGTAATAAGGGTAGATAAAAAAAATGATATTTATAAATTAAGCAATTATTCAATAAATGATATAGTGGGAAATGAAAATATAATATATATTGCAACTAATAATGGGCTAAATATAATAAATAAAAATACGAAAGAAGTTAAGCAATTATTTAAGGAAGATAATATAGCTAACAATAATATAAAAGAATTATACTTAGACAAAAACAAAAATTTATGGATAGGTACAATTGATGGACTTAGTATATTAAATACTAAAAATGATAAAATAAAAGATTTTACAAGTGTATTAGAAAAATATAATACCAATGACACATATATTTCATCTATATGTGAAGGTGATAATGAAAAAATGTATATTGGATTTTTCTTAGAAGGTGGTATGTTAGAATTAGATTTAAAAACAAGAAAAGGTATAGTATACAAAAATAATTCTAATAGTAACAATAGTATTAGTAGTAATAGCATAAAAGATATAAAACAAGATAAAAGTGGAAATGTGTGGATAGGAACAAGGTATGGACTAAACAAATTTAATATAAAAGATAAAAGTTTTAATGTATACACTAAAAAGGATGGACTACCTAATAATACAATTTATGGGATACTATTTGATAAAAAAGGTAATCCTTGGGTTAGCACAAATTTTGGAATATCCAAATTAGATTTAAAATCTAATAAATTTAAATCATTAGGAATTACAGATGGATTACAAGGGAATGAATTTAATGGAAATGCAGCTTACCAAAATAATGAAGGAGAGTTTTTTTTTGGAGGAATTAATGGACTTAATGTTTTTTATCCAAAAGATATAAAAAAATCTGACTTTGAAGCTGAGGTTAAGTTTGATGAATTTAATGTAGATGGAAAAAAGTATAAAAATATAGAAAATAAGAAATTTAAAAGCAGTCAAAATACTATAGGTATCAAGTTTTTTTTAACATCGTACAATAATGCTAAAAAAACTCAATATTATTACAAGCTAGAATCTAAAATAAATAAATTTATGCCACATAAAAAAGAAGAATGGAATTTATCTGATACTAATAATGTGATATACAGTGATTTAGATCCAGGTAATTATACATTTAGAGTAGTTGCTAGAAATTATGACGGAAGTTTTAGTGATGAAAGTAGTGTAAACTTCACAATTGAGAAACATTTTTTAAAAAGTAATATAGCATTATTACTATATATATTACTTGGAATTTTCTTTTTTTATAGAAATAGAAACAGAGTTAAAAGATTGGATTATCTTGTTGAAAAGAGAACAAGACAGTTAAGAGAAGAAATGGAAAAAAGCAATAGGCTTTTAAATAAAGTTATAAGATTAGAAAGAAATAAAAATAATTATTTTGTAAACTTATCGCATGAATTAAGAACGCCACTAAATGTTATAAATGGAACACATCAACTTGTAGCAGAATTAAATAAAAAAGATAATGGAATTAGTAGAGAAAAAATAAATCATTATATGTCAGTGATAGATAAAAATTCAAAGCGTCTTTTAAATTTAATAAATAATATAATTGATAGTACAAAGCTACAAAACGCTCAGTACATAGTTCATTTAGGAAGTTATGATATAGTATATATAGTTGAAGAAACGGTGTTAGGATTAAGAGATTATATAGAAAATAAAGGAATAGAATTAATTATAGATCCAGAAATAGAAGAAAAGGTCATAGAGTGTGACAGTCATGAAATAGAAAGATGTATAGTAAATTTAATAGGAAATGCTGTTAAATTCACTCCTAGTGGAGGTAAAATAGAAGTTACAATAAAAGATTTAGATAGTAAAGTTATGATTAGTATAAAAGATGATGGAATAGGAATTGAAGAAAAATATCATAAATCTATATTTGATAGATTTAATCAAGTAATAGATGCAAATGCAGAAGTAAAAGGCGGTAGTGGATTAGGTCTTACGATAACAAAACAAATTATAGAACTTCATAAAGGTAATATATATGTTGAAAGTGAACCTGGAAAAGGAAGCAACTTTATAATAATTTTACCTGTTAAAGTAAAGTAAAAAGAACTCATACGAGTTCTTTTTTAATCTAATTTAACAATGATATTAGTAAGTTGAGAAACTAAATCACTCATTTTAAATAAATCTTCTTCAGAAAGAGTTGATATTTTAGAAAGTAGAGATTCTTTAAGTCTCTTCTTATGTTCTAAAGCTAGATTATGAGCTTTTTCAGTTAAATCTATTCTAATTTTTCTTCTATCATTAGGATCTTCTTTTCTATAGACTAAATCCTCTTTGATAAGTTTATCTATAATAGGTGTCATATTTGGTTTAGATATAGCAAGCATAGAAGCTATATCAGATATAGATGATGAACCATTGTTAAATAGGTAAAAAATAACTTTAACATGAGAAGGTGGTAATGGAGAACATTTAACCATTTTATCGTGATTAAAAACTTTACTATTTAACTGCATAAGCAAGTGAAATAATTCATCTGAAACTTTAGTCAAGTCTATATTATTCATGTAAAAACTCCTTTAATATATAATGATATTACTATTATAAACTAAAATAATATTTTATACAATTTAAAAAAGTTATTGACTTATAATTATTATAAAAATATAATGATTATAAAAACATAACTAATTAATATCTATAAAGGGAGAAAGAACGAAATGATTAAGCTTATTAAACATTTAAGAAATTCAGTAGGTTCTGTATTGCTTATAGTAGGTCTTTTGACAATACAAGCAATATGTGATCTATCTTTGCCAGACTATACATCTGATATAGTAAATGTTGGGATACAACAAAGTGGAGTTGAAAATGCAGTCCCAAAAGCTATAAGAGAAAGTCAACTAAATAAACTTACTATGTTTATGGATGAAAAAGATAAAAAGGAAGTAATGGATAATTATACATTGCTTGATAAAGGTGAATATAAAGATAGTAAAGTAGATGAAAGAATTTATGAATTAAATACAAAGAACAAAGAAGAAATAGATAAATTAAATAAGATATTTGGAAAATCTATGCTAGTAGTTTCTGGAATAGAACAAAATGAAGAAAAAATAATAAAAGAAATAACACCTGAAGGTATGCCAGTGAACCCTAATATGGATGTTATGGAAGTATTCAAATCTATGCCTAAGGAATCTTTCGATCAACTGAAAGATAAGTTTGAAGAAAAAATAGATGATATGCCAGAAAGTATGGTAACTCAAAGTGCTATTAGCTATGTTAAAAATGAATATAAAGCTATAGGTATTGATGTAGATAAAATGCAAACTAACTATATATTTAAAACAGGAGCTATAATGCTAGGTATAGCGCTAATAAGTATGGTTGCTACAGTAGCTGTTGGATATTTAGGAGCCAGAGTTGCTGCTAAACTTGGTAGGGACCTAAGAAAAGGTGTATTCGAAAAAGTGGTATCTTTTTCCAATAAGGAAATGGATGAATTTTCAACTGCATCATTAATAACACGTAGTACAAATGATATACAACAAGTTCAGATGTTAATGGTTATGTTATTAAGAATTGTATTTTATGCCCCAATACTTGCTTTAGGTGGAGTTATAAAAGTATTAAACACAGATACTTCAATGGCTTGGATAATAGGAGTTGCTGTTCTTGCAATACTTTCTGTAGTTTTACTTTTATTTGCATTAGTTATGCCTAAATTCAAATCAGTACAAAAGCTTATTGATAAAGTTAACTTAGTTACTCGTGAGATGCTTACAGGTATGCTAGTAATAAGAGCATTTGGAACAGAAAGATATGAAGAAAAAAGATTTGACAAAGCAAATACTGATTTAATGAAAACTAATTTATTTGTAAATAGAGCAATGTCTATGATGATGCCGACTATGATGCTTATAATGAATGTTATAACTGTGGTAATTGTATGGAATGGAGGTCACAGTATAGATTCAGGAAGTATGCAAGTTGGAGATATGATGGCTTTTATTCAATACACAATGCAAATAATAATGGCATTTTTAATGATATCTATGGTATCTATGATTCTACCTCGTGCAGTAGTTTCTATGGATCGTATAGATGAAGTTTTAACAACAGATTTAATTATAAAAGATAAAAAAGAAACTAAGAAATTTAATGACAATAAAAAAGGTGTTGTTGAATTTAAAAATGTTAGCTTTAAATATCCAAATGCAGAAGAAGATGTTTTAAGTAATATATCATTTACTGCAAAACCAGGTCAGACTACTGCTTTTATAGGAAGTACAGGGGCTGGTAAATCAACACTTATAAATTTAATACCACGTTTTTATGATGCTACAGAAGGTGAGATTTTAGTAGATGGTATAAATGTAAAAGATGTTAGCCAATATGAATTAAGAGATAGAATAGGGTATGTTCCTCAAAAAGGTGTTTTATTCTCAGGAACTATTAGTTCTAACTTAAAATATGGAAAAGAAGATGCAAGTGATAAAGAAATTAAAAAAGCAGCTAATATAGCTCAAGCTAGTGAATTTATAGACACTAAACCTAAAAAATATGAAAGTGAAATAGCACAAGGTGGTACTAATGTTTCAGGAGGTCAAAAACAAAGACTTTCAATAGCAAGAGCAATAGCTAAAAATCCAGAAATATATATATTTGATGACAGTTTCTCTGCTCTAGATTTAAAAACGGACGCAGCACTTAGAAAATCATTAAATGAAGAAACTACAGATGCAACAGTGCTTATTGTTGCACAAAGAATAAGTACTATAATAAATGCAGATCAAATAGTAGTTTTAGACCAAGGTAAGGTTGTAGGAATAGGAAAACATGATGAGCTTCTTAAAAACTGTGAAGTTTACAATGAGATAGCCCTATCACAACTTTCAAAGGAGGAACTTGCAAATGGGTAATTCAAAGAGTGCTCCAAAGGGTCCAGGACCTAGAGGGCCTATGGGTGGAATGAAAGGTACTGAAAAAGCAAAAGACTTTAAAGGTACTATGAAAAAACTTTTTAACTATTTAAAACCATATAGAATATCGATGTTAATAGTTGTAATATTTGCAATAGGAAGTTCAGCATTTTCTATTGTTGGGCCTAAAATATTAGGAAATGCTACAACAGAAATTTTTGAAGGGTTAATAAGAAAGATAAGTGGAGAAGGAAATGGAGGAATAGACTTTGATTATATAGGAAAAGTTTTAGGTGGACTTTTAGCTCTTTATATAATTAGTGCGCTATTCTCATATGTTCAGGCATTTATAACATCAGGAATATCTCAAAAGGTTTCTTATAGACTAAGAAAAGAGATATCTGAAAAAATAAATAGAATGCCACTTAAATATTTTGATAAAAGAACTCATGGAGAAGTTTTATCTAGAGTTACTAATGATATAGATACTTTGAGTCAAAATTTAAATCAAACTATGACTCAAATTATAACTTCTGTTACTACAGTAATAGGTGTATTAATAATGATGATATCTATAAGTTGGCAAATGACTATAGTTTCATTATTGATACTTCCTTTATCTATGATAGTAATAGGTACGATTGTAAAAAAATCTCAGAGACACTTTAAATCTCAACAAGAATACTTAGGTCATGTAAATGGTCAAGTAGAAGAGGTTTATGGAGGACACAATATTGTAAAAGCATTTAATAGAGAAACTGAATCTATAAATGAATTCAATAATTTAAATGAAAAACTTTATGAATCAGCATGGAAGTCTCAATTTTTATCAGGTATGATGATGCCGATGATGACATTTATAGGTAATATAGGATATGTTTTAGTATCTATGTTAGGCGGATATTTTACAATTAAAAAGACTATAGAAGTTGGAGATATACTTTCTTTTATACAATATGTAAGAAGCTTTAATCAGCCTATAGCACAAACTGCTCAAGTTGCAAATATAATGCAATCAATGGCAGCGGCGGCAGAAAGAGCTTTTGAATTTTTAGATGAAGATGAAGAAGTTCAAAATGTTGAAAATCCTATAAGTACCAAAGGAATAGAAGGAAATGTTGAATTTGAAAATGTAAACTTTGGATACTCAGAAGATAAGATAATAATAAATGACTTTACAACTAAAATTAAAGCTGGACAAAAAGTTGCTATAGTTGGACCAACGGGAGCTGGAAAAACTACAATAGTAAAACTATTGATGCGTTTTTATGATGTAAATAAAGGAGCAATACTAATAGATGGAAATAATATAAATGACTTTAATAGAAGTGATTTAAGAAGTTTATTTGGAATGGTGCTTCAAGATACATGGTTATTTAATGGAACTATAATGGAAAATATAAGATATTCAAAACTTAATGCAAGCGATGAAGAAGTTATAAAGGCAGCAAAAGCGGCACATGCTGATCATTTTGTAAAAACTCTTCCAGATGGATATAACATGAAGTTAAATGAAGAAGCTAATAATGTATCACAAGGTCAAAAGCAACTTTTAACTATTGCTAGAGCTATATTAGCAGATCCTAAGATACTTATACTAGATGAAGCAACAAGTTCAGTAGATACTCGTACGGAAATATTAATTCAAAAAGCTATGGAAAATCTTATGGAAGGAAGAACAAGTTTTATCATAGCACACAGACTATCAACAATAAGAGATGCGGATTTAATACTTGTTATGAAAGATGGAGATATAGTGGAACAAGGAGATCATGAAGAGTTGTTAAAAGCTAATGGATTCTATGCATCTTTATATAATAGTCAATTTGAAGAAGTAGAGGAAGTTTGTTAGAAATAAATAGAAAAAACGTTGTAATGTATGTGTAATTATGATAAACTAGAATTAGCATTAATAAATGTTAATTTTAGTAACAAGGTTTTAGGAGGATTCCAAGATGATGAATGGAACAGTTAAATGGTTTAACAATGAAAAAGGATTTGGATTTATATCTGTAGAAGGTGGAGATGACGTATTCGTACATTTCTCAGCTATACAAAGAGATGGATTTAAATCATTAGAAGAAGGTCAAAATGTTAACTTTGAAATAGTTGAAGGTGCAAGAGGACCTCAAGCTGCTAACGTAACTATAGCAGAATAATTGAGTTTATATATAAAACACAATTAAGAAAACAAAACTAGAGAATATTCTCTAGTTTTTTTTTGCAAGAAGTCGTACTGTTGAATTTTCAATTTTGTTACATATATGTAACGAAATTGTAACATTTTAATGTTATAATTTGTGATATAACTTAGGAAAAAGTAGAATAAGATATATTTATGACAAAAGGAGAAACTTTATGTGTGGACATGTATTTATATACAATAAAAAAGGAAATATAGATAAAAATTTATTAGAGGAGTTAACTGATAAGATAAATCATAGAGGACCAGATGATACAGGTTATTTTACAAAAGATAATGTCGGATTTGGATTTAAGAGATTAAGTATAATAGATTTAGCTCATGGACATCAACCATTTAATAAAAATCAAAATACGATAATATTTAATGGGGAAATATATAACCACGAGGAATTAAGAGAAGACCTTATAAAAAAAGGATATGAATTTTCAACAGATTCAGATACAGAAGTTTTATTAACTTCATATATAGAAAATAAAAAAGAAGCTGTAAAAGATTTAAGAGGTATGTTTGCATTTGTAATTTATGATGAAGTAACAAATACTATATTCGGTGCAAGAGATCACTTTGGAATAAAACCGCTTTATTATACTGAAAATGAAAATTATATAGCATTTTCATCTGAGTATAAATCATTAATGCCATTAGTAGAAGACAAAAACGTAGATAATAAAAGCTTACAAAATTATTTATCATTCCAATACGTACCTAATTACAAAACTATGGTAGATAGTATAAAAAAGGTTCCTAATGGGACATGTTTTACTATAGAGAATAATGAAATAAAATTTGAAAAATATTTTGAAGCTAACTTTAAACATGAAAAAGACATAACAAAAGAAGATGTGTACAACATATTAAATGACTCAGTAAAGCATCATATGATATCTAATGTTGAGGTAGGTACATTTTTATCAGGCGGTATCGACTCGACTATAATAGCTAGTTTAGCGTCTAAAATAAATCCTAAAATAAAATCTTTCTCTGTAGGTTTTGAAGTAGATGGATATAATGAGTTAACAGTAGCTAAAAAAACAGCAGATGCACTAGGAATAGAAAATATACAAATAAGAGTAAGCCAAGATGATTATATAAAGGCATTACCAAAAGTTATATACAGTCTAGATGATCCATTAGCAGATCCGTCTTGTGTTGGTATATATTTCTTATCTAAAGAAGCTAGAAAACATGTAACAGTTGTTTTATCAGGCGAAGGTGCTGATGAATTTTTTGCAGGTTACAATATATATAAAGAATATAATAGTGTTAAGCCATTTTTAGGATTATCTAATGGAGTAAATGAAACTTTAAATAAGATATTTACTAAATTACCTGAATTAAGAGGGAAAAATTATTTACTAAGAGCTACAACACCATTAAATAAAAGATATATAGGAAATGCGAAGATATTTGAAAATAATGAGGTAAAGAGTATAATTAAAGATTATGATGTTAATAACACATATAGCAATCTTTTAAGTGGATTATATAAAGATTGTGAAAAGAAAAATTATGACTATGTAACAACAATGCAAGATATAGATATAAACACTTGGTTAGAAGGAGATATACTTCTTAAAGGAGATAAGATGTCAATGGCATCATCTATAGAACTTAGAGTTCCATTTTTAGATAAAGAAGTATTTAATGTTGCTAAAAACTTAAGACTAGATCAAAAAATAAGCAGCAAAAACACTAAAGTATTATTAAGAGAAGCTTTTAAAGATGTTGTTCCACCTCATATGGTAGAAAAGAAAAAATTAGGATTCCCAACACCTATAAGAGTGTGGTTAAAAGATGAATTAGGAAACTATGTAAGAAATACTATAAATAATTCAAAAACAGATGATCTTATAAATAAAGCATATGCAATAAACTTATTAGATGAGCATATAAAAGGAACAAAGGATAACTCAAGAAAAGTATGGACAATATTTATATTCTGTTTATGGCATCAAATATTTATAGAAGGAATAAATATAGATTCTTTATAAATGAAAGAAGGATATAAAAGTGAAAAAAATATTAATAGTTGAAGATGAAGAAAACATATCAGATATACTATCATATTCTTTAAAAAAAGAAGGGTATGAGACTAAAATAGCAGGTACAGGCTCAGATGCACTTGAATTTATATCGAATTTTAAGCCTAACTTGATAATATTAGATTTAATGCTGCCTGATATGAATGGGTTAGATATATGTAGGGAAGTAACAACAAAATATTCTATACCAATTATAATGTTGACAGCTAAGTCTGATACAATAGATAAAGTTTTAGGATTAGAATTAGGTGCAGATGACTATATAACTAAGCCATTTAATATAAGAGAAGTTATAGCTAGAGTCAAGTCTATATTTAGAAGAATAAATTTACTAGCAGATAATATTAAGTCAGACATAGAGTTAGTAAAATTAGAAAATGGATTAGAAGTAAATAAAAAAGAAATGAAAGTAAGAGCAGATAATGAAATTATACATTTAACTAGTAAAGAATATGAACTCCTTTTATATTTTATAGATAACATAAACGTAGTATTAACTAGAGCCCAATTACTAGATAGTATATGGGGAATTGATTTTGAATGTGAAAGTAGAACGGTAGATACTCATATCCAAAGACTTAGAAAAAAACTTGGAGATTATAATTGTATCGAAACAGTTATAGGAACAGGGTATAAATTATCTAGTAATAAGATATAAATATGAATAATTCTATAACTAATAAAATAATGATGTTTTTCTTGGTTATAATATTTTTTGTTATATTTTCTATAGTAATATATAGTAATTCATCTCTTAATAAAATAGTAGAGTATTTAATAGGGAATGAAATAAAAGAAACTACAAAAAGTATAAATCTTTATTTAGAGCAGTATTTTAGGCTAAACAAAATGGAATTTAATAAAATTGCATTTGTAGCAGAAAGCAATGATATATCAAGAGATCTAACATATAGGTTAGATAAAACGGTATATATATATAATAATAAAGGTAGGCTTATATATCCAAAGACTAAAAGACAAAACTGGTTAAAGTTTACTGAGGATATGGAAAATGCAATAAATGGAGAATTATCATATACCATAGAGTATAAAAATAATAAAGCTTTAGTATATGTATCATACCCTATTAAAAAAGATGATAATCTAGTAGGAATGATAAGATTTGTAAGTGATTATACACCGTTGTTTGAACAAACAACGTCATTTATTAAAAACACTCTTATATTTTCTATTGCAATATTTGCTTTTAGTATGATAATAGCTTATGTTATATCAAAACAAATAACTTTACCTATTAAGAAGTTAGCAAATAAAACTAAAGAAGTAACCAATGGAAATTTTGATGTTAATATAGATATAAAATCTGAAGATGAGCTAGGAATACTCGCTTCAGATTTTAAGCTTATGCTAAATACTATAAATACCCAAATAAAAACTATAGAAAATGATAGAGACAATTTAAAAGAGCTATCTGAAAAACAGAAAAAGTTTTTTGATAATGTAACTCATGAACTTAAAACTCCAATGACTACTATAATTGGATATAGTGAGATTATAAAAGATAATCAATTTACAGATAAAGAGTTTTTTAATAAAGGTATAAATAGAATTATATCAGAGTCTAATAGGTTAAATAGAATGATAGTTCAACTTTTAGATATATCTAAAAACAGTAATAAAAACTTTGATTATGAATTAAAAAAATTAGATATATCTAGTATTATAAAAAACATGTGTGAAGATATGACTTACAAAGCTAAAAAATACAATATGATTATAGAATATGATATAGAAAATGATATAAAGATAATAGCTAATGAAGATAAAATAAAGGAAATAATAATAAACTTAATAGATAACTCAATTAAATATGGGAGAGTAAACTCTACTATATATGTAAATGCATACAATGATGGTAAATATGTAGATGTTTCGGTTATAGACACTGGAGAAGGAATTGATGAAAGCGAAATAGAAAATATATTATCACCTTTTTATAGGGTATCTAAAAGTGAAACTAGAGAGTTGGGAAGTACAGGATTAGGACTTGCTATTGTTAAATCTATAGTAGAAAGTTACAATGGAGAAATAAATATAAGAAGTGAAGTCAATAAAGGAACAAAAGTTTCTATAAAGCTTCCTACAATAAGTTAAGGAGATATATAATGCTAAAAAACATAAAGCAAGATATAAAGAATATAATACTTTTACTTTTTATTGTAGGAATACTTTCACTTATTATATATATAAGTGTGTATTCCAGTAAAGAATACACTAAAAATGTAAATTTAGATATAGAAACATATAATTACAAAAAAAGTGAATATGTAAATAAGCATGAATCTATAAAAATTAATTCAGAAATACCTATAAATGATTACATTGTTGATTTAAAGTTTGATGGAAATAAATTAATTGCAATAAGCAATAGTATATATGAAAATAAGTCTGAAATAAAAATATATGAAATAGATCCGGATGATAATACTATAGATAATATAAAAAGTTTAAGTGAAGACTATGATATAGTATATAACACAGGAAGTATATCTCCATCTAGAGATTTGATTGTTTATGATACATTAGACTATAAAAATACAGATAAAAAACAAGATGTGAGTAGTATAATTTACAATATGGAAGATAATAGTAAAATCAACTTAGGATATTATTTTGAATTGTTAAGGTGGCTACCTGATAGCAGTGGTTTTTATGGAATAAGAAAAGGACAATTATTTGAATATAGCATAGATGAAGGTAAAGTAATAAAAACATATAACTTAAAAAATCAAGGGTATATAAGTAAGATTGAATTTTCTCAAGATGCAACAAAGATGTACACTATGAGTGTACCTAAAAGTGAAATTTGTATATATAACTTGAATGACAATACAACTAAAAGTATGTCGGACATAAAATATATTTATGACTTCGAAGTTATAGATGATCAACATTTAATTGTAGAAGGCATCAATGATTCTGAAAAACATTTATATCTATATAATTTAGAGAATGGGACAAAAGAAATTATAAAAGGTATACATTTAGATGAAATGCATTTAAGTAGGGATAAAAGTAAATTAATTACGGTTTATTATACAGGAAATAATGAAAGTACTATAGATGTATATGATATAAATTCATATAATAAAAAAGTAGATTTTTCAAAGTTAGGAACTATTCCGATGATAAAAGGTATACCGTATGTAGATATTAGCGATGGAAATAAGTTAGCTTATTCAATTCAAGGCGATAGTTATGATGAAAGCAAGATATATGTATATGATATAATTAATAAAAAATGACAACTTAATATAAGTTGTCATTTTTTATTAATTAGTTATCTCTAAATTAGATATAGTTACTTTTGAATCTAGGTGTTTAAAGTATAAGTTAGTTTCTGATATAACTATAGGCGATAAAATTATTAGAGCTATTAAATTAGGAAGAGCCATAAGAGCATTTACTATATCTGCTATTATCCAAACAATTTCTAACTTCAAGAATGAACCTAAAAGAACCATAAGGATAAAAACTAGTCTATAAGCTTTTATACCTTTAACTCCAAATAAAAATTCATAACATCTTTCTCCGTAATAACTCCATCCAAGTATGGTTGTAAATGCAAATAAGCTTAAACTTATAGCCAAAAATAAAGGTCCAAATAATGGAAGTACAGATTTAAATGCTTCTTGAGTCATAAGAGCACCATTTAAATCAGATTTCCAAACGCCTGATAACACTATAGAAAATCCAGTAAGAGTACATATTATTAAGCTATCTATAAATGTACCAGTCATAGATATAAGACCTTGTTCAGCTGGCCATTTGGTTTTTGCAGCTGCAGCTGCAATAGGTGCACTTCCAAGTCCTGATTCATTAGAAAATACCCCTCGAGCTATTCCATTTTTTATTGCCATTGAAACAGTAGACCCTAAAAATCCTCCAATAGCTGCAGTTGGAGAAAATGCACTTTTAATTATTAAAATAAAAGTTGAAGGAATTTGATTTATAAATGTTATACATATAAGAAGACAAATTCCTATATAAATCACTGCCATGGTAGGGACAATTTTACTAGCAATATTAGATATATTTTGTAGTCCACCAAATATTACAATAGCAACTAAAATTGCTAAAAATATTCCTGTTATCCTAGGATCTATACCGAAGCTACCATTTATAGAATCTGTAATAGAATTTACTTGTGTGAAAGTACCTATTCCTAATAGAGCAACTAAAATTCCACTTATAGCAAAAAAAGTTGCCAAAGGTCTATATTTTTTACCCATACCGTTTATTATATAATACATTGGACCTCCAGATATTTGTCCATTTTCATCTGTAATTCTATACTTTATGGCCAAAACACCTTCTGCATATTTAGTGGCCATTCCAAAAAATGCAGCAATCCACATCCAAAATAAAGCACCAGGTCCACCGGAGCTAATAGCTGTAGCCACGCCAACAATATTACCAGTACCTACTGTTGCAGCAAGTGCTGTACAAAGTGCTCCAAAACTAGTTATGTCGCCTGAGCCTGTATTTTCAGCTTTAAATATAAGTTTAAGTGCTTTTGGTAATTTAGAAATTTGTATGAATCCAAGTTTAATACTAAATAAAATACCAGTACCAACAAGTAAAATAAGTAAGGGGGGACCCCAGATGAAGCTATTTATGCTTCTTAATACATCAATTAAATTCATAATGTAACACTCCTTTTATTTTTTATGAATTAATTGACAGGAGATTAAAAAAGATATTAAACAATGAGTTGTTTGATACAATTTGACATACTAACTTTTAAGTAATGATTTAAATGTCAAAAAACATAATCCCTGTCCTTTTGCCTGAGAGATTGAGCTAAAATGCCTTGCCCCTTCGGCGCCCGTTATGGGTCTCTCCAGAGTTCCGTCAACTTTACAGTCCTAATTTAAAATAAATTGCCTGAGAGTGCTACTCCTTCGGCGTGCAAATATGCAACTCTTCTACAAAGTTTCAACCGGATATAAAAATATATGTACTACTAATATACATATTAATTTATAAAAATATTATTGTCAATAAAAATTGTCGCAATTTAAAGAAATTTATAAAAATTTAAGAAAATTATAGTTTGATATATTAATATATTTAAAAATATTAAATTATAAGTTATATTACAATTGTGTAATAGATATTGATATAAAAAAATAATAGGAGTAAAATAGTAGTAACTTATAAGACTTAATTAAGTAAATACTTTACTTATAATATAGAGGAGATTTTGGGATGGAGCATATAGAGACATTATTTACGTTAGCTAGAGATAATTACATATTAGTATTTATAATAGGAACATTTGCAAGTTTTTTAGAGAGTTTTATACCTGCATTACCACTTATGGGAATTGTTATTGCAAATAGTATGATGCTTGGATGGGCAGTTGGGCTTTTAGCATCAGTAATAGGTTCTTGTACAGGAACATACTTACTTTTTTTATTATCGAGTAAATTTGGCCATTTAAAAATTTTTAAACAAATAGAGAATCACAAGATTGAAAAAGCTATAAAATGGGTTAAAGAACAAGAATTTGCAACTTTATTTATTGCATATTCTTGTCCTTTTATACCAGGGTGCTTAGTTACATTAGCATGTGGAATATCAGAGAAAGATAGTTACACATTCATACCTCCTATGGTAAGTGGAAAAATACTAATGTTTCTAGTTGCAAGTTATATAGGAAATGATTTAACTGGATTCTTACAAAGTCCTATGAAAATTATATTTGTATCTGCTCTTGTTATAGCTTCTTTCTTGATTGGAAGAAAAGTAAACTCTAGAATAGAAGCAAAACATAATAATTAATATAAGAAAAATCCTTTAATAAATATTTATTAAAGGATTTTTTTGATTAATAATAAATATAATTATTAGAGATAAAATACAAGGGGGATATAAAGTATGTTAAAAACTAATAAAGATAAAGTTGTAAAATGGTCAGCACAGGGAAAAATTCATCATCCATTAGCTCTAAGTTACAGAGTTACACACGAAGGAAAACCAGTTATACTGCCTTCAACAGGAGGAATATCATATAATGTAAAAGTTGGAGACGGTGTATATGGATTAGCAGGAGATCATGTAGAACCAGGTGTATCTATAAGAAATGAAAATGAGAGAGAAAATAATGCTTTAATGACATTTGCATGTATAGGAAATGAAGCTAAAGTAGTTAGTGGAGACGCAAAAGGTGCAAAAGGGTATGTTACAGGGATGCATGGAGGAATAGAGCATGTATTAGTTCACTTTGATGATGACACACTAGAAAATCTAGCTATAGATGATAAGATAATGGTCAAAGCATATGGACAAGGATTAAAATTAAAAGATTATGAAGATGTACATGTAATGAGTATTGATCCGGATTTATTTGAAAAGCTAGGAATTACTGAAAAAGATGGTAAAATACAAGTTCCAGTAGTTGCAAAGGTACCACCATATTTAATGGGATCAGGAATAGGTTCAAGCAATGCATACACAGGAGATTATGACATAATGACTGCAGATTTTAACGAAATAAAAAGACTAGGTCTAGATAAATTAAGATTTGGAGATATAGTACTTCTTGAAGATTGTGATAATACATATGGACGAGGATATTTAAAGGGTGCAGTAAGCATAGGAGTTATAGTGCATAGTGACTGTGTAACTTTAGGACATGGACCAGGGGTTACAACTATTATGGTAAGTAAAAGTCCTATAATAGAAGGTATTATAGATGAAAATGCTAATATAGTAAATCATATAGAAAAATAAAATCAATAAAGCTTAAAGATTAGCGTTTAGCAAAATCAGGCTTGGGTATAAAAAGAGTATAATAAATTTATACTCTTTTTATTTTGTATAAATTTATCATTAAAGATAAAAATAAATTTGAGAAAAATTTTAGGAGGATATAGATATGAAAGTTACATTTCAAGGAGCACCACTAACATTAGAAGGAAATCAAGTTAAAGTAGGAGATATAGCACCAGATTTTACAGTTGTAGGAAATGATTTAAGTCCTATAAAATTTAGTGAAACTAAAGGTAAAAGAATTTTAGTTGCTGTACCATCTCTAGATACACCAGTATGTGATATGGAAGTAAGAAAATTTAATACAGAAGCATCTAAATTAGATGATGTTAAAGTTTACACTATATCAATGGATTTACCATTTGCACAAGCTAGATGGTGTGGAAATGCAGGAATAGAGAATGTAGTGACAGCTTCAGACTATAAGGACAGAGAGTTTTCTAAATCTTATGGATTATACATAAAAGAGTTAGGTTTAGTATCAAGAGCTGTAATAGTAGTTGATGAAGATAATAAGGTTAAATATGTAGAGTATTTAGAAGAAATAACTAATGAACCTAATTATGAAAAAGCTTTAGAAGCTGTTAAGTAATAAAAAATGATGTCTTATTTAAATAAGACATCATTTTTTATTACTTAGAAACTAAAACTCGAAAGCAGTTATTACAAGAGGGAAAAGGAGAAGAATAAATATTCTTAGGCTTTGTAATATCTATATTTCCTACAAAATTAAATCCAATATCATCAATTAATCTAGTTAATTTAGGTACTTGGGTAGGAGGAACGTCTGTAGTTATTATTAAGTATCCACCTTTTTTTAAAACTCTATAAAATTCATTTAAACAGCAAATTAAATCTATATCAGATAGATAATTTATAACTCCTATGCAAAAAATTTTAGAAAAAAAACTATCATTATAAGGTAAACTATTTAAATTAGATTCACTAAAATTTATTTTATAAATATAATCAGTAACCTTAAAAAAATCTTCTTCATCAAAAAAATTATAGACAGAGGATAAAATATCATCGTAGTTTTTAATATTTTTAGAAATATCAAATGCATAAACATTATCACACACACTAGCTAAGTAAAATTTAAAAGGATGAGGAATTCCACAAGCTGAATCTAAGCAAATATCATTTTTGGAAACAAAGTTCATAGCCCATTTATATTCATATTTTCTATTATGCCAATTAGTAGGGATTTTTAGTAAACAAGTATCTGTTATCTCATCATCTTGTAAGAAAAATCTTGACGTGTATATATTGCTCATATCTATCACCTAATTTATTAATGTTGATATTTATAATAATATGTCTTAAAAATTAAATTTGTTCTAATTTTATGAAAAAATATATATTAAGTTAAAATATTAAGAAGGGAAATGAGGGACATTTATCAAAATATATATATATTCGTTTAAAGTGATTTTTTGGGGGGGATATACTTGGTTGAAGAATTTGATATAAATGGTGCTAAAATTATATTTTCTGAAGAAAAAGTTAGATATAATCAAATTAGAAAAGAATTTTTAGAACAAGCTAAAATATATAACGATACATTTATACAAGAATTTAATAAGAACTATTCACACAACGATATAAATAACATAGCTTTAAAATTAGGAGAAGACTACATAGGAAGATGCGTAAAAAAAGGAGTAGAGATAGTAGTTAACTATGGAATAATAACCATAGATATAAATTTATTTACAAAAAATTATTGCCATAAGTATTTAAACTATTCTAAAGACTTTAAAAACATATCTAAAGATCTTTTTATACAAAACAAAAAAATTAGTCTAGCACAAAAATCATTACAAAATAAAAAAGTAATAAATGAGTTAAGCAAAAAAATATATGAAGACTGTTTTAATATACACTATGCGGTTATAGATGCATTAATTGATAATGGAGTGGATGTAGTTGCTTCTTATATAGAAGAAGATAGCATAGTAAAAGCAAATGCATTATTTAACAACTACAAAGATGGATTTATAGATAAAACTAATGAATGTTATGTTATAAAACAAATAATAAATTTAAATCCATATAGAGAAGATATATATGAATTTTTTATAAAAGAAGATGGAGACTTTAATCAGGAAATAGATAGATTAACTAAATTTTTAGGCTACAGTATGCATGATTATAAGGGAAAGCTTATGGATAAATATGTTCAAAATATAAGTGAGAATCTTGGTTATGAAGTTGAGTTTGAAAAGGAAAAAATAGAAAAGTATGCAAAATATATAGGATTTAATAAAAAAGATATATATATAGCAAGAATAGATGCATTACACATGTATCAAAATGCATAATTAAAAGGCTTATTTTTAAATAGGCCTTTTTTTTGAAAAAATTTTAGAACAATTCAGCACCAATAATAATATAATAATATAATAATCCAAAAAGGGGGAATTGCATGAGGCAAGTTAAAGATAATGGACATATTTGTCATATTAATGGAGATTTAAATGAGTACTCAATAGGATGGAATACAGTGCCTTTTAAAGATTGCAAAATAAATAAAAATCATTTCAAAAAAAAAATATGGAATAATTATACATGGATGAATAAAGATTTTGTTTTAAACTTTGCAATTATAGATATGGGATATGCATCTTTAGTACAGGTTGATTTTTATGACTTAAATTCTTGTCAGAATATAAATCGGATTTATAGATATCCTCTTAGTAAATATATAATTTTAGATGAAAGAATAAATTCATATGCACATTTTAAAGGTAGAAAAAAATTTATAAATGTATTAAGAAGTTCAAATCATTTAAATATAGATTTAAAGTGGAAGGAAATCGATATAACATCAATAATCTATTTAGATTATGAATCTTTAAATATGGTGATACCTTTAGGTTATGATTATTTTCATTATACATCTAAACATATGAATTTAAAAACAGAAGGTATATTAACTATAGGAAAAGTTAAATATGATTTAAGGGATTGTAAATGCTTTATAGACTATGGGCGAGGAGTATGGAAACGACAAACAAATTGGAATTGGATAACCAGTGGATTTATTGATGAAAATAATATTAATATATCTATTAACTTAGCTTCTAAGTATACAGATAATATAGGTATTAATGAAAATTGTATCAAGATAGATGATAAAATATACAAACTGAAAGATGATATTAAATTTTATAATATTAATAATGAAGGTTTAATAAATATAAAATCTTTAAAATCAGATGAAGTAAACTTAGAATTTAAACCGAGTATAAATTATACAAAAGCTAATAATATGTTATTTCTAAAGTCTAAGTTTAATCAAATTGTAGGTATTTTAAATGGATATATTAAATATAGAGATAAGTATATTCAAATTAATAATGCTATAGGGTGGTGTGAAAATCATTTTGCAAAATGCTGAAAGTTTTGAAGAAGAATTTAAATAGCTAGATAAATAATATATTTACATATTATTTATCTAGCTATTTACTATCTCATCCAATTTGGATTTCCAGGAATGAATGGACGTTTACCAAATTTTTTAGTATATTCTTTTAATACCTCTGAAATTAATGGAATATTGTCTTTGAACGTATCTATATTTTTTATAGAGTCTAGCTGTTGAGAAAATGGACAAACAGCAATACATATGCCACAATCAGTACCGAAATATCTCCATTTTATATAACATGACTCAGCGTCAATAGTCCAATTATAAATATCATTATTTTCTTTTTCCGTATCAGTTGAGAGTGAAGTAGAAGGACAATTATAAGCGCATTTCTTACATACTTTGCAAAAATCATCTAAACCAAAATCAACAGGTTCATCTTCTTCAAGTTCTAGGGTAGTAGTAACTACTCCAAGCCTAATACATGAACCATATTCTTTGGTAGTAAGTAATGTATTTCTACCTATACTACCTAAACCTGCATCCTTTGCAACTAGTACTGGCATTAATAAATAATTTGAATCCATGTGGTTTCTAGCATCATATCCTAAACTTCTTATGTAATAACTAAGAATCATACCTACAACAGCAGTATCTACATAAGCTTTACTAGTTTCTACAACTTCAGCGAGCATAGGACCTCTATTAATCATATCTTTATCCATTTGAACAGCAAATACTATTGCATATTTATGATTAGATTTAATTTCTTCTCCGTAGTTTTCCTCATGACGACCTCTATGTGTATAAAAATGATAATCTTTAAGCTTTGTAACACCAACTAAATCAGCTCCATAATGAGAAGCTAATCCTTTTATACGCTTAGAAAGTGTCTTTTTATTTGCAATTATTTTTTTTTCATTAACGTGACCTTCACAAAGATGTGTTATATCAGATAAAAACTCAAATGCTGAAGATGCCATAGGTGAATTAACTTCATTATATGTCATAGAACCATCCCCGCAAATATTTGGTCTAGATCTAATGCTATCATCCAAATTTTTTTTATGAGGATTTTTTTTATAATAATCTTCATATATAGGTGTTCCTTTTTTATAATTTGCTCTTGAAAAAATAATATCTCTTTCATCTATTTTTCTCATTTCAATACCCCCATTTATCTCTATAATAAAATTATACTAGAATAAACTAAAAAAGGAAAAAGATTATCTAAATAGATAAGCTTTTTCCTTTAACGGTATTCGCCTATAAATAGGAATATAAGGTCGAATCCAGAGTATACACTATTAATAGTATATACTTTATTATATTAATTTATTAAATTTATGTTACTAAATGAACATATTATTTTATCGTTTTTATACTTTCATTAGCAAAATCAGTATTAACTATTTTGTCATAAGGAGCTTTTTTATCAAGTTCCTTAGCTTCTTCCATAACATCCATTAATAAATTAAGGCTATCTTCTTTAAGAAGAGGGTCATGAGCCCAAGCGTCTATAGATTTATATCTTTCAACAACAGATATTAAATCTTCTTTATTAAAATCTGTAAAGAAAGGCTCTATAGCATCAGCTATTTCTTCTGGACTGTGATTTTGAATCCATAATTGGCCCTTGTATACTGCATTTGTAAAGCTTTGTATTAAATCTTTATTTTCCTCTATATATTTTACAGGAGCAGAGTAGGCAGTATAAGGTATAAGGCCAGACTCTTCACCTATAGAAGCTACAACATAGCCTTTACCTTGTTTTTCAAGTTCTAATGCAGTAGGCTCAAATAAAGCTACATAATCACCTTCACCACCAGCGAAAGAACCTGCAAGTACATTGAATTG